>NZ_RDTE01000003.1:1230125-2460250 GCF_004125265.1 Streptomyces lydicus
CGCCGAACGCACCAGACCCCACACACCAGCAGCAGCCAGATCCGCCACCGCACGGCCATCACCCACATCCACCGCACCACGCGTCAGCACCGCGAGGGGCACGCCCTCCCATCGCTCGTCCGCGAGCCAGTCCCGCAGGATCGGCAGTACGTCGGCCGCAGTCGCGTCCGCCACCGGCAGAGCCACCAAGCCGGGGAGTTCACCCACGGGTTCGTCGGTGGAGGCCATGCGGCATACGGCACCGCCTGCGGCCGTCAGACCCTCCGCGACCCCTGGCACACCAAACGCATCGAGCAGAGCGACAGAGCCGGGTGCCGGTTCGTCGCCGCCGGCGCTCGGCAGCCTGGTCCACTCCAGACGGTACAGCGAGTCCTGTCCGGCAGAGGCGGCGGGCGCGGCGAATTGCTCCTGCTGGAGTGCGCGCATCACGAGCCGTTCGGCGGAGATGACGGGTGCGCCGTCGCCGTCGGTGGCGCTCAGCGCGACGCCGTCCGTGCCGGTCGGGCGGAGGTGCACCCGCAGCAGGCCCGCGCCGGAGGCGGCCAGGGTGACCCCGGACCAAGAGAAGGGGAGCCGCGCGGGCGCTTCCGCACCGCCGTCGCCGCCACCCTGAGCTGCGAAGACTCGTACGGCCATGGACTGGAGCGCGGCGTCGAGCAGTGCCGGGTGCAGCCCGAACCGCGCCGCCCGGCTTTCTTCCTCTTCGGGAAGGGCCACTTCCGCGAACACTTCGTCGCCGCGCAGCCACACCTCACGTACGCCTTGGAAGACGGGACCGTAGTGCAGCCCGATCGCATCGAGAGCTGCGTACATATCCTCGACCTCGGCCGGCACGGCGTCGGCCGGCGGCCACTGGGCGGCGTCGGCGGTGAGAGTGGCCGCCTGCCCGGTGGGGGTCAGGGCTCCGACGGCGTGACGGGTCCACGCCTGGTCCGGCCATCCGGCGTCGGTGCCGGGACGCTCCACGCGCCCGTGCACCGTGAACGGCCGCCGCCCCAGTTCGTCGACTCCCTCCACACTGACCTGCACCTGCACCGCCTGCCCCGGCGGCAGGACCAGCGGCCTTTCCAGCACCAATTCCTCAAGGTGCCCACAGGCGACCTGGTCGCCCGCACGTACGGCCAGCTCCACGAACGCGGTGCCGGGGACCACGACCTGCCCGTGGACGACGTGATCGGCCAGCCACGGGTGCGAGGTCTGAGAGAGCCGCCCGGTGAACACCGTGCCCTCTCCGTCGGCAAGAGCCACCCCGGCACCCAGCAGCGGATGGCCCATGACGCCCAGGCCGGCAGCGCTCACGTCGCCCGCGACCAGCGAGACCCTCGGCCAGAACCGCTCACGCACGAACGCGTACGTCGGCAGCTCGACGGTCCGCCCACCGGACGGGGCCAGGACAGCGGCCCAGTCCACAGCCGCGCCCCGTGCATGCACCGTGGCCAGCGCCGTGAACAGGGATTCGACCTCGTCACGGCTGGAGCGCAGCACCGGAACCGCCACGTCGCTCTCGGCGCTCTCCTGCACCATGGCGGTGAGTACGCCGTCGGGGCCCAGCTCCAGGAAGCGGCTGACGCCCTTGCCACTCAGGGTGGCCACGCCGTCAGCGAAACGCACCGCCTCGCGGACATGCCTCACCCAGTAACCCGGGGTCCGGATCTCGTCCGCGTCGGCGAGCTTCCCGGTCACGTTGGAAACGATCGGCAGCTGCGGGGCATGGAAGGTCAGCTCTGCTGCCACAGCAGCGAATTCATCCAACATCGCGTCCATACACGGCGAGTGGAACGCATGCGAAACCGTCAGCCGCTTGACCCGACGACCCGCCTCACGCCACACAGCCTCAAGCTCCACGACAGCATCCGCGTCACCGGACACCACCACCGAGGTCGGCCCATTGACCGCAGCAACGCTCACCCGACCCTCATACGAGACCAGCGCCCCCGCGACCTCGGACTCCACCCCCTCAACAGCGAGCATGGCCCCACCGGACGGCAGAGCCTGCATCAGCCGACCCCGCGCCGCCACCAACGCACACGCATCATCCAGCGACAACACACCCGCCACATGCGCAGCAGCCAACTCACCAATCGAATGCCCCAGCAGGAAGTCAGGGATGACACCCCACGACTCCAGCAGCCGGAAGAGAGCAACCTCCAGCGCAAACAGTCCCGCCTGCGTGTAAACCGTCTGATCGATCAACTCCCCGTCACCGAAGAGCACATCACGCAACGGATGCTGCAAGGAACCGTCCATCCGCGCACACACCGCATCCAAAGCATCCGCAAACACCGGGAACGCCGCATACAGCCCCCGCCCCATCCCGGCCCGCTGCGCCCCCTGCCCCGTGAACAAGAACGCCGTCTTCCCCGGCACCGACACACCGGTCACCACACCCGCCCCGGAACCACCCCCGGCGAGCTCCGCCAGCCGGACCAAAGCCGTCTCACGGTCCGGGGACAACACCACCGCCCGGTGCTCCAGCACCGCCCGCGTCGTCACCAACGACAACGCGAGGTCGGCGGCCGTCAGGTCCTCCCGCTCCTCCACGAAGGCGCGCAGCCGCTCCGCCTGGGCCCACAGCCCTGCCGCCGACTTGCCGGAAATCACGAACGGCAGCACCGTCCCGGGCCCGGACTCCGCCAACACGGCATCCGTCTCGGGCTCGCGCTCAGGCGCCCCCTCCAGGATCACGTGGGCGTTGGTGCCACTCATGCCGAACGAGGACACACCAGCCCGCAGCGGCCGATCCCCGACCGCCGGCCACACCCGCTCCTCCGTCAGCAGCTCGACCGCACCCGCCGTCCAATCCACATGCGGCGACGGCTCGTCCACGTGCAGCGTCCGGGGCAGCACTCCATGCCGCATCGCCATGACCATCTTGATCACACCGGCAACCCCGGAAGCAGCCTGCGTGTGACCGATGTTCGACTTCAGCGACCCCAACCACAGCGGCCGGCCGGCCGGCCGGTCCTGACCGTACGTGGCGAGCAACGCCTGCGCCTCGATCGGGTCACCCAGCTTCGTACCCGTACCATGCGCCTCGACCACGTCCACATCGACCGCGGACAACCCCGCATTCGCCAACGCCTGCCGAATCACCCGCTGCTGCGACGGACCGTTCGGCGCCGTCAAACCGTTCGACGCACCATCGGAGTTCACCGCCGAACCCCGCACCACCGCCAGCACCCGATGACCATTGCGACGCGCATCCGACAACCGCTCCACCAGCAGCACACCGACGCCCTCGCCCCACGCCGTACCGTCGGCCGACGCGGCGAACGCCTTGCAGCGGCCGTCGGCCGCGAGCCCGCCCTGGCGGCTGAACTCGACGAACGCGGAGGGCGTGGACATCACCGTGACACCGCCGGCCAGCGCCAAGTCGCACTCGCCGCTGCACAGCGCCTGCACCGCCAGGTGCAGCGCCACCAGCGACGACGAACACGCCGTGTCGACCGTCATCGCCGGGCCCTCCAGGCCGAGCGTGTACGCGACCCGACCGGACATCACTCCAGCCGCGTTGCCGATGCCCTGGTGGCTCTCGCTGCCGTGCTCGGAGGCCAGGAGCAGCGGGAGGTAGTCCTGACCGTTCGTGCCGGTGTAGACGCCGGTTCGGCTGCCGCGCAGCGCCGTCGGGTCGATACCGGCGCGCTCGAACACCTCCCAGCCCGTTTCCAGGAGAAGCCGCTGCTGCGGGTCCATGGCGAGGGCCTCGCGCGGCGAGATTCCGAAGAAGGCCGGGTCGAAGTCGGCTGCGCCGGACAGGAAAGCGCCCTCGCGGACGTACGAGGTGCCCGGTGCGGCGCCCTCGGGGTCGTACAACGCGCCGAGGCCCCACCCCCGGTCGTCGGGAAAGGACGAGGTCGCGTCCGTGCCCGCCAGCACCAGCCGCCACAGGTCCTCGGGGGACTCCACGCCATAGGGGTAGCGGCAGCTCATGCCGATGATCGCGATCGGCTCGTCCGCGTCCGCGGTGCGGTGTGCGCGCACGGCCTCGGCGGAACCGCCGAGGCACTCGGTCCGCAGATGCTCCGCGAGGGCGGCCGAGGTGGGGTAGTCGAAGATCAGGGTCGCGGGCAGGCGCAGGCCGGTCGCGGCGTTCAGGGCTTCGCGCAGTTCGATCGCGGTGAGCGAGTCGAAGCCGAGTTCGGTGAACGCCCGGTGCGGTTCGACCGCCTCGGCGCCGCGCCGGTGGCCGAGCACCTCCGCGACCTGGTCCCGTACCGTCGCCAGGGCCACCGTCTCCTGTTCGGCGGGCGACAGACCCGTGAGGCGGGCGGCGAGTTCCGAGGCCGCGCCGCGGGGTGCGGTCGGCGCGGCGGGCCGACGGTCACGGGAGTCGCGGACGGCAGGCAGCTCGTCGAGGAGCGGGCGGGGTCGGGCCGCGGTGAAGGTGGCGGCGAACCGGGGCCAGTCGATGTCCGCGACCGCCACGCAGGTGTCGGCGCCGTCCACGGCCCGGCCCAGTGCGCCGACGGCCCACTGCGGGTCCATCGGCAGCAGTCCGCGCTTGCGCAGGTAGTCGCTGGTGGCGGCGGCGCCCGCCATGCCGTCGCCGGCCCACGGGCCCCAGGCGATCGAGGTGGCGGCGAGTCCGGCGGCGTGCCTGCGCTCAGCGAGTCCGTCCAGGAAGGCGTTCGCGACGGCGTACGCGGCCTGGCCACCGCTGCCCCAGACGGCGGCGACGGACGAAAACAGCACGAACGTTTCCAGGGGTACGTGGACAAGCGCCTCGTGCAGGTTGACGGCGCCGGCCACCTTGGCTTCGAGTCCGGTCGCGAAGTCGGCGAGCCCGGTCTCCGTCAGGGGGGCGAAGGCGCCGGTGCCGGCCGCGTGGAAGACCGCCGTGAGCGGAAGGTCGTCCGGGATGTCACGCAGGAGCGCGTCCACCGCGCTCCGGTCCGCGACGTCGCAGGCGACGACGGTGACCTTGGTGCCGCGCGCCCGGAGTTCGGCCGCCAGGGCGGCGGCCGAGGGGGCTGTCGGGCCCCGGCGGCCGGCCAGCAGGAGGTGAGGGGCGCCCCGGTCCGCGAGCCAGCGCGCGACGTGTGCGCCGAGCGCGCCCGTGCCGCCGGTGACCAGGACGGTGCCGGACGGCTGCCAGGTGTCGGTGACCGGGGCCTGGGGCGCATCGACGAGGCGGCGCCCGAACAGTCCGGTCGGCCGTACCGCGATCTGGTCCTCGTCGCCACTGTCGGCCAGCACTCCGGCCAGCCTTCTGCGGGTACGTGCGTCCAGCGGCCCGGCGCCGGCGGGCAGGTCCACAAGCCCGGTCCAGCGGCGCGGGTACTCCAGGGCGGCGACCCGGCCGAGGGCCCACACCTGTCCGCCGGGGATGCCGGCCAGTTCCTCTCCGGGCGCCACAGTGACCGCGCCACGCGTGACCAGCCAAAGCGGGGCCTTGATGCCCGTGTCTCCAAGCGCCTGGAGGAGAGTGACGGTACGGGCGATGCCGGCGGGCAGTGCCGGGTGGCCGGGGTCCGGTCGCTCGTCGGCGGCGAGGAGGGAGAGCACTCCCGAGAGGGGGACGCCTGCGGCGCTCTCCCGCAACTGACGTGCAAGGCAGTCGCGTTCGACTGACGATTCGGTCAGGACGAGTTCGCGTACGTCCGCGCCCGAGCCGGTCAGGGTGGCCGCGCAGTCACGCACCAGCACGGTGTCGGCGGACTTCTCGTCCGTCACCAGCAGCCAGGTGCCGGTCAGATCGGGGGCGACGGCTTCGGGGACGGGCTTCCAGCCGACCCGGTAGCGCCGGTCGTGGTGGTCGGCGGCGGTACCGGTGCGCTCGCGCGCGGAGGGCAGCAGCCAGTAGTGCTCGCGCTGGAAGGCGTACGTCGGCAGGTCGACCGTACGTGCGCCGCTCGGGGCGTGGACGGCGGCCCAGTCGGCCGGGATTCCGCGGATGTGCATCAGCGCAACGGCCTGCCACCAGGAGCCGAGCTCGTCGCGACCCGCGCGCAGCGTGGGTATCGCGACGGTCTGCGCATCGTCTTCGACGCTCTGGCGGGCCATGGCGGTCAGGACGCCGTCGGGGCCCAGTTCGACGAGCTTGGTGACGCCCGCCGCGCGCAGGCTCCGCACACCGTCGGCGAACCGGACGGCTTCGCGGACGTGGCGGACCCAGTAGGCGGGGGTCCGGATCTCGTCGGGGTCCGCGAGCTCGCCGGTGACGTTGGAGACGATCGGGATCTGCGGGGCGTGGAAGGCCAGCTTCCCTGCCACGTCGGCGAACTCGTCGAGCATCGCGTCCATGCGCGGCGAGTGGAAGGCGTGCGAGACCGTCAGCCGCTTGACCCGCCGGCCTGCCTCGCGCCACCCAGCCTCAAGCTCCGCGACCGCATCCGCGTCGCCGGACACCACCACCGAGGTCGGCCCGTTGACCGCAGCAACGCTCACCCGGCCCTCGTACGAGACCAGCGCCCCCGCGACCTCGGACTCCACACCCTCGACAGCCAGCATCGCCCCACCGGACGGCAACGCCTGCATCAACCGACCCCGCGCCGCCACCAACGCACACGCATCATCCAGCGACAACACACCCGCCACATGCGCAGCAGCCAACTCACCAATCGAATGCCCCAGCAGGAAGTCAGGAGTGACACCCCACGACTCCAGCAACCGGAAGAGAGCAACCTCCAGCGCGAACAATCCCGCCTGCGTGTAAACCGTCTGATCGATCAACTCCCCGTCACCGAAGAGCACATCACGCAACGGACGCTCCAGAGCGCCATCCATCCGCGCACACACCGCATCCAACGCATCCGCAAACACCGGGAACGCCGCATACAGCCCCCGACCCATCCCGGCCCGCTGCGCCCCCTGCCCCGTGAACAGGAAGGCGGTCCGGCCCTTGAGCGCCGCGCCGCTCTCCACGTACGCGTGCTTCTCGCCCCGCGCGAGCGCGGTGAGGCCCGCGCGGAATCCCTCGCGGTCGGCGGCGAGCACCACCGCGCGGTGGTCCAGAGCGGCCCGGGTCGTCGCCAGCGACAGCCCGATGTCGGCGGGGGCGTGGTGGGGGGCGGTGTCGAGGAACGTACGGAGCCGGTCGGCCTGGCCGCGCAGCGCATGTGCCGTCTTCGCGGACAGCGGCCAGGGCACCAGGGGCATCGGAGCCGGAGGGGCGGCAGCGGGTGGGTTCTGCCTGGCCGTGTCCGCGGGCTCCGGCGCCTCTTCCAGGATCACGTGCGCGTTGGTGCCGCTCACGCCGAACGCCGACACGCCGGCCCGGCGCGGCGCGGTGCCCTTCGGCCAGTCGCGGGCCTCCGCCAGCAGCTCGACCGCACCCGCCGTCCAGTCCACGTGCGGCGACGGCGCGTCGATGTGCAGGGACTTGGGCAGGACACCGTGGCGCATGGCCATGACCATCTTGATGACACCGGCTGCACCGGCCGCCGACTGTGTGTGCCCGATGTTGGACTTCACCGAGCCGAGCCACAGCGGCCGGTCCGCCGCCCTGCCCCGGCCGTACGTGGCGAGGAGCGCCTGCGCCTCGATGGGGTCGCCGAGCGTGGTGCCGGTGCCGTGCGCCTCGACGGCGTCTACATCGGCCGCCGACAGCCGGGCGTTGGTCAATGCCTCGTGGATGACGCGCTGTTGGGAGGGTCCGTTGGGTGCGGTCAGGCCGTTCGACGCGCCGTCGGAGTTCATCGCGGAGCCCCGGAGCACGGCCAGTACGGGATGCCCGTTGCGCCGTGCGTCGGACAGTCGCTCGACCAGCAACAGCGCCACGCCCTCGCCCCAGCCGGTGCCGTCGGCTCCGGCCGCGAAGGGCTTGCACCGGCCGTCGGCCGCGAGGCCGCGCTGGCGGCCGAACTCGGCGAACGCACCTGGGGTGGCCATGACGGTGACGCCGCCCGCGAGGGCCATCGTGCACTCGCCGGAGCGCAGCGCCTGGGCCGCGAGGTGCAGCGCCACCAGCGACGACGAGCACGCCGTGTCCACCGACACCGCCGGCCCCTCCAGACCGAGCGAGTACGCCACCCGGCCGGAGAGCACGCTGGTGGCGGCGCCGATCAGGGAGTAGCCCTCAAGGTCCTCGGACATCGACGTCGCGACTCCGTAGCCGGAGTTGGTGGCCCCGACGAACACTCCCGTACGGCTGCCGCGCAGCGACGTCGGGTCGATGCCCGACCGTTCGAGGCACTCCCAGGCGGTTTCCAGGAGGATGCGTTGCTGCGGATCCATGGCGAGGGCCTCGCGGGGCGAGATGCCGAAGAAGTCCGCGTCGAAGGAGCCCGCATCGTGGACGAAGCCGCCCTGCCGCGCGTAGGTCCCGGGTCCTTCGGCCTCCGCGGCGTACGGCTGCTTCGTGTCCCAGCCCCGGTCGGTGGGGAATCCGGAGATGCCGTCGCCGCCCCGCTCGAGCAGTTCCCAGAGGGCTTCGGGGGAATCGATTCCGCCGGGCAGCCTGCAGGCCATGCCGACGATGGCGAGGGGCTCGCGGCCGGCCGCGGTCAGTTCACGGTTGAGGGCCTTGAGCCGCTCGGTCTCCTTCACGGAGCTGCGCAGGGCTTCGACGTACTGGTCGATGGTGGCACTCATGACGCGCGGGCTCCCTCGTCGGTGGCGTCGTCGGCGTCGTCGACACCGGTGGCGGAGAACAGTTTGAGCAGGCTCTCGCCGTCCATGGCGTCGAGCTCTTCCGCACGGACACCGGAGCCGGCCCGTTCGTCGGCGGCTGCCGCCCCGGCAGTGCCGGGGTGTCCGGCGTCGGCCAGGCGGAGCAGGATGTCCAGCAGGCCGGCCTCGCGGAGCCGGGCGGGCGGGATGGCGGCTACCGTGCGCATGATCCGTTCGTCTTCGGGCGACAGCGGCGGAAGTACGGGGCCGTCCGCGGGTTCCGGGGCCAGCTGGGCCAGCAGTCGGCCGGTGAGGGCGTCCGGTGTCGGATGGTCGAAGACGGCCGTCGCCGGCAGCGCGATTCCGGTGGTCGCCTCGATGCGGTCGCGCATCTGGAGCGCGGACAGCGAGTCGAAGCCGAGGTCGCGGAACGCCCGGTCGGCCTCGACGTCGGACGCGTCCGCGTGGCCGAGGACCAGCGCGGCCTGTTCCAGGACCAGTTCGAGCAGGGTGTTCTCACGCTGCACGAGGGGGAGCGCGGCCAGTCGGGCCCGCAGCGCGGTGGTGTCCGCCCGGGGGCCGTCGCCTCGGCCCGCGGCGGGCGGGCGGGCCTCGGGCAGCGCGGCCAGCAGCGGGCTCGGACGGGCCATCGTGAACACGGGGGCGAACAGCGGCCAGTCGACACCGGCGACGGTCACGCACGCCTCGTCCCGCGTCACCGCGTCACCCAGAGCGGTCAGCGCGGGTTCCACCGCCATCGTCAGCACTCCGCGTCGGCGCAGTTCGGCGGCGGTGGCGCCGTCCCCCATGCCGGGCCCGTCCCAGGTACCCCAGGCGATCGAGGTCGCGGGCAGACCGGCGGCACGGCGGCGCTGGGCCAGCGCGTCCAGGTGGGCGTTGGCGGCGGCGTAGGCGCCCTGGCCCGCGCCGCCCCAGGTCGCGGCGGCGGAGGAGAACAGCACGAACGCCTCGAGCGCGGGGCTGTCGCACAGGGCGTGCAAGTTCTCCGCACCCGTGGTCTTGGCGGCGAGCACGGCGGCCAGCTGGCCGGGGGTGGTGTCCGTCAGCGAGCCGAGGTCCCCGACCCCGGCGGCGTGGACGACCGTGGTGACCGGTTCGTCGGCGGGCAGTTCGGCCAGCAGCGCGGCGAGTGCCGTCCGGTCGGCCACGTCGCAGGCGGCCACGGTCACCTTGGCGCCGAGCGCGCCGAGCTCCGCGACGAGGTCGGCGGTGCCGGGGGCGCGGTCCCCCCGGCGGCTGGTCAGGACCAGGTGCCCGATGCCCCGCTCGGCGAGCCTTCGGGCCACGTGCCGGCCGAGACCGCCCGTACCGCCGGTGATCAGGGCCGTGCCACGGGGCCGCCAGGTGTCGGTGAGCGGGCCGCCGGTGGTGGCGCGGACCAGTCGGCGGCCGTACGTGCCGGTGGGCCGCACGGCGATCTGGTCCTCGCCTCCGCTGCCGACGCCACCGATTCCGGCATCGTCAGTGCCGGAAGCAGCGCCGTCGGCCAGGAGCGAGGCGAGGAGGGTGCCGGTGTGCGCGTCGAGGTTTTCCGGGAGGTCGATCAGGCCACCCCAGCGGGTGGGGTATTCGAGGGCGGCGACCCGGCCGAGGCCCCATACGGCGGGGCCGGCGGTGCCGTTCGGCGCCTCGTCGGGGGCGACCGCTACGGCGCCGCGCGTCAGCGCCCAGACCTTGGCGTCATCGGCACCGGACGCCTGCGCGTCCAGGGCCTGGAGCAGTGCCAGGGTGGCGGTGATCCCGGCGGGCACGTGCGGGTGGTCGGGGTCGGGCCTCTCGTCCAGGGCGAGCAGGGACAGCATTCCGGTCGGGGCGCCGGAGTCCCCGGCCTCCCGCAGGGCACGGCGGAGGGTGTCGGGGTCGGGCCCGGCCGGGACGCGGAGGACGGTCGCGCCGTGCCGGGTCACGGCTGCCGCACAGGCTTCCACGACGGGATCATGAGTTCCGGCCAGCGGCACGATCAGCCACCAGGTCCCGGCGAGCCGTGGCCGCGGTACTGCCGGGAGGGGCTGCCAGTCGATGCGGTAGCGCCAGTCGGCTGGGTCTCCCCCGCCCGGCGCCACCGGCCAGAACTGTTCGCGATGGAAGGCGTACGTCGGCAGGTCCACCCGCGTACCACCCCAGTGGGCGAACACTCGGTCGCGGTCGACCGCGACGCCGTGGACGTGCGCCGTGGCGAGGGCCTCGATCGCGGAGGTGGCCTCGTCCCGGTCGCCCTGCAGGACGGGAAGGGCGACGCTGGCGCGCGTACCGGCCTCGTCCGCGAGGCACAGCCGGGTCATGGCGGTGAGGACGCTGTCGGGCCCCAGCTCGATGAACTTGGTGACGCCCTCGGTGTGGAGGCACCGCACCCCGTCGGCGAAACGGACGGCCTGGCGGACGTGCCGGACCCAGTAGTCGGGGGTGCGGATCTCGTCCGCGTCGGCGAGCTTCCCGGTCACGTTGGAGACGATCGGCAGCTGCGGCGCGTGGAAGGTGATTTTGCGTGCCACTTCGGCGAATTCGTCGAGCATGGCGTCCATGCGCGGCGAGTGGAAGGCGTGCGAGACCGTCAGCCGCTTGACCCGCCGGCCTGCCTCGCGCCACATCGCCTCAAGCTCCGTGACGGCATCCGCGTCGCCGGAGACCACCATGGAGGTGGGCCCGTTGACGGCGGCGATGCTGACGCGGTTCTCGTACGAGGCCACGGCTTCCGCGATCTCGGACTCATCCCCCTCGACGGCCAGCATCACTCCACCGGGCGGCAGCGCCTGCATCAGCCGGCCACGCGCGGCAACCAAGGTGCACGCGTCGTCCAGCGACAGCACACCCGCCACATGCGCGGCAGCCAGCTCACCGATCGAATGCCCCAGCAGGAAGTCCGGCGTGACACCCCACGACTCCAGCAGCCGGAAGAGAGCCACCTCCAGCGCGAAAAGCCCTGCCTGCGTGTAGACGGTCTGGTCGATCACCTCCCCGCCGTCGAAGAGGACGTCACGCAGCGGACGGTCCAGCTCCGTGTCCAGTCGCGCGCACACCGCGTCCAGCTCTTCCGCGAACACCGGGAACGTCTCGTACAGTCCCCGGCCCATCCCGGCTCGCTGCGCCCCCTGCCCGGAGAACAGGAACGCCACGTCTCCCGGCGAGGCGAAGCCCCGCACCACATAGGCGGTCTCCTCGTCCCCGGCCAGCGCGGACAGGCCGGCCAGGAATCCGGCGCGGTCGGCGGCCAGGACCACCGCCCGGTGGTCGAGGGCCGCGCGACTGGTGGCGAGGGAGTGGGCCACGTCGATGTCGGCGAGGTCGGGCGAGTCCGCCAGGAAAGAGGCGATGCGTTCCGCCTGGCCGCGCAGGCCGGCGGCCGAGCGTGCGGAGACCAGCCACGGGAGCACGGACGGCCGTGCTGCGGCCCGCACCTCGGGCTCGGCCCGTACCTCGGGGGCCTGCTCGAGGACGACGTGCGCGTTGGTGCCGCTCACCCCGAACGACGAGATGCCTGCCCGGCGCGGGCGCCCGCCGGTCTCCCACGGCCGGGCCTCGGTGAGCAGCTCGACCGCGCCCGCCGTCCAGTCCACGTGCGACGACGGTTCGTCCACGTGCAGGGTCCGCGGCAGGACGCCGTTGCGCATGGCCATGACCATCTTGATGATCCCGGCGACGCCGGCGGCGGCCTGGGTGTGGCCCAGGTTCGATTTGACGGAGCCGAGCCACAGCGGCCGGCCGGGGTCCCGCTCCTGGCCGTAGGTGGCGAGGAGGGCCTGCGCCTCGATGGGGTCGCCGAGTGTGGTTCCGGTGCCGTGCGCCTCGACCGCGTCCACGTCGGCGGGCGTGAGGCGGGCGTTCGTCAGCGTCTCCCGGATCACGCGCTGTTGGGACGGTCCGTTGGGCGCCGTCAGGCCGCTGGAGGCGCCGTCCTGGTTGACCGCGCAGGCCCGGACCACTGCCAGGACCTCGTGTCCGTTGCGCTGCGCGTCGGAGAGCCGCTCGACCAGCAGGACGCCGACGCCCTCGCCCCATGCGGTGCCGTCGGCGGCCGTGGCGAACGACTTGCAGCGGGCGTCCGTCGCCATGCCCTCGTCGAACTCCGACCCGGCGAACATCGTCGGAGTCGCCATCACGGTCACCCCGCCCGCCAGCGCCAGGTCGCACTCGCCGCCGCGCAGCGCCTTCACGGCCAGGTGCAGGGCGACCAGGGACGAGGAGCAGGCCGTGTCGAGGGTGATGGCGGGGCCCTCCAGGCCGAGGGCGTACGACACCCGGCCGGACAGCACGCTGCCCGCGTTGCTCGTCCCGACGAAGCCCTCCAGCACCTCGGGCACAGCGTGCAGGCCGACCGCATAGTCGTGGTACATCGCCCCGGCGAAGACTCCCGTACGGCTGCCGCGCAGCGACAGCGGGTCGATGCCGCTGCGTTCGACGGCCTCCCAGCTCGTCTCCAGCAGGAGCCGCTGCTGCGGGTCCATGGCGAGCGCCTCGCGCGGCGAGATCCCGAAGAATCCCGGGTCGAAGCGCCCTGCCTCGTACAGGAACCCGCCCTCGCGGGCCGCCGTCCCCGCGAGCGCGCCGAGGTCCCAGCCGCGGTCGGTGGGGAAGCCGGAGACGGCGTCACCGCCCTCCGCGACCAGACGCCACAGGTCCTCGGGCGAGCGGCAGCCGCCCGGGTAGTGGCAGCCCATGCCGATGATGGCGATCGGTTCGACCGCCCGGTCCTCCAGTTCGCGGATCCGCCGGTTGGACTCGCGCAGCTCGGCAGTGGCTCGCTTGAGGTACTGGAGGAGCTTCTCCTCGTCGGGCATCGGGGATCTCTCTTTCGGGTGTGGTAGGACCACGTGACCTTCATGAACCGGGATGGGAGCCGGCCGGGCGGTTGCAGGGGGAGGTTCGCGGTCAGGGCCGCGTGAACTCCTCGTCCAGCATCTGGAACATCTCTTCCGCCGTCGCCGCCTCGAGGCCGTCCTGTTCCGCCGGCGGCTCCACCGCCGACTTCCAGCCGGAGAGCAGGGCCCGCAGTCGTACGGTGATCTCCTCGCGCCCGGCGTCTGCGGCACCGACGTCCCGCAACACGGCTTCCAGCCTGGACAGTTCGGCCAGGGCCGTCGCCGAAGCCGTCTGCTCCTGCGGTTCCAGTGCGGTCCGCAGGCGCTCCGCGAGGGCACTGGCCGTGGGGTGGTCGAAGATAAGAGTGGCGGGCAGCCGCAGCCCCGTGGCACCAGCGAGCCGGTTGCGCAGTTCGACGGCGGTGAGGGAGTCCAGGCCGAGTTCCAGGAAGCCGCGCTCGCTGTCGACGGCGCCTGCGGAGGCGTAGCCGAGGACCGTGGCCACCTGCCCGCGCACCAGGTTGAGCAGGATGCGCCTGCGGTCCGCTTCGGTGCCCCGGGCCAGCTGCGCGTGCAGGGCGGACACCGAGTCGGTGCCGGCCGGCGAGGTGCGCCCGGTGCGCGGCGCGGGCGGAACCAGCCCCCGCAGCAGCGGCGGCACGTCGGCCGAACGGCCCCGCAGCGCGGCCGGGTTGAACGCCATCGGCACGACGGCCGGCTCGCCTGTGGCGCAGGCGGCGTCGAACAGTGCCATGCCGTCCGCCGTGGGCAGCGGTGTCATGCCGGAGCGCATCAGCCTGCGGACGTCGGCCTCGGTCAGTTCGCCGGTCAGGCCGGTGCGCTGCGCCCAGGGCCCCCAGGCCAGCGAGGCCCCGGGCAGGCCGTGCGCGGCGCGGTGCTGGGCGAGCGCGTCGAGGAAGACGTTGGCCGCCGCGTAGTTGCTCTGCCCCGCTCCGCCGAGCACGCCCGCCGCCGAGGAGAACAGGACGAACGCGTCCAGCTCCATGCCCTCGGTCAACAGGTGCAGGTTCCAGGCGCCGCGCAGCTTGGGGGCGAGTACGGCGTCGAGGCGCGCGGGGGTCATAGCGGCGAGGACGCCGTCGTCGAGGACGGCGGCGGTGTGCACGACCGCGCGCAGCGGATGCGCGTCGGGTATCTGCCCGAGGGTGTGCGCCAGGGCGTCGCGGTCGGCCGCGTCGCAGGCCACCACAGTCGCTTCGGCACCCAGTTCGACCAGCTCCGCCACGAGTTCGGGAGCACCGGGTGCGGCCGGGCCGCTCCGGCTGGTCAGCAGCAGGTGCCTCACGCCGTGTGCGGTCACCAGGTGCTTGGCGAGCTCGGCGCCCAGGGTGCCGGTCGCGCCGGTGATCAGAACGGTGCCGTCGCCGCCCAGGACGGTGTCCTTGCGCCGGCCGGAGTCCGGCAGTGGCACCCGGGTGAGGCGAGGGGCGTGGGCCCGGCCGGCCCGCAGGGCGAGCTGCGGCTCTCCGGTCCCGTCCCCCGTCTCTCCCGCCGCCCCGGTCCCGGCCTCGATGGCGTCCGCGACGGCCGCCAGGGACCGTACGTCGTCGTCGACGTCCAGCAGCAGCAGCCCGGGGTGCTCCGACTGCGCCGAGCGCAGCAGGCCCCACACCGGTGCGGTCGCCAGGTCGATCGCCTCGTCGCCGGTGACGGCCACCGCGTGGCGGGTCACCACCACCAACCGGGCGGAGGCGAATCGCTCGTCGGCAAGCCAGCCCTGGATCAGCTCGAGGGCCCGGTGCACGGCCTCCTCTGCCGACGGTACGAGCGCGTCGTCGTCGACCGCTCCCCCGGCTCCCCCGGCTCCCCCGGCTCCCCCGAAGCATTGCGCGACCACCACGTCGGGAACCTGCGTGCACTCGGCGAGCGTGGCGTGGACGGGCACCGGTTCCCCGTCGTCCGCCGCCAGCATCGTGGCCAGCCCCCACGCGTCCGCACCGAGCAGCGCCGGGCGGCAGGGTGCCGCGGCGGCGGGCAGATCGAAGGCGGTGCCCCAGTCGACGCGGAACAGTGAGTCTCCGCCCGAGCCGCGGCGAAGGCCCGCGAGTTCCGTCACCACAGGACGCCGGACGAGAGACCGCACCTCCATGACCGGTTGCCCGATGTCGTCCGTGATCGTGACCCGGATCGCGCCGTCGGCCTCGGCGATCCGTACGCGCACCGTGGTCGCACCCGAGCGGTGCAGGTGGACACCCTGGAAGGAGAACGGCAGCTCCACAGGCCGCTCACCCGCCTTTCCGGCCGCCGCGTCAGTCTCCTCGGACGGCTCTCCGGGCGTGTGCAACAGGCCCATTCCGTGCAGGGCGGCATCCAGCAGCGCCGGGTGCACACCGAATCCGGCGGCCTCCCCGTGCAGCGCCTGCGGCAGGTCCACCTCGGCGTACACCGCGCCGTCGTGCCGCCAGGCGGCCCGAAGCCCTTGGAACGCAGGCCCGTATCCGTACCCGAGGTCCGCGACGGCCCCGTAGAAGCCGTCGATCTCGACGGCTTCGGCCCCCGCGGGCGGCCACTGCGCGCCCGGCGTCTCCTCGGGCTTCCCGACGGGCGCCAGGGTGCCGGTGGCGTGCCGGGTCCAGGGTGCACCGCCGGTACCGCCGCCAAGCGTGTCGTCCGGCTCCGGCTGTTCCGGTCGCGAGTAGATGTTCACCGGGCAGCGCCCGGACTCGTCCTGCGGGCCGACCACGACCTGCAGCTGGACGCTGTCCCGCTCGGTCAGCACCAGGGGCTGTTCCAGGGTCAGTTCCTCGGCCTGGCGGTGCCCGACCTCGTCGCCCGCCGCGAGGGCGAGTTCCACGAAGGCCGTGCCGGGCAGCAGGATCGTGCCGAGTACCGCGTGGTCGGCCAGCCAGGGCTGGGTGCGCACGGACAGCCGTCCGGTGAGCACCGTGCCCTCTCCGTGGGCGAGCGGTACGGCGGCCCCGAGCAACGGGTGCCCGAGGGCCCCCAGTCCGGCAGCCGACACATCGCCCGCGCCACCCTGCTCCAACTCCAGCCAGTAGCGCCGGCGCTGGAAGGGGTAGGTGGGCAGGTCAGTGAAGGCGGCGTCCTGTCCCTCGAGGAAGGATGCGACGTCGAGCGGCAGGCCGTGGGCGTGTCCCTCGGCCGCCGAGAGGAGGAAGCGGTCCAGACCGCCCTCGTCGCGACGCAGGGTGCCGAGCGCGACCACGTCCGGGACGTCCAGCTCCTCAACGGACTGGGTCAGGACCGGGTGCGCGCTGGTTTCGACGAAGAAGCGGAAACCGTCGTCCACCAGACGGCGAACAGCAGGCTCGAAATGAACGGTCTGGGCAAGGTTCCGGTACCAGTACGAACCGTCCATCACCGTGGTGTCCAACCATTCACCGGTCACCGTGGACAGCAACGGCACGGATGCGGCGCGAGGCTCGAGCCCGTCGAGGAGGGCGGCCAGGTCTTTTTCGATCAGAGCGACCTGACGCGAGTGCGAAGCGTAATCAACAGGAATCCGTCGAACTCTGACATCGTCCGCTTCGCATGCGGCCAGGAACTCGTCCAACGCCGCCGATTCGCCGGCCACGACCATGGAACGCGGTCCGTTCACAGCAGCGACAGAGATCCGCTCGCCAAAGGGCTCCAGCAGCGCACCCACCTCACGCGCGGGCAACGCCACCGACACCATGCCACCCAACCCCGCCAACGCCGTAATAGCCCGGCTCCGCAGAGCCACCACCTTCACAGCATCAGCCAGCGACAGCACCCCCGCCACATAGGCAGCAGCAATCTCACCCTGCGAATGACCCACCACAGCATCCGGCTCGACACCCACCGAACGCCACACCGCAGCCAACGACACCATCACCGCGAACAACGCAGGCTGCACCACATCAACCCGCTCCAGCGACGCAGCACCCTCCTCACCACGCAACACCGCCAACAGCGACCAGTCCACATGCACGGCCAACTCCCGCGCACACGCCTCCACCTCCGCCGCAAACACCGGCGACGACTCCAGAAGCCCACGAGCCATACCAACCCACTGCGAGCCCTGCCCCGGGAAGACGAACACCGTCTTCCCCTCCCGCACACCACCCTCGACCACCCCGGGGAACGGCCGCCCGGCCGCGACCGCCTCCAGGCCCCTCATCAGATCGGCCCGGCCCCGTCCGACCACCACCGCACGCCGCTCGAACAACGACCGGCCCACCGCCAGCGAATACGACACATCGGCCGGACCCACCTCCGGGCGCACCTCCAGGTGCTCCCGCAGCCGCGCCGCCTGCGCACGCAACGCCTGATCCGTACGTCCCGACACCACCACCGGCACCAGCTCGTCGCTGTCCGCCGCACCGGAGGCCTGCACAAGCCCCTCCGCCGGCGCCTGCTCCAGAATGACGTGCGCATTCGTGCCCGTACCGCCGAACGCGGACACCCCCGCGCGCAGCGGCCGGTCCACCTCCGGCCACGGCCGGGCCTCCGTCAGGAGCTCCACCGCGCCCGCCGACCAGTCGACGTGCGGCGTCGGCTCGTCCACATGCAGCGTCTTCGGCAGGACACCCGCGCGAAGCGCCGTGACCATCTTGATGACACCGGCAACACCGGCGGCGGACTGGGAGTGTCCGATGTTCGACTTGATGGAGCCCAGCCACAGGGGCCGTTCGGCGGGCCGGTTCTGGCCGTACGTCGCCAGGATGGCCTGCGCCTCGATCGGGTCGCCCAGCGTGGTGCCGGTGCCGTGTGCCTCGACGGCGTCGACGTCGGCCGGTTCCAGGCCGGAGTTGACGAGCGCCTGCCGGATCACCCGCTGCTGCGAGGGACCACTGGGCGCGGTGAGACCGTTCGAGGCGCCGTCCTGGTTGATCGCCGTACCCCGCACGACCGCGAGCACCCGGTGCCCGTTGCGGCGCGCGTCGGACAGCCGCTCCAGGGCGAGCATGCCGACGCCCTCGGCCCAGCCGATGCCGTCCGCGCCGGCCGCGAACGGCTTGCAGCGGCCGTCGCCGGCCATCCCGCGCTGGCGGCTGAACTCCGTGAACGACACCGGTGACACCAGCGCCGCCACGCCGCCCGCCAGGGCGAGGTCGCACTCGTTCTGGCGCAGCGCCTGGCAGGCGAGATGGATCGAGACCAGCGACGACGAGCAGGCGGTGTCGACCGTGACCGCCGGGCCCTCCAGGCCGAGCGTGTACGCGACCCGGCCCGACACGGCGGCGGTTCCGGAACCGAACAGGAAGAAGCCTTCCGTTTCGCCGCCCGGCTTGCCGCCGACTCCGTACCCGACGAAGGACGTACCGACGAACACCCCGGAGCGGGAGCCCTTGAGGGTGCGCGGGTCGACGCCCGCCCGCTCGACGGCCTCCCAGGACGATTCGAGGAGCAGCCGCTGCTGCGGGTCCATCGAGAGCGCCTCGCGGGGCGAGATCCCGAAGAATTCGGCGTCGAACTCACCGATGTCGTGGACGAATCCGCCTTCGCGGACGTACGAGGTTCCGGGGTGGTCTGCATCGGGGTGGAAGAGCCCCTCGAGGTCCCAGCCCCGGTCCTCGGGGAACGCGCCGATCGCGTCGGCCTCGTCGGTGACCAGCCGCCACAGGCCGTCCGGGGAGTCGACGCCGCCGGGGTAACGGCAGCTCATGCCGACGATGGCGATGGGTTCGTCGCTGAGGTCGGCGGCCTTGGCGGCGGTGGTGGCCGTCTCGGCGCGGCCCAGGAGTTCGCCGAGGAGGTGGTCGGTGAGGGCGAGGGCGCTCGGGTGGTCGAAGACCATCGTCGTGGGCAGCTTCAGCCCGGTCGCCTCGCGCAGCCGGTTGCGCAGGGCCACGGCGGTCACGGAGTCGAAGCCGAGGTCCCGGAAGGCCCGGTCGGGTTCGATCGCCGCCGGGCCCTCGTATCCGAGGGCGACCGCCGCCTGCGTGCGCACCAGTTCCAGGAGGTGCGGGGCGCGTTCGGCCTCCGGGAGGCCCCTGACCTGCTGAGCCAGTGCGGAGGTCGCGCCGTCCGTCCCGGTCGCCTCCGGACCGCCGAGCGCGGCGTGCACCTCGGGGAGGTCCTCGATCAGCGGGCGCGGGCGGGCGGCGGTGAAGCCGGGGGCGAACCGCTCCCAGTCGATGTCCGCGACGACGACGAAGGTGTCGTCGGCCTCGAGGGCCAGTTCCAGTGCGGCGATCGCCGCGCGCGGGTCCATCGGGCGCACCCCGCGCCGCGCCAGGCTCTCGGTCGCGGCGGCGTCCGTCATGCCGCCGTCGGCCCAGCCGCCCCAAGCGAGCGCGGTGGCCTTCAGGCCCCGGTCGCGACGGTGCCGGGCGAGCGCGTCCAGGCGGGCGTTGCCCGCCGCGTACGCGGCCTGCCCCGCCCCGCCCCAGACGCCCGCGCCGGACGAGAACAGGACGAAGGCGTCCAGCTCAGTGCCGGCCAGAAACTCGTCGAGGTGCTCGGCACCGGCCGCCTTGGCGGCCGTGACGTCCGCCAGTTCGTCCAGGTCGATGCCGGTCAGGGCGGTGGACTGGGCTGTTCCGGCGAGGTGGAAGACAGCGTCGAAGCGGTGCCGGGCGACGAGCCCGGCCACGGCCTCGCGATCGGATATGTCGCACGCCTCCAGGACGACTTCGGTGCCGAGTGCCGTCAGTTCGGCCGCGAGGTCGGCGGCACCCGGGGCGTCGGCGCCCCGGCGGCTGGTCAGTACGAGGCGGCTCGCGCCCCGGCCGGCCAACCAACGCGACACGTGCCCGCCGAGGGCACCCGTACCGCCGGTGACCAGGACCGTACCGCGCGGACTCCACCCGTCGGCCGCGGGCTCGGGCGGCGCGGCGCGCACCAGTCGGCGGGCGAACAGGCCGGAGGCGCGGACCGCGAGCTGGTCCTCGGAGCGGAACCCGGCCAGCGCGGCCGCCAGACCGCCCCAGATCCGTCCTTCGGTACGGTCGTCGCCCTCGCCCAGGTGCGACGGGAGGTCGATCAACCCGCCCCACTGCTGCGGGAGTTCGAGCCCGGCGACCAGGCCGAGACCCCACACCGCCGCCTGGCCGGGACGACGCAGCGGTTCGGTGCTGCCGACCGAGACGGCCCCCGTGGTCAGCAGCCACAGCGGTGCCCGCACCTCGGCGTCGGACAGCGCACGTACCAGGGTGAGGGTTCCCGCCAGGCCGGCGGAGATCTCGGGCCGTGCCGGGTGCGGAGCTTCGTCCAGGGCCAGCAGGGACAGCACGCCGGCGAGCTCGGGAACGGCGCGCAGTCGTGCGGCCAGCGCGGCGGAATCGTCGAGGTCATCCCCTGCCACGGTGTACGTAACGACGTCGGCGCCCGCTTCCGTCAGTCGGGCGGCGCACCGCTCGGCCGTTCCGCACCCCTCGATTCCGGTCAAGAGCAGCCACGTGCTGTGGAGTTGGGGACGAGCAGGGCCGCTGACCGGTCGCCAGTTCACGTCGTACCGCCAGCCGTCCGTGGGCGACTGCGCGCGCCGGTCCGCGGCACGCGGTGCGTCGGCGGGCTCCAGCCAGTAGCGCTGGCGCTGGAAGGGGTAGGTCGGCAGGTCGGTGAAGGTGGCGTCCTGTCCCTCGAGGAGGGACGCGACATCGAGGGGCAGGCCGTGGGCGTGGCCCTCGACCGCGGACAGCAGGAACCGCTCCCAGCCACCCTCATCACGACGCAAAGTACCCAGCGCGACCACATCGTCGGCGTCGACATCCTCGACCGACTGCGTCAGCACCGGATGAGCACTGACCTCCACGAAGAAGCGGAAACCGTCCTCCACCAGACGACGCACAGCAGGCTCGAAATGCACGGTCTGCGCAAGGTTGCGGTACCAGTACGAACCATCCATCACCGCCGTGTCCAGCCACTCACCCGTGACCGTCGACAACAACGGAACACACGCAGCACGAGGCCGAAGCCCAGCAAGAACCGCGGCTAGCTCGTCCTCGACCAAAGCCACCTGACGCGAATGGGAGGCGTAATCGACAGGAATCTGCTTGGCACGAATCCCCTCGCTCTTCGCAACGCTCAGGAACTCCTCCAGAGCCGCCGACTCACCCGCAACCACAGTGGAGCGCGGTCCGTTGACGGCAGCGACAGAGATCCGCTCACCATACGGCTCCAGCAGCACACCCACCTCACCAGCAGGCAACGCCACGGACACCATGCCACCCAACCCCGCCAACGCCGTAATAGCCCGGCTCCGCAAGGCCACCACCTTCACAGCATCAGCCAGCGACAACGCACCCGCCACATACGCAGCAGCAATCTCACCCTGCGAATGACCGATGACGGCATCCGGCTCGACACCGGCCGAACGCCACACAGCAGCCAGCGACACCATCACCGCGAACAACGCAGGCTGCACCACATCAACCCGCTCCAGCGGCGCAGCCCCCTCCTCACCACGCAGCACCGCCATGAGCGACCAGTCCACATAAGGGGACAGCTCGACGGCACACGCCTCCGCCTGCGCCGCGAACACCGGCGAAGACTCCAACAACTCACGGGCCATACCCACCCACTGCGAACCCTGGCCAGGGAAGACGAACACCGTCTTCCCCTCCCTCACACCACCCTCCACAACCCTCGCAACGGGCTCACCAGCAGCCAGCGCACCCAGAGCGTCAAGAAGCTCCCCACGCTCGCGGCCGACCACCACCGCGCGCCGCTCGAACAACGAGCGGCCTACGGCCAGCGAATACGCCACATCAACAGGCCGCGCCCCTGGATTCGCCTCCAGGTGCTCCCGCAACCGCGCAGCCTGCTCACGCAGAGCCTCACCACTGCGTGCGGACAGCACCACCGGCACGACACCACCCACGGCCGGCACCGCGCCGGAGCCCTCCACCGGCGCCTGCTCCAGGATGACGTGCGCATTCGTGCCGCTCATGCCGAACGCGGAGACGCCTGCGCGGCGCGGACGGCCCACCTCCGGCCACGGCCGGGCCTCGGTCAGCAGTTCCACCGCGCCCGCCGACCAGTCGACGTGGGGCGTCGGCTCGTCCACATGCAGCGTCTTCGGCAGGACACCCTCGCGAAGCGCCATGACCATCTTGATGACACCGGCGACACCGGCGGCGGACTGAGTGTGTCCGATGTTCGACTTGAGCGAGCCGAGCCACAGCGGCCGAACCTCCGGCCGGTCCTGCCCGTACGTCGCGATAAGCGCCTGGGCCTCGATGGGGTCACCCAGTTCGGTGCCGGTGCCGTGCGCCTCCAAGACGTCCACGTCGGCGGGGACCAGTTGCGCGGAGGCCAGCGCTTGCCGGATCACCCGCTGCTGGGCTCGGCCGCTGGGCGCGGTGAGGCCGTTCGACGCGCCGTCCTGGTTAATCGCCGTACCGCGCACGACCGCGAGCACCCGGTGCCCGTTGCGGCGCGCGTCGGACAGCCGCTCCAGGAGGAGCATGCCGGCGCCCTCGCCCCAGCCGGTGCCGTCGGCGCCTGCGGAGAACGCCTTGCTGCGGCCGTCGCCGGACAGGGCGCCTGCCTGGCTGCTGTCGATGAACATGCCGGGGTTCGGCATCACGGTGACGCCGCCGGCCAGGGCCATGGAGCAGTCGCCCTGTTCCAGGGCGCGGACCGCCAGGTGCAGGGAGACCAGCGACGACGAGCAGGCGGTGTCGACGGTGATGGCCGGGCCCTCGAAGCCGAAGACATAACCGATGCGCCCGGACAGGACGCTCGTGGAGGCGCCGGTCAGGAGGTGGCCGCGGCCGCCCTCCGGAATGTCGTACCGGCCGACTCCGTAGCCGGACGTCGCCGCGCCGACGAAGACGCCGGTCTGGCTGCCGCGCAGCGCGTGCGGGTCGAGCCCGGCACGTTCGAAGGCCTCCCACGAGGTCTCCAGGAGGAGCCTCTGCTGCGGGTCCATGGCCGCGGCCTCGCGCGGGCTGATCGAGAAGAACGCGGGGTCGAACTGCGGGGCGTCGTACAGGAAGCCGCCTTCGTAGGTTTGCCGCCCTTCGGACGTGGCGTCCGCGTACATGCCGGAGACGTCCCAGCCTCGATCCGCCGGGAAATCGGAGATCGCGTCGACGCCGTCCAGGACGAGCCGCCAGAGCTCGTCGGGTGTGCCGACGTCACCGGGGAACCGGCAGCCCATGCCGATGATCGCGATCGGGTCGTCCTCCTCGCGCGACACGCTGGGGGCGTGCGCGGCGACCTCGTCCCGCCGCCCGAGGAGTTCCCGGTGGAGGTGGTCCGCGAGGGCGATGGGGGTGGGGTGGTCGAAGACGAGGGTCGGAGGCAGGCGGGTGCCGGTGGTGGCGTTGAGGCGGTTGCGGAGCTCGACCGCGGTGAGGGAGTCGAAGCCGAGTTCGGCGAAGGCGCGGTGGGCCTCGATGGCGTCGGGGCCGTCGAAGCCGAGGACGGCGGCGGCTTCGGTCCGTACGAGGGTGAGCAGGAAGCGCGCCCCTTTGGCCTCGCCGAGGGAGGACAGCCGCTGTACGAGCCCTGCGGCCCCTTCGGTACGGGCCGTGCCCGCGGCGCGCCGTGCCGGGCGGACGAGGGATCTCAGCAGTGGGGGCAGTACGTCGGAGAGGCCAGTGAGGGCCTTGATGTCCAGGTCGACCGTGACGGGGGCGGGCGCGGGTGCGCGGAGTGCCTGGTCGAGGAGCGCGAGCCCGTGTTCGGCGGTCAGGGGCCGTAGCCCGGTGCGCTGCATGCGGTCGCGGTCCGAGTCGCTGAGCTCGGCGAGCATGCCGCCCGAAGTGCCCCACGCCCAAGGGCCCCAGGCCAGCGCGTGGGCGGCGAGACCGTGGGCGCGGCGCTGCGCGGCGAGACCGTCGAGCAGGGCGTTGGCGGCAGCGTAGTTGGACTGGCCCGGCGAGCCGAGGACGCCGGCGACCGAGGAATACAGCACGAACAGGGAGAGGTCGAGGTGCGCGGTGAGCTCGTGCAGGTGCAGTGCGGCATCGGCCTTGGGCGCGAAGACGCCCTGGAGACGGTCAGCCGTCATCGACTCGATGACGCCGTCGTCGAGGACGCCGGCGGTGTGGACGACGCCGGTGAGGGGGTGGTCGGCGGAGACCATGCCAAGTACGGCGGCCAGTGCCGCCCGGTCGGCGACGTCGCAGGCGGCCACGGTGACCTCGGCTCCCATCTCCTTTAGTTCGGCGAGGAGTTCTGGGGCTCCCGGCGCGTCGATGCCCCGACGGCTGGTCAGCACGAGGTGGCCTACGCCGTGTTCCGCGACCAGGTGGCGGGCGACGAGGCCGCCGAGCGCACCCGTGCCGCCGGTGATCAGGACGGTGCCGTCGGTGCCGATCGGGCGCGGGAGGGTCAGGACGTTCTTGCCGATGTGCCCGCCGCGGCCCATGAGGCGGAATGCGGAGACGGCTTCGCGCAGGTCCCAGGCGCGGACGGGCAGGAGGTGCAGCTCGCCCTGCTCGAAGAGCCGGACAAGGCGGGTGAGCATGTGCTGGAGGCGGTCCGGTCCCGCGTCGAAGAGGTCGAACGCCCGGTAGGTGATCTGCTCGGCGAACGTGTCGGACGAGGCGAACGAGTCGGCGTCCCGCAGGTCCGCCTTGCCCATCTCCACGAACCGACCGCCGGTGCCCAGGAGCCGAGCGGAGGCGTCGATGTAGTCGCCGGCCAGGGCGTTGAGGACGACATCGATGCCGCGCCCGTCCAGCGCTTGCCGGAAGGTGTCCTCGAAGGCCAGATCGCGGGAGGAGGCGATGTGCTCGCGCGGGACGCCCATGCCTTCCACGACCCCCCACTTGGGGGTACTTGCGGTGGCGTAGACATCGGCCCCCAGGTGCTGGGCGATCTGGACGGCGGCCATGCCGACACCACCGGCGGCGGCATGCACGAGCACGGACTCGCCGCGCCGGAGTCCGCCGAGGTCGACCAGCCCGTAGTAGGCGGTGAGGAAGACCATCGGGACGGACGCGGCCTGGGTGAAGGTCCATTGCTCCGGCATGCGCGCGATCAGCCGCCGGTCGATGGTGGCGACCGGCCCGAACCCACCGCTGAGCAGGCCAAAGACTCGGTCGCCCGTCTTCAGGTCCGTGACGTCGTCGGCCACTTCCAGGACCACTCCCGCGCCCTCGGAACCCATGAGGGTGCTCGCGTCGGGGTAGGAGCCCAAGGCGATGAGGACGTCGCGGAAGTTGACGCCGGTGGCGCGGACTTCGATGCGCACCTGGCCGGGTGCGAGCGCGCGAACCTCCACCGGAACCAGCGCCAGATCCTCCAGCGCGCCGCGCTCCGAGCCCTGGAGCCGCCACGCCGTACGGTCACCGACCGGGTCCGGCAGGCGCAGACCGCCGCCGCCCTTGACCAGGCGTGCGCCCAGCAGGGCGCCATCGCGGACGGCCAGTTGGCCTTCGCCGGACGCGAGGGACCTGGCCAGGGCTCCCCAGGAGGCGGGAGTGTGATCCATGTCGATCAGGAGCAGTCGACCGGGGTGCTCGGCCTGGGCGGAGCGGACAAGTCCCCACACTCCGGTGGCGGCGAGGTCGGTGACGGTGGCACCGTCGCCGGTGTCGACGGCACCACGGGTCACCAGGGCGAGCGGAACACCGTCGAACCGGTCGTCGGCGAACCACTCATGGAGGACCGCCAGGACCTCTGCGGTGGCCGCTCCGGCGACGGTCAACACCACCGCGTCCGGTACCTCGTCGGCCAGTCCGGCCGGATGGTGCGCGGTACGCACCGCTATGCCGGCGGCGGTCAGCCCCTCGGCGGCACCCTGCACGTCCTCGCCCAGGACCCCGATGACCGGGAGTTCACCACCGGGGTCGGGCAGCCTGACCCACTCGACGCGATACAGCCCGTCGGCCTCCGCCGCCCCCGCCAGCTGCCCGGCGGATACGGGGCGCACCGTGATGCACTCGACGGAGACGACCGGCGACCCGTCTGCGTCCACGCCGTGCACCGAGATCCCGCCCACGTCGGACGGGGAGATCCGGACCCGCAGCGCGGACGCCCCGGAGGCCCACAGGGAGACGCCCGACCAGGAGAACGGCAGCCCGGCCTCACCGCCTGCCCCGCCCACCGCGCCCGCCGCGCCCGCCTGCAGGGCAGCGTCCAGCAGGGCCGGGTGAATACCGAACCGCGCCGCCTGTGCCTGCTCCTGCTCGGGCAGCCGCACCTCGGCGTAGACGTCGCGCCCGGCGACCCATACGGCATCGACGCCGGAGAAGACCTCCCCGTACTCCAGGCCGCCTTCGGCCAGGAACGCATAGAGCTGTTCGGGCCGTTGCTCCAGTGCGCCAGGCGGCGGCCACACGGAGAAGCCTTGGAAGCGTGCGTCCCGGGCGGCTTGCGGGACGGCGGGGGCGAGAGTGCCGCTGGCGTGCCGCGTCCAGGGGAGGTCGGACCAGCCGTCGTCGGAGCCGGTGTGCTCGACGCGACCGTAGACGGAGAACGCACGGCGTCCCTGCTCGTCCAAGCTGTCGACGGTGACCTGGAGTTGGACGGCCCGGTCCGGCGGGAGGACGAGCGGTGTCTCGAGGATCAGCTCGTCGAGGTGTCCGCAGCCCGCCTGGTCGCCCGCCCGCACGGCCAGTTCCACGAAGGCGGTGCCGGGGACGACGATCCGGCCGTGCACGGTGTGGTCGGCCAGCCACGGGTGGGTGGTCCGGGACAGCCGCCCGGTGAAGACGGAACCCCCGCCACCCGCGAGCGCAACCCCGGCGCCGAGCAGCGGATGTCCCATCACGCCGAGGCCGGCGGTACTGACGTCACCGGCCCTGATCGTGCCCCGGGGCCAGTATCGCTCACGGAGAAAGGCGTAGGTGGGCAGTTCCACGGCCCGTCCGCCGTACGGGGCGAAGACGGTTGCCCAGTCGACGCGGACCCCCTGCGTGAATGCGGTCGCGAGCGCGCCGAACAGCGCCTCGGTCTCGTCTCGGTCGCCGCGCAGGACAGGGACGGCGATGGTGTCGACGCACTGCTGAGCCATGGCGGTGAGCACTCCGTCGGGACCCAGTTCGAGAAGGGTTCTCACCCCCCGGTCATGCAGATACTGGACTCCGTCGGCGAAACGCACCGCCTCACGGACCTGCCTCACCCAGTAGCCCGGGGTCCGGATTTCGTCGGGGTCGGCAGGCTCGCCGGTGACGTTGGAAACTATCGGCAGCTGCGGGGCATGGAATGTCACCTCGCATGCCACCGAAGCGAATTCGGCGAGCATCGTCTCCATGCGCGGCGAGTGGAAGGCATGCGAGACGGTCAGCCGCTTGACCCTGCGGCCCAGCTCACGCCAGGTGGATTCCAGCTCCGCAACGGCATCCGCATCCCCGGAGACCACCACAGAAGTGGGCCCGTTGACGGCGGCGATGCCGACGCAGTTCTCGTACGCAGCGAGCGCCTCGGCCACTTCGCCCTCCGCGGCCTCAACCGCGAGCATCGCACCACCGGACGGCAGCGCCTGCATCAACCGGCCACGCGCCGCCACCAACACGCACGCATCATCCAACGACAACACGCCCGCCACATGCGCAGCAGCCAGCTCACCGATCGAATGCCCAAGAAGGAAATCAGGAAGCACCCCCCACGACTCCAACAACCGGAAAAGGGCAACCTCCAGCGCGAACAGCGCCGCCTGCGCGTAAACAGTCTGGTCGATCAACTCCCCGTCACTGAAGAGAACTTCACGGATCGGCCGATCCAGCCGAGCATCCAGCCGCTCCGCCACCGCATCCAACGCTTCCGCAAACACCGGGAACACCGCATACAACCCACGGCCCATCCCAGCCCGCTGCGCCCCCTGCCCCGTGAACAAAAACGCCGTCTTCCCCGGACCCACCACCCCACCGACCACAGCGCCCGAGCCACTACCGCCCTCAGCAAGCGCGCCCAGCCGCTCCACCAACTCCTCACGGCCACCGGCCAGCACCACAGCCCGGTGCTCCAACGCCGCCCGCGTCGTCGCCAGCGACAGCGCGAGATCGGCACCCGCAGGCTCCTCCCGCTCCACCACGAAGGCACGCAACCGCTCCGCCTGTGCCCGCAACCCCGCCGCCGACCTGGCGGAGACGACGTATGGCACAACGGACGGCAGCGGCACGGACGGTGCGTCCGTCGCCGGGAGCTCCTGCGCAGGAGCCTCCTCGATGATCAGGTGCGCGTTGGTCCCGCTGACGCCGAACGAGGACACACCAGCCCGCCGGGGCGTCCCGGTGCGCGGCCAGGCCCGCTCCTCGGTGAGCAACTCCACCGCTCCGCGGGCCCAGTCGACCTCGGGTGTCGGCTCGTCGACGTGCAACGTGCGGGGCAGCACCCCGTGCTCCAGCGCCTTCACCATCTTGATCACACCGGCGACGCCCGAGGCGGACTGGGTATGGCCGATGTTGGACTTCAGCGAGCCCAGCCGCAGCGGCCGGTCCGCGTCACGGTCCTGGCCGTAGGTGGCGAGCAGCGCCTGCGCCTCGATCGGGTCACCGAGAGTGGTGCCGGTACCGTGTGCCTCGACCGCGTCCACATCGGACGTCGACAGCCGGGCGTTCTCCAGAGCCTCCAGGATGACACGCTGCTGCGACGGGCCGTTGGGGGCGGTCAGGCCGTTGGAGGCACCGTCGGAGTTGACGGCGGAGCCGCGGACGAGCGCGAGCACCCGATGGCCGTTGCGGCGGGCGTCGGAGAGACGCTCCAGGAGGAGCATGCCGGCGCCCTCCGCCCATCCGGTGCCGTCGGCGGCGGCGGCGAACGACTTGCAGCGGCCGTCGGCGGCGAGGCCACGCTGGCGGCTGAACTCGGTGAAGACGCCGGGCGTCGACATGACCGTCACGCCGCCCGCCAGCGCCAGCGAGCACTCGCCGGCGCGCAGCGCCCGCGCCGCCAGGTGCATGGCCACCAGCGACGATGAGCAGGCGGTGTCGACGGTGAGGGCAGGGCCTTCGAGCCCGAAGGAGTACGCAATGCGGCCCGAGGCCACGGCGGTCGCGCCACCGGTCAGCAGATAGCCCTCGCTGTCGTGCGCGGAGCCGTCGAGGAGTGCCAGGTAGCCTTGGTCGTTCGTACCGGCGAAGACGCCCGTGCGGCTGCCGCGCAGCGTGGTCGCGTCGATCCCGGCACGCTCGAACGCCTCCCAGGAAGTCTGCAGGAGCAGCCGCTGCTGTGGGTCCATGGCGAGGGCCTCGCGCGGCGAGATGCCGAAGAAGGCCGGGTCGAAGTCCCCGACGCCGGAGACGAATCCGCCCTCGCGCACATAGCTGGTGCCCGCGTGCTCGGGGTCATCGTCGAAGAGGCGGGACAGGTCCCAGCCGCGGTCGCCGGGAAAGGCGGATATCCCTTCGCCGCCGGCGGCGACGAGCCGCCACAGATCCTCGGGCGATTCCACACCCCCTGGATAGCGACAGCTCATGCCGATGATCGCGATCGGTTCGGCGTCCCTGGCCTCGATGTCCTGAAGCCTCTTGCGGGTCTGCCTGAGGTCGGCCGTCACCAGCTTGACGTAATCGCGCAACGTCTCTTTGTCTGCCATGTACGTCAACCTCTTGTCAACGGCTTGTCAGCGGGTTTTGCCTGCGGCTCTGGTCAGCAGTCCCGGACTACGCTGCCGCGACGGGGAACTGCATCATGCCGCGCACGATGTACGAATTCCGGCGGCGGACGGGTGCGACCTGCCGGAGATCTGGAAGTCGGTTCGCCACGCCGGTCATGGCAACTTCCGCCTCGATGCGGGCGAGTGTGGCACCGAGACAGAAATGCGTTCCCAGGGAGAAGGAGAGAACTTCCGGCTCTCCCTTGCGGGTGACGCTTCTGGTGATGTCGAAACGATCGGGGTCGTGATATGCCTCGGGGTCCCGGTTGGCTGCACCGGCGCAAATGGCCAGTTCGGTGTCGGCGGGCAGGAACACACCGTCCAGCTCAAGGTCTTCCTGGACGATCCGCCGGTACTGCTGGACCGGGGTCTCGTACCGCAGCGTCTCCTGTACGACGCCAGGCGCCAGGCTCACATCGTCCTTGAACGCCGCCCACTGCTCGGGGTGGCCGAGGAGAGTCGCCGTGGCGTTGCCGATGAGGTTCACCGTGGTCTCGACCCCGGCCAGGATCAGGAACGTGCACAGTGCGATCAGTTCGTCCAGCGACATGCTGTCGTCGTCGAGCGCGGGCAGCAGGTCGCTGATCATGTTCTCGCCCGGGTTCTCCCGGACCAGCGCGACGATCTCGTCGAACATCCTGGCCGACTCGTCAATCGCCTGCAGCACGTCGTCCGCGACCTCGGCAGACGCATCGCCGTCCATGAGGTGCGCCATGCGCCGCGTCAACCGGAACGCGCTGTGCCGGTACTGCTCGGGAATCCCCAGCAGTTCACCGACGACCCGTACCGGCAGCTGCTGGGCAAAGGCCGTCATGAAGTTGAACTTGCCGCGCCTGACCAGGATTCCGTCGATGAGCTCGTCGACGTACTCCTCGACCCTCGACCGCCATTTCTCCATGCGACGTGGATTGAACGTGGGAGCCGCGAGTTTCCGCAGCCGAGTGTGGTTCGGCGGGTCCTGACCCAGCATGGAATTGTCGAACTCGATGGCCTCCGGGGCCTTTTCACCATTGGTGAGCCGAACTCCGAACCGCCGGTCCCGCAATATCCTTCCGGCCACCGAGTGCCGACCGGTCACCCAGGTGCCGATGGCGCTTCGGTAGAGCGGCCCCTTTTCCCTCAGCTGCACATAGAGGGGGCCTGGATCCTCCGGCACGCCCAACAGAAGCGCATATGGGTCGCCCTGCCGCGCCGCGGAGCCGAGAAAGGCGTTCCACACCTCACGGCGCGCATGCTCCCGCCGATCCACACCCCCTGCCATCACCACTCCCCTGCCCGAAGTCGAGGCCATAGTCGATAAACCCGCCGTACCCTAACCAGCGGGAAGCCCCTAACCACAACCCTTAGCCATCCCCTAACCGCACATGCAGAGGTGGCGGCATTTGACGGACCTGACCGGCGGGAGCGGCTCTTCGGACCGGTACGGCCTGCCCCGGGGAGCGTCCGGCAAACACGCCCGGACCCTGTTAGGGGTCTAGGGGTCAAGGCGGTGCGCCAGCCCGCCGTTTCCCCACGGTATGGATCCCCGCCGCTGTCGGTTCTACCGTGAGTGTCCGGCCCGGCACTTGGTCCGGCCGACTCATTGCACGGTGCTCGCTGCGAGGTCCGACACGGGAGGTCAACCATGCGCAGTCAACCGGCGCCCGGCGTGAGCGTCAACATCGGTGCGGACGGCTGCCTGGAGTTGCGGTCGGATTCGGCGGTACGCCCCGGCGTCTACCGCTGGGCTCCCGTGTGCACTGCGATGTGGATCGCCCTGCGCCAGCACGACGGCGACATCGACGCAGCAGCCCGCACACTCGCCTCCCAGTGGGACACCGCACCCACGGACACCCGTGCCGACCTGGGCATCTGGGTGGACGAACTCCGCGATGCGGGGCTGGCGTACTGACGGGGGAGGCACGCCGGAGCCGCCCCTTCCGCCCCCGAGCACCCCCTAATTCCCGTACCGGACCCACCTCCGCGCCCACCTCCCTCCACCCGCGCTCCCTTTCCGCTCTAGCGGGACTGCAGGTTCCGCTGCCGGTTCGGCTAGGGGTGCTACTGGCGGTTCGGCTAGGGGTCCCGCTGTGGCGCCGCCAGCAACCCTTGACGTGTGGTGAGCAGTGGTCACGCCGGCCGCACGCACGCCACAGCGGCAGCCGAACAAAAGGGGGCATGGTGGAGCGCGAGTACAGCGACGCACTGGAAGATCTCGTCGGACAACTCGACGCGTGCACCGAGGGCGGGGGCGGCCGACTCGCCCTGGTGACCGGCGGGCTGGCGAGCGGCAAGACTCACCTTGTGCACGCCTTCGCGCAGCACGCGACGCAGAACGGCGCACTGCACCTCATGGCGACCGGCTCCCGCGCGGAACGCGACTTCTCCGGCGGGGTCGTCGACCAGCTCTTCCGCAACAGTCACGTCCCCGCCGAGGCCGCCGCCCGCGTCACCCGCCTCCTCTCCGGACTCGCCGAAGCCGGCACCGGATCCGGCGCCGCCCCTCTGCAGGCCGAGGCACGCGTCCTGCACACACTCTGCATAGAACTCCTCGAACTGGCCCAGCAGTGCCCCCTGGTCATCAGCGTGGACGATATCCAGTTCGCCGACGCCTTCTCCCTGTGGCTGATCCTGCATCTGCGTCAGCGCATGGCCGCCGCGCCCGTGATGATCGTGCTGACCGAATGGAACTGGGGACTGCCCGCCCTGTCGCGGTTCCATGCCGACCTCGCCCGGCAGCCGTACCAGCTCGTCGAGCTCACCGCACTGCCCGTCGCCGCCGTCGCGGCAGGGCTCGCCGAGCGGACCACGCCGCAGCAGGCCAAGGACCATGCGGCGCACGTCCACTGGCTCGCGGGCGGCAACCCCCTCCTCGTACACGCCCTCACGACGGATCTGCGCAACGGCCGCCCCCTCCCCTCAGCCTCCTGCGCCGAGGCCGGTCCCGCCTTCACCCAGGCCGTGCTGAACTGTCTCTACCGCTGGGACGGCGACCTGCTCGGCGTCGCCCAGGGCATCGCCGTACTCGACGACCACGCCTCGGCACCGCTCGTCGCGGAGCTGATGTCGCTGCCCGCCGACCGGGTCGGCCGGGCGCTCAACGCCCTGACCGCAGCCGGGCTCGTGGACGGCTCGCGGTTGCGCCACCCCGCGGCCCGCGCCGCAGCCCTGAGCCCCCTCCCGGCCACCGAGCGGGCCCGGCTCCACCGCGCCGCGGCAGAGTTGCTCCAGCACCGGGGCGCCGCCCCCGTCACCGTCGCCGAACACCTCATCGCCGCAGGCTCCGCGGGCTCCTGGGCGACCAGTGTGCTGCGCGCAGCCGCTGCCCGCGCCACGGCCTACGACAACGTGGAACTCGCCACCCGCTGCCTCGAACTAGCCATGGACAGCTGCTCCGACCCGGCCGGCCGCGCCACCCTGCGGCACACCCTGGCCCGCACGCTCTGGCACATCGACCCGGCCGCCGCCGCCCGCCACCACGCCGCCGCCCGCACCTCACTGACCCACGACGGCCTCGCCGTGGGGGACGCCCTGCCGCTCCTCAAGCAGGCCCTCTGGCAGGGTGACCTCGACACGGCGCGGGGCGCATACCGCACGTACACCCAGCGGGCCTCCGAGGACGAACGCGACAGTTACGCGGAGGCCGAACTACGGCTCGCACAGCGCTGGTTCTACGGCGACACCTTCACCCGTCGGCCCAGCGTGCAGGACCACCGCGAGAAGTGGTGCGCCCGCGGCCCACACACCGAGGACCCGTGGACCCGAGCCGTCGACGCGGTGGGCGACGGGGCTTCGGGAAGCACCGCCAAGAACGCCGCGGCCAACGCCGAGCACATCCTCAAGAGCTGCCGGCTGGGCGAGACCCTCCTGGAGGTCGTCCTCGCCGCCCTGCTCACGCTGATCCGCAGCAACCGCCTGGAGCGGGCCGCCGAGTGGAGCGACAAGCTGTACGCGGAGGCCGTGCGCCGCGGCGGGCTCACCTGGCAGGCCGCGCTCGGCGCCGTACGCGCCGACATCGCCCTGCGGCACGGCGAACCGCGTGCTGCCGTCGCCCACGCCCTGAGCGCTCTGGACCTGCTGGCACCGCAGAGTTGGGGGGCGCTGCGCGGCTACCCACTCGGCACCCTCGTCGCCGCGCACACCGCCCTCGACGCCCCGGACGCGGCCGAGGAAGCGGCGCGGCAGATGCCGTGCGACTCCTTGCCCCCCACGGTGTGGAGCCTGACCTTCCTGTATGCGCGCGGCCGCCACCACCTGTCCGCCGGACGGATCCTGGCAGCGGCCAAGGACTTCCGGAACTGCGGCGGCCTCGCCCAGGAATGGGACCTCGACTCCCCCGAGCTCGTCCCGTGGCGCAATGGCCTTGCGGAGGCGAACCTGCGGCTCGGTCGCACCGTCATCGCCCGCGGCCTGGCCAAGCAGCAGCTCGATCACGGCCGGGGCACGAGCCTGCGCACCCAGGGTGTCTCCCTGCGGCTGCTGGCCGCCACGGCCGAACCACCACAGCAGCCCGGGTTGCTGCGCAAGTCCGTCAACCTGCTCGAAGCCTCGGGCGATCGCATGGAGCTGGCGCACTCCCTGGCTGATCTGAGTGTGGTCCTGAGGAGCATCGGTGAACTGGACGAGGCCCGTGCGGCGTCCTGGCGCGCCACCCAGGAGGCCAAACTCTGCCGGTCCGCCACCGTCCGCCCTGAGGCGCCCGCTCTCCCCGAGCAGAATTCACTCGCGCACGCGCAAGCCGGAGCCCCGGCCTCGGACGCAGCCGGTCCGGGATCGTCCGAGAGCATGGAGATCTCCGTCCTCAGCGACGCGGAAGGGCGGGTCGCGCTGCTGGCGGCGCGCGGCTTCAGCAATCGCGACATCAGCCAGCAGCTGTTCATCACGGTGAGCACCGTCGAACAGCACCTGACTCGCGTCTATCGGAAGCTCGGTGTCAGCGGACGGCGCGGCCTGCTCACCCTGCTGCCGGTCCCGTAGTTCCAGTCCGCCTGAGCGGCGCGAAACCGTACGGGTTCCCCCTAGTACTGCAACGGTGTTTGCCGTGACAGTTGGGCAGGCCGGTCGTTGGTCTGAGCATGGGTGGGGACCTTGCTGATGTCAGGGTGTGGGCCGGTGAACTGGACGCTGTGCATGAGCGGTTTGTGCATCGGTTTTCCAGGACGGAGCCACGGGAGTCGGCGCTTGCCTATATGCGGGGGCTGATTGCTCCGCTGGAGCGGAAGAACGGCTGGACGCTGGCTGAACAGGCCGGTCATGCAGCTCCGGACCGTATCCATCGGCTGCTGAACCGGATCGAGTGGGAAGCCGATGAGGTCCTCGACGATGTCCGCGACTACGTCGTCGAGAACCTCGGCGACCGCGAAGCCGTGCTCATCGTGGACGACACCGGCTTCCTCAAGAAAGGGACCCGTTCGGCAGGTGTCCAGCGTCAGTACTCCGGGACTGCCGGACGCACAGAGAACTGCCAGGTCGGAGTGTTCCTCGCCTATGCAGCCGGCGGCGGCCGGACACTGATCGACCGCAGGCTGTATCTGCCCGCATCCTGGACAGACGACCGCGAGAGATGCCGCCGGGCCGGTATCGACGACGAGGTCGGCTTCGAGACCAAGGTCGTCATGGCCAAGAAGATGGTCCGCCGTGCGATCGCGGACAAGATCCCGTTCCGGTGGGTGACCGCCGATGCCGCCTACGGCTTCAGCAAGGGCTGGCGCTCCGAACTGGAGCAGGCCGATGTCTTCCACGTCATGGCCACCACCCGCCACGACACCGTGGTCACCCGCTGGGCCCTGGACCATCCGGTTCAGGACCTGTTCACCGGTCTGCCACGGCAGAAGTGGAAACGCCGCTCCTGCGGACGCGGCGCCCACGGACCGCGGGTGTTCGACTGGGCGCGTGTCGAGGTCCGTCCCTGGCACCGCGAGGGCCGCCGCCACTGGGTCCTCGCACGTCGCAGTGTCCGCCGGCCCGAAGAGCTCTCCTACTACATCGCCTACTGCCCCTCCGGTGCCACCTTGGACGAGTTGATCCATATCGCCGGCAGCCGGTGGGCCGTCGAAGAATGCTTCCAGACGGCGAAGCAGGAGTGCGGCCTGGACGACTACCAAGTCCGCCGCTACCCAGGCTGGCACCGCCACATCACCCTGGCCATCGCTGCCCACGCCTGCCTGACCGTCCTGCGAGCCCGGGACCTCGATGCCGGGAAAGCAGAAACGGATCCTCCCAGCTCATCCACCTCAGCCTCGCCGAGATCAGACGCCTGATCACCCGCCTCACCGACCGCCAACCCACCCCCGTCGACCACATCCTGCACTGGTCACACTGGCGCCGAAAACGACAACACCAAGCCCGCATCAGTCACTACACACGACGCGGACACAGCCCATAGAACTGCCCAACCATCAGCACAAACACCGTTGCAGTACTAGTAGTGCTTCGTTAGGTTGTTTTGATCGGGTGGTGTGTGGTGGTGCATGCTGCTGGTCGTGGATCTTGGGGAGATTGAGGAACTGCGGGAGAGTCTTGGCGGGTTCGTTGCCGAGGTGTTCGCGTCGTTGAAGCGCAGGGATCAGCGTGGGTGGGGGGATTGTTACCTGCGTGGGCTGATGCTGGATGGTCGGCGCAAGTCGGTCCAGCCGATGGCTGAGCGGCTGCCGGACGGCAATATGCAGGCGTTGCAGCAGTTCGTCAGCCAGTCGACGTGGGACCACGTTCCGGTGCTACGGGCTGTTGCGGCGAAGGTGACCTCGGCGATCGCTCCGGAGGCATGGGTGATCGATGACACCTCCTTCCCCAAGGCGGGAGACCAGTCGGTGGGGGCAGCCCGGCAGTGGTGCGGGGCGCTGGGCAAGAAGTCGCTGTGTCAGGTGGGAGTGAGCCTGCACGCGGTCACCGACGCCGCTTCCGTGCCGCTGAACTGGCGGTTGTTCCTGCCTGCCGAGTGGGCCGGTCCGGCCGACGGGCGCCGTGCGAAGGCTGGGGTGCCCGACGGCGTGGGGCACCGGGAGAAGTGGCGTCTGGCTCTGGACGTGATGGATGAGGCACTCGGATGGGGGCTGACCGGCCGGGTCGTGGTGGCCGATGCCGGATACGGCCAGATGCACGCCTTCCGTGCCGCTGTTGCCGACCGCGGCCTCGACTACGTCGTGGCCGTCCGCAGTGACACCAGCGCCCACCCCGGCCTTCTCGTTCCCACTGCGCCGGAACGAGAAGGCCGGATGGGTGCCCCGCGGCTGCCCCGCTATCGTGAGCCGGCCCGCTCCCTGAAGGACCTGGTCACGACTGCCGGGCGGCGTCGGCTGCGGCGTTGCACCTGGCGCCAGGGCAGCAAAGGAGCGATGACCAGCCGGTTCATCGTGATGGAGGTCCGCCCTGCCGGTGTCGCGCCGACGAAGGCAGCGCGGGAGGAAGCTGGTGGACGTGTCGGGTGGGACGGCGTTCTGCCTGCCGAGACCTTGATCGCCGAATGGCCGCCGCACCAGGACGAGCCCACCGACTACTGGCTGACCAGCCTGCCCGCCGACACCACGCTGCGGCACCTGGTCCGCATCGCGAAGATCCGCTGGCGGATCGAACACGACTACCGCGAGATGAAGCACGGCCTGGGCCTGGATCACTTCGAAGGCCGCACCTGGCGCGGCTGGCACCACCACGTCACCCTCGTCACTGCCGCCCACGCCTTCCTCACCCTCCGGCGCCTGGACCCAAAAGCCCAAGCGCCGGCCTGACCTTCTACCAGGTCCTCCAGACCCTCCAGGACCTGCTGCTGTGCTGGACCGGCGCATGCCCCACCTGCCACCAAGACCTACCGACCCGGCCCAGACAGACGACCACCCACCCGGCCACAACCTAACGAAGCACTACTAGAGGGCCCCGTACGGAGGGGCCCACGCAAAAGAACCGGCCCCGGATCCGCGTGCTGTGCACAAAGGAACGGGGCCGGTTCACCACCCGGCGCACGGTGGCGTCCTGGCGGATCACGCCTCCTGGCTGGTCACACCGCGAACAAGTCGAAGGTCGAGGTCCGTTGGGGGCCCGACGCCACGTTCAGCAGCGGGTCCACCGCGAGCATCGCCTGGTGCAGCCGCTGGAGCTGGGGCGACGGCTCCACTCCCAGGTCCTCGATGAGCCGTGTTCGCAGCCGCTGATAGACGCTGAGCGCCGAGCCCTGCCTGCCGGAGCGGTAGAGCGCCACCATAGCCTGCGAGTGCAGCCCTTCATGGTGCGGATGACGTGCCGTCAATTCAGTGAGATCCACGCTGAGTTCGGCATGCCGACCGAGCCGCAGATCGGCGTCGATCCGCCGCTCCACGGCCACCAGCCGGCTCTCCTCCAGGCGCATGACCTCGATCTCGAGGATCGGCCCGACCTTCAGGTCCACCAGCGCGGGCCCCCTCCACAGGTCCAGCGCCTTGCGGAACCGCTGGGAGGACAGTTCGTTGTCGCCCGCTTCGAACGCGGCCCGTCCCTCCGCGACCAGCAGTTCGTACTCGTGCATGTCGACGCATGCCTCGGGGATCTTGAGCAGGTAGCCGCCGTGCCGGGTGGCGAGCACTTCCTTGGCGTCGCCCGGTTCGTCGGTCCCCAGGGCCTTTCCGATCCGCCGGCGCAGCTGGAGGATGTATGACTGGAGCGTGGTGATCGCGCTTCTCGGCGGATGCATCCCCCAGATCTCCTCCATCAGCGTCTGCATGGGAACCACGCGTCCCGGGTAGAGGGCGAGGAGTGACAGGATCTGCCTCGGCTTGGTCGCCGTCGGAATGACCGATTGCCCGTGGACGTCGGCAGCCAACGGCCCCAGAATTTGAATCTTCACATGCCCCTCCGTGCCTTCTCGGTGGTTCACCGACGGCGAATGGATCCACCGCTATTCGCAAACTAGTCCGACTCCGGTGGGGCTACGGGCCGCCTCAAGCGATCCTCTAGCGCTCTTCCATCTCAGCAGCCTCACAGGTCGCACCAAGTCCGCGGGTTCACCCGTCGGTCCTCCTCTCAGGGCGGCGCGCGGGCCTGCGCTGAATCGACGCGACGACCTCGGTGTCCTGATCGAGGGAGCCGGGCCCGCACAGGTCGGCCTCGACGGGGACCTGTCCCGGCTCACCGGGCAGAGCCAGGGCCACTCAATGCCCGGCACGGAGGCTGCCGTTGGCCGTCGCGCGTAGAGTGACCGCGGCCGGTCACGCGGTCACACGAACCCATGGTCACCGGTCCACTGCCTGTGCCGGCGCCGGATCTCCAGAGAGGCCCCCGTGATATCCGAGCTGCTGCCCCCACCGATCGAGACCGCCGAAGCCTTCGGTGACTTCGAGCCCCTGCCCCAGCTGTTTCCGCAGGAGGCCGCCCTGGTAGAGCGGGCGGTTGCCAAGCGTCGCGGGGAGTTCGCCACCGTCCGGGCCTGCGCGCGCGAGGCCCTCGCCCGACTCGGCCACGAACCGGTGCCGATCCTGCCCGGGGAGCGCGGCGCCCCGCGATGGCCGGACGGGCTGGTGGGCAGCATGACGCACTGCCAGGGGTACCGGGCAGCCGCGCTGGCACGCGCCACCGACATGGCCACCGTCGGCGTGGACGCCGAGCCGAACGGTCCGCTGCCCGGCAACGGGGTTACGGAGACCGTCCTCCGCCCCACGGAACGGGCCCACGTGGCGCAACTGGCAGCGGACCGGAGCGACGTCCATTGGGGTCGGCTCATCTTCAGCGCCAAGGAGAGTGTCTACAAGGCGTGGTTCCCGCTGACCCACCGATGGCTGCAATTCGAAGAAGCCGAGATCCGGATCGATCCCGCGGCCGGCACCTTCCGCGCCCAACTGCTGGTGCCTGGGCCCGAGGTGGCAGGCACCCGGCTGCCGGGATTCGACGGACGATGGATGGTGCGTGCTGGCCTCATCGTCACGGCCATCGCCGTCCCCCGGCTCCTCCCCGCCACACCTCCCGCGGCTCCTCGAGCCGCCTCGGAATCAGCGGCACCGGGGCGGGTCGGCATCAGTGGGAAGGGCCAGCCGATTCGGCACTGAACGGCACCGCTACCTGACGTCGGTCGTCGGCTTCAGGCGGGCGACCTGCCAGGCACTTTCTGAGGCTCGACGCCACTCACCAGCCAGGCGTCACCACGAGAATGACGCCCCGCTCCTACGCGTCGATCCCGACTTCCTTCCCATCGGGCGTCGCATGGAGTGCGAACTGGCCGACGTCCAGCTCCCGTAGCCTGTCCAGCTTTAGCCATCCACGGAGACTGTTCCAGCCCTGGGCCCTACGAGCACGCTCTTCGGCCGTCCAGTGCCCCCTGCACGTCATCAAGGAGACCATCCACCCGATCCAGCCGATCCTCCAGCCGAGTTGCCGGGCTGCCTTGCGTATCACAACCGGCCAATCCCCCATCGTTTGCCTCGGACGGCCTCTGGCCATGTGTCTAAAATTCTGGCCGAGCGATCAAAATACGGTTTGGCGGCCAGCCCGCCGGAGAGTTGGACCGGGGGAGAGGAACTGAGCATGGGGAAGCAGTCGAAGCGCTCGTTCATCGAGGAGGCGCGCCGCAGCCAGATCGTCGACGCCGCCGTCGAGACCATCGCAGAACGGGGGTTCGCCAAGGCATCGCTGGCTCAGATCGCTGAGCGGGCCGGGATCAGCAAGGGCGTCATCTCGTACCACTTCACCGGCAAGGACGAGCTGATCGAGCTGGTCGTCGAGCAGATCTACGAGCGCCTCGCCGCCTTCATGGCTCCCAGGCTCCAGGAACAGGAGGAGCGGGAGGAGGCGGGCGGATGGCTGCGTGTCTACATCCAGTCCATCGCCGAGTACATGGCGGACCACCGCGCCCAGCTCACCGCGCTCGGCGAGATCTTCAGCAACTTCCGCCAGAGGGACGGGTCCCCGCGCCATGGCGTCGTCATCAGCGAGCCGATCTATGCCACGCTGGAGCAGGCGTTTCGTAAGGGCCAAGAGCGCGGCGACTTCAGGCCGCTCGACGCGCGGATCATGGCCGTCAGCCTCCAGGCCGGGATCGATGCGATGTTCGCGTACTGGAACGCGTACCCCGAGCACGACCTGGTCGCACACGCCGGCTCACTCGCCGACCTCTTCGAGCAGGCCACCCGCGCCGAGCGTTCACCCGCACCGGAACACCGGGCGCGCGGCCACTGACAACTTCGCTGCGGCCGAGTACGGCCGCCGATACGATTGGCGGGACCGCCGATGACAAGGAATGACACACAGCACGTACCCTCGCGGGGCACGAAAGCCTCGCCCGACGCCATACGCCAGGAGCGCGGGAGGCTGCAGTACGTCGACAACCTGCGCATCACCCTGACCGCACTTGTGGTGCTGCACCACACCGCCATCACCTACGGCAACTTCGCGGCCTGGTACTACGCCGAACCCTCCCAGGACGGATCCAGGCAGGCCCTGGGTTCCTTCGTCACCTTCAACCAGGCATTCTTCATGGGGTTCTTCTTCATGATCGCCGGGTACTTCACTCCTCTCTCATACGAACGCAAGGGCGCGCGCCTCTTCTGCCGCGATCGGCTCAAGCGCCTGGGAATCCCGCTGCTCGTCTTCATCCTGCTGATCCGCCCCATGGTGAACTTCGCCGGCTTCGCGCAATTGCAGGACCGCATGCCTTACTGGCTGTACTACATCGTGAGCTGGGATCCAGGGCCGATGTGGTTCCTCGAGGTACTGCTGCTGTTCGCCATGCTCTACGTCCTGATCCGCCGCTGCGCCGACTGCCGACCCTTCGCTCTGAAGGCCGGTACCGAGATCGTGGACGGCACACGGCGACCGCGCGACCACAAACCCCCGCGGCCGGGTGCCATCATCGCTTTCACGGCCGCTCTCGCCCTCGCAACCTACCTCTGGCGCTTCATCGTGCCAACCGGTACGTATATCCCCTTTGTCGGCCTGCCGACCCCCAACTACCTGCCGCAGTACGCGAGTTTCTTCACTCTCGGCGTACTCGCATTCCGCCGCGGCTGGCCGCAGACGCTGTCCCGCACCACCGGCCGGGTCGGCTTCGCCGTCGCCGTCCTGGCAGCACTCATCTACGCCATAGTCACCGCCGCCGCGCCAGCCGGGTCTACCTTCGGACACGACAGCTCGCTGGCCACGGCCGCCTGGGAATCGACGTTCGCCGTCGGCCTGATCACCGGCCTGACCGTGTTCTTCCGCGAGCACCTCATTCGCCAGGGGCGCGCCGCCGAGTTCCTCTCCCGACATGCCTTCGCGGTCTACCTCATCCACCCACCGGTGCTGGTCGCTCTCGCCTTCGCCTTCCGCTGGATGCATGCCCCGGCCGCAGCCAAGTTCGCACTAGTCGCCGCCCTGGCGCTGCCCCTGTGCTGGGCGGTGGCCTACGCTGTCCGCTCCCTCCCCCGGGCCGACCGGTTGCTGTAGCCACGCGGCACATATCGGCGCCGGAGCCGCCCATACCGCCCAATTCCTCAAGATGCGGGCAAAATGGGTGTGTTGCGGCCACACAGGGAGTGGATGTGCCGGCGTTGTTCCGGGCTCGGGAAGCTTTGGGTTCTGACGAGCAGAGGGCGATCGACAAACTTGCGGGAGCGCGGAAGGCGCCGGCTGATCTGGTGATGCGGGCGCGGATCGTGAAACTGAGTTGGGCAGGCATGCAGTTTCGGCGATCACGGCTGAGCTGGGTGCGGTCGCAAAACGGTGCCGTGGTGGGTACACCGGTTCAACGCGCTGGGGCTGGAGGGGCTGGAGGACCGGCCGGTCAGTGGCCGGCCTCGACGGACCGCCGAAGCCAAGCGGTCGCAGATCATCGCGCTGGCCAAGCAGACGCCGCCGGGCAGGCCAACTGTCCAGGTGGACGGATGCCTACAGGCATCGCCTTCGACAGCCCACCTGACGCGCAGGGGCGGGACGGCTATGCGGCGGGTGTGCCATCCCGGAGACATAGCGACTTTCCGTTGTCGAGAGCCAGCATCGCGACTCCGAAACGGCGCCGGATACGGTTGCCGAGTCGACTGGTGGCTTGCGACCCCACCGCCGCCGTGCAAGCCCTCTCCGACCTCCAGTCGAAAGGCCACCGCCATGAAGGCCCTCCAGTACCGCACCGTCGGCGCACCGCCCGAGGTGGTGCACGTCCCCGAGCCTGAGCCCGGCCCCGGCCAGGTCCTGCTCAAGGTCACCGCCGCCGGCGTGTGCCACTCCGACTTCGTCGTGATGTACAGACACGCCGAGAGGCTCCACTACGACCTTCCGCTCACGCTGGGCCACGAGGGCGTCGGGACGGTCGTCGCCGTGGGCGCGGGCGTGACGGCGGTGCAGGAGGGCGCGGCGGTCGCCGTGTACGGCCCGTGGGGCTGCGGGAGCTGCGCTAAGTGCGCGGAGAGCAAAGAGAATTACTGTCTGCGCGCCGACGAGCTCCGCATCTGTCCGCCGGGACTCGGTGCGCCGGGAGCAATAGCGGAGTACCTGCTCGTGGACAACCCGCGGCATCTGGTACCCCTCCACGGGCTCGACCCGGTCGCGGCGGTTCCGCTGACCGACGCGGGGCTGACGCCGTACCACGCGATCAAGCGCTCGCTGCCCAAGCTAACGTCGGGATCCACCGCGGTGGTCATCGGTGCAGGTGGTCTCGGGCACGTCGCGATCCAGTTGCTCCGTGCCCTGACTCCGGCTCGCGTCATCGCCCTCGATGTGAGCGACGACAAGTTGCGGCTGGCCCGCGAGGTCGGTGCCCACGAGACCGTCCTGTCCGATGCCGGGGCCGCGAGCGTGGTGCGGAAACTCACCGACGGCATCGGAGCGGAGGCCGTGTTCGACTTCGTCGGGACGCCGCCCACCGTCAGGACGGCCGGGGAGGTCGCCGCGGTCGAAGCCGACATCAGCATCGTCGGCATCGGTGGCGGCGCCCTGCCGGTCGGATTCGGCTACCTCCCCCACGCGGTGTCGGTCAACGCGCCGTACTGGGGCAGCCGAACCGAGTTGGTGGAGGTGCTGGCACTGGCCCGTTCCGGTGCCGTGTCCGTTCACACGGAGACGTTCTCCCTAGATGACGCGCCGCTCGCCTACGAACGGCTCCACGCCGGCGAGATCATCGGCCGTGCGGTGATCCTGCCGAACGGCTGAACGCCGCTGGACCGCCCCCGCGCGACGCGACGGCGATCAAGCCCGTCGCCGTTCTGGTCGCTCCGATGCCCCTACGGAGCTGCGGCTGCGGCATCGCCTGTAGCTGCAGGCGATGTCCGTAGGGCAATGAAGGACGAACTGGGCTGGGCCGACTTCCAAGTCCGCTCCGATACGGCAATCCGACGCCACCATTCCCTGGCCAACTGCGCGTTCTCGGTCTGTTGGACTACCTGGTTCGACCAGCCCGCCCGGCCTGAACCCTCGCTGCAGACTCCGCCTCCCGCCAAGACGGCCAGAGAGGGGGACCATCTGCCTCCCATAGCTGACCGACCCCATCGATTACGTTACGGCGCTGGTGGCAGGTATGGTCCAACACACCATCACCCAGCCAACTGCAAGCCCTCATCGAGGCAGTCACCAGAGGGAGACCCCTCAACGTCTACTGCCCGGTTAACAAACTACTGGTAGCGAGAGCGCAGCAACTCTTTCGGGGCTCCGCAGATGTGACGACCTCTGTGCAGCGACGCTGTCGAGTCAACCCAGATCCCATGGCAGAGGCACGCCCGCATGCATGACTCGGCAGATCCGCGCCCCACGGCGAACTCGTCGTACCGAAGGTTCTCCTCCGCGTACCCGACAGCACACCGATATGCCCCCACGATACACACTGACAACAGCGCAGGTCAGAGTCCTGACACTGTAGGCACGCAAGCCTCGAGCGCACGCGATCTTCACATGGAGCCGACACGAACCCCCACGAGCAAGCTCGGGAGAAATCCCAGTTCGGCGCACCACCTGACCGAGAGTTCAGATCCCCCACTTCGACCACTCGATCGAATCCTTGCACAAAATGCCTGGTCAGCGCACTGACCAGGCATTTTGCGTGTGTGTCCGAGGGGGGACTTGAACCCCCACGCCCGATAAAGGGCACTAGCACCTCAAGCTAGCGCGTCTGCCATTCCGCCACCCGGACTAGGTGTGATCTTCGCGGGGCGTTCCCCGCGGCGACATGGACAACAATACCAAGGTTTCGGAGTGCCCTTCACCTGCGCATCCTCTCGCCACATAACCGCGATTTATGGGCAATGAGTGACATGTACCGCATATCGGTGGCCCCCGCAGGCCACGGGCGCGCTCGCCGCTGCGGGAGCGTCTGCGGGACATGCTCTGGTTCGCGCCGACCGCAGGGCTGGGGTGCGCGGTGCTGCCGTAGTGGGGGGCACGGCAGTAGAGGTCGTCCTGCGGCTGTCCCGTGGATCGGTGACTTCGTGTCGGGGACGCCGGTGCCGGCGGAGCGCGGCGGAGCGCCGCCGCGGCGGGCGCTGCGGTAGACGGTGTCGGTAGGGCTTGAGCGCGCCTTTCACCAGGATCTTGGGCTCGGGCTGGTGACCCCCGACGGATCGTGGCGGGGATCGGTGATCTTCTGCTGCTGGAAGCGAGGGGCGGCAGGTGTCGCTGCTGCGGTACCGCACGCTCCTGTTGCAGGCGGTGGAGCGTGCGGTGCCGACGGCTGCGGACCAGCGGTTCGCCCGGCGCCCCGACCGGCAGGGGATCGGGTAGGGCGGTTCCGGTGGGGCTTGCGGCCGGGCGGCCGTGCTGCCTTACGGCGTGCGGCCAGGCGACGGTGGCGGCGCGGCGCGGCGCGGCTACAGGGCTACGGCATCAGGTGGTAGTCGGGGAAGTTGCCCGGCAGCCGCTCGGACGGGGGGCCCTCGGTTACCGCGCGGACCAGGAGTTCGCCGCCGACGAAGGCGCCGCTCCAGGAGTTGCCGAAGCCGCCGAAGAGCTCGTCGCGGTCGCCGCGGGAACGGGGCTTGCCGTGGCCGACCTTGAAGGCCCGGATCTGCGGGGCGAGACGGTCGTAGGTGTCCTTGTCGTCACAGGACAGGCTGGCGACCAGGGCGCCGTTGCTGGCGTTCATGGCGGCGAGGAGTTCGGCCTCGGTGTCGACGAGCACGAGGGTGTCGACGGGACCGAAGGGCTCGGCGTGGTGTAGCGGGGAGGAGGGGGGCGGGGCCAGGAGGGTGGTCGGCGGGAAGTATGCCGAGGTGTCCTGGGAGGGCAGGAAGTGGCCGTCGGCGAGGCTGCCGCGGTGCAGGGGAACGGCGCCCCGGGAGATCGCCTCGGTGGTGAGGTCGGCGAGCTCCTTGGCCTTGGCGGCGTTGATCAGCGGGCCGAAGTCGAGTTCGGGGAGCGGATCGGCGGGGTCGGCGACGGCCAGGGGATGGCCGAAGCGGACGCTGCGTACGGCCGGAAGGTACGCGGCGAGGAAGTCGGCGAAGGCCTCGCGCTGGACGACGAAGCGGGGGTAGGCGGTGCAGCGCTGCTTGGCGTAGTCGAAGGTCTTGCGCACCAGAGGGGTCAGGGACTGCCAGTCGGTGTAGTTCCAGATGCCCCAGGTGTTCAGGCCCTCCTGTTCGAGGATATGGCGTTTGCCCAGGTCAGCGACGGCGGTGGCGACGCGGGCACCGGTGTCCCGGCCGCCGACGAAGGAGACACAGCCGATTTCCGGCGAGCGGACGAGGGCGGGCGAGAGTTCCTTGCCGCTGCCGCTGACGAGGGTGGCCGGGACCCCCTCGCGGGCGGCCAGGGCGCAGGCGAGGGTGAGGCAGACCAGCCCGCCGTCGGTGGGGGTTTTGGCGATCACCGCGTTGCCGGCCAGCGCCTGGACGAGCATCGCGTGGATCAGCACCGACATCGGGTAGTTCCAGCTGGCGATGTTGCTGACCGGTCCGGGCAGCGGCGTGCGGTCTGCGAGCATCCGGTCGATCTCGGCGACGTACCAGCGGACGCCGTCGATGGCGCGGTCGACATCGGCCTGCGCGAGCTTCCAGGGCTTGCCGATCTCCCAGACGAGCAGCAGCGCGAGCAGTTCGCGGTGCTCGGTCAGCGCGTCGAGGGTGGCGGAGATCCGGGCCTTGCGCTCGGTCAACGGGACGTGGCGCCAAGCCCGGTGCTGGTCGAGGCAGGCGCGCACGGCGTGCAGCGCGGCGTCCGCGTCGAGGCGGGGCGGGCCGGCGATGGGGGTGTTGTCGATCGGGCTGGTGGCGGGCAGCGGGTCACCGTCCGGATGCCAGGCGGCGGCCCAGAGGTTGAGGGCCTGGTCGTCGCGGAAAGCCTCGGGGGCCACGGCCAGGCTGCGCTGCCAGGCGTCCTGCCAGGACGTTCCGGGCTTGAGGAGAAGCGTCGGGGCGGGCGCGGGGTGCTCGTTCCGCTGCGGGTTCGAGGTGGAATCGGTGGTGGGGGCCATCGGATGTCTCCGCTCTCGGTGCACGGCCGGAGGGGCAGGGTCATGGCGCTCGGGCGGCTCCCGGAGGAACCGTGTTACTGGACGGTAGTGGGCAGGGTGGCACCGCGGGACGGTCCGGCGTCAGGTATGGCGAGTGTCACTCGGCGCGGGCGACGGGGCCAGCTGGGTGAGGCGACCGCGTGGCCCCGGGCGGCGGCACGGGCCTCCCGCGGACCGCGGACACTCCCGGCGGACGGCAGCAACACGGCGTGGTGGGCGGTCAGTTCCGGCACCGGGCCGGGGGGGGCGCTGGGGGACCGGCCCGGCGTATGCGACGAGGGTGGACGGCGCCCTCGCGGCACCGCCCACCCTCGTCGGTCGTACGTACGGGCTCAGCCGGCTGCGGGCTCAGCCGGCTCCCCCGTCGCCTCCTGCGTACGGTCGGCGATCGCCCGGTGGTGGCGGACGACCTCGCCGATGATGAAGTTGAGGAACTTCTCCAGGCGGGACGCCCGGTGCCCGGACCAGCGGCCGGGGTCAATAGACACCAGGTCAGGGGGTTCTTGGCGACGGCCCATGCCTCCGAACTCCCGCTCCGCGCACGGTCTCCCACGTTCTGCTCACGGGCTGGACTCGGACGCGCGTCTCCCAAATATCTCCCGCGAGCACCCACATAGCTGCACGTCAGACCCCCAACGGAAACGAGCCCCCTCCCGCAAGGGAGGGGGCTCAGGGCGCCGGGCAGTAAGGAAGGTGCCGCCTTCGGCTACCACCCGGCGCCCGCCTGTGGGGCGCCATCGCTCGACGTCAAGATCATGGGAACATGCATTCGATTCACTATGCAATCACCCTTGGGGGTGACCCGCACCACCAAGATCCGGACTGCGCCGGCTGCAGCTTCTCCATCACGGACAGGCCGACTGGCACGGCGAGGCCCCGCCGCGAAGACAGGGCCTCGCGAACTCACGTGCTACTTGCCGCTCTGAGGCTGCGGCTGGGGCTGCGGCGGTGCCTCGGGCGGCATCGGACCGCCATCGTGCTTCCCGCCGTCGGCCTCGGCGACCGCGGCGATGTCCTCCGGGTACCGGAAGGGGACCCCGTGCCAGCCATCGGCGTCGGGTGTGCGCGTCTCGTACGTCTCAACCATCATGGCGCTCATCGATCAACCTCCTCTTTCGTGAGGGGCCGCACCGGTCGTACTGTCGGTGTGGCCCGGGTCCGCAGGGGGATTCCCCTGCGGGTGATCGCCGCCCCGGCGCGGGTGCCATCCCAGGGCGCTGGGGCGGGGGCTTGGGTGCCGGCCGCCGCGGTCAGGTCGCGGCGGCCGGCTGCTCTACGGCCTCTTCCGACGCCATCGGGCTGTGGCTGCGCGGGTGGCGGCACGGTCCCTTGCAGATCGGGCAGTTCGCGGTATTCAAGGACTTCTCCTGTTCGTTAGGAGTGCCGGCCGCCGCCGCGGTGAGGTGTGCGGCGGCCGGCGGGCCCGCGGCGCCGACGACGGGGGACGCCTGCGCTGCGGGAGTCTCAGGGGTAGGGCCGCCTCGACGGACGGGCGAGCACCCACGTGATGCCGCAGTCACAGCGGGGCGAGCTGGTCATCGTGGCCCCCTTGCGATACCGACTGCCAGCACGAAGGCGAGGGCAGCCAGGCACACCAGGTAGGTGACCATGCGGCGCTGATCACCCGTCATGCCTGCCTCCTGCCGCGATGGCGCGGGCGGCCGGCTCATCGCTCTCGCCGAACGTCGTGGCGGTCCAACCGCCCGCCTCGACGATGCGCTGCTGGAGCCGCTGCCGATGGGTGTCATCCGTGGCCAGCCGGCCCCAGTCGTGAACCAGCAGCAGGACCGGCCGCCGGCACGTCTCCGCCCGCATCGCCGCGACCAGGTCACCCAGCGCCGGGCGGTGAGGGGCAAGGGCCTCGGCCCCAAGGTCCCGCCACGGGCCGCCGGCGGCGAGCACCCACCCCATGCGGTCCGCGTGGGCGTGGCACCCCATCAGCCGCATCTCCAGCTGCCGGCGGGCACTGCGGCTCGCGCACCGGTCGTAGACGAACGCCAGCGGCGCCATGCCGGTCACCGGCGGGCCCCCGTGGCGCGCTGCTTCAGCAGCCACTGACAACCCCGGGCCAGCGCCCGCACTTGCTGATGCGCAGACACCAGCCCGTCACCCAGCCCGACCGCGGTCTGGTAGCGGATCGCGGTGAGGTTGCCCTGCATCCGCGCGTCGAGCTGCTGCTCGGCGACCGTGGCGTACAGGTCCGCGATGATGAGGAGCAGCGTCTGCTCCAGCGCCACCAGCTCGTCGTACGGCGGGGGCGGGCCCGGCTGCAGGGCGCGGTCTACGGTCTCCTGGATCTCGTCGCGGCTCGGCGCGCCGGCGGTCGCGGTCATCGGGGCCGCCGGTTCCTGTGCAGCGGGCAGGCCACGATGAACCACTCGCGCACGCCGCCCTCAACCGGGGTGGTGACCGACCCGGCCGGGGTAAGGGCCTGGTGCGCGGCTCCGCACCAGTAGCACGCCTCCGCGTGTAGCCGGACGATACTTACGTCCGGATCTGCGGGTGGAGCTGTCGTTGCGGTCACGGTCATCTCCCTGTGCCGATTGGCTCAAGAAGAGGTTCGTCCTCCGACAGCCCCTCAAGTACCCCTGTGAGGGGTACCGGTCAGGCGCCCGCCCCAGCGTGGCACCACTCAGCGAAGTTCGACAGCGACTCGGCATCCGCCCGCTTCAGCCGGCGAAGCGTTGCTGCGTCTTCCCGCACCCAGCGGTGCTCGCGCGCGTGCTGCGGCGCGATCCGCCGCGCGACCTTCAGCGACTCGAAGGCCGCATCCGCGCGGCCAGACCAGAGCTGTGCGCGCCCCAGCTCAATGTAGAAGCCGGACCGGCGCTCGGCCGGCAGGTCCCGCGGCGGCGCCCACTCGCGTGCCACCTTCAGTGCCCTGCCCAGGTGGCCATCCCCGAGACTGACCGCCACAGACACCTCGTGAATGCGGACACTGTCCGGGCCGAAGGCCGTCCCTCGGTAGACGCTCTCCGGAATCTGGTCGCCGAGGACGCGTGCGGCGTCGAGGTGTGTCTCTGCCGAGTCGCCGTCACCAGCCCGGCCCGCGATCACAGCAGCGCGCATGTGCAGAGCGCCGCGGGCAGCGACACCCTCGGCACCCGAGGACTTCGGTGCCTGGTCCGCGGCGAGTTCGAGGGCACGGAGCCCCGCGGCGTGGGCTTTGGCGGCGAAGAACGTCTCCGTTCGGACATACGCCGTCGTGGCGTCCACCAGTGGGTCATCCGCCTGCCGAGCGGCCCAGCGCATCAGGTCGATGAGGCGGGCGGAGAGATCCCGGGCGCCGTACTTGTAGGCCACTGCGTCCGCGGCCCGGCAAGCATCCACCAACATGCGGGCGACAGCGGGGCGATCACCCGGTGTCGCTTCCGGCAGCGCGCGGCACAGCTCGGCCAGCAGGTCCGGCGCGGCACGAGCCACTCGCACGTACTGTGCGCCGAGCCGCCAGGCGACGACGGCCGCGACCGCCTCGGCGAGGGCCGGCAGTGAGCGGTACGGCCCATCACCGGGGACGTCGTGCGTCGCGAGGACCGAGGAGAGCCCCGGCATGGCCCGGTGCACGCGGTCGTCCGGGCGCTCCTTATCGGGCAGCAGCCGGGCCGGGTCGATGTCGAGTGCGTCCGCGATGGCATCCAGGACAGCATCCGACACACCGCGCTCGCCACGCTCGATTTTCCGGATCGTGCCGAGGCCCGTCCCGGCGGCGCGCGCTAGCTCGGCCTGGGTGAGGCCGGCGATGCGACGCTCGTAGGCGATGCGAGGGCCTACCCCGCGGTACACAATGCTGGGCATACTGGTCTCCGTTCGGTGCAGCCACTCCGAACCGTACCGGCGCCGTCACGGTCCGGGAACGCGAACGGCCCCACCTGCTGGTGCAGGTGGGGCCGTTCCGTTGACGCTTACAGGGCTCGGACCGCGTCCACCAACTCCGCCAGACCACCGATCTGGACGTCAGCAGCACGCGCATCCTCGCTGTCCGCCCACAGATGCCCGAGCGGCCCCCGCCGCAGGTGCGCGGCACGGAGCCCGGCCGCGCGTGCCGGCCGCACGTCATTCTGCGGGTGGTCGCCGACGTACAGCACCTCCCCCGCCGGGACACCGGCCAGCTCGACAGCGCGTGCGAAGAATCCCTCCGCCGGCTTGGCCACGCCCCACTCCCCGGATGTGGCCACCGCATCCACCGGCAGGTCGAGAGCCCGCAGCAGCGCGCCAGCCCGCGCCGTCTGATTGCCCGCCACGACCACGCGCAAGCCTTCAGCCCGGAGCGCAGCCAGCGCAGGGCGGACATCCGCGTACAGGTCCGACTCGTCGAGGAACTCCCCCTGGCCCGCCCGCTCCATGGCCGCCCGCTCGGCCTCCACATCGACGCCCGGCCTGACGAGCCGGAGCGCATCGGCGTTGTCCCGGCCCTGCGACACGACCGCACCGACCAGAGCCGACAGCGTGTGACGGTGCACGCCGAGCCAGTCCGCCCACGCGCCCCACACGCGGTCATCACTGATCAGCGTCTCGCCGACGTCGAATGCCACTGCACGGATCATGGCAGCAGCCTACGGGCCGATCTGCGTGCGCTTGCCGGGGCCCGGGCCGTACGATGCGCGCATGGCGACCCCCTGCGTCCCGGACGCTGCCGCCGAGGCCAACCAGGCGATACGCACTTTCATGGCCGAGCGCACCGGCCGGCCGCTGTGGCCCGAGGAGCAGGCCCAGTACGAGCAGCTGCTCGCCGCCTGGGCCGCGGCCGTCCACCAGGCCTGAACACGACGAAGCGCCCCGCCCCTGCACACGGCAGGAGCGGGGCGCGTTCTCACACGTCGATGTGGTGGATGTACTGCCGGGCTCGCTCCGACATGGGCGCCGGGGCCGGAGGCTCCAGCCCGGACTGCCGGATGTAGCCGACAAGGACACGCACCCGGGCGAGCAGCCAGCCCAGGGCCAGGTCCTGGTCCCCGATACGGTCCCGCTGCCGGGCCGACTCCGTCTCTTGCTCACCAATACGCTGCTGGAGACGCACGATCTCCTTGTCCAGCCGGTCGGTGACCGTCGTGAAATCATCGCGGCGCTCTTGCCGCGGCGTCCGGCGAGCCGAGCGAGCAGCCCACACCCCGCAGCCCCCCGTGACCGCCGACACCGCGATCGATGCCCATGTCTCAGGACTCACGGCGCCCCACCCTTCTGGGCCGCGGGTGCTCGCGCCACCCGGCGACCACGATCACGGGCGTGGCGATCAACCCCCAGATCGCCGCCGCCACCCACCCCCGCGGAAACGTCTCCAGCGGCCACCACGACAGCAGATAGCCGAGCATCCACGGCAACACGATCACGACCAGGGCGACGAACCCGGGCCAGTCCGCGCCCTGCGGCACGAACGCGGCCGCGACGGCAATGGCCCCCGCGACGATCCAGCAGCACGCCCACGCCGACAACGGCATCAGCGACAGCAGCAGATGCAGCCCCCGCCGATCAGGCTGCGGCTGCACAAGCTGCCCATACCCGTACAGGGCCCACACGGTGCCGTACGACAGGAGGATCGCGCCGCGGCGGCCCAGCGTTCGCCGGAGCCGCCGGGCCGCGCGGCACCGCATCAGACCCCCTTGGCGAGACTCGCCGAGTTCTTCACCTCGCCGAGCCGCGCGAACAGCCCCTTGCCCAGGGACAGCACAGCGGCCACGCCGCCAACCGCCGCGGCGTGCCACATCGACAGATCCAGCGGCGTCGTCACGACGATGCCGCCGAGGGTGCCCTGCACGAACGTCGAAGCGACGCGCTCGACGAGATCGCGGGCGTAGACGCGAGCCGTCTTCATCACGGTCTGCACGTCGGGAAGAGGAGTAGGAGCACTCATGGTCGTATCCGTTCTGCTGGTCGGGCGGCCCCGTGGCCCCCGAGGAATGGGCTAGGAGAAGAGAAGGCGCCAGGTCAGGGGCCCCGGGTAGCCGTCGGCGTCGCCCCGCAGCTCCGCGCGCGAGCGCTGGAAGTCGCGGACGTTGAGTCGGTCCGCCTCGCCCCACTTGGGGCCGGGGCCCTGCCTGTAGTGCTTGCCGAAGCCGCGCTTTTCCAGCTGCTCGCCGAGCTGGGTCACGAACCGGCTGCTCACGCCGGTCTTGAAGTACTGCCGGCCCGGGAACGGCGGGACTGCTGGGGCTGGCTTGCCGCCGGCCAGAACGGTGGCGCGGGCCATGATGTCGGCGCGCTGCTTCTTCCGCAGGTCGCCCGGGCAGCCGGTGTGCCCGCCCCACGCGGCGCCGCCCGCGCCGTGCCAGGTCAGGCCATGAGCGGTGGTCGAGTCGATGACCACGAGCGGCCACCCGAAGGTCTTGTGGCCCCAGGCGTAGATCTCGGCGACGCCTTCGACCTGAGCGGCGGTCAGCGGCTCCGACGGCTCGCCCTCGGTCTCCACGCTGGCGTAGTAGGGGTTGCCGCCGGCCTGCGCCCAGGCGTAGTCCACGCCGGTGTCCACGTACTGCTCGATGACGCCGGTCTTGCTCACCCAGAAATCGCTGCTGGCCTGGGAGTCCGAGCGGTTGAACCAGCCGAACGGGCTGTTGTCCCCAGCCTGGACGTGCAGCACCAGGCCGCGGTGTTCCTTCGTGCCGTCCTTGTGGACGTTGATGACGGGGCGCCACGTGGCGCCGGGCATACGGGGCATGGTTTCCCTCCTTCTGGTGCGGTTTGTGTGAGCTAGAACCCCTTGGCGGTACGCCACGCCTGGAACGCGGCGACGAGCGCGGCGTCGACATCGGCGGGCGGCGGCGTGGGGGTGGGCGCCGGGCTGGTGAGCGGCACGAAGAGCGTGGCGTCACCGTCCTCGTCGAGGAGGCGGCCCAGGTCGTCGAAGCTGAACGCGAAGCAGCCGCCGGCTCCCCATGCGGGGCCCCAGCTGTTGCGGGCCAGCACGGTCTTTGTCGACGAGTCGATGCCGTACAGCAGGAACTCGTGCCCGCCGCGGACCGAGCCGGTGACCTTGACGAGCCCGTCGGTGGTCGGCCTGTCGAAGCCCTCGTACCAGTTCACGCCGATGATCAGCGGCGCCGCGGTGAGCGCCTTGAGCGCGGCGTCCAGCGAAAGCGCGTGCTGATAGCCGGAGATCAGGCCGGCTCGCTGTGCCGCCTTGGCGACTGCCAGGCCGGTGGATCCGGTGTCCGTGGGCGGGTAGACGCCCTGAATGCTGTCGAGGCGGGTGGCCGCGGTGTACAGGGCGACGGCCTGGTGCTCGTCGGCGGTGGCGTCGCCGGTCGGCCGGGCGGCTGCGGTGTCGGGGATGGCGCCGTACAGCGGGTCCGAGCCCGCGAGGGCCTCGGCAGCGTTGCCTGTGCAGGAGCCGAGGGCGCCCTGGTTGAGCACCGGGATGCGCACGGTGTGGGTGGCCGAGGCGTACGTACTGGGCAGCAGATCCTCGGACAGGGCATAGGTGCGCGAGCGCGGATCGTGCTCGACGTGGCGGCCCAGCCGTCCGCCGTGATGGCTGGGGTGCTCGTCAATGAAGCGGATCAACGGGGCCTCCGGGCATAAAAAAGCGCCCCGTGTCGGGGCGGGCGCAGATGGGACAGGTCAGCCGAGGGGCAGGGGATCGGCGTGCAGGGTCGTCGCGGTGATCCGGACTTCGGTCCCCTCGACTGCGGCGAACAGGCCGGCCACCGCTTGGACCACCGTGCTCGCGTCCTCGAATCCGGGCAGGCCGCCGCCTGCCCCGATCTCCGCACGGATCTCAAGGGTGACGCCGGTCTCGTCGGGGCCGTTGGCGGTGACGGACCAGAAGGGGTAGCTGGGTTGCATGGTGTCTCCTAGGCGAGGCGCTTGACGCGCATGTACGAGCCGGACGCGAGCTTGGACGCGTTGGCGTTGCTGGTGGCCTGCGCCCACTGCAGCGCGCAGGTACCGGCGCTGGTCGTGGTGATGACGGACTCCTCCATGGCGAAGCACTGGTTGCCGGTGTCGTCCCTGGTGCCGTAGATGCAGGTGGTGCTGTAGGCGTGGACGCCCCACCGGCTGGCGCCGCCGCTGGAGGTGCCGGAGAGGATCGCGCCCTGGTCCGGGCCGACGGCCGAGCGCACGCCGGTCGCGCCGGAGGGCACCGCCCACATCGTCTTGAAGCGGCCGGCGTCGGTGGCGGCGTAGTGCATGAAGAACTCAACCCGGTACACGGCATTGGCGGCCAGGCTCACGGTCAGGTCCGGGTCGGAGGCGAACGTGGTGGTGGAGGCGCGGGTGGTGTCCGCGGTCTTGTACGCCTCGATGGGCAGCTGGCCGTAGATGTAGGCGATGGGGTTGTAGACCTGCGAGTTCCACCAGGCGTCGGAGGCGGAGAAGCCGACGACGGCCGGGGTGATGCTGGGTGCGGCCATCTGGGCCTCCCGTTCAGTAGCCGATGAGGGGGCTGGTGCCGCCGAACTTGGCGGCGCCGTCGTAGCAGGTGGGGTAGGTCACGCCGGGCGGGACCGTGGCGGAGCCCGGTTTCGGGGAACAGATCAGGTCCCCTGCCGTGTGGGCCTTCGTCGTCGCGGCCGTGAGCGTCAGCTGCACGGTGGTGTAGCCGGCCGTGACCGTCTGGACGGAGGCCACGGTGACCGTCTCGGCGTTGGCGGTGCCGTACCCGAGGGTCATGGTGAAGCCGGCCGGGATGACGTACTGCGCGGCGATTGCGCTGTTCCCGGAGATCGGCCCGACGGTCAGGGCGGTGGCGCCGGCGCTCGGCGACGTGGCCAGGGCGGCCCAGGCCGCGGAGACGATCCAGTACGTGTACTGGCTCGCCGGGGACATCTGCATGTGGACCTGCAGCTGGTCGTCTTCCGAGCCGGACCATTCGATCTGCTCGACGAAGCAGTCCAGTTGCTTGGCGGGCGCGAGCGCGGGGCGGCGCATGACGCGCACCAGGGTGCCGAAGCCGAGGGCGGCGATCGTGGGGATCCGGCCGGGGGCGCTGCCCAGGTCGACGGTGAGGCCGCCCAGGCGGGTGTGGGGGTCCTTGTACTGGCTGAGCAGGTACTCAGCGATGCTCAGGCCCGTGGTGACGCTTGCCGAGTTGATGCTGCGGGTCATGGACTGCGGGAAGTACGCGGACTGGCTCGCGGTGTCGGTGACGCGCTGCAGCGTGTTGCTGTCCGTCGCGTCGAGGGCGCCCTCGACGGTGACCTGCACATCGTTGAAGAGCCGCGCGGGGTCCTGGGCGAAGGTCACATCTTCCTGGTACGGGATCTCTCCGGCCGCGTTGTTCTCCCCGAAGATGGCCTGGGGAACGCTCTGGATCCAGCGCCACAGGTGCCCGTACAGGGTCGGGGTGCCGTAGCGGTCCATGACGAACTGCCCGCCCTCGGTGTCCGCGGCCTGCTGGATGGCGTCCAGCGCGGTGCGGCCGTTGAGCGTGGTGCCGCCGAGGGTGCCCGAGGAGCCGTAGTACGTGCCACCGGGCAGCTGGCTGCCGGGGTGGAACTGGGCGAGGGCCAGCAGCCGGTCGATGCGCGAGGTGATGGCATCCTGCGCCCAGCCGCCTGCGAAGCCGCGGGTGAGGACATTCAGGCTGAGGAGGTCCACCTCGGTGTTCCACTGGGCGTACCAGGCGATGTCGCCGTTGAACGGCTGGGTGTTCTCCCCGCTCCCGTTGGTGGTGAGCAGCGCGCCCACGGCATCGACGGTGTACGTCGAGGAGCCCATGCTGCTGGCCGCGGTTGAGGTGTTGATGACGCCGTCGACCACCATGTGCACGGTCTTGCCGTCGGCGCTCAGGGTCAGCGCGGCGCAGTGCCAGTTCCCGTCGCAGACGGATACCGAGCCGTTGTAGTACACGCCGGCGCCGGCCGCGTTCTGGACCTTTGCGACGGTCCTGCCGGTGGAGTAGATGCCCATCAGGGCCCCGGACTGGTCGCCGGTGGCGGAGATGAACCCCGGGCCGGTGGAGGCCCACAGGGCGGCCTGGGTGAAGCGGCCGCCGGTGCCGGGGGTGGCGGTGGTGCGGAAGCAGATCATCCGCGTCCAGCCGGCGGCGGGCAGTGTGAGGCGGTCGGTGCCGTCCCACGGCTGGAGGTAGGTGGCGCCGGCCGAGTTGCCCAGGGCGCTGGCCTGGTTGGACAGCAGCGTGGTCACTGGGCCGTCCACGTTCCACAGCTTGCCCTGGTCGGTGGTGGAGGTGATCGATGTGCCGTAGGCGATGTTCGCGCCGACGACGTCCAGGCCCGCGCCGGTGGCGGCCGTGCCCGAGATCGGCAGGAACGCCGAGCCGCCGTTGATGATGGGGCTGGCGCCGGGGGCGGCGAGGTCGTAGACGTACTGCTGGTTGGCGGGCGCGATGCTCGCCAGGTACTGCGGCATGACGTCCTGCAGCGTCAGCTGCGACAGCGGCGCCAGGCCGTCGACCCCGGCGACTTCCACCAGGCCGTACTTGCCGCCGCGCTCGTAGCGCTGCACCCAGCTCTCGGCGAACCCCTGCCAGATCTGGAACCAGTCGCCCGCTCCTGTCCAGGCGGTGGCGGCGGATCCCTGCTCGAGCTGCCAGCCGGTGACGCGCACGGTCGTCGCGGCCGTGGTCGCCGCCGTCGTCGCCACGGAGATGATGGCGAACTCGGCGCTGGCCGGGGCGGTGCCGGCCGCGGTCAGGCGGCCGCTCCAGCTGGTCGTGATGGCGGTGTTGATGCCGGTGGTCGTCGACAGCAGCGTCCCGCTCAGGTCGTACCAGCCGATGCGCAGCTGCATGCTCAGGGAGGACATGCCGCCCGGGGCGAGCTGCATTTCGACGCCGGCCGCGTAGGAGGCGCCCGGGGTGACGGTGGTGCCCTCGCAGTCGTTCGTCAGCCAGGACGCCGCCGCGCCCGACAGGCCGTAGACGGCGCCGGACGCGGTCGCGTTCGGCAGGGCCCAGGTGCCTGCCGTGGTGAGCCCGGACGGCGACGTGGACAGGCCCGTGACGACGTCGATGGTGCCGGCGGTCGCGGCCATGGCCGTGGTCTGGGTGCCGTTGGCCACCCAGTAGTAGAGCAGGTTGCGGGTGGCGGCGGTCTGCAGGACCAGGCGCAGGCGCCGGTAGGGCAGCACGTAGGGGTAGAAGGGGCTGGCGGTGTTGTCCGGGTCGAGTGCTCCGTCGAGGTTGTCGAGGACGAACGATGCGGTCCCGGACTGGACGCTGTCCGTCTCGTACTGCCGGCCGCTGGGCGCGGCCTTCCAGCTGCCGCGGATCCGCTTGGTCAGCGTGTACCAGTGGTTGCTGGCCGACGCGTTGCCCCCGGACGTCCAGGCGACCTGCAGCAGCAGGCGCGGCCAGGAGGCGATCAGGGGGCCGTCCGCGATGGGGAACCCGGTGGGCACGGTCACAGACGGCCTCCGATCGGTAGGGGTTAGCCGCGGGCCAGGTCGAGGCCGTTGGTGAGGTTGCGGCGCCGGTGCTGCAGCGTGCCGCGCTGTACCTGCCGCAGCAGGACGTCACGATCGAGCTGGACGACGGTGGTCACCTCCACCAGCTGGTCGCCGCCCTGGCCGTCGGCCGCGGGATTCCAGGAGCGCGCCGGAAGGCGCGGGACCTGCGGCATGGCCGCCCCCGCGACGGCGCCGGCCATGGCCGCGGCCGCGGTCACCGCGTGGTGGGTGCCGGACTCGATGCCCTGCGCCATGCCCTGAGCGGTGTAGTTGCCCAGCTCGGCCATCACCGTGGACGGCGAGTGGATGCCCAGGCTGCGGCGGATCGCCGTCTTCATGCTGTTGGCGATGCGCACCATCTGCTTGTCGATGGCCTTTTGCTGCGACTGCAGGCCCTTGATCAGGCCCTTCGCCGAGTCGATGCCCGACTTGTACATGCTGTCAGCGACGGCGGATCCCACGGAGCCGGCCGCGGACTTCGCCGACTTCTGCAGCTTGTTGATGGTGGCGATCTGTGACCGGTTGGCCGTCGCCAGGGCTGCGGCGGTGGCGCCGCCCTGGTCGACGCCGGCCGATGCGATCTGCTGCACCAGCTCAGTGGACAGGCCCTTCTTGCGGAGGGTCTGCAGCTCGGCGGCGAACTTCCGGGCCTTGGCGACCTGCGTGCGCATGTTCGCCACGACGTCCTGACTGGTCAGCTGCACGCTGCCCTCGGGCAGAGCCGTCACCACGGAGACGTTCTCCATCACGGACTTGGCGACGTCGTCCCGGGTCTTCTTCCAGTCCTTCTGCAGGTCCGCCAGCCGCTTGTGGGCGGCCTTCAGGCGGGACGCGATGCTGACCCGCTGGGCGGCGAGCCGGTTGAGGGCACGCCCGTCCCGGGCCACCAGGTTCTGCAGGCCCTGGTGGCTGCGGGATCCGAACTGCCGGTAGAGCATGTTGGCGATGCGGATGGACGCCGAGCGGACCCGGGCCGCGGAGCCGGTCAGGCCCTGCACCAGGCCGGCGTTGATGTACGCGCCGATCTCCGCGAACTTCCGCGACGGGCTGTGAATGCCCAGGAAGGACTTGGCGGAGTTGAGCGCGCCCTCGGCCAGGTTCTGGAGGGAGGAGAACAGGGAGCCGGCGGCGCCGGTGACACCGTGGACGATGCCCATCACGATGTTCCGGCCGATGGACAGGAAGCTGGACCCGATGTTCTTCACGGCGTTCCACGCGTTGTGCAGGCCGCGCGAGATCGTCGAGGCAATACTGCTGATCGTGCCGGAGATCGTGTGCCACGCCGACACGATCGGGTTGATCATCCCGGCCTTGATCCCGGACCAGATGAACGCGGCGGTGGCCTTGATGAGGTTCCACTGCTGGGTGAGCCACCCCTTGATGGTGGTCCACACGCTCATCAGGCTCTTCCAGGCGGCCTTCATCGGGTTGACGATGACCGTCTTGATCACGCCCCAGACGGCGCCGGCGGCGGCTTTGATGCCGTTCCAGATGGCGACGAAGAAGGCTTTGATGCCGTTCCACACGGTCTTGGCGGTGTTCGTGATCTGGGTGTGGAAGTGGTTCCAGATGCTGATGACCAGCGCGATCGGCGGGGCGAAGATGGCCAGCAGCAGCGGCCACCACTTCATGAAAAAGGCCTTGATGCCGTTCCACACGCTGCTGGTGATGCTCTTCAGCCAGTTCCAGCCGGCCACGATCGGCGCGGTCACCGTGCGCCAGGCGCTGGCGAAGAACGCGCCGATGCCGTGCCAGGCGGCGCTGATGCCGCTGGTGATCGAATGCCAGATGGACTTGGTGCCGTCGGCGACCCAGTTCCAGGCGGCGACCACGGCGTGGCCGACGGCGGCCGCCACCGCCTTGATGACGCCCCACACCTGCTTCCAGTGCGTGGCCAGGTAGATGATGGCCGCGACCAGCGCCATGACGCCGACGATGATCCAGGTGACGGGGTTGACCGCGGCGGCGGCCGCCATGCTGTACAGCCCGGCGGTCAGGGCCGCGATGGCGAACACCAGGACCCCGCCGATGATGATGGCCGCGACCTTCGCCGCCCCTGAGTGCTTGGCGATCCAGGACGTGGCCGTGGCCACCACACCGATGATCTTCTGGGCCACCGGCATCAACTGCTGGCCGATCTGGATGCCCAGCGACTGCACCGACGCCTTGGCCTCGGCCATCTTCTGGTTGAAGTTCTTCTGGACGTCCGCCCATCCCTCGATGGACTTGCCGCCGGCCTTGACGTGCTCCTCGATGCCCTCGGTGTTCCGCTTGAAGTCGGCCATGTGCGGGCCGGTCAGCTGCAGCGCGGCCTGCATCGACTTGGTGCCGCCCACCATCGTGGCGAGCGCGCCCACGTAGGTCTGCTGCGACGGCGAGAGGTTCGCCAGCTCCTTCTGGAACGCCGTGGTGTTGTGCGCGGCCTTCTGCAGGTGAGAGATGAGGACGGTGCCGGCCGGGCCCATCTTGTGCTGGATGGCGTCGGTGAGCATCGTCAGCGTGCTGGCCAGGCCCCGCTTGCCGAGGTTCTGCCCAACCTTCACCGCCGACAGGCCCAGGTCCGTCATCTCCCGGGCGGCCTTGCCGGACGGGTTGGACAGCTGGCCGATGGTCTGGCGCAGGTAGGTCGCCGCGACCGCGGCCGGGGTGCCTTGGGCGGTCATGGTGGCCATGGCGCCCAGCACTTCGTTGAGCTTGACGTGCGCGGCCGCCGACACCGGCAGGATGCTGCTCATGCTGCCGGCGAGGGCTTCGAGGTTCGTCTTGCCCTCGGCCTCGGTGGCGATCAGCGCGTTCGTGACCTCGGTCGCCGACCCGGCGCCGGTCTTGTACGCGTTCATCGCGGTGGTGACCGCGTCGGTGGTGGTCTTCAGGTCCGCGGCGCCGACCTTGGCGCCCATGGCCGACGCCCGCAGCACCTTCAGCGCGTCGGCGCCGTGGTAGCCGGCGGATTCGACCATGTAGAGCCCCGAGGTGAGTTCCTCGGTGGACTGCCCGACCTGCCCGGCCATGGCCAAGACGCCCTGGCCGACCATCTTCATGTTGCCCGCGGCCTCGCCGGCGCCGGTGCGCACGCGGGTCATCTGGACCTGGAAGTCACCGGCCATCTTCACCGTGTGGACGGCGACAGCCGCGGCCGCGATGCCGATTCCGGCGATGGCCGCCTTGCCGAGCATGCCGGTCTTGCGGAAAGCGCCCGCCCCGGAGGCGTCGGCGGCCGCCATCTCCGCCTTGACGTCCGCCATCGCGGTCTTGACGCCCTTGGAGTGGCCCAGGAACTCGATGAACACCGGGGGCAGAGCACCCATGAGGGAGTCACCTCCCTCGCAGGTCGCTCGCTATGGAGTTATGGGCAGGGCCGCACGACGGCGATACTGACCGCATGGCAATGAAGCTGATCCGGCGGTTCCTCGGACACAGGTCCCCAACAGCCCAGATGAATGCCGCAGGGGAGAAGTTGGTCGCCCAGTTCGCCAAGGGCTGCGCCGATCCGCCCCGCACGCCCGAGGAGTGGGCAGAGATGCACCGGCGGCTCGACGAAGCCATGCCGTACATGCGCGAGGTCGCCGAGCGCGCCTTCGGCCCTCTCGACGACGGGGACGAATAGCCAGATCAGGTTTTGGTGGCACGCCCCCAGGACGCTTGCCAGACGGCGGCCATCTTCGGCTCGGCCTTGCGGATCCCGGGCCGGACGTAGGGGTACTTGCCTTCGGTGCGCTTCTTGTAGAGGTTGCGGACCCCGCCGCCGACGCCGACGCCGCCCTGGAACCCGCCGCCGGGAATCGGCTTGGGCTTTCGGACGCCACCCACGCCCTTGATCAGCTTTCCGGTCAGCCGGCCGGGCCCCCCGCCCTTGGTGGTGTGGTGCGGGGACAGGCCCAGGCGCACGGTGTCGCCGGTCCGAGCGGACTTGCCGCGGTGGTCCCACCGCGGCCGCCCCCGCATCCCCGACCGGATCGACCGCTTGGCCAGGTTCTGGGTGGACCTCAGCGCCTTGATGGTGGCCAGGTCGATACGGCGGTCCATCGCGACGACCGCCGCACGCGCTTCCTTCGCGCCGCGGACAGCGACGGTGATCCCCTCACCCACGGGCAGCCTCCTCCTGGGCGTTGGCCTTGGCCTGCTGCACGGCCCCGTCGACGGCCAGGACCCAGTCGAGTTCCTCGGCCGGCAAGTCCATCCAGGAGTCGGGCGGGCCGACGACCTGACACAGCTGCCAGAAGCGGTACGCCTCCATCGGCAGCTGGTCGGCCGGGTAGTCGAATTTGCCCTCCAGTACCGCCCTCAGACGGTAGAGGGCCCGGTAGGGGACGCCGGATCGGTGGACGGCGCGAAGTCGGGCCCGGCCTGCAACCCGCCCTCGGCACACAGTTCCTTCAGCGCGTCGTAGGCGCCGCCGGGCAGGTCCAGGAGACTGTCCGCCGTCACCTCGGGCCCGAACGACCAGCCCGCGACGCGCGAGAGGATCAGACGGTCGCTGAGATCGTCCATGAGCGCGAGGGACTCCTCGCCGATCGCGGTGGCCATGTCCGCGGCCTCCGCCTCGCCGATGTCGGCCATGGCCGCCACGCCGTCCGCCTTGGCCTTGGCCACGACGCCGGCGAACGCCGGGTCCCGGGCCAGCTTCATCTGGATGGCCTTGATCGGCCGGCGCAGCCGCTCGGAGACGTCCGCGCTGTCGCGCAGGTCGGCCCAGGCGTCGCCGGGCAACTGGTGTCGCGTGATGGTCACTTGTACGTCCCGGAGGTGATGGCGTTGGTCAGGGTGGCCTTGATGGGGCTGTAGCCGGCGGAGGCGCCCACGTCGCTGGTGTTGGCAATCGCGCGGAAGGACACGGGAAGCTCGATGTAGTCCTTGCCGTAGTTCGGCGATCCCTCGGTGAAGGCGACCTGAGAGCAGTGCAGCGTCAGGCCGTTCGCCGCGGCACCGGCGCCCTGCGAATACAGGCAGTCGAAGGACTGGACGGTGCCGGCCTGGAACGCGGTGCGCTGGGTCGTGGACTCCATGACCAGCGTCAGCTTGCCCTCGACGCCCACGTCCCCGGACCAGATGCGGTACGGGTTCTGGGTGCCCGCGGCGCCCCGGATCTCGGTGACGTCCCGCTTGATGGTCAGCTCGCCGTCCTGGACGAAGATGTTGGTCCCGCCCAGCTTGTTGGTGATCGACCAGTTCGCGACCGGCGGCACCGCGGTGAAGCTCGGGGTGGGCGTCGTCGTGGTGGTGTAGCCCCAGGACTTGGCCTTCGCCGACCACTCCAGAAGGCCGTCCGCGTTCCACTTGAAGCCCAGCTCGGAGAACTGGGCGCCGGCGTACTGCCAGGTCCCCAGCGGGTCGGCGATCGTCCAGGTCTGGCTGGGCGGCTGGGTGTCGCCCGTGCACAGCGTCGAGAACGTCGTGGTGTACGGCGCGGATGCGCCGGTGACGGTCAGGTCCGGCAGGACGGACGTCAGCAGCCAGCCGATGGTGTCGGCGTACACGTCGCCGCCGACGTCCAGTTCAGCGCCCTTCTGCCCGGGCAGCAGCCCGAACACGTCCACCGGGGCGCCGCGCTGGCCGGTGTCCTCGATGAGGTTGATGTCGTCCTTCGGCGTCAGCGTCTTCCACGGCACCCAGGCGGTGGGAGCGACAGCGGTCCCGGGCGTGACCTCCTTGGCCACGCCCAGGGCTGCGAGATGACTGGGCTTAGGCATCGCTGCCGCCCTCCTTCCCCGGCCGGTCGCCGGTCTTCTTGGTGGCGGCCTTGGCGGTCTCCCACAGGCCATCGCCCGGATTGCGCTCCAGGTCGTAGGTTTCGCCGGTCTCCGGCGTCAGGCCCAGCTGCGGGTAGTAGCGGCCCGCCTCGCCGATGTAGGTGTAGCGCTGCACGGTGTCCTCACAAGGTCTTGAGACAGTCGATGCCCAGGTCGATGACGACGTGGCGGCCCTTGTGCTCGTCGTCCCAGCCCGCGGTGTGCGAGGCCGTTGACGGGCGCGCCCGGTCGACCGCGCCGCCCAGGGAGGGATCGGAGCGCACCACGGCCACGACCAGGTCCGCCAGCTGCCGGGCCCGCAGGAACGTGCCGGCCGGGTCGTCGCCGCCGCGGTAGACGTCCACCGTCACGGTCACGGTGTAGTCCTCGCGCAGCCAGCCCGCGCCGCCGGAGCCGACGACCGATTCGGGGCTGTAGGTCTGCTGCACCTCGCCGACGCACACGATCTCGTCGGGCTCGTAGGGGCCGGGGACGTCCAGGCACACCAGAGCGCCGGAGGACTCCGGGATCTGCGCCTGGAGGCCGGCCAGGAGCCAGGCGCGGGCGGCCGGGATGCTGGAGGCGGGGATGTCCCCGAGGGGGGTGCTCATGCGATCCCCGGCGGACGGCGGCTGGGCTGCCACAGCTCCATGACCCGCGCGGGCAGTGCGAAGCCCATGGGCACGCCGCCTCCCTCGCTGTCGAGGCCGGCCCCGCCGAAGCGCGGGCGCCCGCCCTGCTGGGTGAGCTGCCACAGGTGCCGGATCAGCTCGAGCGCGCCCAGCCGCACGGACGGCGAGACCGTGCCCGCGCCCGCCGTGTAGGCCACCAGGACGTTCTTGGAGCCGTCGGCGAAGCAGATCGCCCCGCCCGTGGCGCGGCGGATGATCTGCCCGCGGTCCAGATCCACGGTGTAGCCGTAGGCGTCGGTGCTGGCGCCCAGGGGCTGCTCGGTGAGCGGGAAGGTGGTGGCGCCGACGTACTCGGTGACCGAGTGCACGGCGGCGACCGGCTGCCAGTCCAGGGAGATGACCGCCGTGCCCCCGTCGTGCCACTCGATGTGCTCCTCGGGCATGAGGGGGCCGACCACATTCCGCGCGAGATCGCCGGCCGCCGCGATGAACCCCGCCAGCTCAGCATCTTGCGTGGTGTTGCCGTCTGGGATGTTCAGGTGCGCTTTCACGCTGGCCAGGTCGACGATCGGCATGACGTCAGCCGGTCTTGTTCGGCGCGGCGGCGGCCTTCGCGGTGCGCCGCCCGTCCGGTGCGCTCTCCCCGTTGGGCCGGGCGCTCTTCCCGCCGCCGACCACCTCATCCAGGCGCCGCCCGGTGCGGCGGATGTCCTCGGCCGTCGAGGTCGGCACGCGGCTGCCGTCCTCCAGCTCGATGGTGGCCGGGTCGACCAGCCCGCGCAGTTCGGCGACCGCCTCGCGCACATCGTCGGCCATGGCCGACAGCTCACCGCGGATGTCCGCGGCCAGCTTCTCGTCGATCTCCTTGACCTGGTCGTACTTGTCCAGCAGGCCCTTGGCGATGTTGATCGGGTTCATCGTGCCCTCCTGGGCGGTAAGAAGGGGCGGCGGCCGAGCGGCCGCCGCCGTGACGGCTCAGAAAGCGGGGGTGATCGAACCCGTGCCGGTGACGGCCGCGATCGATGCCGGGTAGCGGCCCGCCTGGAACGAGGCGTAGTTGTACAGCCGCACGAACAGGCTGAGGTTCTGGGCGTAGGTCTGCTCGAACGCCTCCGCCCGGACGTTGCCCTCCCACAGGAACACGTCCGAGGCGCGCAGGAGCAGGATCACGTCCTGGTTCGTGCCCGCCCCGACGTTGGTGGGCAGGTTCGGGTCGGTGTACACCGGCAGGCCGAGCATCTCGCCGACCCGGCCCTGGGCCGCCAGTTCGCCCGGCGTGCCCGCGGCGTTGTTCGGGCCCTGGGCCATCGGGACGACCATCGGCCGGTTGGCGGTGTCGACCTGCGCGAGCGCCCACGCCCACCGGCGGGGGTGCATCACGACGTGCGTGGGCGGCTGGTAGCGGGTGGTGTGGATCGCGCTGACCGCGGCGCCGAGGCTGGAGTACATCGCGCCCGCGCCGCCCATGGACGGCGTCGCCTGCGTCCAGGCGACCGAGTTGGTGCCGGCCAGCGTCAGCAGGCCGGTCACCTGCCCGCTGGTGCCCGTGCCCGACAAAACCTGCCTGTCCAACTTCATCGCGTAGTCCGCAGCCAGGTCCGCCAGGATCAGGTCGTCGATGTTCAGCGGCGACTGCTCCACCAGCTGCATGGAGATGGTCTGACCACCGGCGATCGTCACGACCGGGCTGGAGATGCTGCCCGTGGTCATGTCGGTCTGCTGCACCGCGCTGTTCTGGCTGCTCTGGATCGCCTCAGCCGTACCGGTCAGCACCTTCGGGATGGAGATGCTGTTCGTGCCGGCCGGGACGGTGCCGTGCACGCACAGATCCGCGGTGACCCGGCCCGGGCGCGCGAGCGAAACGAACTCGTCCTCCAGCCACAGCGGCGGCACGAACTCGCCGCCCGCGCCCGCGGTGGTGGAGATCGCGCGCTTCTCGGCCACCATCTTGTCGTTGCGACGCAGCCGCTCGGTGGCCTCGCGATCCCCGCGGCGGTTGGCCAGGTACAGGTCCCGGAAATAGGACTGGCCACCGGGACCCGAGCGGTAGACCTCCTGCTCGGTCACGGACGTGCCGGGCGCAGCACGGCGCCGCTCGTCCTCGGGCTTCGGCGCGTAGCGCTCGGCGACCTCCGCCGCCGCCTCGTCGGCGCGGATCTGCCCGTCCAGCTCAGCAATCCGGGCGTCGATGGCCCGGATCTCGGCCTCGCCGTCGTCGAACGTGCCGCGCTCCTCGTCGGTCAGCGCGGAGCGCTCCTCTGCCTGCACGGTCTCCAGAACGGCGTCGAGCTTCTTGCGCTGCTCGGCACGCTTCTCCTGGAGAGCCTTGATCATGTCCCGCTTGTTCACGGGGGACTCCCTCTCTCGATATGGGGTGCGTGCCTGCCGTGGTGACGGGTGGTGGCCCGGGTGGTGCCCCTACGCGTGCGGGGTCCGGCGCGGGCTCCGGCGCGGCGGCCGGGCAGGCGGAAAACCCGGACGCCGCATGGCTCCGGGTGGTCTTAGGGGCGGCGCTCTACAGCGACAGGCTGCGCGCGCGCCGCTGGTAGAGGTCCAGATCACTGACCGTGGCCAGGTGCTCCGCGTCGACGGGCTCCACCGGGGGCTTCTCGGCGGCCGGGGCGAAGCGCGCGGCGAGCCGCTCGTAGACGGCGCGCTGCTCCTCCTCCGGCATCTGGCCGCACAGCTGGGCCAGGTCACGCGCGTTGAGCTGGGCGCCGGCCGTGTTGGGGTTCGCGCCGTAGTTCACCACCGACACGTCGCCCTTGTTGAGGTTCACCTCGAGGATGTCGCGCTGCTCGTAGTCCGGGGACCACTGCTGCCGGGTCACCCAGAACGCGAACGACATTTCGTCGAGGTCGCCGCGGTCCATCGCCGAGCGCAGGGCCTGCACATGCGGGCTGGACGGGTCCAGCTCGGCCTCCGTGTAGAGGCCGGTGGAGTCCTCCGACAGCCGCATGGTGCCGGACTTCGTCCGCGCCAGCGTCATCCCGGAGTGGTTGATCAGGAACGGCACATCCGCGGATTCGTCCAGGGTCTTCTTGAACGCGCCGGACCGCACCACCTCGGTATACGGGCCCAGCCAGTCCTGCATCTCGTAGCCGGCCTCGGTCACGCAGGCGTAGCCGGTGAACGTCAGCCGGTCGCCGCCGTCTCCGGACGGCGCGGCGCGCAACTCGACAGCCTTGAAGGGCATGTTGCGGCGCTCGACGGTACGGGGCCGCTCGGCCCGGGTGGACAGGTCCATCACGGCTCCTCAATCGGGTACGGGCTCATCAAGCTTCGGATCGGGCTCGCCGGGCGTCCAGCCCGGATCGGTGGTGTGCGCTGAGTTCAGCGGCGCGAACGGGTCGGTGCCGGCTCCGTCGGGCAGCGGCGGCATGTTCTCCCGGGCCCGGATCTCGTCCGGCGTCATCCCGGCGATGTTCCGGGCGATCTGGTAGACGGCCCACCGGCCGGCCGTGTCCGTCCGCAGCAGCCCATCCGCGTCGAACCAGGCGGCCTGGGGGCGCGGCAGCATCATCGACCACGCATCCTCGAACGTCCCCAGCCACGGGGCCAGCGTGTAGCGCAGGAACCCCAGGCCCTGCTGCTCAATGCCGGTGCCCCACGACGTGGTGCGGTCGACCTGGCCGAGCATGTGCGGCGGCAGCCCGAACAGCATCGCCACATCGAGGTTCTGGGCAGCCCGGGTGCCGAGGAACTGCGCATCCTCCGGCGTGACGCTGATCGGCGTCCACTTCGCGCCGCCGGAGAGCACACCGACCGCGTGCGCGTTGGTCAGGCCGCTGTGGCTCGACTCGAAGCTTTCCTTCATCTGGCGGGCGCGCCCCTTGTCGAGGTCGCCCTCGACGGAGATCACGCCGGACATGTGCGCGCCTCGGCCGAAGAACCCCGCGCCGAAGCTCTCGGCCGCCAGCCCGAGCCCGATGGTGTTGCGGGCGTAGCTGATGACGCTCATGCCCGTGGGCGACTCCGGGAAGGCCATGCCCATCAGGTGCACCATGTCCTCTGCATCGGCCGGCTTCCGGTCGATCCAGTAGACGCGCTCCCCGGCGCCGTTGAACTGGCAGCGCACCCGGTCCGGATGCAGCAGCCGCAGCCGGGACGGGCGCAGCAGGTAGTCACGCTGCAGCACCTGCGCGTACGCGTTGCCGCGCAGCAGCAGGCTCACCATCATCTGGCCGAGGCCCGCCCGCCGCGACAGGAGCGCCGTGCTGCTCGCCCCGCCGAACGGGTCCGCCACGATCGGTGGGGCGGGCGTCATGGTCTCGCGCAGATCGCCCCGCATGCGCACCGCGTTCAAAGGCAGGCCCGCGACCGTCTGCGAGAGGATCCGCACGCACGCGGCGACCGCCAGCAGCTGCATCGCGGTGTCGTCGGTCACCTGCACCCCGGCCGGCGTCACGGCGGCGAGCGACCCGTTGGACGGGATCGCCCACGGGTCGCCGGGGCCCGTGGGCGAGGCGGCGCCGCGCGTCTGCGGAGCCCGGGCAAGAGCGCGCCTGAGCAAGCTCACTGGTCCACCACCCATCCGATCAGCAGCAGCACCAGCCCCAGCACGACCAGCCCCACGACCGGCTGCCACCACCAGGCCGCGCCGTCCAGGCAGCCCAGCCCGATCAGCTCGGCCGTATCCGAGACGACACCGCGCGACGGCGGACGGCGAACACGTGGAATGCGCACGGCACCTCCTACAGATCGGCCCAGCTGAAGAACTGCGGCTCGGGCTCGGGCTCCGGCTCCTGGCACGCCCGTTCGTGCGCCATGACCGCCGAGACGGCCAGGTCAATCTTCCTCGGGCTGTGCTTCGCGTCCTTCGACAGCCGCGACCCCCGGCTGTCGGTCTTGACGACGCAGTTGGCCAGGTGCCGGGCCAGCCTCGGGTCTCCGGAGTGCGTCAGCAACTGGCCCATCACCGCCTCGTAGAAGCGGGTCGTCGCCGGGATCATGCGGGCCGGGGACTGCGGGAACTCCACGATCGGCAGGCCCTCGTCCTCCAGCACCTGATACGTACGGCCCCACCGGTAGGGGTCGCACACGATCTCCCGCACATCCCACCGCCGGCACGCCGCCCGGATCGCCGCCTCGACATCCAGGATCGGCACCGTCCAGCCCGGCCCGGCCTCCGTCGGCCGCTCCCACGCCTCCACCACGTCCACGTGCGGCGCCTCGCCGTCGACCGGGCAGGACACCACCACCAGGGCAGTGGAGTCCCCGTTGAACGAGCCGTCGAAGCCGAGGCACACCTCGGCGCCGTCCGGCACCGCGCCACCGCCCCGGCACGCGTCCCACGCCCCGGCCGGAAGCCAGGTCTCCGCGGTGTTCACCCACTGGTTCAGCCGCTTCGTACGGAACTCGGCCTCCGGAGTCCTGCGGACCGCGGCCTCGAAGTCCTCCGGGTCGATCAGGTCCCCGTACGCCGGGTTGGCCATCTGCCACGTCTCGGGCCGCCGGTGGTCGGCGTCGTCCGGCGCGCCCCACCAGGCCATGAAGAACGAGGCGTCGACCTCTTCGCCCGCGGCGAGCCTCTGCCCGTACTGGAACAGCCGGTAGCAGATGCTGTCCTTGCCGGTGGAGTCGCTCTTCACCCCGGCGGTCGTGATGCCGATCAGCATCGGGTCCAGCCTGGCGCCCGCGGCGAGCGCCATGACGTTCCACAGATCCGGGTTCGGCTGGACGTGCAGCTCGTCGAAGAGCACGCGCGTCGGGCTCAGGCCCTCCTTGGTGAACGCCTCCGCCGACAGGCAGCGGTACACCGACCCGGTCTCGACGACTTCCAGCGCATCCTTGTAGCACTTGATCGCCGCAGACAGATCCGCGCTGGCCTCCACCATGCGCCGGGCGTCCCCGAAGACGATGCGGGCCTGTTCCTTGTCGCCGGCGCAGCTGTAGACCTCGGCGCCCGTACCGTCGAACAGCCCATCCAGCGCGATCCCGGCGCCCAGCCCGCTCTTGCCGTTCTTCCGCGGCTCCCCGATCAGCGCCACGCGGTGCCGGCGCCGGCCGTCCTTCCGGCGCGCGAACAGGTGCCCCAGCAGATCGTGCTGCCAGTCCCGGAGCGTCAGCGGCGAGCCGCTCGGCCCGGCGAACGTGTCCTTGGTGACGGTGCACAGGGTCTCGATGAAGTCCGCGACGTCCTCGCCGTCGCCGCGCCGGACGTCCGCGGCCGGCACCGGCGTCAGGAACCGCGGCGGCCAGCTACTTCGCGCCCTGGACGCGCGCCGCCCGCCGGGCCGCGAGTTCTTCGAGCTTGGAGGCACGCTTCACCTCCGCATAGCCGAGCCGTGCCCGGTCCGACGGGGTGAAGCCGCACAGGCTCTCGTACTTGGTGATCTGTGACTCCAGCGCCCGCACCTCCGACAGCAGCGGATGCGCCCGCTGCTGCCCCATCGACCCGGCCACCATGTAGCCGTCGACCGCGATCTGATCGCGCATCGCCTCGCGCTCATCGTGCGCTTCGCACAGGCGCGTGAGCAGGTCCACATCGGTGGTCGGGGACAGCCACGCCTGACCGGCCGTCCACAGCCGCGCCCAAGCCCGCTCGCCCGCCTCGCCGAGCGTCTCCGGCGCTGCGGGAATGTCCGCGACGGCGGCCAGGTGCACCACAGGCTCAGGGAGGTTCCGCTTCCCGGGGTTGCCGGTTCGCCGCTTGCGTTCCGTGGGCGTAGAGGGTCGTCCTGCGGGCAAGATCGCCACCCCCAAGAACGACCAAGGTCAAAAACCGGCTCAATTTCGCGTCGGCGTGCGCGGGGTGGGGGGCCGGGTCCGAAAAAGATCTTGCTCTTGACTTCGCCCCACCCCCCTGACCTGCGCTTTTGCTTGATCACCCGACCTGGCGAGCCTCTGACCTGCGGTGATGCGGCCGGTCAGGTCGAGGGGCGGTTGCGCTTGCGGCTGTTGCAGCCTCTGCACAGCACCTGGATGTTGCGGGGGTCGTCGGTGCCGCCGGCGGCCTTGGGGGTGATGTGGTCGGCAGTGAGGTCGCTGGCCGGGTGGGCAGGCACACCCCAGCCGGGGCACCACTGACCGTGTGTCTGCCGGTGGGCTGCCACCGCGGCGGCTGCCACCTTGCGCCACGGCTGGCCGTAGCCACGCTGGTGAGCGCTGCCTCGCAGTTGGTCCTGCCTCTGCTGCCATGCCGCCTGGTCCGTGTCGCACCTCGACGCGTTGCGGGTGAGGCGTCCACACACCAGGCAGGGCCGGAGCCTGCGCATGCCCTGCCTCCCTATCTGCGGTCAGCTGACTCCGTACCACTGCGAGCCCCAGCCCGTGTTGATCAGCGTGGTGGTCTGCTGCGTCAGGTCCAGGCTGGCGGGCAGGCTCGTCTGCCCGGTGAGCATGTTGGAATACCGCAGCCTCGGCGGGGCGAGCTTGAGGTTGACGGTGATTCCGGCGCCCGTGCTCTTGAAGGTCAACCCGTTGGTGGCCCATACCCCGTTGAGCAGCATGGCGATGAAGTAGTCGCCCGGCGGTGCGGTGAACGGTGTGACGAGCGGGAAGGTGCGGCCGGTGGCGCCGAACAGGAGGAGGCTGGAGAGGTCGGCGGTGACCCCCATCCGCGTGCCGGCCGCGTTGTATGCGCCCAGGTAGCAGTTGTTGAGGGTGGCGCCGCTGTCGACGCCGGCCAGGCCGATCGAGATCTCCGACCAGGTGATCTGCTTCCTGATCTCGATCTTCGTCAGGGTGATCTGCCCTGCTATCGAAGTGGTCTGGGCCGTGACGTGTCCGGCGTTGTTCGGGTCACCGGTCCAGGTCAGATACCCCTGGTCGCTGGGCAGGTGGGCGGTGTTGTCGAGGTTGATGCCGGAGGCGGCCGGGCCCGAGCCGGAGATCTTGACGACCTCCAGCGTCGACCCCGCCTTGAGCGTGGTCGGGCTGGCGGTGCTGGTCTGCTGGGCCCAGCGGAGCTTCAGCGTGCCGGCGGTGCTGCCGGTGGCGACGATGCCCTGTGGGAGGACCATGATTCCGGCGAGCGTGGCGGAGGACGCCATGACGCCGATGTCGCTGTTGCTGCCGAAGAGTCGCGCGGCGACCTTGAGCTGTGCGCTGCCGTCCGGTGTGGTGGTGCTGAGGGTGCCGGCTTCGGGCGCCCACCCGCCGGTGGCGCCGGTGGGCGCGGTGAAGGTCATGGTCGCGTCGGCGGCTTCGGGCCCGTCGAAGAGGAGCATGCCGCGGAACCGGTACACCGAGTTGGCGTCGAGGCTGGCGAAGAGGTGCAGATCGTCGCTGACGGTGGTGGTCGAAGTCCGGGTCTCGTCTGCCGTCTTCACCGGTGTCTGGGTGAGGGCGGACAGGGCGGCGACGGCGGTGCTGGCGGTTCCTGCCGGGTCTGCGCCGATGTCGGCCGGGGCGAGGGCGTCGGTGCCGCCGGTGGCGTGGCTGGCCTTGTGCGCGACCGGGGTGCGGGCGTTGGTGGTGGTGGGGTCGGTCGATTTCAGGGCGATGGTGTCGCCTGCTCCGGCCGCGCCGAGGGGCGGCTGCAGCCCTGTGGCTCCCTGGGCGCCGGCCGGGCCAGTGGCCCCGGCGTCTCCCTTTGCCCCGGTCGCGCCTGTGGCTCCCTGCGGTCCGGCCGGCCCTTGCGCTCCCGTTGCTCCCGTTGCTCCCGTGGGGCCTGCGGGCCCCGTCGCGCCGGTCGCTCCGGCGGGGCCGACGAGGGAGGCGAGCCACTGGGTGACGGTGCCGACGAAGCCGTTGGCGAGGGCGAGTTCGTAGGCGGAGGCGCCGGCCGTGCCCGCAGTCCCGCCGGTGGTGCCGTCGGGTGCGGGAACAGGGATGAGGCTGTCGAGCTGGACGGTGTCGCCGTTGTTGCCGTGGATGTCGGCCCAGAAGGTGATCCGGCGGCCGCCGGTCGGTTGCACGTCGACCTGCCAGCGCCAGCCGGTGGGAGCAATTCCAGCGGCGTTGTTGGGGATGACCTGCACGGAGACGGTGCCGTTGGTGTCGAAGGGCTGGACGCCGCCGCCGGGGTAGATCGCGTGCCGGGTGGAGTCCACGAGCGTGGCTGAGGGGGTGAGGATGATGCTGCCGCTGAAGGGCGTTCCGCCGACGGCTGCCGGGATGGTGCCCGTGAGGGTGACAACTGGGGTGCCGGCAGGAAAGGGCATCGTGCCTCCCCTCGCGGGTACGACGAAGGCCCCGACCTGTGTAGGTCGGGGCCTTCGGGACGCTGTGGTGCAGCTGGTTTTGGGCACAGCTGTACGGGCAAATCGTGGCGCGGGTGTTGATCTGTGTCAAGCGGCGCGCTGACCTGGCCGGGTGGGCTTGGCGGCGACCGCGGCCGCCTGCACGGCGTCGACGCGGAAGTACGGGCGCTTGGGGGTGCCGCCTGCGCGGTGGAGGATGCCGCGGCGGACCCAGTCGCGGATGGTGGCGGGCTGCCTGCCGACGGCCATGGCGGCCATGCTGGTGGTGAGGTAGCCGGGTGGGAGCGCGAGGTGTTCCATGTGCCCATTGTGGTGGAGGCGGCGGACGTGGTTCGCCCCGCCGTCCGGTCGCTGTTCCGGGGCGGGGCGGGGTCCGAGGAGCGCCAGCAGCTCGGATGGTTGACGTGTTCGACGGTACGGGTGGGCACTGACAGTCCTGGGATTCTGGCCCCAACCCGCTTGCTGGTGTCTTAGGTTGCCGCCATGAAACTCGTCGCCTGGGTCGGCATCGCCGCTGCGGTGCTGGCCGTAGTTGCTGCTGCCATCGTCCTCGTAAGCCTTCACCGCCAGGCCGCGGAGTCGCGAAAGCCTGCGACGTGGGGAGATGTCGAGCGTATACGTGAGCTGGCACTCTCGGTGGATGGCCGGGCGCGGTGGGTGGCGTGGTTGACCGTCGCGAACGCTGTGCTCGGCTTCATCGGCGCGCTGATGGCGCTGGCGGATAACGCCGGCTGATGGATCCGACAGTGCAGGGGGCGTTGATCGGTGCGGGTGCGACAGCATTCGGCGCGCTGATCACAGGGCGTTTCACGGCGTCGTCATCGCTGAAGGCTGTGAAGTTCCAGATACAGGCGCAGCGGCTTGACGGGTTGTGGCAGATGAGGCGGGATGCGTATGCAGTGTTTCTGACGTCAGTTGAGGCGACGCGCGGGGCCTTACGGAGGTTGGAGGGGGCGGTGTCGGCGCCTGGGGTGGGATCGGACTGCTGGTCATCATCGGTGGCTGCTGCTCGCGGGGCGGTAGATGAGGCGGCCTATGAGATGTGGCGGCAGGGCACGATCTTCCGTATCGCTGTCACCGGCTTGGAGGCGGATTCGGCGGAGAGCCTGGTGTCCGTGGTCAACGGAGTGATCTCCGATATGGACGAGTGGACGACGGCCGCGGGCCAACAACGCCAAGACGCGGACATTTTGCGGGGCCGGGCGCTGCAGTGGCTGGAGGCGCTGCCAGACACGTTGGAGCACTTCATGGAGATGTCGAAGGGGTACCTGCAGGGCATCCCTGATGTAGATCCGCCTGGCCCGAGCCTCCGGCAGCGGTGGCGGTCATGGCTGCTTGCGCGGCGGCTCAGGGCTTTGGACGACTGATCAGGCCGCCAGTGCTGCGATGCCGTCGATCATGCGGGCCGCTTCTTCCTGGCGAGGGCGGCGGCGATCTGCGCTCCGGCGGGCTGTGCTCGTCGGAGGCTCTCGGCGAATGCCCAGAGTCCCTCCGCAGCAATGCCGAGGGCGGCCTGCTGTGGGACGTGGCCGTGCTGGGCGATGGTGTGGGCCCGGCGGACGTGCCGGAGGGCGCGGTCCCGGTTGGGGTAGGGCTGGTGGGCCATGGGTTCCCTCTCAGTGGTCCGGGCGGGGTTCCACGTCCACGGTGACGAACACGCTCGGGCCGTCGCCCGGCTCGGCGTTCTCGTACGCGATCTGGACAGCGAGCACCACGGCTGGCACCCCGTGGACGACGATCTCCTGCCCCTTCAGGGGGATGGGCAGGGGCGCGGTGGCCTCGAAGCACGCGAGGCTCTGGCCGTCGTACGCGAACTCGAGCGCGTATCGCACCTCGTCGGCGACTCCAGGCATGTCGGCCGCCTTGTGCGCCCGCGCGATCTCCCGGGCTGCGTTTCGGACGTTGTAGCTCATGTGGTCATCATCCTCATTTCGGCTGGCGGCTGGCGGACTTTTCGGCTTCCCGCTTGGTCTGGCTGATGGCGTTCCGGCGGCGGAGTTCGTCGAGGCTGATGGTTTTCTCCAGTGCCATGATGACGGTCCTGTCTCGTGTGCGGGATGGGTCCGGGGCGGCCGGTCAGCTGCCAGGCGGGCGGCCGCCCCGGGGGGCTGGTCAGCCGTCGATGTGCTCGGCGGTCGGCGGCGCGGTGCGCGGCAGGGGCTGGTCGTCGGGGTGTGGCCAGTAGCTGATGCGGCGGGGGCCGGGGTAGTAGCTGTGCTCGACGCGGTTCTGGGCCAGCCGGTCGACGGCGAACGCCGCCGGGTCCTGGTCGTCAGTGAGGATCTTGGTGCCGAGGGACAGGACGCGGTCCTCTTCGTCTCGGTCGTCGTCGGTGCGGGTGATCACGTAGGCGTAGCGGGTCATGAGCACGTCCTTGGTGTTGGTCAGGCGAGGGGCAGGTCTGGCCGGAGCGCGTGGAGGGCGTCTTCCTTGCCTCGCCCGTCGACGTGACGAATCGCGGTGAACCGTGCGCCGCAGGGGCGTTCATGGCTCCCGCCGGCCGTTCGTGTGTGGTGGGTGTCCCAGGGGACTGCGGGCAGGTGGCATCTGCCGCAGTCGGAATGGAAGTCCCCGACGATCAAGAGCGCGGTTTTCTCCGTCACGCCTGCTCCCGCTGACGCTTCATCTCGGCTTCGATGTCGCCGTGCGATGCGCCGAGGTCAAGCGCGGCATTCATGGCGTCCAGGACGCCCTTCGGGTCGGTGCGGCACTCGGGCCCGCCGTGCTCGATGACGGCGCGGGCGGCGGCCTCGATGGCCTGCTGACGGTCCATGGGTGATCCCTTCGGTGGGTGGTCCGGCCGGTCTGGCCGGCTCCCTGCCCGGCCCGGCTGTGGCGCCCGGGGCGGACAGGCAGCCGTCAGCCGGCCTCCTTCACGAGCCAGTGGGCGGGGTTGTCCTTGTCCTGGACGATGTGCACCGTGTGCTCTCCGCCGCTCTCCTCGGCGTCTCCATCCGCTCTCCGCTTCTCTCCACGGCTCTTCGTGGATGCGCTCTGACCTGCGTCTCCATCGGTGGAGAGCGGTGAAGAGTCCTTCTGGAGAGAGGTCTTGGGAGAGGGGAGGGGAGGGAGGGCGGAGCGGCGTACTCCGGTCCTCCCTGCGACCCCCCGGGAGCGCACCGTGCGGGCCACCTCGATGCGGTGGTCGGTGAGGGTCTGGCGCAGTTGCTCGTCGGGGGCCTCGGACAGCCCGTCCAGCCGCTCTCGCATGGCCGGGTACAGCTCCCCGAGGTGCACCCCTTCGTCGTCCCCGATGAGGGCACGGACGAGGGCCACCACGGGGTGCTCCGCGGGGGCTTCCGGGGAGGTGTCGGGGGTGGTCTTGTCAGTGCTCTTGCTGGCCTCTTTGGGGAGCGTGGGCCACTGGCCTTTGGAGCGGTGGCAGTTGTAGGCGGCGAGGAGCCATCCGGCTGCGGCTGGCCAGAGCACTGCGTGGTGCCGGTCGGCGAGGCGCCAGGCCCCGTACGTGGCTCCGGCGATGACCAGGCACCGGACGCCGTTGCCGAGGTAGGCGGGGAGGCCTGTCAAATCGTGGCGCTGACCGCGGCGGACCCAGGCTGCGAGGTGGGCGACCAGCCGGGGCGCGAGCATGCGGCTCCCCTCCCCCAGCCGTGCCGCCAGGGCGACGGCCCACCGGGTGCCTTTGCTCAGGGCCGTGACGGTGTCGGTGGCTTGCTGCCGTAGCCAGGGGAGCAGGGGCGTGTCGGTCTCGACGGGGGCGGTCACAGGGCCACCCCGCCGTTGAAGAAGTCGACGATGCTCTGGCCGGCGTAGTTGTAGGTGTCGGGCAGCCACTGCATCACCTGCGCGACGCCGGCCGTGGCGCAGAGGGTGACGCCGACGTAGGCGCCGCCGAGCAACTTCCACCGGATCGTCTTGCTGGCCTTCGTGAACACCACGATGGCCAGGGCCACGACCACGACGAGGACGCAGGCGCCGGGGGTGGTGAGGGTGCCCATGCCGCCGGAGTGGAGCGCTCCCCCGCTGTGGCCGGTGGTGCGCTTGACTGCCCAGTCGCCTGCGGCGCTGTTGGCGGAGATCGACTTGACCGCGACCCAGCCGAGCAGGCCGCCCGCGCAGAGGAGGAGGCTCGCGCCGATGACGACGCCCCAGAGGGACGGCAGCATGGGCTTGAAGGCGCGGTTGCCTTTCCACCAGGTGCGGATGGCGAGGGAGAGCACGATGAGGGACAGTGCGGCGCCGGTGATGGTCAGGGGCACGTTCATGAGGTGGGCACTCCGGTGAGGGCGGTGACGATGTCGAGGGGGCGGATGACGCCGTAGACAGCGCCGACGGTGGTGGTGGCCAGCAGGAACAGGGACCAGGCGCCGCCGTGGCGGACGAGGCGGCGGCCGGCCAGGGCGGCGGTCCCTAGGCCGATGACGTAGGCGGCGGCCGGGTGTGTGGTGATCCGCACCGCGTAGAGGAGGGAGCCCCAGATGGGGCCGATGCCGTAGCCCACGCCGGGGATGGGGGCGACGGAGGCGGCCAGGGCGAGGATCGCGGCGTACGGGCTGGTGCGGTCGGTGAGCCAGTGCCAGCCGCGGCGGTACCACGGCGGGACCGGCGGTGGTTCCTCGACGGGCAGGACCATGTCGACCACGACCCGCAGTTCCAGCGGTGCGGATGGGCCTGGCGGGTTGGCCGGCCAGGCCCAGGCGGGCGGGGGACTGGTCGGCGGCGGTGGCGGCGGGGCTACGGGCCGCCACGGCGGAGCGGCGGGCGTGCCGTGCGGAACGGGCGGCCCGGGCGCCGGGGCGGCTGGTGGGTTGGTGGGTAAGCCTGGGCGGGTGGGCCAGGGTTCGCCGGCCGGGATGATGCGGGTGATGCGTGCGGGTTCGGGCATGGCAGGGCCTCAGTGGTGGAAGAGGGCGGCGACGTAGGCCGCAGCCACGGTGATGAGGGCGAGGGTGCGCGCGGCGGGGAGAACGTAGGGCTCGGCCCGGCGGGTGCGGTTCGGAGCGAGGGCGAGGAGCCCGGCGAGGCCGAGCAGCGCGGCGGTGCCGAAGAAGATGAGGGCGATCGAGATGCGCATCTCAGTCCTTCTTCGTGAGCTGCTGCAGGAGTTGGGCTTTCGTCTGGCCGATGCGCAGGGACTTCTGCAGGGTCCGCAGCGGGGCGGGCCGGCCGAGTGCGCGGGCCTGCTCGACGAGGTCGTCTGGGAGTGCATCCGGTTGCGCATCCGGCTCGGGCTCGTCGGTGCACTCGGGCTCGCCCTCGGTGCACTCCGGGGTGGGCTCCGGTTGCGCATCTGGGGCGGGCTCGGGTTCGTCGGCGGGCGGCGTCTCGTGTTCCTCGGATGCATCTGTGGGTGCGCATCCGCGGATGCGGGCGTGCACTACATCCCTGCGTTGGCCTGCGGCGAATGCGGGCGCGGGTGCGCGCATCTCGGGGTGCACTTCGGGTTCGGTGACGATGTCGAGCACGAGTGCGGGCCGGGGCGCATCCGAGGGTGCGGCATCGAGTGCGGGGGCGGATGCAGCCGGGATGGTGGGGTGCGGGGGCGGGTTGCCGGCGCCGATGGCGATGCGCACCATCTGCTCGGAGACGACGATGCCGTGGGCCGTGGTGATGCTGGCGAGTTCGGCGGGGTGCGCATCCGGGTGCGCGGAGTGCACTCGCTGGATTGCCTCTATGGGGTGCATCTCGGCGAGTTCCTGGTGCGCGAGTGCGGGCATGGTGCGGGGCCGTGCGGGCTCCTGCGGCGGCTCCCAGAGGGAGGGCAGGGTGATGGTGGTGAGTGCGGGTGCGCCGCGGCGGGCGGCGAGTTCGAGCATGAGGCGGTGCCGCTGGTTGGGGTCGGTGGCGACGCCGGATCGGGTGAGGGCGGCGGCGCACCGCTTGCGGCCCCAGGGGTAGAGGCGCTTGCGGGAGCCGAGGCGCACGGCGCGGGCCAGTGCCCGGTCGCGGGTGATCTGCGCGGCGGTGCGGTCCCGGGTCGCGAGACCGAGGTGGGAGAGCAGCCGTTCGCGCAACTCCCGGCCGACCATGGCCGGGAGGCCGGTGGAGAGGGCGCCGGGGCGGATGACGCGGATCTCTAGGCCCATGGCCTCGTGCCAGAGCAGGCCGGCCATGATGGGGCCGATGACCGCGCGGACGGTGCCGCCGAAGAATCCGGACTCGCTGAAGGCGGGGATGATCTGCACTCCGGTGATGACCCAGACCAGGATGCCGGGCACGCCGGCTGTGCCCGCGGTGTCGGGGGTGGCGGTGGCGTTCTTGGTCGCGCGGGCCAGCAGGCCGCAGGCGACCAGGGCGATCTCGGCGGCCGCGAACATCACGAGGCGTTCGCTGGTGTCGTGCATGTCGAGGCGGTGCTCGGCGAACCGCCAGGAAGTGTCCGCGGTGTACGCGGTGCAGATCATGGCGCCGATGGCGGCGACGAGGACGGCGTGGCCGAGGCGCCGGGCGGCGAGGGTCAGGCCGGCTGCGGCCGCGGCGGCGGCGCCGGCGGCGGGCCAGGGGTGGGCGGCTGCCCACGTGGCTGCGGGTGTGAGGTCCACGGTGGTGCTCCTGGGTGGGGTCGGACCCGCGCGGGGCGGGTCCGACCGCGGTGGGTCAGCGCGTGGCGCGGTGGAGGAGGACGAGGGCGGCGGCGAGGAGCAGCAGGATGGTGATCGCCAGGACAGCGGGGCTGCGCATCACCGGGCGCCTGCGTCCTCGTTGGCGCGGCTACGGACTCCGGCGTCGTCGCGGTGGTCTAGGCCGCAGCGGAGCTTCTTGGCCTTGGCGTAGTCCTTGGCGGCCTCGGCAAGGAGTTCGCGGGCCTCGGCGCTGGGCGCCGCGGGCTGCTGGCCGGCGGTCACAGGGCCACCCCCTGTGCGGCGAGCCGCAGGCGGGCGGCGTACTCGTCCCGGGTGGCGCCAGCGATCGGGAGCCGGTCGAAGGCGTCGCGGAGTGCCTGGGCGTCGGCGCGGGATTCCTCGGTGGGGCCCGCCGTCCCGTGCCAGTCCCAGATCGTCAGCTCGGCGATGAGGGCGAGGTGGCCGGGGGTGAGGGGGGCGTGGGGGGCGAGGGTGGGGAGTCGACGCGCGGTGGTTTCGAGCAGCCAGTCGAGGGGCGCGCGGACGGGGGCGGTCATCGCGCGGCGCCGGCGGTGAGGGCGCGGATGAGGGGGAGCGCGAAGCCGTGGACCTCGGCGGCCGGCTCCCAGTCGGTGAATGCCTCGACCGGGCCGACGTGGGGCACGTCCACGCTGACGGTGACCTCGATGACGGCGTACGGGCTGCCGTCGCCAGCGGTCCGCTCTACCTGCCGGGCGGTCACGATGCCGTTGGTGCGGGCGTGTACGTCGTCGAGTTCGCGGACGGACCAGACGCAGATGCGGGTGTCGGTTTCGTCGAGTTCGGGGCGCGGGATGTGGAGGCGGGTAAGGCCGAGGGCGTCGCGGACCAGGGCGCGCAGCGACGGAGTGATCGGCTCGGTGGCCGTGGCGCGGCGGCCGGTGAGGATGCCTGCGGCGATCAGGCGCCGTTGGGGCGGGGCCGGGGGGCTGGACGGGATAGTGTTCGTGGCCATGCGGATTCCTCCTGGCGATGGGCAGGGTTCGCATAGGCCCTGAACTGGTGAGATAGACCAGTTCAGGGCCGCCTGCTTTCCAACACCCACGACACTACCCCACACAATGAGTGCCTGTATAGGATAGGAGGGATGGAGTGACCCGAAGGGACGACGACATGGCCAGCTACAGGGACGTCGCAGCGCGAATCCGCCGTGACGTGGACGCTGGCCTATGGCCAGTCGGCAAACCGATCCCAGGCATCGAACGACTGGCGAAGAAGTACGTAGTCGCACGTGAGACGGCACACCGGGCCGTCAAGCACCTGGTGGCCGAGGGCCTGCTGTACAGCGAAGGTAGGCGCGGAACGTTCATCCGCCCGCCTGCTCCGGCGCCGATAGTCGCCCGGGACCGGCATGTCTACCGCGACGAGCTGGGCTACTTCTTCGACCGCGGGGCGCAGGACTGGCGCGGCGTCGGAGTGCCGACGCAGGAGGTGGCCATGCCGCCGGCCGACGTCGCTGCACTGCTCGGCGTCGGCATGGGCGAGCACGTCATGGTCCGAGACCGTGCCGTGGGCCCGCCGGATGCGACGCACCCCCTGCAACTGGCCACCAGCTACCTGCCGATGCCGCTCGTCGGCCAACTGCCGGTGCTCGGCGCGGCCAAGACCGGGCCGGGCGGCATCTACGACCGCATCGAGGAGCACTTCGACGGACCGATCACCTGGGAGGAGACGGTGTCGGCGCGGCCGGCGAACGATCTCGAGCAGGCGGCCTTGCGGATAGGGGCCGGGCTGCCGGTCCTGGTCGTGACACGCGTGTCCCGTGTGGGCGAGCAGGTAGTGGAGGTCAACCGGACGCGTATGCCGGCCGATCGGTTCTCGGTGGCGTACCCGGTGATGCGGGATGACACGGCCCGTTGGCCGCGCGAGGCCGAGCGCAGCGAGTAGCGAGGCGGGCCGCCCGGCGGGTCATGCCGCCGGGCGGTCAGCCAAGGTGGCGCGCGATGACCGCGCCGAGGACGAGCACGCCGGTGCCGATGGCGAGGAGGCGTACTGCCTGCTGCCAGTACGGCGATGCCCGGACCTGCCGCAGTGCCTCGGATGTGGCCGCCTGCCGGGCGCCGGTGCGGGCCGCGTGTCCGAGGGCGGAGAGGAGCGCGCTCACCGCGATGGACAGCGGGCCGGGGATCTCCTCGATGCGGTCGGCCGGGCGGAGCCCGTGGTGGGCGCGGCGCCGGTGTACGGCGCGGTCGGTCTTCGCCTCGTGGTCGGTGGCTCGCTCGGGCGACCGGGCGTCGCAGGGCTCGCAGTAGTGGACGTAGCGCACTCGGTGACGGTAGCGCCCGGGCGGCCCGGCTGGGGCCGGTTCGGCGGGCTCGGCCGGGATGCGCTGGGCGGTGTCCGGCGGCACGGTGGGGGTATGGCTGAGCACGCGCCTGTGGTGGTGCATCCGCCGTCTCCGTCTGGGGGCCGGCGGGTGACGGTGCAGGGTGCCATCGTGGGGCTGGCGTACGGGCCGGTCGATCTGCTGGAGTTCCTGCGCCGGGCCGGGCTCGATCCGGACACGGTGGCGCTCGACGACGCGAAGCTGATCGAGTGGCGTGGTGGCGGGTCGACGGAGTGGGGATGACCTCTATGCACTGCCGCAGCGGCCGCCTATGGTCCGGGGATGGACTGGGGAGATGCACCTGCATGGGTGGCTGTTGCGGGGTCAGGATTCGCGATCTGGATCGCATGGCAGGCCCGCGGGGACAGTCGGCGATCGGCAGATTCGGCGGTCGACTCACTGGCTCTGCAGCGCGAGTTGGCAGAGGAGCAACGCGCCGCGGCCGCACCGTACGTGCGGCTCGTAGTTGATCACATGAGTGGCACCCGGTATCGGCTGCGGAACGCCGGGACGAGAGTGGCCGAAGACGTGCACATCATCAACTACGGGGACTGGCCATACCTGTTCGAGTGGCAGCACGACGGGGTGTCCCTGGCCACAGAGGAAGGCCGCGAGCTGCGGATGTCCGCAGCGTCGGGCAAGCCGATCCCGCCGCAGCTCTGGGTGACCTGGGACGGCCAGGACGAGACGGTGCCGGTCTCAGTGCCTGTCGCCCGATAGCCGAGTGCGCCCCGCCAGTCCGGAGACTGGCGGGGCGCCGTGCTGCGTCAGGCGGAATGGCGCTCACCCAGGCGCGCGAGGCTGCGGCCCATCTCCTCACCGGCCCTCTGCACGGCCGGGCCAAAGGCGCGGAGCGTGACGAGGATGACCGCGGCCGCATCCGCGACGCGTTCCGCTGTGACGGGGTTCGGCTCGGTCTTGATCAGCTGCACGGGCATGGTGTCCCCCTTCTGGCGTGGGTTCCAGGATGGCAGAAGGCGGGCGCGTGGGCTGCCCTCGGCGCATACCCGCAGGGCGAGTTGGGCTCGTCGGCCGGGCCCGTCGAGCCTGCTCACGGGTGCGTGATCCGCAGCGCCGGCCGGCGCCCGGTCCGCCGCTCCAGGATGACGGTGTACCCGCGGGCCCGGAGCACGGCCGCGTACCGGTCAAGGTGCTGCTGCTCGTCGGGCCCGTCGTGCCAGCACCGGACGGTGCGAGGGCTGCCCTGGGTGGCGCGGTGGCCGGGGCGCCAGGCGGGACCGCGGGTGGAGTCGGGGTGGCCAGCGGCGCTGAGGTCGTAGGCGACGTCGCAGGCTCGGATACAGCGGGTGGCCATGGGGGTCTCCTTGATGGTGTCGGTGCTGGGCGTGCGAAAGCCCCGCCCTCGTCGTGAGGGCGGGGCCTTCGTGGTGTGCGGTAGGGCGGGATCAGCGCCCAGTTGGGCCCCGGCCCGCGGCCACCTGGGCGACGTGCTCCTGGATTCGTTGGTACTTGGCCGCGGTGGTGTGCCCGTCCCACTGCGCCCGTGGGTCGTCCGGCTGGACGTGCTCGACGTGCTCGAACAATGCGGCGTCCCGGGGTGCGATGTGCCAGCTCATCTGCCCGCCGACGGAGTGGAGGTAGAGCAGCTGCCAGCCGGGCTCGTCTATGTCGGCGGCGGGGGCCATGACGCTGGCGGCGGGGTGCAGCGCGGCGAGCCAGGCGAGGAGCGCGGCGCGTTCGGCGTACGCGTGGTCGCGCTCGGCCTCGGCCGGGTGGGGCTCGTCGCCCCCTGTCGTGCTGCTGGCCTGCTGCTCTGTGCCGGGGTGGACGATCGCGGCCGGGATGGGGCGGGGGGCGTCCAACTGCCTGCCCGCCGGTTCGTCGAGGGCGTCCCGGGTCTCCTCCAGGAGGTCGGCCCGCTCACTGGCTGCGTCGCCCTTCAGGGCGCGGTCGTCGAGCAGACGCTCGATGTGCTCGGCAAGCAGGGGCTGTTCGACGTCGAGGAGGGCGCCGCGGCGGAGGCGGGCAAGCAGTACGCCAAGGACGTCGTCCTGCTCGGTCTGCGTCCTGTCCTTCTGCGCCTCGGCGGGACCGGTCGCGGTCCGCTCCAGCAGGGTGGCGGCGGCCTTGGCGGCGGCGTCTGTCATGGTGTTCTCCAGTTCTCCGGTCTTGCGGTTGTGGTGCGTGCCCGGGGCGGGATTCGAACCCGCATGCCCGTGGGGGCGTCCGCTTTTAAGGCGGCTGCGTCTGCCGTTCCGCCACCCGGGCTCGGGGCCCGGCCGCGGTCGGCGGCCGGGCGGGGCGGGTCAGCGGGTCTGCGTGTCCTCGACGGGCATCCAGCGGGTGACGGTCACCTCGCGCTGCTCCACCTCGATCGCCTCGACGGTGCCGCCGTACCACCCGTGGTCGTCGGGCACGTAGCCGCCGACCTCGTAGTCGCCGGTGTCGAGGGGGGCTTCGTACTCGACGGCGTAGGTCCGGCCGTCGTCAGGGGCGCGGAAGACGGCGCAGCGCTGGGCGGTGTACTTCAGCGTGGTGGTCTGCTCGTCGGCGAGCAGGTGCTCGCTGTACTCGACGTCCTCGGGGCTGTCGGGCGGCACGCTGAGCGCGGCGAGTTCGGTGGTGGTGAAGGTGCGGCGGTTCATCGGGGTGGGTCTCCTTGGGTCGGCCGGTGAGGCGGTGGCGGTCGCCGGGGGTGGTGAGGGTGCTGGTGCTCACCGCGATGAGCAGGACCAGCAGCACGACGGCGAGCACGGCGGACGTCACTCCTCGCCGAACGCGGGGCGGTCGTACGCCTGCTGCAGCCGCTGCTGCTCGCGGGCCCGCCGCGTTCGGAGCGCGCCGGCTCCGGCGAGGCCGAGCAGGTTGGCGATGAGGACGGTGACCCACCAGGCGGGAAGGTGTTCGGTGACGAGCCACAGCACGGCCATGGTGAGGGCGCCGACGAATGCGCCGAGGAGAAAGCGGTGAAGGAGGTCGTAGCGCATGGTCAGTTCTCCGGGGTGTCGGGGGTGATGTCGTGCACGACGGGGGCCGGGGCCCGGCCGGGCAGCGGGTAGCCGGCCTGCTCCAGCCGCCACGCGAGGTCTCCGGCGTCGATGCCGCCGATGTCGTTGGACTCGACACACCAGGCGGAGACGATCTCCAGGACGGGGCGGGTCGCGTTCCTCTGCAGTTCGGCGAGCAGCCGGGCGCCGTCCTCGGGCGCGGAGAGGCGTCGCCTGGTGGTGAGCAGTTCCTCGGCGAGCTGCTCGGCGGTCATGGTGGTGTCGCTCATCAGCGGCCGGTCTCCTCGGTGGCGTTGTGGCAGGTGCGGTGGTGGGCGCGGCCGCCGGTGGCGGGCCAGGTGGGGCAGCAGGCGACGAACAGCGGGGTGACGCCGGGAACAGCGAGGTGCGCGGCGGGGAGCGTCCGCGTGGCGGCCGCGCGGCACCGCTGGCGTCCCAGGAGTTGCCGGATGCCCCATGCGCCCGCCAGGGCGGCCGCGGCGGCCCGTACGGCGGTCACGCTGCGGCTCCCGCGGGTGCCGCCCACGCGCCGGTCGCCAGGGTCATCCACAGGTGCGGCGGGTAGTCCGTCCCGCATCGGCAGCAGCGGACGGTCGTGGTGCCGTGGGGGACGCGGAGCGGGGCGCCGCAGATGTCGCCGCCAAGTTCCGCGGCGCAGTCGCCCACGGAGAGGGTGGACGGGGCCGGGTCGAGGAGCGCGGCGGCCTGGCCGGCGAGGTGGCGTATCTCGCGGGCCATGTCCCCGGCGCCCGGGAACGACTCGGCGATCCACTCGATGTTCATGCGGAGGCCGCGGGCGGCGGCGACCACGCGACGCTCGATGCTGCCGGTGCGGGCGGGCGGGCCCCAGCCGCGGGCCTGCTGCATGGCCTCGCGCCAGCCTTCCAGCACGGTGACGAGCCCGCCCTCGGCGCGCATGTCGAGGACGTCCTCGCGCACCGGGAGCGGCGGCGTCCGGACCAAGGCCACAGGGCCGTCGCCGCGAGCCGCGCCCGGGCGGAGGTGAGTGGCCAGCAGCAGGTACTGGCCGGGGAGTTCACTGAGCCGGACATCGAGGCCACGAACGCAGGCGGGGCAGAGCTGGGCGGGGGCGTCGAGCGGGTGGGTGCAGGCGGTGCAGTTCATGCGGCGGCGCTCCTGGTGCGGGTGTCGGGGACGATCAACCAGCTGGCGGCGATGAGGTCGATGACGATCCGCTCGGTCTGGCTGGCGGGGGTGGCCTGCTGGGGGTCGACGAGCAGGCAGTGGAGTGCGAGCGCGTCGCGGATCTCGACGGCGGCCTCGGACGGGAACGAGCGGTCCCAGTACGGGCGAGGCCGGTCGCTGGGCTGGCGGGCGGTGTAGCCGCTGGCGGCCAGGTACTCGACAACGCGGTGGGCCGCGGCGGCCGGCTTGGCATCCGAAGGCGGGACGGTGAGGCGGTAGTCGTCGAGGGCGGCGCGGATGATCGCTTGCGCGGCGTCGGGTATCGCGGTGGTGGTCATGGCGTCGGCTCCTGGTTCTGGCGCGCGGCCGCGGCATCGATGCGGGAGGGGTGCGGCGTCCGGCGACGAGCGAGGTTCTTGCCCTGCCGGCAGGGCTCTCCGGCTGGCGCCCGGCACCAGTCGCAGCGGACGTCGAGCGGGTCGGGCTCGCCGGCGCGCGCGAGACGTTCGCGCTCGGCACGCACCGGCCGGTACGGGGACAGCTCCTCGCTTGTCCCGGCGGGCACATACCGGCCGAGCCGGTCCAGCCGCTCCTGCACCTCGGCGTCCGGTCCGGCCGTCAGCTCCTTCAGCGGGGCCGGGGCAGCCTGCCCAGTGGCCACCGCGTGCCGGGTGGCGAGGAGTTCGGACCGCCACGCGGCAACGTCGTCCGGGTCGGTGACCGGTGTGGGGTCGGTGTGCCGGTTCATCCGGTCCCGGACCGTTGCCGTCCAGCGGGTGGCGATGTCGGCGGGGAGGATCGGCCACACGGATTGGGCGTAGTGCTCGTGAGCGGCCTGGAGCGCGTAGTCGTACGGGACGTCAGCGAGGATGCCGGCCCACATCAGCACCTGAGCGCGGCGCTCGAACTCGTTCTCGCGCTTCACACGCGGGTCGGCAAGGGCGATCTGCGCGATGAGCTGGGGCACTTCTTCGGGGTTCACTGCATGCCTCCTGCGCGGAGTTCGTCAGCGATGGCGGCCATGCCGGCCAGGTAGTCGCTGGTCTTGGAGGGGCCGCCGACGGCGTGCAGGGAGGGGCGGCCGTCGGTGGCCTGCGGGGTGGGGAGGGAGTGCCAGCTGTCGTAGAAGAAGCGACTGGAGACGACGGGGGTCCGGGCGGACTGCCAGCCGCGACGGGCCTGTTCGACCATCAGCGGGATGCCGAGTCGCTTGATGTCGTTGTGCAGTCGGATCAGGTCGTCGCCCTTGAACTTCCACGGGACGTGCATTCCGGCGGTGCCCATGGCCGCGGTGAGGGGCTGGAGCCAGTCGGGGCCCACTGCTGCCGCTTGGCCGGAGGTGAAGGTGGCGGGCAGGTTGTCCTGCTGCGGGGGGTAGGGGGGTGGTTCCTCCGTAGGAGGAACCGGGGACGGGACGGGGCGGGTGGGGTCGGGGGCAGCGTCTCCGTGACGGCGTGTAGACGCGTCTACACCGGCATCTACGTCGGGGTTGGAATTGCCGTTGGCCTGCTGGTTTCGCTTGCCCTCGCGCCACTTCTGTTGGCGCTTCGACTTCGCTTTGCGTGCCAAGTCGTTCTCAACTCGACTCGGGTTGCGGTCCAAGTACTGGTGGATCGCGTACGAGTTGGGTGCGAGTTTGGGGCACGCCTCGCATTCGTGGTTGGCGTCGTGCCACAGCCCGGAGTCCACCAGCGCCTTGATCATCCGGGGCGTGCCGTACATGCGGGCGATCTGCTTGGGGATCACTCCGTCGGTCTCCTGCTGCGCCGCCCACGAGCCGCATCGGACGTACAAGCCGATGGCGGGCGTGCCTGCTGCGAACACCTTGGGGTGGCAGTGAAACCCGTCGTCGATCTTGAACCAGGACATTCGCGGCTTCTCTCTCGCGTTCGTGCGGTGTGGCGTGCGCCCGGGGCGGGGGTGTCGTCGCCCCGCCCCGGGGCCGTGCTGTCGGCGTCACGGTGGTGCTTCGGGTGGCGCCGGTGGGGGACGTGACGTCGGGCTTGCAAGTCGCTGTGACGTGCGCAATCCCGGTGTCACGTCGGGGTCAGAACGGCGGGATGTCGGAGTGTGGCGGCTCTTGCCAGCCGAGCCATCGGAGGGCGAGCCTGCGCGGTACGTAGGTGAGGAGCCAGGCGCGCTCGGGCCGCCAGCACTCGCAGTAGGTGGTGATCGGGACGCCCACCGCGCTGTCCTGCTCGACGGCCCCGTCCCCACGGCAGTGCGGGCAGCCGGGCCGCGGGGTGTCCGTCAACTCCAGCGCCGGCACAGGCCAGTCCGTGTACCGGACCCTGGGCCGCATCACCGGTCAGCATCGGCCTGCTTGGTGGCGGCGGCGATGCCGTCACAGGTGGCCTTGTCCGCCTCCTGGCGGGCAAGGATGCGGCTGTTGTTGTTGGCGAGCTGGACGAAGACTGCTGTGGCGTCCGCCTCGGCCGCGGACATCGGCATGTTCTCCTCGCGCTCCCGCTCGGCGCCCCAGCAGCGGACGCAGAGCAAGGGCTGCTTCTCCCGGTTGCACCACTCGCACGGCACCGGGATGACGTGCATGTTGTGGTCGGGCTCGTACAGAAACAGCGGGCGGGTCTGGCTGCATCCGTCGCACCGGCTCTCCACCGGCGTCGTGTCGTTCATGTGGTCCAGCCCTTCTGGACGGCGGCCTGGGCGGCGTGGTAGGTGGCGGGGGTAGAGCGGCGCTTCCCGGAGGCCACGGCCCGGTCGTCGATGACGGCGCTGGAGGACTGCGGGCTGGGCGTCGACCAGGCGTCCGAGGGCCAGCCGGGGCCCGGCTCCGGCTCGCGGCGGCCAGCCAGCGCCCACGGGGCGTGCGCCGAGCAACGGTGTCCGCAGGCGTACGGCCGGACGCGGCCGGAGTGGGCGCCGACGGATTCGCACTCCAGCGGAGCGGCGGTCATGCCGCGGCCTGGTCACGGTGGGGGGCGGTGACGCGGTAGACGGTGCGCTCGTCGCAGCCGGCCGCCGCCGCGATCTCCTGGGCGGTCATCCCGCCGCGGTTGTGGAGCCGGATGATCAGGGCGTCGCGCTGCTCCTTGGCCGTGGTCTCGGCCTGACGGGCGCGGGCCCGGGGGACCGCGCCGGCCCACATGCCGTGCCGGTCGGCGCGTGACCCGGCCCCTTCCAGCCGTTCGACGTGCTCCTCGCAGTCCTTGCGGACGGGGCAGGTGTCGCAGATCTTGGCAGCCGTGCGGTAGCCGTGGCCGGGCCCGTCCGGGTGGAAGGCGTCCGGGTCGGTCTGGGCGCACAGCGCGTCGTCCATCCAGGCGAAGCGGCTCACGACTGGCTCCCCTCGCTGTGGCGGGAAAGCTCGTCGCCGGTGATGGCCTCGACGAGGGCGCACAGGAGGATCTCGGCGGCGTTGGGGGTGACAGCGTTGCCGTACTGGCGGACGCGTTCTCTCTTCGAGCCGAGGACCGTGTACGAGTCGGCGAAGCTCATCGCTCGGCCGATCTCGTGGGGCTCCAGCATGCGGAACCGAACGTCGTTGATGTCGACGTCGCCTCGGACGAGGGCGTATCGGTCGCGGGTGGTGAGCGCCCCGATCGGTTCGCTGACCGGCCTGGCCTGCCCGTTGCCGTAGTACGGCACCAGCAGGTGCTCCCAGGTGATGAGGGACTGGTGGCCAGCTGTCGTTATCGTCCGGAACGGCTCGGCGGCCGGTGTGCAGTGCTCGCCGCCGTTGCCCTTGCTGCTGTTGTTCCGCATGACGAACGCGGGCAAGCCCGGGGTGACGAGGCCGTGGTGGTTGCCGGAGGCCGTTACGGTTGCCAACGACTCGGACACCGAGCGGGCGACGGAGCCGCCGCCGCGGAGTTCGGCGATGAACGGCAGCCACGCCAGCCCGGTCTCGTTCCGCGCGGTCTGGGAACGCATCGGCACGTGCGCGGACGCGGCTGCCTTCCCGTCGCGGCCCTCAACCGGTACCAGCAGCGGCGGGATCGCGAGCGCGTCGTTCTCCCGGGTGGTGCGGGCCGGCAGGGGGACGGTGACGGCGGTCGCGTCGGTCCGCCAGGTGCCGCCGGCGGGGACCATCATCGGCACCGCGAACTTCTTCAGCCCGGCCTGGATGCGGGCGAGGGTCTTCGCGGCGAGCGGCTTGGCGCGGTCGCCGATGCGCTGCCCGGGGATGGACCAGTCGATTGCGGCCAGCGCCGGGAGCGCCTCGGGCTCGACGACGGCGTTGCGGCACGTCGTGCTCGGGCACCGGTAGACGTACTGCTGGCGGTAGCGGCCCATGTCGATGCCGGGCCGCTTCCACACCTGGATGGCCTGCACCCACGTGTCGCAGGTCTCGCACCAGGCGCGGGGGCGGAGCCACTTGTCCCAGTTCGGCGTGCGGCCCAGCGTCTCGTGCCAGTAGCCCACGTAGAGCCGATCGCGGGACTGCGGGGCGACGTGCACCGTGCGGGGGTTCGCGTGCATGGAGTTCAGGGCGATGATCCGGGTGCGGTAGCCGAGCTTGTGGATCTCGCCGATCCACCGGTTCCAGTCCGTCCAGGCGCGGACGTCGACGACGTTCTCGACGATGCCCGCCTTCACCAGGCCGCCGCGCTCCTGCACACCGCGCAGGTAGAGCGGCACTTCCTCCATCAGGGCCCGGGACTCTTCCTCGGCGGTGGGCTCGTCATCGTCCTGGGCGGCGAGGAGGGAGAACAGGTCGCCCTGCATGGCGCTGGCGAAGTCGCGCCGCCGTCCCTTCGCCACCGACCAGTTGGTGCACTCCGGGGAGGCCCAGAAGATGTCGGCGACGGGCCAGTCCCACACCGGGGCCTTGCGGATGTCGCCCTGGTAGTGGTCGGTGTTCGGGAAGTTCGCGGCGTGCGACTCGATCGCGCGGAGCCAGTGGTTCGCGGCGCGCTCGACGCGGACGCCGGGGACGGCGTGCGCGCCCTGGCTGCTGCCGCCCGCGCCGCAGAACCAGTCCATGACGGACAGCTCGCTGTCGTGGCGGTACATCACTGGTCCCCCTTGGTGTGGCCGCAGGTGGTGCAGCGGTAGGCGCCGCCGGGCTGCGGGGTGTGGACGGTGGTCATGTGGCCGCAGATGGTGGTGTCGCAGGGGAGCCAGCGGGCGCCCGCCGGGTGCACGGTGAAGTCGGCGTATGGCGGGACGGCGGTGGGCTGGTGGCGGCGGAGCAGCGGGCCGAGCCGGACGGCGACGGCCACCGCGACGATCACCCAGGCGGCGATGACGAGGACGGTCGCGGCGGGGCTCATGCGCTCGCCGCCTTCCGCGTCTTGGCGGCGTTCCGGGCCCGGTGGCGCAGCACGGTGGCGCGCTCGGCCTCGGACATGCCGCCCCACACGCCGTCCGGCATCCGCGTGGTCAGGGCCCAGTCCTGGCACTGCGGCATGACGGGGCAGCGGCGGCAGACGGCCTTGGCTTCCTCGATCTGGAGCAGCGCGGGGCCGGTGTTGCCGACCGGGAAGAACAGGTCGGGCTCTTCTTCCTCGCGGCAGACGCCTTGGTGACGCCAATCCCCAGCGTCGCCGTTGGACTGCTGGCGGAGCCGGCGCTGGTCGTCGATCGTCAGGTGGATGTTCTTCATGACGTCACCTCTCCCGGCTCGCGGCCGGCGGCGGTACGGGCGGGCACGTCGAGGCGCGTCAGCGCGGCGTCGGTGTAGCCCATGGCGGAGAACAGCTGGTTCGAGAGCTGGTTGTTGACGCGCTCCTGCGCGGCCAGGGCTCGGCGAGTGGCCCACAGGGCGCGGGCCAGGCGGTCGATGCGGGTCTGGTGGCGGCTGCGGTCGGCGGTCAGCCGGGTCACGGCCCGGGCCAGCGCCGCGGCCTGCCTGCTGCGGCGGCTCACGACCGCACCTCGCTGGCTTCGCCCTGCTGACCACCGGTGATCTCGTCGGCGGTCACCCGCGGCGCAGGGAACTCGTCCTCGGCGGCGACCTCTCCACGGTTGATGGAATGGAAGATGACCTGCAGCTGAGCCACATCGTGGTCAGTCCACTTCCCGGACTTGCGGCCGAGCTTGGTCTCGATGCGGTCGGCCGTGACGCCGATCCCCTCGAAGGCGCGGATGGCTTCGGAGACCCGGAGGTTCAGCGGCTTACCGCCGCCGTCCCGCAGCGTCTGCGTGCAGAGGTCCTTGGCCTCCTCGACGAACCAGGGCGGAAGGATCGCGAAGATCGCCTCGCGGACGCGGCGAGCGCCGTTGTTGGCGTTGTTCTCGTAGATGTCCCGCAGTTCCTTCAGCAGCACGGGGCCGTCCTTCTTGGTGTCCCGCAGGTGCGGGACGATGAAGGTGCTGCTGTTGCGCGAGTTCTTCTCGACGTCCCAGGCGAACGCCTGCATCTCCGACTGGGCGTACTCGTCGTCGCGGCGCATCTCGACCAGCCCGTACTGCACGTTGCCCCAGCAGCGGGCGAGTTCCCGGGCGAGGTGGACGGACGCGCCGGACACCGTCTGGCCGGCGCGGGGGAAGCGGAAGAACGCGCGGTCGGCCAGGTACGGCTGGCGGCACGACTCGCGCATTTCGGCGACCGCGGCCTGGATGTTGCGGGGGCACTGCTGGGCGACGACGATCGCGGCCTGTACCTCGGCGACCGCGCGGGACTGCTCGACGGCGGTGCCTTGTCCGATGCGGGCAGGCGCCCCCGCGGGGGTCATGCGCTCGATCTGCTGCTGGTGGTTCACAGGTACTCCTCGGAGTCACGGATTTCGGCCCACGGGGGCAGGGAGAGGTAGACGGGCTCGTCGGCGTAGCCGGGCCAGTGGCCGGTCTCGACGCAGCGCGCGTAGGTCTCGATGGCGCGGCGGTTCCGGGCCGCGCCGATGCGCATTGCCATGCCGTCGGGCTGCACGACGGTCACCAGGTACGGCGGGTCCTTCTCCTGGACGACGAACACGAACTCGGCGGTCTCGTCGCACAGGCCGAGCGCGCGGCAGCCGGCGCGGTACCAGTCGGCCTGCTGGTGGTAGCCGTACTCATGGACGGCGCGGGCGACGGTCGCGGGGTCGGCGGACCGGGCGGTCTTGTAGTCGCGGATGATCATCCGGCCGGGGCCCGGGTCGGGCCGCCAGTCGAGGAGCGCGCGGCGCATGATGCCCGTCGGACCGTCCCGCCACACGAGCGCCGACTCGGCCGTGCCGGTCTCCGGCTCAAACAGCCAGGACGCCACCGGATGCCGACGGATGGCGGCCGCCATCGCCTGCACCTGCTCGAACTCTGGTCGCTTCAGCGGCACCCCGCCCGCGGCGCGGATGCTGGCCACCTCGGCCTTGATGGCGTCGCTGTCCCAGCGAGCCGCGTCCACGAGCACCAGCTCGGGCCCGACGCCCAGCACCTCCTTATGGGCAGCGTGCCCGAAGTCGAAGGTCTTCTTCGGCGGCTGCGGGTGGTCCTGCTCCCAGCGGAACAGGGCGGGGCAGGACGGCGGGAGCAGACGGCGGGCGCCGCTAGAGGACAGCGAGCCGCCCTCGACGGGGTCCCGGTGATACTGCTCGGCGGTCAGGTCGTAGATGCCGGGCCCGGTGACCTGCGGCTGCTCGGTGGTGGTCATCGGGCTGTCCCGCCGTTCTCACGGTGGGTGTAGTAGCGGCGCGGGGTGCCGTCGCCGTGACGGTCCAGGTGGCCATCCCGGTACAGGTCCGCGAGGAAGCGGCGGCAGGACATTCGGAGGACGTGGGTGCCGGTGGCCTGGTGCCAGGAGCGCTTCAGGCGCCCGACGGTCCACTCGCCGCCCTCCCTGCGGATCGCCTCCAGCAGGTGCTGCCTGACACGCCCCCGGGCCGGGTGGGCGGGGTTGGGGTCGCTGCCGAGTCGGTAGAAGCGGCCGGCCTTCGTGTCATGGGGCACGAGGTAGGCGCGGCGGGCGAGGTCTCTGAGGTCGCGGCGGGCTGTGCTCCGGGCAGTGGTGCGCCACGGCGACACCGCGTAGATCTGCAGGGCCAGACCGGTGGTGAGGGGTGTGCCGGCGTGGCGTGCAACGGCGAGGAGGTACGTGCGGCGGACCTCGACGCCCGTGAACTTGCCGTTCGGTGTGGGCCGCCGACCGGCGGCCGGGGCCTGAGCCCCGGCCTGCGCGGTGTTCATCATCCGAGCGCCACCCCCAGTGCGGCGGCGACCATGGCGACGAGCAGCGCGAGCGCCACGAAGCAGCCGGCGGCCGCCGGAGCCGCCTGGTCGAAGGCGGCGATGTTCTGCGCCTCACGCGCGGTGCGCGCGCGGCCGTCGTCGGTGCGGCGCTGGTGGTAGCTACCGAAGGTGTCAGGCATCGCTGGCACCGCCCGTGGTGCCGAAGCGGATCAGCTCGGCCGGGAACGGTCCGCCGCTGCCACGCTTCATCGGGTCGATGTCATCAGCGGCCGCCCGGTACTCCCGCGGGGACGTGATCTCCCCTGCGGCCTGCTGGCACGCCGCTGCCATCCGCAGGTGCTTCGCGGCCTGCTCGACGGCGTGGCTTCCGACGGCCTGCTGGTAGCGCAGGTGCACGTCCTCGGCGGTGCGACTCGCGAGGAACCGATGGACCTCGGCGGGCGTGGCGGAGAAGCGAGACAGATAGTCGGTCTCGCTGACCGCAGTGTCCTTACCGGTGTCATCGGCCATGCGGCGCAGCGGCTCGGCGGCGTGGCACATGCAGAGGTCCATCGATCCGCCCGCGTCGGGGCACTCGGCCTCGAACCGGTCAGCGGCCTCGCGCAGCACCTCGACGCGGGACGGTCGGCGTGTCGGCCGGCCGCCGTTGGCGGCGCGCGCGACGACCGTCACCCACTCCGGTACGGGCAGCGGCGTTTCCCAGCGCTCGGCGCCCCGCCTGGCCTCGTCGAGCACGTCGTGTACCGCGTCGAGACAGCGATTCAAGTACTGCATCTCCTCGGCCACCGTGGGCTCCGCGCCCACGTACCGCTCCAGCTCGGCGCGGAGCCGGGCGAGTTCGGCGGCCTGCTGCTTCTGGTGCTGTTCGGCGTCGTGCTCCGGGGAGAACACCTGGGTGCCGTGCTCCAGGGCCGTGGCGCAGGGCCAGCGCGTGCACCAGCCGTCGCCCCAGCAGACCGCGCACACCCACGCCTTGGGCGTGCAGGTGTCAATGAAGGCCGGCACGTGGAACCGGGCCGGGAGCGCCGCGAGTTCCTGCTTGGTCAGGCCGGTGATCAGCTCGTACCCGGGGTGATCGGGTGCCTGCAGGAGGGTGGCGCGCTGGGCGCACTCGTCGTGCTTGACCTGCTGGCCGGCCTCGACGCGGCCCCGGCAGGTACCGCACGCGGACGGGTCGGCCTGGCGGCCACGCTCCGCAGCCGCGCGGGCCCGCTCCTCCGCCCAGAACTCCTCGTTGTCGTCAGCCACGGCGGGCCTCCGTCCGGAGGGCAGCGGCGGTCTCGTGCGCCTGCTCTTCCAGATAGCGCATGTAGTCGCGCGCCTCTGCGGCGGTCCTGACCGACCGAACACGGCGTGCACCGTCGAGCCGCCACTTCACCCGCCATCGGCCGTTCTCACACACCCGCCGGATAGCCGTAATCCGGCCAGGCTTGGCGGCCTTCACGACGTCGTACTGGCCGATGCCCCACGCGATCGCGTGGCAGGCCCACAGGAACGACGAGGTGTAGTCGTGGAAGTCCCACTCCCACACGTCATCGGCGAACTCGTAGCCCTGGTAGGCGAAGGACTCCAGGACGTTCCGGGCCAGGTGCTCGTCGCTCAGGTCCTCGTCGAGAACCCATGTACGGAGGGCCTTGCCGGTCCCCGCCGGGACGCCTTCGAAACGGGCGTCCGACACGAAGCGCTCGACGACCAGCTGGCGCAACAGGTCCTCGGAGTACTCCTTCACCGACCGGCGGCCGCCACCGAGCTTCTCCGCCCAGTAGTGCGGGTTGATCCCCCACCGCCGGTCGGTGCGGAAGAACTCGAACATGTCGGCGGTCCGGCTGAACACGTAGTCCTCGCCGATGTCGCCGCACATGGCCAGCCGGCCAGGCCAGGTGATCAGGTCGAACCAGTACTCGCCGTAACCGTGCGGGTTACTGGTGAACCGCAGGTGCCGGTACAGGCCGTCGTCGTGCAGGATCGTCATCTGGTGCCGGGCGGTGTCCTTGCGGAACCGCGCAGCGACGTCCTGCTCGCGCTCGTCGGCCGTGCGGAACGGCGTCGAGGGGCGGGGCGCGGGTGTGGTCCGGATCTGCTCCGGGGCGCCCATCAGCGCCGCGCCCTCCGCGACGGTCAGAGAAGTGGTCGTGGTCATCGGGCATCGTCCTTGCGGGTGTAGAAGCGGCGGCCGGGGACTTCGTGGCAGAGCAGGAGTCCGTGGCGCTGGAGGGCGGCGAGGTCGCCGCGGGCGGTGTGGGTGCTGCGGGGGATCGGGTAGCCGGCGGCGTTCCACAGGCGGAGCACGCGGCGCTTCGTCCACTCACCGCCCTGGCGACGGACCGCGGCGGCGAGGGTCTGGCGCCGGTCGTGCACGGACGGCTCAGGCATCGGGTGCCTCCTCGGTGAGGCCGAGGGCGGCGAGGAGCAGGCGCAGGTCGTCGGCGTCGGCGGCGCGGCTGGCCACGTAGAGCCGGGCGCGGCCGCGTTCCTCGGCCGAGGCCCGGCGGGGCAGCGGCCCGGTGGCTGCCGCCTCGTCCACGGGGAGGTGGCCGATCCCGGACGTACGGTGGATCACGCGCCCACCTCCCGGGCCCGGCACGACGAGCACAGGTCCCGGCCGCGCGTCGACCAGCCGTGCGCCCGGTACGCCACGGACCGCAGAGCGGCGATCGTGCGGACGCCATCCGGGGCCGGCAACTCCCGCGCGCAACTCCGGCCGCGGTACACGCCCTCACAGTGCAGCTTGATCGTGACGATCGCGGTCATCGGCCACCACCCAGGGGGTGCGGGCCGGCCGCCGCAGTCAGCTCGGCCGCGAGCGCCACCGCGTCCGCCCGAGCGAGCCGCGCGGTGACCAGGCCGACGACGCTGTCGGTCGCCGCGGCGATGTACGCCAGCAACTCCTGTCGGAGACCGTCCACCTGCGCCGTAGCGACAGCGGCCCTCGAGGAGTCCCGCTCCGCGGCGGCCGCATCACGGAACCGGACCGCCGCACCCAGCTGCGTCAGCAAATCGTCGACGAGGTCCGGGGTCTCGATGTGCAGGTCGGCGAGCCGCTCAAGCAGCACCTCGGCGGCCGCGGTCACGTCCAGCACGACCATGCCCTGCCGGTTACGGCGAACCGCGATGGGCCTCATCAGGCACCCGCCTTCGGGGCCGGCGCGAGCATGCCGCGCAGCCGGTCGGCCGCCGGCCGGGCGAGCACCGCCATGGCCTGCTGCGTCAGCGCGTACGGCACCGGCCCGGCGTCGGCGTCCGCATCGTCGACCGTCGGCATGGCCAGGCACCCGTACGGCGCGCACCCCGGCAGCACCGCCGCCGAGTCCGCGTCCAAGTCGTACAGAGCGTGAGCCTGGGCAGCGAGCTGCCCGGCCATCTCGGTCTGCCGCTTGACCCACGCGACGTCCGAGTGCAGTGCCCACGCCCGGAACGGGACGCCGTGGTACTCCCCGACCGCCGCGGTGGTGTACCGGCCGTCGTCCCGCGGCGAGGTAGAGGCGTGCGCGCCGACCCAGCGGGCGAACGCGGTCACATCGGCGGGGAGCAGCAGGTGCACCGAGACGCCGTACCGCCCGAACTTCCACTCGCCGTACGAGTGGGTGTCGATGGACTGCGGAACGACCGGCGCGGCCGCCACGATCTGCTCCGCGACGCTCAGCGCCGCGAGGTACGAGGACCGCGGGTCGGCGCCCGCCTGGTCCGGAGAGATAGAGTCGATGCTCACGGGGAGCCTCATTTCTTCAGTGGTGAGACGAGCCGGATGGGGTCGCACCGGGTGCCACCGGCGCGGCCCCGACTCGCGTCAGGGGTACGGGAGTTCAGGCAGCGGGCTTCGTCTCGCCGATCGGGCGGACCTCGTACATGGCGGCGATCTCGCGGATGTGCCGGAGGGTGAAAGAGATCCGGCCACCCGCGTGGCTGTGGGGGATCTGTCGTGCGGTCGCCTTGTCACGGAGAGTCCGGGGCTTGATGGGCAACAGGCGCATTTCGTAGACCTCTTCGGGCGTGTAGTGCTTCAGCTCCGCGAGAGGCTCCGCGGTAGGTGCGGCACTGCCACGACGGGCTGTGGGGCGCCGCTTGCTCGTGGCTGCTGCGGTCGTCACGTCATCTCCTTGTGGGTGATCGCTTCGGTCGGCACGCACATGGCCTGTGCGATCGCCTCCACCCGCCCGGCAGCCGGTTCCCGGATCAGACCTCGCTCAATGCGAGAGAGGTAGCCCCGGTTCAGGCCGGTTCGGTCAGAGAGCGCGCGTAGGCTCAGTTTCTGAGCCACTCGGATCGCCCGTATGGCGTTGCCGTTCGGTGTCACGCTCAGAGATTAAGCATTGGACTACACGTTCTGCAAGCGTTCTGGCCCGTTAGATGCTCAGAAACTGAGCATCCGTCTGCGGTGGTGGGCGCCGGCGTGCCCCCCGGGCGCCCCGAGTGCAACCCGTTTGCGCCCCGCACGCTCAGTAATGGCAGGTCAAAAGGCTCAGAGTGGGCTATGGGGTTGCACAGGAATGAGGCATGATGAGTACCCATGGAGCGAGACTGGAAGCGACTCGGCGCGGCACTGAAGGCCGCCCGAGAGGGGCGCGGCCTGAACCAAGCCGCTGTCGCCGAGGACATCGGCGTGAAGCGCGGCACGATGCGCAACATCGAGAACGGCGACATCGCCCGCGTCACCCCCACCGTTCGCGCCTACGCCCGCGCTGTCGGGTGGGATGAGAGGTCCGTGGACGAGGTCCTGGCCGGCGGAGCACCAATCGAAGTGTCATCACCCCCCGGCTCGGACGCCCGCGACGCAGCTGCCGCCGAGAGCATCGCCATGGCGGCTCCGGAGGAACTGCCGCTGAGGATCCAGGCCGCACTGCGTGAAGGGCCGCTGCTCGACACCGCCGTCATCAACCTCCCTGGCGACGAGGGCGACGACGGGCAGATGGTGGTCATCGTGAAGGGCCGGACCGGCGCGACCCCCGAGCAGCTGAAGCGCGCGTTGCTGCGGTGGGAGGAGGCCGAGGTCAAGCTCAGGCGCGGGGGGAGCGCCGACGAGACCGATCGGGACTGAAAAGTTGCGCACTCCCCTCCACTTGCGCACGCTCCGTGTGGTTGCATGGTCAACCAGTAACGAAGGTGCCGCCGCCTCGGTTGGGATTGGGGGACCGGTGCGGGTAGAGGTTCGATGCGTCAAAAGCATGCCGCTCGGCGTCTGCGCATGGCTCGTGAAGCGCAGCGGGATGTGGGTGCTGTATATCGCCGAGCAGGTCCTTACGTCGCTCGACGGAAAGATCCCCGGAGCTGAGTGCGCCATCGTGCCCAACTGGCGTGTTCTCCCCGGGCAGTAGAAGGGGAGGGGACGTGGCCTACGCGGAGAAGCGCGTCAGCACAGCCAAGGGCAGCAAGGGCAAGGTCTCCTGGCGTGCCCGGTACAAAAAGCCGGACGGCACATGGGGCAGCGAGCCGGGCTTCCCCACCAAGAAGACAGCTGAAAACTGGGGTGACGAGCAAGAAGCCGCCATTCGCTCCGGCCGGTGGATCGACCCCGACCTGATGCAGACTCCGTTCGGCGTGTTCGCCAGAAAATGGATGGCGTCCCAGTCTCCACGCGGGCGCACCGTGATGAACCGATGGGAGCGGCTGGACACCCACATCCTGCCGAAGTGGGAACATACGCCGCTGATCGCGCTCAACTGGTTCGATGTCGACGCTTGGGCGAGAAGCCTTGCGTGCGCGGAGTCGACCGTCAAAGACTGCACCGGCTTGCTGTCGCTGATTCTGACGGGCGCCGTGGACGCGAAATACCTGTCGGCGAATCCGCTGTACGGGCGGCGCAGCAGCACGAACACGAGCGCTGCCACCGTGCCCGATCAGCCCACGGCAGGCGACGTGCAGCAGTGGGCGCCCCCGGAGGCCGTACTGCAAGTCGCTCGCCGGCTGGGGCCAGTGAACGGGCTACTTCCACTCACCACAGCGTTCCTCGGCCCCCGCTGGGGCGAGGGGATCGGCTTGCACCGGACCAAGACCCTGCTTCAACGGCGCGAGCCGTACAACGGAGGGTGGTTCGAGTGCCCCATTCTGCGGATCGACGTCGAAGTTGCCGAGTACGTGCGCCGGGGGCCGGACGGGAGCAAGCAGGGGGTCGTCCGCCAGCTGGAACCCCCCAAGAACAAGTGGTCCGTGCGAGACATCGACGTACCGCCATTCCTGGCTGATCTGCTTGCGCGCCACCTTGCCACGTGGCCACACCCCTACGTCTTCATGACACCGTCTGGTACGTGGTGGTGGCGGAACTCGTGGTGGGAGCTGATGCGTCCGGCCGCCGACGGCCGGCCTGCTCGGCCGAAGGCACGGGGGCGAGCAGTCAAGGAGGCGTGGGAGCCGATCATGCGCGGTATGACCATGCGCCGCCTCCGGCACACCCACGACACCTACCAGGCCCAGATTGGGGTTCATCCCGTGCTGGCGTTCGAGCAGGCCGGCCACCGCTATCCTGGCATCAAGGGCACGTACCAGCACCCCACGCCGAAGATGCGCCAGCAACGTCTTGACGGTCTGCAAGAGATCTTCGAGCAGGCAATGCGCAATCTCGGCTGGCGCGCCCTTTGGGAGTCGGAAGATCCGGCGGATTTCGCCTCACAAAGTTGATCTCCCAGATATCTCCCAGATGATCACTCAATGGGAGCTGAAGTCTCCCCACTCCGCTCGTCGTTGCTGGTAGAAGCCTGATGAGCGATGGCCTTGTGGTGGCGAACCACCTCTCCGATGATGAAGTTGAGGAACTTCTCGGCGAATGCCGGATCGAGCTTGGCGTCCTCGGCCAATCGGCGCAGCCGCTCGATCTGTGCGGCCTCGCGGGCCGGGTCGGCGGGCGGCAGGCTGTGCCGGGCCTTGAGTTCGCCGACCTGCTGGGTGCATTTGAAGCGCTCGGCGAGCAGATGCACCAGGGCGGCGTCGAGGTTGTCGATGCTGCCGCGCAGATAGCTCAGCCGTTCACGGGCCGCCTCGTCGGCGACGGCGGCCGCTTCGCCGGCCGCCGGTGCTGTCCCCTCGCTCATGTGCGTCTCGCCATTCGTGATCGGTCGGGTGCCTGGTGCGGTGTTGTGCTGCTGATGGGTGTTGCGCTGCTGATGCCTGATGTCTTGATCGGGTGCACATTACCCGGCCGGTGACCGGGGGCCGGGCCGGTCTCGCGGATCGGACCGGAGCGGAACCGTTCCGGCCGGAGTGGTCGGCGAGATGTGGAAGGTCAGGCCGCTGATCGTCGCCGGCGTGACGGACGGGCCCGGGGTTTTGCCCGGGGTATTGGAGGGGTACGGCCCGGGCGGGAAGGCGGTGGTTCGGTCTTCCTGGCCATGAGGGCGAGACGGTAGTGATCGGCCTCGCGCAGCAACTCCCGGTAGCGCAGCAGATGGATCTCGGTGTTCATCCTTGCTCCTCGTCGGACGGGACACGTCAACCGGCCCACTGGTGCTGTGGCTTCTCCCAGGGGCAAGGTCAACGAGGGGCCGCGTCCGGTGGCAGGAGGGGTCGTCGACCGGGCACTGTCCAGGGCGTGTGGGGGCTGCCTCATTGGCCGATATGATCCGCCGTTCTCCGCCGTTCCCGCTGCTGACCTGGTGTTTCACGAACCTTTCGGCATGGAACTGCGGTCGGGGACCCGCACTTGACCACCGCGGTTCGGCCGCATCCCCGAGACTTCCTCCTGGCTGCCGTGCCCCCCGTGATCACCGTGAAGCCCCTGTGTTCCCCGTGAAGAAAGGACCGCAAGCATGCCGAACAGCGCCCTCCTCGTGATGGACGTCCAACGGGACATCGTGGATATCGTGGATATCGTCGACGACGGCTCCGGATATCTGCCGCGCCTGCGCAAGGCGATCGACGGTGCCCGGGCGGCGGGTATCCCCGTGATCTACGTGGTCGTCGGGTTGCGCCCGGTCCAACCGGACGTCAGTACGCGGAACAAGGTGCTCTCCTCCGCCGTGCGAGAGGGCCTGTTCACCGAGGGCAGCCCCGGGACCGGGATCCACCCCGACGTCACGCCCCGGCACGGCGAGATCGTCATCACCAAGAGGCGGGGGAGCGCGTTCTCGGGCAGCGACCTCGACCTGGTGCTCAGGTCTCGCGGTATCGACAGCCTCGTTCTCACCGGCATCGCCACCAGCGGTGTGGTGCTGCACACCCTGTGCCAGGCCAACGACATGGACTTCGGCCTCACCGTCCTGTCAGATGCCTGCCTCGACACCGACCCCGAGGTGCACCGGGTCCTCACCGGGAAACTGTTCCCGCAGTGGGCGGATGTCGTCACCGTCGAGGACTGGTGCGAAGCGCTCGCCTCGTAAGACACCCGCCGAGCGAGGGGGCTCCGTGTGCCGACGCGGTGACCGGGCAGTCCCCCCGTCAGCTGACGCCCGGTGGCGGGATCCCCCACAGAACCCGCCACCGGGCCGCTCTTCATGGGGCGCGGCGCTCGGCCGGCCCCGGGTCCACGGCGCTGCCAGGGTCCCGAATCATGCACATACCCAGGTCACCGCCCGGTCACCCCTCCTTGAGGAGACTTAAGAAGGCTGCGGGGAGAGGGGGCGGACGGGTGACGGTGCAGGGGGCGGTACCGGGGCGATGCAGGGAGCGGTTTTGGTGCGCCGGGCGGGGCGCGCGCTGCGAAGATGTGCCGGATCACACCGGCCCGGTCGCACCGACACGGTCGCACCGACACGGTCACACCGGCCCGGTCACACCAGGCAGCCGACCGACCATCGGCGCCGGACAACGCAGGGGGTATCCGCGTATGAGCAGGGACCGCATCAGGATCGCAGGGGCCGACGTGGCCGTCGTGGGCGGCAGCATCGCCGGTTGCGCCACGGCACTGGCCGCGCACCGGGCCGGGGCCGGCCACGTCACCGTGTACGAACGCACCGCCGGCCGCCTCGCCGACCGCGGTGTCGGCCTCGCGGTGCACAACGCCCGGTATGCCGAGCTCGCCGCCGCCGGATATCTGGACACCGCCATGCCGTGGGTGCAGCTGGCCGCCCGTCGCTGGTACGTGCGCGACGGCGCCAGGCCGCTCGGCCGTCAGATCGGCACGCTGCCCTTCCCGTTCCGCTCGTACTGCTGGGGTCCGCTCTGGCAGGAGTTACGGCGGCGGCTGCCGGAGGACACCGTCTTCCGGCCGGGGGTACGGGTGGACGCGGTCAGCGACGCGGCGGACGGCGTGGGCGTTCATCTCGGCGGCGGCGAAGGAAGCAGCGCAGGCGAGGGCGGTGCGGGCAGTGGCGAGCGGCGCGGCGCCGACGGCAGCAGCCGCCGTACGGAGCGCTTCGACCTGCTCATCGGGGCGGACGGCTACCGTTCGGTGGTCCGCGAGACCGCGTTCCCCGGCGTGCGGCCCGACTATGCCGGCTACCTCGCCTGGCGTGGCGCGGTTCCGGCCGACCGGCTGACGGAGCTCAGCTTCCCCGCCCTGCCGGCCGATCCCTGGGCGGAAGAGGACTGCATCTACGGCGTCTTCCCCGGCGGCCATGTCATCATCTACCGCATCCCGGACGGCCAGGGGGGCCGGCGTGCGAACTGGGTCCTGTACACCGCCCCGCCCGCCGGACTCGACCTGGGGCTCGACACCCCCACCAGCTTGCCGCCCGGCACCCTCACCGACGCCCTGTACGCCCATTTCTCCCACGTCGCGGACGAGTTGCTGCCGCCCTACTGGGGCGGGCTGATGCGACTGACGCCGCGTCAAGAAGTGTTCATCCAGCCGATGTACGACTTCACCGCGGCGCGCTACACGGCAGGGCGGCTGCTGCTCGCGGGCGATGCGGCCACCGTCGCCCGCCCGCACACCGGCGCCGGTGCGGTCAAGGCGCTGCAGGACGCCGCCGCCCTGGAGGCCGCGCTGCGCGCCCTGCCGGAACGGCCCGACGCGCTCGCGGCATACGGGGCCGAGCGCGGCGCGACCGGCCGGTCGATGGTCGAGCTGGGGCGCAGGCTGGGGCGGACCCTGGTCCAGGACACCCCGGACTGGCAGACCTTGGACCAGTCCGGTCTGGAGGCCGTCTGGGCCGCGGCCGACGGCTCGGGCGCATTCGGCGGGCGTGAGCTGAAGAGCTGACACTCCCGTACGGGCGCCACGCACCACGCCGGCCGCCGCCCCGCGCTCCCGTGCAGGAGAACGTGCCGGAGAATGGGAACGTCGAGGTCACTTCGCCGCGCACGGCTCCGGTGACCCCGGCGGCAACCACTGCACCGAGCAGCACCGCACGGCACCGAGCAACTCCGCACGGCACCGAGTAGCACCGAGCAGCACCAAGGGGCCGGCTCGGCTCTCCATACAGACACCACCGGGAACGCTGCGGCCCGGTGAGGACGGGACTGATCAGACATGGGACGGGTCACCGAGCGACGCCGCGTCATCCGCATCCGCGACGGTGCCGTGAGCACCCGCCCGGACACCCTCGTCGCCGAGGAACCGCTGGAGATACGGCTCGGTGGCAAACCCCTGGCGATCACGATGCGCACACCGGGCGACGACTTCGCGCTCGCCGCCGGCTTCCTGGTCAGCGAGGGCGTGCTGGCGAGCGCCGACGAGCTGGCGAACATCGTCTACTGCGCGGGGGCGACGGCGGAGGGAGAGAACACCTACAACGTCGTGGACGTCCGGCTCGCGGACGGGGTCCCGGTCCCGGAGATCACCCTGGAGCGCAATGTCTATACGACGTCGTCGTGCGGGCTGTGCGGCAAGGCCAGCCTGGACGCGGTGCGCACCACCACCCGCTGGCCCCTGGACGCCTCCCCCGCCGCCCCGGACGGCATCGACCCGGTCCGTAACGATCCGGTCCGTAGCGATCCGAACCGTCACGATCAGGTCCGGATCGATCCGATCCGTATCGATCCGGCGACCCTCGCCGCCCTTCCCGACCGGCTGCGGGCCGCTCAGCGGGTGTTCGAGCGGACCGGGGGCCTGCACGCCGCGGCGCTGTTCACGACGGACGGTGAGCTGCTCGACATCCGGGAGGACGTGGGGCGGCACAACGCCGTCGACAAGATCGTGGGTCGGGCGCTGCAGCAGGGACAGCTGCCGCTGTCGTCGTGTGTGCTGATGGTCTCCGGCCGGGCGTCGTTCGAGCTGGCGCAGAAGGCCGTGATGGCGGGCATTCCGGTGCTGGCCGCGGTCTCGGCGCCCTCCTCGCTCGCCGTCGATCTGGCCGCCGAGACCGGGCTGACCCTGGTCGGGTTTCTGCGCGGCTCCTCCATGAACGTCTACGCGGGTGAGCACCGCATCGCCCTGCCCGCGGGGGCCGCAACGCCTACGGACTGAGTGCGCGGGCCCGTCCGCCCGGCCGGGCCCGCGAACCGATCGGCGGGGCGCCCCGCCTACCCGGCCTCGCGGCTCAGGCCCCCGGCCTCGTGACTCACTCCCCCGGCAGCGCGATCCGGGTCAGCAGGGCGACCAACTGCTCGCGTTCGGCCGGGGTCAGATCTCCGGTCAGCTCCGCGTTGGCCTCGTCACCGAGCTGCCGGGTGCGCCGCAGCCGCCGCCGGCCGTCGGCGGAGATCTCGATGGCGTTCTTGCGCCGGTCCCGGGGATCGGGGCTGCGGGTCACCAGCTTGTCCCCCTGCAGCTCGTTGACGATCGCGACCATGTCCTTGGGGTCGATATGCAGCGTCCGGCCGAGCTCCGCCTGCGAGACCGGGCCGAGTTCCTCGACCGCCGACAGGACGGCGTGGTGCATCATCCGCATGCCTTCGCCGGCCAGGGCTTCGGCGACGAGGCGGTGGCCGCGGGCGGCCGCGCGGCCCAGCAGCCAGCTGGGGAGCGCGCGGATGTGGCGGGGGGCGTAGGGGGTGTCGGCCATGGGGTCACCGTACCGAGCGTTCCCTTGGCAGACCCAACGAAAAACCATTGGTGGGTCCAATGATTGCGCGCTATCGTTGGGGATCCCAATGAAACCGTCCGGTGTGCGCCGTCCGGCGACCCGGCAGCTGTCCGGCTGCCCGTCTGCTCGTCCGCCCGTCTGCCGCCGCGCCGAGCGACGACCCCGGAGGTGTCTGCCCATGCGCCGTGTCCGATTCCATACCTACGGCGGCCCCGGGGTCCTGCGGGTCGAGGAGGCCGAGGCGCCGGTGCCCGGCCCCGGTGAACTGCTGGTGCGCACGGAGGCGATCGGGGTGACGCTGCCGTGCGTACGACGGGTGCGCGGGGACGGCAAGGGCGGTGGCGATCCGCTGCCCGCCATGCCCGGCGGCGAGGTCGCCGGCCCGGTCGTGGCCGTGGGCCCGGACGTCACCGGATTCGCCCCCGGCGACCGTGTCACCTCACTCACCCTCACCGGCTCGTACACCGAACTCGCCCTCGCGCCCGCCTTCCTGGCGAGCCGGATACCGGACGGCGCCGACGCCGTGCAGGCGGTGGCGCTGGTGCGCAGCGGCCAGGTCGCGCTGGCCGCGCTCAGCACCGCGGCACCGCAGGGCACCGAGTCCGTACTGATCACCGGCGCGGCGAGCGGCACCGGGCACCTCGCCGTCCAACTGGCCAAACTCCAGGGGGTGCCACGGGTGGTGGCCGCGGTCGGCTCGCCCGCCAAGGCGGAGTTCCTGAACGGGCTGGGGGCCGACGAGGTGGTGGTCTACGACCAGGAGTCCTGGGGCGAGCCGGTCGATATCGTCCTGGACGGCGTCGGCGGCGAGCTGCTGCCGCGCGCACTGGCCGCGCTGGCTCCCGGCGGCCGGCTGATCTTCTTCAACTCCGGCGGCGGGACGGTCCCGGCGCACGAGCTGTTGGCGGGCGCCAAGACCATCACGGGACTGACGATGCGCCGCTTCTCCACCGTCCACCGGGCGCTGTACGAGCAGCACCGGGCGCGGCTGTGGGAGCTTGCCGGGTCCGGCCGGCTACGGGCCGCGGTCCATGCCGAACTGCCCCTGGACGACGCCGCGAAGGCACACGAGATCATCGAGGCCAGGGCCAACCTCGGGAAGGTGGTACTGCGCCCATGAGGCGGGGGCGGGACCGGCGCGGCGAGCGCGGCGAGCACAGCCGGCTCGGCAAGCACAGCCGGCGCGGCGCGGCACCTGCGGAACACCGGGCAGGCACACGCGGCGCTCTCAGCCCTCGCCCCGCGCCCGGCCCTCGTCTCACGCCCGCCCCTCGGACCGCTCCCGTCCGCCGCACCGCCCCCAGCCCTCGTCCCGCACCAGGCGCACCAAGCGCACCCGGCACAGCACCTGCGAGCCGGGAGGGTGAATCAGGAGAGTGAATTACGGCCGCGGCGCGGAGAACCCGCGCACGCTCCTTGTCGCGGTCCGCACGCGGCAGTAGCTTCCGTCGCGATGCACATAGGACGTGGGATGTCCTGATGACCCGACGCCGATGCCTCGAAGGGCAGGCCGGACCATGACGTCAGTTCTCCGCGCACACCACAGCCCCCGCTGCAGACCCCGGCACCGCCGCGCCGTGGCCCTGCTCACCGCGCTGACCGCCACCGCCCTCGCCCTTCTGCCGACCGCCCCCGCACACGCACACTCCGCGCCTGACAGGGCATCGGACAGTGCCGGTGCCGCCGCCGCGGCGCCCTCCCCCGCCGGCGGCTTCGAGCAGCAGATCCTCTTCAAGTCGTCCCGGGAGCAGGGCTACTTCTGCTTCCGTATACCGGCCGTCGTGAAGTCCGTGCACGGCACCCTCCTCGCGTTCGCCGAGGGCCGGCGGCACGACTGCGGTGACGCGGGCGATATCGACCTCGTCCTCAAGCGTTCCGCCGACGGCGGCCGGACCTGGGGCCCGCTCCAGGTCGTCAACCACGGCAACGGCGACACCCACGGCAATCCGGCGCCCCTCGTGGACCACCGCACCGGCCGGATCGTGCTCGCCGAGACCTACAACAAGGGCCGCGCCGACGGCCTCAGCTGCGAGGTCCCCTGCGACCGCACCCCGCACCTCCAGTACAGCGACGACGACGGCGCCACCTGGTCCGCGCCCCGGGACCTGACCGCCGCCGTCCGTCCCCCGCAGTGGAATTCCTGGTACGCCACCGGGCCCCTGCACGGCATCCAGCTCACCCGCGGACGGCACGCGGGCCGGCTGGTGTTCGGCATCAACTCCGAGAGCTACGCGGACCACCGGGTCACCGCCAACCACGCCGCGCTGGTCCACAGCGACGACGGCGGCGCCACCTGGAAGGTCGGCGCGCTGGACACCTGGCCCGTCGCCGCGGACGGCACCTTCCGTCAAAAACCCTCGGAGATGGCGCTCCTGGAACGCTCCGACGGCTCGGTCTACGTCAACGGGCGGGAACAGGACGGCACCGATCTGGGACACCGCACCGCGGCGGTCAGCCGTGACGGCGGCAACTCCTTCGCCGCCCCGTTCCGCGCCCTCCCCGACCTCTACACCCCGATGGTGCAGGGCTCGGCGCTCCGGCTGCCGCACCCGCACGCCGGCCGCAGCCGCACCCTGTTCGCGGCGCCCGCCGATCCCGACCGGCGCCGGACCATGACCATCCGCTCCTCCTGGGACGAGGGCCGCACCTGGGAGAGCGTCGACCGGGGTGCCCGGGTGACCACCGACTGGTCCGGCTACTCGGACCTGGTCGCCGTCTCCGACGACGTCACGGGCCTGATGTACGAGGGCGGCGCGGTCGACGCCCGCGACGAGATCCGCTTCGCCCGCTTCACCGAGGACTGGCTCGGTCCGCGCCGCGGCCCGGACCCCGCGACGGGCGACGCCGCCCCGGGCGCCCGGCCAGCCGTCGTCCTGGGCGGCGCCCGGACCACCGGCGGCCGCTTCGGTCAGGCGCTGTCCTTCGACGGCTCCGACGATGCGGTACGTCTCCCCTACCGCGGCTCCCTCCCGCTCGGCACCCGTGACTTCACCTGCAGCCTGTGGCTCCGTTACGACGCCACCACCGGCGAACAGCCGCTGTTGTGGATGGGCGGGGTGGGCAGCAAGTCGCCGCAGGTCGCGGTGGAGGGCGACCCCGGCCACCACCGGATCGTCGCCCGGGTAACCGCCGTCGACGGCCCCGCCCCGGCCGCCACCGCCCAGGCCGTGACCCACGACGCGTACAACGACGGGAACTGGCACCAACTGGCGCTGCGCCGCACGGGTGGCCGACTGCTGCTCACCGTGGACGGCGGGGAGACCACCGTCGTCCCCGATGTGCCGGGGTCGGTCAGCCGTGGCTCGGTCTTCGGTGTGCATCTGGGCCAGCGGCCCGACGGCCGCGCCCAGTTCACCGGCGCGCTGGACGAAGTGCGTGTCTACCGGCGGGCCCTGACCGACGCCGAACTGTCTCGCGTACGCGGCGCCAACGCCCCGGTGGGCGGTCCGCTCGTCCTGGGGCTGTCGCTGGACCGGGTGCGCGGGACCGCGAGGAGCTGAACCGGCGCGCCGCCCCGGTCTGCCCGGACGCCGTCGCGTCGGGCGGGCCTCAGCCCTGCGTGCCGCCCACCGCGGCTCCGGCCGCGAGCCCCGGACCGGCCGCGGTCGCTGCCGGTCCGGCCACCAGGTGGGCGGTGGCGGCGTAGCGCTTCGCCAGGACCGCACACACCATCAGCTGCACCTGATGGAAGAGCATCAGCGGCAGCACCGCGAGTCCGGCCTGCGCACCGAAGAGCACGCCGGCCATCGGCAGACCGGCCGCCAGGCTCTTCTTGGATCCGGCAAAGGTGATCGCGATCCGGTCCGCACGGGGGAAGCCGAGCCACTTGGCACCGTACGAGGTGGCGGTCAGCATCACCACGAGCAGCACCGCCTCCACGCCCAGCAGACAGAGCAGCCGCGGGCCGGAGACCTGGTGCCAGATGCCCTCGACCATGCCGGCGCTGAAGGCGGTGTAGACGACGAGCAGGATCGAGCCGCGGTCCACCAGGCCGAGGAGCTTCCTGTGGCGCGTGAGAAACCCGCCGGTCCGCCGCCGCAGCAGCTGCCCGGCGACGAACGGCAGCAGCAGCTGACAGACGATCGACAGCAGCGCATCGGCCGAGAAGCCACCGCCGTTCCCGTGCAGGACAAGGCCCGCCAGCAGCGGTGTGACGACGATGCCGACGAGGCTGGAGAACGACCCCGCGCAGATCGCCGCCGCGACATTGCCCCGGGCCAGGGCACTGGAGGGACTGGAGCACGCGGGCCGGGAGCGGCGGATCGCCTGCACCAGCGGAAGCCTCAACGGACCGATCGCCGCAACCCGGGCAGGCCTGGGCGTTATGGCACATATGAGGGGCATGATCCCGCCAGGCGTGGTACAGATTCAGCCACGTGCCGGGCTGCCGGAACTCGGCAGAGCGGAGTTCGTTCTGCTCCATGGGCAGCGCAACCGCGCGACACGTGGCCCGGCAGAGGCACTTGCCGGCGCGATCCTGGCGGGCGGCGACCGGCTGCAGCTCCCCTGGAAGCTCCTCCGCCTACGGGACAAGCCCTGGCCAGGGGCTCGCACCGGGCAGGCGTCCGATCCGGTGCCGGGTGCAGAGATTTGGTGCAGATATGGTCCCGGCGTCGTGATCGTCCGGCGTTGAACCGGTTGGCTCATGTCCAGGCTTCTCCGAAGTGACCCGATTTCGACGGTTGGCCAGATCCCGTGCTGCCGGATTCACTACGTGGTACGGCTCTGCCGGATGTCGTCACGTTGGGGTACGGTCGCGGCCTTGTGAGCAACACCACGAGGAGCTGGGTCATTGCGCGAGTTCACCGTCCCGCCTCTGGCGACCGCGCCCCGGGTCGGCGGGCTGGCGGACGCCGTCTACGAGTACGCCGAAGCCGACCCCGAGCGCGTCGCCTTCGCCCGTAAGGACGATGCGGGCAACTGGCAGAACGTCACCGCCGGAACATTCCGGGACGAGGTCATCGCACTGGCCAAGGGTCTGCTGGCGCAGGGCGTCCGGTTCGGCGACCGCGTCGGCATCATGTCGCGTACGCGCTATGAGTGGACCCTGTTCGACTTCGCACTGTGGTCGATCGGCGTCCAGTCCGTACCGCTGTATCCGACGTCGTCGGCGGAGCAGGTCTTCTGGATGCTGCACAACGCGGGCGTCTCGGCCTGCCTGGTCGAGCACGAGGACCATGCGATGACCATCGGCTCGGTCATCGACCGGCTTCCCCAGCTGCGCAAGCTGTGGCAGCTGGACGCCGACCCGGTGGCCGAACTGACCGCGGCAGGTGCGCATATCGACGACGATGTCGTGCACCGCCACCGGATGGCCGTCACCCCGGACGCCACCGCGACGATCATCTACACCTCCGGCACCACCGGCCGCCCCAAGGGCTGCGTGATCACCCACGCCAACTTCATGGCCGAGGCCGACAACATCGTGCTGCGCCACGAGACGGTCTTCACCTCCAAGGGCGACGAGGAAGCCGCCACCCTGCTGTTCCTGCCGCTGGCGCATGTCTTCGGGCGGATGGTCCAGGTCGCCGCGGTGCGCGGCCGGGTCAAGCTGGGCCACCAGCCCGAGCTGGCGGCCCGTGCGCTCCTGCCTGACCTGCAGACGTTCCGGCCGACTTTCATCCTGGCGGTGCCGTACATCTTCGAGAAGGTCTTCGCCGCGGCCCGGCGCAAGGCCGAGGCGGACGGCAAGGCCGGACCGTTCGACAAGGCCGTCGAGATCGCGGTCCGCTACGCCGAGGCACAGGAGCACAAGGCCTTCGGCACCGGGTCCGGTCCGAGCGCCGCGCTGCGGATGCAGCATCAGTTCTTCGACAAGGTGGTCTACAGCAAGGTCCGGGCGGCGATGGGCGGCCGGGTGCGGCACGCGATGTCGGGCGGCTCCGCGATGGAGCGCCGGCTCGGGCTGTTCTTCGACGGCGCCGGCGTCCGGATCTTCGAGGGCTACGGCCTGACGGAGAGCACCGCTGCCGCCACCGCCAACCCGCCCGAGCGGACCCGCTTCGGCACCGTCGGCACCCCCGTCCCCGGCACCACCGTGCACATCGCGGAGGACGGCGAGATCTGGCTGTACGGCGGGCAGATCTTCCACGGCTACCACAACGACCCCAAGGCGACCGATGCCGTGCTGCACGACGGCTGGTTCTCCACGGGCGACCTGGGCGCACTGGACGAGGACGGCTATCTGACGATCACCGGCCGCAAGAAGGAGATCCTGGTCACCTCCGGCGGCAAGACGGTCTCGCCGGTGGGCCTGGAGGAGCGGGTGCGGGCGCATCCGCTGGTCGCCCAGTGCATCGTCGTGGGCAACGACCGGCCGTTCATCGCGGCGCTGGTGACCCTGGACCCGGAGGCGGTCGCGCACTGGCTGGCCATGCGGGAGAAGCCGGAGATGCGGCCGACCGACCTGGTGCGCGACCCGGACCTGGAGACCGAGATCCGGCGCGCCGTGGTCGCCGCCAACACGCTGGTCTCGCAGGCCGAGTCGATCCGTACGTTCCGGATACTGGCCAACCAGTTCAGCGAGGAGCACGGGCTGCTGACCCCGTCGCTGAAGCTCAAGCGCAAGGCGATCGAGACGACCTACCAGGTCGAGGTGGACGCGCTGTACCAGTCGTGACGGGCGGGGCGCCGCCCCCTGGGGGCTTCCCGGGGGCGGCGCCCCGGCCGGTGAGGTGCACCGCACCGGCGCGTTCACTCTCCGCGAACCCGCTGCCGCGACCACCGCGGCATACCCCCGTACCACCGGCCACGACCGGCGTCGGGGCGCCGCCGACCGGTCCCGCTCACCGCGCCTTCGCAGGATTACTCCGCCCCCGCCCGCATCCCGTCGGCTCGCACGGGAATGCGCCACTCCGGATGGTCGTTGACATCCGTGAACGAGAAAGACGACGTAAGGATCGATTCCCCCGTGAGCAAGGTTCCCTCCATCACGCTCAACAACGGCGTAGCGATGCCGCAGCTCGGCTTGGGCGTCTGGCAGGTCGAGGACGACCAGGCGTTCACCGCCGTCGGCCAGGCCCTGGAAGCCGGATACCGCAGCATCGACACCGCGGCGATCTACGGCAACGAAGAGGGCACGGGCAAGGCACTCGCCGCTTCCGGAATCGCCCGTGACGAACTGTTCGTCACGACCAAGCTCTGGAACGCCGACCAGGGCCACGACTCCACGCTGCGCGCCTTCGACGCCTCCCTCACCAAGCTCGGTCTCGATTATGTGGATCTCTACCTGATCCACTGGCCGCTCCCGTCGAAGGACCGCTACGTCGAGACGTACCGCGCCCTGGAGAAGATTCAGGCGGAGGGCCGCGCCAAGGCCATCGGCGTCTCGAACTTCCTGCCCGCACACCTGGAGCGACTGCTGGGCGAGACCTCCGTGGTCCCGGCCGTCAACCAGATCGAGCTGCACCCGCAGTTCCCGCAGGCCGAGTCCCGCGCCTTCCACGCCCGGCACAACATCGTGACCGAGGCCTGGTCGCCGCTCGGCCAGGGCAAGGGCCTCCTGGAGGACCCGGCGATCGCCACGCTCGCCGCCAAGCACGGCAAGACCCCCGCTCAGGTGGTCCTGCGCTGGCACCTCCAGCTCGGCAATGTCGTCATCCCGAAGTCCGTCACCCCTTCGCGCATCGCCGAGAACATCGACGTCTTCGACTTCGAGCTGGACGACGCGGACCTCGCCGCCCTCGCCGGCCTGGACACCGGCAAGCGGATCGGCCCGGACCCGGTCACCTTCGACGTGGCCTGACCGCCGCTCGGTAACGGCGCTCCACAGCGGCGCCGCCCGGCTCGTCCGGGCGGCGCCGTTGCCGTACCCGAGTGGCGGGCCCGGCGGACGGCAGGAAGTGTGGTGGGTGAGCGTGGGGCGGACCCGGCGCATGCCGACGGGACCGGTACCCCTCGCTTTGCCCTGCGCCTCCCCCGTGCCCTGGCAGGGGAGGCCCCAGCGAGGAGGCACGATGCCTGAAGTCACCTCTCCCTACCAGCCCGGGACGCCCTGCTGGATCGATCTCGCGGCCCCCGACCAGCAAGCCGCCATCGACTTCTACTCCGAGGTCTTCGGGTGGACCGGAGAGATCGGGCCCGCGGAGACCGGGGGTTATGCCGTCTGCACGCTGAACGGCAAGCCGGTGGCCGGAATCATGGCCGCCGTCCCGATGGGCGGTCAGCCCGCGCCGCCGACGGTGTGGACCACCTACCTGTCGGCCGCCGACGCGGACGCCGCCTCCGAAGCGGTGAACCAGGCCGGTGGCACGCTCCTGATGCCGGTCACGGACGTGATGACGCTCGGCCGGATGTGTATCGCGGCCGAGCCCACCGGAGCGGTGTTCGGTATCTGGCAGCCCAAGGACTTCCCCGGCGCCGGCGTCGTCAACGAACCGGGCGCACTGATCTGGAACGAGCTCAACACCACCGACCCGTCCGCCGCCGCCACGTTCCACAAGGCGGCCCTCGGTATCGACAGCGCCCCCATGGAGGGCGCCGAGAACTACTACGCCCTGACGGTGAACGACCGGCCGGTGGGCGGTATGCAGCCGATGTCCGAACAGATGCCGTCCGGCACTCCCTCGCACTGGCTGGTGTACTTCGCGGTGACGGACACCGACGGCACGGTCGACAAGATCACCGCGGCCGGCGGCGCGGCGCTGCAGCAGCCCTTCGACATGGTCGCCGGCCGGATGGCCGTGGTGGCCGATCCGCAGGGCGCGACCTTCGCCGTGATCAGCCCGAAGCCGATGCATCAGGGCTGAGGGGCCGTTGAGGCCGTTGACGGCTCACTGCTGCGCGCGGGCCGTGTGGACGGTCTGCGCGGACAGCAGGAAGGCATCGGGGCGGCGGGCGATACCGACGGCGTCATCGGGGTCGGCGAGACGGGCGAGGGTGGTGTGGTCGTCCTCGCCCAGGCGGTCGCCGTACAGGTCGAGCCCCTGGGACAGGTGGTCCTGGAGGTAGGCGCGCGCATCCCCGGTCAGCGGGGCCGGCAGGTCCAGCAGAAAACTGCGGGTGCGCGGGGTGCGCAGGCCGGCGTCGGCGAGGAAGGCGGGCCAGTCCTCGGTGTCGTCGACGGCGCCGGGCAGCGCCGCGCGCATCTCCACGAACCAGTCCTCGCAGGCCGCGTCGAGCCGGGACTGCAGTCCTGGGCGCCCGATGCCGATGTCGCGCGGCAGGAAGCGGGTGGTGAGGCCGCCCTCGGAGACGGCGAGCAGCCCGCCGGGCCGCAGATGAGCGCCGAGGGCGGCGACCGCGGCACGCTGGTCACCGACGTGGTGCAGGGTCCTGGCGGACCAGATGAGGTCGGCGCCGCCGAGGGCGTCGAGCCCGTCAGGGAGTTCGGCGAGATGGGTGCGGACCCGGTCGCCGAGACCGAGGCGCCCGGCCCGGGCGTGTGCCCGCTCCAGAAGTGCCGCGCTCGCGTCCACGGCGACCACCTCGGCGGCGGGGAAGGCCCGGGCCAGCAGACAGCTGACGACGCCCGGCCCGCTGCCGACGTCGAGCACCCGGTCCACGCCCTTGTGGCCCCCGGCCGCGGCCGCCTCGACGAGGAGCTGCCGCAGCCAGGCCGCGGCCTGCTCGTAGAGCGGCAGGTGCAGCTCGGCGCCCCGTTCGAGGAGCGGGCCGAACACCTCCCAGTCGATCTGCGCCGTGTCGTGGGCGCCGTGCCCGGGTGCGGGCCGTTCGTCGTTGCTCATGACATCGAGCCTCCGTTACCGGTGGTGGGCGTGCAATCCGCGTTGCCGCTCCGGCAACCCCGGATTCCGGCGGAGCGGGGCGCGACCATAGGGTCTGGCCCGTGGCTACTCCGGGATGGATACCGCCGACGGATACCGAGCGGCGGCTGTACGAAGCGACGGCGCGTGGGGACTGGGACGGTCAGATCGCGGCGATCGCCGGTGAGGACCTGTTTCTGGCGGCACCGCAGCAGGGCCAGGACCCGCTGCCCGTCTACGACGACCCGGCGGCGGGTGGTAAGTGCATTCCCGTCCTGACCCGCGGCATGCTGCCGCCGTGGCAGCCGCAGCAGTTCTTCGACCGGGTTTCGCTGGAGGAGCTGGCGCAGGACTGGCCGAACGACAAATGGCGGCTCGCGGTCAATCCCGGGACGCCGTGCGCCGTGTACCTGGCCGCCTCCCCGGCCCACCGCACCGGCTGGCTGCGCTGGCGCGCCCAGGTCGGGGCCCGACCCGGCGGCCTGCTCGTCACGCACTTCGGCGGTCCGCTGCACGGCCCGCTGGCACAGGGGCTGGCGTGCGGTGCGCCGCTCGCGGTGCACCACAGCGTGCCGTGGAACGAACTCGGTACGGCCTTCCTCGATCACGCCGCCGACGCACAGACACTGCACGATCAGTGGTCGGTGACCGACCCCGCCGGTTGGCAGCAGCGCCTGGACCAGTTGCTCGGCGGGCAGTTCGTACCGGCGGAGACGGAGACCGCGCTGCGGGCACGGGCGGGCGGGCGCGAGGCCGGGGCCGGGGCGGGGGCCGTTGGGGGTGCCGGGGACGCTGCGGACTCGGCGGACTCGGCGGACGAGACGGATGCGACGGATGCGACGGATGCGACGAGCGCGAGCCGGACCGATGAGGCCGGGGCCGGCTCCCCGGACGCCGCCGCCATGCCGGCCGTCCCCGAGCTCGTGACCAGGTACGAAGAGCGGTTCCGCGCCGACGGGCTGCTGCCGCCGGCGGACGGCCGGGTCGTGTCCCTCGTCGCGCTGGACCTCGCACATGCCGTCGCGCTCGTCCGCTGGGGCCTGGGCGCCCGGCTGTGCGCACCGCAGCAGGCCGAGCAGGCCGTGACGCGGGCCGGCGCGAAGGCCAGGGAGGTGTACGGCTCGTGGGAGGAGTTCGCTGCGGGCTACGCACTGGGCCGGATGCTGGCCTTCGACAACGGCTGGTTCGGGCCGGAGTACGCGCAGGCCGTGCACCTGCACCGGGTCCTCACCCAGGACCCGGCCTCGCCGTGGCGCGGTCTGCCGTTCGCTTGACGGGGCGTGTCGCTTGCGTCGCCTGACCGGGAGCGCGTCGCCGACGGGACCCGGCCGTTTGGCGGGCGCACCTCACCTGACCGGGAGTACGTCCCAGGTCGGGGGGCGCGCCCCGGCGGGCGATCGCACGGTGCGAGTTCGGTGTAGACGTAGGGCATGGACGTAGCCGTTTGCCTGTTCAGCTCCGACCTCCGGCTGCACGACCAGCCGGTGCTGCATGCCGCGCTGCGCTCCGCGGCGCGGGTGGTGCCGCTGTTCGTCGTCGACACGGGGGTCGCTGACGCGGGGTTCATGGTGCCCAACCGGGCGGCGTTCCTGGCCGGCGCGCTGGCCGATCTCGATGCCGGGCTGCGTGGTTGCGGCGGTCGGCTGGTCATCCGTACGGGGGATGTGGTGGCCGAAGCCTGCCGGGTGGCGGCGGAGACCGGAGCGGGCGAGGTGCATCTCGCGGCCGGGGTGAGCGGCTATGCGCTGCGCAGGGAGCGGCGGTTGGCCGACGGGCTGGCGGCGGCGGGGCGCGCGCTGGTGGTGCACGACGCGGTCATCACGGCGCTGCCGCCCGCCGCGGTGCTGCCCTCCGGCCCGGGCAAGGACCACTTCGCGGTCTTCACGCCGTACTTCCGGCGCTGGCAGGCCGCGGGGCTGCGGTCGGTGCTGCCCGCGCCGCGGTCCGTACACGTCCCGGACGGGGTGCGGACCGAGGACCTGCCGTCGGCAGGGGACCTGTGCCCGGGCGGGAAACCGTCGCCCGCGCTGCCGGAGGGCGGCGAACGGGCGGGGCGCCACCGGTTCGGGGCCTGGCAGCGCTCCGGCATGGCCGACTACCACGCCCGGCAGGACGACCTGCCGGGCGATGCCACATCACGGCTCTCGCCGTATCTGCACTTCGGCTGTCTCTCACCGGTGGAGCTGGTGCACAAGGCGTCGGCCCGCCCGGACGCCGGTGCCGAAGCGTTCGTGCGGCAGCTGGCCTGGCGGGACTTCCACCATCAGGTGCTGGCGGCCCGCCCCGGCGCGGCGAGCGCCGACTATCGCACCAGGGGCGACCGCTGGCGGTACGACGACGCCGAGGTGACGGCCTGGAAGGAGGGCCGCACCGGCTATCCGGTGGTCGATGCCGGGATGCGGCAGCTGCTGCACGAGGGGTGGCTGCACAACCGGGCCCGGATGCTGGTGGCGAGCTTTCTGACCAAGACGCTGTATGTGGACTGGCGGGTGGGCGCGCGGCACTTCCTGAACTGGCTGGTGGACGGCGATATGGCGAACAACCAGCTCAACTGGCAGTGGGTGGCCGGGACCGGCACCGACACCCGCCCCAACCGGGTGCTGAATCCGCTGGTCCAGGCCAGACGGTTCGACCCGCGGGGCGAGTACGTACGGCGCTGGGTGCCGGAGCTGGCCGGCCTCGCGGGCGCGACGGTGCACCAGCCGTGGAAGCTGACCGGGCCGGAGCGCGCGGCGTACGACTATCCGGATCCCGTGGTGGACCTGGCGGACGGGCTGATGCGGTTCAAGCGGGCACGCGGGCTGGAGTAGCCGGGGGCCGGGGCGGCGTGGCCGGGTGGCGTAGCCGGGCCGGAGCGGCCGGGGCCCGCGGGCGGTCGCCGTGTCGCGGGCGGTCGCCGTGCCGTGAGCGGCAGCGGTGTCGTGAGCGGCGTTCGTGTCGTGAGCGGCATCCGGGCCGGGAGATGATGCAGGACGGATACGACGGATGCGACGGAGAGGACGGATACGACATGGCCGGGAGCGGTATGCGCCGCGGGCTGGACCGGACGCAGCTGGACCGCGCACTCGGGGCGGCGGGGCCGAGGCGTCCGGCCGCGCTGCCGACGTGGGCCCAGTTCCGTACCGCTCTGCGCCGTACACCGATGTCGGTGTGGCACGACGATGTGACGGACTGGGCCGCGAGCCTGACCTACTACTCGGTGCTGGCGCTGCTGCCGACACTGATCGTCACGGTGTCGCTGATCGGTCTCGCCGATCCGGCGGCCACCGAGCAGCTCATCAACCAGATCACGTCGATCGCACCGGCCCAGTCGGGCCCGACCGTGCACCGTGCGCTGGTCGGCATGGCACATCAGCGCACCGCCGCCTGGGTGGTGCTGGGCGGCGCCCTGGTCAGCGCCCTGTGGTCGTCCTGCAGCTATCTCGCCGTCTTCCGCCGCGCGCTGCACGCCATGAACCGCACCAAGGACGACCGCCCGCCGTGGCGCAAGGCACCGCGGATTCTGATGACGGCGCTGCTGCTGATGGCCCTGCTGATCAGCAGCGCGGTGGCCCTGCTGGTGAGCGGGCCGATCGCGACCGCACTGGGCCGGGCCGTCGGGCTGGGCGAGGCGGGCGAGGCGACCTGGAACCTGCTGAAGTGGCCGCTGCTGCTGCTCCTGGCCACGGTGCTGGCGATGGTGCTGTTCCGTTCAGGCCCGCCCAGCTCCCGCGGCGTGCGCCGAGCGGCACCCGGCGGCGTCGTCGCGGTGCTCCTCTGGCTGGTCTCCTCCGCCGGCTTCGCGGCCTACACCTCGTACGTCGGCACCTTCAACCGGCTCTACGGTTCACTCGCGGGGCCGGTGGTGTTCCTGATCTGGCTGTGGTTCTCCCACCTGTCGCTGCTGTCCGGCGCCCAGTTCAATGTGGAACTGGCGCGCGCGGGGCGGGTGGTCCGGCCACGCTCGGGGAGCTGAGGGCGGGGCGGTGCCCGGTGGGGCGGGGCGGCCATGGGGGCTCGGCCCGACTACCGCGGTGCAGCCGCGCTCCGGGGACGGTGTCGTGCCCCGGAACGACGAACCGGATCAGCGAGCTCCGTGCCCCGGGGCGATCGCCTCGATCCGGTGGGCCAGGCCGAAGTCGAGATGGGTGATCCGTCCGCCGATGCTGTGGGTGTTCACCGAGACCGCGAGTCGGTTGTACCCCAGCGTCAGGTCGGCATGATGGCCCAACTCCTCCTGGATCTGCGCGATGTGGATGACCATGGCGGCAGCCGGGAAGTGCCCGTGGAAGGCGTAGCCACGGCGCAGCATCCCGCCCTCGACGGACCAGCCGGGCAGCTCCGCGAGACGGTCCTCGATCTCCTTGAAGCTGAGCGGTTCCAGCTGAGCGGTCATGGCGTTCGCCTCCCCGTGTGCCGGCCATCGACGAGCCGGCCCCCGATCTGCATGAATAGGCACGCATCTGGATAAGTACGCACGCACGAATACGCGCGACTACACATGGCTATGGTTACCCGAACCGCCGCCGCCCACTGCCGCGGCGACCGGAACCCTTCCAGCGTGGCACGCCGACGGCGCTTTCGCGCACCCACGGCGCGCGCCTCCCGTACCCCCACCGGCACCGGCCCTCGGCTACCGTCCCTCCCATGACAACTGCTGCGGCGTCCTCACCGGAGACGACCACAGGCGTGGGCTCCCTGCTGCGCGAATGGCGCGACCGGCGCCGGATCAGCCAACTGGAACTGGCCCTGCGCGCCGACTCCTCCGCCCGCCACATCAGCTTCATCGAGACCGGCCGCTCCCGCCCCAGCCAGGAGATGGTGCTCCGCCTCGCCGAACACCTCGACGTCCCCGTACGGGAGCGCAACGCCCTGCTGATCGCAGCGGGCTACGCCCCCACCTTCCCCGAGACACCGCTCGACGACCCGTCGATGGCCGCCCTGCGCTCCGGCATGGAACGCCTCCTGACCGGCTACGAGCCCTTCCCCGCCCTGGTGGTCGACGGGACCTACCACGTACAGGCGGCAAACCGCGGCGTCACCCTGCTGCTGGACGGCATCGCCCCCGACCTCCTCCAGCCCCCGCTGAACTCCATGCGCCTCACCATGCACCCCGACGGCCTGGCCCCCCGCATCCGCAACTACCGGGAATGGCGCAGCCACCTCCTCGCCCAGATGGAACGCCAGTTGGCCCTGCTGCGCTCAGCCCGCCTCCGCGCCCTCTACGACGAGGTGAGCGCCTACCCCCTGCCCCCGGGCGGCCACAAAACGGCAGCCTCCGGCGCGCACACCCCCTTCGCCCTCCCCATGATGCTCGAACACCACCACACCGTGCTCTCCTTCATCTCGACCATCGCCACCTTCAACACCCCGATGGACGTAACCGTCTCCGAGCTGGCGGTGGAGACCCTGCTGCCGGCTGACCCGGAGACGGCGGCGTATCTGCGGGAGGCGGGGCCGTAGCGGACGATGGCCGTACGGGACGGCTCCAGGCAGAAACGCTCAGTCAGCTTGCGGGTGCGAGTTGGGTTTGGTTGTGGAGGCCGTGCGCGTCGACGCCGGTGAAGAGGCTGAGGTGGCCGTCGTTCCAGCGGGCGAGGATGTCGTTGGCGCTGGTGTTGGTGGTGAAGGCGCCTGCGGTGATGACGGTGGCGTCCTTCCATTCGGACTTCGCGGGCCGGAGCTTGGTCTCGGCGGGCAGGCCCTTGGCGGTCAGACCGGGGTAGAGGGTGGTCTCGCCGTCGCTCCAGCGCACGATCACGTCGTCGGTGGACTTGCCGGTGAAGGAGCCGGTGGTCAGCTGCCCGGCGTAGGGCCAGGTGGTGTTCTTGGCGATGATCTGGGTCTGCTTCTTCAGTGCGTTGGCGGCCAGGTCGGTGAAGAGGGAGACATGGCCGTCTTTCCAGGTGACCAGGAGGTCGTCGCGGTTGCCGCCCGGGGTGAAGCGGCCGCCGGTCATCAGCTGGGCGCTGTCGCGCCACAGAGCGGTCTTGGCCGGGGCGAGCTGCTTCTCGCCGTGGAAGCCCTTGGCGTCGACGCTCGCGTAGAGGGTCATCTCGCCGTCGCTCCAGCGCACCGCCAGGCCGTCGGCGGCGCCGCCGGTGTTGACGGAGGTGATCGAGAGGGCGTTGGTCCAGATGCTCTTGCGTGGGGCCAGCTGGAATTCCGTGGCGAAGGGGTGGGCGGGGTCGTTGGTGTCGCCGCCCTGGTAGAGGGTGACCCTGCCGTCGTCCCAGCGCACGATCAGGTCCATATGGCGCTTGCCGCGCGCGGAACCACCGGTGTAGTAACCCGCCGTCATCTGCACGGCATGCTTCCACGACGCACGGACGAAGGCAGGGGGGTAGGGCGGCCTCGGGCTTACTGTGCGGTGGGCGGCGGCGGCGGTGAACAGATCCTGGGCGTCCTTGCCGTAGAGCGGTGCGTAGGTCACCCAGTCGTCATTGGTGACGTTGCCGCCGCCGTTGTATCCGCCTGTGTTGCCTATGACCTTGCCGGTGCCGTTGGCGGGGTCGTAGTCCTCGATCCAGGGGCCGCCGGAGACGCCGCCGTAGAAGCCGGTGCAGACCATGCTCATCTGCCGGAAACCTGGCAGCTGAGTGGTGGTGACGGGGCAACGGATCAGACGGTGCTGGGGGTTGAGGCCCTCGGAGCTGGGGTAGCCGAGGACGGTGACGTGGTGGGTGTAGCCGGTGGCAGGGGTGAACGTCAGGGCTCCCGTGACGTCCTCCACCTGCCTGGCGTGGCTGTCGGGGCCGGTCTGTGTGAAGGCCAGGTCTAGGTCGGAGACGGGCTTCTTGGTGTTCGCCTCGTAGCGGGGGTCGATGTACACGCGGGTGACCGGGAAGATGCCGTAAGGCTGGTCGGCGGCGGGCTTGCCGCTCACGTACTGCGGCACGAAGATGCGGTGGGTGGCCTTCTCGAGGCCCAGACCGCAGTGTCCGGCGGTCAGGACGATGTCCTTGGCGGCCGTGTGGACGACGCTGCCCGTGCAGAACGTGCTCTTGCCGCCCAGCGGCGTGCGGTCGAAGAAGAACGTGCCCACCGTCGGGTGGCCCGCGAAGTGCTCGGGGCCGGGCGTGCCGGACGGCGGCGGCCGGCGCGCGGCGGCCACACCGGCGTGGACTGCGAGGGGCGCGGCGCCGGCCGGGACGGCGTCGCTCATGCGGTCCGCCGTCCAGTACCGCTCCTCTTCACGCAGACTCGGTCCGGCCGGCCGGTCCGGCGACGTAACTGGCTGTGCGGGCCGCGGTCCCGCGTGCGTGGACGGCGCCGAAGGGGTGGGGGACGCCTGCACGGCGGGCGCTGAAGGCCGTGCGGCGCCGGGGTCGGCGACTGCCGGGCCGGTGCCGAGCGCGCCCGCGCTCAGGCTGAGTACGAGAACGGGGAGACATCTGTATCTGGAACGCAATGGGGACGGTCTTTCCGTGTTGGAGAGAAGGCCGAACGGCGAGCGCAGCGCATCTCCGGCTCGCATGCCAGTTCGACGCGAAGGTGGACAGCATACGCACAGGGTGCATGTTCTGACATGTCCTCAAGTAGCCGAGGGCCCGGTCGTCGCCGCCACGCGGTGCCTGTCCGGGCCGGGCAGGGGGACGTGCGTGGCGGACGACGGCGGCACCCGCCCCGCCTCCGGTTCTCGTCGGTTTGCGTTGAGGCGTTAGTGAGCCGCCGCCGCTTCGGGTCCGTCCGGCCGTTTCGCCACTCGCGGCCGGTCCGCTCATGAACACCGACGCGACGGCTTGCCTCTCGGTTGGTCAGCCCCGTCTGCACGAGCCGGAAGCATTCCTCCTGCTCGACCCGGAGCTTCACAGGCCCCTGAGCCCTGCGAACCTTACGGATCTCGAAGTCCATCGCACCCCTTGAGCTGTGGTGTTGCGATGACCACTAGAACCAACGGCATCCAGGCGGGGCTTCTCGACTACCCTCTCAGGATCAACACGGAATCCCGATGCGGGACTTCCGCCCCTTCTTCAACGGTTTCCCTGGGATGCGACCAGATGCTGTAGCTGAGACACGCCACGAGACCGTCACCGCTGTCCGACTTCAGTGCCAGACAGTGAACCCGCGAGGTCTGGGACTCCCGCACTTCGGAGAATTTCAGCATCTCCTCGGTATCCGCCGGTCCAGCGAGGGCGATGCTGAGCGGCCTGTATACGGTTTTGAGCCTCATTCCCACCACTCCATAGAAGGTCACTTCGATGAAGTCACGCTCTGCTTCGGAGCCGACACTTCGAAGCTTCAGCTCCGAATGCCCGATGCTGTATCGCCACGGCCGGAACTTACGGTCGAACGAGATGGGCAGAGTCGCAGTGGGCTGCTGCCCTCCCTCAGTGGGCGAAGGGGTTGGCATCGGGAACTCCGTTTCTATAGAACGTCACGCGAGGCCAGATGCTCGGGTTGTCCTGGATCAAGCTTAGCTCCCAAGCGGTCGCGTGCCCATCGAAGACCGGATCCATACCCTTTCCCTTGCGAGCGAGTGCCACGGGGTCGTCGATTCCGTCCAAGTTGAAGTGGATCGGCGTCTTTCCATCATTGATGTAGCTCTTGAGTTCGGAGACCCAGTTGTCGCCGGCCGACGGCCAATCGTGATACGACTTCGCGTCAATGGAGTCCGCGAATTCATGGAGAGCCATTGGGTCTGCATCAACTTCACTGAGACCGAGCGCAATTCCTCCGCAACGGTTGGAATTATGGACCAATACCGAGGTCTGGCCGGCCATCACGTAGTACGTGTGGAGGTCTTCGACGGTGAGGTTGTAGGTGCGTGCGTGTTTGTCGAATGGGCGGTTGGCCTGGACGCGGACGGTGCTTCCGTCGTTGCTCAGGAGGGTGGTGCCCGGGGTGAGTTCGTTTGCCGGGAGCCAGCGGTGTTGTGACGGGCTCCAGAAGGGGTGTTCGTAGGTGGCGGTGAGTTTCCGGGGGCCGTTGGGGGTGGTGAGCGTCAGTTCGTTGAAGAGTTTGTCGTCTTCGGTGACGATGAGGCGCGTGACCTTGCGGGGCGCGGTTTTGCCCGTCTCAGGGTCGGTCGCAAGGACCTTGTCGCCCGGCCTGACATTCTCGATGGTGCGTGTGGAGGCGTCGCCCATCAGCACTCTGGTGCCGGCCAGGAAGCACTGGGTGCACCCCCTCTGGAGGAACCGCAACGCCTGGTATGACCGTGAGAGGAGTTTGAGTTTGGAGCCGAAGGCGGCGTCCTGCATGAGTTGCGTGCAAGATTCGAGGTCGCCTGTTTGCAGGCATTCCTGGAGCATGCCGATGCCGAGGAGGTCTTTCTCGAACCGCCATATTTTTTCGAGGCCGGGTTCGAGCTTGTACCCGGCGGAGAGGATGGTGCAGTAGCCCCAGTTGCGTACACACCAACTGGGGAAGTTGTGAGCGGCATCGCAGCCCATGACGCCGCACATGTACTGGTCCCGGGCGATCTTTCCGGGGTCCGTGGCGGCCTTTTTCTTTGCTTCGGCTGCGGCCTTGCGCTGGGCTTCCGCTTCGGCCTTGGCCTTGTCGACGGCGATGCTGAAGGCCTCGTAGGCCGCCTTGTTGGCGGCGGTGGCGTCCTTGCCCGCCGCGGTGGCGGAGATGCGGGCGCGGCGCGCCTCGGCCCATGCGGTGTTGGCGGAGACGTGCGCCAGCTGTGCCGAGACCGAGGCGTCGGCAGCCGAGGTGGCTGCGCTGGATGCGGCGTGGTTGGCCTCGGCCTCGGCCTTGCGGGCGGTTTTGGCGGACTCGGCGGCACGCGCCGCGGACGCTTCGGCCTCCTTGGCGGACTTCGCCGCGTCCGCGGCGGAATTCTTTGCCGAAGCGGCCGAATCCTGGGCCTGCTTGGCGTACTTCTTCGCCTCTTCGTCCTTCCTCGCCGCCAGAGCGGCGACTCTGCGGGCCTCGGCGGCGCTCTGCTGGGCGGTGGCCGCAGTGCGGGCGGCTTCGGCGATCAGCTGCTGGACGCGCGCCTTGTGGGTGGCGGCCAGCAGGTCTTTGCGCTGGGCGGTGTACTGCCCGGTTTCGATGAAGGAGTGCAGCAGCTGCGGCGGGCTCTCCAGGGCGATGCGGCCCGCGGACTTCAACTCCGCCCCGCCGCTGTTGATCAGCTGGCCGGCCCGGACCCGCTCGTCCTGCGTGCGGGCGGTGTACTGCCCGGTGGCCAGGAACTCTCAGTACTTCTCGGTGGACCCGGAGTTCAGCGCGGCCCTGCCCGCCTCCTGCACCCCGGGGCCGCCACGATTGATGACCTGCGCGATCTCGACACGGAAGTCCGCCGCACCGGCCTGGAACTGACCGTCCGACAAAAACGCACTGACCTGCGCTGCGTCCCCCTTGAGGGCCTGCTCGGCGGCGTCCCGCACCGGCTCCAGAGGACTCTCCCCGGCCAGCCGCCCGACATCGACCCGGTCGTCCTGCTGGAGCGCTTCCTTCCACCGGGTTCGTACATATTCGGCGACTTCGGCATCCGAACCGCCCAGAGCCGCCTCGGCGGCCGCCCGGCTCCACGGACCGCCGGACTTCATCGCCAGCAGCGCGACCTTCCGGCCCTTGACCACGACGTCCTTGACGTCGGCACCGTCCTGGCCGGCTTCGGCGGCCAGGCGCTGCGCATCGGCCTGGAATTTCTTGAGCTCCCCGGCCGCCGCACTGCGGTCCGCCTGCAACTCGTCGTCGTCCGCCGTGAGGTCCTTGGCCCGCTCGATCCCCTCGTTGGTCCGGGTCAGGATCTCCGCGGTCTCGAACTCCCGCGCCAGGCTGTAGATGTCCTTCGCCTTGTCGACCGCCGCACTCGCGGCGTCGGCCTCCTGCTGAGCGGCCTTGGCGTGAGCATCGGACTTCGTCGCCGCACTCGCGGCCTCACCGGCCTGATCGGCAGCCTCCTCTGCGGCCTTGGCCGCCGCATTGGCGTGCTGGGCGGCCGACCGGGCGGCATCACGCGCCTGGCCCGCGGCGGTTGCAGCCTTGCGTGCCAGAAACGTCGCAACGTTCGCGGCACGGGTGGCCTCATCCGCATGACGGCGCGCCTGGGCCGCCGCACGCCGTGCCTCGGCGGCATGCGCATCCGACTGACCGGCGTAATTCCCTGCCTCCTCCGCGGCGTTGGCCGCGGACTGGGCATTGGCCCCGGCCGCGACGGCATCCTGCGCCGCATTCCCGGCCTCCGTCGCGGCCTTGTGCGCCTCATCGGCGGCATCAGCCGCAAGGTCAGCCCCCTTGGCAGCCGACCGCGCCACCTCGGCCGCCTTACGTGCAGCAGAAGCGTTCGCAGCATTGGTGGCGGCAGCAGCCGCCGCACCCCGCGCACGGGAAGCGGCCTGCGACGCACCCGCCGCAGCGGACGCCGCCTGCGCCGCAGCATGCGCCGCCACACGGGCCGAATGCGTGGCTGCACGAGCCGCCCCGATCGCCTCCTGCGCGGCAGACGCGGCCTGCGAAGCCGCCGAAGCCGCCCGCTGCGCCGCGCCGGCCGCCTTCTGGGAGTCGTCCTTGGCCGCCGCAGCCTCGGTGGCTGCCGTCTTCGCAGCCTTCTTCGCCAGCTCCGAAGCCGTCACGGCGTGCGCGGACGCCTTCTTGGCCGCCTCCGTCTCCGACTTCGCCCGCCGGCCCGCCTCCCGAGCCTGATCCGCCAGCTCCGCAACCGAGGTCTGCTCCTCGTCACGGGCACGAGCCACGAACTGGCCGACCTCGCCCGCCACCCTCCACCCTGCCGTCATCGCCCACGCCGACCTTGGTTGCGCGCTGCTCCCCGGAACCGCCGGTCAGACGCGCCGCGCGGTGGCGGCCGCCCTTGCTGAGACATGGCTACTCGCCGGACGTATCGAGTTCTTCGACCTTCGAGAGCCTGATGACGCCGGCACCACCCTGCTCCGCGCCCTGCAGGCCGCAAGTGAGGCGGACGATTCCTTGATCGGATCCGCGATCCTTGCGCACACAGCCTTCATCCCAGGGTGGGCAGGAGAGCATGAAAACGCTGCGGAGCACCTGGTCGCTGCCCGCGCATACGCCCGTCGCGGTCCTGCCTCAGCAGAATTCTGGGCGTGGCTCGACGCCGTCGAAGCCGAGTGCGAAACGCGGTGCGGGAACACACGTACCGCACTGAACTTGATCAGGCACGCTGAAGACACCCTCGCGGCAGGGTCCGAGCACATGACGCCAGTTTGGATGGACTGGTTCAGCGCTGTCCGTCTGGCCGCGTTCAAGGGCCACACTCAATTCAAGGCTGGCCACCTGCCGCAGGCCCGCGCAACGCTGCTCGGCGTCCTGGACCAGATGCCGGCCACCGAGGGCAAGCAGCGCACCGTCATCTTTGGCGATCTGGCTGCGGTCGCGGCTGCAGCCGGTCAGCCAGAGGAAGCGTGCCGATACGCCTGCCTTGCCCTCGACCAGTTGGAGGCCACCTGGTACGCCACGGGCATGGACCGGGTCAGGGAAGTACGGCGAGCGCTCACCCCGCACCAACATGCCCAGTGTGTGCGAGACCTTGACGACCGGCTATACGGCTGGACGACGACGGTCAGCGCTCTCGCTCGTTGAACTTCGCGATGGCTTCCGGCAGTTCCATCAGCGACTCGATACGGAACGTAGGCAGCTCGCGCGCCTCCACGGTGTTCCACTGGATTGTCGCCCACGGGCCTCGGTGAACGAGTGCAGTGTGCATACCAGCGGCCACGGCGGGGCGGAGATCGTTGTCCACGCGGTCCCCGACATACAGAATCTGATCGTTCGCGAAGGGGACAACGTCGGCCACGCGCTCGAAGAAGAGCCGATCGGGCTTGCTGGCTCCCCAGTCGTCCGACGTGCCGATCAGGTCGACATCGTTGGTGAACAGACTGCGGAGAATCCCGCCCGCCCGCACGGTTTGGTTCCCCGCGATGCCGAGCCACAAGCCGTCGCCGCGCAAGCGCGCCAGGGCGGGCCGGACATCGGCGTACAGATCTGACTCGTCAAAGTGCTCCGGCCGGCCCGCAGCGGCACGCGCCTCCCGCTGCTCGTACAGGTCAAATCCGGGCCGGAACTCCTGGAACACCTCGCGGTAGTCCCGGCCCTGTGCGATGACCGCACCGAACATCGCCGCGAACGTATGTCGCGGCACGCCGAGCCAGTCAGCCCACGTTCCGTACTCCCGTGTCTCGTCGACCAGGCACTCACCGACGTCAAAGACCACCGCGCGAATCATGCCGACACCCTACTGAGCGGCTGGAGGGGCGGTACTGCTGCGTTGCAGGTTGCATGCATCTTTGCCAGATCGGTCCGGCGACGGCAGGGGCCCTCCGCGACCAAGGCCTCACGGGAACCGAGCAGGCTCACCCTGCGGGCACCCGCTTGCCCGTGCCGGAGTACGCAACCTGATCTGATCGGGGGACGGGGCGACAGGCGCAATGGTCAGCAGTAAGGCCCCTGGCCCGTGAGGGACGCGGCTACTCGCATCCATACGCCGAAGAGGCGGTACAGGGTGGGGAGTTGGCCTTCCGCCTGGACGGTCCTGCTGTCCACGGAGGTGACCGAGGGGATTCCCAGAAGTGTCGAAGCCACCGAGGCCGATTGCCAACGGACCCTGAGGGTGGACGAGTCCGAAGTCGCGGCGCGCCGGGGCGCTTTGCCCGTGTCGGAGAGACCGGCCGCGACCGCTTTCTCGATCGCCTGGCGGGCTTCCGCGGCCGGGCGCAGCTCCGCGGCGAAGCGGTCATGAGCGCTCTTCACGGCCACGGTGCTGACGGAATCGTCCCACGCCAAGGTCTCGGCGCAGGCGCTGTCGTCACCGGTGAGGGCCACCATGGGCACGCCGAGCGCCGCTGCGGTGGCGTGGGTCAGGCCGATCTCGCCCACCGGCATGCCGTCCAGCCATATGTCCTCGATCTCGTGCCCCATGAAGCTGTGGCTCAGCACGCCGAGCGTGCCGGCGCGAGAGTGGTAGCCGACGCAGATCATGGCGTCGTGCTCGGGGGTGAGGCCTTCGAGCATGCCCATGTGCTTGGGCTTGCCGCGGATGAGGCGGGCCTCCGGATGCAGCGTCTCGGGCACCAGATTGCGCATGGGGCCGTGGGCGTCGTTGACGACGATATCGGTGGCGCCCGCCGCCAGGGCACCGCGGACGGCGGCATTGACGTCCTCCGCCATCATCAGACGCCCGCGCTCGTAATCCCGCCCGCCCGGCTGGACGTCTTCGGCGTCGACGAGCCCCGTGATGCCTTCCATGTCCGCGCTGATATAGATCCGCACTTCGCATACTCCTCAACCGCAAGCCTCAAGCCTCAATTCCGACCGGTTGGGAGACGCCGAGCGTTCCTCAGCTGGTTCCTGAGCGCGGGCGTGGTGGTGGTTCCTGAGCGCGGGCAGGGCGGGAAGGAGCGGGCACGGTCCCTCGTGCCACGCGCCGAAACGCGCCGAAGTGCCCCAGGTAGACGAATGCCCCCTCGCACCGGAGTGGAGAGGGGGCGTGGTCTCGCGTTCGCGGGTCAGGACAGGGTGGCGGTGAGGGTGATCGTGGTGCCGGCGAGGGCCTGGCTCACCGGGCAGTTGACCTTGGCGTCCTCGGCCGCGGACTGGAAGGCGGACTCGTCGATGCCGGGCACCTGGCCCTCCACGGTGAGGTGGATTCCGGTGATGCCGGTGCCGGGCTGGAAGGTGACCGCGGCCTTCGTCGTGAGCCGCGTCGGTGGGTTGCCGGCCCCGGTGAGCGTGTTCGACAGGGCCATGGAGAAGCAACTGGAGTGGGCGGCCGCGATCAGTTCCTCGGGGCTGGTCTTCCCGTTGGGCTCCTCGGCGCGGGAAGCCCAGGTCACGGGGAAGTGACCGACTCCCGAGGAGTCGAGCGTGACCTCCCCCTGGCCCTTGAACAGCTCGCCCTCCCACTCGGTGTGAGCGTTGCGTGTGGTGGCCATGGTGACCCCTTTCCGTGTACGGATGACGTCGACTCTCCGATCGTCCGCCCCGGGGCGGTCCGCCCGGGTGTACGACGCGCCGCAGCATGCGGCTCGGCGGTCCGTCCGCAGCCGGGAGGCGTCGCCTGAGCAGGTCGCCTGAGCAGGTCGCCTGACCAGGAAGAACGTGGCTATCGCCGGTCTCCTGACCGGGAACGTTGCAGAGTACGTGGGGCGGCTTAGCCTTGGAGGTATTGCCACGCTTGCCCCGGCCCCCTGCCGCTGGGCGGCATCCGGCGGCGACTGCGGCAACCCGCACCGACCCGTGTCGAGCGGGTGGCCGGTGAGCAACGCCGACGAGAGGACAAGCCATGAGCCCCCTGACCCCAGACGAAAACGCTCCCCCGGCCGGAGAGGCTTCCGCCGACGGCACACAGTCCGCGGCGGAGGCGGCGGACACCCAGGCCGCCCTGGTCGAGCTCGCGGCCAGCGTGGCTCTGCTGCCGCAGGCGCCGCCGGCCGAGGGCGAGGAGGAACGTCCCGAGGGCGCCGTCTCCCTGCCGGTGATCGAACAGGACGGCAACCGATACGTCCCCGTCTTCACCACCGAGAATGCGCTGCTGACGGCCGGGGGCGACCTGGAGACCGCGCTCCGCATCCCTGTCGTCGACCTGGCCGCGAACTGGCCGGCGGACGACCTGTGGATGGCGGTCGACCCGTCTTCCGAGCAGGGCCTTGCCCTTCCCCCGGACCTGGTGCGGGCACTGCCGGTCTTCAGCCGGCACGCCGATGACGCGGTGGGCCGGGCGGGCGAGACCGGTGCGGAGGGGATGGAAGGCACGTAAGGCGTAAGGAGGCGGCGACGAAGAGCCTGGTCTGCCCCCGGGCCGGGTAGCCCGGGCCGGGTAGCCTGCGTCGTCCGCCGCGCAACGGGGGGGGAACGGCTGCCCCTGTCGGTGAGCGCACCGCCAGTTCCTGCACGCCGTCCTGGGACACTCCTGCCGACGGAGAACCGCCGCACGCCCGCCGAATGCGGGAGCGCGAGCAACGGCGGTGCGGCAGAATCGCACATATGCGCGTAGTGACTTTATGTGGTGGAGAGAGCTCCGAGCGGGATGTTTCGCTGGCCTCGGGCCGGTCGGTTGCCCAGGCATTGCTCGAGCGGGGTCACGAGGTGGTGCTGGTCGATCCGGCCGCGGCCGTGCCGGTCCTGGCCGGACCGCTGCATCCTGGTGACACGGTCGACGAAATCGGCGTCGCGAAGGAACCACCGTCCCTCTCCGATCAGCAGCAGTGGCGGCAGCGCATGTACGCGGCGCTGACGGCCGGTCCGGTCCTTGATCTCCTGCGCGGAGCGGAGGCCGTATTCCTGGCGCTGCACGGTGGCTGGGGTGAAGACGGGCATGTGCAGATGCTGCTGGAAATGGCAGGCATCCCGTTCACCGGGGCGGGCAGCGCGGCGTGTGCGGCGGCCTGGCACAAGGGCCGGGCGCAGGCGGTGCTCGGTGCGGCGGGGCTGCCCGTGGTCGAACGGGCGCTGTGGCGGCCCGGGGACGGAGGCGTGCCCGAGAACGTGGCACGACTGGTCGCGGCGGGTCCGGTGGTGGCAAAGCCGGCAGCGGACGGGTCGAGTGTGTCGGTGTACCGGGTCGACTCGCTGCCGCAACTGGGCCGGGTTGCCTCCGAGGTGCGCTCTCGTGGGGTCGAGCTGCTGGTGGAGCCGTTCCTGCCGGGGCGCGAGTTCACTGTGGCCGTGGTCGGTGACCAGGTGCTTCCGGTGGTCGAGATCGAGCTGACGACTCCGGTGTGGGACTACGCCGCCAAGTACCAGCCGGGAGCGGTGGGCGAGGTGTGCCCCGCGCGCGTCCCGGCGGCGTTCGCGTCCCGACTGCAGGAGGTGGCCCTGCACGCGCACCGGGCTTTGGGGTTCGACGGTGACTCCTACTCGCGCACCGACTTCCGCTGCGACAGTGGTGGCGAGCCGATGTGCCTCGAAGTGAACGCGCTCCCCGGCCTGACGGCAACGAGCCTCTTGCCGCTCGCGGCGACCGGGGCCGGCTGGACCTACCCCGACCTGGTCCAGCGCATCCTCGACCTCGCGATGCACTGAGCACCGGCCATGTCCGCCCGAACGGGGCAACCCCCGCGGGGGCGCACCCCCTCCGTGTACGTGCCGGTCTCCGGAGCGTCAGCCACGCTCCCGCGGGCCGTAGAGGGCGTGACCGCCGCCGGTACCAAGTGCCCAGTAGCGATCGCCGTAGGACCAATGCCACCACTCGGTCGGGTAGTTGACCATGCCTGCTGCGGTCAGGGCCTCGGTGAGGATCTTCCGATTGCCGCGCGCCTCAGCACTGATGTTGCATGCGGCCGTATAGCAGGCTCCCTTGCTCACTTCCGGGCTGGCATCCACCGGCGTTCCCATGTCGAGTTCCCGGCCTTCGGCGTCGACTAGAGTCACGTCGACGGCGGCACCGGCGCTGTGCGGGGCGATCTCCGGGGGAGACACGAACCGGCTTGCGGCAGCACGAACCTGCTCCGGGGACCAGCCGGGGTTGTCGTTCCGGAGCCCTTCGGCATACCGCTCGAAGTAGAAACTCTGCACCGCAGGCGGCCGGTACCCCTCGATGAACAGCAACCGGATGCCGTCCGGCAGAAACTTCCGGGCATCGAGAAGGCGGTTCAAGACCCCCTCGCGCACGTGCGCGAAGGCCCCGGCATCGTCTTGCTCACGAGCGTCGACGGGGAAGGGATCCTGACGTCGGACGTCAAGGAGTGGTTCGTCGCATTCCTTCACCGGTATGGCGGCAATCTTCGGATCTGACATCAAGACGATCTCGGTCATGGAGTGATCATTACGCACCGGCCTCGACGACGTCCGCTCAACCGCCTGATCAGAATCAGGCACCGGATGCGCCACCCTGTCCTGCCCCAACTCACCTGCCGAAACTCCTCACTTGAGACGCCCCGCGCCTCGTGCTGAAACGATCAGTAAGTGGCAGGATCAGGGCATGACCGATGACTTACCGGCCCGTGCGCGCGGTCTCTGGGAGTGGTTGGCGAAGACACCTGTGTCGTTCCCGTCGGGTGGCGGCGCCGTGATCGCTGTCTCTGCAGGGTCGCTGCTGTGCCCGCCCGCCTGGGCGGGGGTCGTGAGACTGGGCGATGCGGCGGTGATCACGGTGCCGGACAAAGCCCAGGCGCTGTTGTTCCGTCGTGCGGTGGTGGACACGCCGGTTGAGTCCCTGATGCGCCCCGGCACACTCCGGGCGTTGCTGCCGGTGGTCGATGTGCTCGGCCCCGCCGTACTGGCCTACCTCTCGAAGGACGACTTCCGACCTGCGGATGATGGTGCAGCGATCACGTGTTTGCCGCCAGGCCATGATGACCTTCGGGCGTTGGCAGAGTCGGTGGGACCGGAGGATGCGGCCGAGAGCGGCATCGATGAGGTCGACTCCCCGGTGTTCGTGGTGCGCGACGGACCCGCAGCCGTAGCCGCTGCGGGATATCAGAGGTGGCCGGCGTCGACCGCGCACCTGTGTGTGCTGACTGCTCCGCAACGGAGAGGGCGCAGTCTGGCGCGGCAGGTGGCCTCCGAGGCGGTGGCCCACGCGCTCGACGCCGGGCTGTTGCCGCAGTGGCGTGCGCGTCCCGAGGCCTCCCGGCGGGTGGCGGCCGCGCTCGGATTCCGGGAGATCGGCGGTCAGTTGAGTGTGCGACTGGGAATCGATCAGGGCGTGTGACGAGAGTCGGTCAAGTCGGTTCGGTTCATCGGGTTCAGGGGATCAAGCCGGGCTTGGTGGGGGCCGCGGTTCCCGCCTACTGGCATCGATGTGGGAAGGGCGGGGACGGTGGAAGGGGCGGGAGCGATGGAACGGACGGAAATGGTGAAACGGGCGGAGACGGTGGGACGGGCGGAAACGGTGGATGTTCGCGTGCAGAACCGGGTTTCGGCATACGCCATCGCGGTGGAGGAAGACCGGTTGCTCTTGGCCCGCTTGTCTGACGCGTCACCGGTCTTCAGGCCAGGGCTGTGGCACCTGCCGGGCGGCGGAATCGACCCCGGCGAGCAGCCGGTGGAGGCTCTGGGCCGTGAGCTCCGGGAGGAGACCGGGCTCGAACTCACCACTGCTCAACTGCTCGACGCGCGGACCTACGCAGCTCAGCGGCGCGGAGTGAGCTGGCACCTCACCGCACTGTTCTACGCCGTCGGCCTCAGGCCCGGCGCGCCCTCGGTGACCGAGATCGGCGGTTCCACCGAAGCGGCGGTCTGGACTCCCGTGGCGGACCTGCACGACTCCGCACTGTCGCCACCGACCGCGGATGCTCTCCGCCTGTTCGTGCCCAAGATCCGGAGTGGGAGTGCCGGTCACAGCCAAGACCATGGCTTGCCGCACGGCAGCGGCCTTGGCTCCGGGCCGGCCTCAGCCGATTCCCCATAGAGAGGCCCCCAAGCTCCCCAGGCGCCCCAAGCACCCCAGCCCGCAAGCCCTCTCCCCTCCGGTAGTGATAACCCCCGCCCGGACCGGGGGCGGACCGGCCGTCGACGCGGGGGTGAGCCGGCTATCCGGGCGGGGGTGGACCAGCCATGCCGGACGGGGGCGGACCGGCTGTCGAGGCGGGCGCGCCGTCACAAGACTCCTCCGTATGACGACGAGGCTTGAGACCCCTTCCCCGCCCGCCGCTGCGGCGGCACCCGTCGGCAGCGACTTTGCGCGGCTGTCGCGGCGCATCGTCGCCGCCGGGCTGTTGAAGCGCCGGCCCAGGTACTACGCGGTGCGGCTGTCGGCCGTGAGCGCGGCGTTCGCCGGGGGCTGGGTGGTGTTCTTCGCGCTGGGCGACAGTTGGTGGCAACTGGCCGTGGCCGTGTTCCTGGCGTTCGTCTTCGGGCAGATGGCGCTGGTCACCCATGATGTGGCGCATATGCAGGTGTTCCGGCGGCGTCGGCCCAGTGGGGTCGGGGGGCGGCTGTTCGGCAACCTGGGGGTGGGGATGTCGTACGGCTGGTGGATGGACAAGCACACCCGGCACCACGCCAACCCCAACCATGAGGAGCTGGACCCGGATGTCGCGCCGGACATCCTGGTGTGGTCGCAGGACCAGGCGCAGGCCGCCACGGGGCTGCCCCGCTTCATCGGCCGTTATCAGGCGCAGTTGTTCTTCCCGTTGCTGACGCTGGAAGGGTTCAATCTGCGGGTGGCGAGCATCCGCGCGCTGCGGTCGCCCACCATGAAGCACTGGGGCAGCGAGGCGGCGCTGCTGCTGACGCATATCGGCCTGTATCTCGCCGCGCTGTTCCTGGTGCTGTCCCCCGGTAAGGCGCTTGCCTTCCTCCTCGTCCACCAGGCCGTCTTCGGTGTGTATCTGGGGTCCACCTTTGCACCCAACCACAAGGGGATGCCGACGCTGAAGGGCGACGCCCGGCCGGACTTCCTGCGCCGTCAGGTGCTGACCTCGCGCAACATCCGGGGCGGGGTGATGACCGACTTCCTTCTCGGCGGGCTCAACTACCAGATCGAGCACCACCTCTTCCCCAGCATGCCGACGCCGCATCTGCGCCGCGCACAGGAGATCGTGCGCGCCTACTGCGCCGAGATCGGGGTCCCGTACCACGAGACGGGGCTGATCAGGTCGTACGCGGAGGCGCTGCGGCACTTGCGGCGGGCGGGGGAACCTCTTCGGAGTTCGCGGGCGTAGGCACAGTTGTCGTGGCAGTGGGGGCAGCCGTGTCCGCCGTGGCGGTGGGAGCAGCCGTGTCCGCCGTGGCGGTGGGAGCAGCCGCGTCCGTCGTGGCGGTGGTGGCAGCCGCGTCCGCCGTGGCCGCGGTCTCCGCCTCCACCTCCGTCTGCCGTGCCGTACGCCGGGCCGCCATGAAGGCATAGACCAGGATGCCGGCGAACAGGAAGAGCACGCCCTGGTAGATCGCGGCGTAGCCGGCGCCGGCGACGAGCCAGAAGGTGAAGCCGAAGGCGGCCAGGGCGAGGGTCAGGTCGCGGGCGAAGCGGGCGGGGCGGACCTGGTCGCGGCGGCCGGTGAGCAGGAAGTAGACCTGGGCGCCGGCGGCGAGGAGGTAGGGGACGGTCGCCGAGAAGGTGGTGATCAGGACGAGGATCTCGAAGACGCCGCCGGACCCGATGAGGTAGTTGATCACCGTGAGGGCACTGGCCAGCACACCGGCGGCCAGGACGCCGAAGGTCGGGACACCGCGCCGCTTGGTCAGGAACGGCGCGGGGAAGAGCCCGTCCTTGGCGGCGGCGTACGGGGACTGGGCGCTCATCAGGGTCCAGCCGTTGAGGGCACCGATGATCGAGACGACGGCGGCGAGCGCGACGACCGTGCCGCCCCAGTGTCCGCCGAACATGGCGTTCACCGCGTCGGAGAACGGCGCCTGGGACTTCACCAGCTTGTCGTGGGCGACGGTGCCGAAGACGGCGACGGTGCCCAGGAGGTAGACGACGGCGGAGCCGATGGTGCCGAGGACGGTGGCCCGGCCGACGTTCCGCTCCGGGTCGCGGACCTCGCCCGCGCTCATCGCGGCGGACTCCACACCGACGTAGGAGTAGAGGAGGATCGCGGCGGCCGCGGACATCCCGCCGGCCGCGCTGCCGCTGCCTTCGTGGAACGGGCCGAGGTTGGCCGGGTCGAAGAAGAACAGGCCGACGACGGCGATGAAGAGGAGCGGGATGAACTTGAGGACGGTAGAGATCGTCTGGACCAGGCCGACGTAGCGGGTGCCGGCGAAGTTGGCGACGGCCGGCAGCCAGAGCGCGCCGAGAGCGATCGCGAGGTCGGCGCCGCGGGAGGGGTGGCCGGGGAGGAGGACGTGGACGTAGCCGACGATGGCGACCGCGAGCGCCGCGTTGCTGACCCAGGTCATGGTCCAGTACGACCAGGCGGAGAGGAATCCGGCGAAGTCGCCGAACGCCTCGCGCGCGTAGACGTAGGGGCCTCCGGTGTCCGGGTGGCGCTCGGCGAGCCGCCCGAAGACCAGGGCGAGCGCCAGGGCGCCGATGGTCAGCGCGCCGAAGGCGACCAGGCTGACGGTGCCGAACGGGGCGACCGAAGCCGGCAGCAGAAAGATGCCGCCACCGATGATGTTTCCCATCACCAGGCAGGTGGCGGTGAACAGGCTCATCCGAAACGGTGACTTGGCTTGCGTGTGCAGGTCAGAGCCGGTCTCGGGGTGCTGAGCGGCAGGGCTGCGGTGCATGTGGGGCGCATCTCTCGTCGTGCCGGGCCGTCCGGTGCGCCGGACTGGTGCACATGGTCACCGGATCGGCGGCACGCTTCAAAATCGCCGTGAATACTCCCGCCACAGGGGCTCGCCGCTGAAAGATCTGCGGTCTTGCGGGTGGAGGGCAGGACCACATAGGGCAAGCCCACTTATTGCGTAGCATGTGCAATAACCATCACTGTGCAATGAGGCTATTGCCCCGGCCGCAGTGTGCGAGAGGAGAACGGCATGGGTGGGACACCCGTGGTGCTGGGCATCGAGTCGTCCTGTGACGAGACGGGCGCCGGCCTGGTGCAAAACGGCCGGCTCCTGGGGCACGCCGTGGCGTCGAGCATGGACGAGCACACCCGGTTCGGCGGCGTGGTGCCGGAGATCGCCGCCCGCGCCCATGTCCACTCGTTCACCCCGGTGGTGCACCGGGCACTGGAGGAGGCCGGGCTGCGGATGTCCGATGTCGGGGCGGTCGCGGTGACGACCGGGCCGGGGCTTTCCGGTGCGCTCCAGGTCGGGCTGGCCGGGGCGAAGAGTCTGGCGTACGCGCTGGACGTGCCGCTGTACGGGGTGCACCACCTGGCGGGCCATGTCGCGGCGGACACCCTGGAGCACGGTCCGCTGCCCGACCCCTGTGTGGTGCTGATCGTCTCCGGCGGCCACACCTCGCTGCTGCTCGTCCGTGACCTGGCCCGCGATCCGATCGTGCACCTCGGCGACACCCTGGACGACGCCGCCGGCGAGTGCTTCGACAAGGTCGCCCGGGTCTTCGGGCTCCCCTACCCCGGCGGGCCGGCCATCGACCGGACGGCGCGCGAGGGCGACCCTGGCGCCGTGCGGTTTCCCCGTCCGCTGACCGGGCCGCGTGATGATCCGTACGGCTTCTCGTTCTCGGGGCTGAAGACCGCCGCCGCGCGGTGGGCGGAGCGGCACCGCGGGCAGGCGCTGCCGGTGGCGGACGGCGCGGCCGGGCTGCAGGAGGCGGTCGCCGATGTCCTGACCCGCAAGGCGGTGGCCGCCTGCACCGCCCACGGCGTCGGCACCCTTGTCGTGGTGGGCGGGGTCGCCGCCAACTCCCGGGTCCGGAGCCTGACGGAGGAGCGCTGCGCCGCCGCCGGGATCACCCTGCGGGTGCCGCCGCTGCGGCTGTGCACCGACAACGGCGCGATGATCGCCGCCATCGGGGACCTGCTGGTCGCGGCGGGCGCCGCACCGGCCCCGCTGGATGTCTCGATCGATCCGTCGGCGCCCCTGGAGTACGCCGCGCTGCACCCGGTCGCCCGTACAGCCGCCGTGCGCGTACCCGCCTGACCACTGCTGTCACGTACCCGCCTGACCACTGCTGTGCACGTCCCCGCCTGGCCGCTACGGACGGGCCGGGGGCGCATCCGGCGGGCTCCGGCGCGCGCCGGCGGGGGGGCGAGAGCCGACGGGCGGCGGCGGAACTGACGGGCGGCGGCGGAACGGACCGGCAGGGCCCGGCGGTGATCAGCCGTCCGCGGACGTAGTGAGTCCGGCCAGCGCCCGCGACAGGGCGGTCAACGCCCGGGTGACGTGCGGGAGTTCCAGCGGGTCCGGCGCGGCCAGGACGCGTTGCCGCAGCTCCAGGTCGGCGCCGAGCAGTGCCTCGGCGCCGAGGCGTACCCGCAGGGCGCCCGGCGCGTCCCCGAAGCGGTGTCCGCCGCGCGCCCCCCAGGGCGCCAACTTCCGCTCCAGTGCGCGGGATTCCACGGTCCCGCGGGCCGCCATCGGCCTGCGCAGCGGTTCGAGGTCGGCGTAGAGATGGCTGCCGGAGTGCGGCGGGCGGCAGAGGGCGCCGGCCTCGGTGACGGTGTGGTGGAGCGCCGCGGCGAGCATGCCGTAGAGCCGGGCGGCGGCGGCTGTACGGGCGCGCACCTCGTCGGGTTCGCCGAGCGCATGGGTGACGGCGCAGCCGACCGGCCCCGCAATCGGCACCGGGACCGCGGTGAGCGCGTCCAGTGCGGCGGCCCGCAGAACGGCTCCGCGCTCGGTGCCGGGGAAACGGGCCAGCGCGGCCGGCCAGGAGGCGGGTACCAGCGTGGCCCGCAGATCGGTGAGCACCACGACCTCGCCGGGCAGCATCTCGGCGGGGCTGAGCAGCACGGTGTCATGCGGATCGTGCACCAGATCGCGGCGTGTCTCGTCGCTGATGATCCACAGCCCTTCCTGCGCCGCTGCCTCACAGACCTCGTGCAGTTGCTCGGGCGCGGGGCAGGTGCCGGTCGGATCGTCGGCGACGGACAGGACCAGGACGCGCGGGCTGTCGCCGTGCATCCGGGCCCGGCGGACGGTCTCCAGCAGCGCGAACGGGTCGGGCACGCCGCCCGACTCCGCCGGTACGGGCGCGAGGTGCACCGGCCGCCCGAGCTGCCGGGCGGGCGGTGCGTACCACTCGGAGCAGGGCCGCGGCAGCACCACCGCCCCGTCCGTCGCGGCGTACAGCGCGAGGAGCAGGGCCGGCGCCCCGGGGGCGGCGAGGGCCAGGTCGGGGGTGGTGACCAGGCCGCGGCGTTCCCAGTAGCCGCAGGCGGCGGTGCGCAGGGCCGCGCTGCCGCCGGGCGGCTCGGCTTCGGTACGGTCCGCCGCCGCGGAGAGGTGCGCGGCGAGCGCCGGCAGGACCGGCAGACCCACCGGCGGATCCGGTTCCGGCTCCCGCTGCGGATCCGGGGCGGTCCGCTGCATCCGTACCTCCACTCCACGACGGCGGGTCGATCGTGGGCCCCTCGCCTGGGGAAAACGGCCCAGGACACCTGCTGGGGCGGCCCCGTCCACCTTGGCAGATCGCGGGGGTGGCGGCCGGGCGACACGTCAGCGCGCGACGGGACCCGCGCTCATTGCGCCGGGCGCGCCGCGGCGGGCTCGTAGCGATGCACCGTCACCACCTCACCGCCGTCCCACTCCTGCCGTTCGGTGGCACGGCGGGTCCAGCCCAGCCGCTCGTAAAGGCCGATGGCCGCGGTGTCGGTAGCCTTCACCTCCAGTACGGGGCGCAGTCCACGGGCGGCCGCCGCCGTCTCGACGGTGCGCAGCAGCCGTCCGCCGAGGCCCGCGCCGCGGGCGGCGGGTGCGACACACAGCCGGCTGACCTCGTGGCCGCACAGGGCCACGTGGCCGACGACCGTACCGTCGGTCTCGGCGACCCAGGCGGCGGTCAGTCCGTCGGGGGTCAGCCAGCGCGCAGGGTCATCCGGCCAGTGGTGCGGATAGCCGCTGTGGGTGTGCACCTCGGCTAGGAGCGCCACACAGGCGTCGAGGTCGCTGTCGCGCCGTTTCCTGATCATCTCGACAGCGAAGCACGGATGACCGGGGCGGGAGTGGCCGGGGCAGACGAGGGGCCGGGGCAACGAGGGGCCGGGCGGGGGGCCGGGACAGACGAGTGTCCGGGCCGGAGTGGCCGAGGCGCGGCAGCCCGGTCTGCGCGCGGCACCGCCCCGCTGTGGCCGCACACCACCCCACAGCGCCGCACACCGCCCCCAGCACCCCCTTCCTGCCTGTTACGGCGAGTCTGGGGTACAAGGGGGCGCATGCGATCGCTACTTCCCCAACTCGACCGGCGGACCTTCCACCTCATCGCCTCCCGCGAATGGCCGGGCGCACAGCGGGTCCTGCCCCGGCTGACCCGCAGCGCCAACCACGGACTGCTGTGGTTCGGCATCGCGGCGGGCGCTGCCGCGCTGGGCGGCCGGCCGATGCGCCGGGCGGCGCTGCGTGGAGTGGCGTCGCTGGCCGTGGCGTCGGCGACGGTGAATACGCTCGGCAAGCGCTCGGTGCGGCGCCAGCGGCCACTGCTGGACGCGGTGCCGGTCATAAGGCAGCTGAACCGTCAGCCCATCACCTCCTCGTTCCCGTCCGGGCACGCGGCCTCGGCGGTGGCCTTCGCGACCGGTGTGGCCTTCGAGAACAAGTGGTGGGGCCTGGCACTGGCGCCGGTCGCCGCTTCGGTGGCGTTCTCCCGCGTCTATACGGGCGTGCACTATCCGGGTGATGTGCTGGCGGGTGCCGCGCTGGGGGCCGGTGCGGCGTTCGCGGTCCGGGGTTTCGCGCCGACCCGCGCCCAGCTGGCGCCGCCCGCCAGACCGCGCGCCGAGGCGCCCGCGCTGCCGGGCGGCCGGGGTCTGGTCGTGGTGGCGAACCAGGGCTCGGGGCAGCGCACGGGCCCCGGCCCTGACCGCGCCGAGGAGGTGCACGGGGTACTGCCCCAGGCCGAGGTCACGGTGTGCAGCAGGCCGGACGGGGAGCCGCTGGACAAGGCGCTGGAAGATGCCGCGGAGCGGGCCAAGGCACTGGGCGGTGCGCTGGGAGTGCTCGGCGGGGACGGCACGGTCAACGCCGCGGCGGAGGTCGCGCTCCGGCACGGGCTGCCGCTCGCGGTGCTGCCCGGCGGCACCCTGAACCACTTCGCGTACGACCTCGGGATCGAGACCTATGCGGCGGCGGCGCGTGCCGTGGAGACCGGTGAGGCCGTCGCGGTGGACGTGGCGCGCTTCCGGGCAGCGCCGCATCCGGAGGCGCGGCACTTCCTCAACACCTTCTCGATCGGCGCGTATCCGGAGCTGGTGCGGATCCGGGAGCGGTGGGCCGGGAAGATCGGCGCCTGGCCCGCCGGGGTGCTCGCGGCGTGGGAGGTACTGCGCACTGCCGAGCCGCTGACCCTCACGATCAATGGCGAGCGGCGGGCCGTGTGGCTGCTGTTCGCCGGCAACTCCCAGTACCGGGGGCTGGGGTTCGCTCCGGTGCGCCGGCACGACCTGGCGGACGGGGTGCTCGATGTGCGGGTGGTGCACGGTGGCCGGCTGGCCCGCACCCGGCTGCTCACCGCGGCCCTGCTGGGCACCCCGCGCAGCTCTCCGGTGCTCGGTGAGGCGCGTCTGTCGCGGCTGCGGATCAGCGGGCTCCCGGAGGGCACGACGCTGGCCTACGACGGCGAAGTGGCCCCCGCTCCGGCTGAGTTGACGCTGGACAAGCACAACGCGGCACTGACGGTGTACCGCCTTCTGCCCGAATGATGAGACCCCACTCTCATGATGCGAGATTTCGGCGTACGGTGCGATCACCACGCCGCAGAGCGGCCGCGCGGGGTCCGTGCGGCCGCCAGGCGGTGGCCGGGACGCCGTGCGCACCCCGGGCCACCGCTCCCCCGCACGCGAAGGAGTCGGTCATGCCGCAGGAATCCGCCGTCTACACCCACGGCCACCACGAGTCCGTACTGCGCTCCCACACCTGGCGCACCGTCGACAACTCGGCCGGATACCTCCGGGACTCACTGCAGCCGCACATGCAGATCCTGGACGTCGGCTGCGGCCCCGGCACCATCACTGCCGACCTGGCGACCCTGGTACCGGACGGACAGGTCACCGGCCTGGAGCACGCACCGGACGTACTGCGGCAGGCACGCGCCACGGCCGCCGACCGGGGCCTGACGAATGTCCGCTTCGCGGTCGGCGATGTCCACGCACTGGACTACCCCGATGACACCTTCTGTGTGGTGCACGGCCATCAGGTGCTGCAGCACGTGGGCGACCCCGTCCAGGCGCTGCGCGAGATGCGCCGGGTGACCAAGCCCGGCGGGATCGTCGCCGTCCGGGATTCGGACTACTCGGCCATGACCTGGTACCCGGAGGTCGACGGGATGGACGACTGGCTGCGGCTGTATCTGCGGGTGGCCCGCGCCAACGGAGGCGAACCGGACGCCGGACGCCGGCTGCACGCCTGGGCGCGGCAGGCCGGCTTCGCCCCGGAAGCAATCACCGCCACCGCCGGCACCTGGTGTTACCACACCCCGCAGGAGCGCTCCTGGTGGAGCGAGCTGTGGGCGGAGCGTACGGTCGGCTCCTCCTACGCGCGGATCGCGGTGGACGGCGGGCACGCCACGAGGCAGCAGCTGGACCGGATCGCTGAGGCCTGGCGGTCGTGGGGCGCCGAGGAGGACGGCTGGTTCGGGATCCTGCACGGCGAGATCCTTTGCCGCGTCTGACGAACGGGAGGGCCGGGGACCGGGGGCCTGGTGCGTCAGGCCCCGTCGTCCGACGCACCCCTTGCCACAAGACCCCACGGAGAGCGGTCGATGATGACCAAGTGATCGCGTACCAGCGGGCCACCCAACTAGGGTTGCCCGTATGGACATTCTGGGGACCTCATTGCGGGTGTGCGTCGGCGATCTCGATGCGGCGATCGGCGTCTACGAACGGCTGACCGGCGCCGAAGCGGTCCGCTTCCAGCGCGGCGGGGTGGCGGTCGCGGCCGTCGGATGCTTCTTCCTGATGAGCGGCCCCGAAGCGGAGTTGTCGGTACTGCGGAAGATCACAGCGACCATCGCCGTCAAGGATGTGGACGACGCGGTGGCCGATCTGACGGCCGTCGGCGCGGACATCGTCGCGGGCCCGCTGCCGACACCGATCGGCCGCAATCTGGTCGCCCGCCACCCGGACGGTTCGATCTTCGAGTACGTCGACCGGAAGCAGGGGGCCGAGGCTTAGAGGCCGGCACCTGGGGGTGCGCGGGGGCACAAGGCCCCCGCCCCCTCTACCCCACGGCCGTCTCCGCCGCCGTCCCCACCCCGAGCGCGACGAGCACACCGCCCGCCGCGCGCTCCAGGTTGCGGTGCACGCGGGGACGCCGCAGCCGCTCCAGGAGCCGGCCGGCGCAGACGACGACCAGCAGCAGCCAGCCCGCCGCGATGACGGCGTCGATCACCCCCAGGAACAGCGTCGCCCCGAGGACCGAGTGCCCGTCGGGCAGGAACTGTGGCACCACGGCCACGAAGAAGATGCCGACCTTGGGGTTGAGCAGGCAGCTCAACAGCCCCTGCCGGAAGGCGCGGACCGGCCCCGGGCGGGCGGCGGAACGGTCCGGTGCCTCCGCCGCAGGGGGCGCGTCCCGGGACTCGGCGGGCGCGCCCGGCCGCCGCTGGGCCCACAGCGCCTGCCCGCCCAGCAGCACCAGATAGGCCGCACCGGCCAGCCGTACGACGGTGAACGCCGCATCCCACCGCTGCAGTGCCGCCGCGAGCCCGATCGCCGCGGCGACCGCCCAGGCGAGCGAGCCGAGCGCGGCGCCGACGGCCGTGGCCGCTCCCGTACGCCGCCCGCCCCGCACACAGTTGCGCAGCACCAGCAGGGTGTCGGGGCCGGGAGTCATCGTCATCACCAGGGTGAACAGCGCAAAGCCCACTACCGCACTCGTCATGACGAGAGGTCACCTGCCAGCTCTCCGACGGTGCGCTCCAGCCAGGCGCGGTCGGCCTTGCTGGTGGCGTGGGCGAGTTGGAGCATGCCGCGCCGGAAGCGGTCGGTCATGTCGCCGGCCCGCAGCGGGCGGCCTTCCTCGTAGAAGTAGCTGCCGGGCTGGTCCATGAAGGCGAGGCGGCGGCGCAGTACGCGGGCCTGGTCGGCCGGGTCGGGCAGCCGGCCGAGGAAGGCCAGCAGGATGAAGAAGGAGTTGCGGTCGGTGATTTCGAGGTCGGCGGGTTCGCGCAGCCGGCGCAGGAATTCGGCTCGGCCGGATGCGGTGAGGGTGAGGACCTGGCGGGGTGTGGCGCGTTCACCGGGTTCGGTGTGACGGGTGAGGTGCCCGGCGGCCTCCAGACGCTTGATGGCGGGGTAGAGAGCGCCGTCGCTGACGGGGCGCACATGACCGCTGAGGCCGGAGATGCGGGCGCGCAGATCGTAGGCGTGCAGGGGCTCCTCGTCGAGGAATCCGAGGATGCAGAGGGTGAGCACCGGGCCTCCGGGGTGCGGGCTTCGCGGTCGTCGTGGCCGTCCAGAGTAGCCGCGCCAGGGGCTATGCCTCTAGTAGAGGCATAGCGGGCGGAGACCGAGACGAGATGGAGATGCCTCGACGACCAGAGACGAACACCTCTAATCGAGATAACTCTAATAGAGGCATAGCTCTGTTAGGGTCAACGCCATGACGACGGCAACCACGCAGCACTTCCGCACCCCGGACGGCATACGGCTCGCCTACCTCGACCTCGGCGGCACCGGCCGTCCCGTCCTCGCACTGCACGGCGCCTATGGACGCGGCCGCTCCCTGCTCGGGCTCGCCGGCCACCTCGGCCCCGGATACCGGCTCATCGCGCTCGACCAGCGCGGCCACGGACTCTCCGACCACCCCGCTGACCACGGGCGGGATGCCTATATCGGCGACGCGGCGGCGCTCGTCGAACACCTCGGACTCGGCCCCGTTGCGATCGTCGGACACTCGCTCGGCGGCATCACTGCCTACCAACTGGCCGCACGACGGCCGGAGTTGACCTCGGCCGTGGTCGTGGTGGACTTTCCGGCGGAGTACCGCGCACCGCTCGGCGACGATCAGCTACTCGCGCTGCCGACGCACTTCCCGAGCATGCGGGCGATGCAGGACGCCCTCGCGTTCGTGGACGAGCCCCGGCACTTCACCGAGAGCGCGGTGGAGGATCCGGAGGGCTGGCGGTTCCTGTGGCGGGCGGAGGAAGTGCAGGCCGCCAAGGCCGCCGTCCGGGGCGACTGGTGGGCCGACTTCACCGCCGTCGAGCAGCCGCTGATGGTGGTGCGGGGCGGACGCAGTGCGCTCGTGCCGCACCGGCACGCCGAGGAGATGGTCCGTCGCCGGCCCGGCACAGAAGTCGTGACGATCGACGGGCATCACGACTTCTACCTCACCCACCAGGCGGAACTGGGCGCGACGGTAAGGGAATTCCTCGACCGCACGGCCCCGTCGGAACGCTACGCAGGCCGGCGCGAGGCCCGCCGTTTTGCCGTCGGAGGGGACAGCGACTGAACCGCGCCCCTTCGGTCACGGCCTGAGGTGCCGTCATCACAGCTATACGGGCCGCCGCCTCCGTCCCGGGGCGGCGGCTTTGCTGCACCTGTCGGCGGGTGCGCACCGGCCGTGGTCAGGACACCTCCAGGACGATCTTGCCGCGGGCCCGCCCGGCCATGCTCCGCCGGAACGCCTCGGCGGCCTCGGACAGCGGGAGGATCGCCTCGACCGGCACGCTCAGCTTCCCGGCATCCGCGAGTGCGCCGAGCGCGGTGAGATCGGCGGTGTCCGGGCGCACCCACACCATGTGGCCGCCCTTGTTCTTCACCTCGCCGTCGGCGATCGACGCCACCCGGCTGCGGTCCTTGAGGAGTTCCTGCGAGACCTCCACGACGCTACCGCCGACGAAGTCCACGGCCGCGTCGACGCCCTCGGGCGCCAGGGCCCGCACCCGGTCGGCGAGACCGTCACCGTAGATGACCGGCTCGGCGCCCAGGGAGCGCAGGAAGTCGTGGTTGCGTTCGCTCGCCGTGCCGATGACCCGGGCGCCCTGTGCCACCGCGACCTGGACGGCGAGCGAGCCGACACCCCCCGCGGCGGCATGCACCAGGACCGTCTCGCCCGCCCGCACACCGACCCGCTTGAGCGACTGGTAGGCCGTCAGCCCGGCGAGCGGAAGCCCGGCGGCCTGCTGCCAGCTGAGCGAGGCGGGCTTGCGCGCCAGCGTCCTGACCGGCGCGGCGACCAACTCGGCGTAGGTGCCGTGCTGCACCTCGTCCTTGCGTACATAGCCGATGACCTCGTCGCCCACCGCGTACTCCGTGGCGTCCGCGCCCACCGCCTCGACCACGCCCGCCACGTCCCACCCGGGAGTGAGCGGGAAGTGCCCGTCCATCATCGGGTCCAGATAGCCGGCGACGATCTTCCAGTCCACCGGGTTGACCCCGGCCGCCTTGACCCGGATCAGGAAGGAGTCCGGGCCCACCTTCGGATCGGGGCGGTCGGTGTATTCGAGGACCTCGGGCCCGCCGTAGCTCTTTGCGATAATTGCCTTCATGACCGTCACAACGCGTGACGGCCGGGGATCATTCCAGGGTCACGGAAGGTCACCGAATCGGGCGTATGCGGCATGCGACAACCGGGGGCGGCGGCGGTGACGGGCCCTCGGCCCGAGGCCTGGTTCAGCCGGGCGGCGCTCCCACGGCGCGGAGCAGGAACGGGAGGAGTTCCCTGGTCGCGGCCTCGCCGGACGAAGGGCCGTCCGCGGTGCCGGGGTGTGCCGCGCAGGGGGTCAGGAAGAGACGGCTGACCATCGAGCCGACGACCAGGTCGGCCAGCACATGCGTGTCCGGGAGCGGCGGGATGTCGCCGCGGGCGACCGCGCGGCGCACCACGTCGGCGGCCCGGTCGCGGACCGGCTGGATGATCGCGGTGTCCAGGACGCGGGCCAGCGCCTCGTTGTGCGCGGCCTCGCCGATCAGGACGTGCAGCAGCCGGCCGCCGGGGCCTTCCAGGGTCTCGGCCTTGTCCTTGAGCAGGGCGGTCAGATCGCCTTCGAGGCTGCCGGTGTCCGGCTGGGGGCCGAGGTCGCTCGCCCAGCGGACGGCGGTGCCCACGACCAGATCCTCCTTGGAGCGCCAGCGGCGGTAGAGGGTCGCGGTGGACACCCCGGCCCGTTTGGCGACCGCCGCGGTGGTCAGGCGGCCGTAGCCGCTTTCCTGGAGGACCGCGACGGTGGCCTCCAGCAATGCCCGGTCGCGTCCGGCGTCCCGCGGCCGGCCGCGGGACGGCTGCCGCTCTGCGGATGCGGGCCGGCTGCTCTCGGTGCGTTCGGTCACAACGGGAGTCTACCGGCAGCATTACGAAACGAAATGTTTTCGTTTCATGTAGCCTCGCGGTCATGGCATCGCAGTCCCCCTCCACCGACCTGGACGCCGCCGCTGTCGTCGGCCGCCTCCGCCGCACCTTCGCCACCCGCCGTACCGCCGCCACGGAATGGCGGCGCGGCCAGCTCGCCGCGCTGCGTACCCTGCTCACCGATCACAGCGACGAGCTGCTCGCCGCGCTCGCCGCCGACCTCGGCAAGGGCCCCGAAGAGGCCTACCGCACCGAGATCGGCTTCACCCTCCACGAGATCGACCACACCCTGGCCCACCTCGACGACTGGCTGGCGCCCCGGCCCGCCGAGCTGCCCGACCGGCTGCTCCCGGCGACCGCCCGGGTGGTCCGCGAACCGCTCGGCGTCGTTCTGGTGATCGCGCCCTGGAACTATCCCCTGCAACTGGCGCTCGCCCCGCTCGTCGGCGCGCTGGCCGCGGGCAACTGCGCCGTCGTCAAGCCGAGCGAACTCGCCCCCGCGACCTCGGCCGCCCTGGCCCGGCTGCTGCCGCGCCACCTGGACTCCGACGCGGTGACCGTCGTCGAGGGCGCGGTACCGGAGACCACCGCCCTGCTGGCCGAGCGCTTCGACCACATCTTCTACACCGGCAACGGCGCCGTCGGCCGGATCGTGATGACGGCCGCGGCGCGGCATCTGACGCCGGTCACCCTGGAGTTGGGCGGCAAGAGCCCGGTCGTCCTCGACCCGGGTACGGATCTGGCCGCCGCGGCCCGCCGGCTCGTGACCGGCAAGTTCCTCAACGCCGGCCAGACCTGTGTGGCGCCCGATTACGTCCTGGCGATCGGCGACACCGCACGCGCCATCGAGCCGCACCTCGCCGAGGCGGTGCACGAGGCCTACGGCGCCGATCCGGCCGGCGCCGAGGAGTACGGACGGATCGTCAACCAGCGGCACTTCGACCGGCTGACCGCCCTTCTCGACAGCGGCCGCACGGTCCTCGGCGGTACACACGACCGCGCCACGCGCTATATGGCGCCCACCGTCCTCGCCGATGTCGCCCCCGACGCACCGGTGATGCGGGAGGAGATCTTCGGCCCGGTCCTGCCGATCGTGCCGGTGCCCGACCTGGACGCGGCGATCGCGTTCATCAACGGGCGCGACAAGCCGCTGGCGCTCTACGCGTTCACCGCGTCCGACGCCACCAAGCAGCGGCTGCTGACCGAGACCTCCTCGGGCGCGCTCACCTTCGGGCTGCCGGTCGCCCATCTCACCGCGCCCGACCTGCCGTTCGGCGGGGTCGGCGAGAGCGGGATGGGGCGCTACCACGGCGAGTACTCCCTCGACACCTTCAGCCACAGCAAGGCGGTGCTGGACAAGCCGCTGGGGTGACGGCGGTTGCGCGGTGGCGGCGGGTAAGCGGTGGCGCCACCCGCCACCCGCCGCCCGCCGGGCGCACACCGACGACCGGCCTACACCGACGGCCCGTCCTGCACCGGCCGCATCCGGTACTCGTACCGCTCCGGGAGCGGATGCCGGGAACGGGCCTCGGCGCGGACCTGTTCGGTGACCGGTCCGCCGCCCGCGACCAGCCGCTCGGCGATGGCGTACCAGGTAGCGGCCGGCTCCTCCTCACCCTCCCGGAGCGTGGCGATCTCGAAGCCGGCGTCGAAGATCTCCCGGGCGGCGGCCGGCCGCCCCTGGGCGAGCAGCACCTGTGCGGTCAGCAGCCGGAAGCGGCCGTCGGCCGGATCGGGCTGCGGCAGGTCGGCCAGCAGCCGCGCCGCCTCGTCGGTACGGCCGGCCGCGAGCAACACGGGCACCGCCTCCCGGACGAGGGCCGAGCACACCGGCCGCCAGTCCCGCGCGGCCGCCCCCGGCTCCGCCGCCGCCCGTACCGCTTCGTCGCAGGCCTGCAGATAGCGGTCGGCGGCGCGCCCGTTCTCGCCCGCCTCCGCTTCGGCGACGGCCAGGCAGTACAGCGGCAGGGCGCCGGCGCCGTGGCCGAGCGCCCGCTCCCAGCTGCGGACGGCCTGGGCGCGGTCACCGGCATGCCACTGGGCGAGCCCCAGGTGATAGTCGGTGCCCGCGCCCGAGGGGGCACACTCCAGCAGATCGCGCCAGGCCGGCCCGACCAGCGCCGGTCCGGGCACCGGGCGACCGGCCGGCAGGTCCCCGGTTCGCAGCAGCGTCAGCCAGGGCTCCTGCTCCGCGCCCAGCGCGGCCGCGTCGAACGGCGTACCCGGCAGGTCCAGACCCGCGCGGGCGGCCTCCAGTGCGCCCCAGCCTGAGCCGGTGGCCAGCGGCTCCTTGGGTTCCTGGTCGGCGTAGGGCAGCCAGGCGGCGTACGCGGCGTCGACCTCCGCGCGCGGCAGGGCGGCTTCCAGCCGCGCCGCGACCTCGTGGCGGGCCGCGCCCCAGTCCGTCCCGTGTACGGTCGCGGCGTCGGCGTCCAGCGGCCCGTAGGCCTCCAGCCAGGCGAACTCCGCACCGGCGTCGAGCGGTACCTGCTCCAGTTGTGTTCGGGCCAGGCCTGCCTGGATCTCGGCGTAGCCACCGGTGCCCGGCTCGGTGAGCCACTGTTGCCAGCGCCGCCCGGCCCGGCCGGCGCCCCACAGGAAGAGCTTGCGGCCGCGCAGGGTGTCGGTGGAGGTCTGCGCCAGGCCTCGGCCGTCGGCGTCGAGGGAGGCGATCCAGCGGCGGGCACCGTCGGGCACCTCGTAGAAGTAGTCGGCGGGGAACTCGCTGCGCAGCGGGTACGTCCGGTCGGTGCCGTCGAAGCCGGGGACCGGGACGCGGCGCAGGCACCGTTCGTAGCCGAAGTGCCAGGCTTCCTCGGCGGGGGCCAGGACACGGGTGCGCTCGCCTTCGGGGACGGCGGTGTTGGACCACCAGTAGACGGGGACCGTGTGGTGGTGCGGGTTGCGGATCCGGACGCCCACATGGAGGAAGTCGGAGCCGCCGGGCAGCCAGAGGTCCACCTGGAAGGGCAGGTCGCGCAGCCGTTCCCACTCCCACAGCCGCAGCATCTCCCCGCCGTCCGGGGCCGGGACACGGGCGGCGTGCAGCGGTGCACAGGAGAGGGTGGTGTGGCCGGTGGCCCCGATGTTCCATTCGATGCCGCCGGAGAACCAGGCGCCGTTGAGGGCGAAGGCCGCGGGCTGCCACACCGGGTTGCGGTACAGCAGTTCACGACCGGTGGGCTTGTGGTGCAGGGAGTACACCCGGCCGCCGAGGCCGGGCAGGACGGTGGCGCGCAGTCGGTCGTTCTCGATGACCAGCGCGTCGAGGCCGGTGGGTCGGCGGGTGCGGCCGTAGCCGTCCCGCATCCGCGTCGGCAGGATCGAACGCAGCGGCGCACCGCCGATCTGCCGTGCCATGTCGGCGGGCAGGTGGGCGTCCCGGGTCTCGATGCGGTGCGGGTCCTGGCCGCCGCGCAGCGTGGGGAGGGGGTTGTCGGGGCCGAGGGGGGCCGCGGGGAGGGTCAGGGTGGTGCGTCGCACTCTCGTGGCCACGGCTGCCTCGCAATGCTGGACCGGGCCACCCCGGCTGTGGCGGCCTCCTGTTGACCATGGAACCGCGTGATCGCCCCTCTGCACAGGGCTTCTTGCGGCCCGGGGAAGTCAGGGTTGAGCAAAGAGGACCTCACGGGGGACGGCGAGGAGTGCCGCGGCACGGTCCGGCCCGTACCGGGATCGGCACACAAACGCACCGAAAAAAAGGGAAGGCCCCAAAACTTCCGCAGAAATAGCCTGTCACTTCGACTCACCCACACACAGCAGCCCCTGCACAACAGAACGGAAGTCCGTACTCATGGCGACGCAGCACACCTACCGAGTCATCGTCCGCGGCAAATGGGACGGCCTCACGGCCGAGTCCCGTGCGCACCTGCTCGCCGAGGTGGCCGACCACGGCCTGGCGCAGCTGCAGTTCACGCCCGAGGGCTCGCTGGCGTACGACAGCGCGCTGCACTCCTTCAGCTACCGCTTCGTCATCGTCTCGGACGCGGCGGACGGCGAGGAGATGGCCGCCGTGCTCGCCGAGGACAAGGCGGAGCGGGCGCTGAAGGCCGCGGGGCTGGGCTATCGGGAACTGCGCTCCACGGCCACGGACATGGACACGATGAAAATCAACCGCAAGTCCCGCTAGCACAGGCCTCGTCGGACGGCTGCGCGCCGGTGCCCGGCTCGGTGAAGCGCAGCCGGTTCCCGAAGGGGTCGGTCAGGGTGAGCGAGGTTCCGGTCTCGTCCTGTTCCAGACCGGGCCGCAGATACGGATAGCGCTTGCCGGCCAGCTCGGCATGGAGCGCGTGGACCCCGCTGAGTTCCGTGTAGAGCGTGGAGCCCGGTGTCGCATCGCCGTGGTGCTCCGACAGATGCAGCACGAGGTCACCGCGCGAGACCTGGGTGTAGAGCGGCATACCGGGCTCGAAGCGGTGCTCCCAGTCGATGCCGCAGCCGACGTAGTCGACGTAGAACTCATGGGCCTTGGCCACGTCGAAGATCCGGAAGACCGGCACGGTGCGCCGGAAGACGATGTCCATGCCGGACAGGGAATCACACGGTTTCCCCGGCGACCATCTCGGCGGTGATCGCCCAGCGCTCGTGGTCGCGCCAGGCGCCGTCGATGAAGAGGAAGTCCGGGGAGAACCCCTCCAGCCGGAATCCGGCCCGCTCGACCAGGGCGATCGACCGCTCATTGGCGGGCTGGACGTTGACCTCCAGCCGGTGCAGCCCCATCTCCCCGAAGGCGTGGTGCAGGACGAGCCGCAGGCCCTCGCTCATCAGCCCCCGTCCGGCGGCGTGCGCGAAGGCGCCGTAGCCGATCGCCCCGCAGCGGAAGGCACCGTGCACGATGTTGTTGACCGTCAGATAGCCGGCGATCCGCCCGTCGGCGAGCTCGCAGATCAAGAAGCCCTCGCGCGCAGGCTCCTGGAGCCGGAGCAGATAGGCGTCGTAGGCGGCGTCCTCGGCCGGCGGGAAGAGCCAGGGGCGGTGCAGTTCCGCGCTCTGCCGGGCCAGCGCGGTGAACTCGTCCCGGTCGGCGGCGGTGAAGTGCCGGATGCCCACCCGCGGGCCGTGTGCGAGGTAGCGGTCGTTGGTCGTCACCGGAGGATCGTACGGAGGAGGAGGGCGGCGGGCCGGCAATTTGCGGTGGTGCCGCCGCGGGGGGCGAGGGGCCCGCCCGAGGTCACACCGGCACCTGGCCTCCGGCCTGCCCCGGACCAAGAGGTCGTCTTGGGCCGTACCTGGCGCAGGGCCCGGACGGCCGAGGGTTCCGCCCGCTGTTGCCGGTGACGGGCTGCAACGTCGTCATTTGTGCTCGCGCAGGAAGGTAGGGATCTCATCGCGAGTCGGGTAGTTCGGCAGGGGGGCCGGCCTGTCCTGAAGGAACGCAGTGATGACGGCGGCGGCTCGGTCGTTGTTGTCGTCCAGGCCGTTCCACATGTGGTGTCCGACTCCGGGCATGTACTGCGTGCGCTGGATGGCGGGGTCATGGGCAAGGATGCCGGTCTCCCATTGACGGATCTGGGAGGAGCACTCGGCGATCATCAGCATCGCGGGGGTCCGGGACCGCCTCAGCAGCGGTGCGATGGAGGGCGAGTCTTTGACCGTCTGCTCCACGCGAAGGCTGGCGGCGGGGCTGAAGGAGAAGTTCTGTGTGGTGTTCTCGGCCGGGATGCGGTGCGCGTCGCGCGCGCAGTATGCCGATGCGGTGTCGCTGCCGAGGTCTGCGGCGGTGAAAGCGTTGTCACCTTCGGCCTGTCCGATCAGTCCGGTGCCGGGGGTGAGGAGTCCAAGTCGCATGAGACCGAACGCCACGGCGTACCGGGGGACGTGCGTCGATCGCGGTCCGGTCATGGCCGGCGCGAGGCCCTGTGCGGATTTTCGGCCCTTGTGCCCGGTGATGTGTGCGGTGGGGCCGTCCATGGGGCCGGGCTCGGCGATGATCGCCCGGTGCAAGCGTGCGGCGACGCCCGGGTCGGCCAGGGCTCGGGTGAGCACGACCCCGCCTGAGGAGAATCCGAGCATGTCGACCTTGCCGTTGTTGAGGCGGTCCTTGCCCTTGTTCAGGCGGTCGATGAAGGCGGCGAGGTCGCGGACCGACCTGGAGATCGTGTACTGGCCCATGGGGAGCAGGTCGCTTCGTCCGCCACCGGCCTGTTCGTAGGTGTAGACGTCGTAGCCCTGGCGTGCCAGGAGTTGCAGGAACCGGTGGTCGTGCACCGAGATGCCACGGACCGGTCCGCCGTTGAGGTACACGAACGGGATGGGATGTCTGGTGCCGGGGTTCGCCGGCGGGTAGTGATACACCGCGACCCGGCTGCCTGTGGTCAGGCTCCAGTGCTGCGTCGTCACGAATGGCAGGGCGGGCGGGTACCGCCGGTCCTGCGGCACGGTCGGGATGCAGACCGCCGCCGTCAGCGCCGCCGCGACAACCACTGGCAGGAACGGCACGAGCCGCGCCGGCCAAGTGCGGCGCCGGCCCCGCCACATGGCGAGGACAGCCCCGGCCCCAAGGGTCGTCAACCATGCGGCAAGCCCCGAGCCCGCCCCGTCTGTGAGGGCGATCAGTGCGAGAAAGACGACGACCGGCGTCGCGACGGCGGCCAGGGCCGGCAGTAAGCGTCCGGTGAAGCGGACGAGGCGTATGGCGAACGTGGGCACGGCGGACCTCCAGTTTCAGAACGCTGTTTCAAAACGACGTTATCAGAGCGGGTAGGATGCTGGTCGTGGGTAGGCCGAGAACAAATGACGAGGCCGTCAAAGAGCGGCTTGTGGAGTGCGCGACCGAGATGCTCGCCACCCGTCCGCGGGAGTCGGTCACGGTCCGCGCCGTGGCCGCTGCCGCCGAGACGTCGACGACGGCGGTGTACTCCTTGTTCGGCGGTAAGGACCGGCTGGTCGGTGCGGTGCGCGACAGAGCCGTCGCCGGCCTGTTCCAGGAACTGTCGGCGCTGCAGACCTCCGCGGACCCTCTCACCGACCTCTACGCGCTGGCCGTCGCGTACCGTCGTTGGGGGCGCGGACACAGTCATCTGTACACCGTGCTGTTCGGTGGTGTGCAGTCCTTCGATCCGTCGGGGGAGGCCGGTGCCAGTGACCCGATCCGCCCGCTCCTCGCGGCGATCGATCGCGCGTTGGCGGCGTCCATCCTGGTCGGCGAAGCAACGTCGATCGCCCTGTCGGTCTGGGCCACCCTGCACGGGCTCGTGACTCTCGAACTGGCCGGGGCCCTCGATGCCGCCACCGCCGAGGCCGTATTCCGGCCGACGATTCACGCCACGTTGCGCGGATGGGCGACCCCGGCGGTGTTCCGCAGCCTTCGCCAGGCCGAACTCGCTCCTTGACAGCATCAAGGCCGCAGGTCGAATGCGTGGCTCCGGACGCTGCCGGGCCGGTTGTACCGGGCGACGAAATCGATCAGGTGCCGGCGTACCGGCTCGACAGCCTGCCCCTCCTCATCGAAGACAAGCCACGGCACCACGCCGGGTTCGCGGCCACATGCCCCCACCGCGGCAGGCGAATCGATCGGGCATCACGCGAGACCTCGTCCAACTGTGCTGCGCTCCTTGCTCGTTCGGATGCGCAACATCTGCCGACTGGACCGACTGGGGGATGCGCCGTGGCCCGGCGCGTCGCTCGGCAGTCCGGTCGACACCTCGTTGCCCCCGCCTCCGCACCCTCCCGTCCCTACTGCCACACCGGCGCATCCATGCCGCAACGGCCGGGCGGGGTCGCCCAGGTGGCCGGGGAGCCGTCGAAGGAGACGGGTGGGAGGGCGTGGCGGAGCCGGCCGAGGGGGCTGTCGGTTTCGCGGAGGTGGTGCGCGGGGTCGTGGTCGCCGGTGATGGGCGCCTCTGGATGTGGTTCGAGGGTCCCGGGTCCGGCGGTCCCGAGCCCGGCGGTCCCGGGTCCGGGGTGCGGCTCGGCGCCGTCCGCCAGGTCGTGCGTCAGCCACCGCGCGGTGCGGGCCAGGGCGAGGGTGGCGAGGAACGAGCCGCCGGTGCGGGACTGTTCGGTCAGTGCGCGGAGCACGGCCGCGGCCAGCAGGTAGCCGGTTCCGTGGTCGAGCGCCTGGGCGGGGAGTGCGCCGGGGGCGCCACTGCGCTGCGCTCCGCCTCCGCTCTCTTTCGCGTCCGTGGACGCCGAGCCCGCGTCCGCCTCGACGGCGGCGATCCCGGTGGCCACCTGCACCAGGCTGTCGAAGCCGCGCCGGCCGCCCCACGGCCCGTCGTCGCCCCAGGCGGAGAGCCGGGCCACCACCAGCCCCGGGCGGCGCGCGGTCAGCGCCTCGGGGGTGAGGCCGAAGCGGTCGAGTGCGCCGGGGCGGTAGCCGGTCACCACCACGTCCGCGCGGGAGAGCAGTTCCTCGAAGGAGGCGCGGCCGGCGGGTGAACCGAGGTCGAGTGCGGTGGACCGTTTGCCGAAGCCGGTGTCGCTGTGGGCGTCCTGACTCTCCGGCAGTTGCGGGGCGTCGATCCGCAGGACCTCCGCGCCGAGCAGGGCCAGCGTGCGGGTGGCGACCGGCCCGGCGATCACCCGGGTCAGATCGAGCACCCGCAGCCCGGCGGCCGGGAGCGCCGGGGAGCCGGCGAGCGAGGGCAGCGCACGGGCCGGTGCGTCGCCGAGGGGGGCGAGGGTCAGCAGCGGGTGAGCGGCCACGGCGGTGCCCTGCGGGTGGGCGCGCCATTCCTCGGGAGTGCGGAGGGCCACCGCCAGCCCGCCCGCGGCACAGACCGTCTCCTCGATCTCCTCGGCCCGGCGGCCGGACAGTTCGGCCTCGACGTCCGCTCCCCCGGCGGTCTCGGGGAGCTCCAGCGCGCGGAGCAACCGGGCGCGGTGGTGCGGGTAGTTGGCGTGGGTGCGTACCCAGCCGTCCGCGGTGCGCCAGAAGCGGGAGAGCGGCGCGAAGGACGAGCAGGCGCGGCCGTCGACCCGCAGATGGCGTTCGCTGAGGAAGGCGGTGGCCACCGCGCCGTCGTCGACCCGTACGACGGGCACCGGACCGCCGTTGCGCCGGGCTGCCAGTTCGGCCCCTGCCAGCGCGCAGACCGCGACCGTGGACCGGGCCAGCGACATGACCGGCAGCCGGGCCGGCAGCAGACCGGGGGGACCGCCGTACGTGATCCGTTCCGTCAGGGCCGGGTCGCCGCCCAAAGCCGCCCAGGCCGGATCCGTACCCCGCTGCCGCGCACCCTCGTGTCCTCGCCCCATGGGCGGCAGTCTGGCACGGGGCCCGGGTCACGCCCGCGCCGCCTCCCGCTCCCCCGCGCTCGGTGCGGCGAGCGCCAGCCGCCGGTGGCAGCGGCGCAGCATCGCGCGGGCGAGGAACGGGTGGAAGCGGCGGACGACGGCGAAGTAGAGGCGGCCGGTGGTGCGGTGGATGCGGACGACCGTGCCCAGCGTGACCCGGCCGTCCGCGACCTGCACCGAGGCCCGGAAATCCAGGTGGCGGGCGTCCTTGCCGAGCAGGATCTCGTGCTCCGTGCGCCCGAGGACGGGGAAGCCCGACCGGCCCAGCACGCCCTGCCAGGCCTCCGGTTCCTGCGGCATGCCGGGCCGCAGCTCCAGCTGCCAGGCGTCCTGGAAGTCCGTTCGCGGGAACGCGTCATGTGCCAGGCGGGCCGTGGCGGGCAGGGGGACGGCTCGGGGCCGGTCCCAGAGCAGACGGCCGAGCAGGCGTACGCGGGCGGACCGGCGGGCCGGGGGCAGGAGGCGGCCGAGGGCGGCCCGCTCGATGTTGTCGAAGACCTCCTCCACGACCGCGCCGTGGACGAGACGGATCCCCAGCAGCCACCTCAGGGCCCCGACGGGCGAGGGCCTGCTCTCCAGGACGTGTTCCACCCGGCAGCTGTCGGGCCCCAGCGGCCGCACGCGGAACTCGTGCCAACCGGCCTGTCCGGCGGTGAAGTCGAAGCGGATGCGGCGGCCCGGCTCGTAGGCGGAGACGCGGTAGCGGACGAAGGCGTGCCCGCCGTCGGCACCGATGCCCAGCGGGCGGTCGAAGCGCACCGGCGGCCAGGCGGGCGTGGGGAAGAGCGGATCGTCCTCGCCCCCGCCGAGGCGGTCGAGGAGGGCCCCGACCGCCTCGGCCGGGGCGGGTACCTCACGGCTGTGGACCTCGCGGATGGCACACACAGGGCACCTCCATACGGTGGCGTATGTTTGTCCGTACGGTACCGTATGGACATGGCTCCACAACAGGCGAAGGCACCTCGCGACGGCGGCGCACGACAACGACTGAGCGCCCGGGACTGGGCCGACGCCGCCCTGACAGCCATGGGCGAAGGCGGACTCGCCGCGGTGGCCGTGGAGCCGCTGGCCGCCCGGCTCGGCACCACCAAGGGCAGCTTCTACTGGCACTTCACCAACCGGAACGCGCTGATCGAGGCCGCACTGGAGCGCTGGGAGGAGGTCGGCACGGAGGCCGTGATCACCGAGCTGGAGGCCGAGCCCGACCCCGGCGAGCGGCTGCGGCGGCTGCTCCTGAGGGCCACGAACTGGTCCGCCGCGGACCCGCGGGACGCCTCACTGCTGGCGAGCGCCGCACATCCCGGGGTGGCCGCCGCACTCGCCCGGGTGACCACCCGGCGCCTCGGCTATATCGCCGGGCTCTTCACGGACATGGGCTTCCCCGAGGAGGAGGCCCGAAGCCGCGGCCTGCTCGCCTACACCGCCTACCTCGGACACACCCAGCTCGGGCATGCCGTCCCGCAGACCCTGCCGGACGGTGCCGCGCGCGACCGGTACGTGAACGCGGTGGTCGACACCCTCGTACGGCCGCTGAACGGAGGTGAAGGTTCCGAAAATGAGCGAACCTGAACGAAAATGGCCGAACTGCGCGTAGACGTGCCCGGCATGCGAGGCATGAGGTGAGATCAGCGCGGCCCACACGGCGCGCTTCCGCATGGGCATCTCACACCCGAGCAGCTCGATCCGCTTGAGCTCCTCGTACGGGAGGAATTCCGTGACCGAAGCCATCCCCTACTTTCAGGACCGCACCTGTCCCTACCACCCGCCCGCCGGCTACCAGCCGCTGCGGGAGACCGGGCCACTGACGCATGTCACGCTCTACGACGGCCGCAAGATATGGGCGGTAACCGGCCACACCGAGGCACGGGCGCTGCTGAGCGACCAGCGGCTCTCCTCCGACCGGCAGAACCCCGCCTTCCCGATGCCGGTCGAGCGCTTCGCGGCGATCCGCCAGGTCAGGACCCCGCTGATCGGCGTCGACGACCCCGAGCACAACACCCAGCGCCGGATGCTGATCCCCAGCTTCAGCGTGAAGCGGGTCGCCGCGCTGCGGCCGGACATCCACCGGATCGTCGACGGACTGCTCGACCGGATGCTGGCCCAGGGCCCGCCCGCCGAGCTGGTCTCCGCGTTCGCGCTGCCGGTCCCCTCGATGGTGATCTGCTCGCTGCTCGGCGTCCCGTACTCCGACCACGAGTTCTTCGAGGACGCGTCCAGCCGTCTGCTGCGCAGCCCTACGGCCAAGGAGGCGGAGGCCGCCCGCATCGAGCTGGAGGAGTACTTCACCGAGCTGATCGCCCACAAGGAGAAGACCCCGGGCGACGGGCTGCTCGACGAGCTGATCGAGGAGCGGCTGCGGCCCGGCGACCTCGCCCACGAGGAACTGGTCCGGCTCGCCATGATCCTGCTGGTGGCCGGCCATGAGACCACCGCCAACATGATCTCGCTCGGCACCTTCACCCTGCTCGAACACCCCGAGCAGCTGGCGCAGCTGAAGGCCGAGGAAGGCCTGATGCCGGCCGCCGTCGAGGAGCTGCTGCGGTTCCTGTCCATCGCGGACGGCATGCTGCGGGTGGCCACGGAGGACATCGAGATCGGCGGGCAGCTCATCCGCGCCGACGACGGTGTCCTGTTCCCCACGTCGCTGATCAACCGGGACGAGACCGCCTATCCGTCGCCGGACGAGCTGGACCTCGACCGTTCGGCCCGCCACCACGTGGCGTTCGGCTTCGGGATCCACCAGTGTCTGGGGCAGAACCTCGCCCGCGCCGAGATGGACATCGCGCTGCGCTCGCTGTTCACCAGGATCCCGGACCTGCGCCTCGCCGTGCCGGCCGCCGAGATCCCCTTCAAGGCGGGCGACACCCTGCAAGGAATGATCGAACTGCCACTGGCCTGGTAGCAGCCCTCACGGCAGACGAAAGAAAGGGGTCCGGAATGCGGATCACCATCGACACCGACCGCTGTATCGGCGCCGGCCAGTGCGCCCTGACCGCGCCGGGAGTCTTCACCCAGGACGACGACGGTTTCAGCGCCCTGCTGCCCGGCCGTGAGGACGGCGCGGGCGACCCGCTGGTGCGCGAGGCCGCCCGTGCCTGCCCCGTACAGGCCATCTCGGTCACGGACGACTGAGCCACCGCCCCCGCGGACGGCCCGGCTGACGCGCGCGGCACCCGGCTGACACCTTGGGCACGATGCCGAACGAGGCCCCGTTCAGACGGTCGCCGGCCGCTCGAAGGTCAGCGTGCCGGCCGTCGCGTCCAGCTCCGCGGGGACGCCCAACGGCAGGGTCAGCGCACTGTCGCCGTGCCCGAAGCCGAACTCCTCGGCCACCGGCACCCCGAGCCCGCCCAGCCGGTCCGCCAGCACCTCCCGCACCCGGTCGTAGGGACCGCAGCCGGACCAGGACCCGAGCACGATCCCGGCGACACCGTCCAGCCAGCCGGCGCGCAGGAGTTGGGTGAGCGCCCGGTCGATGCGGTACGGCGGCTCCCCGATGTCCTCCAGCAGCAGGAGGCCGCCCGCCGCGCCGCGCCTGGCCCGCGGGGTGCCCACCTCGGTGGCGAGCATGGTCAGACAGCCGCCGAGGGTGATCCCGCTGGCCCGCCCGGGCACCAGGGGCCGGGCGGTCGGCGACACCACGGCCCGGACGGTCTCGGGTGCGAAGAGCGTGCGCCGCAGATGCTCGCGGGTGGCGTCGTCCTTGAGGAAGACCTCCCCCGCCGCGGCCGGCCCGTGCAGGGTGGACACCCCGGCGCGCACCGCGAACGCCTCGTGCAGCACCGTCACATCGCTGAAGCCGACCAGCGGTTTGGGGGCCGCGGCCCGGAGGGCGTCCCAGTCCAGCAGATCGACCATCCGCTGGGCGCCGTAGCCGCCCCGCGCCGCGAACACGGCCTTGACGGCGGGGTCGCACCACGCCTCCTGCAGGTCCCGGGCCCGCTCCTCGTCGGCCGCGGCCAGATAGCGCAGGGTCGGGTGGGTGTCCCTGGCGTGGGGTGCGACGACCGGGTCGAGGTCCCAGCCCCGCAGTACGTCCAGCCCGCGGTCCAGCCGCTCCGGTGCGAGGGGGCCGCTGGGTGCCACCACCGCCACCCGGTCGCCGGGCCGCAGCCGCGGTGCGCGCACCTGCTCCGCCGCGGTCATCCGCGCAGCTCCAGCACCGGAACGTCGCTGCGGGCGAGGCCGAAGGTCTGGGAATACAGGGAGAGTTCGGCCTCCACGGCGCGCACGATGGTGTCCGCCCGGCGGAAGCCGTGCCCCTCCCCGGCGAAGGCCAGATAGGCGTGCGGGGTACCGCGCCCGGCGACCGCGGCGAGGAACCGTTCGCACTGCACGGGCGGGCAGATCACATCGTCCAGGCCCTGGAGCAGCAGGAACGGCGCGGCGACACGGTCCGCGCGGTGCAGCGGTGAGCGGTCGCGGTAGCGGTCGGGTACCTCCGCGAGCGGACCGACCAGCGACTCCAGATACCGCGATTCGAAGTCATGGGTCTCATCGGTGGCCCAGCCGGCCAGGTCCAGGATCGGATAGCTGATGGTGCCGCAGGCGTAGAGGTCGGTGGCGGTCAGGGAGGCGGCCGCGGTCCAGCCGCCGGCGCTGCCGCCGCGGATGGCCAGCCGCGCACGGTCGGCGGTGCCCTCATCGGCGAGCGCCCGGGCGACGGCGGCGCAGTCCTCGACGTCGACCACGCCCCACTGGCCGCGCAACCGCTCGCGGTACTCCCGGCCGTAGCCCGTCGACCCGCCGTAGTTGACCTCGGCGATGCCGATGCCCCGGGAGGTGAAGTAGGCGATCTCCAGGTCGAGCACCATGGGGGCGTGGCCGGTGGGGCCGCCGTGTGCCCACACCACGAAGGGCGGCAACTCGCCGTCGGGCGCCCGGTGGTCGGGGTTGTGCGGCGGATAGATGTGGGCGTGGATGTCCCGTCCGTCGGGGCCGGTGAAGGTACGGCTGCGCGGCCGGGGGTAGTAGGCCGGGTCCAGGACGTCGGCGTGCCGGCAGGCGATCACCCGGGTGCGTCCGGTGCAGGTGTCCAGCTCGACGATCTCGTACGAGCTGTGCGGCCCTGCGGCGATGCCGACGACGCGGCTGCCCTGTACGGCGAGGGTGGGGGCCCACTCCGTCCACGGGCCTGCGGAGTCGACGAGTTCGCCGGTCACCGGGTCGAGGATGCCCAGGGCGGTGGAGCCGCGGCCGTGGATCACCGCGAGGGTGCCGTTCTGCAGGGGCAGGAACCAGCGCTGCCCGACGTTCCACAGCGGCCCGCCGAACTCCTCCTGGCGGGACGGGCACAGGGCCACCGCGCCATCGCCCTCCCCGGGCCCCGGCCCCTCCCCCACGCCGGGCTCCGCGCCCCCGCCGTCGGGGTCGATGCGCTGCAGTTCCCACCAGCCGCTGCGGTCGGAGACGAAGAGCAGCGAGCCGTCCGCCGCCCACTCGATCTGAGCGACCGACTCCCCGGCCGCGCCGCCGCCCGGCGCACCGGTGCCGAGGTCGCCGACGAGCGTCCGGACGTCCTCGAACTCGCCCTTGCCGGTGATCCGGGCCACCCTCACCAGCGTGCCCTCCCAGGGCATCAGGGGGTGGTCCCAGGCGATCCATGCGGCCCGCCGCCCGTCCGGGGAGATCCGCGGGCCGGTCACAAAGCGGTGCCGGTCATCGCTCAACTCCCTTACGCGGGAGCGGTTTTCGGCGGCGGAACCATCGAGCGGCACGGCCGCGATCACCCGGCGTACATCGGTCGGCCGGTCGCCCGTGAACTCCTCCAGGACGCACCACACCTCGCCGAGCTCCGGGCGCAGCACGGGATCGACCCAGCGCAGTCCCTCGCCGGTGCCGGAGAGCGGGGTGAGCGGGCGCGGGGCGTCGCCGCCGTCCGGTGTGCAGACGTACAGCCGCTGGTCGGCGAAGTTGCTGAAGACGACGAGCGGTCCGTGCTCGGTGACCGTGCCGGCCCAGGGCTGGCCGCCGTACTCCAGCACCCGGCTGCGGACGTTCCAGGGCGCGGGCAGCACCGACTCCTCGGTGCCGTCCGGCCGCCGGCGGACCAGCGCCCGCCGGCCGCCCTCCGCGGGCCGCGGCTCCGTCCACCACACCTCGTCGCCGACCACGCCGACGAAGGCCGGCCGGCCGTCGTGCGCGGCGACCGCCCGGGCATCTATCGGGGACGTCCAGCCGCCGTACGGAGCCGTGGTCACCATGTGCAGTTCCTCTCCTCCACCGGTCGGGCGTACTCCGGCCGGTCAGACCGTGCGCAAGAGGTGATCGAGCACCCGGACGCCGAAGTGCAGCCCCTCAACCGGCACCCGCTCGTCCACGCCGTGGAAGAGCGCCTGGTAGTCGAACCCCTCGGGCAGTTTGAGCGGCGAGAAACCATAGCCGGTGATGCCCAGCCGGGAGAACTGTTTGGCGTCCGTGCCGCCGGACATGCAGTACGGCACGACATGGCCGCCCGGGTCGAAGCGCTCGATCGCGGCCCGCATCGCGGCATACGCCGGGGAGTCGACCGGGGCTTGCAGGGCGACCTCGCGATGGTGGTAGTCCCAGCTCACCCCGGGTCCCGTGAGCTCGTCCAGGGCCGCTTGGAACTCCGCCTCTCCTCCGGGGAGCACCCGGCCGTCCACGTACGCGACGGCCGATCCGGGGATCACATTGACCTTGTAACCGGCCGCGAGCATCGTCGGATTGGCGCTGTTGCGGACGGTCGGCTCGACCAGCTTGGCGGCCGTGCCGAGCCGGCCGAGCAGGGCATCGACGTCGAAGTCCGGCGCATCGGTGTCCACTTCGACGGCGTACAGCTCGGCGAGCCTGCCGAGCGCGGCCCGCACGGTCGGGGTGAGCCGGACGGGCCACTCGTGCGCGCCGATCCGGGCCACGGCGGCGGCCAGCCGGCTGACGGCGTTGTCGCGGTTGACCTTCGAGCCGTGCCCCGCCCGGCCCAGGGCGGTCAGTTTCAGCCAGGCGGTGCCGCGCTCCCCCGCCGCGACCGGGTACAGCCGCATCCCGCGGTCGGCGTGGAAGGTGAAGGCCCCGGACTCGCTGATGCCTTCGGTGCAGCCCTCGAAGAGCCCGGCGTGCCGGTCGGCCAGGAAACCGGAGCCGTCCTCGGCACTGGCCTCCTCGTCGGCGGTGAAGGCCAGCACGATGTCGCGCCGCGGGCGCACTCCGCTGCGGGCCCACTCCCGTACGACGGAGAGCACCATCGCGTCCATGTTCTTCATGTCGATGGCGCCCCGGCCCCAGACCACGCCGTCGCGGACCTCCCCCGAGAAGGGGTGCACGCTCCAGTCGGCCGGCTCGGCGGGGACCACGTCCAGATGGCCGTGCACCAGCAGGGCGTCGGCCCCTGGGTCGGTGCCCTCGATGCGGGCGACGACATTCGTACGGCCCGTGCTGCGCTCCAGGAGTGTCGGCGTCAGCCCGGCCCCGGCCAGCCGCTCGGCGACGTACTCGGCGGCCGGCCGCTCCCGGCAGGCGCCGTCACCGGCGTTACTCGTATCGATCCGGATCAGCTCGGAGGTGAACCGCACCACCTCGTCGAGCGCCTGCTGACCGACGCCTCCGGCCTGCCCGGCCGCCGGCTCCCCGGCCTTCTCCCGCTCAGCCATATTGCTCCTCCACGGCGGACGACACGACGGTGGTCACGGCCTTGAAGCACCGGATCCCCTCGTACATGTCCCCACTGGTATACGCAACGCGGCGCTCTCCCGTTCGCTCCACGCCGGGAACGCAGGTCGCCGCGCCCACCAGATGCTCGGCGTCGAACTCCATCTCGACCCGGAACGGCCCGCGCCGGGACGGCTCGTGACGTACCGCCAGCGCCGCTCCCTTGCAGGCCGCGGCGCGGATCTCGGCCGCCGTACGGGCCGGCGGCCGGCACACCGCCGCATAGCGCGACACATAGTCCTTGACCGGCACGGCGGGTGCCTGCGGGGCGTAGCCCAGGGCGTCCTGACAGGTGCGGTCATCGCCGGTGACCAGCACCACCGGCACGCCGTACCCGGCGACCACAAGGGAGTTGAGATAGCCCTCGCTCGCGCGGGTGCCGTCGACCCAGACGCCGGTGAGGGTGTTGGCGAGGTAGGTGTGCGCGAGGACGCCTTCGGTGCCCGCCCCGGTGTGGTAGCCGACGAAGGCGATGCCGTCGACATCGCCGTGCTGCACGCCTTCGACCATGCTGAGCGATTTGTGCCGCCCGGTGAGCATCTGCGCCCGCTCGTCGAGCTGTTCCAGCAGCAGATTGCGCATGGTCCAGTGCGCCTCGTTGACCAGCACCTCATCGGCCCCGCCGTCGAAGAATCCGGCGATCGCCGCATTCACGTCGGACGTGAACATATGACGGCAGCGCTCCCATTGAGGGGTGCCGGGCAGTACATCGGCGGGCCAGGTCACGCCCGTGGCGCCCTCCATGTCCGCGGAGATGAGGATCTTCACATTCACCAGTCCTATCGCAGCTAGGAGGCGGTCCGCACGATTCCCGACATCACTCGTTCACATCGCGTTCGGAGGGCCCGAACGGCTCCCCCAGCCTAACCAGGGCCTCCGGGCTGACGCCCCGTCCAGGAGCTGCCGGTGCGGCTCCGTTGGCACGAGCATCACGTTTTCTTCGCTGCTGCACCACGATTCCTTCCAAGCGGAACCTGGGGGTACGCTCTTGTGGCACCGCATCTCAGGCAGTTTCTGTCGCAAAGCGGAAGGACTTCTGACGGATTCCGAAAGGGCATCCGAACGAGTTCTGTCAGCTGCCGACGGCACGTGCCGGGTGAGGTAGAACAGGCTGGACCAGCTTCGAACGCGATGAAACAGAGGCAGAATGGTGAGCGAAGCCCTCAACGACGCCTTACCGCAACGCGGCATCCGGGCCGACAGCGAAGACGACCAACTCGCGATCCTGACCGAACTGATCGCGCAAACACTTTGCGAACGCAATCCTGGCTTCCGGGAAGTCATCGAGCGCGGCGGTCACCAGCAGGTCACCCGCTTGATCGAGGAGGTACTACGACGCGGCCGGCCGCTGCCCGACAAGGTGCGCGCCGTCATGCTGCGCACCGACACCGACATCCATCTCGTGGCGTCCGCGCTGGGCGACTGTCTGGTCAGCGCGCCGAAGGAGGCACCGGGCCTGCTGATCCCCGCCCAGCTCGCCGACGGCAAGAGCGGCAGGGCGAGGCTGAAGGGCGTACTGCGGCATCGCGCCGCCGTGGTCGGCCATGCGGTTCCGGCGCACGAGGCCGCCGCGTCCGCACGCGCCGCATCCCGGCTGCTGGATCTGGCGTCCCCGCACGACGGCCCCGAGGCCGGCGTGATGTTCGTCGACGACCACCTCTCGTCCCTCCTGCTCCTCCAGGACGAATCACTGTCCCGCACCCTGATCGCCCGCCATCTGAGCCCGCTCGCGGGACTGACGCCGGAGCGGTGCGAGCGCCTGGAGGCCACCCTGCTGGCCTGGCTCGGCGGCATGGGGGCTCCCGAGGTGGCCAAGGCGCTCAGCATCCACCCGCAGACGGTGCGCTACCGGATGCGCCAGCTGGAGAAGCTGTTCGGGGCCGGCCTTCGCGACCCCCGGACCCGCTTCGAGATCGAGATGGCGCTCCGCAGCCGCCAGCTGATGTCCGGCGTACGACGGCGGCGCGCGGCCGCCACCCGCCGCCCACGCACCGCCGCCAAACCCCGCAGGGCCCTGCCCCGCCCCTAGAAACCACCCGCACCCACCGGAACCGGAATCCGGGACACCCCCAGTCCGGGACGCCCTCAGGAGGCACCCCACCCCACGAACCCACCCCCACCGAACCCACCGCCCGATTTGTCGAAAATCACACCACGCCGCGCAATCCAAATACGGACAATCTGTCCCATTTCCCCAAGGTGCCCAGACCCCCGCCCCGTATCGTCACTGTGACTCCTCCACCGGGACCCCGGCCGCACACGGCCGCAGCGGCCCGGAGCACCGTCGGTCACCCGAGGCCGGCCACCCGGTAGCGGGCCTCCGATACACAGCGGGACAGGACACCACCTTGATGCACGGATCACGCATAGCCACCCGGACGCGCCGTGGGCTGGCCGCGGCCGTGGCCGCCGGAGCACTGCTCACGGCACTCACCACGGCGACCTCGGCCTCGGCCAGCACCTCCAGCACGCCGGTGGGCGACTCCCGGGTCGTGTGCACCTCCAAGAAGCCGGGCCTGGCACCCGCCCTGTCCCAGGACATCGCCGACGCCCTCCACGATCGCAAGGGCGCCTCGGCGCTGGCGATCTACGACCGGCCGACCCGCACCCGCTGCGAGTTCAAGGCCGGCACCCACTTCGACTCGGCGAGTGTGGTGAAGGTCACCGTGCTCGGCGCCCTGCTGCGGCAGAGCCAGGAGGCGCACCGCAAACTGACCCCGCACGAGGTGAAGCGGACCACCGCCATGATCACCAAGTCGGACAACGACGCCACTTCGGCCCTCTGGCACCAGATCGGCCCGGCCGGCATCAAGCGCTTCCTGTCCCTGGCCGGGATGGGGCACACCGTCCCCGGCGCGGGCAAGGCCTGGGGCCTCACCCAGGTCACCGCCGCCGACCAGCTCGCCCTGATGCAGCTGCTGACCACGGACAACGCGGTGCTCACCGCGCCCTCCCGCGGCTATGCGCTCGACCTGATGCACCGGGTCGCCCCCGACCAGCGCTGGGGAGTGCCCGCCGGCGCCCCCGCCACGGCCTCCGTCCACGTCAAGAACGGCTGGCTGCCGCGCGACACCGGCGGCTGGCGGGTCAACAGCGTCGGCTCCTTCACCGGCGGCGGCCACGACTACGGCATGGCCGTCCTCTCCACCGGAAGCCGCACCATGGACTACGGCGTGGACACCGTCGAGGGCGCCGCCCGGGTCGTCCACCGCGATCTGGCGCACTGATCCGCGGCGCTGCCGAGTTCCGGTTCGGTGCTCCTGCATTCCCGTACGGTGCTGCCCAATCCCCGTACGACCCCGCCGGATTGACCGGTGCGCGCCCTGGTCAGCCGGCCGAAACACGGCCGACCGCCCGTACGGAAAGGGACCTCACGCCTCCCGGAGAAACGCCTCCACCCGCTCCGCGATCCGCTCCGGATACTCCCCGCTGATCGCGTGCGAGGCCTCGGGCCAGACCTCCACGGTGCCGGCGCGCAGCATACGGGCCCGGGACGCCGCCTTCTGCGGATCATGCGCGATGCTCTTTCCGGCGATCAGCGCGAGCACGGGGACCCGCAGGGCGCGCAGTTCGTCGTCGCCGGGCCTGGCCGGGGGCGGGAAGCTGACCTTGAAGTCCCGCATTCCGGAGGCGATCAGCCGGCCCTCGATGTGGTCGGCGGCGTTGTCGATACCGCCCGAGATCCAGCCCAGCAGCCGGTTGCGCAGCCCCGCCGGCATCCCCGGGAGCACACTGCCCAGCGAGACCACGATCATCTTCCAGCTCAGCGGTGCGAAGGTGCTCGCCGGATCCAGTGCGATCACCGACGCGATGCGCCCTGGACGGTGGAGGGCGACCTGTACCGCCAGCCAGCCCCCGATCGACACCCCGAGCACATGCGCCCGGGCCAGGCCGAGTTGACCGAGCGTCTCGTCGATCCAGGCCGCCTGGTCGGCACCGGATGTCATCGGCGCCGACTGCACACTGCAGCCCGGCTCGCCGAGCCCGTCGACCGCGTACACGGGGCGTCCGCTCTTCATCAGCCCCGGCAGGTTCGTCCGCCACAGCGGGGTGCACGACTGCCTGCCGGGCATCAGGACGAGCGGCACGCCCGCGCCCGTACCGAACCGGTACACCCGTACCGACCCGAACGCGGTGTCCACGGTGCGCTGTTCATCGGGCCGGGGCAGGGTGTCCATCGCCTCCCGGTACACCGCGGCGAACCGTTCGAACGCCGCCGCGTCCCGGAAGGCCCCGATGCGCCGCCGGGCCCACTCCGGCCCGATACGTGGCTCCGGGAAACTGATATCCGCCATGCGCACCATCCCATCACGGGGCCTCGCCGACCGCAGGGCGGTCGGCAACAACCGTGCCCTCAGGGCGGGTTCACCGGGAATCACCCCTGGAAGCCGGGCCGGAGCCTTGCCCTCCACGGCATACGGACGGCATCCCCCGAAGAGGGAGTGCCGCCCGCACACCATGCGCACCGTCCGCCGCGGGCGTCACGTCTGGCGTGGGCGTCACGTCTGGCGTGGGCGTCGCGTCTACCCGTGGGCATCGTGGGGGCGCCGGCCGACCCTCGCGTCCGCCGCGCAGCGCTCAGTCCTCGTGACCCAGCTGGAGGTCGCGCTCGGTGCGGCCGCCGCCCGCCATCCGCAGAACGGTGGCCACCGGCGGGTATCCGGCGGCGATGACGGTGTACTCGCCGGCCGACAGGTCCACGAAGCGGAACAGCCCGTCGGAGGCGGTGGTCGCGGTGTCGACGACATTGCCCGCGGCGTCCAGGAGGGTGACCCTGGCGTCCTCGACGGGACGGCCGCCGCCGGCCCGTACGGTCCCGCGCAGCACCGCCCCGCCGGCCAGCTCGATGTCCTGGCGGGTCTCCCGCGACGCCTGCACGGTCACCGGCAGTGCGGCGGGGCGGAACGCCGGGGCGCTGGAGGCGAGGGTGTACTCGCCGGCCACCAACTCGCCGATGACATAGCCCCCTTCGCGCCCGCTGCGGGTGGTGGCGACGACCTCGCCGCGGACATCGGTGAGGGTGACCATGGCCTCGCGTACGGGTGTGCCGTCGGCGGTGGTGACGGTGCCCGCGAGGCGTCCCGCGCCGCCGAGCACGACGTCCAGTTCGACCGGCCGCTCGCCGACGGTGACGGTGACGGCCTGCGGCTGGTGCCCGCCCGCGGCCGCGATCAGCACATACGAGCCGGCCCCCGGGGTGCTCAGGGCGTAGCGCCCGTCGTCGCCGGTGGCGCCGCGGCCGACCTGGCGGCCGGTGACATCGATGAGGGTGAGCGCGGCGCGCGGCACGATGCTGCCGTCGTGGTGCTGGACGGTGCCGCACACCGGGACGCCGACCGTGACGGGGGGTGCTCCGGCGCTGCCGTAGCCGTGCGTCCGGGGGTAAGCCGTCCTGCTGTCGGGGGTGTGGGGGGTGTTGGGGGTATTGGGGGCTGTCGCGTCGGCCGTGGAACGGGCCGGGGGCACGGCGGCGGGGTCGGCGGGATCGCCGTACGGGGCATGCGGGGCGTGCGGGGTCGGGGAGGTCTGCGGGGCAGGAGAGGCGTGGGACACCAGGGGTTTCTCTTTCAGGAAGAAGGCGAGCACAAGGCCCAGGAGGAGCATCGGCACGAGGTAGAAGAAGATCCCCGGCACGGCATGCGCATACGCGGCGACGGCGCTGTCGCGCAGCGAGGCGGGCAGGGCGCGCACCAGGTGCGGGGGGAACGGCTCCGAGGCGGACGGCCGCGCCGGCGCCGACGGCCGGTCGCCGAGTCCGCGGGCCAATCGGTCGGCCAGGAGGGCGCCGAAGAGGGCCGCTCCGACGCTGCCGCCGAGCTGCCGGAAGGAGTGGCCGGCCCCGGTCGCGGTACCGGGACCGGCGGCGCGTAGGGAGCTGCGCACCGCGAGCAGCAGCACCGGCAGCACGAGGCCGATGCCGACTCCGAGGAGGCCCATACCGAGGCTGCAGACCTCGCGCGGAGTGTGCTGCGGCATCCGCGACAGCAGCCACATCCCCGCCCCGGCCGGCGCGCAGCCGAGGACGGGCAACGCCCTGTGGTGGCCGGTGCGGCTGATGAGCCGGCCGGAGACGAGGGCGGCGAGGACGAGGCCGCCCGTCACGGGCAGCATCAGCAGCCCGGACTCGGTGGCCGTGGCCCCGCCGGCCCTCTCCAGGAAGGCCGGCAGGTAACCGGCGGCACCGAAGAGCGCGAGGCCGATGACGGCGCCGGTCAGGCCGGTGATGTGGAAGACCGAGTCGCGGAACAGCCGCAGCGGGATCAGCGGTGCGGCGACGACGTGCTCGACGGCGAGGAACAGCACGGCACAGCCGAGCGCACCGGCGCCGAGCCCGAGGACGACTCGCGAGTTCCAGGCGTACTGCGTACCGCCCCAACTGGCCAGCAGGGCCAGGCAGGTGGCGAACGCGGCGAGCAGCAGCGCTCCGGCGATGTCCGGCCGGGCGCGGCGCACCGGCCGCGGCAGCTTCAGGCCGAGGGCGAGGACGAGGAGCGACAGCACGCCGAACGGAACGTTGAGGTAGAAACACCAGCGCCAGGAGACGCGGTCGGCGCAGAGGCCGCCGATCAGCGGGCCGGCCGCGGAGGCGAGTCCGTAGGCGGCGCCGGTCAGGCCCAGGAAGCGGCCGCGGACCCGCGGCGGTACGACGTCGGCGATGACCGCCCGGACGCCGATGAGCAGCCCGCCGCCGCCCACTCCCTGGAGGGCCCGGAAGGCGACCAGTTCGTCCATCGTCCGCGACCAGCCGACCAGCGCCGAGCCGGCGGTGAAGACGAGGAGGGCGAAGAGGAAGACCGGCTTGCGGCCGAAGAGGTCACCGAGCTTGCCGTGGAGCGGCAGGCCGATGGCCGCGGCGAGGAGGTAGGACGTCACCACCCGGGGCATCGTGTCCGGGCCGTGCAGCTCGTCGGCGATCTCGGGGAGCGCGGTGATGGCGACGGTCTGGCCGAGGGCCGCGAGCAGCAGCGCCGGCATCAGGGCGAGGACGGCCAGGCGGCCGCGGCGGAGCCCGGCCGGTGCCGTCGCACCGGGAGCGGGCTCCTCGGGCCTGTCGAGCCTGTCGGTTTCGTCGATGCCGAGGGTGCTGTCATGCGCGGCCGGGGCCGTGGTCGTGCCGGAGACGGGCGGACCGCTCCGCTCGCCCCGCTCGCTCAGGGTGGTCCCGGCCACGCACTGCTCCCCTCGTCACGCCTGTTGCCGCCCAATTTCTCGCATTGGGCGACAACACCGATCCACCACGACGAAAGGGCGCGGGCAGGGCGGGAAGGGGCATCAAGTACGTTGCCCGGGGCGCCTATTGGGCTCCCATCAGGGCTTTCCGTACGGAAGCGTTCCGGCGGCCGGGACGCTTCCGCTCACCGGAAACCACCCGAACCGGTGAGAGTGACGGCATGCGCTCAGGGTGACGGGTGGGAAAGGCCGATCACTTCGTCACGTGGGCGGTGAGGTTGTCGAGGATGCTGTCGTAGATCCGGCCGAGCCCCTTGGGGGCGAAGGTGCGCTCGAAGAAGCCGCCGATACCGCCGGCGCCCTGCCAGGTGGTGGTGACGACGACCTTGGCGCGCTTCTCGCCGGCCGGGGTGACGACCCAGGTGGTCACCATCGAGGAGTTGCGGTCCTTCTCCACGAGCTGCCCGTCGGTCGGCTCGTCGACCTCCAGCAGGCAGTCGCGCACCCGCTTGCTCGTGGCCTGGAGCTTCCAGTGGACGAGGGTGCCCTTGCCGTCACCGCCCTCGCGGACCTCGTACTCGCTGAACTGCTCGGGCAGCAGCTGCCGGCGCGTGCCGGAGTAGTCGGCGAGCGCGTCGAACACGTCCTCCGGGTCCGCCGCGATCTCGCGCTGCGTGATGGCCTCGACCTGCCCCATATCTGTGTCCTCCAGTACTCGCCTGCCGGTCCTGCGGTGCGCCGCCAAGCCAACCACCCCACGGCGGCGCACCCAAATCCAGGGCCACTCGCCCGCAAGGGAACAGGCGTTCCCTTCTGGCACCGGGGCTGCTCTGCCGGATCCAGAAGGAGCATCTGAACCTGGAATCGGCCGTGTCAGGCTCGGGGGTGACCCTCATCCCAGCTTGACCGCCCGGCCGGCAATGTCCCGATGTGATGGGAACGGTCGACCAGGTGCGCGATGTCCACGTAGGGGTCGGCATCGAGCAACAGCGCGTCGGCAATGGATCCGACGGTGATCGTCCCCGGTGTCGTCGCCTGCTGACCGATCTTCTCAGCCGAATGCCGAGTACCGGCGGCCAGGACCGCGGGCAGCGGCAGCCCCGCCTCTGCCAGCAAATGCAGTTCTCGCAGCAGGGCGACGGGGGGCGAGGGCATCAACATGGCCACATCGCTGCCCGCGGCGATCTTCACTCCCGCGTCGTGCATCAGCGCCAGCGTGCGCATCGCATAGTCGAAACGGATGCGGGAGTCCTGCGCGGAATGCCGGGGGAACGGGCGCCCGTAGATCGGGCGGCTGGTGATCTGCGGGATGTCGTCGTGCGTGGCGAAACCATCATCGACCAACTGCTGCATATAGCCGGCCTCGCCGTTGTGCGCGACCTGCTCCCAGGTGACCAGGGTGGGGCAGTAATAGGTGCTCGTCTCCGCCAGTAGTGCGGCGACGTCGCGGGCCTCTGCGGTACTACCGGGGTCCTCCGGCCGGAAAGCGTGTTCGATGCCGTCCGCGCCGGACGCCACCGCCTCCTCCAGATCAATGCGTTCGTGGACATGCACGAGCACCTTCTTGCCCTTCTCGTGGGCGGCCTCGGCAATGGCCTTGAGGGCGTCGAGGGGCAGCTTGTCCGGAGCGCCGGGCTCGCCGTCGTAGATGCACTTGATGAAGTCGACCTGATCGGCCAGCTCCAGTGCTTGGCGATAGGCGACATCGGCATTGTCGGTCTGGTAGGCGATGGGGGCACGTGCCGGATCGTCCAGGACCGGCCAGCCCTGCACACCGGTGAACACCGGCCCGGCGAAGAACAACCCGGCAGCGGCGTCGGTGGCCTTGTCGCGGTAGTCGCGGGCGGCGAGCTCCATCTCCAGTGGACCGCCGAGGTCGACGACGTTGGTCACCCCGGCGCTCAGGAAGTCGGTGAGTAGCTGGGAGACGTACTTCACCCGCTCGCCTTCGGGCTTGGACTGGGCGTGCCCACCCAGATGAGTATGACTCTCCCACAGGCCCGGCACCAGGTAGCCACCCCGCCCGTCGAGCACGGGAGTGCCGCCGGTCGCTGCCCGCGCGTCGGCCGCCGGCCGGATGGCGCTGAACCGTCCGTCGGTCACCACCACTTCGGCATCGACGATCGGGGCGGCCTCCTGCCCGTCGATGACGGTCACGTTGCGAATGATCACGAATGTCTCCTTATTTGACGGGCCAACCGCATAGCCTCTGGACTACATAGGTACCTATACAGCGGGACTGTATAGGTACCTATGTAGTCGGTCAATAGGAGCCTATATACTTGACGTGTGATGCACTCCAGGTTCGATTCCGCGCCCGCCGCTTTGATCAACATCGCCTCGCGTGCGTTGTCCCGGATCAACGACCGGCGACTGCGGCCGCTGGGGTTGACTTTCGCGCAGATGCCCGTGCTGGCGGCGCTGAGCAAGGCCGACGCGCTCTCCCAGAAGGAATTGGCGGGACTGGCCCGGATCGAGCAACCGTCCATGGCCCAGCTGCTCGCCCGGATGGACCGCGACGGCCTCATCCGGCGCACGCCCGCCCAGCATGATCGACGGGTCAGCCTGATCTCGCTGACCGAGACCGGACTGGCAAAGCTCACACAGGTGCACTCGGCGTTGTTCGAGACCAACGATCAGGCGTTGCGGGGCTTCAGCGCCGAAGAAATCGATCTCCTTGTGGACCTGCTGAGAAGGCTTGTCGCCAACCTCGAGGAGAATCCGGCCGACAGTGCGTCGGATGCCGCAGCAACCGGTCCCGCATCCACCGAGGATCGTGTGCCCGACCACCGGCGGTGATCGGGCGGCAAGCCAAGTCGACGAGGTCTGGCGTCGACCGCACCGTACTCAGTACGTGACGCCGGCCGGGTAAAAAGCGGTATGGCGTTGCTCTCGCACGGAAATGTGGGACACCAGCCACTCGCCCTACGTGGGTCGCCCGGCCGCCATGGCCGACCTCATCCAGCGTCAGAGAGCGGGCGACGGCGATTGAGTCCGAACCGAGGTGTCGTTGGCGTGCCTAGGTCAGGAAGTCTCGGGCGGGACAGGTGGATTCGGCCCGGCCGGTGGTGCCCCGTCGGCGGTGACACTGACCGGGGGGCCGGACGCGAAGAGTGCTTCTGTATCCACCCCCCGAGCCTCCGCCGGCCGGGCAAAGCCCCCCGCCGGAATCCCGACGGGGGCCGCTGGTTTCTGAGTAAAGCCTGCCGGCCTCGTCTTCGACGCCGGCCCCGAGCCGCGCTACCGGCGCCCGCGGACGTCCGGAGCGGAACCGCCGGCGGGCCCCTCGCTCCGCTCCCCCGACCCCTGGCCCGGCACACCGCCCCCCGCGCCACCCTCCCCCACCCCGCGTCCGGCCGGTGCCGGGGCGTCCTCGTGTACGCCCAGCCGCGCCAGTGAGGCGGCCGCCGCGGCTGCCAGTCGGGGGTGGGTGACGGCTGTGGTGAGGGCGGGGACCGCGCGGCGGTCGCCCAGGGCGCCCAGGCCCTCGACGCAGGCGAGCGCCACCCGCCAGTAGGGGTTGTGCGGGGTGAGCAGCCGCTCCAGGGTCGCGATCAGCGCGGGTACGGACTGTGGTGCGCGGAGTTCGGCGAGCAGCCGGACCGGGTGCAGGGCGTAGGCGGTGCGCAGCGGGTTGGTGGCGAGTGCGGCGGCGGCGCGGGCGGTACGGGGGTCGCCGAGGCGGGCCAGGGCGTGTGCGGCGGTGGCGCAGCGCACCGGGTCGCGGTAATTCAGCAGCAGCACCAGCGTCTCGAAGGCCCGCTTGTCGCCGGCGCAGCCCAGGATGAAGGCGGCGATCTCCCTGGCCCACAGCGGGCGTTCGACGGCGACCAGCATCCGGGCCAGTTCCTCCCGCCCGGCCGGGGTGTTCTTGCGGGCCAGCCCCAGCAGCCGTTCGTAGGCGACCAGATCCTGCGGGGAGCGGAGCTCGGCCCGCACCCGGTCCGTCAACTCGTGGAATTCCTCTTCCATTTGCCGATCCCCTCCCGCCGGGCGACCCCGGTTCCCGCGACGTGGTCTGCACCACAGCCTAATGACCCTCGCTACCCCTGGCGCTCTGGTTACTCACCGGTTAACCTGCTGGAACGAGCAGCACCACTGCTCGGGCGGCCTGGTGACGCAGCCGCCACAGAGTGAAGTCGGTTCGGCACAGCACGACCTCAGTACGGAGAACACGGCACGGCCCCGGGACAGGGCCCGCCGTACCTCCCGCACCGCCGGTGCTCTCGCAGCGCTGCGGCTCCCGCGGCTCACCGCCGCCGTTCTGCCGCTGCGCAGTGCAGGTTCGCATCGCGCGGATACCCCTCAGTCGTCACTTCTCCCCTGTCGTCAGGGGAACACCCTCAGGAGTCTCGCGATGGGCCCTCAGTCCACCCCTGATCTCTCAACTGAAGCCTCCCCCCTGCCCCTTTCCACCGTCGCCGTCGTCGGCCTGGGCACCATGGGTACCGGTATCGCCGAGGTGCTGACCCGGGCCGGCCGCGAGGTCATCGGCATCGACACCGACGAGGCCGCGGCCCGGCACGCCGTCACCGCCCTCGAAGCCGCCACCGCCCGCGCCGTGCAGCGCGAGCGGATCACGGAGCGGGAGCGGCAGGACGTCCTGGCCCGGTTCCGTACCTTCACCGATCTGCAGGCCGCCGCGGACGCCGATCTCGTCATCGAGGTCGTGCCCGAGGACTACGAGCTCAAGCGGCAGGTCTTCGCCGGGCTCGATGCCGTGGTCCGCCCGGACACCATCCTGGCCACCGGCACCAACGCCCTGTCCGTGACCCGGCTCGCCGCCGATTCGCAGCGCCCCGAGCGAGTGCTCGGTGTGCACTTCTTCAACCCCGCACCGGCCATGAAGCTGGTCGAGGTGGTCTCCTCCGTGCTCACCGCGCCGGCCGCGGTCGCGGCCGTCACGGAGCTGGCGCACACCCTGGGCAAGGACCCGATCGCGGTGGGTGACCGCCCCGGTTTCGTCGCGGACGGCCTGCTGTTCGGCTACCTGAACCAGGCCGCGGCGATGTACGAGTCCAAGTACGCCACCCGCGAGGACATCGACGCCGCGATGCGGCTGGGCTGCGGCCTGCCCATGGGCCCGCTGGCGCTGCTCGACCTGATCGGCGTGGACACCGCGCGCACGGTCCTGGAGGCGATGTACGCCGAGTCCCAGGACCGGCTGCACGCCCCCGCGCCGATCCTGGGCCAGCTGGCCGAGGCGGGGCTGACCGGCCGCAAGGCGGGCCGCGGCTTCTACACGTACGAAGCGCCGGGCTGGGGGCACCTCCCAGCGGTAGCTGGGGGAGCCACGGTCGTGCCGGACGCGGAGAGCCCGTCGGCCGCCGACGAGCTCGCCGGCGGGCGGACCGTCGACAGTGTCGGCGTGGCCGGTTCCGGGACGATGGCCAGCGGTATCGCCGAGGTCTTCGCCAAGGCGGGCTACAAGGTCGTGCTGGCCGCCCGCAGCCTGGAGAAGGCCGAGAAGGCCAAGGCCCGGATCGCCAAGTCGCTGGGCCGCTCCGTGGACAAGGGCCGGATGAGCGCCGAGGCCCGGGACACCTCGCTGGCCGCGATCACCCCGGCCGGTTCGCTGGACGCGTTCGCGGACGTGGACCTCGCGGTCGAGGCGGTGGCCGAGGACCTGGCGGTCAAGCAGGAGCTGTTCAAGACCTTGGACAAGGTCTGCAAGCCGGGCGCCGTCCTGGCCACCACCACCTCCTCGCTGCCGGTCGTGGCCTGCGCCCGCGCCACCTCGCGCCCCGAGGACGTCATCGGGATGCACTTCTTCAACCCGGCTCCCGCCATGAAGCTGGTCGAGGTGGTCCGTACGGTCCTGACGGCCGACGACGTCCACGCCACCGTGCGGGCGGTCTGCGCCAAGGTCCGCAAGCACCCCGTGGACTGCGGCGACCGGGCCGGGTTCATCGTGAACGCGCTGCTGTTCCCGTACCTGAACAACGCGATCAAGATGGTCGAGGAGCACTACGCGACGCTGGACGACATCGACGCCGCCATGAAGCTGGGCGGCGGGTACCCGATGGGCCCGTTCGAACTCCTCGATGTGGTCGGCCTGGACGTGTCCCTGGCCATCGAGAAGGTGCTGCACGCGGAGTTCCGCGACCCGGGCCTGGCCCCGTCGCCGCTGCTGGAGCACCTCGTCGCCGCGGGCTGCCTCGGCCGCAAGACCGGCCGCGGCTTCCGTGAGTACGCCCGGCGCTGACGCGTGGCGGCACCCCGGCCAGGCCGGGGGAGGGTGGGGTGGACTGCTGGAACCGGACGGCGGTCCACCCCCGCTCACGGGGGCACAGGCTGTACCTCATGCCGCAGGTCGCGTAAATATGCAGTACCGTCCCCACATGTCCCAGCCCGCTCGTACGCATCCCTCCGACGCCCCTGACAACGCCACTCCCGGTACCCGCCGGGCGGCCGCGCAACGGCTCAAAATGCGCCGTGAATTGTCATCGGCGGCGATGGAGCTGTTCGCGACCAAGGGCTACGAGGCGACGACGGTCGACGAGATCGCGGCCGCCGCGGGCGTCGCCCGGCGTACCTTCTTCCGCCACTTCCGCTCCAAGGAAGAGGCGATCTTCCCCGACCACGACGACACCCTCGTCCGCGCGGAGGCCGTCCTGGACGCCGCACCGCCGCACGAGAACCCCCTGGACACGGTCTGCCGCGGCATCAAGGAGGTCATGCGGATGTACGCGGCTTCCCCGGCCGTGTCGGTGGCCCGCTACCGCCTGACCCGCGAGGTCCCCACCCTGCGGGAGGCCGAGATCGCTTCGGTGGCCCGCTACGAGCGGCTGTTCACCCGCTATCTGCTGGGCCACTTCGACGAGGGCGCCCACCGCGAGGGCGACGACGATCCACTGCTCGCCGAGGTCGCCGCGTCCGCCGTGGTCACCGCGCACAACCACGTCCTGCGGCGCTGGCTGCGGGCCGACGCCCAGGGCGATGTCGAGGCCCAGCTCGACCACGCCTTCGCGATCGTCCGGGAGACCTTCGGCGCCGGCATCGGCGCGGGCCGCACCGGCAGCGGGGAGAAGCCCCCGGCGGCCGTCTCGCGCGAAGGCGAGGTGCTGGTCGCGGTGGCCCGCACGGACGCGCCGCTGGACGAGGTCATGCGCACCATCCGCAAGGCGATCAAGGAACACAAGTAATAACGGCCTTCCGGCCGGAACCGGACGGGAACGCGGCCCGGTGCCCTTGGACCGACCGGGCCGCGACACGGATGGCGTAACGCCGACCCTGCGCACTCTGCGCACACATCGCATTTCTTTGCGTCACCCAGAGGCCCCCCAGCGGGCCTCTTTTGCTCATGCGTGCCGTCCGGATGACATCTGAGAGAAATTCTTGGCACTCAGTGTCTTGTCGACTGGCACGCGGTGTCATACGTTGAGGGTGTCCGGGCGGCCGGCGTGCTGCGAACCCACGCACGCCGGCTGTCCCACCAGCCCTATGTGGCTGTCCGCCCGGATGCCTGCGTCACAGGCACTCCCCAGCTGCCGCTGGGCACCGCGCTCACCAAGCGCTGCCAGGCACCGCGGCCGACGGCTCTGCGACCCCCGCAGAGGCGACGGCAACGGCGCCACCCCGGCCGAACCGACGGCACCACCTCCCGCACCACCCCGACGTTCCCTCAAGCCGTTTCCCCACGCGCTTCGCCGGAGGCACCCCCGTGAACGAAATCCTGGACGCAATCCTCGCGCCTGACACCACCAGCGCCGACTTCGCCGGCCTGACCATCCCCGAGTCCTACCGCGCGGTGACCGTGCACAAGGACGAGGCCGAGATGTTCGCCGGCCTGGAGAGCAAGGAGAAGGACCCCCGCAAGTCGCTGCACGTCGATGAGGTGCCGGTGCCCGAGCTGGGCCCGGGCGAGGCACTGGTGGCCGTCATGGCCTCCTCCGTGAACTACAACTCCGTGTGGACCTCGATCTTCGAGCCGGTGTCGACGTTCGGGTTCCTGGAGCGCTACGGCAAGCTCTCCCCGCTCACCAAGCGGCACGACCTGCCGTACCACGTCATCGGCTCCGACCTCGCGGGCGTGGTCCTGCGCACCGGGCCCGGCGTCAACGCCTGGGGCCCCGGCGACGAGGTCGTCGCGCACTGCCTGTCCGTCGAGCTGGAGTCCTCCGACGGCCACAACGACACCATGCTCGACCCCGAGCAGCGGATCTGGGGCTTCGAGACCAACTTCGGCGGCCTGGCCGAGATCGCGCTGGTCAAGTCCAACCAGCTGATGCCCAAGCCCCAGCACCTGAGCTGGGAGGAGGCGGCGTCGCCCGGTCTGGTCAACTCGACCGCCTACCGCCAGCTCGTCTCGCAGAACGGCGCGGCGATGAAGCAGGGCGACAACGTCCTGATCTGGGGCGCCAGCGGCGGACTCGGCTCGTACGCCACCCAGTTCGCGCTGGCCGGCGGCGCCAACCCGATCTGTGTGGTCTCCTCCGACCAGAAGGCGGAGATCTGCCGGCAGATGGGCGCCGAGGCAATCATCGACCGCAACGCCGAGGGCTACAAGTTCTGGAAGGACGACCACAACCAGGACCCCAAGGAGTGGAAGCGCTTCGGCAAGCGCATCCGCGAGCTGACCGGCGGCGAGGACGTGGACATCGTCTTCGAGCACCCCGGCCGGGAGACCTTCGGCGCGTCCGTCTACGTCACCCGCAAGGGCGGCACCATCGTCACCTGCGCCTCCACCTCGGGCTACAACCACCAGTACGACAACCGCTACCTGTGGATGTCGCTGAAGCGGATCGTCGGCTCGCACTTCGCCAACTACCGCGAGGCGTGGGAGGCCAACCGTCTGATCGCCAAGGGCAAGATCCACCCGACGCTGTCGAAGACGTACAGCCTCGAGGAGACCGGACAGGCGGCGTACGACGTGCACCGCAACCTCCACCAGGGCAAGGTCGGCGTGCTGGCACTGGCCCCCGAGGAGGGCATGGGCGTGCGCGACGAGGAAATGCGCGCCAAGCACCTCGACGCCATCAACCGCTTCCGGAACGTCTGAGCAACGCGGACTCCGGACCAGGAAGATTCGGGCCTGATATGACTGAGCGTCAGAAGGATCGTCCGTGGCTGATGCGGACCTACGCCGGCCACTCCACCGCCGAGGCGTCCAACGAGCTGTACCGGCGTAATCTCGCCAAGGGCCAGACGGGTCTGTCGGTCGCGTTCGACCTCCCGACGCAGACCGGTTACGACCCCGACCACATCCTCGCCCGCGGCGAGGTCGGCCGGGTCGGGGTCCCGGTGTCCCACCTCGGCGACATGCGACGGCTGTTCCAGGACATACCCCTGGACCAGATGAACACCTCGATGACCATCAACGCGACGGCCATGTGGCTGCTGGCGCTGTACGAGGTGGTCGCCGAGGAGCAGGGCGCCGACATCTCCAAGCTGTCGGGGACGACGCAGAACGACATCGTCAAGGAGTACCTCTCGCGCGGGACGCACGTCTTCCCGCCGGGACCCTCGCTCCGGCTGACCACCGACATGATCACGTACACGGTGGCGCACATCCCCAAGTGGAACCCGATCAACATCTGCAGCTACCACCTGCAGGAGGCGGGCGCCACGCCGGTCCAGGAGATCGCGTACGCGATGTCCACCGCGATCGCGGTGCTGGACGCGGTGCGGGACTCCGGGCAGGTGCCGCCGGAGAAGTTCGGTGATGTCGTGGCCCGTATCTCGTTCTTCGTGAACGCCGGTGTCCGCTTCGTCGAGGAGATGTGCAAGATGCGCGCCTTCGGCCGCATCTGGGACAAGATCACCCGTGAGCGCTACGGCATCGAGAACGAGAAGCAGCGCCGGTTCCGCTACGGCGTCCAGGTCAACTCGCTCGGCCTGACCGAGGCGCAGCCGGAGAACAACGTCCAGCGGATCGTCCTGGAGATGCTGGCCGTCACGCTCTCCAAGGACGCCCGCGCCCGCGCCGTCCAGCTCCCGGCCTGGAACGAGGCGCTGGGTCTGCCGCGCCCCTGGGACCAGCAGTGGTCGCTGCGCATCCAGCAGGTCCTCGCCCACGAGAGCGACCTCCTCGAATACGAGGACATCTTCGCCGGCTCGCACGTCATCGAGGCCAAGGTGGACGCCCTGGTCGAGGACTGCTTGGCGGAGATCGAGCGGATTCAGGAGATGGGCGGCGCGATGGCCGCCGTGGAGTCCGGCTACCTCAAGTCGCAGCTGGTCTCCGCGCACGCCGAGCGGCGGGCCCGGATCGAGGCCGGCGAGGAGAAGATCGTCGGCGTCAACTGCTACGAGGGCACCGAGCCCAACCCGCTCACCGCGGACCTCGACACCGCCATCATGACCGTCGACCCGGCCAACGAGGCACGCGTCGTCCAGGCCCTGCACGAGTGGCGGGACAACCGCGACGAGGTACGGGCGCAGGACGCGCTGTCGGTGCTGAAGAAGACCGCGGCCGGTGACGGCAACCTCTTCGCGGCCACCCTGGAGTGCGCCCGCGCCGGGGTGACGACCGGCGAGTGGGCCTGGGCCCTGCGGGACGTCTTCGGCGAGTTCCGGGCTCCCACGGGCGTCTCCAGCGCTCCCCTGGCGGTCGCCGCCGAGGAGGGCAGCCCGCTGGCGGCGGTCCGCGAGAAGGTCGACAGGACCGCCGCCGAACTCGGCAGCGGAAAGCTGCGGCTGCTGGTCGGCAAGCCCGGCCTGGACGGACACAGCAACGGCGCCGAGCAGATCGCCGTACGGGCCCGTGACGCCGGCTTCGAGGTGATCTACCAGGGCATCCGGCTGACCCCGGAGCAGATCGTCTCGGCCGCGGTCGCCGAGGACGTGCACTGCGTGGGCCTGTCGATCCTGTCCGGCTCGCACGCCGAGCTGGTCCCGGACGTCCTGGCCCGGCTGCGGCGCACGGGCGTCGACGACATGCCGGTCATCGTCGGCGGCATCATCCCCTCCGCCGATGCAGCGGCGCTCCGGGAAGCCGGAGTGGCGGCCGTGTTCACCCCCAAGGACTTCGGTATTACGGAGATCATCGGCCGTATCGTCGACGAGATCCGGAAAGCGAACCAGCTCGACCCCCTGGAGGTTCCCGCATGACCCAGGCCGCACCGCCGGCCTCCCGGCTGCGCCCGCGCCGCTCCTGTCTCGCGGTCCCCGGCAGCAACCCGCGCTTCCTGGAGAAGGCCCAGGGCCTCCCGGCCGACCAGGTCTTCCTGGACCTGGAGGACGCCTGCGCGCCGCTCGCCAAGGAAGGCGCCCGCCACCACATCGTCGAGGCGCTGAACCAGGGCGACTGGACGGGCAAGACCCGGGTCGTACGGGTCAACGACTGGACGACGCACTGGACGTACCGGGACGTCATCACGGTCGTCGAGGGCGCGGGGCAGAACCTCGACTGCATCATGCTGCCGAAGGTCCAGGACGCCCAGCAGGTCGTGGCGCTGGACCTGCTGCTGACGCAGATCGAGAAGACCATGGGCTTCGAGGTCGGCCGGATCGGCATCGAGGCGCAGATCGAGAACGCCAAGGGCCTGGTGAACGTCGATGCGATCGCCGGTGCCTCACCGCGCCTGGAGACCATCATCTTCGGCCCGGCCGACTTCATGGCGTCCATCAACATGAAGTCCCTGGTGGTCGGCGAGCAGCCGCCCGGCTATGGGGCGGATGCCTATCACTACATTCTGATGCGCATTCTGATGGCGGCCCGTACCTACGATCTGCAGGCGATCGACGGCCCGTACCTTCAGATCAAGAATGTTGACGGTTATCGCGAGGTCGCCGGCCGCGCCGCCGCCCTCGGCTTCGACGGCAAGTGGGTGCTGCACCCCGGTCAGGTCGAGGCCGCCAACGAGGTGTTCTCCCCCTCCCAGGAGGACTACGACCACGCCGAGCTGATCCTGGACGCCTACGAGTGGCACACCTCGGAGGCGGGCGGCGCCAAGGGTTCCGCGATGCTCGGCGACGAGATGATCGACGAGGCGAGCCGGAAGATGGCCCTGGTCGTCGCCGGCAAGGGCCGGGCCGCCGGCATGACCCGCACATCCACGTTCGAGGCCCCGGAGGCATAAGCACCATGCAGTTCGGCCGTACCTATGAAGAGTTCACCGTCGGCGATGTGTACAAGCACTGGCCCGGGAAAACCGTCACCGAATACGACGACCACCTCTTCTGTCTGCTCACGATGAACCACCACCCGCTGCACATGGACAGCAACTACGCGGAGCAGACCACCGACTTCGGCAAGAACGTCGTCGTCGGCAACTACATCTACTCACTGCTGCTGGGCATGTCGGTGCCCGACGTCTCCGGAAAGGCCATCGCCAACCTGGAGATCGAGTCGCTGAAGCACGTGGCGCCGACCTTCCACGGCGACACGCTCTACGGCGAGACGACGGTGCTCGACAAGACCCCGTCGAAGTCCAAGTCCGACCGCGGCATCGTGTACGTCGAGACCAAGGGCTACAAGCAGGACGGCACCCTGGTCTGCGTCTTCCGGCGCAAGGTCATGGTCCCCACGGCCACCTACATCAAGGAGCGCGGCGGCGAGCAGCCCGGCCGCCCGGAGCTGCAGGCCCCGACGGCCAAGAAGGAGAAGTAGCCATGACCCGTCTCGCGCAGACCGAGGGCCTGACCGACATCCAGCGGGAAATCCTCTCCACCGTCCGCGGCTTCGTGGACAAGGAGATCATTCCGGTCGCCACCGAGCTGGAGCACCGCGACGAGTACCCGTCGCAGATCGTCGAGGGCCTCAAGGAACTCGGCGTGTTCGGCCTGATGATTCCCGAGGAGTACGGCGGCCTGGGCGAGTCCCTGCTCACCTACGCGCTGACCGTCGAGGAGATCGCCCGCGGCTGGATGAGCGTCTCGGGCATCATCAACACCCACTTCATCGTGGCGTACATGCTCAAGCAGCACGGCACGCAGGAGCAGAAGGACTACTTCCTGCCGAAGATGGCGGCCGGTGAAATCCGTGGCGCCTTCTCGATGTCGGAGCCGGCGCTGGGCTCGGACGTCTCGGCGATTTCGTCCAAGGGCGTGCGGGAGGGCGACGAATACGTCCTCAACGGGCAGAAGATGTGGCTCACCAACGGTGGTTCGTCCACGCTCGTCGCGGTGCTGTGCCGGACGGACGAGGGACACCCGGAGGGCACCGCCCCGCACAAGTCGATGACGACCTTCCTCGTGGAGAAGGAGGCCGGCTTCGGTGAGGTGCGCCCCGGTCTGACCATTCCGGGCAAGATCGACAAGATGGGTTACAAGGGCGTCGACACCACCGAGCTGATCATGGACGGGCTGCGGATCCCGGCCGATCGGGTGCTCGGCGGCGAGACCGGACGTGGCTTCTATCACATGATGGACGGCGTCGAGGTCGGCCGGGTCAATGTGGCCGCCCGTGGCTGCGGTGTCGCCCAGCGTGCCTTCGAGCTGGGCGTTTCGTACGCCCAGCAGCGGCACACCTTCGGCAAGCCGATCGCGCAGCACCAGGCCATCCAGTTCAAACTGGCGGAAATGGCGACAAAGGTCGAAGCGGCGCATGCGATGATGGTGAATGCCGCTCGCAAAAAGGACTCGGGCCAGCGAAACGACCTCGAAGCGGGCATGGCGAAGTACCTGGCCTCCGAGTACTGCAAGGAGGTAGTGGAAGACGCTTTCCGCATCCACGGCGGTTACGGCTTCTCCAAGGAGTACGAGATCGAGCGGCTCTACCGCGAGGCTCCGATGCTCCTGATCGGCGAAGGAACCGCCGAGATCCAGAAAATGATCATTGGGCGACGGCTACTGGAGGAGTACCGGATCCAGGGGTGAACATCCCATTTGGGCTGCTTCGTCCTAGACGAAGATCACACCCCGTCATCGTTCTTCGGCCACGGATTGGCTCTGGCTCTTGGCCAGTTGCCGCTCGTAACCGATAGCATCCCCGGAAAGCCGCCGTCCCCCGTATCCATACGCGGCATCCTCCGCTACGAAGGTCATCCATGCCCCACAGCCAATCCTCTGCACAACGCGGTAGCGTCCGCCTCGCGCGCGGAGCGTCGCCGTGGCTCCTGCCGACCGTTGCCACGGCAGCGGTCAGCCTCGCCCGGTCCCGCCGGTCGGGTCGCTGGGCCGCCGTTGCCGTGCCCACCACCGCACTGGCGGCGGGCATGCTGTGGTTTTTCCGCGACCCCGAGCGGGAGATCGCTCAGGGCCGTGTCATCTCTCCGGCTGACGGCGTGGTGCAGAGCATCATGCCGTGGAAGGACGGGCGCACCCGCGTCGCGATCTTCATGAGCCCGCTGAACGTCCACGTCAACCGTGCGCCGCTGGCCGGCACGGTGACGTCCGTGGAGCACATCCCCGGCGGGTTCGTCCCGGCGTTCAACAAGGAGAGCGAGAACAACGAGCGGGTCGTCTGGCACTTCGACACCGAGCTCGGCGACATCGAGATGGTGCAGATCGCCGGCGCGGTGGCCCGCCGCATCGTTCCTTACGTGCCCCAGGGCACCAAGGTCGAACAGGGTGAGCGGATCGGGCTGATCCGCTTCGGCTCGCGCGTCGACGTCTACCTCCCGGAGGGCGTCGAGGTGGCGGTCGAGGTCGGCCAGGCGACCACCGCGGGGGTGACTCGTCTTGACCGTGATTGATCCGGAAACACAGGCGGGCTGGGTGCCCGAGGCCGACGAGGACGAGGACGACATGCCGCTGTCCACGCGGCTGTCGATAGCGGACACCCTCACCCTCGGCAACGCCATCTGTGGCTTCATGGCCGTGTACTTCACCACCACCGGCGTGCTGATCCCGCATCTGACGGGCACGGATGACGGCGGGATGGCCCGGCACAGCGCGGCGATGGCCGTGATCCTGATGCTGCTGGCGTCGGTCTTCGACCTCTTCGACGGAATGGTGGCGCGCAAGCTGCGGGCCTCGGCGATGGGGGCCGAGCTCGACAACCTCTCCGACCTGATCAGCTTCGGCCTGGCGCCCGCGTACTTCGTCGTGACCTGGGGCATGGTCGCCCAGGACGCGAACCAGCGGGTGTCCGTGGTCGCGGCCGTCGTGGTGCTGCTGGCGGTGGTGCTCCGGCTTGCGCGGTTCTCCTGCGTGCCGATGCGGGACGGAATGTTCCAGGGCATGCCCGGCCCGTTCGGGGCCCTGACCGTCGTCGCCATCGTGCTCCTGGAGCTGCCGTTCGTGCCGACGCTGCTGGCGATCTTCGGGGTGGCCTGGCTGATGGTGAGCCGGGTCGAGTACCCCAAGCCGCGGGGGCGGCTCGCGGTGGCGATGCTCAGCTGGATCGTGCTCAGCATGGGCATGCTCACGGCCTGGGCGCTGGACGCTCCCGGCGGTCAGCTGCTGCTGCAGACCGGCTGCGCCCTGCAGGTGGTCCTGGGCGCGATGATCCCGCTGTTCGCGACGGCCCGGAGGGTGAACACCTTCCGCGACAACCGCCGTGAGTCGCGGGCCGAGTCCCGCGCCGCACAGCTCCCCTAGCACCACCCGGACGCACCAAGCGGACAACGCCGCGGGCCCCGAGCGAATTCTTTCGCCCGGGGCCCGCGGCGTTGTGGCCCGTGGTGCTGTGGTGGTGCGGTGGTGCGGCCCGCGGCGGGCCGCACCGTGCCTCAGACCAGGAAGTCCCGCGCCAGCTGCTCCGCCGCCCGCTCCAGCAGCGGGCCCGCCTCGGCCATACAGCGGGCCGGGTCGGGCTCCAGATCCGTCAGGGCGTAGGCCCGCCGGATGCCGGCCGCGCCGAGCGCTTCCTGCGGCAGCTGGAGCCGGCCGCAGACCGCGACCACGTCCAGGCCGGCCGCACGGGCCGCGGCGGCGACCCCGGCCGGCGCCTTGCCGTGCAGCGTCTGGGTGTCGAGCGAGCCCTCACCGGTGATGACGAAAGTGGCCTTCGCCAGCGCCGGGGCGAAGCCCAGGACGTCGAGCATCACGTCGATGCCGGGCCGGAACACCGCGTCCAGGCCGACCAGCGCGCCGTAGCCGATCCCGCCCGCGGCGCCCGCGCCGGGTGCCAGGGCGGCTTCCGCGGCCTTCGGTCCCACCGCACGCCCCAGCACCTCGGCATAGTGCGCCAGCGCGGCGTCCAGGGTGGCCACGTCCTGTTCGCTCGCGCCCTTCTGCGGGCCGTAGACCGCCGGGGCGCCCTTGGGGCCCGTGAGCGGGTTGTCGACATCGCCGGCCAGCACGATGTCGGTCTTCGCCAGCCGGGGGTCCAGCCCCGACAGGTCGGCCGTGGCCAGGTCGCGCAGCGGGCCGCCGCCGGGGGCGACCGGCTCGCCGTCCGCGTCCAGGAACCGGGCGCCCAGCGCCGCGAGCATGCCGGCGCCGCCGTCGGTCGTGGCGCTGCCGCCGACGCCGAAGACGATCGAGGTCGCGCCCGCGTCGAGCGCCGCGCGCAGCAGCTCGCCGGTGCCGTATGTGGTCGCCGTCAGGGGTGCGAAGACACCCGCCGGGAGGTGCTGGAGCCCGGATGCCTCCGCCATTTCCAGCACCGCGGTGCCTCCTCCGGCTACCGCTGGGGATGCCCCCACGCGCAGCGCGAAGGTGGCCGTCACCGGCGCACCGGTCGGGCCGGTGACCCGTGCCTCGTGGCGGGTGAAGCCGGCCGCGAGCGCCGCCGCGACCGTCCCGTCGCCGCCGTCCGCGACCGGCACGGCCGCCACGTCCAGGCCGGGAACCACCCGCCGCAGACCGGCCGTGACATGCTCGGCGACCTCGACGGCAGTGAGCGAGCCCTTGAATTTGTCCGCGGCGATCAGCACCCGTGCCGACGATGTCCTTGCTGCGTCCGCCACCGTGTTTCCCCTTGCTTTCGTACGGGCAGTCGCGCCGCTGTGACCTTATCCGGCGAGGGGTCCGGCGAACAGGGCACTTCGGTCCGCGGTGCTGCCGAGCGCCCCCGGGGTGCGCCGCGAAGATCTCCGGGAGCGGCCCGGCACCGGACCCGTTCCGTCTAGGCTCGCGCCGTGACCACCATGGACTACGCCACCTACCTCGCCGGCCTGCCCCGCGTGCTCGCGGGCGCGGGCGTCCTCTTCCGCGACGCGGAGGGCCGCATTCTGCTCGTGGAGCCCAACTACCGCGACACCTGGATCCTGCCGGGCGGCACCGTCGAGTCGGACCACGGTGAGTCGCCCCGGCAGGCCGCCCGCCGTGAGACCGCCGAGGAGATCGGCCTGGACGTCAAGCCGGGCCCGCTGCTCGCCGTCGACTGGGTGCGCGGCACGGACCGGCCGCCGCTGGTGTTCTACCTCTACGACGGCGGAGTGCTGGACGCCGCGCAGCTGTCCGCGATCCGTGTCCAGGAGGACGAGCTGCTGTCCTGGCGCATGGTCCACTGGGACGAGGCCCAGACCCTGGTCAACCGCGGGATGGCCCTGCGCCTCGGCGCCGCCCTGAAGGCCCTCACGGACGGCGGCGGGCCGGCGGAACTGGAGGACGGCGTGCTGCCTGCCGGGGCTGACGGTACGCCGGGATAAAGACGGGCAGCGGCTGTGGTGTCTCCTCTAGCGTGACGGGATGGATGAGATTGCCTCGAAGGTCGCGCAGGTGCCGGGAGTTGTCGGGGTGATGCTCGGGGGAAGCCGGGCACGGGGCACCCACCGGGCGGACTCCGACTGGGATCTGGGCGTCTACTACCGGGGCGCGCCGGATCTCGCGGCCCTGGAGGCGCTGGCCGCAGAGGTGACCGGCGGCCCCGTCGAGGTGTACGGACCGGGGGCCTGGGGCGCATGGGTCAACGGCGGGGCCTGGCTGGTGCTGCCCGACGGCAGGCAGGTGGACTGGATCCTGCGGGATGTCGACCGGGTGCGGCGGGTGTGGGAGGAGTGCCGCGAGGGCCGCTTCGAGATCGGGGTCCAGGCCGGTCACCCCCTCGGTTTCTGGTCCCCCGCCTACCCGGGCGAGGTGGCGCTGGGCCGGGTGCTCGCCGATACCGACGGGGAGTTGGACCGCCTCCGGCAGGAGACCCGGACCTATCCCGAGGCCCTGCGCAAGGCCCTGACCCGTGACGGGGTCTGGGACGCGGGGTTCTCGGTGGCGATGGCGGCCAAGTCGTCCGCGGCCCGGGACGTGCTGTATGCGGCCCTGTGTCTGTCCCGTGCCGTCGGCCACCTCGTCCAGGCGCTGCACGCCCATCACCGCCGCTGGTGTCTCAATGAGAAGGGCGCGCTCGCGGCGGCCTCGGCGATGCCGGAGACACCGCCCGGCTTCGGTGCCCGGGCCACCGCCCTGCTCGGCGGCATCGGGCACGGGGGAACGGAGTGGAAGCGCTCGCTGGAAGCGGCGGAGGAGCTGGTGGACGAGGTGCGGGGCGTGGTCGGCGTGGGCGGCGTTGCCGGGGACCGAGGGCCGTAGGCGCATCCGTGCGCGGCCGGGCAGTGACGGATCAGCGGACACGGGCACGGGTGTGGGCGTGGGCGTGGGCGTGGGCGTGGGCGTGGGCGTGCCGCGGCAACCGGAGGCCGTTGCGCTGCCTCTTCGAGAGCGGCACGCGACCCGGAGGTGTGGCATGGACCGGGTAGACCTTCTCGCGCCGGCTTCTCGCCGGCCCCGACCCCTGGGAGCAGCATGACCCTCGCAGTGATGCTCTGTGTTCTCCTTCTGGCCGTCACCTTCCTTGCGTACGTCGTGGCACGACGCCGGTTGGGGACCGGCGTGGCTCTGGCGGTATCCGCCGGTGTGCTGGCGGCTCAGGCCGGCGGCCTGTGCGTGGTCGCCGACCTCACCCTGGCCAACATGGGCTGACCGCAACTGACTTGAGCTGGTCTGGGCTGGCCTGGGCTGGGCTGGGCTGGGCTGGGCTGCGAACTGCGGATCGGGCGGGGGCGCTTCCGGCCGGTCCGGAATTCGCAGAGGCAGGGGCAGTGGCAGGGGCAAGGTCAGGGGCTTTGGCCGGCCTATTCGCCGACGGCTCCGTCCGCCAATTCCCGTGCAACGTCGAGGTGCCCTGCGTGTCGTGCGTACTCCTGCAGCAGATGGAAGAGGATCCAGATCAGGGTGGGCCGGTCCTCCTCGGCCGGAACGCGTCCGCCGAGGGTGGCTGCCCGGTCCTCAAGCCGTGCCTCGGCGACAATGGCACGGGACCGGGCGCACTGTTCCTGGAAGAATTCCTTGACGTCCTCGAAGGATTCCCCGGAGTCCACATGCCACGGTCCGGGCCTCTCGTGGAATTCGCCCCAGGGATTTTCGACATCCTCACCGCTGAACCCCCATTGCAGCCAGCGCAGTTCCACACAGGCCAGGTGCTTGAGCAGGCCCAGCGGTGTCCAGCCGGTGGGCAGACGGCTGTTTCTCAGCTCTTCGTCGGACATTCCCCGCAACTTCCGCAGCACGGCGTCCCGGTAGAAGTCGAGGTAGCCGGTCAGAAGCTCGTACGGGCTGGTGAAGCGTCACCGGAGGTTCTGCCGTGGGCTCGGTTCTGTGCACCATGACGAGGACCTTAGGGCACCGTTTTAGGCTGAGCCCCATGAACTCAGACCTCGTCCTGCTCGAAAGTGACGGCCCGCTCCGTACCATCCGCCTCAACGCGCCCGAACGCCGCAACGCCCTCGACCTCGACCTCCTCGGTGAACTCGCGGCCGCCATCGCCACCGTCGCGGCCGACGCGGACGCTCGCGCCCTGATCGTCGCCGGAGCCGGCCCGGCCTTCTGCGCCGGAGCGAACCTGGAGAGCATGTTCGGTGACATCACCAGGCCGGTGCACGAACTCCGCGCGCATCTGAAATCGGTCTACGCCTCATTCCTCGGCCTCCGTGAACTCACCATCCCCACGATCGCCGCCGTCCAGGGCGCGGCCGTGGGCGCCGGGCTCAACATCGCCCTCGCCTGCGATCTCGTCATCGCCGGTCCGCGCGCCGCTTTCGGACCGACGTTTGCCGACATCGGCCTGCATCCCGGGGGCGGTTGTTCCTTCCTGCTGACCGAACGCATGGGTCCCGCCCATGCCACCGCGGCCCTGCTGTCGGGCGACATCATCAAGGCCGAGGACGCCGTGCAGCGGGGCCTGGCCAATCTGCTGGCCGAGGACCCCGAGGCCAAGGCCGCGGAGTTGGCCGCTCGGTACGCGCAGCGCAGCAAGAGTCTCAATGCCGACATCAAGCGGTCGGTGCGGATCGCCGCGACGTCCGACTTCTCCACGTCGCTCGACTTCGAGTCGTGGGCGCAGGCGTCATCCGTGGGCAGCGAGGAATTCGGCCGCTACATGGAGGAATTCCTCAAGCGCTAGTACCACAACGGTGATTGCCGTGACGGGGTTTCAGCTTTTCGGTTGTGACCTCGTCTCTTGTAGTGGGTCACGGTCACCGATCACGGCATCGACGCGCCACCACCCACCACCTGTCCCCCCGCCACACACGACCTCGTAAGTTTGCGGGCTGAACTGCGAATCCAGCTTGACTGTTCATCCTGGACGCCGAGTCCGCCCTGTGCCGGTTCACAGCGCGATCACGATTTTGCCGTGCACATGCCTCTCGGCCTGCGTCATCACAGCCTCGCGAATCCGCTCGACCGGGAAGGTCGCCGCGATCGGAACCGTGATCTTGCCGGAATGGATCGCCTCGGCGATCTGTTCCAGGGCGCCCGGTCCCGCGTCGAGTGCGCCCATCTTGCGCACACCGGGCGGCGGGGCGGGGCCGTCGGCCACGACGGAGATCCGCTCGGGTGCCACGCCGAGCTTGAGCGCGGTCTCGGCCGCCTCCCTTCCGAACAGGTCGGTTGCGGCGGTGATCCCCTCGGGCGCCAGGGCCCGCACCCGGTCCGCCAGGCCAGGGCCGTACGCCACGGGTTCGACGCCGAGCCCGCGCAGGAATCCGAACGTGCCCTCGGAGGCGGTACCGAGCACCCGGGCACCCGCCAGCTTCGCCAGCTGCACGGCGAAGATGCCCACGCCACCCGCCGCCCCACCGATCAGGACGGTGTCCCCGGCGTGGAGCCCGATCGCGGCGAGCGCGGCGGAGGCCGTCAGACCGGACACCGGAAGCGTGGCCGCCACCTCGTCACCGATGCCCTCCGGGGTGGGCCACAGCGTTTCCGTGGGTTTCTTGACCAGCACGAAATCGGCGACGGACCGGCCGATGGCGGCCCCGTACACCCGGTCGCCGGTCACGAATCCCGTGGCTTCGGCACCCACCTCGTCCACCACTCCGGCGAAGTCGCTGCCGAACCCGGCCGGCAAGGTGATGCCGAACCGCGCCGCCATGTCGGGCTGTGTGGTGATTTGCCAATCCATCGGATTCAGCCCGGCGGCCGTGACCCGGACGCGCACCTCGTCCGGTGCGGCGTGCGGCTCGGGTATCTCCTGCAGTTCGAGTACTTCGGGACCGCCGAATCGCCGGTAACGGACAGCTTTACTCATCGGTGACCTCTCCTGGCCAGTGATGGGACTTGGTCTCATGGACCGTACACCAGTGATGGGACGAAGTCCCGTACACTGCCCCCATGGCTCGCTGGCAACCCGACGCACCAGGACGACTCGCCGCCGCCGCCCTCGACCTCTTCGAGGAGCACGGCTACGAGAACACGACCGTGATCGAGATCGCGGAGCGCGCGGGGCTCACCAAGAGCACGTTCTTCCGGCACTTCCCGGACAAGCGCGAGGTGCTCTTCGACAAGGGCACGGTGACCGGTCTGCTCGTCGAAGGGATCGCCTCGGCGCCGCCGGCGGCTGGGCCGCTCGACGCGGTGGCGGACGCTCTCGATGCGCTCGGCCGGACGTTCTTCACCGTCGACCGCCGTGAGTTCAGCGCCCGGCGCCAGGCCGTGCTGAACGCCCATACGGAACTGCGTGAACGCGAAGCCCTGAAAAGGATCGACCTCACCGCCTCGATGATCGAGGCCCTCAAGCGCCGCGGAACCCCGAGCCTGACCGCGCGCGTGGCCGCGAAACTGGGCGCGCTCGTCTGGGAGATCGCCTACGACCAGTGGATCGGCACCGACAACAGCGAGGGCTTCGGCCCGCTGGCACGGCAAGCGCTCGCCGAAGTACGCGCGACCGGAGCCGTGCGCCAGCTATGACAACCGCCGGTCGGACTACGGTGACGACCAGGGGGTGACGAACCACTCGGCGCATCCTGGCCGTCCGGCACAGGAGCCAGTTGCCCGGAACTCTCCTCTCCCTTCGGGATCGGGCCGCTCCTCACCGGGTCTTCTTCCGGTCGAACCAGATCGTCGCGAACGTCGGCGCGAGCCCTGCCCAGAACTCAATCTGCGTCAACACCCTTTCCTCCCAGGGCATTTGGGCGATCAGCAGCGCGCACAGCATGGCCCAGGCTGCTTGGGCCAGCACTCTCCGGGGCCACCGGCGGCGGCGTATCAGTGACCACACAGCGAGCTGGACGCCTGCGCGCCTGCACCGGTAGCGCAGCAGGGCGCCGACGATCCAGATGACGGTCACCGGCACGAGGTACCACAGGCGCTGACCGAGGGGCAGCGGCATTTCCCGCGCCACCTCGCCCTCACGGACGAACATGTCCAGATCCAGCATCGAGCCAAAGAGCGAAACCGCCTAGTCCGGGGGGCGGTCCGGTGCGTGGAGGCGCGAGGCGTGCGGAACGCGAGGGTTCCAGACCACTCCATTTGCCTACACCCTATAGGCAAATGCATAATTGCTTTAGCTATCTGAAGGGGAGGCCATGGCACGCGCGGGACTGACCACGGAACGCCTGGTCCAGGCGGGGGCGGAGCTGGCGGATGCGGTCGGCTTTGAGCAGGTGACCGTCTCGGCGCTGGCGAGACAGTTCGATGTCAAGGCCGCGAGTCTGTACTCGCACCTCAAGAACTCCCAGGACCTCAAGACCGGGATCGCGCTGCTCGCGCTGGAGGAGCTTGCCGACCGGGTCGCCGCCGCCCTGGCCGGCCGGGCCGGCAAGGATGCGCTGGCCGCCTTCGCCGACGTCTATCGCGACTACGCCCGGGAGCACCCCGGCCGCTATGCCGCGGCACGTCTCCGGCTCGATCCGGAGACGGCGGCGGCGAGCGCGGGGCCCAGGCACGCGCAGATGACGCGGGCGATCCTGCGCGGCTACGACCTGACGGAGCCGGACCAGACGCACGCCGTCCGGCTGCTGGGCAGCGTCTTCCACGGCTACATCAGCCTGGAGACGGCCGGCGGCTTCAGTCACAGCGCTCCCGACTCGCAGGAGACCTGGTCGTGGATCCTGGACCGCCTCGACGCCCTCCTGCGGAACTGGCCCGGGCCCTGAGGCCCGCTGTCACCGCATCACCAACGCATCACCGCTGCATCACCGCGCAAGCCCGTCAGCCGAGTGAGCCGTCAGCCGGTTCAGCCCGTAAGCCGGTTCAGCCCGTAAGCCGCGCAAGCCCGTCAGCCCGTCAGCGCATCTGCACGCATGCAGGCATGCTGCGGCATCTCGATCACCAGGTTGGGACGATGAACACCGAACACCACTGGATCACCACGCCTCTCACCGCGGACCTCCTGCGCGGAGCCCTCGACCTGGAACGCACCGCACACGGGGTGCTGCCGCACCGGCTGCCCGCCCGGGCCCGCGCGCAGTACATGGACGGGCAGCTCGCCATGGCGGAATCCCAACCCTCCGGCGTACGGCTGGTCTTCCGGACCCGGGCCACCGCCATCGAGCTGGACACGCTGCCCACCAAGCGGGTCTACGTGGGTGCCCCGCCCCGCCCGGACGGCGTGTACGACCTGCTGGTCGACGGCCGTCCGGCCGGCCGGTCAAGCGTGAGCGGCGGCAACACCCTGACCATCGACATGGCCGCCGGAACCGCCGAGCAGCAGCCAGGACCGGCCGGCACCCTCCGCTTCTCCGGCCTGCCCGAGGGCGTCAAGGACATAGAGATCTGGCTGCCGCACAACGAGACCACCGAACTCCTCGCCCTGCGCACCGACGCCCCCGTCGAGCCCGCGCCGGACCGGGGCCGCAAAGTGTGGCTGCACCACGGCAGTTCGATCAGCCACGGCTCCGACGCCGCCAGTCCCACCACCACCTGGCCCGCGCTCGCCGCCACCCGCGCCGGTGTGGAACTGATCAACCTGGGCATGGGCGGCAGCGCCCTGCTCGACCCGTTCACCGCCCGCGCCCTGCGGGACACCCCCGCCGATCTCATCAGCCTCAAGATCGGGATCAATGTGGTGAACGCCGATCTGATGCGCCTGCGGGCCTTCGTCCCTGCCGTCCACGGCTTCCTGGACACCATCCGCGAAGGCCACCCCGCCACCCCGCTGCTGGTCGTCTCGCCCCTCCTGTGCCCCATCCACGAGGACACCCCCGGCCCCAGCGCCCCTGACGTCAGCGCTCTGCGCAGCGGGCAACTGCGGTTTTGTGCCACCGGCGACCCCGCGGAGCGCGCCCACGGCAAACTGACCCTGGGCGTCATCCGGGACGAGCTGGCCCGGATCGTGCGACAGCGGGCGGCCGAGGACCCGAATCTGTACTACCTCGACGGCCGTGACCTCTACGGCGAGGCCGACGCCGTCGAACTGCCGCTGCCCGACCGGCTCCACCCGGACGCCGCCACTCACCGCCGTATCGGTGAACGCTTCACCCAGTTGGTCTTCCGGGCCGACGGGCCTTTCACGGAACGTCCTTTCACGGACCGCCCGTTCACGGACCACAGCTTGACGGACAGCGACTTGACGGACGGCAACCTCACGGACGGCAGCCTGACAGACCACGGCCCCGAGGACCGCAGCGCGTGACACCGGGGCCCGCTCGCTCCCCCATGGGCGGCGAGCGGGCCCCGGTGCTCCGTCATCCACACGCCTCCGCCGGGAACAGCCCGTCCGCTGTCCGCTCGAAGTCGAGCAGGCGGCGCTTGCGGTCGAGCCCGCCCCCGTAGCCGGTGAGACTGCCGTTGGCGCCGACGACGCGATGGCAGGGGACGATGATGCCGACCGGGTTGCGCCCGTTGGCCAGGCCGACCGCGCGGGCCGCCGTCGGGACGCCGAGCCGTTCGGCGAGCTGCCCGTACGACAGGGTCTCGCCGTACGGGATGGTGCCCAGCGCCGCCCAGACCCGGCGCTGGAAGGGCGTGCCGCGCAGTGCGAGCGGCAGGTCGAAAGTGGTCAACTCGCCGCGGAAATAGGCCCGGAGCTGGGCGATGGCCGCGGCGAACGGCGGGTCTCCGGGGTCCGCCGGGGCGCCGAAGGTCCCCTGGGGCGGGCGGTGGCGCTGGTCGGTCATGTACAGGCCGGTGAGGGCCGGGCCGGCGGCGACCAGGGTGAGCGGCCCCACCGGGGTGCCGTCCAGGACGGTGTGGGTACGGGGCGCGTCGGGTGCGGGTGGGTGAACCGTCATGGCTGCGGCCTCAGTTCGTCGGGAGGTGGTTGATGGGGTGGTCGTCCGTCGCCCAGAGGTACTGGACGGCGTAGGCGCGCCAGGGGCGCCAGCGCGCGGAGTGCCGGGTGAGAGCGGCCGGGGTGTGCGGCAGGCCGAGCCCGGCGGCCGCACGGCGCAGTCCGAGGTCGGTCGGCGTGAAGGCGTCCGGGTCGCCGAGTGCGCGCATGGCGATGCATTCGACGGTCCAGGGGCCGATGCCCGGCAGCGCCGCGAGCCGTTCGCGGGCCTCGTCGCGGTCGCTGCCGACGCCCAGTTGCAGCGCGCCGGAGCAGAGGGCGGCGATCACGCCGGTGAGGGTGGCGCGGCGGGTGCGGGGCATCGCCAGCGCGTCCGGGTCCAGCTCGGCGAGCGCGGCGGAGGTTGGGAAGAGGTGGCTGAGGCCGCCGTCCGGGTCGTCGACGGGTTCGCCGTGCGCACGGACGAGGCGTGCGGCGTGAGTGCGGGCCGCCGCGGTGGACACCTGCTGGCCGAGGACGGCGCGGACCGCGAATTCCTCGGCGTCGGCCGTCCGCGGGACCCGTCGTCCCGGTGCCTTGTCGACGAGCGGCGCCAGCAGCGGGTCCTCGCGGAGCAGCCCGTCGACAGCCTCCGGGTCCGCGTCGAGGTCGAGCATCCGGCGGCAGCGGGCGATGGCGCCCGCCAGATCGCGCAGGTCGGTGAGGGAGAGGCGGCAGTCGATGTGGTCGGGGCGGGGTGCGAGGGCGACGATGCCGTGCCCGTAGGGGAGGTTCAGGGTCCGGCGGTAGGCGCCGTCCCGCCACTCCTCGACGCCGGGGACCGCGGTGGCGGCGAGGTGCCCGAAGAGGTTGTCGGGGTTCAGCGGCTGCCGGAAGGGCAGCCGCAGCGCGAGCGCGCCGGGCAGCGCCGCACGGGGCCCCGGCCTGGCGCGCTGCCGCAGCTCCGTCGGGGACAGCGCGAAGACCTCCCGTACCGTCTCGTTGAAGGTGCGGATGCTGGCGAAACCGGCGGCGAAGGCGATATCGGCCATCGGCAGTGCCGTGGTCTCCACCAGGAGACGGGCGGTCTGTGCACGCTGGGCGCGGGCCAGGGCGAGCGGCCCGGCGCCCAGCTCCGCCAGCAGCTGGCGCTCCGTCTGCCGGGTGCTGTAGCCGAGCCGGGCCGCGAGCCCGGGGACGCCCTCGCGGTCGACGATGCCATCGGCGATCAGCCGCATGGCGCGGGCGACGAGGTCGGCGCGCGCGTTCCACTCGGGAGAGCCCGGGCTGGCGTCGGGCCGGCACCGCTTACAGGCCCGGAACCCGGCCTGCTGGGCGGCGGCCGCGCTCGGGTAGAACCGCATGTTCTCCGGCTTGGGCGGCACCACGGGGCAGCTGGGGCGGCAGTAGATACGGGTCGTGAGCACGGCGGTGTAGAACCAGCCGTCGAAGCGGGCATCCTTGGACTGCACGGCGCGCAGACAGCGCTCGGTGTCGGTGTGCATGTCTTCAGGATTGCTCAGCCGACGCCATCCGGCTGGCGAGAATCCGACATCAAGGTGGGGCTACCAGGGACGGCGCAGGTCACCGGGCCACCGCCCCGTAGGCCACCCGGCCCGACCACCCCCTCAGCAGTCACTTCCCGGCGAACCGGTCGAGCGCGCCGATCACCGCCTCGCGCATCGCCTCGCTCCCCTTGTGCCCCGCGTCGGGGATGACGGTCAGCCTCGCGGCGGGCCAGGCGCGGGCCAGCTCCCAGGCGGTGTGCGGCGGTCCGCCCATGTCCTGGCGGCCATGGATGAGCACCCCCGGGATGTCCGCCAGCCGCCCGGCGTCCCGCAGCAGGGCGCCCTCCTCCAGCCAGGCACCGTGCGAGAAGTAGTGCGAGCAGATCCGGACCAGGGCCACCCGGGCGTCCGAGGGACGGCCGCTGTAGGGGCGGGGAGAGCCGTACGACTCCAGGGAGAGCACCGCGTCCTCCCAGGCGCACCAGTCGGCGGTGGCCCGCTCGCGCACCGCGGGGTCGGGGTCCGCCGTCAGGCGTGCGTACGCCCCGACGATGTCGCCGTCCGGCCCCACGCCCCGAGCACCGGCGAGGAAGCGTTCCCCCGCCTCCGGGAAGAACCTGCCGACGCCCCGGTAGAGCCAGTCGATCTCCGAGCGCCGGGTCGTGGTGACGCTGGGAATGACGATCTCCGACACCCGCTCCGGGTGCCGCTGTGCGTACGCCAGGATCAGTGTCGAGCCCCACGATCCGCCGAACAGCAGCCAGCGGTCGATGCCCAGGTGCTCCCGCAACTTCTCCATGTCGGCGAGCAGATGGCCGGTGGTGTTGTGCCGCATGTCGGTGGCAGGGTCACTGGCGTGCGGGGTGCTGCGTCCACAGCCGCGCTGGTCGAAGAGGACGATGCGATAGCGGTCCGGGTCGAAGGACCGCCGCGCGCCCGTGCTGCACCCCGAACCCGGCCCGCCGTGGACGACCAGCGCGGGCTTCCCTTCGGGGTTGCCGCAGACCTCCCAGTACACGCGGTTGCCGTCGCCGACATCGAGCAGCCCCGTGGCGTACGGCTCGATGGCCGGGTAGAGCTCCGTCATCTTCGGTTCCCCTCCTCATGTTTCACCTGACGGGCATGGTGCCTTGCTTTCCCGGGCCACGGACATGCTGCCTGCTTTCCCGGGCCCGGCGTGCTGCGCTCTGCCGTAGGGGCCTCTGCGGGGCGGGGGTGGCCGCCGTCAGCCGGCAGCGCGCCCCCGTGCCGCCCGTCCCATCCGCGCGGCCAGCCGGCGTACCCGGCGCCATTTCATCGTCGGTGCGCTGTGCGGCACGCCGGGGCGGTGGCGGGGCACCCGTACGCGCAGGGCACCGGGGGCGATCCTGCAGTGGACCGGTGTGGGCAGGGTCAGGGCCTCGCCGTCGACGCCCGCCTGGACGGCGGACGCGTCGGCGTCGATGACCACTTCCGTGGTGGTGAGCGAGGTCAGCCCCGGGCTACGGCGGCCGCGTAGCATCCAGGCGGCCTGCGCCGCGTTGTCGACGTGCACGCCCAGCACGCCGAGGAGGCCGGAGTCCAGCCGCTCCCGGCGTCCCAGGCCCGCGGGATCGCCCATGCGGTACGGGTTGTTGCTCACCAGTACGGCCTGCGGCCCGTCGAGCGCCGTGGTGCCGGCCCGGACGGCCAGCCGCGGGCCGCTGTGCCGGGTCAGCAGGTCCGGCAGCAGGTCGAGGATCGTACGGGCCTTGTCGTCGCGGTACGCCGGGCTCTGCACCACCGCGGCGTACGCCCCGAACGAGGCGTTGTTGACGAAGACGCGGTCGCCGACGTAGCCGAGGTCCACCCGCAGCTCGACGCCGTCGGTCAGGGCCTCCAGGCAGGCCGAGGGGTCCTCGCGGTCGAGGCCGAGGTCCAGGGCGAAGTGGTTGCGGGTCCCCGCGGAGATCACCAGGAACGGGATACCGCGCTCCGCCGCCACGCCCGCGACCAGCGCCTGGGTGCCGTCACCGCCGGCCACGCCGAGCAGGTCCGCGCCCTCGTCGACGGCGCGGCGGGCCAGGGCGGCCACGTCCTGCGGGTGCGCGGGGTCCAGCACCAGGACCTCGGCGCCCAGCTCCTCGGCCTTCCGCACCAGCTGGAACTTCCCGACCTTCCCGCCACCCGAGCGCGGATTCATGATCAGGAAGGGACGGGCGGGGCGGTCGGCCGGCGACTCCCGCGGGGCGGCCTGGCCGGTCTCCCCCACCAGCGCGGCCCGGCCCGCGGAAACGGCCAGCGCCCACAGCCCGAGCGAGACCAGCACCACCCAGAGCAGCCCGGCGGCGACATAGAGCACGAGGACGGCGAGCGGCGCCGCCACGACCAGGACGAGAGCGAGCGCCCGCACCAGGCCCCGGTGCGCCAGCACCCACCACACACCGGCCGCGGTGACGGCCAGACCCGCCGCGCCCGCGCCCACCAGCACGACGCTCCGCAGCCCGGCGAACAGCAGCAGGACCAGCACCGCCACCGTCCCCGCCGCCAGTGACAGGCGGGCGAGCCAGCGTCCGTCCATGGCCTCGCACCTCCCTTTGCACCTGTGCCGCCGGTCGGCCCGTACGGCCATCGGCCCGTACGGTCGTCGGCCCGTACGGTCGTCGGCCCGTACGGTCGTCGGCCCGTACGGTCGTCGGCCCGTACGGTCGTCGGCCCGTACGTTCCGTGGTCAGTCGCCCTGCGCGGCGAACGCCGCATACGCGCGGTCGTCGAAGAGGACGAAGCGCACCTCTTCGACGGCGGTGTCCGCGTCACGCACCGTCTCGACGGCGATACGGGCGGCGTCGTCCACGGGCCAGCGGTAGACGCCGGTGGAGATGGCCGGAAGGGCGACGGTCCGTGCGCCCAGTTCGTCGGCCACCCGCAGCGCCTCGCGATAGCAGGAGGCGAGCAGATCGCTGCGGTCCTCGCTGTCGGAGTGGACGGGGCCGACGGTGTGAATCACCCAGCGGGCGGGCAGCCGGCCGGCGGTGGTGGCGACGGCCTGACCGGTGGGCAGGCCACGGCCGTAGCGGGAGTCACGCAGCGCGCGGCACTCGGCCAGGATCTCCGGGCCGCCGCGCCGGTGGATCGCGCCGTCCACTCCCCCGCCGCCGAGCAGCGAGGAGTTGGCGGCGTTGACCACGGCGTCCACGGCCTGCTCGGTGATGTCGCCCTGGACGAAGGTGAAGGAAGTGCTCATGGTGTCCGAGCCTAGGGAGGGTCGGACCGTGCGGCCACCTGGATTCAGCGGCGGTGTGCGCGCAGGCGGCGCCAGACCGCCTTGGCGGCGTAGTGGCCGGACATGCCGTGGACGCCGGGGCCGGGCGGGGTGGCCTGGGAGCAGAGGAAGACGGCGGGGTGGGCGGTTTCATAGGGGACGCGGGCGAGCTTGGGGCGGATCAGCAGCCGCAGGCCGGCCGCCGAGCCGGTGGCGGTGTCGCCGCCGACGTAATTGGCGTTGCGGGCGGCGAGTTGGGGCGGGCCGGCGACCGCACGGGCCAGGACGAGGTCGCGGAAGCCGGGGGCGAAGCGCTCGATCTGCCGCTCGACGACGTCGGTGGCGTCGCCTTCCCAGCCGTGGGGGACATGGCCGTACGCCCAGAAGGTGTGCTTGCCCTCGGGGGCGCGGGTGGCGTCGATCAGACTGGGCTGAGCGGTGATCAGGAAGGGGACGGAGGGCGGCCGGCCCTCGGTGGCGGCGTTCAGCGCGGCGGAGATCTCGCCGCTGGTGGGGCCGATGTGGACGGTGCCGGCGCGGCGAGCCTCCGCGGCCGTCCACGGCACCGGGCCCGAGAGGGCGTAATCGACCTTGAAGACGCTGGGGCCGTACTTCACATCGCGGTAGGCGTTGCCCAGGCCCGCGATCCGGGCGAGCGCGGTCGGCGAGGTGTCGAAGACATAGGCGCGGGCCGGCGGCAGGTCGTCCAGGCGCTTGACCTCGAAGTCGGTGTGCACCACGCCGCCGTGGGCACGCAGCAGGCCGGCGAGCGCGTCGGAGATGGCCTGGGAGCCGCCGCGCGCCACCGGCCAGCCCTTGGCGTGCGCGGCGAGCGCGAACATCAGGGCCATACCGGAGGTCCCGAAGCCGCCTAGCGGGGCGTTGGCGTGCGCCGCGAGCCCGGCCATCAGTGCGCGGGCCTTCTCGTCCTGGAAGCGGCGGCTCAGGAGGGTGACGGGCTGCGCGGCGACCAGGCCGAAGCGGGCGTAGGTCAGCGGATCCTGTGGCAGCCCCAGCCACTGGGTTCGCAGGAAGTCATGGGCCATCGACTCCCACTTGCCGGTGAAGGGTTCGACGAGCCTGCGGTAGGTGCCGGCGTCGCGCGGTCCGAAGGACATGGCGGTCTCGCCGACGGTGTGGCCGAGCACGGCGGCCGTGCCGTCCGGGAAGGGGTGCGCCATGGGGAGGTCGGCATGCAGCCATTCGAGGCCGTGGCGGTCCAGCGGCATGGTGCCAAAGGCGGGCGAACCGGCGCCGGTGGGGTGCACCGCCGAGCAGGGGTCGTGGCGGAAGCCGGGGAGGGTCAGCTCCTCGGTGCGGGCGCCGCCGCCGATGGTGTCGCAGGCCTCGAAGACCTCCACGGACATACCGCGGCGGGCGAGTTCGACCGCCGCCGTCAGGCCGTTGGGCCCCGCCCCGATCACCACGGCATCGAGCATCCTCGGCACCTGCGCCACTCCCCTCAAGTCCGACCCTCGTCGGTGAGGGTCAGTTGGCGGCTGCCAGCAGTCCGAGGATACGCCGCGCCGTTGCGGTGTCCCGCGCCGCGGTGAAGGGCAGCGCATTGCCTCCTTCTATACGGAACGGCTGCCCGGCGACCGTGCCGCTCGCGCCGCCCGCCTCATGGACCAGCAGCAGCCCGGCCGCGTGATCCCAGGCATTTTCCCAGCTGAAGGCCGTGGCGTCGATCTCGCCACGGGCGATGTGCAGATACTCCAGGCCGGCCGAGCCGCAGGGGCGCGGGGCGATGCCGCCGGTCTCCAGGGTGGCCAGCACCCGCTTCTGCTCGTCGGTGGTGAAGTCGTAGTGGGACGTGGCGACATCGAGGACGGCACCGGACGCGGGGCTGCCGGCCCGCAGCGGTACGCCGTTCAGCCGGGCGCCGGCGCCGCGGCGGGCGACGGCCATCAGGCCGAGCGCGGGGGCGTACGTCCAGGAGGCCAGCACCTCGCCCCGGTGGGCGAGCGCGACGAGCGTGGCGAAACCGGGGTCGCCGTGGACGAACTGGCGGGTGCCGTCGACCGGGTCGACGATCCAGACAGGGGCGTCGCCGTGCAGCGCGTCGAGCACGCTCGGGTCGGCGTGCACCGCCTCCTCGCCGACCACCACGGAGCCGGGCAGCAGGGCCGTGAGGGAGGCGGTGAGGTGCTCCTCGGCGAGCCGGTCGGCGACCGTGACGAGGTCGTGCGGGCCGTTCTTCTCGACGATGTCCTCGGCGGCGAGCTGCCGGAAGCGGGGCATGATCTCGTCGGCCGCGGCACGGCGGACGGCGGCCTCGACGGCGGCCAGGTCCAGCGCCGACAGGTCGAGCGAGGGCTCCTCCCGGTCGGCGGCCGGGGCCGCGGCGGGCGGGGTGGTGTCGGTCGGGGTAATCGCGGTCTCTCCCGAATCGTGGGTACGAAGTGCTTCGATCATGTCTCCATCGAAACACGAGCCACTGACACGAGGGCTGGACTCGAGGTGAATTCCGGATGCCACGGGGAGGCACGGCCGGAGGCCGGGGGCCGGGAGCCAGGCACGGCGGCCGGGGGCCTCGGCCCCCAGCGCTCAGCGCCCGACCGCGTACCCCTGCATCCCCCGCGGATTCGCCGCCGCCGACAGCACCCCGGTCTCCGGGTCCCGCGCCACCGCGCACAGCCGCCCCTCGGACCAGGCCTCACCCACCGTGACGAGATGCCCGCGCCGGCGCAGCCCGTCGATGACCCCGTCGCCGATGCGGGACTCCACGGTCACGCTCCCCGGCCGCATCCCGCGCGGGAAGAAGGATCCGGGGAAGGAGTCCTGGTGCCAGTTCGGGGCGTCCACGGCACCCTGCAGATCGAGGCCGCCGCGTACCGCCGCGCGCAGCGCCACGGCCAGGAAGAAGTGGACCTGCCACTGGTCCTGCTGATCGCCGCCCGGCGTGCCGAAGGCCATCACCGGCACCCCGTCGCGCAGCGCGAGGGACGGGGAGAGGGTGGTGCGGGGGCGGCGCCCCGGGGTGAGCGAGTTGGGCAGCCCCTCTTCCAGCCAGGCCATCTGCAGCCGGGTACCGAGCGGGAAGCCGAGCGCCGGGACGACGGGATTGGACTGCAGCCAGCCGCCGGACGGGGTGGCGGAGACCAGGTTTCCCCAGCGGTCGACGACATCGATATGGCAGGTGTCGCCCCGGGTGGCGCCGTTCCGGTCGGTCTCGGGGGCGACATCCGCCGATACCCCGTCGGCCGGGGCCGGGGCCGGTGCCGGTGCCGCCGCGCCGCGGGCGACCGTCGGCTCGCCGGCGCCGCTGCCGGAGATCCCCCGTGCGTCAAAGCCATCGGCGCCCGCCGCTGCCGCCATCGCGTGCTTGCTCAGCCGTGGGGCGCGGCCGTCCGGGCTGCCGGGCCGCAGCTCGTACGAGGCGCGCTCGCCGACGAGGGCCCGGCGGGCAGCGTTGTACCCGTTGCTCAGCAGGGCGTCGAGCGGCACCTCGTCGGCGTCGCCGTACCAGGCCTCGCGGTCCGCCATCGCCAATTTGCCGCCCTCGACGAGCAGATGCACGTACTCGGTGCTGCCGTACGCGGGCAACTCGTCCGGCAGCAGGGCGAGTTGCTGGAGAAAGGCGGGGCCCTGGGACCAGCCGCCCGCCTTGGCGACGGTCCAGCCGTTCCAGTCGTGGGTGACGGGCTCCTCGTAGGTGGCGGAGAAGGCGGCCAGGTCGTCGCCGGTGAGGGTGCCCGCGTGGCGTTCGCCTGAGGTGTCCATGGCCGGGCGGGCCGCGAAGCCGGCCAGCGCCTCGCCGATGAAGCCTTCGCGCCAGATGCGGCGGGCGGCCTCGATCTGCGCCTCACGGCCTGCCGACGCGGCCGCTGCCTCCGCGAGCAGCCGACGCCAGGTGGCCGCCAACGGCCGGTTCCTGAGCAGCCCGCCGGGGGCGACGGACCGGCCGCCCGGGAGGTAGACCTCCGCGGACGAGGTCCACTCCGTCTCGAAGAGCGCCCGTACCGTCTCGACGGTCTCACCGATCCGCTCGACGGCAGGATGGCCGTGCTCGGCGTAGCCGATGGCGTACCGCAGCACCTCGGCCAGGGACTTGCTGCCGTGGTCGCGCAGCAGCAGCATCCAGGCGTCGAACGCGCCGGGGACCGCGGCGGCCAGCGGCCCGGTGCCGGGCACCAGGTCGAGGCCCAGCGAGGTGTAGTGCGCCACGCTCGCGCCGGCCGGCGCCGGGCCCTGTCCGCACAGCACCCGTACGGGCCCGCCGGCGGGCGCCAGGATCACCGGCACCTCGCCCGCCGGACCGTTCAGATGCGGCTCCACCACATGCAGCACGAACCCGGCGGCCACCGCCGCGTCATAGGCGTTGCCCCCGTCCTCCAGAACGGCCATCGCGGACTGGGACGCCAGCCAGTGCGTGGTGGAGGCCATGCCGAAGGTGCCTTGGAGGGTCGGACGGGTGGTGAACACGGGAGACTCCTCTGTGGGTGCGTGTCTGTGCCTGCGTGTCTGCGGGTGCGTGTCTGCGGGTGCGTGCGAACGGCTCACGGGGCGGTTGGGCGCCGCCCCGAAGGCGCCATCCGGAAGGGCCCCTGGCAGGGGGTCCCCCGGACGGTGCCGCCCTGGAAGGTGCTGCCCTGGAAGCGGTCACCGCATCCGCACCACCGCGACCTCACCACCGCATCCGCACCGCCGTGTATGCACCGCCGCATCGCCCCGCCCTATTCCCTTCGCCCTCCTCGCCTCCTCTGCGTACCCTCGCGTCATGACCGGCACCGATGTGTCCTCCGACCGGCCGACCGGCCGACCGCTCGTCGCGATCCTCACCGGGGCGGGCATCTCCACCGACTCCGGGATCCCCGACTACCGCGGGCCGAACGGGCTGTGGCGGCGGGATCCGGAGGCGGAGAAGCTCGTCACGTACGACACGTACATGGCCGATCCGGAGATCCGGCGGCGGTCGTGGCGGATGCGTCAGGAGAGCCCGGCGTTCGGGGCCGAGCCGAATGCCGCGCATGAGGCGGTGACCCGGCTGGAACGGTCCGGCACGCCGGTACGTGTGATCACTCAGAACGTGGACGGGCTGCATCAGCTTGCCGGGATGCCCGAGCGCAAGGTGCTCGAACTGCACGGCACCGTGCGGACCGTGACCTGCACCCGCTGTCATGCCCGGTCACCGATGCCGGAAGCCCTGGCGCGGGTGGCCGCGGGCGAGCCCGATCCGCCGTGTCTGGTGTGCGGCGGGATCCTGAAGTCGGCGACGGTGATGTTCGGGGAGCGGCTGGACCCGCAGGTGCTCGGTACGGCGCTGGGCGTGGCGAAGGCGGCGGAGGTCTTCCTCGCGGTCGGGACGACGCTCCAGGTGCAGCCGGCGGCCTCGCTCGCCGGGGTGGCCGCGGAACACGGCGCGCGTCTGATCATCGTCAACGCCGAGCCGACGCCGTACGACGCGCTCGCGGCCGAGGTGATCCGCGAACCGATCGGCAGCGCACTGCCGAGACTCCTGGCGGGGCTGGAGGAAAGCGCCTGAGGCGGCCTCCCGGCCGCCGTACCGCTTACCGCTCTCCCCCGCCGGACCGGGACCACGCATCGGCCGACGAACCGGGCGGGGCCAGGTCCGGCGCCGGGGCCAGGGCCGGAGCCCATCTGCGGTGATGACCAGCCCGTGACGCGTCGACCGGGGTGCTGTGTCCTGGGCCACTCCCCCTCCCGCCCTCATCGTCTACAGTGCAGTAGACCGTCTACTTACCTGTAGTCACTCCGGGTCACCGCAGCCCGGTCGCACCCGAGCCAAAGCCGTAGGCCTGTGAGGATCACCGTTGCCTGTCACCGTCCTGGTCGTCGAGGACGACCACGCCCTGCGGGACGTGCTGGTGCGCGGACTGCGTGACGAGGGCTTCGGCACGCAGTCCGCGCAGGACGGCGCCGGCGCCCTGCGGCTGGCCGACGACGGCGTTGACGCGGTGGTACTGGACGTCGGGCTGCCGGACGCGGACGGACGGGACGTGTGTCAGGCGATGCGGGCGCAGGGGTTCGCCGGCCCGGTCGTCTTCCTGACCGCGCACCACCAACTCCACGACCGCCTCAGCGGGTTCTCCGCCGGGGGCGACGACTACCTCCCCAAGCCGTTCCACCTCGCCGAGCTGGCCGCCCGATTGCGCGCCGCCCTCAAACGTTCCGGACCCGTCGCGCCCACGGCCACCGGGGACCTGGTCCTGGATCCCGTGCATCACCACTTGTGCGTACGGGGCGTCGAGGTGGCCCTGACGCCCACCGAGTTCCGCCTGCTGGCCGCGCTGATGGCCGGCCTGGGGGCGGTGGTGCGCAGAAGGGAGCTGGTCCGGGCCGGCTGGCCGGAGGGCGCACAGGTCAGCGATAACACCCTCGACCAGTATCTGAGCCGGCTGCGCCGCAAGATCCGGGAGGCGGGCAGCGAGCTGACGATCAGCACCCTCCGGGGGATCGGGCACCGGCTGTCATGAGCGCCCTCCCCGGCCTCCTCGCCGCGGCGGCCCGCCGTTGCCGCCCCCGTACGCTGCGGGGCCGGCTGTCCCTGATCGCGCTGACCACCGCCGCGCTGGTGATGGTGGTGCTCACCGTCGTCTTCAACACGGTCGTCCGCCAGCGCCTCCAGCAGCAGGCGGACGGTGAGCTGCGCACCCGGGCCGGCGCCGTGGCCGCGACCGTCGACACCCGCCACCACCCGGTACGCGTCCTGGAGACGCCGGGCGACGCCGCCCTCGACACCAATGTGTGGATCTACGCGGGCACCCGGCTGCTGGAGCACCCCGTATCCGCCCCGCCCGGCGACACGGTCACCCGCACCGCGGCCGGTCTCGCCGCGCACGGCGGCAAACGCTGCACCACCATGACGGCCGGTGACCGGATACGCCTGTGCGCCGAGCCCGTGGGCGGGGTCCGGGCGGGAGCCGGGCCGGTGGGCGGGGTCCGGCCGGGTGCCGGGCCCGCCGCCGTCGTCGTCACCGCCATGGACCTCGCGCCGTACCGCGCCTCGGCCGACACCCTGCTCATCGCCTCCCTCGCCCTGGACGCCGGCGTCCTGGCCTGCACCTATGTCCTGACCCGGCTGGCGGTGGGGCGTGCCCTGCGGCCCGTGCGGGCGATGACCGAGCAGGCCACCCGGTGGAGCGTGGTCGCCTCCGACCAGCGCTTCGGCGCCGGGGACCGCCCCGTCGAGCTCACCCGGCTCGGGGCCTCGCTGGACGAACTCCTGGACCGGATCCGTGCCGTGCTGCGCCACGAACAGCAGCTCACCCGGGAGCTCTCCCACGAGCTGCGCAACCCCCTGGCGCGGATCACCGCCGAGCTCGACTGGTGGCAGGCCCGCCCCCGCTCGACCGCCGAAACCCACGCCACGCACGCCTCCATCGCCGATGCCGCCACCTCGATGCGCACCATCTGCGAGACCGTCCTCGACGACGCCCGGGCCGGCGCACACGTCGTCCCCGGCACATCGGACGTCATGGCCGTGCTGCGCCGGCTCGCCACCCGGCTCGAAGCCCCGGGGAAGGCCACGGTCACGGTGTCCGGACCGGACACCCTGGTGGCCGGGGCGCCCGCCGCGCTCCTGGAGCGCATCGTCGCCCCGCTTCTCGACAACGCCCTGCGCTACGCCCGCACCCGGGTCGCCCTCCGGGTCTCGCCGGAGCCCGACGGCGTGCGTGTGGCGGTCGTCGACGACGGTCCCGGGGTCCCGGCCGCGTTCGCCGCACACCTCTTCCAGCCGGGCCGGCGCGCCGACCCCGAGGACGGACACGGCGGAGCGGGCCTGGGGCTGCCGCTCGCGCGACGCCTGGCCCGCTCCGCCGGCGGTGAGGTGACTCATGACCCCGGGCACACCCCGGGCACACGCTTCGTGGTCAGCCTGCCCGCCGGGTGATCCCGCCGCACCCGGCGCCGATCAGGAAACGCCCGTAAGGGTCTTGTCCTCGGGAACCGCGGTCCTGCGCTCCTGAACGTGGGCGTACCCCATGAGGCCGAGCAGCACCGCGAGGAGCACTGCCGACGAACCCGCCGTGCCGAGGTCGAGGCCGCCCTTGGCGACCGGCTTGGTGAGGAAGTCACCGGCGGTGGCCCCGAGGGGGCGGGTGAGCACGAAGGCGATCCAGAACAGCACCACGTTCGGCACGGCCGGCACCCGCATCAGGACGACGAGTACGGCGAGCACGCCGGTGACGAGCAGGGCGCCGCCCGCGTAACCGAGTCCCGAGCTGTCGGAGAGGAAGTCCCCCATCGATGTGCCGAGCGTGTTCGACACCAGGATCGCCGCCCAGAAGAGGGCTTCCGCGCGGAAGGTGACGATGTCGCGGATGGCGAACGTCAGCCCGGTGGCCTTCCAGATGGCGAAGATGACGATCAGCAGCGAGATCAGGATGGCGGCCCCGGTGGGGTAGCCCAGCCCCAGGCCCTGCGGCCCCCAGCCGAGCGACTTGGCGCCGTCGGTGAGGAACTTGGCGCTGGCGTCCCGGTTCATGAAGTCGGACATCGTGGTGCCCGCCATGCTGGTGGACAGGATGACCGTCCAGTAGAAGAACGGGTTGTAGCGCCGGGACCGGAGCTGCACCACCAGCGTGACCACGAAGATCAGGAACAGCGCGATGGTGGTCAGGAAGTACCCGATTTTGAGGGTCTGGGCGAAGAGGTCACCGGCCGTCTCGCCGAGGGTCGTCGCCGCGGTCTTCATGACCCAGAAGGCCAGGGTGACCTCCGGGAGTTTCCGCATCACATACCTGTCGGTACCGGCGACGTCCCTGTCGGTCAGGACTTCGGGCTCAGGCAAGTTCGATCCCTCCTGGGTGGCGCCTCCGCGCCGCCTCACGTCGAGCCGTGGGGCCTTGCGAAGTGCGCACAGTGGCGGCAATGGGCAGGTACGAGGCACACCGCGATCAGCGATGGCGTCGCACGCCGCCCCACGCTCCCAGCCGCGACCTGAACGCATCCTGAACACCACCGGCCGCACCCGCGAAGCAGCCCCGGACGGGTGAAGCCGGCCCCCGGAGCTCGGAGGGGCCGGCTTCACGTCCGGGCCGGGGCGAACCCGCGCTCAGCTCGCCCGGGGTGTGAGCCGTTCCGGCTCGGAGACGTCCCGCCGGGTGACCGTCAAGAACACCACCAGGCCGAGGATGACGGTCAGGAACAGCACACTGGTGATCACTGTGCCCAGGCCGAGTCCGCCGTCCGAGGTGGGCTGGGAGAGGTAGTCGCCGATCGACGCGCCCAGCGGCCGGGTCAGGATGTAGGCGATCCAGAAGCTCCACACCGCGTCCAGCCCGAGGGCGAAGTGCGCCACCGCGACGGCGGCGATCGCCAGGGCGAACAGGCCGGCGGAGACCCAGTACCCGAGGTCCATCCGTTCGGCGACCAGGTCACCGGCCGCGGTGCCCAGGGCGAAGGTGAACAGCACGGCGAGCCAGTAGAAGCACTCGCGGCGGGTGGTGTCGATGTGGTGGATGGACAGCGTCTTTTCGCTGCGGTACCAGGCCACGAACACCACGACGAGGGCCACCGCGAAGGCCACGGTGCTGGTCTCCAGCGGTACGCCCAGGTTGTCGGTGAGGTTGTCGCTGATCAGCGTGCCCACGACGCTGATCAGCGCCACGGCGAGCCAGTAGACACCGGGCCGGTAGGCGCGGGTGCGGAACTGCGCCACCAGGACCGCGACGAGCAGGACGCTCATCAGCAGCGACACACCGGTCAGGCCCAGGCCGAGCTTCTCGTTCAGCAGGTCGGCCGCGGTCTCGCCGACCGTGGTGCACAGGATTTTGATGACCCAGAAGTACGGCGTGACCTCGGGAACCTTGTTCCGGCGGAGGCCCCGGCCGACGGGAGCGGAAGGGGGGCCGGACGCCACGTGTGCCTCAACGGCCCCAGGGATATCAGCTGTCATGGTGCCCGACCGTGCCATCCGCAGCCTGAACATATCCTGAGCGCTGCCGGGCGTCTGCTGGTCGTCTGCTGGGCACCTGCCGGGCCTGGAGGCGGCACAGCGGGGAGTTTCTGCGCGGCGCCGGCGTCCCCCGCCCGGCGCTCCGCCGGCACCTTGTTCACCGTCCCGGCAGCCCGAGTCCCATCCCCCCGGCCGCGCCGTCCAGCAGCGCGGACAGACCCTGACGGAACCGGTCGTGTTCGGACGGGTCGCCGATGAGCCCGGGGAATGCGTCCCCGGGGCCGTGACTGCCGAGGCTGCGTGGACTGCGGGGCGTGCGTCACGCGCCCCTGCCGCCCATAACGGTGTCTGGACGGAGGAGCCCACCCCGCAGCCAGTTGGGCGCTGCTTCCCAGCCCGACCCGTCAGGGCCGGGTCAAGTTGGCTAGCGTGAACGGAGCCGCACAGCGCGGCCGCTGACGAACCGTCGGCCGGGCTCGGAGGTAGCAACAGTGCACGGTGAGTACAAGGTCCCCGGGGGCAAGCTCGTGGTCGTGGACCTCTGCGTCGACGAGGGGCGGCTCAAGAACGTGCGGGTCGCGGGTGACTTCTTCCTCGAACCGGACGAGGCCATCCTGCAGATCGACGACGCGCTGGAAGGCGCCCCGGCCGACACGGACACCGCGGGCCTCACCGCGCGGATCAACGCCGCGCTGCCCCCGTCGGCCGTGCTGTTCGGCTTCACCGGCGAAAGCGTGGCCATCGCGGTACGCCGTGCCCTGGCCCAGGCCACCGACTGGAGCGACTACGACTGGCAGCTCCTCCACGAAGCGCCCCAGCCGCCGGCCCTCCACATGGCGCTCGACGAGGTCATCACGGCCGAGGTGGCAGCGGGGCGGCGCCCGCCCACCCTCCGGGTCTGGGAGTGGGACTCCCCCGCCGTCATCATCGGCAGCTTCCAGTCCCTGAGCAACGAGGTCGACCCCGACGGCGTCGCCCGCCACGGCGTCACGGTCGTCCGCCGGATCTCCGGTGGCGGCGCGATGTTCGCGGAGCCGCAGAGCACCATCACCTACTCCCTCGCCGTCCCCGAGTCGCTGGTGTCCGGTCTGTCCTTCGCCGACAGCTATGCCTACCTCGACGACTGGGTCCTCACCGCACTCGGCGACATGGGCATCAAGGCGTGGTACCAGCCGCTCAACGACATCGCCACCGAGATCGGCAAGGTCGCGGGCGCCGCGCAGAAGCGCATGGTCGGGCCGGGCGGCGGTCCCGGTGCGGTCCTGCACCACGTGACCATGTCCTACGACATCGACGCCGACAAGATGCTCGACGTGCTGCGCATCGGCAAGGAGAAACTGTCCGACAAGGGCACCAGGAGCGCCAGGAAACGCGTCGACCCACTGCGCCGGCAGACCGGCCTGCCCCGCGAAGCCGTCATCGAGAAGATGATCGACTCCTTCCGCTCCCACTACGGCCTCACCCACGGGCAGGTCACCGAGAGCGAGATGGCCCGCGCCCGTGAGCTCGTCCGCACCAAGTTCGAGGACGCCGCGTGGACCGCACGCATCCCCTGACCGGCCGTCGCGGCAAAGGCCCCGCCCGTGCGCCACGAGGGTCACGCACGGGCGGAGCCGGTCTCTCTCAGAGCGTCCAGGAGTTGGCCGGATCGTCCAGCCACACCCTTTCGCCCCTGGCGGTCACGGTCAGACCGAACCGCGAGAGGCCCGGACGGCCCTGGCCCTCCCACCACCGGAACGCGGCCTCCGTCTCGTCCCACAACCGGCGGGGGCCGGCCTGCCAGACCCGCGCCGCCTTCCCGTCACGGAACATGCAACAGGCCCAGGACCGGTCACCGAGGCTGTAGAACCAGACCGGCCGGGCACCCGGCCGACGTATCAGCTCGATCCGGGCGCTGTCCGCAGTGGCGTCGCCTGCTTGCAGGCATTCGGCATCCTCGCAGGTGAGGGGCTGCCAGTGACCGCAGGGGACGACGGCACCGTCGTCGTATCCCTCCTGATCGCAGGTCAGCCGGACGGAGGCGCCCTCACACCGGCCGACAAGTTTCCCGGACTCACCGAACGCCAGCCGTATGCCCATAGCCGCCCCTTTCGTCGCCCCTACTCCGGGAGGTTTTCTCCGTAAGTGACGTCCAGCTCGACTGCAAGGGCCTCGGCGAGCTGGAGCGTCTGCGCCTGGTCGATGACGATCTTCTTCAGCGAGGAGAGGCCACGGAGCTGTGAGAGGTCGTTGCCCCGGAGATCGAGGCCGCTGTACTTGCCGCTGTCGAACTCGGTCTGCCGTAGGTCGCAGCCGTCAATCAGGGCGGAGCCCAGGTCAGCGGCAACGAACGTGGTCTCACGCAGCGAGCACTTGGAGAAGATCACGGATCCGACGGTCCTGATCCGGGTGAAGGTGCTGTAGTCGAGCTTGCAGTTCTCGAACAGGACGTTGTCGAGTGTGACGTCTTCGAGCACGGCGCCCATCAGCTTGCAGTCACGGAAGACGGCACGGGAGACCTTGCTATCGGCCCACTGCAGGGAGGACAGGTCACAGCCGGAGAATTCGACGGAGTCGACGCGGAGCTTGTCGAGGCGGGTGCGTTGGGTCTTGAGCCCGGTGATCCGGCCATGCATCAGGTAGGTCTCGGCAAGGTCGAGGGCGCGCAGCTCGGCATCGGCGTAGTTGAACTCTGCCACTCGGCCGCGGCCCCCCTCCAGTGAGGTGACGTTGGAGAGGTAGAGGCCCTGCTCATTCAGGGCGGGAAGCGTGACGCTCGTGCGGCGGATCCTGTGGGTGTCCATCAACAGCCTTCCAGCGCGGTTGTTCGGTCGCCGGCGCTGCTGGCACACCCGGGGCATGGGTGCGCCAGCAGCGGTACGGCTACTTCTTGTTCCAGTTGTCCCATGTGGGCCTGTTGCCATGTTGCTTCAACGACCGTCTGGGGTCCCGCTACGGCCTCACCCGCGGGCAGGTCGCCAAGGAAGATATGGCCCGCGCCCGTGAGCTCGTCCGCACCAAGTTCGAGGACGCCGCGTGGACCGCACGCATCCCCTGACCGGCCGTCGCGGCAAAGGCCCCGCCCGTGCGCCACGAGGGTCACGCACGGGCGGAGCCGGTCTCTCTCAGAGCATCCAGGAGTTGGCCGGATCGTCCAGCCACACCCTTTCGCCCTCGGCGGTCACGGTCAGACCGAACCGCGAGAGGCCCGGACGGCCCTGGCCCTCCCACCACCGGAACGCGGCCTCCACCTCGTCCCACAACCGGCGGGGGCCGGCCTGCCAGACCCGCGCCGCCTTCCCGTCACGGAACATGCAACAGGCCCAGGACCGGTCACCGAGGCTGTAGAACCAGACCGGCCGGGCACCGTCACCCTTGGCCGCCACGACTTGCCGGCACTGCGGAACCCGGAGGCCCAACGCGAACCGCTCGGGGCCGAATTGCTCCCCGACGAACTCCGCTTCGGTGACCGTCGTGGACGACTCGTCGCCGTCCGCCACGCTGCCCGGGACGTACTCCTTGTGGACCACCGGCGAGAGCCGCTGGGAACGGAGCTTCATGAACTCCACGGGGCCCGTGAAGTTCCCGGCCGCGGACTTCCCGTCCGGCGCGACCTCCAAGCGGGCCACCGCATCGCCATGGGAGAAGTCCGTCCCCCATGGGGCCACGATGACGCCACCCGGCCGGCACTGCTCCAGCCACGCGGGCGGGATGGACCGGAGGCCACACGTAGCGATGACCCGGTCATACGGTGCGCCGTCCGGGTATCCCTGGAACCCGTCGCCGTGGACCACGTGGAGGGGGATTCCCAGGCGCTCCACCGTGGCCATGGCGGCCGTGGCCACCGCCCGGTCCACCTCCACCGTGGTCACACACCCGGGCCCCGCACGGTGGGCCATGAGCAAGGCATTCCAGGCTGTGGCGGTGCCGATTTCCAGGGTCTTGTGGCCAGGTTGAAGGTCCAGGTCTTGGAGCATCCGGAAGACGACCGAAGGCATGGACGCGGAACTGGTCGGGACGTGACCCGGTTCGGTGCCGGCGTGCTTCCCGTCGTCCCATTGCGTCACGATGGGTACGTCGGAGTCCGCGAACTCCTGCCACTTTGCGGGGTCGTCGGCCTTGGAAACGGCCACGCTGCGGCCGGCCTCCATGTCGAACGGCCACATCAGGTCCGGCAACACGGTGGAGCGGGGAACGGCCGCGTACGAGGGTGCCCAGTCGGCGGACAGGGCCCCTGAAGACATGAGGACACGCCCCGGCCCGTCAAGGCCGGGGCGCTCCTGTGGTGCGTCAGTGGTCACCGGTTCAGACACCCTTGGGCGGGTTGGGGACACCGGGGCCACCGTCCGGGGTCGGGGGCGTCTGCGGGCCGGGCCACGGCTCACCCGGCACCTTGTCGCCACCGTCATTCGCAAGGATCGTGATCACTGCTCCTCCATGTGCTCTCTCGGTGATTGCTTACCCGTCCGACTGCCGCTGTCCGTTGTCCGTGGAACAGTCGCCCGGGGCTTTGCCCGCCCCCTGCCGGGATCACTCAACTACGCGGGGGACGCCGGAATGGGCATCCGGCAAGGGGGCGGAGTCTGGCGCTAGCCGGCGTCCGGCTTGCCATGGATGCGCTCCCGCATCCGGTCCAACAGGTCGGCCTTTTCCGCGTGTTGCCTGCCCGCGTTCCGGTTGTCCTTCGCCACGGCGCTGGTCGGCTTCAAGTCGCCCCGCGGCTTACGGGCGTCAAGCGGCCTGCTCACCTCCTGCCACCTCCCTTCCGGGCAGGCGTGGTGGCCTCCACGGGCACTTCGTCGTGTTGCGGATGACGTCGGAGCAGGACCCGGCAGTCCACGGCCCGGGTCCGGTCACCAGCCCTTTCGGCGGCCTTCAACTCCCGTTCCAGCTCCGCGCACTTCGCGCAACTCACGGCATCCCCCTCAGCCGTGCCCGCATCGTGATCCGTTGGGGCGACGCGTAGCACTCGGGCGGTGCCTCCGTCCTGGTCACGCCTGTACCTCCCTTCCGTGGGGGTGGCCCGCGATCACGCCGTTGAGGCTCCGGACCTCCAGTGACCGGCCCGCCTGCCGGGCCGCCTCCCGTGCCCGGCCGCAGGATTCGCACACGTCGCATCCCGGGACCGGGACGGGCTCCAGCTTCGAGCCGGCAAACGCCGGGCCGTTCTCACTCCGATTCATCGCGCATCCGCTCCAGTCCGACCATGTGCCGCGGCCGTCCCCGGGCCCGCCACGTCGCCGGACGCTGAAGCTGTTCGCTCAGACATCCGAACCCCTCACTCTGTGCATCTGATTGGTGACAAGAGTGGGGTAGGAATCGGTACTGTGAGGAGCGATTCGGCGCCCGGTCTGGGCGTTGGTCGCGCTGGCATATGCGCATGTCGTTGACCGGCCTAAACGCCGCCACGACCGTCAGTGACCAGGTCAATGGTCAGGGGGAGAAATGCATGTTGATGAGGACACATCAGGGGACACAGAGGGAGCAGACGACCCGCGCCGACAGTTCGCCGAAGAGTGCAAGAGCGCGCGAGAGCTGTACCCGGACGGGCCTCTCAACCAGACCCAGCTAGGCAAGTTGACCCGCACGTCCAAGAGCACAATTTCCCGTGTGGAGACATGCAAGGGGCCCATCCCCCCGGACCTTCCAGCCGTCCTGGACCAGGTCTTCAAGACCGATGGGAAGTTCAAGCGGCTCTACGAGGATGTTGTGGCGGGGTCGTCCCCGTCGCTGTACCGACAACGTATGGCCCTCGAACGCACTGCCGTGGTGATTCGTGAGTGGTCCCCGACCATCGTTCCTGGACTGTTCCAGACGGCCGACTACGCGCGGTTCTTGTTCAAGGGGGGCGCCCCGCTGGCCGGGGACCATGAGGTGGCGGCGTTCACCGCCAACCGGCTTATCCGCCAGGCCATTCTGGACGGGGAAGCTCCCCCGGACGTTCGCGTGGTGCTCTGTGAGTCGGTGCTTCGGCGTCGGTTCTGCCCGCCGGACATCATGCGTCGCCAACTCTCGGCGTTGGCGGAAGCCGGACAACGTCCGACCGTCCGCATTCAGATTCTCCCGCTGGATGCGCCGGCCCACCTGTTCAGCGACTGGCCCGTAACTCTACTGACCTCACCAAGTCACACGGTCACCGTCTGCGTGGAGAGTTACCGGACCGCCGGTATCGTGGAGGAGCCTGGCGATGTGCGGACAGCGCTTCGTACCTACGATGAACTAACGAGCGACGCACTTTCGGCACGGGACAGCGCGCGCCTGATCGTTAAGCAGATGGAGACACTGTCGTGAAGATCGGTCCGACCCAGTGGGTCAAGTCCAGCTACAGCAGCGCAGAAGGTGGCAACTGCGTGGAGTGGTCCCCGGCACACGCAAGCGCCCACGGCACCGTTCCCGTCCGGGACAGCAAGAACCCCAACGGACCGGCCCTGATGTTCGAGCCGGCCGCGTGGTCAGCGTTCGTTACCGGTGTGCAGGCAGGGGAATTCCCCGCGTAGCGCGTACGCCAAAGCGCAGTAGGCCCTCTCCTGATGCCCAGGAGGGGGCCTACGCGCACCCTCGTCCGCCACGGAGTGACCTACACGCCCCGGATGATCTCCCTCTGGATTTCGCATGCCTGCCCGATGGGCGGCACCTAAGGTATGCCGCATGACGCTGCAACTTGTTCAGGTGAACTTCAAGGCCCGGGACGACTCGGCGCTCGGCCGGTTCTGGGCGGAGGTGCTCGGCTGGGGGGTTTCCAGCGAAGGGCCCGGCGTCACCAACCTGGTGCCCGTGGGCATCAACTGGCCGGACCCGTCCGCCGTCTGCATCGATCTCGTCAGCGTCCCGGACCCGGAGACGGTGAAGTACCGCGTGCACCTTGAGCTCGCCACCACCTCCGACGCCCATCAGGCGGAGTTGGTCGCACGTCTGAAGGGGCTCGGGGCGACGCCCGCCGATGTGGGCCAGGGCGACGTGCCGTGGACGGTGCTGGCCGACCCGGAGGGCAACGTGTTCAGCGTCCTGGAGCCCCGGGAGCTCTACCGGGACACCGGGCCGGTGGCCGCCGTGGTCGTCGAGTGCGCCGACCCGCGGGCCATGGTCCGGTTCTGGGGCGAGGCGATCGACTGGACCGTCCACGAGCTGACCGACGACCGCGCCCTGCTGCGCTCCGTCAAGGGCGTCGGGCCGTACCTGGAGTTCCGCCGCACGCCCGATGACGAGGTCGTATGGACCCGCATCCATCTCGACCTGATGTCCGACCCCGTCGAGGATCAGGCGAAGGAGGTCGCCCGGCTCGAAGGCCTGGGCGCGGTACGGGCCGACGTGGGTCAGGGTGAGGTCTCCTGGGTCGTCCTGGCCGACCCTGCGGGCATCGAGTTCTGCGTCCTCGGCCGGGGCTGACGCGGAACTCCGTCCGCACTCCGTCCGGGCCCTCGTGGCGGTGCGGCTGACCGTGCTGTCGTGCGGCCGCCGTCAGACCGGCAGGGGGCCTCCTCCGGATCCCCGGCCGGCCCGTCCGGGGGTCCGGCCGGCCCGTCCGGATGCCGTGGCCATCAGCAGCGTGTAGAGCGTCAGCGCGCTGGCCAGGCCCACCGCCCAGCCGTAGTCGGCCAGGGGTTTGAGGAAGGGGAGGAGGCCGTGGGCAGGGAAGGGGCCCTTGCCGGGCTGGGAGTAGGAGCCGCCCACCGCCAGCAGGCCGCCGACGACGAAGGCGAGGACGGCGCGCCAGTTCCAGCCTGCCGTGTACCAGTAGCGGCCGCCGGGGCGGTAGAGGTCGGCGAGGTCGAGGACGGTACGGCGGATGATCCAGTAGTCGGCGATGAGGATGCCGGCGACGGTGCCGAGCAGACCGCCGACCACACCGAGCCAGGTGAAGATGTACAGCTCGGGGGTGGCGGTGAGCTTCCACGGCAGGATGATCACGCCGACCACGCCGGTGATCAGCGCGCCCCTGCGAAAGGTGATGAGCTTCGGCGCCAGGTGGGCCAGGTCGTAGGCGGGTGAGACGACATTGGCGGCGAGGTTCACGGAGATCGTCGCGATCAGGACCGTGACCAGGGCGAAGAGCAGGCCGAAGACGCTGTCGGACTTGCCGGCCAGGGCGACGGGGTCCCAGATCGGCGCCCCGTAGACCGCCTGGGAGCCGGAGGTGACCAGGACGGAGAGCAGGGCGAACGCCGTCATTGTGGTCGGCAACCCGAGGGACTGCCCCCAGACCTGGGCCCGCTGGCCGGCTCCGAAGCGGGTGAAGTCGGGGATGTTGAGGGACAGGGTCGCCCAGAAGCCGATCATTCCCATCAGGGACGGGAAGAAGACCGGCCAGAAGTGCTCGCCCCAGCCCAGTGCGCTGGGCTGGTCCAGCAGCGGGCCAAACCCGCCCGCCTTGGCCGCCATCCATCCGAGCAGTGCCAGGGCGCCGACCAGGACGAAGGGTGCGGCCCAGTTCTCGAAGCGGCGCAGGGTCTCCATGCCGCGGTGGATGATGGCGAGTTCAACGGCCCAGAACGCCAGGAAGCAGAGCCAGAGGGTCCAGGGGTAGCCGCCGACGGACGTCGCACCGGCCCAGTCACCGCCGAAGATCTTGCCCAGCAGGACATAGATGCCCTGGCCGCCGATCCAGGTCTGGATGCCGAACCAGCAGCAGGCCACGGCAGCCCGCACCAGCGCGGGCAGATTGGCGCCGCGCAACCCGAACGACGCCCGCGCCAGGACGGGGAAGGGGATGCCGTACTTCGGGCCCGCGTGCCCGGTGAGCAGCATCGGGACGAGGACGACGAGGTTCGCCAGCGCGATGGTCAGGACCGCCTGCTTCCAGTCCATGCCGAGCGCGACCAGGCCGGAGGCGAGGGTCCAGGAGGGGATGTTGTGGGCCATGCCGACCCAGAGGGCGGTGAAGTTGTAGGTGGTCCAGCGGCGTTCGGAGAGCGGGACGGGGCGCAGGTCGGCGTTGACGTACCGGCCGTGTGCGGGGATGGCTCCCGGGGCAGGTTCGACGCGGCCGTCCCGGGCGGTGAGCTGGCCCGGGGGCGCTATGGGGACATCCGGCGGCAGGGGTGAGGGGGTCGCGGACATGCGGGGCCTTTCGTCCGGGTGCGGGCCGCCGCCCGGTAGCCGGGCGGCGCGGTGACCAGGCGGCGCGGTGGCCAGGCGGCGCAGTTGCCAGGCGGCGCAGTTGCCAGGCGGCGCAGTTGCCAGGCGGCGCGGCATGGCATCGGTCGTGGCGCCCGGCCGGCGGGTGGACCGCCGTCGGCCGCCGAGGTGTTCGCCCCCGGGCGCTCGCCGGGCGCTCCGGTACCGCCGCGCCGGAGACGGGGTGCACCGCCCCCTGCCAGCGCCCGTTCAGTCGGCGAACGCGGGAAGGATCTCCGCTCCGTACGCGTCGATGGTGGATTCCTTGGCGTCGTGCATGGCGTAGAGCGCGAACTGGTCGACGCCCAGGGCCTGGAGCTGCCGTAGCTTCTCGATGTGCGCGGCGGCGGGGCCGAGCAGGCAGAAGCGGTCGATGACCGCGTCCGACACGAAGCCCGCGTCGGGGTTGCCCGACCGGCCGTGGTGGGCGTAGTCGTAACCCTCCCGGGACTTGATGTAGGCGGTCAGCTCGTCCGGCACCATGCCGGAGTGCTCGCCGTAGCGGGCGACGAGATCGGCGACGTGGTTGCCGACCATGCCGCCGAACCAGCGGCACTGATCGCGGGCGTGGTCCAGGTCGTCGCCCACATAGGCCGGTGCGGCGACACAGATGGTGAGGGCGGCGGGGTCACGGCCGGCGTCCTTCGCGGCGGTCCGTACGGCCTTGATCATCCATTCGGTGAGGAAGGGGTCGGCCAGCTGGAGGATGAAGCCGTCGGCCAGTTCGCCGGCCATGGCGAGGGCCTTGGGCCCGTAGGCGGCCATCCATACCGGGAGCTTGCCGTCCTTGATCCAGGGAATCTTGATCCGGTGGTCGCCGACGTACGCCTCCCGGCCCTCGGCCAGATCGCGGATGGTGCCGATCGCCCGGCCGAGCCGGGCCAGGGTGTTGGGCGGCCGTCCGGCCACCCGCATCGCGGAATCGCCGCGGCCGATACCGCAGACGGTGCGGTTGCCGTACATCTCGTTGAGGGTGGCGAAGGTGGAGGCGGTGACCTCGGGGGCGCGGGTGGAGGGGTTGGTGACCATCGGGCCGACGATCAGCCGCTCGGTGTGTTCCAGGACGCGGCTGTAGAGGACGAACGGTTCCTGCCACAGCACGGTCGAGTCGAAGGTCCAGCCGTAGCGGAAGCCGTTGCGCTCGGCGCGGCGCATCAGGGACACCACGGCGGAGGAGGGCGGGTCGGCCTGCAGAACAACTCCGAAGTCCACGGCGGCGCTCCTTAGATGAGGTACTGGCAGGTGCCACGCGGGAGGTACCGGCCGTGGCCCGCCGGTACTCACCTGGTGGGCGCTCATCGCTGAGCGGCGCAGGCACCCGACGTCCGCGGCCACTGCACCATAGGTCAAACGGACAGCCGGCGCTCCGCAACATGCCGGGGACCGCGCCGGTGCCTTGGACCTCTCTCCACCAGGCAGGTTCGGATTGTCCTCAGGCGCCGGGATCGGCGCGGGGGACCCAGCCGTTGGCTGCTCCGGTGTGGATCAGGTCCTGTGCGTAGTGCCAGAGGTCCGCGGAGGCATCCTTGATCACGGACTTGCGGGTGAGCACGTCCTGTTCGGTGACGCCCGGAGTACGCCAAGTCCCCCCGCGGTTGCCGTAGTTGAGGAGGAGGGGCTGGAGCCGGTCCATGGCCTTGGCGAAGCGCGCCTCGGGGGTGACGCGTTCCTCGAACTCGTCCCACAGGGACCGGAAATGGTCCCGTTGGTCGGCGGGCAGGAGGGCGAAGAGCTTGTCCGCCGCCTGTTGTTCCCGCGCTTCCTGGTCGGCGGCGGCTGCCGTGTCGTACAGGAAGGTGTCTCCGGCGTAGATTTCGACCAGGTCGTGCAGGACGACGAGGGCGAGGACCTTGCTCGTGTCGACGGGCTCGTCCGCGTATTCGGCGAGTACCAAGGTCATCAGAGCGAGGTGCCAGGAGTGCTCGGCGTCGTTCTCCTTGCGGTCCGCGGCCAGCAGCGGGCTCTGCCGGAAGACGTCCTTGAGCCGGTCCACCTCGATGATGAACTCGATCTGACGGCGGAGTCTGTCGGGGGTGCCGTCGGGCTGCTGGACCGATGCGGCGAGCAGGGGGGCGTCGTCGTGGGGCATGGCGGGCTCCTTGAAGGGGTTCATGTGTGCGCTGCGGGCACTGCTCAGAGGTGGAGATATTGCAGAAGGACACTGGCCGTGAGGACCAGCGTCGTCACCCACAGGGCGGGATGCGGTCGTCGGCGGCCGAGTACGCTCGCGGCCGTGGTCACCAGGAAGGCCGCGGCCATGGCCTGGTCGATCGCCAGGGTGACGATCGTGACGCCCACGGCGGTCACTGTGACGGCCAGGCCCAAGCGGTCCACTCCGCCCAAGCGGTCCGCTGAACCCGAGCGATCCGCTCCACCCGAGCGATCCACTCCCCCCGAGCGGGGCGCGGTGAGCATCTTGACCGCCACGAAGACCAGGGCACCGGTGGTGGCCTCGACGGGGACGTGGGCCAGCAGCGGCCCCAGGAACAGGCAGGAGAACAGCAGCAGTCCGGTGACGATCGACGCGATCCCGGTGCGGGCGCCGGCGCGGATACCGACCGCGCTCTCCACGAAGGCCACAAAACTGGAGGATCCAGCTGCGGATCCGGCGACGGTGGCGCCGGCGTCGACGAGGAGTGCCTGACGCATTCCGGGCACCTGTCCGTCGCCGTCCAGCAGGGGGGTGCGCGCCGACAGGCCCACCACTTTCGCGATGCTGCCGAAGAAGTCGAGGGCGAACAGCACGAGGATGATGCTCCACGCTCTCGGGTCGGAGAGGACGGTGAGGTCGAAGCGGAGCAGCGCGGCCCCGCTGTCGTGGACACCGCCGTGGACCGCCTCGGTGCTGATGCCCGTGAACGCGCAGTACAGCGCGGCGGCCGCGATGCCGCCGAGGACCGCCGCGGCACGGGCCCCCAGGGCGTCCAGGGCCAGGGCGACGGCAAGGCCGGTGTAGAGGGCGATGGCGGGTGGCCCCGTCCAGTCGCCCAGGCCGGACAGCCGCCCGTCGGACGTGGTGACGAGGTGGGCGATCTGCAGGCCGATGAGGCCGATGAACGCGCCGACCGCGGCGGCGAGCGCCGAACGCATCTGCGGGGGGATGGCGTTGATCACGGCCTCGCGCAGCCGCAGCAGGGACACCGCGAGCATCGCGATGCCGGACCAGAACACCATGCCCAGTGCCTCGGGCCATGTGTAGGAGAGGGTGCCGACCACGGAGAAGGCGATCATCGCGTTCATCTCCATGCCGGGCGCCACGGCGAAGGGGAGCCGCGCCCACAGTCCCATGACCATGGTGGCGAGGCCGCCGACCGCTGCCGTCGCGAAGAAGGCGGCGGCGTGGGGGATGCCTCCCTGGCTGAGGACGGCCGGGTTGACGACCACGATGTAGGAGAGTGCCAGGAACGTCGACAACCCGGCGAAGATCTCGCGGCGCCAGGTGGAACCCCTCGCGCTCAGGCGGAAGTACCGGTCGACCGCTCCGTGGCCGGACTCGGGGTGGGCAGCGACCGGCTTCGGTCTGAGCCCCGGGCGGTCAGGCGGGGTCACGTCGTGGTCCGCGTGGCGGAAAGGCGGGGGTGACGGGGCTGATGGTGTCTCCGACATCGCCCAGCAGTACCCGGTCGGGTGCGTCCGGTTCCACGGCATAGAACTTTCCGTTCAGTGCCCCGGACACATGACCGACGTGCAGGGTCAACGACACCTCCAGCTGTTCGGCGTACCTCGCCAGGGCGAGTGCGCCTTGCCGGGTGGAGTGGCAGGTGAAGATCTCGATGTCGGCTCCCGGCCGGTGTGTCAGCTGCAGCATCGCCATGAGGGTCACTCCGCTGGCCACGACACCGTCGACGATGACCAGCCGGTCCGCCTGCGAGGGCAGCCATTCGTCCACACCGACGAGCAGTCCCCCGGCCACCGGCATCCGCTTGGCCTGGGGTGTCCAGCCCCGCTGCCGGGGCAGGACACCGAGGCGCTCGGCCAGGATGCGCCCCTCGCGCTCCGGTGCGATGACCGTCGTTCCCGGTGCGGACACGCTGTGCCGCGCCTGGACGGGAAGCATGCCGTAGATGTCGAGCAGCGCCTGCAGGTAGCGGCTGCGGTCGGCCTCCCGCTGTTCGGGGAGGTTGGCGACCTCGGTGACGGTGGACATCCGCTCGCGCACCGCAGGAACGCCGGCGGACGCGACACGTATGTTCTCCGGCAGCGCGCCGGGGGCGTGCAGCGACTCCAGCAGTTGGGGGTCGAAGTGGACCAGGTGGCTGAAGTATGTGTCGTGTTCCTTCTCGAACTCGTCCACCGTCTGCCGGGTCCGTGGGGGGAGCCCGGTCCTGTCGAGTAAGCGGGCAGCGTTCATCGGTGACCTCCGGTCCTGTGCTGTGAGGGCTGGTCTTGTCGGGAGGCCGGGGCGGGTTGCCGGCCCGTACGGGTGAGGAGGAACAGCGCCGACGGTGCGGCCGCCGCGGCGATGACCGCGGTGACGCAGAACGTCCGGACGAAGTCGGGGGTCGCCGGCCGCTCTCCGTGGATCAGGACCAGCAGCGCCAGGCCGATGGAGCCGCCGATGTACTGGGCCGTTGTCACCAGGGCGCTCCCGGTCGCGTTGCTCGCCTGTGGGAGATCACGGGTCCCGGTGATGAACATTCCGGTGAACGCCATCCCCTGCCCCAGGCCGCTGAGCAGCAGTCCCGGCAGGATGCCCGGCAGGTAGCCGCCCTCGGCGCCGACGGCCAGGGCGAGCACCAGAAGGCCGGCCGCACCGGTGAGGAACGCTGTGGACAGCAGCCGCCTCAACGACAGTCGGCCGGCCAGGCGGCCGGCCACCGTGTTCCCCACGGTGATGGCGCCGGCCAGCGGAAGGAAGGCCATGCCCGCGGCGAACGCGCTGTAGTCCCGTACGTCCTGGAGGTAGAGGGTGACGAGGTAGAACTCGGCTCCGAAGCTCGCCATGTACAACGCCGCCGCCAGGCAGGCCACTTGAAGGGTCCGCACGCGCAACAGGGCGCGGGGCACCAGCGGCCTGCGCCGTCGCTGGCTGAGGGCGAGGAGCGCTCCGGCCGGGATCGTCACCGCCAGCGCGGCGGCGACGACGGGGAGGGAGGGCCGGGCGCGGGAGAGTTCGGTAAAGGCGAGGACAAGGGCCACGACCGCGGCACACGCCGAGAACGTGGCCGCCGTGGCGATGGGAGCCCGGGCTCCGGCCGTGGTGGAGCGGACCGCGTTCCCGGCGGCGAGCAGACAGACCGCCACGATGGGGAGGTTGATCCAGAAGATCCACTGCCAGGAGGCCACCGCGAGGATGCCCCCGCCCGCCGTGACACCGAGGGCGAGCCCGACCGCCCCCGTGGTGCCCCATACGCTCACGGCCCGGTCGCGCTCCGGGCCCGCCGGGTAGGCGGAGCTGAGCAGGCCCAGCGTCGCGGGCACCAGCAGGGCCGCCGCCACGCCCTGTCCGACCCGGGCGGCGATCAGCACCGCGGCGGACGGCGCGAGGGCGGCCCCGATCGAAGAGACGGCGAAGAGCAGCTGGGCGGTGAGGTACACCCGGCCGGCGCCGAAGACGTCCGCCAGCTGCCCGCCCAGCAGCAGGAACCCGGCGAAGAAGATCGCGTACGCGCTCACGATCCACTGCAGCGCGACCGCGGAGAAATGGAGGCTCGCCCCGATGTCGGGCAGCGCGACATAGATGATGGAGAAGTCGAGCGCCACCAGCAGCTGCGCCCCGGCCAGTGCCGTCAGTAAGCGGGCACCCGGTGTCGGGAGGGGGGAAACGGGCACGGTCGGTCAGCCTCCGTAGGTCAGCCGGTGAGCCGGTCAGCCCAGGGCGGTGAGCGCCGCGATGAACACATCCCAGAACCGTTCGGTGTCCAGCCGCGTCGCCACCCGGGCGTTGGCGGTCCTGCCGGTGACACCGTAGAGGTCGATCACGGTCGCGCCGCGGGTGAACTCCCCGTGCAGTTCGATCGAGACGGGGGCCTCGACGCATTCCACGAGGCTCGCGTCGAGCACCCGGGCGATGGCGACGGGGTCGTGGAGCGGCGCGTCGGGCAGATCCCAGATCTGGTCGTAGGTGCTGGAGCGGAAGGCGAGGAGGGCTGCGGACGCCTTGCCGATGTGCGTGCCCACGTCGGTGATCCGCTGCAGCACCTCGCGGGTGACCGGCGCCTGATGCGTGACATTGAGGCCGCAGTACGTCAGGGGGATGCCGCTGGCGAGTACTTCGTGGGCGGCCTCGGGGTCGACCAGGATGTTGTACTCCGAGTAGGGCAGGGTGTTGCCGCGGTGCGTGGCCCCGCCCATGCACACGATTTCCTTGATCTTCTCCCTGTCCCGGGGGTGGCGGGCGAGGAGTCCCGCGATGTTCGTCTGGGGTCCGGTGACCACCAGGGTGAGGGGTTCGGGGCTGTCGGCCAGCAGGTGGTGGATGAGGTCCACGGCATGTGCGGAGTGGAGCGGCACCTCAGGTTCCGGGAAGTCCCAGCCGTCCAGGCCGGTTTCGCCGTGCACGTCGTCGCCGATCAGCAGCCTGCCGGTCAGCGGCTTGAGGTATCCGGCGGCGACGGGTACGTCGAAGGCTTTGGCCAGGGAGCACATGCGCCGTGCGTTCAGGGCGGTCTTCTCCACGGTCTGGTTGCCCGCGCTGGTGGTGACCGCCCTGAGGTCCACGCGGGGGTCGCCGACGGCGAGCAGGATGGCCATCGCGTCGTCGTGGCCGGGGTCGCAGTCCAGGATGATGGGGGTGGGCATGGGGATCTCCAGGTGTGCGGTCGGGGGCCTGCGGCGGATCGGCGGTGGTGCTTCGGGAGTGGTGCTTCGGGGTGGTGCTCGGGGGTGGTGCTCGGGGGCGGCGGCGGCGCCCGCCTCGTTATGCCGTGTCGGCGAGGGTCCGGTAGAAGGCCAGGTGGCGCCGGCCGGCGGTCGCGAAGCCCTCACGGAGGCGCCTGGCCAGGGCGCGGTCGCCGGCCGTCGGCACGACCGGCGGCTGCCGCACGGCCTCTCGGAGTGCGCCGGTCAGAGCGTGGAGGTCGCCTGCGGGGACGAGGGAGGCGGCCGAGTAGCCGCCGAGCAGCACCGGCAGGTTCCCGGAGTCGCTGGCGACGATGCGGCGTCCGCAGATGACGGCCTGTGCGACGGAGAGCGAGAAGGGCTCTCCGTGCGCGCCCCGGTCGATGGTCGGATGGATGATGATGTCGCTCGCGCGGATCGCGGCCCAGCTCTGCTGCGGACGGTAGTGGGTGAAATGCACGCGCCCCTTCTCCTGCCAGGCGCCGGCCCGTTCCAGAAGGGACTCGGGGATGCCGGGCGGCCAGATGAGGTGTTGGGTTCCCGCGTGGACGAAGTGCAGATCGGCGCCTTCGTCCAGCAGGGTCAAGGACGCCTCCAGGCTCAGGTGGGAGCCCTTCCAGCGGGTCATCCTGCTGGGTTGCAGCACGGTGGTGCCGCCCGCCGCGGGCAGCCGGAAGGGGGCTTCCTCCAGTGGCAGGGCAAGGGCGAGGACGGTGACCTCGGCATCGGGCAGCCTGCGCCTGACCTCGTCGGCGACGAAGGCGGAGTGCGCGACCAGGCGCCCGGGAAGAGTGGCGAGGAACGTCCACTGTTCGGGCCGCTCGTCGATGTTGTGCAGGTCGAGGACGAGACGGCCGCGCCACCGGCGCTCCCGCAGCCGCTCCACGACGGCGGTCACGACCTCGGGTTTGTGCCACTGCGGGTTGTGCCAGTGCACGACGTCGGCGTCCAGACACCGTGCGGTGAGTGCGCAGATTGCGCTGATCGCGGTGGCTCGGCCGGGGACGAAGGGCTCGCCGATGTCGAGGACCGGGTCGTAGTCGCAGCCGGGTGAGTCCGGTGTGCCCACGACGGCATGGACCTCGCACGCCAGGGCGCCGAGCTGGCCGACGACTGCGCTCAGATGGCTCTCTACCCCACCGGTGACCGGCAGTCCGGTCCAGTGGACATGGACGATACGCACCGCTCGTCAGTCCTCCCCGGACGCCGAGACGTCCTCCGCCAGCCGGAAGCCCATCGCATACAGCGAGCGCGGGTAGGGGCCGTGCCGGCGCTGGCACCTGGCCAGATCGCGGAACCGGTTGAAGGCTCCGCCCCGGGCGATCCGGTAGGCGCCGAGCCTCACGTACAGGTCGTCGTGCACCACTTCGCCGCCCGGGTACGGCCCATAGGTGCTGCTGGTGTACTCCTCGACGTTGCCCGCCATGTCCAGGGCCCCGCACCACGACCGGCCCTCGGGGAAGGCCCCGACCGGGCTGGTCATGAGCAGGCCGGTCTCCAGTGTGTTGGCCGCCGGGGCGCTCCAGGTGTTGCCCCAGGGGTGGCGCCGTCCCTCCGGCCCCGCTGCGGCGTACTCCCATTCCTGCTCGGTGGGCAGACGGAAGCGGCGGCCGGTGCGCTCGCTGAGCCAGTGCGCGTAGGCGTCGGCGCAGTGTGCCGTGACCGTGTACACGGGATGGTTGGCGGCGGCGGGGTCGAAGCGGCCGTAGTTCCAGTTGCTCGGGATCACGGAATGGCCGGTGTCCTTGAGGAAGAGGGCGAACTCCTCATTGGTCACCGGGTACTTGGCGATGCCGAAGGCCGGGAGCGGGAGGGTGTGGCGGGGACATTCCTTCTCCACCCAGGACCGCTGCACGCCGAACCGGGCGGCGTCGGCGTGCAGTGCGTCGACCTCGCGCTCCGGCGTTCCGAGGAGTGCCCGGCCCCCGGGTACGTGCAGCATGTCCGGGGCGTCCCAGCGAATCCGGGGGTCGCCCGCGAGAGCCAGGGCAGTGCCGGCCGCCAGACGGTGTTCGAGGGTGAGTGAAGCGTCCTCGACCAGCTCGGCCAGCCGGCCCGGCGGATGGCCGGCCACCTGAGCGAAGTGCCGAAGACGCTCCGCTCTGGGTTCCACGTACCCCTCGGGCAGCCCCATGGCCGCTCTGTCGGTCAGGGAGTTGATATCGGCGTCGACCAGGTTCGCGTGCACAATGTGGGACGTCACGGTGCCCCCTGCGGTGAGACGCCGACGGGGAGTCCGGTGAGCGGACGTGCCGTGCCCAGTGCGTCGAGGTGGCCCATCAGCCGGTCCTTGACTTCGAGGTACGCCTCGTTGAAGGGGGTGCGGAAGCCGCCGAGCGGGAGCCGGTCCTCGACCACGATCCCCTGGGCGGCGAGCTGTCCGACCTTCTCGGGGTTGTTGGTCATGAGGCGGACCCGGGTGATGCCCAGATGCCGCAGGCAGTCGGCGGCCATCCGGAAGTCACGGCCCTCCGCCGGGAAGCCGAGGGCGAGGTTCGCGCTGATGGTGTCGTGCCCCGCCGCTTGCAGCGCATAGGCGCGGATCTTGTTCGCCAGGCCGATGCCCCGCCCTTCCTGGCGGAGCATGTAGACGAGAACCCCGTTGGACGACTGGACGATGGCGGCCAGGGACGCGGACAGCTGGGGACCGCAGTCGCACTTCTCGGAGCCGAGGACGTCTCCGGTGAAGCAGGCGCTGTGGATGCGTGCGATCGGCGGGGCGGCGGATTCGCTCCGCGGCGCAGCCGTCCGCAGGGTGACCACTTCCTCCGTCTCCCGGCCGTCCGCGCCGACCTGCCCGAAGACGGTCAGCTGCATGAGGGTGGAACCGACCGGGACGGGAGCACTCGCAAGGCGTGCCACCACGATCTCATCGGATGTCGTCATCAGGCGGCTCCTAGTTGCTCCGGCCGGCGGATCCGACGACCGCAGGCGCCTCGATCTCGTACACCTGGCCGTCGTAGGAGGAGGCCAGGAACCGCCCCGGCACGCCGGCGGCAGCCAGTGCCGAGATGCCGGCAGTCGTCGGCCGCGCGTCGCGCACCCACGCACCGGCCCCGAGGTCATAGACAGCGACCCGGCCGTGGTAGCCGCCCGTCGCGATCAGGCCGGTGTGCGGGTCGGCCGCGACGCACTTGATGCTGTTGCGGTGCGGAGTCGGCACGACGTCCTGCTGCTCCCCGCTTGCGGTCCAGATCCTCAGCGTCAGGTCGCGGCTCACACTCACGAAACGTCCGTCCGGAAGAGCCGCCGCGCCGTTGGCTATCCGCGCGTGCGCCTCGTCGTCGCCGGCGACGGGTTTCAGATCCGGCAGGGAATGCCACCTCGCGGCACCGGTGGCGCACACGCTGAAGAGCACATCGCCCTGGACGGCCACGCCCTTGACGGCGTTCTCGTGGATGCGGTGCTCGCCGACCAGTCTCAGTCCGGTCCCCAACTCGTCACGCAGGACGAGCGCCTCACCGGTGTAGGTGCCGACGACCAGCACATCGCCGTCCGGTGACGTGTGTACGGCCGCGCAGTTGAGAGGGGAACGGTGCCGGTGCAGCACCGCCCCGGTCCTCGCGTCGTACAGGGCGCCGAGCTGGCCGCCGCTGACGACCGTACCCGCGACCGGGGTGACGAAGTTGCAGCAGCTGCCGAGTTCGGCCGACACCTCGTCATCGCGCCGGACCGTGCCGCTGTCGCCGACCGTGAACCGCCCGAAGGGGGTACTCGCGACCGCGTTCAGGCCCGGTGTGGGCTCGACGCCGGTCAGGTCCCAGCTCCCGGTGTCCCGGTCGAAGACGGCGTAACTCGATCCGAAGGTCCCGAAGACCCAGCGGGTGGCATCGAGTCTGGCGCAGGACCGCAGCCAGACGTCGGCCGGCACCTCGCTCGTCAGGAGGTGGACGGGGTCCGTCTCCCCGTCCAGGCGCCACAGCCGCACCGTGCGGTCGTAGCTGGAACTGAGCAGAATGCCGCTCTCGGCGTCGTAGGCGAGCCGCTTGATCCCGGCGTCGTGGACACGGTGGCGCCTGGTGCCCGACGGGCCGATCAGGATCAGCTCTCCCTCGTCATTGCCGAGCGCGAAGCGGTCCACGCCCAGAACCGCGACCGTGTCCGTCTCGGCGTCCCCGAGGTCGATGGTGCTCAACAGTGATCCGCCGGCGGCGTCCCAGCGGCGTACGGTTCCGTCGTCGCTGGTGGTCACCAACTCGGCGCCGTCCCGCACCCATTCGACCGACAGGACGTCGGCCTCGTGCCCCTCCAGGCGGTGGATCAGGCGTCCGTCCAGGTCGTAGATCCGCGCGAGGTGGTCGCGTGAGGCCGTGGCCACCCGTGTCTCGTCGGGCGAGACCACCGTCATCTCCACGTCGTCCTTCTGGTCCGTGAGGACCGTGATGAGACGCAGGTCGGGCACGGACCATAAGCGGGCCGAATAGTCGCTGCTCGATGTCACGACGATGCGGCCGGAAGCGGAGAACCGGCACTGATTGGCGAGGTGGTCGTGGCGTGCCTCGGTGAGGGCGGTACGGGTCGACGCATTCCAGAGAATGACCCGGTTGTCATAGCCGGCGGTCACCACGAGTCCGCCGTGGGCATCGATTCCGCTGATCGGCGATGCGTGCTTAATCATGAATTCCTCTTGTCGTCGCGTGTCAGCCCCCGCGAACGGGCACAGGTGTCTCCCGTACGGAGCGATGACGCCACATGGGTGGTGCGGATGAATTCCGCCGACTGCATGGACAGAGAAAAGCGTGCAAACGAAACGCGGATCGGCTTCGAGCCGGGCGTGGACGAGGGGCCGCAGGGTGGCCGAGGCAGGACTGTAGTTTTGGCAAATGCCCAAGTCAACGGCGTTCGGACAACTGTCTCGTTTTGACATATTTCCGTCAGCCGGAAAAGCCCTCTGGATTGAGTCAAGATCGTATGAGCACGCCCCGCGCGGCTCCTGCCACTGCCTGCACGGACCCGCGTAAATGCATGATCACCGCTCCTCGTGACCACTGCCGAAACCCACCCGTCGGTGCCCGGCGGACACCGGCCACGAGTCTCCCGACAGCCCCGGAATGAGCCAATGTGCATCGGCCGTGTTGCCGAAGGGGGCGCCGCACCCTTCCATGGAGAACAGCGATCTCAGGGGGAACAGTGGACGATCTGGACGGCGCACTGCAGTACCTCAGCGACTCCGGGCCCGAGTTCGGCCCCGGCGTGAGCAACCACGGCCCCATGGCCGCCGAAGCCCTGGGACACCTCGGGCACACCGACGCGATCGGCGCCTGGGTGTCCTCGTACCGGAAACTCCTCTACGAGGACACCTACGGGCGTTTCCACGAGATCACCCACGACAACTGGCGCCCCGCCCTCGGCAACATGCGACTCCTCGGAGACTGGACCGAGTTCTTCCGGCGGGAACTCGGCGGCGCCGCCTGGACCGACGTCCTCGCCCGCTGGTGGCCGCGCCTGCTGCCGGGCTTCGCCGCAGGAGGAGGCCACGGCGTCATCCGCACCGGGCACGCGGTGCGGATGCTGACGGAGGCCCACACGCCGTGGCGTCTTGAGGAACTCGCCCGCGGACTGGGCTACTGGGCCGCCCGGTACCAGGAACTCCCCGAGGCACCGTCGACACCGCGTGAGCGGGACCTGGCGCAGGCGTGGGAGGCGGTACCGAGGCTGCGCAGCGACCAGGGCATGGGCATGATCTTCAGGATCCGGCTCGAAACGGTATGGCTCGAACCGGACTTCGCGCCGGCCGTGGACTCCCTCCGCCCCGAGAACGACGCCGACGCGGCGCTGAGCCGGCTCACCCGGGCCGCCGCCGGGAGCTATCTCACGGACGATCACAAAACCCCCATGGCCTTCGTCCACGCGCTCACCACACCTGCCGCGGTACGCCTGGTCCTGCCGAGTCTGCCCGCCGGACTCCACTGGCCCAGCGTCGCCGCCGCAGTCCGTTTCTCAGCGGCCATCCGCAGCGCCTACGGCACCGGGCACCGCGAGCACCACCCCGGGGAGCCGGCCCAGGACTACGCCACACTCGCCGAACGCGCCCTGGCGACCGAGGATCCGCACGCCATCAAATACGTGGAAGCCTGCCAACGCGAAGACCAACTCAGCCCCGCCCCGGCCTACGCCATCGCAGCGACCGACTGGGTCCGCCGCTGCGAGACCGGCTCCTTCTGAACGCGGCCGAAAGGCCCGGTCACGCGGGTGTGGTGGCCTGTTCCTGGCGCGGACTGGTGAGCTGATGCTGATCCGCCGGTCGTGCGTTCAGCACGGGAATGACGGCACTCGCGTACGCGTCGATCACCGCTTCCTTCGCGTCGTGCATGGCGTACAGAGCGAACTGGTCGACGCCCAGCTCCCGGAGCCTGAGCAGCTTGTCCACGTGTGCCGACGCCGGGCCGACGAGGCAGAAGCGGTCCACGATCTCGTCGGGGACGAAGGCGGTGTCGGGGTTGCCCGCGCGGCCGTGGTGGGCGTAGTCGTAGCCCTCGCGAGCTGCGATGTAGTCCGTCAGCTCCTGCGGGACCATGCCGGAGTCGCTGCCGTAGGTGGTCACCAGGTCGGCCACATGGTTGCCGACCATGCCACCGAACCAGCGGCACTGTTCGCGCGCCTGCGCGAGCGCCCGGGGTGAGTCGTCCTCGGTGACGTAGGCGGGGGCCGCGACGCAGATCTTGACATCGGAGGGGGCACGGCCTGCCGCCACCGCGGCCGCGCGCACCGCCTTCACCATCCACTCCGTGAGGAACGGGTCGGCGAGCTGCAGGATGAAGCCGTCGGCCTCCTCGCCCGCCATCTTGAGCGCCTTCGGCCCGTACGCGGCCATCCAGACCGGCAGTTGGGCACCGTCTTGCACCCAGGGGAACCGCACCGTCGTGCCGCCGCCGAGGTCCGCCTCGTCGCCGCGGCCGAGCGCACGGATGGCCTTCATGGCCTCGCTGATCCGCGCGAGGGTGTGGGGCCTGCGGCCCGCCACCCGCATCGCGGAGTCGCCGCGGCCGATCCCGCACACGGTGCGGTTGCCGTACATGTCGTTGAGGGTGGCGAAGGTGGAGGCGGTGACCTCCCAGGTGCGGGTGCCCGGGTTCGTGACCATCGGGCCGACCGTGAGACGGCTGGTCTCGGCCAGGATGCGGCTGTAGATGACGAACGGTTCCTGCCACAGCACGCACGAGTCGAAGGTCCAGCCGTAGGTGAACCCTCCGGCCTCCGCGCGCTTCATGAGGCCGACGACCTCGGAGGCCGGCGGGTCGGTCTGCAGAACGAGTCCGAAGTCCATGGTGTTCCCCTCCTTGGTTCCTCAGATCAGGTACTGGCAGGTGCCACGCGGGATGTACTGGCCGTGCCCCGCGCGGCCGGTGAACTCCCGCCGGTCGATGACGAGTTCACCCCGCGAGAGGACCGTTTCCACCTGCCCGGTGAGCTGCTTGCCCTCGTACGCCGAGTAGTCGACGTTCATGTGGTGGGTCTCGGCCGAGAGGGTCTGCCGGGCGGTGGGATCGTAGATGACGAGGTCGGCGTCGGCGCCGGGGGCGATGGTGCCCTTCTTCGGGTAGAGGCCGAACATCCGGGCCGGGGTGGCGCAGGCGATCTCGATCCAGCGGCGGCGGCTGATCCGGCCCTCCACGACGGCCTGGTGCAGGAGGTCCATCCGGTTCTCCACGCCGGGCAACCCGTTGGGGATCTTGGAGAAGTCGCCGCGGCCGAGCTCCTTCTGCCCCTGGAAGCAGAAGGGGCAGTGGTCGGTGGAGACCACCTGGAGGTCGTTGGTGCGCAGCCCGCGCCACAACGCCTCCTGATGCTCCCGCGGCCGCAGCGGCGTGGAGCAGACGTACTTGGCGCCCTCGAAGTCCGGCTCGGCGAGGTTGTCCGTGGACAGGAACAGATACTGCGGGCAGGTCTCGCCGAAGACGTTCAGCCCCTTGTCGCGGGCCTGGGCGATCTCCGCGAGGGCTTCCTCGGCGGAGACATGGACGACGTAGAGCGGTGCGCCGGCCACCCGCGCCAGCTGGATGGTGCGGTGGGTGGCCTCGGCCTCCAGGAGGACCTTGCGGACCTCGCCGTGGTAGCGCGGGTCGGTCCTCCCCTCGGCCAGCGCCTGTTCGACCAGGACGTCGATGGCGATGCCGTTCTCGGCATGCATCATCACCAGTCCGCCGTTGTCGGCGGAGCGCTGCATCGCGCGCAGGATCTGCCCGTCGTCGCTGTAGAAGACGCCGGGGTAGGCGGTGAACAGCTTGAACGAGGTGACGCCCTCCGCCACCAGGAGGTCCATCTCCTTGAGGGTGTGCTCGTTGACGTCCGAGAGGATCATGTGGAACGCGTAGTCGATGGCGCACTGGGCGTCGGACTTGGCGTGCCAGGTGTCCAGGCCGGCCCGGAGCGACTTGCCGCGGGACTGGACCGCGAAGTCGATCAGGGTGGTGGTGCCGCCCCAGGCCGCGGCGCGGGTCCCGGTCTCGAAGGTGTCGGAGGAGAAGGTCCCGCCGAAGGGGAAGTCCAGGTGGGTGTGGGCGTCGACGCCGCCCGGGATGACGTATCTGCCGGTGGCGTCGAGGATGCGGTCCGCCGCCTGCGCCCAGCGTTCGGCGGTGGGGTTGCCGTGTGCGGCGAGGGCGGCGATCCGCCCGTCCTCCACCAGGACATCGGCGTGGATCTCGTCGGCGGCTGTGATCACCAGTCCGCCCCGGACGACCGTACGGCTCACCATCCTGCTCCTTCCACACCAGCGACATCGGTGGCACGGGAAGGCGGAGCCGACGCGCACCATCCCCTCGGCAGGTCCGCTCCGCTGACGCCACGCCACAACCGGTCTACACCCGTAGATCGCGGTCGAGAAGGAGACCGTAGAAGCATGTCACCCATGGTGGCAATACCGTGACCGTTGATCAGCGGAGATGTTCGTGTTGCGCCGACGGTCATCTGGACGGTTCAACGCGGGGCCGGGCGCGGCGGCCGCGGCAGCCGGCGGAGGGGTGCGGGGGCGGCCCGTTGGGCAGGTATGCGCCGACGCCGGCGGGCATACCTCGCGAGCGCCACAGCATCCTGGCGGACGATGCAGAGAGGCGAGAGGGCATGGAGCACAGCACACCGTGGGAGTTCTCCGACGACCGGGGGCGCCTTGCGGTGGCCGGGGACCGGCCGTTGCGGATCGTGGCGTACATACAGGCGGGGGCGACGCTGTGGGACCACGGCATACGTCCCGTGGGGCTCTTCGGGTCCCAGCACGACGGCGCCGCCCCCGACCCCGCGAAGGGCGGTGAGCTGCCGCTCGCGGAGATCCCCTACCTGGGTTCGGGCAGCGCGCTGCACCCGGACACCCTGCTGGAGGCGGAGCCGGACCTCGTCGTGGCCGTGACGTACGACGGTGAGCAGGTCTACGGCCTGGAGCCGAAGACCGCGCTGGAGCTGGAGGCGCATGTCCCGGTGGTGACGGTCGCGGTGGGCCCGGGGCGGAGCCTGGCCGGGGTGCGCGAACGGTTCGCGGCGCTCGCCGGTTCGCTGGGGCGGGGCGAACCGCTCGGCGCCGCACGCGAGTTGGACGCCGCGGAGGACGACCTGCGGCAGGCGACCGGCGGTGCGGTGCGGCCGCGGGTGCTGGCGCTGTCGCCCGCGGGTCCGGAGCGGGTGCACCTGGCCCGGCCCGGATCCTGGCCGGATCTGCGGGCGCTGACCGAACACGGCGTCGGACTGCTGGAGCCGGCCGCGGGCGCCGGGGTGAACTGGTCCACCGTCGGCTGGGCGGAGGCTGCGGCGATGGCCCCGGACATCGTGCTCGGGGACGTACGGGCCAACGCCGCCCGCCCGCAGGAGCTGCGGGCCGACGAGCACTGGCGCGCGATCGAGGCCCGGGCCCGGCTGCTGCCGTGGAACCCGGAGGCCCCGTGCAGCCGGCGTGCGCACACCCGGTTCTTCACCCTGCTGGCCGACACGGTGCGCGAGTTCGCCGGGACGGAGTGAGGGCGGTCCGGGGGCGCCGCGGATGAGCGGGAGCGCCACGGGTGAGCGGGGGCGCCGCTCTTGAACGAAGCCCCCGCCCCGGCACGTACCCCGCCCCGGCCGCAGTGGCGTCGGCTCACGATGCAGCCGTCATCCCCTGCACCGACCGCAGCGCGTCCGCGAGCAGTTCCGCGCCCTCTTCCGCCTCGGCGACCGTCAGCGTCATCGGGGGTGCGATCCGCAGCGAGGCACCGCCCTGGCCGCCCTTGCCGACCAGCAGACCGCGTTCCCTGGCGGCCTCCACGACCAGCGAGGCGGCCTCGGGCGAGCGCTCTTCGGTGCCGGGCCGGACCAGTTCGATGCCGATCATCAGGCCGCGGCCGCGCACCTCCCGTACGAGACCGACGCCGGCCGAGACCGCCCGCAGCCGCTCGATGAGCAGGCCGCCGACCCGCCGCGCGTTGCCCTGGAGGTCGTGTTCGAGGAGGTAGTTGAGGTTGGCCAGGCCGGCGGCCATGGTGACGGGGCTGCCGCCGAAGGTGGAGATGGAGTTGGCGGAGAGCGAGTTCATCACCTCGGCGCGGGCGACCACCCCGCCGACGGACATGCCGTTGCCGATGCCCTTGGCGAAGGTGAGCAGGTCGGGCGGGCCGTTGCTGTCGTGCGCCTGCCAGCCCCAGAAGTGGTCGCCGGTGCGGCCCCAGCCGGTCTGCACCTCATCGCTGATCCAGAGGATGCCGTGCCGGGCCAGCACCTCGCGGAACGCGGCGTAGAGGCCGTCCGGCGGCATGGTGAACCCGCCGACGCCCTGGACCGGTTCGGCGATCAGCGCGGCGACACCGCCCGCGGTCTGCTGGAGCATGTCCTCCAGGTCGGCGACGCAGGCCGCGATGTACGCGGCGTCGCTCAGCCCGGCGTACGGACCGCGGCTGCGCACCCCGCCGTGGACGTAGAGCGTCTGCAGCGGCGAGAGGCTGGTCGGGGACCAGCTCTGGTTGCCGGTGATGCCGACGGTGGAGAACGACCGGCCGTGGTAGCTGTTGCGCATCGCCAGGATCTGGTTGGAGCGGCGGTGCGTGGTGGCCAGCAGCAGGGCCGCGTCGTTGGCCTCCGTGCCGGAGGTGGTGAAGAAGACCCGGGCGTCGGGGATGCCGGAGAGCGCCGCGATCCGCTCCGCCAGCTCGACCATGGGGCGGGAGAGGTAGAGCGTGGAGGTGTGGATGATGCGGCCGGCCTGCTCGCTGACGGCCTTGGTCACCTCGGGCAGCGCATGGGCCGTCATGGTGGTGAGGATGCCGCCGAAGAAGTCGAGGTAGCGGTTGCCCTCGGCGTCCCAGACGTGGCGCCCCTCGCCGTGGGTGAGTTCGAGGGGCCGCTCGTAGTAGAGGCTGAGCCAGGAGGGCAGAACGGCCTGGTGGCGGGCGTGCAGGTCCGCGGGGTCGTGGCTCATGGCTGCACCAGCCCGTCGTACGCGTCGGGGCGGCGGTCGCGGTAGAACGCCCACTGCTGGCGGACCTCGTCGATCAGGGCGAAGTCGAGGTCGCGGACGACCAGTTCCTCCTTGGAGTCGCTGGCGACCTCGCCGACGAACCGACCGCGCGGGTCGACGAAGTAGCTGGTGCCGTAGAAGTCGTTGTCGCCGTACTCCTCGACGCCGACCCGGTTGATCGCCGCGATGAAGTACTCGTTGGCGACGGCCGCCGCGGGCTGTTCCAGCTGCCAGAGGTAGGCGGACAGACCGCGGGAGGTGGCGGACGGGTTGTAGACGAGCTGGGCGCCGTTGAGGCCCAACTGCCGCCAGCCTTCGGGGAAGTGGCGGTCGTAGCAGATGTAGACGCCGATCTTGCCGACGGCGGTGTCGAAGACCGGCCAGCCGGCGTTGCCCGGCTTGAAGTAGTACTTCTCCCAGAAGCCCTTGACCTGCGGGATGTGGTGCTTGCGGTAGGTGCCCAGGACCGTACCGTCTGCGTCGATGACGGCCGCGGTGTTGTAGTAGAAGCCGGACTGCTCGACCTCGAAGACCGGGACGACGATGACCATGCCGGTCTCCCGGGCGAGGTCCTGCATCCGCCGTACGGTCGGCCCGTCGGGCACCGGCTCGGCCCAGCGGTAGTGCTCAGGCTCCTGGACCTGGCAGAAGTACGGAGCGTTGAAGACTTCCTGGAAGCCGATCACTTTCGCGCCCTGCGCGGCCGCCGCTCTGGCGTACTCCTCATGCTTCGCGATCATCGATTCGGTGTCGCCGGTCCAGGTCGCCTGGACCAGTGCGGCACGCACAACATCGGCCATGAGCTGCTCCTTTGTCGATGCGTCAGCCTGCAGCCCGCGCATGATCTACGCCGCGATCTACGCGTGTGGAGGTGACCGTAAGCCCCGTCACGGACCGTGGCAAGACCATCTCCGTATGGCGCGTCCGGGATATCGACAGGAAAACTTGCAAGTTTGCCTGTCGATATTTACGCTGGAGATATGCCGGAAAAGGACCAGGAACGCCTGGCGACGGAGCTGGGCGCCACCGTCTCCCTGCTCATGCGACATCTGCGCGCCGCCTCGCCGCAGGGGGAGCTCACCCCTACCCAGCGCGCGGTGATCGGCCGGATCGACACCGACGGCGAGGCCACCATCGCCGCCCTGGCCCGCGCCGAGCTGGTCCGCCCGCAGTCGATGCGGCTGACCGTCGGGGCGCTGGAGGAGCGCGGCGTCCTCGCCCGCAGCCCGCATCCGACGGACGGGCGGCAGGTGGTCTTCTCGCTCACCGAGGAAGGCCGCCGGATGCTCGCCGTCGTACGGCAGGCCAAGCAGAACTGGCTGGCCGAGGCCATCGCCGACCGGCTGTCCCCGGAGGAGCAGCAGACGCTGGAGTCGGCCACCGCGCTGATACGGCGGTTGATGCCGGAATGAAGGGCGGAATGAAGGCCGGGACGAACGCCGGGACGAACGCCGGGATGAACGCCGGAACGGACGCCGGAACGGACGCCGGAGCCCCGCGGGACACGGGCGGGCCCGGCCTCCCCGCCGCCCCGGCCGGCCCCGGCGCAGTCACCGGCTCCGGCGCGGTCACCGGCGCCGATCGCCCCTTCGGCGCCCGGCTGATGGCACCGCTCCTGCTCGGGTCGCTGCTGAACCCCATCAACTCGACGATGATCGCCACCGCCCTGGTGGCCATCGGCCGGGACTTCCATGTCGGTGCCGCCGACACCGCCTGGCTCATCTCCGCGATGTACCTCGCCAGCGCGGTGGGCCAGCCGTCGATGGGACGGCTGGCCGACCGCGTCGGGCCCCGCCGGGTGTTCGTCGCCGGCGCGCTGACCGTCTGTGCCGCGGGCGTCATCGGGGCGCTCGCGCCCACCTTCGCGCTGCTGATCGTCTCCCGGGTCGTGCTCGGGATCGGCACCGCGGCGGCCTACCCCGCCGCGATGGCGGTGCTGCGCGCCGAGTCCCGGCGGACCGGGCTGCCCACACCCCGTCGTGTGCTCGGCCGGCTCTCGCTCGCCGCGCTGAGCAGCGCCGCCGTCGGCCCCACGCTCGGCGGGCTGCTCGCCGCGACCGCGGGCTGGCGCGCGGTGTTCGCGGTCAACGTCCCGCTCGCGCTGCTCGCCCTGCTCGGCGCGCTCGCCTGGCTCCCCGCGGACCGGAAGGACGCCCGGCCGGGGCGCGCCGGGGCCGGCTCCGGTTCCCTCGACCCGCTGGGCATCGCGCTGTTCGCCGCGGCGCTCACCTGCGCCATGGTCTTCCTGCTGCGGCCGGCGGACCCGCCGTGGCCGCTCCTGGCGCCGGCCGGGCTGCTCGCGGGCGTCCTGGTGTGGTGGCAGCTGCGCCATCCGGAGCCGTTCCTCGATCTGCGGATGCTCGCCCGGCACGGCGCCCTGGTGCGCTCCTATCTCCGCCAGGGGCTGGCCTATCTCGTCATCTACTGCGTGCTGTACGGCTTCAGCCAGTGGCTGGAGCAGGTGTACGGCGCCACCTCCTTCCAGGCCGGGCTGATCCTGCTGCCGATGTCCCTGGCGGCCGCGGTCTGCTCGCTCGTGGTCGCCCGGACGAAGGGCATCCGTGCCCCGCTGACCCTCGCCGCGGTCTGTCTCGGCCTGGGCAGCGCGGCCCTCCTCCTGCTGCAGGGCACCGGCCCGCTGGTCGCGCTGCTCTGCGCCGGGGCGCTCTTCGGCATCCCGCAGGGCCTGTCGTCCACCGGCAATCAGGCCGCCGTCTACGCCCAGGCCCCGGCCGACGGGGTGGGCGCGGCCGCCGGGCTCATGCGCACCGCCCAGTACCTCGGCGCGATCACCGCGTCCGGCCTGATCGGGCTGCTCTACGGGCAGCGCGCCTCGGACTCCGGGCTGCACGAGATCGCACTGATCGGTATCGCACTCGGCCTGCTGCTGCTCGTCCTGACCCTCGCCGACCGCGGCCTGCGGCCGGGGGCCACGGGGAACGGCGTCTGAAGCCGGCCATCGGACCCCGGCCACCCGCCGCGACGGCCACACCCGCCCCGCAACACCTCCACCACCCACCACCCCACAAGGAGCAACCGTGCCCGCCACCATCCTCGACACCACGACCGCCCTGGTCCTGATCGACCTGCAGAAAGGCATCGCCGGCCTGCCCGGCGCGCCGGTGCCCTCCACCGAGGTCATCGAACGGGGCGCACGGCTGGCCGCCGCGTTCCGTACGCGCGGGCTGCCGGTCGTCCTGGTGAACGTCACGGGCGGCGCCCCCGGCCGTACGCAGAGCGCGCGGCCCGCCGGCAGCCCGCCCGCCGACTGGGCCGAGCTGGTCCCCGAGCTCGACCGGCAGCCCGGCGACATCCTCGTCACCAAGCAGCAGTGGGGCGCCTTCCACGGCACCGACCTGGATCTGGAGCTGCGCCGCCGCGGGGTGACCCAGGTCGTCCTCGCCGGCATCGCCACCAGCATCGGGGTGGAGTCCACCGCCCGTGCCGCGCACGAGCACGGCTACCACGTCACCCTCGCCACCGACGCGATGACCGACCTGGACGCCGACGCACACCGCAACAGCCTGGAGAAGATCTTCCCGCGGCTGGGCGAGACCGATACGACCGAGGCGATCCTCGGGCTCCTCGGCTGAGGTGCGGGAACCCTCCAAGAGGTGTCCGTCCGGTCAAGCCGGACCGGACGGACACCCTGCTCCGGGGACCGCGCATGATCAACCGAACAGCCGGGAGCCGAGAGGGTGTTGCCGGTCGAAGCCGGGGAGGATCAGGAAGGTCGCACCGGCGGTTGTGGTGGTGAATTGCAGCAGCGCGTCGGAGGTGTCCATGTGAGTGAGGGTGGCCGTGAAGGCCCGCAGGTCGTTCTGGAAGCTGAGGAAGAGCAGGCCGGGGGCGGGCTCGTCGGTGCTGTAAGAGCGGCGGAGCATGAGGCCGGCGCCGACGACGGCGGGGTTCGCCCTGCGCACGTGAGCATCCGCGGGGACGAGGTAGCGTCCGTCCGGTGTCTTGGCGCCGAGGTCAGGGCCTGAGGCGACGGAGCCCCCGGAGAGGGGCACGCCGCTGGCCCGGCGCCGTCCGAAGACCGCCTCCTGCTGGTCCACGGACAGGGCGGCGAACCGCGGCAGGTCGAGTTCCATGCGCCGCAGTACGGCAAGGGTGCCGCCGGCAACCGCGGGGGGACCGGCCAGCCACAGGTCGCGTTGCTGTTCGGCGGTCGTGTGCGGGCCCACGATGCCGTCGATGAAGCCGAGAGGGTTTCGTGGCGCGGTGAGGCCGTTGCCGAGGGGCACGTTCGTACCGCGGCGTGCGGACTGCCGCCAGCGTTCGTGGATGCGGTCACCGGCCTGGTCCAGGAGCGCAGCGCCCACGACCGGGAGGAGCAGCGCGTCGCTGGCGCAGATCTGTAGGAGGAGGTCTCCGCCGCGTGCCCGTGGGGCGATCCGCTCCCGGGAGAATCGCGGGAGGTCGGCCGCGCCGGGCAGCGAGGCACCGGCCGTGCGTACCAGCCGGGGGCCCACGCCGACGGTCACGGTGAGGTCGCCCGGCGGCAGGCCCAGCAGCCGCGGGTCGGTCCCCGCGGTGAGTGTGCGGATGGCCTGGCCGAGTTCGGCCAGTAACGGGCCGGCGTGCACGGTGGCGCCGAGGTCGGCCACCACGGCCAGCAGGTGGGGCTGGGCCGGCTGGGGAAGCGTGATGCCTGCCTGATGCCGCCCCGTTGCCGCCACCGGCGTCGGCGTGGCCGCCGCGGTAGGGGCGGGCCGGCCTGGCCGGGCGGAGTCCGCTGTGCACCCGCTGGTCAGACCGGCGGCCACCATGGCTCCGGTGACATCGAGGAACGCACGGCGCGACGGATGGTGATCGGCTCGGTGCATGGTGTGCAGAGTGCCACACCCGGATCGCGCGTGCCGGTCAACCTCCCGATTCCGGCGCGGAATTGGGCGTCTGCTGCCAAACTGGGATCATGCCTCGATCAGCTCTTCGCGTGTTGGCGGCGGTACTGGGCACGCTGGCACTTGTGGTCGGCTGCGGCGGCGGTGATGGCGGATCAAGCAGAGGCCGGCGACCGGCCGGTGCGCAGGTGACGATCCGTGTGCCTGCCGATGCGCCGACGATCTCGGACGCGGTGTCGTTGGCCCGGCCCGGTGACCTGGTGCTGGTCGCTCCGGGCGTGTACCACGAGTCGGTGAAGATCGGCACGGCTCGCCTCACTCTCCGCGGCGCGTCCCGGGACAAGGTCGTCATCGACGGGCGGTTGCAGCAGCCGAACGGTGTCGTCGTCGCGGCGCCCGGGGTGGCCGTGCAGAACCTGACCGTGCAGAACAACACGCAGAACGGGGTCCTGGTCACCGGTTCGGCGAAAGCGGCCGACGGGCTACCGGGGCGAAGCGGCGGCTACGACACCGGCGATGAGCCCGTCACCTTCCTGAAGTCGTTCCTGGTCTCGTATGTGACCGCGACCCGCAACGGGCTGTACGGCATCTACGCGTTCTCCGCGCAGAACGGTGTCATCGAGCACTCGTACGCGTCAGGAGGGGCCGACTCGGGGATCTACGTCGGACAGTGCAAGCCCTGCCGCATCGTGGTGCGGGACAACATCGCCGAACTCAACGCGGTCGGTTACGAAGGCACCAACGCCGGCGGAGACATGTACGTGGTCGGCAACCGCCTGGTCGGCAACCGGGTCGGCCTGACCACCGACTCCGACCACCAGGAGAAGCTGCTCCCGCAGCAGGGCGCCGTCATCGCGGGCAATCTGATCGCCGCCAACCAGCAGCGGGCCACCCCGGTGCAGGCCGACGGCGGGTGGGGCACCGGCATCGGCATCGACGGGGGCAGCGACAACCGGTTCGTCCGCAACCGCATCGCCGGCAACAGCAACGCCGGACTCGTGATCACCGCAACCGCCGACCTGCCTCCGGTGGGCAACCAGATCGTGGACAACACGTTCACCGGCAACGGCATCGACATCGGCTGGACGTTCCCCACCGCCACCCGGGGACGGGGCAACTGCCTGCGCGGCAACGCTCTGCGCACCACCGTGCCCGCCCGGCTCGCGACCACCGCGTCCTGCCCGCTTCCGGCCAAGTCGCCCTCGCCGGCCGGCAGGTGGGCGAGGCCGACGGCGCCCGGCGGCATCCCGTTCACCGAGGTCGCGGTGCCGGTTCCGCAGCCGCAGTTCCCCCGTGCCACCACTACGGGCCCCACCACTGTCCCGGCCGCTCCGGCCCTTCCGAAGACGGCGGGCATCCCACTGCCGTCAGCGTCCCTGCTCGCCGCGAACGCGCGGGTGCAGACGTCCTGAACAGCGGCTACCGGGTCGGAGTGGCTCCGGGTACCGGCTCGACCGGAGCGTACTTCTGGGTGTCGAAATCGATGACCACCGGCTGCGGCTCGGAACCCACGCTGACGCGGACCCGGTACATGGTGCCGTCCGAGCCGACCCAGTAGCGCACGTTGCCCGCCGTACCGGAACGGCCAGGGGAGGACGGCCCGGTCATGACGTCCACCCGATGCCCGTCCACCTGGTCTCGTCCGCGCCAGGCGGCGCCGTTCTGCGGCAGCAGTTGGGCGTTGTCGGGCCGGTCGCTGCCGAGACCGAGCGCGATGGTCAGCGAACTGTCCAACGCGCTGCCGGACGACAGCAGCGGACGGCGGTACCAGGCCGCGCGGGGCGGCGACGCGGGTGCGTGCGCTGGGGCGTTCGCCATCGGGTGGACGAACACCGAGGTGGCCGTCCACTCGATCAGCCCGTCGCCGGCGGTGTCGCGCCCGGTGCCGTGCACCACGCCATAACCGAGCTTGGCCCGGTAGTCCACGGACCCGGTGACGGTCAGCCCGCCGGCGGTACCCGGCACAGTGATCGTCATCGCGCGGCCGTGCGCCTCGTAGTTTCGGAACCGCGTGATCGCCAGCCGGTTCGCCTCGTCCGACGTCAGTGCGCGCGGCCCGCCGGGGCCATTGCCGCCGTCGGCGAGAAGGAACGCGGCCACCGCGGCCACCGCGGCGGCCGCGGTGCCGATGACGGCTGCCGCCCGGCGTGGCCGCAGCCATCGGCGCCGGTCAGCCGCACGGTCCGGTAGAGCTTGGCGGTTTCTCACGCTCCGCACGCGGCTTGACGCTGACACTCTGCTGATTCATCCTCTCGGTCACCACGTGCTGAGCCACCGTGCGGTCGCGGCGGCACCCGGCAGTCCGGTGACAGACGACGCCAAGGCCGGCCCTCGTGGACCGGCCGAGAGGTGATCTGCCTGCCTGCCCCTCCGGACCGCGGGCAGGCAGGCAGATCGCTGTTGTTCGCTTCGTTCAGCGCTTCCGGACGCGGCGCTTCCGGCTCATGAACGCGATGACCAGGCCCGCACCCACCAGCAGACCGGCGAGGGCGATCATCTTGGGCAGCCCGGACGTACCGGTGTGTGCCAACGAACCCCTGCTCCCACCGGACGGGGCCGGGTTGTCGGCAGGCGGCGCGGGTGACGGCGGCGTAGCGGCCGGTGGTGAGCTCGGGCCCGGCGTCGGGGGCAGGCTCGGCGTCGGGGGAGAGCTCGGAGACGACGTCGGGGTCGGGGTCGGGGGTGAACTCGGAGACGACGTCGGGCTCGGGCTCGGGGTAGAGCCCGGGGGCAGCGTCGGGCTCGGGGTCGGCGTCGGGGTAGAGCCCGGGGGCAGCGTCGGGGTCGGGGTGGGCGTCGGCGTCGGGCTCGGCGTTGCCTTGGGGATGTACACCCCGGCGTCGATCGTGTGATCGACCCCGCCCGGCTTGGCCGGCGCGGTGACAGGCGTACGGCCGTTGCACAGCTGCCCGGCGGTCGGCGGGGTCACATTGGAGTCGTGCGCACGGTGGGCACCGGCTCGCGGGAGCGTGAACCGCAGCTCGCTCGCCGGGGGCCGACCGGGCACCTTGCTGGTGTCCGCGGTGCACACGTCGAACTGCACCGTGTATTTCGCGCCCGGTGTGAGCTGGTACGCGGCGCCGACACCACCGAAGTAGTACTCACCGGCGGCATTGGTCCTGGTCGTGGCGACCTGTTTGCCGTCCGCGTCCAGCAGGTTGATCGTCGCCCCCGGCAGCAGCACGTGCCCCGGGTCCTGGATCCCGTTGTGGTCGCCGTCGAACCACACGACATTGCCGATCTGGATCGGCGCGTTCGCCGCCGCGTACGCGATGTCACCGAGCCCGCCGGCCTTGCCGAACCCGCCTTGTTCCCGGCTGACGAACTGGAACCCGTTGGCGGTCGGGTTGTTGCCCGGGCCCTGGCCGGTCGTGATGTCGTGGTACCCGGTCCCTGAGGTCGCGACGTTGACGACCGGGTCGAACTCCGTGCTGACGACCCACTGCTGCTGCGGGATATAGGCCACCGACCCCAGCGCGGTCTCCTGGTGCGCGTTGGCGTAGAAGTCGCCCGGGAAGTATTCGACGACATCGGCGGCCTGGCCGCCATTGTTGGCGGGGGTGGCGTGGTTGGGGCAGCTCCCGGTGCCTTCCCACTGGTATTCACCGGAGGGACCGGCGCAGACCATGGTGATGTCACCACCGGACATGCCGTTTTCCGCCGTGTCGTTCCCCGGGCGGGGGTCCAGCCCTCCCCAGCTGACCGCGTCCATGAACCGGTCGCGGAAACCCAGGATCATCGAGCCGTCCCGGGCGAAGGCGAGGGAGGCCAGCTCAGGCTGCGGATCGATGAAGACGCCGCCCGCCTTCCGGTCGTCCCAGGTGTCCAGGCCGGTGTTCCACGGGTTCCAGTGGGTGGCCTTGTCGCCGGAACCGAAGACGGTGCCGCGTTTGTCCGTGAGCGGGTGGCTCAGCACCGTGGTGAACCGCTTGCCGTCGTAGGTGGAGACGAAGGCTTTCAGGTCCGCGCGCTGCTGCGTGCTCTCCGCGCTGCACACGCCGCCGACGTACAGCGTGTTGTTGTGGACCTGGAGACCGAACGGCCGCCAGTCGTCGGGGCTCGCGCACCCCGGGTCCGGGATCGCGGTCGTCGACTCGGGCGCCGCGGCGGTGGCCCCCCTCGCGTCGAAGCTCACCAGGCTGCGGGTCCGCAGGTTCACCGCGTACAGCGTGGAGCCGTCCTCCGACAGGGCCACGCCACCGATGCTCTCCTTGCCCGGCGCGTCGGTGAACCCGGGATCCTTGATCATGTTGGCGGTGTCGTGCCGCGTCACCGCGGCGTCCGGCACCCGCGCGAACAGCTCCGGCGCACCCGAGCCGTTGACCGGCACCGTGTAGATCGCGCCCCCGCCCTGCGGCCCGTACGGGGCGTACCGGCGGGCGAACGCGCTCTGGAACAGCCGGGTCCGGTACGTGTCGTACGCCAACCCGAACGTGGTGCCCACCTGGTCCTGCGTGGCCAGCGTGGCCGGGCACGCCACATCGGTGGGACATGTGCCCCGGGTCTTCGTCCCGAACGCCACCAACGCCCGGTTGTCGGTCCCGTTGGCGCCGTTGTGGACCGGCACGAAGTACCGCGAGTCCGGGAGCGTGTAGTCGGCCGGATCCCACACCCCCGTCACCACCGAGGCGTTCTTTCCGTCCGACACATCCACGAACGACGTGAAGCTGTCGAAGTGGTTGTCCCCCGTCGACGCGGGCGCCGCCCGCAGGTAGTCGCGGTACGGTGCCGGGATGCTGACGTCGACGCGGTATTGGCCACCGCTCAGCACGGTCGACCGCGACACCACGACCTTTCCCGTGGCATCCGTGACGCCGGCGGCATGGTGCCCGGCGGGGTCGGAGATCTCCACCTTCATGCCCCGCTGCGGTACGTCCATCGCGGCGTTGATCACGCCGGTGCCGAAGAAGTCGCGCAGCACCTGAACCGTCAGCGTGCCGTCGGCGGTCGAAGCGGCGGCCGGTCCAGCCGTCGCTCCCACGGCCCCGCCGGCCAGCAAAAGAACGGATAACCCCACGCGCGCCAGCGCCTCCACAAGCCTCCAGGCCGACCGGCGAGAGTCTCTGCCGACTCGTTTCATGGCATCACACTCCACATTTTTCTTGTCAGGAAAACGAAGCACCGCTTCTCGCTGCCGGTCCGCTTCATGGCCTCGGAAGCGAACACCGAGGCGAACACCACGCAAAAGAAATGCGGTCCACGCTGTGACGTGGACCGCTTTGTGGTGATCGTTCGAGGATATTGCGGGCGGGCGATAAGCGTCGCAGGCCAGGAATAGCGAACATGCGTTCAGGGCTTCGGGCGGGACGGGCCTGAGTTGTGTCTTCTGGCAACTCCATCACGGTGCCCACGCCCCCCACCACCGACCTCACCGACCGCCATCGCGAGCAGCGCGCGACATCCTATCCGCCAAAGTCTCGCCGATACCCGCAGAACTCCTGATATCCCATCAGGATCCGCGATAATCCCCGAGTGCCCAGAAGATGACTACCGGAAGAATGTGCGACGGGAATGTGAGGCCGCTCCGCGGAAAGGGAATATGAACGGCCGTGCGAGCACTGCCGTTGTTCCTCACGTGGTGGTCGAGACCCATGAGGACGACCGACTGATCCGGACGACAGCCCTTAGCGGCGCGCCCCGTCGAGCGGTGCCGGATGGCCGGCCGGCCGCCGCTCGTGCCAGCGCAGATCGTCCTGGAGCTGGGCGGCCAGCGAGATCAGCCGCGGCTCGCCGTGGGCCGGGCCGAGCAGCTGGGCGCCCAGCGGCAGGCCGCCGGCGCTGAATCCGGCGGGGACGCTCACGCCCGGCCAGCCGAGGACGTTCCACGGCCAGGCGTACGGACAGGCGGCGATCATGGCCTGATCCGTACGCCAGCCGCTGAGCTTGGCGAGGGTGCCGATCCGCGGCGGCGGGGTGGCGGTGGTCGGGGTCAGCAGGACGTCATAGGGGCCGAACAGCGCGCCGATCCGGCGCTGTTGACGCCTCTCGACGGCCCGCGCCCGGCGCAGTACCGGCCCGCCGAGCAGCCGTCCCATCCGCGCCGCCTCCCGGGTACGGCGGTCCAGGAGGGAGGGGTCGGGGACCCGGGCCGCCCACTCCCCCACCCCGGCCGTGGCGCGCGGGACGAAGGCCAGTCCGACCAGTCCGTAGTCCGGCTCCGCCTCCTCCACGAAGTGCCCCAGCCGGACCAGCGTGCGGGCCACGCCCGTCACCGCTTCCCGGACATCGGGGTGCAGCGGCTTGGGGGTGAAGGTGAAGGCGGCCTTCCACGACAGCGCGATCCGCAGCCGGCCCGGGTCGCGGCGGGCCGCCTCGCTAGCCGCGATGGCGGGCGGCCGGTGCAGATCGCCGTCGTGGTTGCCGCTGGCCACGTCCAGCAGCAGCGCCGCGTCCTCGACCGTACGGGCCAGCGGTCCGATACCGGTGATGCCCTGGAAGGACTCCGGGTCCGGCCAGGTGGAGATGCGGCCGCGCTGGGGCTTGATGCCGACGAGATGGGACCAGGCGGCGGGGATCCGGACCGAACCGGCGCCGTCGGTGCCGAGCGCGGCGGGTACCAGCCCGGCCGCGACCGCGGCGGCCGAACCGCCGGAGGAGCCGCCCGGAGTGTGGGCGAGGTTCCAGGGGTTGCAGGTGTTGCCGAAGGCCGGCCCCTCGGTGAACGGCCACTGCCCCAGTTCGCAGGCGTTGGTCTTGCCGACGATGATCGCCCCGGCCGCGCGCAGCCGCCGGACGACCTCGGCATCGCGCTCCTTGGGCGGGAACTCGCCGGCGCAGCCGAACGCGGTGGGCTCGCCCGCCACATCGGTGTCGTCCTTGACCGCGACCGGCACCCCGAGCAACGGCAGCCGCTCGCCGTGCGCCAGCCTGCGGTCGGCCTGTGCGGCCTCCGCCATCGCCGCCTCGGCCCGTACCCGCCGGAAGGCGTTGACGCCGGCCTGGGTGGCCTCGATGCGTTCCAGCGACCGCCGTACCAGTGCGGTCGAGGTCACCCGCCCCTCGGCCAGCGCCCGCGCCTGCTCGGCGAGGCCTTCCCACTCCCCGGCCTCGGCACCGATGTGCCGGGCCGGGGCCGGACCGGTCCCGCTGTCCTGACTCTCGTCAACACTCACGCTGCGTGCCCTCCCTGGAACCGCTCATTCGAACGAACGGTCCCAGGAGGCTAATCGTCACGGCGAGGGCCATCAACGATGCCGCGCGGTGCGCCACATCGACGACACACGGACGGCACACAGCGGCCCGCCGCGTTCCGGCGGTGTGACGCCCGCCCGGTCACACACCAGGGGCGCGACGGGCGGTGCACACGGTGACGACGGGACACGCGGTGCGCGCCGTTACGACGGGTGGACGACCCTGGCCGAGCCGCCGCCGCGCCGTACCTTCTCCGCCGCGGCCAGCCAGCGGCCGTCCGGCAGCCGCTGGACGCCGGTCGCCGCGCCGATCTCCGGGTTCTGCTTGAACGCATGTCCGATCGCCTCGAGTTGCCCGCGGACCGGGCTGTTCCACAGGGCGGGTTCGAGTTCGGTGGTCGCCGCGTTGCGCTGGCTGGCGCGCGGCGCGGCGATGGCGTCGACCAGCGGCATTTTGCGGTCGAGGTGGTTGACCAGGGTCTGCAGCACGGTCGTGATGATGGTCGCGCCGCCGGGCGAACCGAGCGCCACCACCGGCCGGCCGTGGCGCAGCACGACCGTTGGTGAGAGGGACGAGCGCGGGCGCTTGCCGGGACCGGGAAGGTTGGGGTCATGAACCGCCGGATCGGCGGGCGCGAAGGAGAAGTCCGTGAGCTCGTTGTTGAGCAGGAAGCCGCGGTGCGGGACCACGATGCCGCTGCCGCCGGTCTGCTCGATGGTCAGGGTGTAGGCGACGACATTGCCCCACTTGTCGGCGACGGTCAGATGGGTGGTGTTCTCCCCCTCGTACGTCGTCGGAGCAGCCTTGCCGCCGGTGGCGCAGCGCCGCGGGTGGCGGGGGTCGCCGGGTGCGAGGGGGCTGGTCAGCGCCTTGTCGTCGTGGATCAGGCAGGCGCGGGAGTCGGCGAAGCGCTGGGAGGTGAGGGCCTTGGCCGGCACGTCCTCCTGAGACGGGTCGCCGACCCAGCGGCCGCGGTCGGCGAAGGCGATCCGGCTCGCCTCCAGGTACCGGTGGAGGTACTGCTTCTCGCTCAGCCGGGAGACGTCGCTCCGTTCCAGGATGTTGAGCGCCTCGGCGATGGTGGTGCCGCCCGAGGAGGACGGCCCGATGCCGTAGACGTCGAGGCCCCGGTAGCGGGTGTGGGCCGGCGCCTGGCCGAGCGCCCGGTAGGCACGCAGATCGGCTGCGGTCAGCTTGCCGGGCCGCACCGTGCGGCCGGCTCCGGAGCGCACCGGTGGCTTGCCGACGGTACGGACGATGTCCCGGCCCAGTGCGCCGTCGTAGAGCGCCCGTACGCCCTTCGCCGCCAACTCCCCGTAGGTACGCGCCAGATCGGGGTTCTTGAACGTCGATCCGACCGCCGGCAGCTTGCCGCCGGGCAGGAAGAGGGCGGCGGTCGCGGGGAAGTCCTTGAAGCGCGCCTCGTTGTCCGCGGTCTGCTGCCGGAAGGTCGCATCGACGGTGAAGCCGTCCGCGGCCAGCTGCCGGGCGGGCCGCAGCACCTGCCCCAGCGACCGGCTGCCCCAGGCGCGCAGGGCGGTGTCCCAGGTGGCGGGGGTCCCCGGGGTGCCGACGCTCAGGCCGCTGGTGACCGCGTCGGCGAACGGGATCGGGGTGCCGTTCTCCAGGAAGAGGTCCCGGCCGGCGGAGCGCGGTGCGGTCTCCCGGCCGTCGAGGGTGCGTACGGTCCGGGTCCTGGCGTCGTAGGAGACGAAGTAGCCGCCGCCACCGATGCCCGAGGAGTAGGGCTCGGTGACGCCGAGGGCGGCGGCGGTGGCGACCGCCGCGTCCACGGCGTTGCCGCCCTGTTCGAGCACCGAAATACCGGCGGCCGAGGCGTCCGCGTCGACGCTGGAGACGGCGCCGCCGGAGCCGACGGCGACCGGCGTCTTCTCCGGTGCGGCGGTGGGGGCGCGGTCCTGGGCCGCGGGAGCCGGCCGGGCGGGGACGGCGGGTGCGGCGGGTGGTGCGGCGGGCGCGGCGGCGGCCGGGACCGCCACCAGGGAGCCGGCCAGCGCTGCGGCCGCTCCCAGGACGGTGAGGCGTCGGGCTCTGCTCATACCGGATATTCCTCCTGAGCGTGCGCACGGGGGGGGCGGCAGGGGCCGGAGCCTACTCGGCCCAACAGCCCGCGGACAGAGGGCTTTTCGCCTGCCGCCGCCCTGATGACGGCGGGCATCGGCTGCCCCCTTTTCCGTACGGAACAGGTGGGAACAGGTGGGAACAGGTAGCCCGGTACGGACCGGGGCAAGCCGCCCCGGGCGCCCGCCCCGCCCTCGAACACCCACCCGGTGAGCCGCTACGCTCCCCGGCCATGGACGACACCCTGCTGCTCCTGACCGTGGCGGCCGTGGCCCTGATCGTGGGCCTGGCGGCCGGCTGGGCCGTGCACGCGGCGACGGTCCGGCGGAAGCTGACCCGCGAACAGGGCTTCTTCGGGTTGCCGGACGGTTCGGAGTGCGTACTGGTCACCCACCGGGACAGCTCCTCGGCGCACTGGAGCATCCCCCGCCATGACGCGCTGGCGCTGCTCGGGCTGGCGGCGGTGATCGAGAACTGTGGTGCGCACCCCGAGGTGGCCCCGCACGACACCGGCCTGCAGGGCTTCGGGGCGCGCACCGAGTTCTGTGTCGGTGACCCGACCGCGCACCGGCGGCTGGCGGCCCATCTGGCCAATCTGCTGCCGGGTGTCACGGTGCACCCGGGCGACGAGTCCGGCGCGGGCCGCGGCACCTTCACGATCGGCGGCACGGCGTACCGGATGGAGCCCGGCGCGGTCGAATACGTCCTGCTGGCGCGGCTGACCGCAGGGGAGGGCGGCGACCGCCCGGTGTTCCTGGCGGCCGGCCAGCGGCCGGTCACCCACCGGGCCGCGGTCCGCCATCTGGTCCGCAACCGGGCCCGGCTGGCCCGTAAGCACGGCGCCGACGGCCAGTTCTGCCTGCTGCTGAAGGTGGTCAACTCGCAGGCGTACGGGCCCGATGTCGTCGAGCTGGTCGCCGATGTCACCAAGGCCGCGCTCACGGCGGCGGAACCGAAGGGCCACCGGGCGGCGGCCTGAGACCGGCAGAGCGACAGCCCGGCGGCCGGTCTCGGGCACGCCGGTCTCGGGCGGGCTGGTGGCGGGCGGGCCGGCCTCGGGCAGGCCGGCCTCGGGCAGGCCGGCCTCGGGCAGGCCGGCCTCGGGCAGGCCGGCCTCGGGCAGGCCGATCGTCCGTCCGCCGTTCCAGCGCACCGACGGGCAGCCACCCCGCCCTTCTGCCAAGCTCAAAGGCATGATCGCCGGCCTCCGCTCATCCGCGCTGCACTGGACCGGTGTGCTGCCGGTGCTGGCGGTGGTGCTGCTGGCCCTGACCTGGGGGCGCTCGCTGCCGGTCGCCCTGGTGGTGCTGGTGTCGTGCTTTCTGGCCGGGGCGGTGCTGGCCGCGGTGCATCACGCGGAGGTGATCGCGCACCGGGTGGGAGAGCCGTTCGGGTCACTGGTCCTGGCGGTCGCGGTGACCATCATCGAGGTGGCGCTGATCGTCACGCTGATGGCCGACGGCGGCGCCAAGAGCGCCACGCTGGCCCGGGACACCGTCTTCGCGGCGGTGATGATCACCTGTAACGGCATCGTGGGGCTGTCCTTGCTGGTCGGCTCGCTCCGGCGCAAGGTGGCCGTCTTCAACGCCGAGGGCACCGGCGCGGCGCTGGCGACGGTCGCCACGGTGGCGGGTCTGAGCCTGGTCCTGCCGACGTTCACCACCAGCACACCGGGGCCGCGGTTCTCCACCCCCCAGCTGGTCTTCGCCGCCGTGGCCGCGCTGGTCCTCTACAGCCTGTTCGTGACCACCCAGACCATCCGGCACCGGGACTACTTCCTTCCGGTGACCACGTCCGGCGAGGTGATTCACGGCGAGGACCATGCGGACCCGCCCTCGGCACGGGCCGCGCTGACCAGCCTCGGGCTGCTGGCGCTGGCCCTGATCGCGGTGGTCGGCCTGGCCAAGGCGGTGTCACCGGCCATCGAGTCCGGTGTGGCCGCGGCCGGGCTGCCCGCGTCCGTGGTGGGCATTGTGATCGCGCTGCTGGTCCTGCTGCCGGAGAGCATCGCGGCGGTCCGCGCGGCGCACCGCGACCGGGTGCAGACGAGCCTGAACCTGGGCCTCGGCTCGGCGATGGCCAGCATCGGCCTGACCATCCCGGCCGTCGCACTGGCCACCGTCTGGCTGCCGGTCCCGCTGTCCCTGGGCCTGGGCGCCGGCCATCTGGTGCTGCTCGCCCTGACCGTGATCGTCGGCACCCTGACCGTGATCCCCGGCCGTGCCACCCCGCTGCAGGGCGGCGTCCACCTGACCCTGCTGGCCGCATACATCGTGCTGGCGGTCAGCCCGTAGCGCGAGGGCACCGGCCGGGCGGGGCCTGTCCGGCCCGCCCCACGGGGGGCCCTAGCCGGCCCCTGTTGTCGCGCCCCTCCCCGACGGGAGCCGGTAGGGCACGCTGACCACCGTCACCCCCGGCGTGAACAGCAGCCGCGCCTTGAGCCGCAGTGCGCTCTGGTTGTGCAGCGGCTGTTCCCACCAGCGCCCGACGAGGTATTCGGGGATGACGACCGTGACGGCGCCGCCCGGGTGCCGTGCGCTGACGCCCAGGACGTAGTCGATCACCGGCCGGGTGAAGTCGCGGTAGGGGGCGCTGAGCACCTGCAGGGGGACGTCGATGTCATGGGCGTCCCACTGCTCACGCAGCCCCCGCACATCGGCGGGATCGATCGCGACGATCAGCGCGTCCAGCGTGGTGGGGCGCATCGCACGGGCATAGCCGAGGGCCTTGAGCGTGGGCGCGTTCAACGCGCTGACCAGCACCAGGACATGGTTTCCGGCCGGCTCCCAGGGCCGCGCGTCCGGGGCGATGGCCACCTCCCGCGCCACCCGCGCGTAGTGCTGGTGCACCGCGCGCATCCCCATGAAGAGCAGCGGCATGGCGATCACCACGATCCATGCGCCGTGCGTGAACTTGGTGATCAGGACGACGACCAGGACCACTCCGGTGAGTACCGCGCCGACCGCGTTGATCGCCTGGGAGCGCCGGTGCCGGACCCGTTCCCTGGCCGGCAGCCCGCGTTCGGCGAGTACGGTCCGCCAGTGCCTGACCATGCCGGTCTGGGAGAGCGTGAAGGAGACGAAGACGCCGATGATGTAGAGCTGGATGAGGTGGGTGAGCTCCGCCTTGAACAGGATGATCAGCCCGATGGCCGCCAGCGCGAGCAGGATGATGCCGTTGGAGAACACCAGCCGGTCACCGCGGTTGTGCAGCTGCCGGGGGACGTAGCGGTCCTCGGCGAGGATCGACGCGAGCATCGGGAAGCCGTTGAAGGCGGTGTTGGCGGCGAGGATCAGCACCCCGGCCGTGAACGCCTGCAGCAGATAGAAGAGCACGGTGACCTCGCCGAAGGTGGCACGGGCGATCTGGGCGAGGGCGGTGGAGGTCGGGGTGTTCGGCGGCAGCCCCAGTTCGGTGGGCTCCACCGCGACATGCACGTCGTAGAGCATGGCCAGGGCCGTGATCCCGGTGAACATGGTGACGGAGAAGAACCCCATGATCAGCAGCGTGGTGGCGGCGTTGCGGCTCTTCGGCCTGCGGAAGGCGGGCACCCCGTTGCTGATCGCCTCGACACCGGTCAGGGCGGTGCAGCCGGAGGCGAAGGCCCGCATTCCCAGCAGAACCAGCGCCAGGCCCGTGTAGTGCGAGACGGCGTGCAGCGGCAGCCCGGCGGATTCGGCGCGAGGGGTCGCGCCGGCGGCGATCCGCACGGCGGCGAACACGAACATCAGGTAGATGAAGAAGACGAACCCGTAGGTGGGAACGGCGAAGACCCGCCCCGATTCGCGGACCCCGCGCAGGTTCATCATCGCGAGCAGCGCCACGAAGCCGACGGACAGCGCCAGGTCATGGCCGCCGAGCGACGGAATCGCGGAGGTGATCGCGGCGACGCCGGAGACCACGGACACCGCCACGGTGAGCACATAGTCCACGAGCAGCGCACTGGCGGCGGTGAGCGCCGCGTTCCGCCCGAGATTCTGCGCGCTGACGATGTAGGCCCCGCCGCCCCCGGGGTACGCGTAACAGGTCTGCCGGTAGGAGGCCACCACGACGACCAGCACGAGCACGATGGCGGCCGCGGCGTACCAGGTCAGATGGAGCAGAGCGACCCCACCGAGGCCGACGACCAGCAGGATCTCCTCGGTGGCGTAGGCGACCGAGGACAGCGGGTCGCTGCAGAAGATCGGCAGCGCCAGTCGCTTCGGCAGCAGCGTCTCGCCGAGCCGCGCACTGTCCAGCGGGCGGCCCACCATCATCCGCTTCGGCCTGAAGAATGGACTCATAGGCGGACAAACTATGGGCCGCCCGTCGGGGGCGGAGGGAGGCTCGCGGAGCCGCCGCGCCGCACGGCCGCGGACCGGCGGCCCCCTCCCCCGGGCAGTCCCGCAGGCCCCTTCCGCGTGCACTCCGTGCGAGCCGATCGGGTGCGGAACACGGCCTGGCCGGTGTCGTTCCCGGTGCCGCCGCGGACCGCATGAGAGCACGTGGAGGATGGCATCCGATCAGCGCGCGAAGACGCGGCGGAGGTTCGTACAGGCCGCGGTCGTGGCCGGGGTGCTCTCCGCCGGCCGCGCTCTGCTCCCGGCCGGCAGCGGCGCTCCGGAGACCGGCGGGCCGCCACGGGCCCGGCCCCGGCCGCCCGCCCCGCACACCGTGCCGACCGGGCCCGTCCCGGGCGGCGGTCCGGCCGGCGCGACGCCCGACCCGCATGCGTACCGGCTCCGCCCGATGGCCGGCGAGACCTCCCGGTCAGGGCCGGGCGCCTCGCCGCCGCACCCCGAGGTCGCCTTCCACCTCTCCACCGACCGCCGCGAGGTCTTCCTCACCTTCGACGACGGCCCCCACCCCTTCCACACCCCGCATGTCCTGCGGATTCTGCGCCGGCACGGCGTCCGGGCCACGTTCTTCGTCATCGGCGAGAACGCCGTCGAATTCCCGGAGCTGCTGTGCGACATCGCCGACGAGGGCCATGCCGTCGGCAATCACACCTGGACGCATCCGCAGCTGACCGCGCTGCCGCCGGGCGCCGTCCGCAGCGAACTCGGCCGCACCAGCAGTCTGATCGAGGACATTCTCGGCACCGCCCCCGACCTGGCCCGCGCCCCGTACGGCGAGTGGGACGACCCCGCCCTGAGCATCTGCAACGAGCTGGGCATGTCCCCCGTCGGCTGGGCGATCGACTCACAGGACTGGACCCACCCCGGGGCCCGGACCATCGCCCACACCGTCCTGGACGCGATACACCCCGGCGCGATCGTCCTGTCGCACGACGGGGGCGGCGACCGCCGGCAGACCGTCGCGGCCCTGGAGTGGTATCTGCCACGCCTGCTGGACGAGGGGTACCGTCCGATCCGCATCAAGCCCTGAGGGCGCGGGCCCCGGGGGCGGTGACCGGGACGGCCGGCATCGGGAGGGAGGCCGGCGACGGAAGGCGCCGGGAGGGGAGAGACCGGCGGCAGCAGGCATCGGAGGGGAGAGGCCGACGGCGGAAGGCGTCGGGTGAGAGCGGTCACCCGATGCCCCGGAAACTCACCCTATGGTTTATCGTTCAATTGGAAGCGGGTGCCGGCACGTCGGCGTCCGAGGGCCCTCCCCCAGGGAAGCCGGCCCGCCGCCGCACGGCAGCAGGCCCCCAGGCCACCGCCGTCACCGCCCCCGCCCCCACAGCCGCCCCGGCCGAATTCCCCCGTTCGGCCGGGGCTTCCCCTTTGTCCCGTCTTCTTGCCCCGTCGTGTTGCCTCGTCGTCCCGTTTTGTCCCGTCATCCCGTTGTCCCGATGGGGAGGCGGAGCTCAGCGCAGGTACGACGCCCCGTTGACGTCGAGCACCGTCCCGGAGGTCCAGACCGCCTCCGGTGAAGCGAGATAGTGGACGGCGGACGCCACCTCCTGGGGTGTGGCGACCCGGCCGAACGGGCTCTGCTCCCGTACCTCCTCCGTGAGGCGGTCCGCGACCCGCTCGGTCGCCACGAAACCAGGGGCCACGGACGCCACGCCGATCCCGTACGGCGCCAGATGGACCGCCAGCGACTGCCCCATCGCGTGCAGCGCCGCCTTGGACGCGCCGTACGCCGGATGATCCGGCTCACCGCGGAACGCCCCACGCGACCCGATACTGACGATCCGTCCCTCCACCTCCCGTTCGATCATGCTCCGCGCCGCGTGGTAGGTGACGTCCGCCGCCCCCAGCAGGTTCACGTCCACGATCTGCCGCCAGGCACTCCGCCAGTCGTCGAACGACGTACGGTCCAGTGGATGCGCCCGGTTCGCGGCCGCGTTGTTGACGAGCACATCGACGCCGCCCAGCCCGTCCACGGCCGCCTCGACGATCGCCGCCGCCCCCTCCGGCGTGCTCACATCCCCCTGCACCAGCACATGCCCGCTCCCCGCCAGACCCTCGAACGTCTCCTGCGCCGCCGCCCGCCGCGACGCGTAATGCAGGGCGACCCGGTCCCCGTGCGCGGCGAAGATCTCCGCAACCGCCCGGCCGATCCCCCGCGAAGCACCGGTCACCAGCACCGCCCGGCTCATCGGCCCCCCTCCGCTCCGGCGCGCGGACGGCACACACCGACACCACCGCTACGGGACAACGACCGCTCGGCAAACGACCAGGGATGGTTCATCAACAACAGCTCGATCCTTAGCTTGTGCCATGTCACTGACGTGCGTAGGGAATCGTAGGGAGCCGCACCGGCCACAGGCACTGCCACCCGGCCGGACGACCAGTCCCCCTCTCGGCCGGACGACCACGCCTCCTCAGCCGGACGCCCCACAGGAAGTGCCGGGCATAGAGTCCGCTGATGCCCTTCAACCACAGTGACCACTACCACCGGCTGCTGTTACGACACCTGCCGAAGACCTGCCGCACGGCGCTCGATGTGGGCTGCGGGACCGGCCGGTTCGCCCGCCGGCTGGCCGGGCGGGGAATCGACGTCCATGCGGTGGACCCGTCGGCCAAGGCCCTTGCGCACGCCCGCGCCCGCGCCGGCGCCGGCGCCGGCGCCGGCGCCGGCGCCGGAGAGACGGCGGACGGCTCCCCGCCACCCCGCTTCGAGCACGCGGATGTCACCCGGCTCCAACTCCGCTCCGGGCACTACGAGTTCATCTCCTGCCTGGCGTCCCTCCACCACATGCCCTTCGAGACCGTCACCGCACTGCGCAAGGCGCTGGCACCGGGTGGCGTGCTGGTCGTCCTGGGCTGTTACCCCGAGAAGTCGGCGGCCGACTGGGCCTGGAGCCTGGCGGCCGTACCGGTGAACGCGGTGGCGCGCCTGGCCGTCGCCGTCGCGGAGGGACGCCGTCCGGCCGGCACCGCTCCCGTACAGGCCCCCGTCGCGCCGCCGGAGGTGCCGCTGTCCCGGATTCGCCGGGACGCCGCAGTGCTGCTGCCCGGGTGCCGCATCCGCCGACTGCTCTTCTGGCGCTACCTGCTGGTGTTCCGCGCGGACGGGCTCCCGTCGGCCGGGTGACGGGGACAGGGGGACGAGGGGAGGGGGACAGGGACGGGCTGCTCGCCGCCGTCTTCGTCTTCGCCACCGTCTCCCCCACCCTGGCCGCGATGATCGGCCTCGGTGTCGGCATCGGCTACGCGCTCTTCCTGATCACCCGGCACCGGCAGAACCTCATGGACGGTGCGGACCCGGTCACCGGTGCGGGCAAGGCCGTGGCCACCAGCGGCCGGCCGGTCCTGGTGTCCGGCTGCACGGTCATCATCGCGCTGATGGGGCTCTGGGTCTCGGGCCTCTCCTTCATCGGCAAACTGGGGGTGGCGGCCGCCATCACCGTGGTCTCCGCGGTGCTCGGCGCGCTCACCCTCCGCAGGCCAGGTGGACGTGAGCGTGTTCGCCGCCTTCGTCGTCAGCGACAACGTCGTGGTGAAGATGCTGGGCCTCGGCCTGGCCGTGAGCGTGCTGATCGACGCCACCGTGGTCCGGCTGCTGCTGGTCCCCGCGGTGATGACGCTGGAGGGCGAGGAACAGCTCCCCACGGCCGGCCCGGCCTGAGCGGCTGACCGCTCGCCCGCCTGCCCGCTCGCCCGCTCGCCCGGCCGCCCGGCCGCCTGTCCGTCGGCTGCCCGGCTGCCCGGCCGACCGACTGCCCGGCCCCACCCGATCTGCGCGCGCCCCCGGATCCGACGATCATCGACATATGGCCCCGTTCGCCGAGCCCGGCTCGGCTTCGTACCCCGTGATCCGGCCGATGCTGGCCACGGTCGGCCCGTTGCCCGCCCAGCACGAGGAGGCGGCCTGGGCGTTCGAGGCCAAATGGGACGGCGCGCGCTGCATCGTCAACACTCCCGGCGACGGCACGATCCGGCTGATCACCCGGGCGGGCAACGACGCGACCACGACCTACCCGGAGCTGGGACCGCTGGGCGAGCAGCTGCGGGGCCGGTCCGCGGTGCTCGACGGCGAGGTGGTGGTGCTGGATGCGCGCGGCCGGCCGGATTTCGGGCTGCTGCAGCGCCGGATGGGCGTGGTGAACCCGCGCCGCACGGCCCGGCTCGCCATGGAGTACCCCGTACAGCTCGTCCTCTTCGACCTCATGTACCTGGACGGGTCGCTGCTCGGTTCGCCGTACTACGAACGTCGCCGGCTGCTGTCCGCGCTGCGGCTGCGCGGCCCGAACTGGTCGGCGCCCGAGTATGTGGAGGGCCATGGGCAGCAGGCCTGGGAGGCCTCGCTGCAGGGCGGCCTCGAAGGCGTGGTGGCGAAGCGGCTGACCTCCGCGTATCTGCCGGGCGTCCGGTCACCCGAGTGGCGCAAGACGAAGCATCTGCTGACCCTCGATGTGATCATCGGGGGCTGGACCGAAGGCCATGGCGGCCTGGCCGGTCTGCCCGGTGCCGTCCTGGCCGGTATCGCCGAACCCGCGGGGCTGCGGTACGTCGGCTCCGTCGGCTCGGGGCTGTCCGACCGGGAGCGCCAGGAGCTGGCGCACTACCTGGGAGTGATCCCGCTCGACCGCTCCCCGTTCATCAACCCCGTGGACACACCGGGCGCTCACTGGGCCGAGCCCCGGCTCGTCGCCGAGATCACGCTGAGCGGCTGGACCTCGGCCGGCCGGCTGCGGCATCCGGTCTGGCACCGGCTGCGACCCGATCTCACCCACCTCGGCTGAGCGCGGGGACACCGGCGCCGCGCCGGGAAGGCTCGCCCTCAGGACTCCGCGCAACGGCAGACGGAAGGAACCGGTGATGAACCGCCCCACCGACAGCACCGCAGGCAGCACCACCGACGGCACCACAGGCAGCAAGGCGAGCAGCGACACCGGCAGCCATACCGGCGGCACCACGCGCAGCGCCCCGGACGGCACCCCGCCCGCCACCACCGAAGGCAACCCGGCCTACGGCAAGAAGCCCTTCAAGCGCTCCAAGAGCCACTTCGCGGACCGCATCACGGCGGACGGCCGCGACGGCTGGCCGGTCGAGGCCGGACGCTACCGCCTGGTGGTCAGCCGCGCCTGCCCCTGGGCGAGCCGCGCCGTCATCTCCCGGCGGCTGCTCGGCCTGGAGGACGCGATCTCGCTCGCCCTCACCGACCCGATCCAGGACGACCGCAGCTGGCGCTTCACTCTGGAGCCGGACGGCCGCGACCCCGTCCTCGGCATCCGCTTCCTCAGCGAGGCCTACGACGCCCGCGAGAAGGACTACCCGGGCGGGGTCAGCGTCCCCGCCGTCGTGGACGTACCCAGCGGGCAGCTCGTCACCAACGACTACCAGCAGATCACCCTGGACTTCGCCACCCAGTGGCAGGCGCTGCACCGGCCCGGCGCACCCGATCTCTACCCCGAGCCGCTGCGCGAGGAGATCGATGTGGTCATGGCGGGCATCTACCGGGATGTCAACAACGGGGTGTACCGGGCCGGTTTCGCCACCGGGCAGAGCGATTACGAGGCCGCCTTCCACGATCTGTTCCGGCGCCTGGACCTGCTGTCCCAGCGGCTGGCCGACCGGCGCTACCTCGTGGGCGACACCCTGACGGAGGCCGACATCCGGCTGTTCACCACGCTGGTCCGCTTCGACGCCGTCTACCACGGGCACTTCAAGTGCAACCGGTTCAAGCTGGCCGAGGACCCGGTGCTGTGGGCCTACGCCAAGGACCTCTACCAGACCCCCGGCTTCGGCGACACCGTCGACTTCCACCACATCAAGCAGCACTACTACCGGGTGCACCGGGGCATCAACCCGACCGGCATCGTCCCGCTCGGCCCGGACCTCTCCGGCTGGCTGACGCCGCACCACCGCGAGGAGTTGGGCGGACGGCCGTTCGGCGACGGCACCCCGCCAGGCCCGGTACCGACGGCCGAGGAGGTCCCGCCCAGCGGCCGCCCCGACGCCGCGCCGCACAGCTTCTGAAGCGGTCCCGACCGGCTTGCGGAACGGCCCCGGCGGCCTTCCGGCTCCCGGCCGCCGGACCAGGCCCCGGCCGCCGGAGCGTGAGACCCTGAAAACAGAGAACGATCCCCCTCCCCTTGCCCCTCCGCACCACCACTCCCACCCCCTACTCCCCCCACGATCCCCACACTCCAGCGAGGAGTGAGCCCGATGAGGATGGTCCTGACGGCCCGGATACCGACCCGGACAGGCAATGAACTGATCCAGAACGGCCAGTTGTCGAAGATCATGGAGTCGGCCTTCGCCGCGCTTCGGCCGGAGGCCGCCTACTTCACCGTCGACGACGGCGAGCGCACCGCCTTCTTCTACTTCGACATGAGGGAGTCCTCGCAGATGCCGACTCTCCTCGAATCCTTCTTCATGGACCTGAACGCGAAGGTCACGCTGCGGCCGGTGATGAACGCCGCCGAATGGCGCACCGGACTCTCGGAGCTGATGAGCGGCACCTGAGCCGGGCACGCGAACCGGGCGCCCGGACCGGGGCACACCTGCACGGCCCCGCGGTGAACCACACCGGGGTGAATTGCACCGGGGTGCACCGAGGCGAATTGCACCGCGGTGAGCCCCGCGCCCCTCCCTCACTCCGACACGCTGTCCTCCGGCATCCCCCGCGCCAGCCCGGCCAGGACATCGAGCACCCCGGCCAGCGTGTCGACGGGCGGCGAGGCGAGGGCCAGGCGTACGGCGCCCGGCGCATGCCCCGGACCGACGGCGAACGCCCCGGACGGGGTGACCGCGATGCCGCGGCGGGCAGCGGCGGCCACGAAGGTATCGGCCCGCCAGGGATCCGGCAGTTCCCACCAGCAGTGATACGCCCGCGGATCGGCCCGGACCCGGAAGCCGGCGAGCCTGTCGGCAACGATCCGCTGGCGCGCGGCGGCATCGCTGCGCTTCTCCTCCTCGATGGCCGCCGCGGTGCCGTCGGCCATCCAGCGGGTGGCGGCGTCGAGCGCGAAGCGGGAGGCCGCCCAGGTTCCCGACCTGAGGGCGGTCGCGAAGTCCTGGGTGGTGCCCGTCGGCACCGTGAGGAACCCCAGCGACAGGCCGGGCGCCAGCCGCTTGGACAGACTGTCGACGACCACGGTGCGCTCCGGCGCGAGGGCCGCCAGCGGCGGCAGGTCGTTGCGGAGGAACCCGTAGATGGCGTCCTCGATGACATGGATGTCCAACTCCCGCACAGTGGCGGCGAGTTCCGCGCGGCGCGGGCCGGGCATGGTGGTGCCGAGCGGATTGTGCAGGGCCGGCTGGACGTAGACGGCGCGCAGCGGAGCGGCGGCCCGCAGCGCTTCGGGGGTCAGGCCGTGCTCGTCCATGGCGAGCGGGACGAGCGTGACGCCGAGGCGGGCCGCGATGCCCTTGACGACGGGGTAGGTGAGCGCTTCGACGCCGAGGCGTTCACCGGCCGGGACCAGTGCGGCGACCGCCGCGGCCACCGCCTGCCGGCCGTTGCCCGCGAAGAGCAGCTGCCCGGGATCGGGCGCCCAGTCGGCGCGGGCGAGGTGGGCGGCCGCGGTCCGGCGGGCCACGGCCGTGCCGGCGGCACCCACCGGGCGGAGCGCGGCGCCCAGCGCGTCGGGACGCACCAGATGCTCCAGGCTCTTGGCGAGGAGCGCGGGGTGGTGCGGCAGGACGGGGAAGTTCATCTCCAGGTCGACCCTGGCCTCGGCCGGCTCGGCCAAGGCGGGCTCGGCCGCGGGCGCGGCGGTGCGGACGAAGGTACCGCGGCCGACCTCCCCCACCGTCAGACCGCGTCGGCCCAGTTCCCGGTACACCCGGGCCGCCGTGGAGCCGGCGATGTGCCGGTTCCTGGCGAACCTGCGCAGCGGCAGCAGCCGTTCCCCGGGGCGGAGCCGGCCGGCGGCGATGTCGGCCGCGAGCTCATCGGCAATCACACGATAGTCGTCCATCGAACACTTCCCACATTGCACCGAGTACATTATTTACATTGTGCCGAGAGATTGCCCTCTATAGCATCGAGGCGTCAAGCCACAGCAGAGGAGACATCTTCCATGGGATCGGTCTTTCACCGCGAGATCACCGTCGGGTACGAGGACGAGGGCAGCGGCGAGCCGCTGGTGCTCGTACACGGGCACCCCTTCAACCGTTCGATGTGGCGCCCGCAGACCGAGTACTTCAGCCGGGCCGGCCGGCGGGTGATCGCCCCGGACCTCCGGGGCTACGGGGACAGCACGGCGACCCCCGGCTCAACCGCCACCCCCGGCGCAACCCCACTGGGGACGTTCGCCCGGGACCTCGTCGACCTGCTCGACCACCTCGGGATCGAGCGCTGCGTCCTCGGCGGCCTCTCCATGGGAGGCCAGATCGTCATGGAGTGCTACCGGCTCTTCCCTGAACGGATCAGCGCCCTGCTGCTCGCCGACACCTTCGCCGCGGCGGAGACCCCGGACGGCAAGACCGCGCGCTACGACATGGCGGAGCGGCTGCTCCGCGAGGGAATGGCCGACTACGCGCACGAGGTGCTGGACAAGATGGTCTCCCCGGACACCATCGCCGCCCGGCCGGACGTCGCCGCGCACGTCCTGGAGATGATGACCACCACGCCCCCCGAAGGCGCCGCCGCCGCCCTGCGCGGCCGCGCCGAACGCCCCGACTACACCGAGCTGCTGCCCCGCATCACGGTGCCGACCCTGGTGGTGGTCGGCACCGAGGACACCTACACCCCGGTGAGCGACGCCCGCCACCTCCACGAACACATCCCGGGTTCCCACCTGACCGTCATCGAACAGGCGGCCCACATGCCGAACCTGGAGCAGCCGCACACCTTCAACGCGGCACTGCACGAATTCCTCAACTCAATACCGAAGACCGCGGCAACCACCGCGGCAACGACCGCACCCCAAGGCTGAGCACCACGGCGGCCGCACACACCACCACCCCGCGCACCGCACCCCACGGTGTTCACGGCCGGGCTCCCGCCCCCGGGCCATCAGGCGCCGGCCCGCCCCGGCCCGGCCACCCGCCCGGACGCCAGCAGCGCCCTGTGCGGAAGCACCAACCGGCCCTCACCATCGGTGAACTCCTTCGCCAGCACGACGAAGCGCTGACGGATACGTTCGGCCACGGCCGCCCCCTGGCTCCATACGACCCGGCCGATGGTCGCCACCCCTGCCGCCGGACCGCTCCACCACTCCTCCGGTGTGGTGTGGTGATCCCAGGACACCGGCCGGCAGGCCGCCTCCGTCAACCCCGCGTCCCGCACCAGGCCGACGACGCCTTCTTCGGTACGCGGGAAGTCGTCTTCGGGGGCGAGCGAGGGCAGAAACGACGGACGGGGCACACCGGCCGCATGTACGGCGCGGCCGAGCAGCGCCTGCCCGGGTGCGGCGGGAGCCGCCCAGAGCGTCAGCGCGATCCGGCCGCCCGGCCGGGTCACCCGGCGCAGCTCGTCGAGTGCCGCACGGGGCCGCCCCACGTGATTGAGCACAAAGTTGCCGACCACGGCATCGAACTGTCCGTCGGCATACGGAAGTTGCGGAAGGGCGGCGATATGCACACCTGCGCCGGGGGCCGTACGGGCGGCCCGCCGGGCCATATCGGGCTCGGCATCCACGGCCACCACCCGGGCACCGCGCGCACAGGCCGCCGCCGCGGCCGAGCCCGTCCCCGTACCGACGTCGAGCACCCGCGTGCCCGCCGCCACCCCTGCGGCGTCCAGCAACCGCGGGACCGGATGGGCACAGAGCCTGCCGAACCCCGCCTCGTACGCGGCCGCACTCCCCGCCCAGATCTGACGCTCACTCTCATCGAACGGTGTCCCGGCCACCACTCCCCCTCACCCACGCTCTCGCCCGGTCGGCAACACCTATTCTCACTGGTCGCCACCCCGACTCCCCCTGAAAGCAAGGGCGTTACCCACCCGTAACCTACCGATGGGTTACCCCAGGTAAGGAGTGGACCTTACTCTCCAGTCAAAATCGGGTCACCGTACGCCCCACCTGTCCCACTCGGACAGCGTGCGGCCGGCCCGCATCGAGATCTGGAGCAGAAGATGAGGCCCTCCCGTACGACACTGCGCGCCGCGATCGGCACCGTCTCCGCGGCGGTGCTGGCCACCACGGTCCTCGCCGGCGCGCCGGCCACCGCCGAGGCGGCAACGCCGCGATCCGCCCCCACGGCAGCGGCGTCGGGCGCCCCCTCCGTGCGGTTCGTCGACATCCAGGGCGACGGCGGTACCACCCTCAAGGCGAATGTCTTCACTCCGGCCGGTGCCGACGGCACCCGGCGCTACCCCGTCATCGTGCTGCCCACCAGCTGGTCGATGCCGCAGATCGAGTACATGGCGCAGGCCAAGAAGCTGGCCGAGGCGGGCTATGTCGTCGTCGGCTACAACTCACGCGGCTTCTGGCAGTCCGGCGGTGAGATCGACACGGCCGGCCCGAAGGACGTCGCCGACGCGTCGAAGGTCATCGACTGGACGCTGGCCCACACACCGGCCGATCCCCAGAAGGTCGGGATGGGCGGGGTCTCCTACGGTGCCGGGATCAGCCTGCTGGCCTCCGCGTTCGACAAGCGGATCAAGGCGGTTGCGGCGCTCAGCGGCTGGGGCGATCTCGTCGGCTCGATCTACAGCGGCCGCACCGAGCACCGGCAGGCCGCATCGTTCCTGGGCGGCACGGGCGAGCTGACCGGACGCCCCAGCCCCGAATTCCGCACCATCATGAAGGACTTCCTGGCCTCGAACCTGGACAAGGAGAACGACCTGATCGCCTGGGGGCGCAAACGCTCCCCCGCCACCTATCTCGACAAGATCAACGCCAATGGCGCCGCCATCATGCTGGGCAACGCCTGGGGCGATTCCATCTTCCCGCCCAACCAGACCGCCGACTTCTACGAGAAGCTGACCGGCCCCAAGCGACTCGAATTCCGTCCCGGTGATCACGCCACGGCCGAAGGGCTCGGCCTGTTCGGGCTGCCCAACGACACCTGGACCGACACCCAGCGGTGGTTCGACCACTACCTCAAGGGCGCGGACAACGGCATCGACCGGGAGTCGCCGGTGCTGCTCAAGTCCCGTTCCACCGGCGCGTACGAGGGCTACAAGAGCTGGAAGGACGTCCCGTCCGCGCAGCGCCGGATCGAGCTCGGCGACAGCAAACAGATCAATACCAACTGGGACTCCGGCGCCAACGGCGGGCTGATCATCCTCTCCAGCATGCTGGACCAGTTCCTCCGGCTGCCGCCGATGGCCTCGATCCCGCTGCTGCCGCGCTCCCTGGCCGCCGTCTGGCAGTCCGAGCGCTACGACACCGGGCAGCGGGTCAGGGGGACCACCCGACTGCACACCACCCTGACCAGCACCGCGGAGAGCGGCACCGCCATCGCCTACCTCTACGACGTGGGCCCGCTCGGCATCGGCAAGCTGGTCACCCACGCGCCGTACACCTTCCACGGCAAGACGCCGAACCAGCCCTTCGGCGTCGACCTGGACCTGTTCTCCACGGCCTACGACGTCCCGGCCGGCCACCGTCTCGCGGTGGTCGTGGACACCGTCGACCCGCTGTACAACGAGCACAACCCGAGCGGCGCCCGGCTGACGTTCTCCTCCCCGTCGAACGATCCGTCCTATGTGTCGGTGCCGGTGCGCGACTAGCGTCCCCGCACCCGTAACCGGGCAGCTCACCCCGGCGGCTCACCCCGGCCGTCGATGGCCCCCCGGCAGCAAGGTGCCCGGCTCCGGGGCGGCCACCTCGGCGGCCTCCACCTTGGGGTTGCGCCGCTGGCGGCGGGAGACCCAGTGGGCCAGCCAGGACAGCAGCATGCACATCCCGATGTAGATCGGCGAGATGATCATGACGACGGGGATGAACGGCAGGTCGTAGTCGAGGTTGGAGGCGATCAGCTTGCCCGCGTGCAGGAACTCCTCGTAGGTGATGAGGTAGCCGAGCGAGGTGTCCTTCAGGGCGACCACCAGCTGGCTGATGATCGCCGGGAGCATCGCCCGGACCGCCTGCGGCACCAGGACATGCGTCATGACCTGCGTCTTGCGCATGCCCAGTGCGTAGGCCGCCTCGCGCTGGCCGCGGTCGACGGAGTGGACGCCGGTACGGAAGACCTCGGCGAGCACCGAGCCGTTGTAGAGCGTCAGCCCGGCGACCAGGGCGACCAGCGGCTCCGCCTTCAGCGCCACATAGATGAAGAAGATCATGACCAGTACGGGCATGGCGCGGAAGAACTCCACCAGCACCGTGGACACCCAGCGCACGGTCCGGTGCTCGGAGAGCCGGCCGGTCGCCAGCACCCCGCCCAGCGCCAGCGACAGCACCGCGGCGAGGGCGAAGGCCTTCAGGGTGTTGCCGAGGCCCCGCAGCAGGAGCTCCTGAATTCCCTTGTAGGTGAAGGGAGTCCATTTCTCCGCGGTGAACTGCCCGGTGGTGAAGAGGAGGTAGAGGATCCAGCCGAGCAGGGCGAGGATCAGCACCGTGGAGACCAGGCCGTAGAGCCGGTGCCGCTGCCTGGTCCGCGGGCCCGGGACGTCGTAGAGGGCGGTGGTCATCGGGCGACTCCGAAGCGCTTCTCCAGCACGTGGAAGAGCGCGCTGATGGTCAGGGTGACGATCAGATAGCCGACGGCGATCCAGACGAAGGTCCAGATGATGCCGTAACCCATCTCGCTGAGCGGCTTGTAGACCCCCAGCAGTTCGGTGACGCTGAAGGCACCGGCGATCGCGGAGTTCTTGGCGAGCGCGATCAGGGTGGAGCCGATGGGCGGGATGACGGAGCGGAACGCCTGCGGGAGGACGATTCCGCCCAGCGTCTGCGGGAAGGTCATGCCCAGGCTGCGGGCCGCCTCGCCCTGCCCGGCCGGCACGGTGTTGATGCCGGAGCGCACCGCCTCGCAGATGAAGGCGGAGGTGTAGCAGCCCAGCGCGAGGATGGCGAAGAGGTTGAAGGGCAGGACGAAGCCGAAGCGTGGCAGGCCCAGCACCACCGCGAAGAACAGCAGCGTCAGCGGCGTGTTGCGCAGCACCGTCACCCAGGCCGTGCCGAAGGCCCGCAGGGAGCCGACCGGCGCCACCCGGAACGCGGCCATCAGGAAACCGAGGACGAGCGCGAGCAGCGAGGCGAAGACGGTGAGTTCGACGGTGCCCAGCAGGCCCTTCCCGTAGAGGGAGAGGTTGTCGAGGAGAACGTTCATCGGTCAGTCCTTGGCGGCTCAGGTCGCCGGGTAGCGGTCGATCGGGGGCGGCTTGGGGGCAGGCACTCCGGACAGGCCGAGGGTCGCGTCGTACGCCTTCTTCCAGTTGCCGTTCTTCTCGTTCGCGGCGAGGGCGTCGTCGAGCGCGAACCGCAGCGCATTGTCACCGCGGGGCACGCCGATGCCGTACGGCTCCTCGGAGAACGGCTTGCCGACCACCTTCAGCTCGTGGGGCACCTTGGCCGCGTAGCCCAGCAGGATCGCGTCGTCGGTGGTGACCGCGGCGACCTGGTAGGTGAGCAGGTTGTCGACGCACACCGAGTAGGTGTCGTAGGCGACCAGTACGGCCCTGGGGTACTCGGCCTGGATGCGCTGGAAGGGGGTCGATCCGGCCGCCGAGCAGACCCGTTTGCCGGCCAGGTCCTGCGGCCCCTTGATGTCGTGCTCGTCGGTGCGCACCAGCAGTGACTGGCCGGCCATGTAGTACGGGCCGGCGAAGCCCACCAGCTTCTTGCGCTTGGCGTTGATGGTGTAGGTGCCGACGTAGAGGTCGATCTGGCCGTTCTGCAGGGCCGTCTCGCGGTTGGCGGAGGCGATCGTCTGGAACTGGATGGTCTGCGGCGGGAAGCCGAGGGCGGCGGACATCATCTTGGCGATCTCGATGTCGAAGCCGGTGTACCGGCCGGTGGCCGGGTCCTTCTCGCCGAGGTAGGGCTGGTCCTCCTTGACGCCGATGATGAGGTGGCCGCGGCGCTTGGCCCGCACCCAGGTCGGGGAGGCGGGCAGCGAGAAGTTCCTGGCGACCGGGTAGTGCGGCAGTTCGCTGCCCTTGGGGCCCTTGACCGGCGGGCTTCCTTCCCGGCCGCAGCCGGCGAGGGCCAGCGCGAGCACGGCGAGCACGACGGCCAGGAGGGCGCGGCGCAGGGGCGAGGAGTGGCTGTGCGGCATCACGGCGCCCCCGTTCAGTGCTTGAGGATCTTGGAGAGGAAGTCCTTCGCCCGTTCGCTGCGCGGCGCGGTGAAGAAGTCCTCGGGGGTGCGGTCCTCGATGATCCGGCCGTCGTCCATGAACACCACACGGTTGGCGGCGGAGCGGGCGAAGCCCATCTCGTGGGTGACCACGACCATCGTCATACCGTCCCGGGCGAGCTGCCGCATGACCTCCAGCACCTCATTGATCATCTCCGGGTCGAGGGCGGAGGTCGGTTCGTCGAAGAGCAGCGCCTTGGGGTCCATGGCGAGTGCACGGGCGATGGCGACGCGCTGCTGCTGGCCGCCGGAGAGCTGTGCCGGATACTTCTCGGCCTGGGAGGCGAGTCCCACCCGGTCCAGGAGTTCACGGGCCCGCCGCGCGGCCTCGTCCTTCTTTTTCTTCCGGACCTTCATCGGCGCCAGCATCACGTTGTCCAGCACGGTCTTGTGGGCGAAGAGGTTGAAGGACTGGAAGACCATGCCGACTTCGGCCCGCAACTGGGCCAGTGCGCGGCCCTCTTCGGGCAGCGGCTGCCCGTCCAGCTCGATGGTGCCCGACTCGACGGTCTCCAGGCGGTTGATGGCCCGGCACAGGGTGGACTTCCCGGACCCGGAGGGCCCGATGACCACGACCACCTCCCCGCGGCCGACGGTGAGGTCGATGTCCCGCAGGACATGCAGTTTTCCGTAGTGCTTGTTGACCCCGCGCAGTTCAATCAGCGCATCACCGGCCATATGCAGACCTGCCCACTCTCATCCGTACAGCGGAGAACTCGCAACCTACCGGGGTAAATAGGGCGCTTCTCCCTTGACACGCACGGATGCGGAGAGATGGGCGGGTGAATCGGGGGACGGAGGAACCCGGTGCGCACCCAATGCGAACCCGGGCGGGGCCGGCGCGGGACCGGTGCGGGCCGTCGTCACGGCTGCTCCCCCGGCCGGAGGTCAGCTCTCCGAGACCTCGGCGTAGACCTGCGACAGCTCCGGCGCCCCGCTATCGGCCCACTCATGGCCCGTGGCCACCACGTCGATCTCCCGCCCGGACTCCAGCCGGACCACCGGCTGCCCGTCGGGCCAGACGTGCCACACGGCGCCGGGTACCGTGCGGACCACGACCGTGCCGAGGTAGAGACCGGCGTCGTTGCCGAGCCAGGGCAGCACCTCGGGGTCGTCCCGCCAGACCGGCCGCAGCTGGTCCAGTGCCTCCAACGAGCTTACGGAGTCGTCCAGTTCGACGCCCTCCGTGGCGGCCTGGGCCCGCAGCAGTTCGCACTCGGACAGCAGCTCGACGACGCTTTCGGGATCGGCCCGCACCGACTCCGCGAGCGGCACGGACCGGTGCGCATGCTGCCGCTTGCGCCACTTGTCCAGGAAAGACATGTTCATGGTCTGCAGCGTCCCACCCGCCCTGTGGTCGTGGCCACAGGCGCGCGGCGCACCCGTGCCCCGTTCGTCACCTTGACGCTTCCCCCGCGCCTCCCTACCTTCATGGCGCCCGGACCGGATCCGACCGGCCCCCGGAGTCCCCGCCTCTCGCGGTCCGGCCTGGAACGCCCGCTCTCACCTGCCCGCCCGCGCCCACGGAGGGATACGGACCGATGCGTGTACGACGATGGGGCACCGCCCTGGTCCTGCTGCTCACCGCGACCGCACTGCCGGCCACCGGTGCCGGAGCCGCGACGGCTGTCGCGGCGCACGCGTCACCGGCCGGAGCGCCGCCCGGCCCGCTGCCCCTGGCCGGGCTCTTCGACAACCGGGCGGTCAGTGACAACTCCCGGCCCGAGGCCGCCGATTTCGACGGGGCGGGCCGTTCGCTGTCCGCTCAGGACCTGGCGGCGGCCGGCTGGACGCCCGGGAGCGCCCTGACGCTCGACGGAGCCCGGCTCACGCTGCCGCGCACCGCGCCCGGGACGCCGGACAATGTGCTCGCGGACGGCCAGCCGGTAGCGCTACGCGGCCGGGGCGAGGCACTGACCTTCCTGGTCGCCGGGACGGGCGGTACGGCCACCGGCACCGGGACCGTGCACTACCGGGACGGGTCGCACAGCACCTATGAACTCACCGCGCCCGACTGGCGGTCGGGGCCGGCCGCCACCAAGGCGGTGACGCTGCCGCACCTCAACGCTCCGGGTGGGCAGCTGCCCGGTTCGGCGCGGCTGTATGCGGTGACCGTGCCGCTGCGAGCGGGGCGGGAGGTGAGCTCGGTGGCGCTGCCGGAGGCGTCCGGGCCGTCCGGTGCGCTGCATGTGTTCGCGCTGTCCGTACGGGACACCGGGCGCGGCAGGACCGGGAGTTGGGCGGCGAGCACGGCGGGCTACCGGGCGGTCGGGCCCTGGACCGACCGTACGCTGCGGCTGGTGGTGCACAGCGGCGCGGGCGGACCGCGGGCGCGCATACGGATCGCCAACACCTTCGCCGCCGCACCGGTGGACATCGGAGCGGCAAGCATCGCGGTGCGGGGCGCGGGGGCGGCGGCCAAGCGCACACCGGTGCCGCTGACCTTCGACAAGGGGCACAGCGGGGTCCGCATACCGGCCGGGGCCGAGGCGTTCAGCGCCCCCGCCGGCTTCACCGTTCCGGCCGGCACCGATCTGCTGGTGAGCCTCCATCTGCCGGGAACGGTGGCGGCGGCGCCGGTGCACCAGGAGGCGGCCCAGCAGTCGTATCTGAGTGCCGCGGGCAGCGGGGACCGCACCGCGGACACCGACGGCGCGGCCTACCCCGGAACGATGACCTTCTGGCCGTTCCTGACCGGCGTCGATGTCGCGGGCGGGCCCGGCTCGGTCGTGGCCCTGGGCGACTCGATCACCGACGGGGTGAAGTCGACGAGCGGTGCCAACCGGCGCTGGCCCGATGTGCTGGCCCGCCGGTTCCAGGCCCAGCACGCGCTGCCCCGCTACGGCGTACTGGACCAGGGCATCTCGGCGAACCGGGTCGTCACCGACCGCTATCCGGGCGACGGGGTCAGCACGGACACCGGTGGGGTGAGCGCCCTGCACCGGCTGGAGCGCGATGTGCCGGCGCAGCCCTCGGCGCGGACGGTGGTGGTGTTCGAGGGCATCAACGATGTGCGCTGGGGGACCCCGGCCGATGAGGTCATCGCCGGTCTGCGGGCCCTCGCGGACCGGGCGCACGGGCGAGGGCTGCGGGTGGTGGTGGCGACCCTCACGCCCTGTGAGGGCTACCCCGACTGCACCCCGGCCGTGGAGGCCCGCCGCCAGGCCGTCAACGCCTTCGTGCGCGGCCACGCCGGGACCGCCTTCGAGGCGACGCTGGACTTCGACGTGGTACTCCGCGATCCCCAGCGGCCCGCACGGCTGCTGCCCGCCTACGACAGCGGCGATCACCTGCACCCCGGCGACGCGGGCCTTGCGGCGCTCGGCAACGCGGTGGACCTGCGGGCGCTGGTGCCGGGACGGGGCTGAGGCCGTCCAGGGGCCTGTCGCCCGCCACCGCCCAGCAGCCCCGGCCGGCTCGCGACGGGCTCCCGGCCGGGGCCGTCACACCGTCCTAGACATCGAGGTCCACCACGACCGGGGCGTGGTCCGAGGCGCCCTTGCCCTTGCGCTCCTCGCGGTCCACATACGCGTCCGACACAGCCTTGGCGAACGGTCCGTTGCCGTAGACGAGGTCGATGCGCATCCCGCGGTTCTTGGGGAAGGCGAGCTGGCGGTAGTCCCAGTAGGTGTAGGGACGGTCGTACTTGAGGGGGCGCGGCACCACGTCCGACAGGCCCGCCTCGCGCAGGGCGGCCAGGGCGGCGCGCTCGGCGGGCGTGACATGGGTGGCGCCCTCGAAGACGGCCGGGTCCCAGACGTCCTCGTCGGTCGGGGCGACGTTGTAGTCGCCGAGGACCGCGAACGGGCGGGAGCCCGCGGTGTCCTCGGCGACGGCCGTCTTCAGCGCCTCGAACCAGCCAAGCTTGTAGGTGTAGTGCGCATGGCCCACCTCGCGGCCGTTGGGGACGTACACCGACCACACCCGGGCCGGTCCGCAGGTCGCCGAGACCGCCCGCGGCTCCTGCACCCCGTCGTACTCCGGGCCCCCGGGCAGGCCCAGGACGACGTCGTCGAGCCCCACCTTGGACAGCAGTGCCACGCCGTTCCACCTGCCGTCGGCGTTGACCGCGGCTTCATAGCCGAGCTCGCGCAGCTCGTCGTACGGGAACTGCTCGGCCGAGCACTTGGTCTCCTGGATGCACAGCACGTCCGTGCCGGTGCGCTCCAGCCAGGCCAGCAGCCTCGGGAGGCGGGCGGTGATCGAATTGACGTTCCAGGTCGCGATGCGCATGCCGGTAAACCTACCGCGCGGCACTGACAGTCGGGCCTCAGCCGAGGACGGTCCGGTTCCCCGGGGTGAGACGGCCGTGCTCGGCCCCGCCGCCCAGATTTTGGATCATGGAGTCGTAGACCGGGCGGGCGTGGTCCTGGAGCAGGCTGTCGTGGATGTCGATGGCGCGCTGCGGCGCGACCTCGCGCACATAGTCGATGATCTCGGCGACCTTGTTCCAGGGGGCGTGCACGGGCAGCAGCAGGGTGTCGACCGTACGGCCCTCCGGGACGGTGAGGGCGTCGCCCGGGTGGAAGACCGTGCCGCCGTCGATGAGGAAGCCGACGTTGGTGATGCGCGGAATGTCGGGGTGGATGACGGCGTGCAGCTGGCCGTGCACCTCCACCTCGAAGCCGGCGGCGGTGAAGGTATCCCCGTCGCCGACCGTGTGCACCCGACCGGGGAAGGCTCCGGCGAGCTGGTCGGCAACGCTGGACAGGGTCCAGATCTCTGCCGCCGGATTGGCCTCCATGCCCGCCCGCAGCCGGTCCTCGTTGAAGTGGTCCATGTGCTCATGGGTGACCAGGATCGCGTCCGCGCCGACGGCCGCGTCCTCCTCGCTGAAGAGACCGGGGTCGATGACGAGCGTCCGCCCGTCCTTCTCCAGCCGGACACAGGCGTGGGTCTTCTTGGTGAGTTCCATGGCGCCATCTTGCCGTGACGGGCCGCGTGCGTGCGCTCCCGCCACCGGCTGCGGCGACGCTGGGCGCGCCGTCCCGGCCCTCAGGCCTCGGGCGTCGTCTCCTCCCGTATCACCCGCTGGGCGACCGCGAAGGCGGAGTTCGCCGCCGGGACACCGCAGTAGACAGCGGTGTGCAGCAGGACTTCCTTGATCTCCGTGGGGGTGAGGCCGTTGCGCAGGGCCGCGCGGGTGTGCAGCGCCAGCTCGTCGTGGTGGCCGCGGGCGACCAGCGCGGTGAGCGTGATGACGCTGCGGGTCCGGCGGTCCAGGCCCGTCCGGGTCCAGGTCTCGCCCCAGACGTAACGGGTGATGAAGTCGTGGAAGTCGCCATTGAAGTCGTCGGCGGCGGCCTCGACCCGGTCGACATGGGCGTCACCCAGGACCTCACGGCGGACCTTGATGCCCGCTTCGTAGGTGGCGCCGCGGGCCTGTTCCGGCTGGGCGAGGCCGGACTCTATGGCGGCGGGCGGCGCCATCGGGGGCGGCGGGGGCGCGATCTGCGGCTTGGGGGCCGCGGCGCCGATGGCGCTCTGGCCACCGGGGCCGGGCTTGTCGTGCCAGGCGGTGGAGAAGTGCCGGATGAGGAGTTCCGTGACGGCCGAGGGCTGCTCGACGGGCGCGAGGTGGGAAGTGCCGGGCACCAGCGCCAGGCTCGCGTCGGGTATTCCGGCGACCAGGGTGCGGGCGTCGGTGGTCGGGGTGACCTGGTCCTCGGAGCCGACGACGGCGAGGGTGGGCACGCCGATCCGGCCGAGGGAGGAGCGTACGTCGAAGGACGCCAGCGCCTCGCAGGCGGCGATGTAGCAGCCGGGGTCGGTGGTCCGCACCATCTGGACGGCCCACTCGACGATCGCGGGCTGGGCACCGGCGAAGCCCTGGGTGAACCAGTGCTCGGGCGCGGTGCGGGCGATCGGTTCCAGCCCGTTCGTGCGGATGACCACACCGCGCTGGCGCCAGGCGTCGGCGGTGCCGTACCGCGGCGAGGTGGACACCAGGGCGAGCGAAGTGACCTGGTGCGGGCGGGTGAGCGCCAGCTGGATGCCGATGGCTCCGCCGATGTTGCAGCCGGCATAGCCGAACCGGTCCACGCCCAGGGCGTCGAGGGTGGCGATCAGCCGGTCGGCCAGCTCCGCGATGGAAGCTGCCGCGTGGGCGGGCGAGCCGCCGTGTCCGGGCAGGTCGAAACGGATCACGCGCCAGTGGCGGGTCAGCTCGGGGATCTGCCGGTCCCACATGTGCCAGGTGGTACCCAGAGCGGCACCGAGGACAAGTACGGGGGCGTCGTCGGGGCCGTCAATCCGGTGCTGCAGGGTCTTCTCACTCACCCGGCCACGCTACCGACTCTCTGACAAGATCCTTACACCCGGGTCAGGAAGAGCCACCGAAGCAGGGCCGCCGACGGCGCCCGAAGCAGGGTTTGCACAGGTCAGAGCCTCAGCGTGGAGACGACGTGGACGATCGCGCGCCCCGGCTCGTCGTAGCTCACCGTGATCTGCCGGTACGGATGCGGTGCCTTGCTCATGATCAGGGCCGGGGTCTTCTGGCCCTGAGAAGCGGCGTTGCGGTGTGGGCGCGGACAGCTCACTCACGCCTTGCGCGCTCTCAAATCTCACAATCTCTCACATGCTGGGTCGAAGCCCCGTGCAGGCCATCCCATGGCGTGGCGGCTTCGCGAAGATCTTCCACGTCCGCCTTGACGTACCACCGCTTGGTGGTCTTCACATTCGTGTGTCCGGCCCACCGCGCAAGGATGTGGTCCGGCATGCCCTTGTTCGCCAGGAACGTGGAGCACGACGCACGAGCGTCGTATACCCGAACGCGACGGAGAGCCAGCATGTCCATGAGCCGGTACGCGCGACGGCGAAGCTGCTTGATCGCGAACGCCTCTCCGGTCTCGTGCACTAGGACGTAGCCGGAGGCGACATAAGCCTCCCCCAGAGCCAGCTTCTCCTTGGCCTGGAGAGCCTTGAACGACGTGAGGGCAGCCAGCACCAGAGCGGGCAACGGGAGTTCCCGCTCACCGGCCGTCGACTTCGTATCCTTCTCCACCACGTACCGGTTGCCCCTCATCGTGCGCGTATTGGCAATGGTGATACTGGCGTCGTCCAGGTCGACGTCTGTCCACCGAAGTCCGCAGACCTCAGCCGGGCGTAGGCCCATGAGAGACAGCAGAAGCGGAGCATAGAGCCTCTCTTCCATGACCCCATGAACGAAGGTCTGAACCTCCTGAACATTCCAGGGCATCACCTCCTGCTTGTTCTTCCGTTCTTCCTTGCGTGCCTTACGCGGAATGGTCACGTGCTCGGCCACGTTCACGGACAGCAGCCGGCGGGTCACGGCCCGGCCAAGAGCCTCCTTCAGCCGGGCGGGGCCCGGCAGGTGCGCGAAGACGGTTCCCCACTGCGCGTGTACGGCCCTGTACGGCTCGGTTGCCTGGGCCGGCGGCCGCGCGCTCCAGCACGCCAGGCCGGGGGAACGACGTCGTCTGGCCGCCAGCCTCGGTGTGAATCTGGCCGCGAACGCGGCGTGGACCTGGCTTTTCTTCGGCTGTCGCAGCCCGAAGGCGGGCGTGGTCGGCACCATCGTGTTGGACGTGAGCAATGCTGAACTGATCCGCCGCACGGCACGCATCGATGCCACCGCCACCGCAGCCCTTGCGCCCTACGCGGCCTGGTGCACCTTCGCGACCTTCCTCAACACCGCCATCGCCCAGCGCAACCCCTAACCTCAAGCCGCCCCGGAAGGGATTGACACGGCCAGACAGGCCTCAAGGCGCGCGGTGAGGCACCCGGCCGGGAGGCCGGGTGCCTTCCTGGGCCGTTCACTGGGTGGCGGGTCCGGCGTCCTCGTCGGGTTCTGTGTCCTGCTCGGTCGATGTCGGCGGGATTCCTGTGCTGTCCGGTTCGCCGTCAGCCTCGATGCTGTCCTCGGTCGCCGGGGTACGGTCGTCGAGGGTGATGGTGACCGGCTCTCCGCCGGGGCTGAGGCCGGTCAGGCTCTTCTCGATGCGCTCGTACAAGGTGGCTGCGAGTTCACGGTCGCCGTCGCCGTCGGCGGCGGTGCGCTCGAGGGAGTGCAAGCTGATCAGCAGGGCGATCAGGGAGCGGCCGGACAGCGCGGCGCGGATGCGCTCGTCCCCCTCGGCGGCGACCTGCGGCGGTACACGGAAGTGCGGGTGCCGACCGGCGTGAGCGGTGATGAACTCCCAGATGTCGCGGTGGCACAGCAGGCTTGCGGAAGAGGCGCGGGCTGCCGTCTTGAGCAGAGCGCTATGTTCCTTGTTCTCTTCGGCGTTTGTGGTGGTGGCGTCGGGCTGGGAAAGCAGCTTTTCCATGGTGGTGCGCAGGTCTGTGATTTCCTGCTGCACGGAGGCGATCGAGGCCCGGGCTTCTTCCCGGGCGTTGTCGATCTCCGCCTTGACCTCACCGAGGGCTTCGAGCAGCCCGGCCGGTGTGTTCTGCTGGTCGTCAGCCGGCCCGCCGCTGTGGCTGTCCGGGGTGGTGAGCAAGGCGAGCATGGGAGCGAGTTCCTCGGTGAAGACCTCGCGGACGGCCTGACGGACCTCGCCAACCGACAATGCCGGAGCGGACGGGACGTCCTGGTCGGCGATGCGCTGCGCCGGGATCGCCGTGTGGAGTGCCGGCTCTTCCGCGGCCTCGTCGGTCTCGGTGACGGTGGTGACCGGTGAGGCCTGGAGTCCGGTGTGGTCTTCCTGGATTCCGGATGCCTCCCGGAGGACAGGGGCGGCGGCAGGCGGGGCAAAGTCCGCGAGCACGTCACGGACCTCCCGCAGTTCGGTGCGCAGCTGGGCGACGACCTCGTGGACGGCGCTGTCGAGTGTGTCCCCGCTGGAGTTCAGCTTGTTGTGGACGTCGCGGAAGTTCGCGCGCATCCGGCTGAGCTCGTCCACGACCTCCTTGGTCGCCTTGTCATGGGCGGCCTGGCCGGCTGACTCCAGCTTCTCCACGCTCTTGTCGAGCGCGTCCCGGAGATTCTTGTCCGTGTTCAGTACGGTGGCGTGCAGCATCGTCAGTGTGGTGGTGAGGTCCGGGTTCGGCTGGCGTGCCATCATCCCCCATTTCGTCGCGTTGAGTAGTCGATCGAGTTCACTGCGTATGCTGCCCGGGGTGGAGCTTCCCGCCGGGGCAGATCGGGTCAACTGGCTTGATCGCCCCTCGTCCAGGCTGAAACCAACCCGACCAGGCCGCGGTGACCAGCCTGTGCGGGTCCTTGTGCTTTCGGTCCACCGCCGACCACGAGCGGCACCGAGCCGAAGCCGACTGGCATCTGTGCCCAGCCGGCCGACCGGAGCACCCGCGAAACGGCAGACTTGCAGCAGACGGAAAGGGCCGACCCATGAGTGCACAGCCGATCCACCCACACGAGCCGGACCGGGTACCGCGCAACGCCGACGGCATCGGCGCGGCGCTGTCCGGCGAGAGGCGGATGGAGTTCTACGGCAAGCTGCTCGCAGCCGCCCCCGAGAACGCCGAAGCAGTGCTCCGCTGCTGGTGGTGCGAGGCAATGCTCGACACCTCCCCGGACGGCGGCCAACTCACCGAGGCCGCGCTCGCCGGGACGCTGCCGACGACGTCCGTCGCCGAGGTCATCGCCCACCGCCAGGAAGCCGGCCTGCCTGTTGGCTGAGCCGTACAACGAAGAGCCCGAGGGCTGGCAGTGCGTGTTATCCGAAGAGGTCACTGAACTCCTCATGGACGCTTTGGCCGACCGGCGCCGCGGCAGGAAGTGCCCGTAGAGGGGCTGACCGAGAGGTGCGGATGGTGACCTGCGGGTGTGTCGTGGATCCGACGCCCTGGGACGCGCGACGCTTCTCGACGGGGCGAGTGGAGCTGGTGCCCGGACGTTGATCCACGCCCGGACGGGGACCACAGGGCAGCGATCACGGGGACGTCCGCGGGGACAGCGGGTCGGTCACCGGGACTTCCCGCACTACCAGGCCGCATGCAGCCGACGGGTCCTCGTGGGGACTTCGCGTCGTCCAGGTCCCTGGGTATCTGCTGGCTGCGGACCCGTCGCGATACCACTGTCCGCTACTGGCTGCGCAGTTGGCAGACGAATGGGTCGAGTATGTGGCAGCCACGGGCATCCGGAACGGGCCACCGGACAAAGGCATTCATCATTCGTTGATCGCCCTGGTGCAGCCTCTTCGAGCCAGCAGCGCACGACCTCCGCACGAGGAAGTGCGTGACATCTCCACCCAGAAAGGGGGTGCAGTGATGAAGATTCTCTTCGCCATTCGCAACAAGGTGTCTGCTCAGAAGAGCCTCAAGGCCAGCGCCTGGTACTTCTGGTACTAGGCCGAGAAGTCGTCCCCGTCGCGAGGCGGGGACGACGCCGCCCGCCGCTGCCCGCCCCTCTCGGCCTTCCCGGAGACGTCCATGCGCGCCACGGTGTTCCATCCACGACTCGCCGCTCTGTTCCGGGAGCATCTCGGGCAGGACGTCTTCCGGCTCGAACCCGACACCATCGGGATCGCCGGGCACGAGGTTGCCGACCGGATCCTCGCCGCCCGCCGGGCAACTGAGACCGAACGGCCCACGTTCAAGCCGCTGCACGGACGCTCGATCTCCCGCAGCGAGGCCTCTTCGGTGATGCGGACCATCGGCGGCGATGTGCGTGAGGCGCTGAAGAGGACCCGCCCCCGGCCCGAGGACGTCGATCTGTCCGGAGCCTGGCCTCTCAGGGGACACCTGTTCCTGCGGGACCTGATCCTCGGCCGGGACCCGTACCGGTTGCGGATCCTGATGAGCCGCAACCTGGAACTGACTCCCAAGCTCACCTGGACGGTGATCGCGGCGGGCGCCGCACTCCCGGGGCGGGTCGGCCGCCGGAACGCCCCGCTGACCGCGATCGCGGGTCTGACGGCCGATGCCACGGGTTACCACCAGCGCCGATACGCCATGGGCATGTACCGGCGCGCGGCGGCCCCCGTGTGCTTCACGGTCTCCACCCTCGTCACCAACGCGCTGTGGCTCGGCTCGCCGTTCGACCCCGAGACGCCGAACCGGCACATCCTGTACGAGGCCATGCGGCTGCTGCCGCCGTCCTGGAACATCCTGCGCAACGCCTGCCCCGAATTCGCCGGGATCGACGGGCGGATCGAGGCGGGCGACGACGTCCTCCTGCTGCCTCTCCTCGCACACCGGGACCCGAAGCTGTGGGAGGACCCGGACGAGTTCCGTCCGGAGCGCTGGGAGAACCTCGACCCGGACACCGCTCCCGGCTACCTTCCCTTCGGCCACGCCTCCGAGCGCTGCTGGGGCCGGCACATGGTGATGCCGCTCGCCGAACTGCTCCTGGACCTCATCCGCGGATCGGGGCTGGAGGTCGCCCCAGGGCAGTCGTCCGCCAGGGTACCTCTCGTCGGACTGCTCGGCGTGGAGGACGTACGGCTGACGAAGGTGCGCCGTGCCGCTGCCTGAGCCGTCCGACGAGACCGAGACGGTGACGGGTCCTTCGCCTGCCATCCGCACGAGAGGTATCGGCGCTGGCGTGAGACGGGTGAGGTCCGCAAGCTCCGCTTCTCCGGTCCCGCGCCGCTGGCCGGCTGGGTCGTCACCGGGCACGCGGCCTGCCGGGCGGCCCTCGCCGACCCGCGGCTGAGCAAGGACGGCGCGACCGAGATGTTCGCCCGGTACGCGGGACTGCCGACGGGCGGTCCGGGCGGTCCGGGCGGAGCGCTCACCACCCACATGCTCAACTCCGACCCACCGCGCCACACCCGGCTGCGCCGGTTGGTGCAACAGGCTTTCACTCAGCGGCGGGTGACGAGCCTGCGCCCCGGGATCGAAGCCCGGGTCACCGCACTGCTCGACGCGCTGGACGGGCCGGACGTACCGGACGTACCGGGCGAAGTCGATCTGATCGACCGCTGCATGTTGGCCGACTGAGCTTTCCACGGTCAGCGCGCCGTCAGGGAACATCCCGTCGCGTAAGCGCCTTCGCGACTGGCTCGCCACTACGCCGCGCGTGCGTCATCCGTTCACGCACCTCACGCAGGGTCCGAGGGCGGTACCCGGGCCCACCGCAGCAGCTCTTGTGGAAGCCCACGCCCGCGTTGAGCAGGGCTGTGAGGGTTCGCCACGCGGCGACGTCTCGCTGCCGGGGCGCGGCGAACGCCGAACCGGCATGGATCATCGCCTCCGCGCAGCTCGGACAGACTCGCTGCCTTGTCCTGTCGTACGGCTGCTTGTAGGAGACCCGGCAGGAGAGGCAGACGTACGAGGTCTTCGCATGGGCCATGAGGTCAGCCTAGAGATGGTCCCGGAAGCCAGCCACCGAGCTCACGTACGAAAGGGCCGGAGCGGCGGCGCGCGGGCTGCGCCGGCTCAACTGGCCAACTACAGCGCTCAGTCACAACCGCCGGCCATCGCCTGCACGTCAGCTGTGTTCGGCGGCCATGGAGTCGAAGGTCTCCCGCATCATCTGATCGATGGCTCCCGGCCGTCCGATCAGGGAATCGAAGAGGTCAGCGAGCAGCCACAACACGAAGCTGTGCACCAGAGCCTCCTCCGGCGGAATCTGTCCGAACCGGTTGCGCCACGCCACGGTGTCCATGCCCATCGCAGCGGCCATGAGAACGCCGGTGACCATCGGCACCTGAGCCGGGTCGGCCATCTCGAAGGCGGGGAGTCTCCGGATCACAGCAGGGATGAGATCGCTGAGCGGATCAAGACGATCCTCACCACCGGATTGTTCGGCGATCAGGTATCCGGTCAGCACGCCCACCAGGAACACCGTGCCCCGGGCCACCTCCTCACGCCCGTACGCCTCCACCGCGGCCTTGACCCGCTGCTGCGCCTCCTGGCGCTCCTTGGCGGAAGTCCGTTTCTCCAGGACCCGATATGAGTCCCACGCCGCACGGATCGCCTCATCCACGACTACGCCGTCACTGGTCATGGAGCGACCCTAGGCCAGACAACACGCTGCCCGGGATCCTCTTTGAGGAAACCGCCGGCCTCGCGGCGGCTGCTGCGGCGTTGGCCTACGTCGGCCCCCCGGCGCACCAGGAGCCGCGGGGGCGTTCGGCACCGAGTTGGACCTCGCGTCGGCATTCGCGGCAGTCCGGCAGACCGCTCACGATGCGGCCCTCCTCTTTGGCCCAGCTGAAGCTGCACAGCGCCCTGAGGAGGCCGCCTCGGGCCTCGGTGTCCTCGGTGGTGTGGGAGCCGTAGCCCGGAACGTTCCACGTGTATGGCGTCTCGCCGTCGTAGGGGGCACCCTCGGGCCAGTCGTAGACGGCGTCGGTTGTGGTGCAGCGCATCCGGAGGTCAGGGCCTTCCCAGCGGGCCCCCTGCCGGGCCTCGGCGGCGGCGTCGACGGCGTCTGCCAGCCGTTCGAAGGACAGGTCGTAGTCCCTCATGTGGTCCCAGCTGCCAGGCGGCCGCTCGCGGACCAGCGAACGGAACATCAGCAGCAGGCGCGCCAGGTCGTGCTGCCCGACCCGGACGGTGTTGCTCTCGGGGTCGTAGCCGTACGGGTTCTCGGCACCGGTCTTCTTGGGCATCGCACGTCTCCTCGTCTGCGCGCTAGTGGGCTGGTGGGCTGGTGGGCTGGTGGGCTGAGCGTGCCGGGAATGAGTGGCGCAGGTGAAACCGCGAGGCCACAGGGCAGGCGCGTTCTCAGGTGTGGGCGGCAACCGGGCCGGGGAGAACCTAACAGCCCCTGGTATGCATCGAGTTGACCGTGAAGGCAGGGGGCCAGGATGAGGGAAGGGTGACGACATGCCGAGGCGCGGTTTTGCACCAACGAAGCTGGTCGTCTGCCCCGAGTGCGCTGCCCCGACGAAGGCGAGCCTGCGCAACGGTCACCTCTACGAGCACCCGGCGCCGGGGCGCCCCGGCATCTGCCCGAAGTCCGGGGAAGTGGTCCTGACCGGCAAAGAGCTGACGAACAGCTACGAGTGCGCCTGCGGCTCCTGGGCCCGGATCACCCACAAGGACACTCTCGCCCAGCACCACATGCCGGAAGGGGAGCGCTGCCCGCTGTCCGGAGAGCCGATAAGGGCGGCCGCTCCCCGTCCCGTCGTGGACGGACTGCTGCGCATGGCGCCACCCGCGCCGACCCAAGGGTGGCGGGCGGAGCCGGTCACCAGCAGCGGCGGCTCCAGCGTGTACGCAACCTCGGCCGGCCTGCCCGGCCACGGCCGACGGCGCCGCTAACCGCCCCCCGGCGGCGACTCCCGGACGACGTAGCCGCGGCCGGCTCGCGCCCCGGGCCGGTGTCACGCACCTGACGCTATGTCAGCCCGAACCTGTGGGGCCTGTAAGCCTCACAGGCCGTTTTCCCAGGTAGACGCGTTGAGCTGTGAGGGTGTGAGGCTGTGAGACGGAGCTCGCGCCGTGCTTCCGTACGCCCTGGTCCCGCCCGCCGGCCCGGAGGACGATGAAGTCATGGTCACCCACGACGAGGGCCAGGACGACGTCGCCGAACCGGCACGGCAGCCGCTCAGCGTGGCCCGCGCCCGGGAGGTGACGGCCTGGCTGCGCGAGGCGATGGACGACGTCCGGCGCTCCGTGGCGGTGCTCGCCGCCCCGGTCCGTGACGCCCACGCCGCCCGCTTCGGGCTCCCGCTTGGGCACCCGAGCGGGGAGTCGTACTGCGATGCGGAGTTCGGCATCAGCCGTGCCCAGGCCTACCGGCTGCTCGACTAGGGCCTCTCCCAGCGCGCCCTGATCGACGTCTCCAGCCGGACCGGCGACGTGGCGGAGCCTGATCACCCGCCACCTCGCCACGCTCGCCCACAGCGGCCTCCAGGCCCTCGATGACCCCACCCTGCGCGCCGTGGTCCGCCAGGCCGTCCGCGACGTCCGCACCGCCCCGCCCCCACCGCCCCCCGATCCGCCGGCGGGCCCGATCGTCGCCGCGATGCGCGCCGTCGTCGACGACCTCGTCGCCAACACGTACGCGATGGGGGGAGCTGATGCTCGAAGTCGCCCCCCGCGTCTGAGGTGGGTGACTGATGAGGTCAGTTCGTGGAGTGCTCGGTGTCCGGCGGCTTGGAAGCAGCGGACAAGACTGCGGCGTCGTGGACGGCGAGTTCCTCTGGGGTGCCGACGAAGGCAGGCCCGCAGCCGGGAGGTAGGCGTTCGACCACCATCATGATGGCCCGTGCCGGCGTCGCCGCCGGGCCCACGGACTCGCTGCGCAAGGGGCCGGAGACCCAGTATTCGCCGTCTGGTGCGGGCTGAATGTAAGGAATGTCCCACGTCCAACGCTGCTCTGTGCAACGACTGAAATGCAGTTCTCCCATTCCTGTCCACGGAAACAACTGGCGCAAGCGTGGTTCGGCGTAGGCAGCTTCGAGCAGTTCCGGGCGGACCCGCCCGTCAGCGCGGACCTTCTGCCAACCTACTTCGACGCGGGCATGAATCGGGGGTGTGGCGTCCATCGACACATCATCGCCGTCATTGCTCGAATCGCCAGGTCACCAGCCGTCCGGGGTCCCACTACCGCGTCTCGTCACATGCGGTGAGCCGTCCCTCTTATGCCAGTAGGAGCGCTTTTGTCCTCTGGCGCGGGATCTTGGCCGTTTGCCGGGAGATTTTGACGACCAGCAGTCCTCTGCCACTTGATCTTGACCGATGGTCCTCCAACGTGAAGGGGAGAGGCAGTGGGCCAGATGTCGTTTCGGTCGGACATCCCGTTGAGGCCCTTCCTGGTCTGAGACGATCAGCAGGACCGTACGACCGAACGCAGGGGTGAAGAACATGATCAATCTGGCGCTGCTCGGCGTCTTAGTGCTCGCCGTCGGCGGGTGTGCATGTGTGGTGTGGGCGGAGCGCGGCGGACCCCGCTGGGTCCGCCGCGTGGCGACCGTGACGCTCGCCGCGAGCGAGCTGGTACGTCGCTCCCAGAAGCGCCGGCGCCGGAGCGGGAACCGGACCACCAGCGGTGGTGACTAGAAACGGTCACAGTCGCCCGGCAATCGGTCAAGATCACTTGATGGACGACGTCCGGCGCTCCGTGGCGGTGCTCGCCGCCCGGGTCCGCGACGCGCACGCCGCCCGCGTCTGGCCGTGGACCGCCGCGCCCTGCACAGCACCGACCTGTAGGCGCTGCTGTCCGGCTGCTGCTGTGAGGCACGCGCACCCAGAGCTGCCGTACGACGACCTCGCTCGCGGCCCTACGACCCAAAGCGCACACGGCTCGCGCTGCTTCCCGGCTTGTCCGGCACCACCACCTCCGCCCGATGCTCCTCCTGCGGGAAATAGTCGTGCACCTTGACCACTTCCGGGTGCTCCTCGAACACGGCATTCTCCAGTGCCCTGCGTGCCGCATCCAACGCCTCGATTGCCACCTCCACCTGCTTCGCCGGAAACGCTCTCGGTCCTGTCTGCGGGTACGCGTTCAGCAACGCGACCTGCTCGTGCAACAACTGGGTCCGCACGCCGGAGAGGACCTGGCCCAGGCGCAGGTGCTCGGGATGGGGGAGACCGCGCTTCGTCATCGTGCTGTTCCTCGGTTCGGGGCGGGCGCGGCTTACCGCTCGCCTCAACGGAATGGGTGTCAGCGGACGTGCTTGAGGCGGAGCGGTGCTGCAGCTTCAGGACTTTCCGGACTGTGACGACGAGCGGTGTTTGGGGACGGTGCAGTGGGGCCGGTTGCAGACGGCCCCGTTCACCTTGACCGAGCGGCAGTAGGCAGCATGTTCCTCGCACCGATCGTCGCCTGGGCGGAGATCACTGCGACACATCGCGAACCCCCCTCCCAAGTACATCGTCCCAGCTCCACTGCGTGGTCCGGCGTGCGCAGACCGCAAGGCCTACCCGCGGCCTCGACCGGCTCCAAGCACCACTTCGTCGGCATGTCCCCGGGGGACAGGACTGCGTCCAGGGGTTCCATACAGAGCGGGTGCGAGAACCGGTCGAGCTTGTCGGCCAGTTGGGAGGCGCCCTGGGACCGCGCCAACTCGGCCAAGGCCAGCAGAAGTGACGGACGCGCCTCGACATACCACTCGTCGTAGTGGTCGCCGTTGACGAGGCCCGCGGTGAGGCGCAGCCCCGCAGCAGCCTCAAGGGTCGCCGCCACAGCCGCGGCGTTGTTGGACATCGCTCTTTCGGCCCTGTCAGGAGTCGTACGGCCGATGGAACTCACGGCCCGGTCGCATCGGCAACGAGCCAGACAGCCCGGCGGACACGAGTGCGGCGCAGGAAGCAGGCCGACTCTCTCACTGCTGACATACACGACCGGATTGTTCTGGAGGTTCAGAACAATCCGGTTCACCTGGTGTTCAGTGGACGTGCTTGAGGGGGTGGCTTGGTGATGGGCGTGACGTTGCCCTTGGCCTTCGCTTCGGCCGGACGAGGGCCTGGTGCTGCTCCTACTGATCCTTTCGTAAGTTCGGTGGGTGTGGGGGGCCAGCACCGGCTGCTCGACGCCAGCGGCATCTGACCACCCGAACCACCCAGGTCCAGAGGGGCAGAAAGATCGGGTATTGAATCGGGTATTTCTACTCTCGTGCGTATGAGTGCCGGAGCGCTACGTTCTGCCTGCTGACCTGTGGTCGATGTCCGGAGATCCTGGAAAGACCCTCTGCGGTCCCTTGCGCTCACCGGCGCAGCAGCCGTGACAGCACCTCCGCAGTGCCACGCATCCGAGCACCCGAGAAGCGGGGTTCCATCCCGCCCCGGGACCGAATGGTGCGTTATCAGTGCCGCTAGGACGGAAGCCTCTCAGCTTCGATTTCCGTGGCTCGTTGGTTCCGTGCTCACAGAAGAGACCTCAGGTGCGTCACCACCGTGACGAGTGACGGATGAACTCCGATGGACGGCCGTCACAAGAATGCGGTACACCCATGAGACGGGAAGATACGACTTTGATCACCAATTCGCACAGATGCAGTGCGCCACGCCTGATGGCCCTGCCCTTCGCGCTCACACTCGCCGCGGCGCTGCCCCTGCTCACGCCCGGCACAGCGAGCGCGGACGGTCCGGCTTCCGTGACCGGGCTGACTCTTCGCTCGCAGATGTCTCCGCCCGGCGGCGGTGTCATGTCCGCCCTGACGTGGAGCGATGACTCGGCCAAGCCTGTCATCGACCAGACTCCGTCCTCTGAGAACTGGGCCCTTGACCCCAGTGCTGACGGAAGTTTCCGTATCCGTAACGAGAAGGACGGGAAGTGCATCGGCTTCACCGAAGGGGACAAGCATCGCCTTGCCTCGTCCAATTGCGACCCGGGTTCCGGAGAGCAGCGCTGGTTCCTGGAACCCACCGGCCCGCTCACGTACGCGATCCGGAATGCCTCCAGCTATGACTGCCTGGACGTCACGGGAGAAAACAACAGTGACGGATCGGAGGTCGGAACCTACTCCTGTCACAACGGCGCAACGAACCAGAACTGGGTTCCCGGCTACATCAACGATTCCATGCGGAACCTCCTCACCCTGTACTCCCTGAAGCGGTGCGCGAACGGCGAAGGCGACCTCGAGTGCACGTACAAGGAGGACAATGCCGCCGTCGCGACCGTCGGACCGGAAAAGTGCGTGTCCGCCCTGTACAACAACACCAATGGAGCCGACGACGAGAAGCCGACCGTTGCCTTTTCCGACACCACGGGGTGGACAAACTCCGTGGGCGGCTCTGTGACGGTGAGTGCCGAGGTCGGCATCGAGGAATTCATCGTGTCGAAGGTCACCACCTCGGTCTCGGTCAATTACTCACACCAGTGGATACAGCAGAACACCGTGACCAAGACCTACCCCTTCACCGTGCGGAAGGGGGAGTGGGGCTGGCTGACGCGTGCCCAGCTGATGAAGCAGGTCACCGGCACCTGGACCTTCTCGAAGGGCGACACGACGTGGAGCGGGACCGGGACCTCCACCGTGCCGGCCGAGGAGGGCACGGACGGGGCACAGAGCGTCGTCACGCCGCACTCGTCGCCCAATCCCCCCACTGACTGCCCGAGCAGCTGACACCTCGGGCTCCGCCCGTCGATGATGCTCAAGTGGCTGCCCCCGATCAGGCTCGCAGCCGGACCGGGGGCAGCCACGTCGTGCGCGAGGGCACGACATGGCGGCGAAGCGCATGGTCGGCTCCTGGCGAGGTGGTTCCGTGGGGCGGCGCGGGCGGATTCCTGCGGGTTGGCCGGGACCCGCCCGCGCGGCGGGCTCGGATCAGACCGGCGGGGCGACGAAGACGCCGCGGTCGGGGTCGTTGAACGACTCCTTGGCGACGATCTCGTTCATCGCGTTGGCGGTGCCCCACTGGTCGGTGACCTCGGGCTGGGAGAAGTCGTAGACGTGCGGGTGCCAGGTGTCCTCGTCCAGGCACTCCAGCTCCGTCATGTATTCGACGGTGTTGCCGTGCGGGTCGAGGAAGTACGTGAAGGTGTTGTCGTCGGGCGGCTTCGCGGGCGGCCCCGTCGACCGCGACCGCGGCCTTCACAGCGCTCGGATGCTGTGCCACGTAGACCGCGCCGAGCGGCTTGACACGCAGACGTTGGGCCTCCGCCTCCAGGGCTTGGCGGCGGTCTCCCTCCGGCCCCTTACGGCGTCGGCCAGATCGGCGTAGAACGGCACGCGGGGTGCTGCCGGGAGGATTTCGGTGCAGGCGGTCAGCTCGCCGACTCGGCCGGTGGAGGTGTCCAGGATGTGGGAGAACTCTTGGCGAACCCGTTCTGCAAGGTCCGGCACGGGCAGGGAGTGCAGGTACAAGTTCGCGGCGTCGTGGCCAGAGGGGGCGGCGCCCCAGCCCTCCCAGTCCATGAGGGTCAACTGTGGTCAGGCTCGGACGCATACCGCCCAGCGAATCGAACGCCCGAACCGGTGCGCCCGTTCGCTCCGCTTTGCGGAGGCACCAGTGAAGAACCCCGAGTCAATAACGCAGTAGAGGAGAAACCCTCCACCGGCGAGCGCCAGTAAGACGCAGAGCACGGAAATCATGATGAATTTTTTCATAGCAAGTTCACCTCATCTTCCCAATAAACGGTCTGATGCTTTTCCCTGAGCGGAAGATCGAACGCATCCGCAATACTGGTGAGTGGGTTGCCGACATATTTCTCAATATACTTCTTGGCGGGCCCCGGCAGGTGAGTAAAGGAGGTAATAGTGGTGTCGTTATCGATCTGGATACCTATCTTGGCTTTCCCTGTCTTGGAGTCTCACGAGATGACCTTGAATTTATAGCTGTACGAACCAAGGAAGGTGGCGGTTGAGGTGCCGAACTTCCCGCCGGAGGCCCAGTTCTTTGCTGTTCCCGTCCCGCCGAGCGAGAGTACATCCGTGGCGTCCGATACAGTCGAGGCCAGCCCTCAATCTTCATGACGCTATAACCGCCAAGGAGATGGTCCGGATCGTCGTGACGATCTCTGCGCGGACGTAGTCCATCGAATGATCATTGCGGAGTTGCTCGGTGAACTCGTCTCCGGCGGTGAAGAAGTCCACCTTGTTTCCGGTGCCGAACAGCCATTGGAATCCGAGGTCGATGGCATCCGGCTTGGAGCCTTGACCATCCTTCCAGACGGCGACGAGCGCTTCCCGCAGGAACTGGAGCTGCTGCCGCTCCACTTCCGAAAGGGCCTGTTCTGCCTTGCGGCGCCGTTCCTCCTCCTGGCGGCGAGCCTCTTCTTCTTCGCGCTTCTTAGTGACGTAGGTGGCGAGGGTTTGCTTGTAAGCCGTAGTGGCGGCCGCTGCGTCCTTGCCGGCGGATTCTGCCGAGACGCGTGCTGCGTTCGCAGCAGTGTAGGCGGAGTTGCGGAGGCGTTCGCTTGCATGGCGGAGACGGAGGCGCGTGATGCCTCGTATTCGGCCTTGTCGGCATCGCGTTCGGCTGCGTTGGCTGCCGCGTCGGCGGTGCGTGCGGACTTTGCGGCGGCGGCTGCCGATTCTTCGGCTTCCGTTGCGTGCTTGCTGGCTTGCTTGGCGTATTCGTTCGCCTGGCCGGCCGCCTGCGTTGCCTCTTTGCTGTACTTTTCAGCGTCAGCTGCGGCGTTGTTGGCCTTGGCCGCGACGCCCCTTGCTTCCGCTGCGTTCTTTTGCGCGGTGGCGGCCGTTCCGGCGGCTTCAGCGATGAGTTGCTGAACTATGGCGACGTGGATGGCGGTGAGATGGACCCTGACCGAACACCGAAGAGCCGCACCTCGAGGTGCATAAGGGTCCGCCAGCTTGCTGGCGGACCCTTATGCAAGATCAAGCCCTAGTAAGACTTCTTGAAGACGAACATACTTGAGGACTCCACGGAAATGGGGCGGTAGATGCCACCCCGGGCTCCCTTGTCCACGATCCGAAATTCGATGGTTGAGCGCTTTCCGGGTCCGGTGTTGAGTACGACAGTGATCTCCTGGTCTACGAAGGTGCGGCGCTTCTCCAAGCTCCACTTTCCTTCGCCGGTGATGGGGTTCTGTGGCCTCTCGTCGTCCGAGAAGTGGCCAGGAATCTTAACTCCTTCAGCGGTGCCGTCTTTGCGTAGAGTCACCTGGGCTCCATTCGGGGCGTGCCAGGAGCCGATTAGTTCAGTGCGTTCGGTCGAGCCTCCGGTGATGGCTCCGGAGTCGATGGCGCGGTAAAGGAGGAATCCCCCACCGGCGAGTGCCAGTGCGACGCAGAGTACGGACAGCAGAATGGCTTTCTTCATCGCAAGTTCACCTCTTCCTCCCAATATGCGAACTGCGTCTTCGTCCTGAGTGGAAGATCGAACGCATCCACAATACCGGTGAGTGGGTTACCGACATATTTCTCAATATACTTCTTGGCGGGCCCCGGCAGGTGAGTAAAGGAGGTGATAGTGGTGTCGTTATCGATCTGGATACCTATCTCGACTTTCCCTGTCTTGGAGTCTCGCGAGATGACCTTGAGTTTATAGCCGTATGAACCAAGGAAGGTGGCGGTTGAGGTGCCGAACTTCCCGCCGGAGGCCCAGTTCTTTGCTGTTCCTGTCCCGCCGAGCGAGAGTACATCCGTGGCGTCCGATACAGTCGAGGCCAGCCCTCAATCTTCATGACGCTATAACCGCCAAGGAGATGGTCCGGATCGTCGTTCCGGATCTTCGTGACGATCTCTGATCGGACGTAGTCCATCGAATGATCATTGCGGAGTTGCTCGGTGAACTCGTCTCCGGCGGTGAAGAAGTCCACCTTGTTTCCGGTGCCGAACAGCCATTGGAATCCGAGGTCGATGGCATCCGGCTTGGGGCCTTGACCGTCCTTCCAGACGGCGACGAGCGCTTCCCGCAGGAACTGGAGCTGCTGCCGCTCCACTTCCGAAGGGCCTGTTCTGCCTTGTGGCGCCGTTCCTCCTCCTGGCGGCGAGCCTCTTCTTCTTCGCGCTTCTTAGTGACGTAGGTGGCGAGGGTTTGCTTGTAAGCCGTAGCGGCGGCCGCTGCGTCCTTGCCGGCGGATTCTGCCGAGACGCGTGCTGCGTTCGCAGCAGTGTAGGCGGAGTTGGCGGAGGCGAGAGATCCACGACAAAGTCGCCTCATATTGCCGACGAATCTCCGACTCAGGTCACTAGGGGCGCCCCGGCGCCGTCTGGGGAAAACACTTGGTGAAGTACACGGCGTGCTGGCTGCGCAGCTGCACCCGGGCCCAGGAGCCGTCGGTGAAGCCGAATTCGAAGGTGTCGGCGTCGATGTCGGTACGGTGCCGGACCCAGGCCACCTCGCCGGCCGCCACGCTCCAGCCCGGCTCGACCGCGCCGAGCTCGCCGCGGCGGCGGCCCCGCTGGACGTAGCTGACGTGCAGATGGCGGTCGGTGAGCTGGAGCACCGGCAGCGCGTCCGTGGTCGGAACCCGCGGCCACAGGGCGGTGGCCAGCCCGCCGCCCAGGCTTCCCCAGCCGCCCTTGAGGGCCTTGCCCTTCGGGCGCCGCCCCCCGAAGAGCTCGGGGCCCGTCACGAGGATCGCGTCGAGCCGCCAGAAGATCCACCAGAAGGCCCGCTTGGTGCCTTCCCAGCGGTCGCCTGGGAGACGGTGGCCGACCAGGACGCGGGGGCGGTTCCACCGCCACGGGGTGGGCAACTTGCGCCCGGGGAAGGCGACTTCGTGCTGTACGAGCCGCTCCCCGGTCGGCAGCGCCTGCGTCGCGCGCTCCCTTGCCTCCTTGTACGGGACCTTCCCCCAGGCGACCCACAGACTCATCCGAAGACCTCGCGAACGGGCTTGGACCGCGCCGCGCCGTCGGCCAGGCGGTCGGTGAAGCGCTCGGAATCGGGTCGGCCGGCGTACTGCTTCTGCTGCTCGGTCGGCGGCTTCTCCTTCGGGGCCTCCGCGCCGACGGGGGTCTGATGCTCGACGTCCCAGCGCTTGTCGCCGATGCGGACCTCTTTGAGGCCGGTGGCGTCATGGAGCTCGCGCTCGGCCTTGTTGCCCGCTTCAGCGACCGTCTCGCGGATGTTGGCGGTCTTCTCGGAAACATATTCGCCGACGTCGACGCCGGTGTGGTGCTCGATGACGCTGTTCGCCAGCGGCGCCGCACCGATGGCGGCACCGGCCGCCTTGGCGCCCACCACCTTGTTGCCGATCCGCTTGAGGTTCTTGTTGAGCTTCTTGCGGGCGTTCTTGTTGCGCCACAGAGCTTTGGCCTTGATGCGCGCCCGCCGCAGCTTCTGCAGCGCCCGCATCCGGTCGGCGAGATCCTTGAGCTTGTCCGCCAGCTTCGCGGTGATCCGTACGGCCTTCATCGCACGGTGCGCCGCACCCGCGGCGCCGATGAGCGGGCCGATCGCGGCGCCGACACCGGCGGTCAGGATCGCCACGATCGCCGCCGTCGCGGCCGCCACCAGCAGCGCCTCGACGACCTCGGTGATCAGGACGACCATTGTTTCCTCGGCCTCGGCGCACGACTCAGCGGCCATTTCGAGGAGTTCGGCGACCGTGATCATGTCCTCGGCCTCGCCCTGGAGGGCCTTTTCGAACTCGGACATGGTGCCGCCGAAAGCTTCGGACGCCTCGCCGGTCCACGTACGCTGCAACGCCCGTCGCTCGGCCTGCAGATCGTCGACGACGCCCTGCATGCCACGGGCCGCGGCCCGCCACTCGCGGGCGGTTTCGAGCAGCTTCTCGTTGTCGCCGCTGACCTTTTCCAGGTACTCGTCGAGGCCCAGTTCCTTGATGGCCCCCCGGATGACGGAGTCGAGCGCACCCGCCAGCGGGTTGCTCCAGTCCACGTCGAATCCGATCCGTTCCAGCGCCTGGCTCATGTCTGACCCCCGCCGAGAGCGTGGACCTGGTCGTCCTCGTTGTTGTCGTACGTATCGGCCGTGAGCCGCACGCCGTCGGCGATACCGCTCAGCGATTCCTTGACGTCATGGAGGTCATCCACCGCCTCCTCGGACTGTTTGTCGTAGTCCGCCTTGAGGCTGTCGGACTCCGACAGCTGGCCGAACACGGCGCTGGAAAGCTTCAGTCCGTTGATTCGGGCCCGGATCTTCTCCACCTGGTCCGCGGCGTGATCCGCCGCGTTCGCATAGCGCCGTAGAGCCGAGCTCTCTACGTCGTAGCCCGTGCCGCCCATATGCCTGTCCTCCCCGTGGCTTGCACCCGGCGCAACCCAAGTCTTTGCGAAAACCGGGTGCACGCTTTGCCTGCACTGTACCCAGGCAACTCCCTCTGGCTCGTGCGGGGGCACAGCAGGCGCAACTTCCCATGTCAGAGCAATGTAAAGGTAAGTGAATCCCCATCAACCTCTATGGCCGCCTCGCCAGTGACCAGAGTCAGAGATTCGGTGGGAGTAGGCAGCGACACGCCGAGGGTCTCGTCGGCTGTTTTCTGCGGTGGTGGTTGCAGGTGCGGCGGAAGTCGCTCAGGGCTGCGGCCCGGGTATGTGTTGCCCCAGCGCGCCACGCCCACGGAATGTCGGGGCGCGCTGATCTCCTATGCCTGGTGCGGGGTGGCATGGAGGGAGCCGAGGAGGCCCAGGGCGCTGTGCTCGGTGAGGGTACGGATCAGTGCGCACAGCCGCGGGTGGTTCGGGCCAAAGCCCGCCGCGTGGCGCAGGTTGGCGACGGTGGCCTGGACTGCCCGGTCCTGGTCCCGGTCCAGAGAAGTGCGCGCCTGCGGGATCGAGAAACGTGATGCGGCGCCAAGATGTCCGCCGGGTCGAATGGTGAGTAGAGGGCGTCGGCCGGGCTGTTGGCGGCGAGGACGTCCAGGGGCCGGTTGAGGGGCTGTTCGCCCGCGAAGGAGCGCGTCTCGTGGTCGCCAGCCGCCGCTAACGCCGCAAGGGACCTGGCGGCACGGCTGAAGAGCGGCGCCGAGGCCGTGGGCCTGAGCCTGGACGTGACGTCGGCACTGCGCCGGGGCGAGGACATCGCCCAGCGATGCGGCGCGCCGGCCGCCCCACGGACGAGCGGGCGCGCAGGCCGAGTACGTACAGGCCGGAACTGGCCGACTCGACGATCTGTGACGTGAGGGACGTAGGCACCCCACCCCGACAGACCGCATCTTCGCCCCGCAGAGAGACCCGCCGCGACGCGCAGCACGCCCGTCGGCACCTACCGGCCGGGGTACTCATCTCTCACATGGCTATCACCAACACCGTAGTCACTCCTGGACCACAGCGGCCTGACCTGCACTTACACGCATTACCTAGACCACCCTGGACCGCACAAGACGCGATCTACAACCTGTGCCAGGTGGTCCCGAGCGCGGCGCCCAGTACGAGTACGGGGGCATCGTCGGGACCGTCAATCCGATGCTGCAGGGTCTTCTCACTCGCCCGGCCACGCTACCGGCTTTCCGGCGCGGTACTGACGCCCGGGTCAGGAAGGGCCGCCTGAGCATGGCCGCCGCCCGCCCCCGAAGCGAGGTACGCGCAGGTCAGAGCCCCCACCGCGGAGACGACGCAGACGACCGTGAGACCGTGAGACCCTGCTCGTCTCGGCTCGGCTCGGCTCGCCAAGATCCGCTGGCCCGGATGCGGTGCCGGCGCCTTGCTCGTGATCTCGTGATCAGGACCGGGGTCTTCCGGCCCGGGAAACAGCGCTGCAGGGTGCGCGCCGGCATCTCGCTCACGCCCCGCAGACCTTTCAGCTGTTGCCGCGGTCTTCAACGCGGCATTGCCTCGGCTCTGGAGAGGATCGTGGCGGCAGGGCGGCGCAGGCCCGGGGCGCGTGACGTCGAACAGGCCGACCAGGTCTTGCGGCCAGGAGGGGGCGCCACCGCCACGGTGAACACACGGAGTCGATCCGTCCGCGGGTGCGTGCTCGTGCTGCGTCAGCAGGTGGCGACGGGCATCTCGAACTACCCCTGCCCGCCTGGACCTGTCAGCTGGGTCGCGTGGCTACTTCCCCTGCTCACACCGGTGTTAGCCAGTTGTTAGTCGAGCGGCAGTTACTCGTTAGCGGCCCGGACCAGAGTGGGTGACGTACCGAGGAGACAACGAACCGACCGCCCCGGGGACCACCAGACATGAGTTCCAGCACCGCTGCCCACGCGGCCCGTAGCCGCACGCGGGGCCGGACGCCGACGCCGGGCTCGATGCCAACGGCATGTACGTCGTGCTCACGATGGGCGGCGAGGCCCACTCCTGGATGGGCAGCAAGCACCGGGGACCGGGCATGTTCGAGCTCGCGGGCGGCTGGAAGGCCAAGGTCACGAAGGTCGGCGCGCTGCGGTACCACGCGCAGATCATCGGCTTCGAGGACGTGGCCGCCACGCTGGAGACGAAGGGGCACGACGTGGGGGTCGACGCCAACGGCGGGCACATCGTGCTCAGCTCCGGCGGTGTGATCAGCGCCCACACGTAATGACCCGCCCGGCCGCGGCGGTGCAGTCCTCCCGGGGGCGGCCCCACCGCCACAGCGACGGAGGCGGTCCGTGCACTCGTGCACACCATGCGTCAGGCGCGGCCTGACCATGACGAACGTCAACCTGCGCCACTGACCCAGTGCGTGCATCGAACCGGGTGGACGACGCACAGAGCAGGCGGCTTCGGCCGCGGCGCCTCTCCAGAAGAGCTGTGCGGAGAACGATCTGAAGAAACAATGGAGGAATTCATGAAGTCCTGGCGCACTCGTATCGCTCTCGGTCTCGCCGTGGGTGCCGCAGCCGTCACCATGCCGCTGACCGCCACGTCCGCTTTCGCCGACACCCAGCCCAATGACGGCTGGGTGCAGGTCGGTGGCGAGTCGTACGACTCCTTCCAGGCGTGCGTCGACCAGGCGCAGCGTGACCTGCCGCTCAACCCCAAGTACCACGAGGCCACCTGCCAAAGCTCCCCCCAGCCCGGACTCCCCAACTTCTACATTGTGTGGATGCGCTGAGCTTGTTCTTGACGGTCTGACCTCGCACGATTCCCCGAATACGATCGCTCGTACGAGGATTCCGGGGACGTGAACACGGCCTTCGTCCGGTCCTTTGCTCCGACCAAGGAAGCACATGGCCGGCACGAAGGCCGTGGGGGAACGAGTCTGCTGCAACCCGGCGTCCGGCGGGAAGCGTTCCCGCGGTGGCGTCACCCGTCCGGAACGGCCTCTTCGACTGCCAGACATGCAGGGGTTGCCCGCCTGCCGGGACCAGCCCTGGTTCCCCGACGGCAGATCTTCGGGATCACCCGCATACGCGACTGCGATCCCGCGTGCCTGTCCCACGGCCGGCGGCACAGGCACTTAAATATCGGAGCGTGACTACAGAGCCGCAGCGCTTCACGATCTTGTTGGTCCCCGAACACGTTGAGGACAGAGGCGGTGCCTCCGTGGAGGACTCAGCCGTCCGATCGGCGGTCGTCGAGGCGACGGGCGAGTCGGGCGCCTCGGGCTACCCCCGCTACGTCGGACACGGGATCGTGGCCGACATCGACCCCCGTACGCGCACGGTCGAGGCGGTGCTCGTCGATGGTGCCGAGCTGGACTACGGGCTGACCGCTATCGTCGCTGCCACGTCCTGATCGCGCGTCGTCAACGGACGACTACGGACGACTCACGGTTACCCAGATGGGTTCTCCACCCATGGCTACGTCACAAGGCTCGCCGCCGTCTCGACGGTCGGTCCGGATTGCAGGGTGGTCATGGCTCGGTAACCGTCGGCACATCCACGTCCTCTACGACGCCCCGTTCTCGGGCATTTTGGTGCGGCAGGACAGGCGAAAGGCACCGGTCGGAAGCCGCGAGTCACCTCTCACGCCGGCCTCACCGACAGGGTTAATGGCTCTGGGCTGCAAGGCCCTGACCTGCGCGCCACACCTGGGTGACAGGCGACGGTCGGGGTGCGATTCACCCCGTGCCACGCCCCTAGGATGAACGGCGTACGGTCAACGCGACTTGACGGTGCCGGACGGACAGGACTACGGGGAGACAATGACCAGCCCGACCCAGGCTCCAGAACAGGCCAGGGCTTATGAGCCGCACCCCTACATCGGGGGGCGCAATGCCGCGCTGCGCGCGCTCACCGCGTGGCGGACGGAGAGGCCGGGCGCGCCTCGGGTCGTCATCCTGACCGGAAGTCCGGGCACCGGGTGTTCGCGGCTACTTACCGGGTTCCTGATGCTCTGCGACCCGGAGTATCGCAAAGGGCTCGACCTGGACCCGCTTGATCCGGCGACCGTGCCTGTGGACTTGCCCGCACCCGCGGTGCCGAGCGTCGCCGGGCTGACAGCAGCACAGATCCTGTGGCTGCTCGCCGATCACTACGGGTTGTCCGCGACCCGCACCGCCGACATCTTCCCCGAACTCGGGCAACTCCCGCTGTCCGGGCGGCCGGTGACGATCGTGGTGCCGGATGTGGATCGGGCCGGTCCGGTGCGGGGGACGAGTGAGCCCGCACACGTGGTGCGGGACGTGCTGAAGCCCCTTGCCGCCGTCGAGTCCATACGCCTTCTCGCCGACGTGCCCCGGGAGTTCGCCGTCGAGCTCGCCGAGGCTTTGCCGCCCGGCACAGCCCAGATCATCGACCTCGACGCACCCGAGTGGGCCGACCCCGAAGGGCTTGTGCTGCAGGCCGAGGCTCTGCTCAATCCCCGGTTCGGTGCCCCGGAACTGCCCTTCACGACCCAGCCTGACGCTCGACGCACGCTCGCCGAGGGGATCGCCCGGCACGCGGGAGCCGGCGCGGGCAGCCGTCTGACCGTGCACCTCGCCGCGCAGTCGATCCTGATGCACCCGGAGGGGTTCGACCCGGCGGATGCGAGCCAACTGCCCAGCAGCGTCGGCGAAGTGCTCGATCTGCACGCCCAGCGACTTGGCACCCATCCCCGCACCCTGCGGCAGATCCTCGCGCCCCTTGCCCTCGCCGAGGGCGACGGCCTGCCCGTGCATCTGCTGGCCCCGCTCGCCTCCGCAGTCGCCGAGCGGGACATGAGCGAGGACATGACGCGGGGCATGCTGCTCATCGCCCCCTTCATCCGCCCCACCGAGAGGGCCGGCGACGGCATCCCCGAGGATGAGCGGACGCTCCTGGGATTGCAGCAGCCGGGCATCGGCGAGGCCGTTCGGGCAGGCATTCCGGACGTTCCGGGCGCTCAGGCGCGTATCGCCATGGAGTTGCTGGAGTCCGTGCCCCAGCAGGACTGGGCGAAGGCAGGGGGGTACGTTCGCGATCACCTCGCGGGACACACCCTGGAAGCCGGCTTGCTCCCCCGGCTCCTCACCGACCCCGGCCTGTTCGCCCACGCCGAGCCGGTGCGGTTGCGCGCCGCGGTGGAGGCCGTACCCCCGGAACAGCTGGACGCGCCGGCGCGCACATATCTGCGTACGGCCCCGCTGCTCACCCGTGCCCAGGCACCCGGCGTCCTTCGAGCGGCGCTCCTGGAGACCGCATTCGTCGAAGACGGGCTGCCGGAGTACGCCGCAGTGTTGCGCCGCACGGTACCCGAGCTTCCCTGGCACACCCTGTGGAGCGTTCCGGTCGCCGGGGTTGGCGCCGTGACCATCGGCGAACTGCCCCCGTCCGCGGCCGCGTCGGACAGCGCCGGGGAGGCTCCTGCCAAGCAGGGGCCTCGGGAGTCGGCCCCGCTAGCGGTCGCCGTGAGCGCGGTGCCTCAAGGCACCCCGGGTTCGAGGCCGTTGAAGGCCGACGATGCCCAGGCCCCCGCCGTGCTGGTGCAGGACCTCGCCACCGGCTCCGTGATCGATACCGACCCGGCCCGGATCCAGCGCCCCTCGGATGACGAGCGCGCCACGGGACCGCTCGCGTTCAGCCGCGGCGCCGACTATGTACGCGTCTGGCGTCGCGGCGAGCAGAAGGGCGCCGAGAAGATCGTCACGACCCTGGTCTCCGCCACGCCCTTCACGGGAACCGACCTCTCCCCCGACGGCATCCTCCTGGTTGCCACGGAGAGCGGTATGAAGGCGCTGCAGATCCGCCCGGCGGAGCCCGGCGCCACGGCCGCTCGGAGCTCCGCACCCGCCCCCCAGGCAGCCGAGCCCGAGCCCGCACAGGCCCCCGAGCCCGAGCCGGAAGCGGCACCGGCTCCACAAATCCCCGGGCCCGATGCCCACCCGACCGCCTGATACCCACCCCTCGCAGCTCGTTAGGCTCGAAGCCCCGCAGCCTCTCTAAGGCGCCCGCACCAGACCGCCTGTACTCAGGCCCACTCGGACGAGGGCCGCGGAAGCGCGCCCGGCACCGCCCCGGCCGCACCGGCCCCGTCCGTCCCAAGACTCGAAGGGAGTTCCCGTGATCAGCCAGGAGCAGGCGCTCGCGACCGCCCAGGGGTGGCTCAACCCCAAGGGGCAGGAGCGCCGTGAGGTGCGGATGCAGGAGTTCGATCTGGGCTGGGTGGTGTGGGCCGCGGCCCCGCCGGTCGAGCGTGACCCGGTCACGGGCAAGCGCCGGCCGCCGGCCACGATCGGCCACTCCTGCGGTGTGGTCGACCGCGGCACCGGCGAGCTGAGCACCTGGCCGTCCGTGCCGGTCGAGGAGGTCGTGCGGATGTACCAGGAGAAGCACGGCGGCGGCCAGGAGGCCCCGCCGCCCGCGCAGCCGCCGGTCACCGGCCCCGGCAACACCACGGTCATCACCTACGTCGACTCGCGCACCGGCGAGGAGACGAGCCTCGTCAAGAACTCCGCCCCCGGCGAGCCCCACTCCGAGTACCAGGCCCTGGTGGAGATGGATGTCCTCGGCGTCCCCGCGCAGAGCGTGGTCGCGATCCACACCGACCTCAGCTCCAGCCTGCTCCCCGGCGGGTACCCGGGCCTGCTGATCGGCCGTGTCTACCGCAACGCCCGGATCTCCTGCGCGCATGAGTACGGCCCACGGAGCGAGGAGCGCGCCGAGGCGATCGCCGGGCTGATCCAGCACGTCGAGACGATGCACCAGGTCGCGGGACAGCAGCCGCCGCCCCGGCCTCACCGCGCGCCGGTGCCGACCGACGTCGAGCCGGCCGAGCCGCTCCGCGATGTCGCCCTGGGCCACGAGCTGACGGAGGCCTACGGCGCTGACGAAGTACGCCGCTACGACGCCGACGACGTGGCGGGCACCCCGCTCCCCGAGACCACCAAGGCCACGCTGATATGGGCCGGGCTTCCGGCCGACATCCCGTTCTTCTTCACGGCCGACAGCCCGGAGGGGGAGCTTCCGGCCGGCCTGTTCGGCAATGCCGCCGCGCACCTGCGCGAGGTCGGCTCCCGGGCGAGTGCCGACTCCCTCGCGTTCCTGGAGGGGCACGTCAGGATCGGCACCGACGGGGTCGCTTTGATCACCGTCCAGTGCACGGGGTCGGATCTGGAGGGTGAGCCGGTCGGCCAGCTCTGGGCCGTCACTCCGGAAAGCGGCGCGGGCCGCCGCGTCAACGGCTCGGTGTCCGCCTTCGCCCGCTCCCTCGCGCTCCTGCACACCACGCGCGAGGGGATGATCGCGCTCGACCCGGTCATGGCGGGCAGGGCCGTCGCCGACTTCCAGGAGCAGCTCGTCGCCATCGACGCATCGGCCCTGGACGACCCGAGGAACTGGTGGTCGGTGATCGTCGAGCAGATGTGGCACGGGTTGTTCTGATCGACCCCGATCGCCTTGGAGGCGCGGCGCGTTGCCGACAACGCGCCGCGCCTCCTCGCTTACGCAGGAATTCTGTATGTGCGACCCGTACACGTCTCCGGAGGATAAGAAGTGAGTAGGGCCGACACGATTGGTCTCTGGCACGGGATTCAGCGAAAGTCCGAGAACGCCAGGTTCGTCGTGATGGACATCTACAGGGAGTCCGACGCTTCGGTCAGGGTTCGGCTCGCGACCTTCGCCACCGAGGAGCAGGATCACACTCTCCGCGTGGGTGAGACCTTCCCCGTGGGCGACGAGACATGGCAGCTCACCGACTTGACGGGTTGGCCGAGCGAGGACGACTGGACCGTGGTGCTGCGCCGCGTCTCGGCTGCCCCGGCCTGATCGTGCACATCGGTGGGGTCGTCGACGAGCTGCTCAAGGACGAGGCGGTGGCACGGGAGTTCGCGGCCGTGGACGTGGTCGCGCTGGTCCTGGCCGGCCTTCCGGCCGCTGATCGGCGTCACTCGTTGTGGAGTACGTATGACCAGGCCGGCTGTTCGCCGCCCTGCTCCTCGACCGCGGCCAGCTCCCCGAGGACCCAGTACGGGAGCTGCCCCCGTTCGGCGCCCGGGGGCAGAATGCTCCGAGTGCGCAGCCCGGTGACCCACAGCGCCAGCATGGTGAGGAAGTTGTCGAGGCTGTGCGCGGCGGGAAGAGCGGCGAGATACTCCTTGTCGGGTCCGGTCGGGACGCGCAGGATGTGTCCGGTGGGGCCGTCGATGACGAGCTTGGCGCCCATCCATCTGCCGATCTGAAAAAAGGGACCGGTTTCGGCAGCGGGCTCGGCCCCCTCGGGCCAGGAGGGCAGTTCGTCGAGAATGCCGGACTCCCAGTCTCCGCAGGGGAAGATTCCCATGCCTCCTTCGTTCCACATGTACGGCAGCCCGAACTCCAGGAGGAGTTCGCGCGTCGCCCCGTGGGTGAGGCCATCCGGGAGATCCTCGGCCTCGATGGGAAAGATGTCGTCCTCGCCGAACAGATCGATGAGGTCCTCGCGACTCGGAGCAGGCGCATCGAGCGGACTGCTCAGGCCCGCGTCCGCGTAATTCCCACTCAGGGGCTGCTGCCGGGCGCCGAACTCAGAGATATCCACGGCCTGCGCGGGCTGAAGGGCGATCAGTCCCAGATCGCCGCCGAAAACGACGACTTCGCCCACGGCCAGCGGCTCGCAGGGCAGCACAAAAGCGCGGTCACTTCGGCGGGGGGACGACGAGGCGAACAGCTCTTGGACGAGCTCAGGTGATGCGGAGCCGTCCGTGGGTGACGCGGGCCAGGTGAGATCCGCACGGTGCTCCTGCGGGATCTCGTCGTCTTCCCAAGGGCCTGCGACACGGTCTCCCGTCTCCGCGTCCCGGACCGAGACGTACGGCTGCTGCGCTCCGTCCACCGTCCGCTGCTGCAAACCGGCGATGGCGGCTCGTCCCCGCCATCGCACTTCCGCCGGCGTGGCGAACTTTCCGGCCCGGAGAAAGCGTGCGTGAAATCCACCCGGCGGGCACCAATGTGCCCATGTGACTCGCCAGGGCAGTGCGACGCCTGAGGAGGTCACACCCGACGCGAATGCGTGGTCACCGCGAGAAAAGGCCATCAAGTGCAGCCACGAGGCCCACTCCGTCTGGCGCTGTGGCGTGACTCCCCACCCCCACAGATGAAGCGCGTCGGCAGCGGCCGTGTTTCCGGGGATGAGAAACGTGATACTTCGTGCTGCGTCCATGAGCGCCGATTGCGGCAGATTGGCGATGACACCTCCGTCGCGAAGAACTTCCTCGTACGTGCCCGCCTGTACGGCGTGCATAGCGAGCCCGGTGGCGGCGTACAGGCCGACTGCACCGCGCCTGGCCCACCCTTCGGGGTGGCGGAAATCCGGGGTCGAGCGAATGAGCCAAGCGGCCACATGTCCATTGACACGGGCAAGTTCGGCGGAATCGATCTCGCGACGCACAGCTTCGGCCACGGCCTCGTCGACGAAGGAAGCCCCGAGCGGCCCGAGTCGGAGAATGTCGGATTGTTCCGCTGCGATGTCCGCGAGTTCCTCCTGGGACACCGCTGCCCCCCTCAGCCCGGCGACAAGTTGGGCCCAGACGGAAAGGGGTACGAGGCGAGGCTCGGCCAGTGCCAACGCCCGCACGGCAGCGGACTCGGCTACCGCCGGCAGAGTCTCGACGGCCGCCGCGGACAGCTGAAACACAGCTCTGGGATCAACGCGGGCCGGCAGCAGCTCGGGAACCACATGGACCACTACGGCCAACTTGCCACGCGCCAACCACGGAAGGGTCTGGGTCACCAGCCGCTCGGGCTCGTACGACCGCCGAGTCGGCCCGGCGCGGTGCGCGTTGACGACAAGGAGCAACCGTTCCTCGGGCCACGAGCCGAGTACGAAGCGCCAGTCGTCCCGTTCCTCCGGGGACAGATCGACTCCGAGCGCCGTGAGGGCCCGCTGCATGACCTGTTCAGCGGTGAGACCGGTGGCATCGACGACAACACTGCCGGGCGCGTGCTCGTGTATCCCCCGCATGACGGCCGAGGCGTCATGACCGTCCGCAGCGACAAGAAAGGCCACTTGGCCGCCCAGCCCACCCTCACGCCACCATGCGCCGACGCGACCGGCGACCTCTTCCTCGGGGATTCCGGGGGTGTCGGTGGTTGGCTCGGGCATGCTCCTCCTCAGTTGCGCGATGGCTCCTCGACCCTACGCGTGGTGGGCGGTGGTGGTCTCAGGCCGGGGCAGCCGAGACGCGGCGCAGCACCACGGTCCAGTCGTCCTCGCTCGGCCAGCCCGTCAATTCGGCGAGCCGCCATGTCTCGTCGCCCACGGGGAAGGTCTCACCAATGCGGAGAGTGTGAAATTGCTCCTCGGCGGCGACGATCCCGAGCCGAACCCTGACCGAAGCGTCGGACCCCCTGTAGATGTCCATCACTGCGAAGCTCGCATTCCCGGTATTTCGCTGAATCCCGTGCCAGAGACCAATCGTGTCGACACTGCTCACTTCTCATCCTCCAAAGACGCATACTGGTCGCTGCAGTATTTCATGAATTCCTTGATGGTCAGCGGCTGGGGATGCCTCGCGTTGTGCGGATTGCGCAACTGAATCAGGCCCTTGTCGTCGACCGAGACGATCTCATAGGCGTGGGAACTCAGAAGGTCCTTCTCCATTTCGTTCTCCACACCCGTGCCCCTGGGCCGGGTGCCGATAACGACCGGCCTGCCGCTTTCCGTGAGCTCCCGCAGGTGAGCCAGGAGTTGCTTTTCCGGGCTGCGGCCGTGCATGTCGTACTGCGTCGGGAAATCGTGGTTCTCCGACTTACGTCCCGTGAGCTGGACGAGCAGCTCGGCACGGTCGCCCGATGTGGAGCCCTGGCCGATACGGGAGTAGCCCGTCAGCAGATTGCCGTCGAAGTCCTTGTAGCGGGGGAACTGCGACTGGTGCTCGCGCATCTTGTCGTCCCAGAACTGGTCCAGGCCCGCGATGGCCTTCTCCATGATCGCCGGCCAGGCGACGCCCGTGTCGTTGGCGTCAGCGTAGGCGGTGGTGTTGGGGAAGTCGCTGTACACGGGCACGTCGGGAGTGACCCGCACGGTCAAGATACGCCCGGTCGGGACCTGGTTGCCGTGGTTGTTGCGCGCGACCTCGTGGAAGCGGACCTCATAGTTGCCGTCCTCCGTCTCGCGGATCATGTCCTGGAGGAGATCCGGGTACCTGCTCGCGACGGCTCCCATGGTGGCGATGATGCCGCAGTCGCCGATACCACCCTGTTTCGTCTGCTCACGCGATGGAGGCCCGTCGAACAGCGGCACGCGCGTACCGTCGGGACGATCCAGCGGAGTGCCGTAACGGTCGGGCTGGAACTCGGGCAGCTTCTTGTGGTTGCCGAAGCGCGGGTGGTCCACCTCAGTGATGATCTCGGTGGGCTCGGCCGGGCCTGACTGGGTCAGGGACTCGAAGAGCCGCTTGAACCGGCCTCGCTTTTCAGACTGGTTGTCCGAGGCGGGGGAGCCCTCATGAGGCTCGTCGGCGGATCGGTTCGGGGCGCCGGCCTGCTCGCCCGCCCCCGTGGCGGCGGAGTCCGCCGGGGGCCTCCGGCCCGTGCCTGCCGGGCCGGCCGGAGGACGTCGGTTCGTGCCGGCCGGGTCCGATGGGGGCGTGCGGTGGGGGTCCGTGGAATGGGACGGGCCAGACTGAGGCGCCTGGGTGGGCGTTGTGTTCTGGCCCGGATTCGCCAGCTTCTGTTCCAATTCGCGGACGAAATCCAGGTGTTGCTGAATCTCCGTGTCCTGGAATTGCTGGCTCGGCGTGCGGTACCTGCCGAGCGCAGTCCTGATGTGAGACTCGGTCCTGCCTTCCGCACGCAGCCTGTCCCGCTCGGCTTCCTTCAGCTTCTTGAGGTCCGGGTCCGCCCGATAGGTCGTGCCGTAGTAGACGGGAACACGGTCCATCGCCTGGGAATCGCTGATTGCCCTGGAGCAGTTGGCGTGGCCGGTGGTATGACCAGTTTTGGTGGTGGGCAGGCCACAAGGCTCACGTTCGGTGTAGAAGCCCTTGACCTTGACTTTGGTCTGCTTTCGAGCTTCGCGATTCTCGTTGAGCTGGTCGATCCAATTGAGGATGTGGGACTCGGAGTGCATCGGGCCGGAACCGTCCACGGCAGGGGGAACCGACGAATCGACGATGTAGTGACTTTCCTTGGTGTCCGGGTCCAACACTTCCACGACTGCGTAGTTCTTGCCGGAGAAGTCGGGCGAATTGTTCTCCGTCTCCTCAAGCACCCGCTTGAGGTCCTCCACATCCCGAAGGATCGTCCCGTCCGGGTGCGAGGCGAGTTCACGTCGCCAGGCAGCTGCGGATTCGTGGAACTTTCCGTCGTTGTACACATCGTTGTTCGCTGCCGGGTCAGGGTTCACGCCAACGGCGTTGTTGGCGTGGAAGGACTGGCTGACGCGGGCCAGACTGGCGATCGCGGCGTACCGCTGGCCGTCGTTCATGTGCGACCACGCGGGATCAAGATGCTGCCGGAGATCACTGTCGGTGAAGTTCGTCGACGGCATCGGAACATTCCGGTACGCCGTCATCGCGGCCTTGTGGGCGGCCTCAGCCTGGGGGAGCGTCTGCTGGGCATTGGCGAACCGCTGCTCCGCCGCCGCCCGCCTGGCCTCGGCCGCCTGCTTCGCGTCGTCGGTCTTGGCCTTCCGCTCCGCGGTCGCCGCCCTGGTCCGCTCTGCCTTGGCGTCGGCGACTTCCTTCAGCGCCCTGTCATAGTCCTGCCCGGCTTCACGTACCCGCTGCGCCGACTCCGCGTGTGCCTGGCGGCGATCGGCGGACTCCCGCAGTACGTCGGCCAAGGGCACCCGGGGCGGGTCGCCTTGCGGCTGCGCCCACTGCCGCATCTGCGCCTGGACCGGGTCCAGACCGACCCGATGGACGTCGTGCGAGTCTCGAAGGTTGCCCTGGGCCTTGTCCGGAGGACGGTTCGCAGGCGAACCGGTCCCTTCTTCCGGGGCCGGAAGGCTCTGGTTGCGCCGCTCACGAGTGGCTTCCGCGCTGGGATCGTCGGGCTCGGGGGTCGCACCGGCCGGGCGCCGGGGCGTGGTGTGGTCGGTATCGGCAGGTGTGGTCCGGCTCTGGTTCTGCGTGGTGGGCTGGTTCGTGGCGTCGACGGGCCGTCGGTTGGCGGCCAGCGGGATCGCGAAGACGCCGTTGTTTCCGCTGTGGAGCGGGGTGGTGCTGCTCTGGCCCGTCTGCGGGTCGGCGTAGACGATCTGACCGTTGTGATTGACCACGTTCCAGGCGTGGGCACGCCCGTCGTCGTTCTGGGTGATGATCACGGCCTGTGAGCCGTGGCCCTCGTTCAGGAGGGTGGTCTCCAGGTTGTCGTACGCGTCACGGCCGTCGCCGAAGTCGTCGAACTCGGCGCCCAGGGCGTTCTCGATGCGGTCGCGGCCGTTGGGCTCGGGAGTGTCGGCGGGGGTGCCGTCCTCAGTGAGGCTTCGGCGGGCGGCGACCGTGGGGTTGCCGGCGTACGACTCGACGAACGCCAGTGCTCCGTCGGGGCAGTTGACGTCGCGACCGGACTCATCGGGGCTCTGGCCACGCAGATCGTCGACCCAGGTGCCCTCACGTGGGTCGGGGGCCTGCTGGAACGAGCCGTCCTCGTTGCGCGGGAATCTCTCCTGCTGCGCGCGGTTGTCGGCGTCGGTGGGGTCGTCGTAGCCATCCGGTGGACCGGAGGGGCGCGTGGCGGTGGACGGGAAGACCCCTTCCCCCGACTCCGCCTGCTGGTCGGCGGCTTGAGGGTGCTCGGTGTCGTGGGTGTCGTGGGTGTCGTGGGTGTCCTGGGAATCCTGAGGTGCTTGGGATTCCTGGCCGTCCTGCGTGTGGTCGGGCTGCGGGCTGTCCTGGTCCGTCGTGTCCGAGTCCTGGGTCGTTTCCGAGTGCCGGTTCGTGGTGGAGTCCGTGTCCGGGGCGGTCTCGGATCCCTGGTCCGGGCCGGACGAGTCGGGGCCCGGGCTGTTGTCGGTGTCCGGAGTGCTCTGGGTGGACGGTTGAGGCACCGACGGGGTCAGGAAGTACGGAGTGATCGGATTCCGGTTGGCGTCCAGCGGGGTGTAGAAGACCTCTTGGGCGCCCAGGTGAATCGGACTCTCGCTGACGACACCTGCTTGCGCGTCGACGAACAGGACCTGGCCGTTGTGGTTGACAGCGGCGAAGGCATGGCCGCCACCGCCGGGCCAGTTGACGCCGATCACGGCTGCCGAGCCATGCCCGGCCTGCGACAGCTCGTAGGCGATACGTGCGTACGGGTGGGGATGGTCCTTGCCCGCGTACGTGCCGGGTGCGCCGGCCCAGCGCGCCTGGTTGTCCACCGAGTCGCGCTCCGCGGAGTAGGTGTTCAGGCTGCCGTCCGCATTGAGGTCCAAGGTGCGCGGGGCGGACACCATCGGGCGGCCGAACCAGGTCTCGAGGAACGAGCGGGTGCAGTCGGCACAGTTGTTGGACCGGCCGGGCACTCCCACGCCGCCGTCGTTCTGCAGACCGACCCAGTTGCCTTGCCGCGGGTCCGCGTACACCTGCGGGGTGCCGTCCGGGTTCCTCGGGTGAGCATTCTCGAGGTCCTGCTGATGGGCGGGGTCGGGAGTGGTCAGGCCTTCGAACGGGATGTTCAGGTCGTTGCGGATGTCCGAAAGGCTGTCTGCCTGGGGCGGAGGCGCCGTGGGTTGCTTGGACGCGCTGTCGCCGGCAGGGGGCTGGTTCTGATCGGGCGTCTGGTGGGTGGCGTCCGGCTGCTGATTGTCCGGCTGTTGGTTGTCCGGCTGTTGGTTGTTCGGTGCCGGCATCCCTTGGTCGTTCGGCGTGGAAGTGGGGTTGGGGGACGCGGCCGGTGACTGCTGGTCCGTCGGACGGTTCGTCGGCTGGTCGCCGCGGGGCGGCGTGGTCGGGCGCCCTGGCGTCTCGGTCCGCGGAGTCTCGGCACGCGGCGTGTCGGCGCGCGGCCGCGTGGTCGGGCGGCTCGGTGTCTCGCTGCGCGGCGTCTCGCTGCGCGGCGGCGATGCGGGACGGTTCTGCCGGATGTCCCGCGACGGTGTCGTGGGCCTGGTGCTCGGCTGTTCCGTACGCGGCGTCGTGGCCCTGGGCGTGGTGGCCCGCCGTATCGTCGTGGGGTTGCCTGCCACCGGCGCCTGCGTCGGGATGGGGCCGGCCGCCGGTGGTGGCATGGCACCCGGGGGCGACGTTGAGAGCGTCGCGGACGACGGGCCCGCCTGCTGCGGGATGCCCGCCTCACCGGGCTGCGTACCGCTGGCCGGGGGAGCCGCCGTGTCGGTGCCGCCCATGAGGCTGAGGTTGTCGTCGTCCGGGTGGTGCGGGGTCGATGCTGATGGTGTCGGCGCGTGGCCCTGACCAGGGCTGGGGTTTGCGGCGGGCGTGCTGCCGGGCATGGCGCCGCTCGGCATGGAGAAGCGGCCGCTGCCCTGGTTCTGATCGTTGTTGCCGTCGTGGGAGTCGTCCGGTATGGGGCCCTGGGCCGGTGCGGGCATGGTGGTGACCGAGTCGCGGGCGGCCTGGTGCACGCCCGGTTCGGGGCGGGAGTCGTCGGGAGCCGGGGCAGGGGCGGCCTCGGGGCGGTCTGTCTCCGGCGGCGGGGACGGCATGGGCGCGGGCTCGGTGTTGCGCGGATCCGGGATTGACGCGCCCTGCTCAGGGGTGTGGACGTCGACGCCTTCCGGGCGGCTCGGGCGAGCGCTGTCCGCAGTGGTGTCCGGCGCCGGGGAGGTATCGGCATCCGGCATGGTGCCGGGGCCCTCGATGGGCGAGGAGTTGGAGGGCACGGACGGCTCATTGCCCGGTGCCGTGCTCGGCGGGGCGTCCGGTGTGCTGTCCGGACGGGCGGAGTCAGGGGTGGTGTCGGGGGCCGGTCCGCCCTCCACGTCCGGCCTCGTCGTGGTGGACGACGTGGACGAGTCCGGAGACGAGCCGGGGGTGGACGAGTCGTCACCCGGAGGACGACCGATGCTCTCGTTGTAGGCCTGGGTACCCACGTCGAAAGGGCTGGACGAGTCGGAGCCACGGCTTGGTGAGGGCGAGGACGACGAGGGTATCGACGAATCCGGGCTGCCGGTGCGGTCCGTGCTGCTGTTGGACGGCGTACTCGGGAAGGAGGACGAACCCGAAGCCGGCGGGCCATCGGACGACGAGGACGGGCTCGATGAAGAGCTGTCCGAACCGCTCGACGGAGACGAGGACGACGGACCGCCGGTATCCGGTGCCCTGCGCCCGGAGCCGCCGCTGTCCGAGCTGCCCCGGTTGCCGCTGCCTGCCGCGTCGCTGCTGTTGCCGGAGTCGGTGGAGGTGCCGTCGGAGCCCGTGGAGCTGTCGCCGTCGGTCCTGCGCCCCGAGTTGGTTCCGGAGCTGCCGTCTGCGCTGTCGCCGCTGCCGCTTCCGTCGTTGGAGCTGGTGGAGTCGTCGCTGCTGTCGCTGCTGTCGGCTTCGGAGTCGTTGCCTTCGTGGCCGTGGCCTGCTGCGCTGTCGAGGCCGCCGCGGACGCGGTGGCCGGCGCGGTGTCCGGCGCCGTCGCGGAGGGATTCGCCGAGGGTCTCGCCGGTGTTCTCGACGGCGTCGGTGAACGCCTTGGCACCCGTCTTGGCGGTGCGGCCGAGGTCATAGCCGTTCTGGGCGCCGAAGTTCTGGTTGACGGTCTGGGCGATGAGGTCGGAGGCGATGGCCTGCAGGGCGGATACGAAGGGTTCCTTGGCGCACTCGAGGGCGGCCTCGAGGAGCTGCTTGGCGGCCTTCTTGAGGAGTTTGCGGACGACCTCGCGGGTGGCGAGGGTGGCGGCGGCGCCGCCTAGTTCGGACAGGCCCAGCGTGAAGGGGGCGGTGGCCTGGGCCGCGGCGATTTCGCAGGCGAGGATCACCAGTTGGGCGATGACCGCGACCTTCATGGCGATGACGATGGTGGCAGCGGCCTCGAAGGTGAAGGCGATGACCTCGGCCGCCTGCTGGGCGTCGTCGAAGTAGCCGGAGCCACCCGAGAACTTCTCCCAGGTCTTGGTGAACCCCTCGATGGCGTCGCCGGAGTTCGCCGCCAGGACGTTGCCGGCTATCTGGGTTCCGCGGGCCTGGTGTTCGGCGACCTCGAAGCCGAACTGGCGCCAGATCTGGGCGCATTCGAAGAGCATGTCCTCGTCCGCGGCCGGCCAGTCGAAGCCGAGCATCTCCAGGACCCACTCGACAGCAACAGGTGGGTTCAACAAGGTAGGGCTTCTCCCCCGTGATGATGTGCGTAAATGCGCGGCGTACGCAATGCGCGCGCCGACAGACGGCGGCCACCCGCCGGTCCCTCGTCGTGAGCCTGCCGGCTCAGGTCACGGGGCCGAGCTTCCTCTGGACGACCGTGCCCTTGTCCGGGGCGGCCCACGCCTGCTCGTTCTCGACGTGCTGCTTCATCAGCGAGTCGTTGAAGTCTTCGTTCTCGGCGTGGTGCTTGGCCATGGCGGTCAGCGCCTTGCCGACTTCCTCGAGTTTGGCGGCGAGGTGGCCCATCGACTCGTACATGCCGTCGCGGAGGCCTTCGTAGACGACGCCGAACTTCTCGCCGAGGTCGTCATCACCCCAGGGCGGCGCGCTGGACTTGCTGTCCAGGGTGGTCAGGCTGCTCCAGAACTGCTCGCCGAACGACTTCTCTTCCGGCGGCTTCTGCTTCGCCGCCACATCCTTGGTGGGCTCGCCCGCGCGCAGTTTGGCCAAGCCGTTGACCAGACGTCGTACCGAATCGTTGAAGTCATCGCCGAGCTTGACGAAGTGGGTGCCCTCCGACTTCAAGGACTCCACATCGGCCTGGAAGCCGCCTGCCCCTGTCACAACATCCCCCACGCCGGTCATGATTACTCAACGACATGTTCAACCCTAAGCCAAACAGCATGCTGACCGAGCACCAGTTATGTCCATGCGTCACCATCGTGTTCTCCGGATGCGTGCCTCGTCGGCCTGGCCCCCAGGCCGAAGAGTCCCACTGCGAATCCCGGCCCGAGCGGCGGACTCTCCCTATGGACTGGCAGGACCACCCGGTGCACGGGTGGTGCGCCGACGATGTGGCATTGCCCGGGTGTCGCGCCCACCACCTCGATTCAGTGACGCGGCCGATGCCTTCGGCGCATCCTGACTGCCACGCGCCTCATGTCAGAGTGGGGTGGGAAGGGGACGATGGCGCCTGGTGCACTGCCCTGTGAGGTGGGGACGCGGCTGGCGGGGATGTACCCGAGCTTTTTGATGTCGGCATGGACCCCAGGTGGCCGGGGGCGGCGTGTTCGTAGCGGTGGATCACACGGCCGGTGGTGCGGTCCGCGTGGGCCGGGCGGGTGAGCTGCAATCGGCCGAGGACGCGGCGCACGGTCGAGGGGTTCAACCGCACCAGGTAGGCGATGCGGGCCCGTGGTCAGAACACCTAACCCTTGGGCCGGCGCAGGCTCCGGTATAGCTCGATCGCCGAGTCCGGCGGAAAGTTGGGGACATAGGTGACGGCTCCGTCGCTTTTGGAGATCACCATGTGACTGCCGCCCAACGGCGCCTGAGTGCCGGGCGGCGGTGGGGGCATGACGGCGTGGACGAGGAAGCCGATGTCGAACTCTGCCACATACAATGGCGCCGGGTTTCCTTCCAGATCCAGTACTTCGAATCGGGCGCGAGCGGCGGCCAATGCCTCTTCGGCAGTGGCGGGGATGGGCTGTACCGGTTCCGGCGCGTCGGGATGCGGCACGGACTCTCTCCTATCGATGAAAAGGCGACTGTGGGTCAGGCAGGATCATGCGGTGGAACACGGGCTTGGCGCAGGGCAGTTGCTCGTCGAAACGCCGAGCCGGAGCCGAGCCGACGCCCAAACCGATAGGGCACAAACACGTGACCCTGGCTACCGCGACCGTGCTGCTGGGGCGTCCCTGCAAGCTCCTTGATTCAGAGCGTTGTCAAGGTCCTCGTTCCCCTTGCTCTTGAACCCGTCGCCCATGGCAGTGCCTCCGTTCACCGGTCGGCGTCATCGAGCTTCCGGTTCACGCCCGTTTCCTGTCTGTGCCAGCGTACCCAGAGGCACTGACAAGCCCTCACCCCCTGGGTGTCTCAGTGCTGTCCCAGGCGTCCGGCCGATACTCCCTCCAAGACAGAGGGATCGCCGTGTTCGGGGTAGCCGACGTCGAACTCGCACATTCGCAACGGCGTCCGGGTGCCGCGGTACCGCCGCGTCCGTCGGGTGGGAGCCACCTTGCGGGCGGTCGCCGTTCCCCGCCGCCGGGGCGCCGTCCCGGCCCAGCTTCTTTCCGGGGCCCTGGGCGCCGCCACGGGTTCCCGCACCGCCACGGGTTCCCGCCCGCCGCGGGCCCTGTGGCGCGGGCCCGCGGCGGGGCGGTCCGCTACAGGCGCGGGGTGCGCGCCTCGATCCGGTGGTCGAAGGCGGCGCCGCCGACGCCGACCGTGGTCACTCCGCCGTCGACGGTGAGGACGGCCCCGTTGACGTAGGACGCGGCGGGCGACAGCAGCCAGTCGATCGCCTCGGCGACCTCCTCCGGATCACCCGGCCGCCTGGCGGGGTTCAGCCGGTTCGCTTCCTCGTACGCCTCCTCGGCGCCGCCCGCCAGTCCCGCCTCCGCCGCGAACCGCGCCATCCGCTGGTCGGCCATCTCCGTCCGCACCCAGCCCGGGCACACCGCGTTGGCCCGCAGCCCCTGCGGCCCGTAGTCGACGGCGAGGGAGCGGCACAGGTGGAGCAGACCCGCCTTGGACGTCGCATAGGCGGCGTTGCCGACACTGTTGCGGAGAGCGCCGACCGAGGCGACCGCGACCACCGCGCCGCGGGCCGCCAGCAGATGCGGCAGCGCGGTGCGCAGCAGCAGGAACGGGCCGGTGAGGTTGGTCCGTATCAGCTCTTCCCAGTCCTCGACCTCGGTGTCGCCGACCGCGCCGCCCCGCCCGATTCCGGCGTTGAGCACCACACCGTCGAGCCTCCCGTAGGCCGTCACCGTCGTCTCGACGAGCTCACGCACCGCCTCGGGGTCGGCGGCGTCGGAGGGGTGGGCCAGCGCTCCGGTCTTCTCGGCCACCCGGCGCAGGGGCTCGGGCCGCCGCCCGGAGATCACGACCTGGTGGCCGGCAGTGCGCAGCAGTTGGGCGGTGGCGGCCCCGATTCCCGTTCCCCCGCCCGTCACCAGGACAACTCGCTGTTCCGACATGGTCGTTCGCCTCCGAAGGTGGTCGACTTCCGGTTCCCCGCACTGTGAGCATACGAAGCACCGACGCCATCGGAACCGACCGGGTGCCGCTGCCGCAGGCACCGTGGCCGGGCGACGGGCGGGGAGGCCGACCGGTGTCAGTGCCTGCGGTTTCCGGTACCACGTGGAGTGGTGGGGTCGTGTTCCAACTCCGCCTCCGGCGTCGTGGGTTCGTGCCAGGAGGCCAGCAGCCGCAGTGCAGTCTCCGATGAACTGCCGTGTTCGGTACGGTAGATGAACAGAGTCTGGTCGGGGTCGTCGCCGGGGGTGAGGGCCTGGTAGGTGATGGTGAGGTCGCCGACGAGGGGGTGGTGGTAGCCCTTGGTGCCGGTGGTGCGCTGGTGGACTTTGTTGTCGGACCAGTAGCGGCGGAAAGCCTGGCTGCGTATGGACAGGTCACCGACGAGAGCGCTGAGGGCGGGGTCGTCGGGGTGACGGCCGGCGTCGAGGCGGAGCATGGCGGCCGTGTCGGCAGCGACGGTGTCCCAGTCCGTGTACAGCTCGCGGGCGTGGGGGTCGAGAAAGACGAAGCGTGCCTGGTTGCGCTGCGCGGCGGGCAGGGCGCGGAAGTCGGTGATGAGCCGGCCCGCGAGGCGGTTGTGGGCAAGGACGTCGAGGCGCCTGCCGAGGACGAAGCCCGGCCGACAGGCGGCCTCCAGGGTTTCCAGCAGGTCCCAGGTGCCGGGATGGACGCGCTGTGGCCGGGATCGACGCTTGCGCCGGGCGGAGCTGGGGCGGGCGACGGTGTGCAGGTGGGCGCGTTCGGCGTCGTCGAGGCGCAGGGCGGTGGCGAGCGCGTCAAGGACTTCCGCCGAGGCGCTGGGGCTGCGGCCTTGTTCCAGGCGGGTGTAGTAGTCCACGCTCACGCCGGCCAGCCGGGCGAGTTCTTCCCGTCGCAGTCCGGGCACCCGGCGGCGGCCGAAGCCTTCTTCCTCCAGTCCGGCCTCCTGCGGGCTGAGGCGGGCGCGAGCCGAGCGCAGGAACTCTGCCAGGCGAGAGCTTGTCTCCTCACGGTTCATGCCACCGAGTCTCGCGCGTTCGCACCCGGTATGGGCACAAGAGGGTGGCCCAGTTCGTCCCCCGATCGGCCGGGCCTTCTTCGCCCCCCTTCTCCCTGCTCGGAGCTGGTTCAGTGAAGTCGGGAAGGACGACGGGGACGCGGCCTCGTTCCCCGTCTCCGTCCCGTCACCGACGAGAGAAGGAGCCGTTCATGTCCACCTGGTTCATCACCGGAGCCGCCCGCGGGTTCGGCCTGCAGATCGCCCGCGCCGCGCTGGCGGGCGGTGACGCGGTCGTGGTCACGGCCCGTAACCCGGACAGCCTGCCGGATGACCTCAAGCGGTCCGACCGTGTGCTCGGCCTCGCGCTGGACGTCACCCGCAGCGAGGACATCACGCGGGCCGTCGATGCGGCTGTCGGCCAATTCGGAGGTATCGACGTGCTCGTCAACAACGCCGGGCGCGGACTGCTGGGCGCGCTGGAGGAGATCACGGACGCCGAAGCGCGCTCCCTGTTCGACCTCAACGTCTTCGGCCTGATCAATGTCACCCGTGCCGTCCTCCCTGTGATGCGTGAGGCGGGCCACGGCAAGATCGTCCACATCGGATCGCGGTCCGGATTCGAGGGCGAGCCCGGCGTCAGCATGTACAGCGCCTCGAAGTTCGCCGTCGCCGGGATCAGCGAAGCCCTTTCCGTGGAACTCGCGCCGTTCGGCATCCAGAGCATGGTCGTAGAACCCGGTGTCTTCCGCACCGACTTCCTCGACGGCAGCTCGCTGTCCACTGCCGCCTGCCGTCTTCCCGCCTACGACGGCACCCCGGCCCACGACACCCTCGACTGGATCGGCCAGGCCAACCACGCCCAGCTCGGCGATCCCGTCAAGGGGGCCGCGCTGATCTACGAGGTGACCTGCCAGGACAAACTGCCCACCCACCTGGCGCTCGGCCGAGATGCCATCGAGCGCCAACTGGTCAAGATCGGCCGGCTCCAGGACGACCTCACCGCATGGCAGGCGAAGTCCACGGCCACCGCCCACGACGACGCCGCCTGACCGGGCGGAGGAGCACGGGCGGAGGATGCCTCCCTTCCGGGCCGCCACTCGTCACGGGCCGGCCGACCGCCCCGTGCCGGTGCCGGTGCCGGCCCGGCACCCCGGGGAGGGCCCAGGGGAGGAATCGCCTTCCCCACAAGGGCTTCACCGGACTGACCCTCCGTCATCGAAATGCAGGCAGCGTCCGAGGATATAGCTGGCCGCGAATTCTTCCCAGGAGTTGTAGGTCATCCGGCTCAGACGTGCACCAGCGCCTCTTCCGCCTCCGGGATATCCGTGAAGCGGGCGCCGACTCCCCAGCGAGCCATCCAGGAAGTCCGTCCGTAATCCCATGCCAGCACGGACCGCACGCGACCGCTGGCGGCAAGGATGCCGTCCGCACGAAACCGGCCTTCGTAGCGCGTAATACGGCCGATCAGCTGCTTCACCCCGGCAACTTGGGCGTCGGAGACCGTACCGCCGATTTGGGTGGCGTTGTGGAGCAGCACCTTGTTCCGCCGTCTCCCGCCACAGTGCCGGATCGACCTGGCCGCCGAACTGCTGGGACAGCGAGCTGCGGACTTCCGGCACGAACTCCCACGGGCCCCTGACACCCGAGTCTTTGAGAAGGCGGTCCAGTGCACCCTGCCAGCTGCTTCGGTCGGTTACTCCCCACCACTCTTCCAGGCTTTTGCGCTCCAGGAAGTAGCCGTTGCCGTGCGTGCCCATGGCGTTCCACAGGGCTCCGTTGGTGACGTTCATCAGCGCCCCGCACCCCAGCCCATGAGCGACGGGCCCTTGGAGCGGGCCACCCACCCGCAGGGTTCGCAGGGTGCCACGCTGCACGTCCGCCCCCTTCCCCCGGTCGGCATGTGCCTTCCACAATCCCGGGTCGGGCGGGAAATACGCCTCGCAGGGAGTGCCCGAGCACGGCGCGGCAGGTCACTCTTCGTCGCCCCGGCGTGGGCATCGAGTCCCGGCAGCACCGTCCGGCTCATGTGGGATCCTCGCCACCGTTGGGCCCTTCTGTCACAACTCCCCTTCTGCTTATGGTGTCTTGAGACCGCAGAGCGCGGCCGAAGGGAGATCTTCATGCCTACACAGACCATCACCGCATCGCGCAGCCTTCCTCGCTTCGAAGACGCCGAACCGCTCGGCCCACAGGACGCGGAGTTCGCCAGGGACATCAAGGCAGTGCTGGAGAAGCACGGCAACCTGGACCGGTTCGGTCTGGTCCTGTTACACGACCACTTCTCGATCGGCAGCGACGAAGTGGCCGTCGAGACGAACGACCCGCAGGCCCGCACTCTCCACGTCACGGTGGAGAAGAAGGGAGAGACCCAGCACGCCCATCCGTCGCAATGGCGGTTCGTCGCGGACTCCGAGGAGACGCCCACCGCACAGAGCGACAGCACTCCCTACGAGGCGCTGATGCTCTGCCTGACGCTTGCCTGCGAACGCCGCTGAGGCCGGACCGCTGAAACCGGACGCTCCCGGCTGACACGCCCGCACACAGCGGGAGGGCTGTACCAGCTCCCACGGGTACAGCCCTCCCCGTGCTGATGACCACCCGCCGCTCCAGGCCGCACCTTCCGGACCGCGGGCCCGTTACGCGTCCTCCTTCAGGATCACCAACTCGCCTTTGCCGATGGGGGAAAGGGAGCTGAGGTAGCCGTCCGAGGCCGCGACCAGCCGGTTGAAGTCTTCCATCTGGTGGGCGTGGGAGGTCGCGTTGTCGACCACGAGCAGGTGGCCGGCTGCGAGGATCCGCTGTAGCGAGGGCCACCAGTCGGCGTACTGGCCGCGATCGCTGTCCAGGAAAATGAAGTCGTACTCGCCCGCATCGCACGTCCCGATGAACCGGCCGGCCTCGTCCCCGATCTGCTGAATGCGGGGACCGAGCCCGGCACGCTGAAAGTTTCGTTCGGCCATCGCGCGCTTGTCAGACGCCTTTTCGATGGTGGTGACCGAGCCGTCCTCGCCCACGGCGTCGGCGAGCCACAACGTCGAGTAGCCGTTGGACGTCCCGATCTCCAGCACCTTCTTGGCTTTGGTTGCCTTGACCAGCAAGGCGAGGAACACGCCGGTGTCGTGGGTGATGTTCAGCATCTTCCGGCTTCGGTCGTCCGTCGCCGCATCGTTGGTACTGCCGAATTCCTCCAGCTCACCCAGCAGTGCGGCGAGATCGTGTTCCATGGTGAGTCCTCTCCTTGCTTCATGAAGCCTCGTCAGCCGGCCAGGCTCTGTATCGCGACGTACAGGCCGAGGAGCAACAGGGCGACACACAGTACTGTGCGGAACTTTTCCTCGGAGATCCGCCGGCGAATCCGGTTGCCGGCCGACATCCCGAGAAACGCCGGGGCCAGGGCGGCGGCCGACATGACGCCGAGATCCATGCTGAGCAGGTCCTGCGTCCGCAGCGACCAGGCCAGACCAACGGTGGAGAACGTGAAGAGGATGCCCATGCTCTGCACCAGTTGGTCCCGCAGCAGGCCGATGGATTGCAGGTAGAAAACTCCTGGGACGGCTGACGAGCCGGTCATTCCGGTGAGGAAGCCGTTGGTGGCTCCGAAGACCACACCGGCGGGGTGGTGCCACCATCTGTCCCTGATGTTCACGCGGAGCTTGAACAGCCCGAGCAACCCGTACACCGCGAGCCCCAGGCCGAGCAGTGCGGACATCACATCCGCCCGGAAATAGCTCAGTGTGAACGCACCCGAAACGGTGAAGACCGTGGCAGCCAGGAGAAACGGCCAGGTGAGCCGAATGGCTTCCCGGCCGTGACCACCGCGCGACGCCTGAAGGACGTTCGTCAGGAACGTCGGTATCAGAATCAGCGCCTTCGCGGGGTGGATCCCGACCGTCGCCGCAAGAATCCCGAGGACGACGGGCGGCAGGCCGAGGCCGGTCAAACCCTTGATCAACCCACCCGCGAAGAACGTCAGAACAATCAACGTGACGGTGGCCACGTCGAAGGAGAGCAGGGCCGTGTGGGTCAAGAGTTGCGGCCGCTCCGCGGGTGCGCTTCCTCCACGCCACGGGAGGCGAAGCACCGCAGTGCCGTCACGACGTCAGCTTGCTCCTCCGCGTCCAGGACCTCGGGCTTCTCCTGTTCGAAGTGATCGGCGAGTTTGACGATGTCGCCCTTGCGATCCTCGATGTAAATGGCACCGCCCGTGACCTGCGTCGCGGAGCGCTCGGCGAACTGCCCCGCAATGTCCTTGGCGTCCCGGACGAAGTTGATGTCGAAATCGCCGATCTGCAGAAGGACATAGCGTGAAAGCGTTCCGACAGGTGCTCCATTGACGAACCTGTGCTTGCTCGGATGGGGAACCTGGAACACCTGGTCCGGCTGGACGGTGAACACCTCGTCCGTATCGGGCAGTTCGATCGTGATCTGCCCCCGTGAGCAATACATCATGTCGGACACTTCATTATGGAAGTGGTAGGGGACAGCCTTGTGGTCGAGATTGAACAGGCTGACCCGCAGGCCGTCCTGATAATGGAACTCTTTCATCTCCATGGTTCAGCTCCCTGTCTCGCTGGTGACCAATCCGGGACCCTCGACGGCCACGGAGCCTGCGGTGACGGCCGCCGCGATGTCTAGCCACTCGTCGGCAACCCACTCGGCCGCCTCGACGAATGCGCCGGCGAAATTGTGTTCGTGCTGCCAGAACCTGACGGGCGAACCGTAGGAGGTGAGATACGGCGACGGAACACACCCGCCGCCCACCCGCTTCATCACCCGGTACCCGCCCCGGGCGTCGAGCGCGATTCCGCCCGTGACATACCCCCCTTCCTCATGCGGGACGATCTCGCCTCGCCTCAGAAGGTTCTGCACCAAGGGCGACGGATGGTTCTCCATGCCGAAGTTCTGCCCGCTGGCACGGATCACGCAGTCCGCCCGCAGGGTCGACTGTCCGCCCTCGTCGGACCGGTAGGTGATCCGGAAATCACCGTCCTCCCCCACTGCTGTGTGCGGCGCGTCATAGCCTTGCTTGACGGTCGTCAATATCCCGGCGTCCATCAAAGCGAGAAGCTTCTCCGCGTTTGCGGACGGCATCGGCACGGCCGTCCGAATGAAGTGGGTGTCGAGCAGACGGTCGTACGTCGCCTTGTCGGACGGTTCGAGCTGCTGGTAGAAGCGCATTCTCCGCGCTTTCAGCACAATGGTGTGGACGAGGTTCCCGGTGTACGAGTCCCGGAGATCGCTCGCGAGCTTTTCCCTGGCGGAGCGATAGCGGGGGCTTTTGATGTCGTTCCACCCCACTGCCCCTTCGGTTGCCCGGCGCAGGTCCTTGTCCAAGAGCTCCAGAATGCGCTCGATCTTCAGCTGCCCTTGGTGATCGCGCCGGATCTCCGCCAGGCGCTCCTCCGTGAGATGGTGCGGCTCGTACGGTACGAGCGGCCCCCGCACGGGAGGGAAGAAACCGCAGCGCGATCCGGCGACGATGTGCAACGGCTCTTCGCCGTCCCGCACCGCCGGCCGGTACGACGCGATATGACCGTCCTCGGTGTAGGTGAACTCGCCGTCACCGCTCAACGTCATAATGGCGTCGATACCGCTCGGGCCCATCCCCTGAACGAACACCCGGGGCCGCTCGCCGCGTGCGCGCCGCGACCGGAGGTGTTCGTCGACGGCCGCTTTCACCGCGTCCGGCGGATAGGGCGACATGGCGTATCCACTCTCTCCGGAGAGTGGGTCGGTCGCCTTGGACTGCCAGTGCCCGGTGCTCAGCAGGACGCGGTCGATTCCGTCCACCGTGCACTCACGGTCGGTATCGAGGCTACGGAGGGACAGGGCGAAACCCTGCTCCGTTGCGTAGCCGTCGACGGCCTCGTGGCGCACGTACTGCTGAACGTCGATACCCTGTGCACGGGCCCGCTCGACGGTCTCCTGGAACCGCTTCTCGAGATACAGGCCGAACAACGCACGCGGATAGAACTCGCCGTTTTCCGGCTGCCATTCACCGAGCTCGATTCCGGGATGCGTCTCCCGGACCAGCTCCGGATGGTCCTTAATGAGCCATGGTTTGCTCGCGGCCAGCCAGTCGACGAAATCATTGCCGTGGATCCCCATGGTGCTCGCCTCGTTGTTGCACCGATGCGCGAGCTGGACGTTGTCTTTCGCGTAGGGATATCCCGGCCCGTTCACCGGCCCCCGCTCCACCGTGACGATCGTGACGGCCGAGGGGGAGAGCGGGGGCATACGGCGTGGATCGGTGAGTCGTTGCACCACATGCCACAACGCGCAGGTTCCTGCGAACCCTGTGCCGATGATGCAGTAGGTGATGCTTCCCCTCATCTTGGCATTCAGGTCAGGACTCCAAGCGTGTGAGGGCGTCCCGGATACGTATGCCGGCCTTGCTCACGAGCGCACCCGTCCGGCCGCAGTTGATCCGCACGAGGTGATCGAGGAAGTGGCCCTCCGCGAAATGGCTGCCGCAGATCGTGGCGACCTTCGCCTCTTCCAGCAGGAACTGATCGGCGCTGCTGTAGCCCTTTTTCTGGTAGGCGTCGGCGTAGCCCGAAAAGTCGACGAAGAGGAAGTAGCCCCCCTGGGCTGGGCTGATCTTCAACGAGGGGACGGCTTCGAGCTCACGCAGCATGGCCTGGAGATTGGTGCGTGCGGCCTTCGCTCTGGCGGCCGCCACCTCGTCCATTTGCGGCTGCAAGGCGATGTGCGTGGCGACCTGTCCGTAAGTGGACGCGAACGAGGTGATGTTGACCTGTGCGCGCGCCGCGGCGTCCACGATGTCCGACGGGCCGCAGAGGTAGCCGATCCGGTCGCCGTGCATTCCGTACGTCTTGCCCGGTCCGGTCACTGACAGCGTCCACGGTCGCATGGAGCTGCGGCTGCCGTCGGGGAGCGAAACGTCGATGGCGGCAAACGTCTTGGCGCGCTCCCCCACGATATGGGCCTCGTAGGGAGAGTCGAACAGGACGTAGACGGGGCTCTCGCCGCGGGACTCGCACCGCTGATTGTGCCGGGCGATGACATCGGCCAGCGCCGACAATTCCTCGGTCGAATAGACCTTGCCGGTCGGGTTGATGCAGTCGCCGAGCACGACAATCTTGGTCCGCTCCGAGAGCGCTTCCTCCAGAGCCGGCGCCGTGAGGCCGTCGTGCGCCGTGACCAGGACGGTCTTCGGGATGGCTTCGTGCAGCCGCACCATGTCCGAGTAGTGCGGCCAGTTGGGCACCGGGATCACGACTTCGTCGCCCGGGTTCAGCAAGGCGTGGAAGACTACCGAAATCGAACCCTTCACACCGCCCGGCGTGACCATGATTTCACGGTTCGGATCGTAGGAAATGCCATGGAGTCGGGCCACCCGCGCGGCCACGGACTCCAACAGGAACGGAAATCCTCTGACGGGCGCAAAGGCATGAATCGCGTCGGATTGCTTCTCCACGAACTCGATCACGCCTCGGTCGATCCGGGGATCGGTCGGTGTGTCCAGCGCGCCGATGCTGAGGTCGATGATCCGGTCGCCCTCGGGGAGTGCCTTGTTCAGTGCGGCGATCTTCGCCGCGGTGCCGTGAGTCACCGATTCGGGAATACTCAGGACGGCATCGGAAATTCCACGATTTTTCTGCACGGTCGGCCGAGTCACCTCTCCCTGCTAGGAATTCAACTCGCGGACGGCCTTGTGCATCGCGTTCCACATTTCCTGTTGTATCTTCAGCGTCTCGTTCGCGCCGTAGGCGATCTCGGCGACGTCGGCATCGGTGCGGCAGTTGTTCTGGACGCACTTCTTCGCATCGGCGGCATGGCGTTCCTCGACGCCCTCGTCGCCGACATGGACGTTGAAGTAGATCTCGACGTTGTTGACGAACTCGGATTCGGGCTGCTTGTTGTTGCTGTTGCGGAACGCCGTACGGCAGACCTGCAGCATCCTGTCGGCGTGGGACTCCAGCGCCATCGCGACGCCCAGCATGCGGTGGTAGTTCGCCCCCAGCAGTTCCCGGGTGCGCTCCCGGTACGCGAACGTCTCCGGAATGACCAGGTCACTGCGGCGCGCGTCCTTCACGAGTAACGGCGCCAGGCCGAACTCGATCTCGCCGTGCAAGTTGTGGGCGTTCTCCATCAACACCTCATGGCAATGGGCGGCCTCGCCGTTCCCGGCCTCCTCGTTGAGGATGTAGGAGAACAGGACCAGCGTGTCCCGGTCATCGTTGGCCGCCGCCTGCGCACACACATGGGCGATGCCTTTGACCGTGCCCTCGGTGCGCTGGAAGAAGTTCGCCCGGTGGAATTCATAGGTGCGGCTGTTCCATGGCGAGTTCTCCAGGAACTTGAAGTACTCGTTGTCGTAGACCGGGTGCCGGTCCAACTCGTCCATGAGCGAAGTGACTTGATCGTGAAGTGCCGGTGCCGTGCTTGTCGCCATCTTGCTTCACTCCAGTTCACGCAGGTGTGGACGGGGTCAATAAGCTGGTCAAAATTGACGCAACGTTGACACAACGATCCACTGGACAGATTCCTTGAGACGTCTTCGATTGCGCTTGATCACTATCACGAGCCATCGTGGCGGCCCTGCCTGGTGAACTGCGGGAGTTGCCCCGCGAATTCACCTGTCCCGCACTATGAGAGCATTCGAGTCCGAGGAAGGTTATTTCATTCCACGGACAGGAGAGATTCGCTCACTTCCGCGCGCGTCGCATCGCATCGCGAAGAGCTGATACCCGGAATCGGACAGGACCGAAGAAACCTACAGACCTTCCTCCTGATGAAGGCAGAAGAATCGCTGAACGTAAATCCGCCCTCCAGGTGAGCCACGATGACCACCCGGTGTTCGGCCGTGCTCCATGATTGCCTAAAGGTTGATTCGAGGACAGTCTTTACCGGCCACTTGTCGAGAGCTGAACCACTACCCATGGTCACGGCTTCGTCACTCCACCGGGAACGTCGGTACGGGGGTTACGGTTGGCCACGATGGTGCGGGAGTGGCGCCTGCGACAGCACCACCCCAGCAAGTACTGCCCTCCGAGGCCCCGGAGCGCCGATTACGGAGTCATGACTTGACGGCGAACTCCTCGGGCAACCGGCCGTGCATGACCGGGAGTCATAGTCGGCTTGAAGTAGCCAGTTTGGATCCGAGAGGCTTGGTCTCGACGAACTCCTGACCACGCGGTGAGCAGCCGGGCAATCGCTGTGGCCGTCAGCGTGCCGTCCGTTGGCGGGCGCACCGGGGCCACGCTCCCGCACTCGTGTATCCCTGCTTCCCAACTGGGCAGCTCCGGCCCGGTCCTTGCCGCTCTCCTTGGCGTCCATCCCTCCCTCATCAGCGTGTTAGCCGGGTGTTAGCGGAGCGGCAGCCGTGCACTAGTGGCCCCGATCAGAGTGGGTGACGTACCGAGGAAACAACGACGCCGACCGCCCCGGGGAATCCGACATGACCTCCAGCACCACTGTCCGCACCGCTCGTCGCCGCACGCTGCGCATTGCCGCCGCGGCCCTGACCGCGGCCGCCGGTCTCGCCCTGACCGCCTGCTCCGGCTCGGACGCCGGCGGCGCGAAGTCCGCGGGCCACACGACCATGCGCTCGGCCGCCGCCGAGTCCACCGCGTCGGGCTGGTCCGGATTGCAGAGCACCGACGCCAAGGCCGACGTCAAGGCGGGCGTCGCGAACAAGCAGTCGGGCCGGCAGCAGCCGGGCGGCGCGCACGCCGGTTCCGGTGGCACGGCGGCCTCCCCGGTCCGCACCCAGCGCCTGGCGGACGGCATCAGCAAGGCCGAGATCTACCAGCTCGGCGACCAGCACTACCGCGCCAAGATCGTCGCCCGCGGCTCGGTCCTGGCAACGCTGGAGACAAAGGGGCACGACGACGGACTCGACGCCAACGACATGTTCATCACGCTCACACTGGACGGCCAGGTCCACTCCTGGATGGGCGGCGGACACCAGGGACCGGGCACCTTCAAGCTCGCCGGCGGCTGGACGGCCAAGGTCACCAAGATCGGCGAACTCCGCTACCGCGCACAGATCATCGGCCACGACGGCGTAGCCGCCACCCTGGAGACAAACCAGCACGACACCGGGCTCAACGCCAACGGCATCTACATCGTGCTCAGCACCGGCGGCGTAATCAGCGCCCACGCGTAAACCCCCACCCGGCGAGGATTCGTCCCGCCGACGCCGCGCCAAAAAGACCGCTGCCCGGGTGTGTCACACCCGGGCAGCGGTCTTTCCCGCTCCCACCCCGCCGACAGCAGGAACCGCTCCCCCAGCGACAGTCCCCACGACCGTCGGCTAACGGCCCGCGGTCGACGGCCGACGGCCCTTACTCGACCGCATACAGCAGGTTGTACTCAGCACCATCCGCCCTGAAGCGCAGACTGCGCTCACCAGGCGTATCCGTGATCCACTGCTCCCCGAGCCCGCCGTCCCCGACTGCTCCGCCGGCCTCCCCGAGGAAGACGGCAATCGTTCCCGTGAAGTCGCAGTCGTACTTGACGGTGTACATCCGGTCTCCCAGCACCGTCCCGTTCCACACGGTGCCACGATTCTGGACCACGAGCCTCGGCTCGTCGACGCCGCTCCAGCCCTCAGTCGTGACGCACTGGAGCTTCTCCAGATAGAGCTTGGCCATACCGTCCCCTGTGAAGGATCCTCCCCGACACTTCACATCCTGCCGAGCCGCAATAAACGATCACTAAACGCATGAACGCGGTACGGCGCAAGCAGTACCGGGCGCACCGGCTGCTCTGCTCACGCGCGGCGTGCACATGCACGTCGCAAGCCGAAGAGCTGCTGCGTTTGCGCAGGTCAGCTCCCATAGGACGGTGGATGGAGCAGCTTCCGGAACACGGTGTCGGCTGTCTCTGCGTGAGCGGTGGCCAGTCGACGGATCGGCCGTGGCGCGATCGACTCCTCGCGCAGATACGTGCGCAGGAGATCCTGGTGCGGTTTGCGACCCGCGAGGGCGGGGTCCGCGAAGAGGTCTCGCAGCATCCCGTAGTCCGCGGAGAAGTTGAGCCCGTCGACCCGGTCGTAGATGACGCCGACGGTGTCCGCGCCCGCCGATTCCCGCGGAAGCTCGAAGAAGGGCAGGGACCTTGCACGCCGTCGTGCCCCGCTGTGCACGAACCCCCGCCGGGCCAAGCCGACGGGGGTTCGTTTCCCACGGTCGCCCCCCATGACACCCGACTCCCCCGGCAGCGGGTTCGCGCAGTTGGCGGTGCCGTGAGGGCCGGGGCAGGGAGCCGGCGGTGCCGCGCGCGATACACGTGCCGCGCGCGGTGCATGTGCCGCACGCGGTGTGCGATCGGCGTCAGGGGCGCTGCCCGTTCAGTGGGCGAAGCCCCAGTCGAGCATCTTGGTGGCGTCGTCGAAGCGGCTCTTTTCGTCGTCCTTGAGGATCGCGCCGACCAGGGTGCGGTTGTCCCGCTTGGCGGCGAAGACCAGGGCGTAGCCGGCCTCCGGGCCGCTGCCCGTCTTGATGCCCAGAGCACCGTCGTAGCTGCCCAGCAGCTTGTTGGTGTTGTCCCAAGTGTAGTACCGGGTGTGGCCGTTGGCGGCCGGGGCCTCCGCCTTGTACTGCTTGATCTTCACGATGTCGGCGAACACCGGCTTCAGCATGGCACGCTGGCCGAGCTTGGCCAGGTCGCGCGCGGTGCTGTGGTTGCTGCCGTTCGAGATGCCGTCGAAGCCGTCGAAGTGCGTTCCGGCCAGGCCCAGTTGCTGCGCCTCGGCGTTCATCTGGTTCACGAAGTCGGCGATCCGCGCGTCCGCGGTGGCGCCGGAGCCGAAGTTGTCGGCCAGGGCCATCGCGGCGTCGTCGCCGGACGGGATCAGCATGGCGTGCAGCAGCTGCTCGACGGTCAGCGTGTCACCGGTCTGCAGGTCGGCGGTGCTGCCACCGACCTTCTGGACGTAGTCCCGGTACTCCTGCTTCACCGTGATCTGCCGGTTCAGCCACTCCGGGTGCTTGAGCACCACCATGGCCGTCATGATCTTGGTGGTGCTGGCCATCGAGACGCTCTCGTCCGCCTTGGCCCCGCCCCACATCTCCCGCTCCTGGCTACCGTCGCGGGCGTCCAGCAGGAAGGCGTGGTCGGCGTGGATCTGGGGAGCGTCCTGCGCAGCGGCGGCCTTGCCGTTGGCGGCGTGCTGCTGTCCTGCCTGGTCGGACCCGAACTGCCGCTGCGTTCCGTGCTTCTGGGCCGCCCCCGCGGTGACCTCGCTGCCGTGCTGGTCGTTCTCGTCCGCGGAGTGCGTGGCGCCGGGGGTGGCCGCCTGGGCGAGCCCACTGGCGGTGATCGGCAGAGCGGCACCGACAAGCGCGACCATCGCGATCCGGACTCCGGTGCGATGTATGCGGTTGGGGCGGGCGTGGGAACCCATGGGGCGTCCATCCATCCTTCCGGCGAAAGGACGCCGGCTTGTAGTAGAACTCGGTTCATACTGAACCTACTTGTGTGACGACAGTGACTCAAGTCGGCTATGTCATAGTCCTGTAACGGGGTTCACTTCTGTGGTGGTTGTGCAGGTGGCTGATGGGTCGCGTGAGGTCGCTCGCGCGCAGCGCCCCGTCGCACGGTCGCATCGTCATCTCCCCTGTTCCCCTGGTCCCTTGGGACCCTGGTCCCCTGATTTCCTGGTCCCTTGGATCACCGGTTCGCTGCCGGTGACCGTCCATCCGGTGGGAGCCGGCCCTTCGCCAGGCGCCGAGAGTCATACGCGGATAATGCCTGGAACTCTGCGAGCCACCACGCCTAGAGTGAGTGCACGCCCGTGATCACGGATAAGGAGGCGAGAACGATGCTCATCACGACAGCTTTGCGCTCCCGCCCCATCCGCCGGGCGTCCCAGGTCTGATCCGGGAGCGCGTCACTCTCCCGAAGGATCGCTTCACCATGACTGATCTGGTCATCCGTCCGCTCACCGCGGGCGAGACTCCCCTCTTCGCCTCCCTGCCCGACCCGGGCCTCGTCGGCCCCGCCGTACTCGGCGACGCCTACGGCATGATTGCCGACGGCGGCCGGTACCGGCCCGATTGGACCTGGGTCGCTCTGCGCGAGGGAATCGTCGTCGCCCGCGCGGCCTGGTGGGCCAGGCCCGGGGACGACAAACCCCTCGCCCTGGATTGGTTCGACTTCACCGACGGCGAGGCCGCTGTGCAACTGCTGCGCGCCGCACCCCTCCACGCCGAATACAGCCTGCTGCTGCCGCCCGGCTGGCGCGACAAGCCGGACGTGCGAGCCGCAGCCGAGGTCCGGATGGCCGCGGCCGAGGCGGCCGGCCTCCGGAAGCTGGTCGAACGCTACCGCTACACCTGGACCTCCGACTGCCCGCTCCCGGCGCGCACCGGACGCCTGGAGTACCGGCCGGAGCCGGACGACAACGTCATCCGGGGCGTAGTGCGTCGGATCCAGGAAGGCTCCCTGGACGCCCATGATCTGCACGACATCGCGCAGTACGGCAGGGACGGCGCCGTCGAAGAACTCCTCGGCCTCCTCACCTCTACGACGTCCCCACGGGACTGGTGGCGGGTGGCCTACACCCCAGCCGGCGAGCCGGCAGGTATCCACGTCCCCACGCGCAACTCGACAGGCCTCTGTATCGGCTTCATCGGCGTCCTCCCCGAGCAGCGCGGGCACGGCTACGCCTACGACCTGCTGGTCGAGTGCACACAAGACCTGGTGGCGCAAGGCGCGACACATATCGTGGCCGCGACCGACCAGGGGAACTTCCCGATGGCCGCACATTTCGCGACGGCGGGATATCCGGTCAGCGAGGAGCGCATCGACTTCGTCTGACCGGCCGTGACGGGATCCCGGCGCAGGTCGGAGCCGGCGGACTCGGGCACCACCACCGTGGTACAGGGCCGGGCGGCTGCGGTCGGGCGGCCGGGGCCGTCCGGCCGCGGCCGTGCGGGCAGCGGCCGGCCCACTCGGGTGGGCGCCGCCGGCTCCTTGCGGCGGCGCTGCCGATTTCGCCCCGGTGCCGGACGGTTGTTGTGGCGGCCGGCGGTCATCCTCACATCCGTTCCGGGGCCGAGACCCCGAGCAGCTGCAGCCCGTTGCGCAGCACCAGCCGGGCGGCCTCCGTGAGCCACAGCCTGGCGCGGGTGCGGTCGTCCGGGTCCTCACCGGCCCGCGGCAGGACCCGGCAGGCGTCGTAGAAGCGGTGGTACGTGCCGGCCAGTTGCTCCAGGTAGTGCGCGACCCGGTGTGGCTCGCGCAGCGTGGCGGCGGTGGCCACGACCTGCGGGAACTCGGCCAGCATGCCGAGCAGGTCGGCCTCCCGCTCATGGGTGAGGACAGCAGGGTCGAAGTCCTCCGGCGCGCCCTTCCCGATCCCGGCTTCCGCCGCCCTGCGCTGTACGGCGCACGGCCGGGTGTGCGCGTACTGGACGTAGTAGACGGGGTTGTCGTTCGACTGCCGGGTGAGCAGGTCGATATCGAGATCGATCGTCGTGTCCACGCTGGCCCGCGCCAGCGCGTACCGCGCGGCGTCCACGCCCACCGCCTCGACCAGGTCGTCCAGGGTGACGACCGTGCCCGCCCGCTTGCTCATCCGGACCGGCGCACCGTCCTTGACCAGGTTGACCAGTTGACCGATCAGGATCTCCAGATGCGTGTCCGGGTCGTCACCGAAGCAGGCCGCCATGGCCCGCATCCGGCCCACATAGCCCGCGTGGTCGGCGCCGAGCATGATGACGACCCGCTCGAAGCCCCGGGACCGCTTGTTGAGGTAGTACGCGCAGTCCGCGGTGAAGTACGTCCAGGAAGCGTCGCCCTTCACCAGGACCCGGTCCTTGTCGTCACCGAAGTCCGTGGTGCGCAGCCAGACCGCTCCCTCCTTCTCGAAGACGTGGCCGCCCTCCCGCAGGCGGATGACGGCGGCGTCCAAGTCGCCCTTGTCGTGCAGGTCCTTCTCGTTGAAGTAGACGTCGAAGTGGGTACCGAACGCGGCGAGCGACGTCTTGATCTCGTCGAACATCAGCGCCGTGCCCTCCGCACGGAAGGCGGCGACGGCCTCCGGCCGCGCCAGGTCCAGGGCCCCGGGCTGCCGCCGCAGTACCGTGGCGGCGATCTCCTCGAGGTACGCGCCGCTGTAGCCGTCTTCGGGAGCCGGTGAGCCCTGCGCCGTGGCGAGCAGCGAGCGGGCGAAGCGGTCGATCTGCCCGCCGGCGTCGTTGAAGTAGTACTCCCGCGACACGTCTGCACCCGCTGCCTCGAGGAGCCGGGCAAGTACGTCACCCACGACTGCCCACCGGGCCCCGCCGATGTGCACCGGCCCGGTGGGGTTCGCCGAGACGAACTCCAGATTGAGCCGAAGGCCGCCGAGCCGGTCCGAACGGCCATAGGCGTCACCGGCCAGGACGATATCGCGCGCCAGGGCGCCGATCGCCGCGCTCTCCAGGGTGATGTTCAGGAATCCGGGGCCCGCCACCTCGGCCTTCGCGACTCCGGCGGCCGCGCCCACCAGCGGCGCCAGCACCTCGGCGACGGTGCGGGCGGGCAGCCCCGCGGACTTGGCGAGTTGCAGGGCGACGTTGGTCGAGTAGTCGCCATGGCTGCGGTGCCGGGGGCGCTCCACACGGATTTCCTCGGGCATCTCTGCTGAGATGCGTCCGGAGCGGATGGCTGTGTGTACGCCGTCGGAGATGACGACCGCAAGATCTTCTGGAGTCACGGCAGCGACGCTACTGGGGGCGATGACGCCCGGGACACTGATTATCCGGGCGGTCCATCAGCCCCTCCCCCTCAGAACCTCACCGTCGAAACGGTGTGCACGACCGGGTGGCCCGGCTCGTCGTAGTTGACCATGATCCGCTGGTACGGGTGCGGCGACCGGCCCGTGGTGGTCGTACCGGCCCAGGGCGCGTCGATGCTGAAGTCCCAGCCGACCTTCGACGCCTGGTCGGGCGGGATGGTCCGGTGGTTCTTCTTGAGTGCGGCGGTGCTGGTGCCGACGGCGTTGAGGTAGTGCTCAAGTCCCCACTTGTTGGTCCTGAACTGCACGAACAGCGAACTGGTCTGCCAGGAGTTGGTCTCGTAGTAGTAGACCGGGGTGGAGCCGATCGGCACCGGGACGTTGTAGATCCGCTGCTGGACCTTGGAGGGGAAGGCGTTGGTCAGGCCGGTGGCGGCGGCCTCGGCCTCCTTGCCCTCGCCGCTGTCCCGGCTCTGCTCGGCGGAGATGACGATATAGCCGGCCGGGATCGCGATCAGCAGGAAGATGATCAGCGCCATCAGCACCGGGCGCCGGCGCTTGACGCGGGGCGGCGGGACGGGCTGGGCGTCGTCGTGCACGGTGTGCAGGTCGGTGTCGGTCATCGGCGGCCCGCCCGTTCGTATCGTTCGTAGCGCTCGGCCCGGCGCCGGTTGGCACGCCGGAAGCGGCGGGCCACCAGGCGGGCCAGGTCGGCGGCGCCGACCATACCGGCCTCGGGGCCCAACTGAGCCTTGGCCAGGGTGGCTTCGGGACGGTAGCCGCGGCCCGTGAGATGGCGCCGGAAGGCCTCCCTGGCCGGGCCGATCAGCAGGTCGTCCGCGGCGCTGACGCCGCCGCCGATGACGAAGCACGACGGGTCGAGGGCGGCGGCGAGGTTGGCGATGCCGACGCCGAGCCACTGGCCGATCTCCTGGAGGAGTTCGACGCACATCGCGTCGCCCTCCCGGGCCAGCTCGGTGATCAGCGGTCCGGTGATGTCGCCGATGCGGCCGCCGACCCGCTCGATGATGTTGTACGCGACCGGGGAGTCGGCGGCGGCCAGCTCACGGGCCTCGCGCACCAGGGCGTTGCCGGAGCTGTACTGCTCCCAGCAGCCGCGGTTGCCGCACGGGCAGCGGTGGCCGCCGGGGACGACCTGCATATGGCCGAACTCACCGGCCACGCCGTACTTGCCGCGCTTGACGGCGCCGTCCTCCAGGATCGCGCCGCCGATGCCGGTACCGAGCGTGATCATGACGAGATGGTCCTCGCCGCGGCCGGCGCCGAAGCGCCACTCCGCCCAGGCGGCGGTGTTGGCGTCGTTGTCGACCATGACCGGGACCGCGAGGCGTTCGGCGAGGCGGTCGCGCAGTGGTTCGTTCCGCCAGTTCAGATGGGGTGCGAACAACACCTTGCTGCGGTCCGCGTCGACCCAGCCGGCCGCGCCGATGCCGACCGCGTGGACGTCGTGGCGGTCGGAGAGGTCGAGCACCAGCTCGGTGATGGTGTCCTCGACGACCCGGGGGCTCTTGGACTTGTCCGGCGTCTCGGTGCGGACCTTCTCCAGGATGGTGCCGTCGGCGTCGACGACGCCCGCCATGACCTTGGTGCCGCCGATGTCGATGCCGACGGTGGGCACGCGGGGGGCGGTCAGGTGCGAGCGCCGCTCGCGGGTGCCGACCGTGCGCAGCACGGTGGCCCTGGCCGATCCTCGGTGCACCCGGTCCCGGTACATGCTCATCGACCGACCCCTTCGCCGTTGCTCCCGCACTGCCTGGTGGGCGTGGGCAGTGCCCCCATACGGCGGCTGTGTGCTCGCAAGAGTCGTCTCGTCCCTGCGGGTCTCGGGAGGCCGGGGCCTCGATGTGCGGGTTCGGTGCGATTGTGCATCACCGGCGGCGTCCGGCGCACCGCGACGGAGAGTGACGCGCCCCGCACAGCTCCGGGGCCGTGCGGGGCGCGGTGGTGATCACTCGGGGCGATGGCCGCCGGGGAACTCCGGGGTCGCGCTCCGGGCCAGCTCATGACTGAGCTGTTCCAGTTCGCTGCCGCCTGCCATTTGGCGGGTCAGCTCTTCCAGGGTGATCTCCGATTTGGCATGGCTGCCGGCCATGGCGCCGCGCTTGAGCAGGACGAAGCGGTCACCGACGAGATACGCATGGTGCGGATTGTGGGTGATCAACACCACGCCGAGCCCGGCGTCCCGCGCGGCCGCGACGTACTTGAGGACCACGCCGGACTGCTTGACGCCGAGCGCCGCTGTCGGCTCGTCCAGGACCAGGACCTTCGCACCGAAATAGACGGCGCGGGCGATGGCCACGCACTGGCGTTCGCCGCCCGAGAGGGTGCCGATGGGCTGGTCGACGTCGCGCAGGTCGATGCCCATCCGCAGCAGCTCGCTGCGGGTGGTCTCGCGCATCGTCCTGACGTCGAGCCGCTTGAAGGGGCCCACTCCGGTGGTGGGCTCGGAGCCGAGGAAGAAATTCCGCCATACCGGCATGAGGGGGACGACGGCCAGGTCCTGGTAGACGGTGGCGATTCCGTGGTCCAGGGCCTCGCGCGGGGAGGCGAGGGCGGTCTCCTCCCCGTCGATGGTGAAGGATCCGGCGTCGTGCCGGTGCAGCCCCGCGATGATCTTGATCAGGGTGGACTTGCCGGCGCCGTTGTCCCCGAGCACACAGGAGATCTCGCCCGCGTGCACCTCCAGGGACACGCCTTCCAGTGCCCGGACGTTGCCGTAGTACTTGCTGACGTCGGTCAGCTCGACCAGCGCGGTCATGCCTTTTCCTCCGCCCGCTTGCGGACCCATGCGTTCAGGAGTGTGGCGAGCAGCAGCATCGCGCCGAGGAAGAACTTGTACCAGTCCGGGTTCCACTGCGCGTAGACGATGCCCTTGCTGGCCATGCCGAAGATGAAGGCGCCGACGGCCGCACCGATCGCCGAACCGAAGCCGCCGGTCATCAGGCAGCCGCCGACCGCCGCGGCGATGATGTAGAGGAATTCGTTGCCCACGCCGTCGCCGGACTGGATCGCGTCGTACGAGAACAGCAGGTGCTGGCCGGAGACCCAGGCGGCGAAGGCGACGCCCATGTAGAGGCCGATCTTGGTCTTGGTGACCGGGACGCCCACCGCCCGTGCGGCGTCGGCGTTGCCGCCGACCGCGAAGATCCAGTTGCCGACGCGGGTGCGCAGCAGGATCCAGGTGGCGACGGCGACCAGGGCGAGCCACCACAGGATGGTGATCTGGATGTCGACACTGCCGAGGGTCAGATGCGAGGCGAAGACCTTGCGGGCCGAGTCGAAGCCCTCCATGTCGGCGATGGACTTCGTCGAGACGGTGCCGTCGATCAGTTTGGTGAAGCCGAGGTTGAGGCCGGTCAGCATGAAGAAGGTGCCGAGCGTGATGATGAAGCTCGGCAGCTTCGTACGGGTCAGCAGCAGCCCGTTGAACGCCCCGATGGCGAGGGTGACCAGCAGCGACACCCCGACGCCCACCCAGGTGTTGGCGGTCAGCTGGTAGCTGAACATCGAGGAGATCAGCGCCGAGCTGACGACCATGACACCGGCCGAGAGATCGAACTCCCCGCCGATCATCAGCAGCGCCACCGGCACGGCCATGATGCCGATCGTGGAGGACGCGTAGAGCACCGTGGAGAGGCTGGAGGCCTGGAGGAACGGTTCGGCGACGATCGAGAAGAAGACGAAGACCGCGGCGGCGCCGACGACCGAGCCCAGTTCGGGGCGGCCCATCAGCCGGCGGGCCAGGGAGCGGTGCAGCAGCCGTTCGTCGCCGTCGCTCTTGGCGGGCGGCCCCGCGGGCTGCAGCGGCGGTGCGTCGGTGTCACTCATCGCGTCCCCCGCTTCGTGTATTCCTGCAGCGCGGCGGCGTCCTTCTTGGTGATCACCTGGGGTCCGGTGAGCACCGGCTTGCCGCCGCCGAGGACGTCGGAGTTGTACTTGTAGAGCCACAGCAGGTCGACGGCCTCGTAGCCCTGGAGGTAGGGCTGCTGGTCGACGGCGAAGCCGAGGGAGCCGTCCTTGAGGCCGGTCGCGACCTGGGCATTGAGGTCGAAGGTGTCGATCTCGGCCTTGCTGCCGGCCTGCTCCTTGGCCTTGACGGCGGTGTCGGCGAATGGGGCGCCGAGCGTGACGACGGCGTCGATGCCCCGGTCCGACTGGAGCTTGGACTCGATGGAGGACTGCACATCGGGCATGTTGGTGCCCTCGACGTACAGCTTCTGCAGATCGCCCTTGAAGGTCTTCTCGGCGCCGTCGCAGCGCTGCTCGTGGCCGACGTTGCCCTGCTCGTGCAGGACACACAGGGCCTTCTTGCGGCCGCGCTTGTTCAGCTCCTCGCCGACCGCCTCGCCGGCCACCGTCTCGTCCTGCCCGATGTGGCTGAGCGCACCGAAGGCCTTCGACGCCTCGGCGCCGGAGTTCACCGTGATCACCGGGATGCCGGCCTTCTCGGCCTTGGCGATCACGTCCTTCATGGCGTTGGGCTTGGCCAGCGAGACGATCAGCCCGTCGACCTTCTGGTCGATGTAGGACTGCACCAGCTCGCTCTGCCGCTGGGCCTCCTTGTCGTGCCCGTAGAGGAACTTGATGTTGTCCTTGGCGGCGGCCTGCTGGGCACCGTTCTGGACGATGTCCCAGAAGGTGTCGCCGTCTCCCGAGTGGGTGACCATCGCGAACGTCCACCTGGGGGTGTTCACCGCGGCCTTGCCGCCCGCGGATTTGGCGGCGCGTTCCTGTTCGGCGCGCAGGCCTCCGGTGCTGCTGCACCCCGCCAGAGCGACGCCGAGCGCCGCTGCCAGCACTGCGCCGACGACGCGTCCCCTTCTTCGAACCCGTGCCACGAGGACTCGCCCTTCCCGCTGATGCCGCCGTATCGGCTGCGTTGGTTGACTGCTTGGCTGCGTTGGTTGACTGTGCTGTCCGGACCGGCCGGTCCGTGCGCGTGCGGTGTTCCGCACCGCCTCCGGCACCGGTCGGCCGGGACCAGCCGGCCAAGTATCCGTTACCGGTGATCTGTCCGGGTTCATCGGGTCCCGTCTTCCCTGCGACTTCACCGGGTGCCCCGCCCGGTGTATGCGGTCAGCTTCGGTACGTCCTTCCCGGTGACCAGGGCGGGCCCGGTGAGCACCGGCCTGCCGCCGCCGAGCACATCGGCATTGGCCTTGTGGAGCCAGAGCAGGTCCACCGCCTCGTAGCCCTGGAGGTAGGGCTGCTGGTCGACGGCGAAGGTGACGTCCTTGGCCTTGAGCAGTTTGACGACGGCGGAGTTCAGATCGAAGGTCGCCAGCTGCGCGGAGCTGCCCGCCTCCTCCTTGGCCCTGACGGAGATCGCCGCCATCGGCGCACCGAGCGTGACGATCGCATCGATGTCCTTGTCGGACTGGAGCTTGGCCTCGACGGAGGACTGCGAGGCGGGCGCGTTGGTGCCGTCGACATCGAGGTTCTCGACCGTCCCGTGGAAGGCCTTGCGGACGCCGGCACAGCGGTCCTCCAGCGACACATTTCCCTGCTCGTGGACGACGCAGAGGGCCCTCTTCCGGTGCCGGTGGTTCAGCTCCTCGCCGACCGCGCGCCCCGCCACGGACTCGTCCTGCCCGATGTGCGTCAGCGCCCCGTACGCCCGGGAGAGCTCACCGCCGGAGTTGATGGTGATGACGGGTATGCCCTGCGCCTCCGCCTTGCGGACGGCCGCCTTGACGGCCTGCGGCTTGGCGAGGGTGACGATCAGCCCGTCGACCTTCTGGTCGATGTACGACTGGATCAGCGCGGCCTGCTGGGCGCCCTCCTTGTCATGCGCATACAGGAACTTCACATTGTCCTTGGCGGCGGCCTGCTCGGCACCGTTCTGCACGATGTCCCAGAAGGTGTCACCGTCGCCGGAGTGGCTGACCATCCCGATCGTCATGCGCGGGGTGGTGGCGCCCTTGCCGGACCCGGACGCCTCGCTCCCGGTGCTCTGCCCTCCGGAGGCACCGCACCCGGTGGCCAGGGCGAGGGTCGTCAGTAAGGCGGCGGCGCTGCGCACCGCGACGCCGCGGACAGTGAGGGGACCAGCCGTACGCACGCCCATCATCGTGGGACCGCCTTTTCTCCCGGCCGCCGGACTGCGGTTGGAGGAGTTTGTAACGGCGCGCGCAGAGCCACGTCAATGGTTTGTCAGAACATTCTGACGAGGTGACCTCGCGGGGGTGCCCCATAGGGGGACATTGATGCTGGAAACGCATCGCCGAGGGCACTTCGTCGGGGGGATCTCGGGGGCGTTGCAGCGACCGGCGGTCCGGGCGGATGCGCTCGGGCGTCAGGCCTCTCGGGGGCGGTCGGGGGTGCTCGGCACCACCCTCAAGGGTGCCCTCGGGGGCGCTCTCAGGGTGCGCGGGCCGCGCCCCTCAGCTTCGCTCTCGGGGGCGCCCTCAGGGGCGCACGAGCAACTGGAACTCGAAGGCGTACCGGGAGGCGCGATAGACGTGCGAGCCGAATTCGACCGCGCGCCCGGTGTCGTCGAACGTGGTGCGCTGCATCGTGAGCAGCGGGGCGCCCTCGGGCTCGTCGAGCCGTTCGCCCTCCTCGACGGTCGCGGCGCGCGCGCCGACGGCCTGACGGGCGCTGTGCAGGGTGATGCCGGCCGACCGCATCAGGCGGTACAGGCCGGTCTCCTCCAGGTCGGCGGTCTCCAGCTTGAGCAGCCCGGCGGGAAGGTGATTGCGCAGATGCGCGACGGGCTCGCCGTGCGTCAGCCGCAGCCGCTCGACCAGCGCGACCTCGGCCCCCTCCGCGATCCCCAGCGCGGCGGCGACCTCGGCATCGGCCTCGGTGGTGGTGTTGAGCAGCACACGGGTGGCCGGCTTCTGTCCGGCCGCCTCCAGGTCGTCGTAGAGGCTGCTCAGCTCCAGCGGGCGCTTGACCTGGCTGTGGACGACCTGGGTGCCGATCCCCCTGCGGCGTACCAGGAGCCCCTTGTCGACCAGCGACTGGATCGCCTGCCGCACCGTCGGCCGGGACAGACCGAGCCGGCCGGCCAGCTCGATCTCATTGCCGAGCAGGCTGCCGGGAGCCAGCTTGCCGTGCTCGATCGCGGCCTCCAGCTGCTGTGACAGCTGGAAATACAACGGGACCGGACTGTTCCGGTCCACGCTGAACTGGAGGGCGCTCTCGGCGCCCCGGGCCTCTGTTTCGCGTTTCCCCACGCTGGCGAGCGTATCCGCCCGGACAGATGACGGGAAGTCCGGAGGTCACATTGTCCGGACAAGGGACCGCAGCCCTCCAGGGCGGTGCCTCCGCCTCATGGGGGAAGCAGATCATGCGCCGGTCCGATTTCTGCGCGCTGCGGTGCCAGAACAGTGGCCCCCATGGCAGTCAGTGAGACGAGTCCGACGTCGACGGCAGCGGTAGTGGTAGCGGTAGTGGTAGCGGCAGCGGTAGTGGTAGCGGCAGCGGCAGCGGCAGCGGCAGCGACGGTCGAGGGGACCGGGCGGTCTGTGCCGCCCCGCTCCGGCATCGACCTGGCCAAGGGCACCGCGTTCATCGTGGTGCCGCAGGAAGCGGACGGCCCGTGCGCCGACAGGTGCGGCACCCGTGAGGGCCGACGGTGAGACGCGAACCGGAGGGAACGGACGCAGAGCCGTCCGCGCTGTGGGGGCGTATCGCATGCGGGTGGGCGGCCGCGTTCGCCGGGTTGCACTTCTACTGGGGCGTTGGCGGTGATGTGGGGCTGAGCGTTTCCGCCGGTCCGCCGGCCGCCGAGCGCCCGCTGTGGTTCGTCGTAGGCGGTTTGTGGGGTGTGGGTGTGCTCTGCCTCCTCGGCGCCCTGCTGGCATGGCAGCTTGCCCGGTCCGGGCTCCGGGGCGTTCCCGCTCTGTCGGCACGGTGGCTGGGCTGGGGCGTCTGTGCCCTCCTGCTGGCCCGTGGCATCGGTATCGAGGTGCTGCTGCTGGCCGGCACCACGCACCTGGACACCTCCGTGAGCGCGGGGCAGCGGACCTGGACGCTGATCCTCTGGAACCCCTGGTTCATCGCCGGAGGAGTAGCCTTCGGCCTCGCCGCCCACCGGTCCCGCAGGCACTGACCTGTGGCGTCCGTTCCTGCTTGCCCGACTACGTCCGTCTACTACTGGCGCCGTTGTCGGCCGGACCGCCTCTCACTCCCCGCCGCCCGCCGGACCGCCCAGCGGCAGCACCGTGCCCTGCGCCACCGCGCACACGCTCTCCTGCCCCGCGTCGTCGATCACCGTCAGATCGCAGCGGCACACCGCCTGCCGGCGCCCGGCCTGTACGACCTCGGCGCGGGCCCGCAGCGTACGGCCGCGCGCCGGTCGCAGATACTGGATGGAGAAGCCGCCGGTGACGATGGCCGGGCCCAGGGCCGTGGCCGCGGCGAAGGTGAGAGTGTTGTCGGCGGCGTACGAGAGCACTCCGCCGTGCACGAAGCCGTGCTGTTGCAGGAGTTCATCGCGGATGTCGATCTCCAGCGTCGCCGCGCCGCCCCCGAACTCGGTGATCCGGGCCCGCACCAGCCTGCTGAACGGCTGTGCGTCCAGCGCCTGCTGCGCCGCCACAAGATCGAGCGCCGCACTCTCCTGTACTGCACCGGCCATATCTCGCCAACCGCCTCTCGCCGAACCTCCGAAGAAGACCTGGCCGATATGAGGGCCAGGTCTCCACAACGGCACCGTATCCATAGGGGGCGCGCCACTTCAGCACTTCGCTCTGCAGCACGTCCACGCGGTATCGCGTCCACGCGGTATCACTTCCACGCGGCACCGCTTCGCTGCGTCGCGTCACGCGGCATCACTTCATCCAGGCGTCCTCGTACTTGCGGTAGGTCCCGTCATGGGTGGCGAGGTGCACCCACTGGTCCACGTACGCCTTGAACTCGTTGTCGTCGCGGGGCAGGGCGTAGGCCTTCTCGGAGAAGGAGAAGGGCTTGTCCGGGTGGAGCGAGCAGAGTTCGGGGTGGATCTTGGCCTGGTAGCGGGTCTCACTCGCGTCCGTCATCATCACATCCGCGCGGCCCGCGATGATCTCGTCGAAGATCGTGGTGTTGTCCGGGTGGACGGTGAGGGTGGCCCGCCGGATATGGGCGCGGGCGAATTCCTCGTTGGTGCCACCGGGGTTGACGATGACCTTCGTTCCGGGCCGGTCGATCTGTTGCAGGGTCTGGTACTTGTCCTTGTCCGCGCAGCGCACGAGGGGCGTCTTGCCGTCGGTGCGGGTGGGCTCGCTGAAGTAGACGGAGCGAGCGCGCGGGAGGGTGACCGAGACGCCGCCCATGGCGATGTCGCAGCGGCCGGCCGACAGGTCGCCGACGAGCTTGGCCCAGGTCGTGGCCACATAACGGGGTGTGGCGTCAAGGCTCTTGGCGAGGTCCCCGGCCATGGCGATGTCCACACCGCTGTAGGTGCCGGTCTTGGGGTCGAGGTGGCTGAAGGGGCGGTAGTCGCCGGTGGTGCAGACTCGCAGCACACCGCGCCGGGGGATGGCGTCGAGGGCCGAGGCCTTCGATCCGACGGCGGGTGGGGCCCCCTCTCCTCCGGTCGGGGCGTCCGGCACCGCCGGTGCGGCGGCGGTGACGGCGAGCAGACAAGCCAGGGCGGAGAGGGTGGCGGCGCGCTTCATACGGGCTCCTGTGACTCCTGGACGCGGCGGCGTGATCGCAGTGATCGCATGATCGAAGCGCTCAGGGTGGCAGAGCCCGTGGTGCAGGTGAACCCCTTGACCGGACTGCGGGATAGCGGCCGTGCGGCCGGTGCGGTGGCCGAAGAGGCCGATGCGGCGACCGTAATGGCCAATGCGATGACCGAAGAGGGCCGGTGAGATGGCGAGCGGAGAGCCCGTCAGTCCTCGTAGAGGTTCGCCGTACCTCTGCCGGTCGAGCGGTCGGGGGCGGCTTCGTCCAGACGGTTGAGGAGGTCGGCGGCGCGCTTGGCGACGGTCTCGCGGTCCCCCTCGGAGAGCGCCGTGCCCATGCCGACGGCGACCGCTCCCGCCGCGATCCACTCCGGCGCGCTGTCGACCGTCACCCCACCCGTCGGCAGCAGCGGCACCTGCGGCAGTGACGCACGGACCTCCGCCAGCCAGGCCGGGTCGTGCCCCGAGGCGGGGAACAGCTTGACCGCGTCCGCGCCGAGTTCGAGCGCGCGGACCATCTCGGTCGGCGTCGACACCCCGGGGAAGACCGGGATGCCGTAGCGGTGGCCGGTACGGATGACCTCGGCGTCGAGGCTCGGCGAGACGAGATAGCGGGCGCCCGCGTCGACCGCCATCCGGGCCGATGCCGCGTCAAGGACCGTGCCCGCGCCGATGACGGCGTCGTCGCCCAGCTCGCGGGTCAGCGTCGTGACCGCCTCCAGGGCGAAGGGGGTGGTGAGGGATATCTCCAGGCTGGTGATGCCCGCCGACAACAAGGTGTCGGCAGTGGCGCTCGCCTCGTCATACGTTCTGCTCCGGACGATGGCGAAAACCCGCTGCGCCAGAGCGGCCCGGGTGATCTCCCAGCGATACACGGCAGTTCGCCGTCCTTCCTTTTCTCCGACGCCTGGTGCCGGTTCACCATGTCTGCGGTGGATACGGCACTTTCCGGGGCGCGCCCCAGCAGCCGACCCCACATGGTCTTTTTCCGCTGATGCCCGCCCGCTCCTCGTTTCTGCCGAAACGCTACCGGGAACCACTGACAATCCTCTCTCGGGGGTGCGCCCCGTGCGCCCCTTCTGCCAAGAATGGGGAGAAGAGGGAGGTGGGAGGGGGCGCACGACGTGGGCGCCGGGCGTAGGGCGCACGGGAAGGACGCGCAATGCCCGCGGACCGCACAACGGCGGCCGGGGTACCTGCACACCCCGGCCGCCGTCATATGGAAGGCGGCGGACCCTGACCGGGCCCGCCGCCCACTGTTCGACTGTTCCGCTCTTCAGCCGTTTCGCTGTGCCGCTGTTCGGCTGTCTGATGCTTCGCTGTTCGGCTGTTCCGCCGTGGCGTGCTACTCCGCTGCCCCTCGTACGGGCGGCCGCTCGGTCTCTCGGTCTTCCGACGGCCTTTCGGCCTCTCGACGACCTTTCGGCCTCTCGACCGTCGACCTCTCGGCCTGTCGCTCCGTCAAGCCGCCGGACGCTCAGCCCGGCGGCATCTCAGACCGGCTGCCTCGCAACCCGCCGCAGGCCGTCAGCAGCCGCGGTCGACGAGGTCGAAGGTCTTGTAGTGGTCGGCGGTGTAGTAGTCCTCGTCCTTCTTCTCGCCGGCCACGATGCGTCGCGCACCGCGGTCGGGCGAGCCGGGCGTGACAACGGTGAACTCGTGGTAATAGTCCGAGCTCTGGGACGGCAGGATGCCCTCCCGGTTGTCGAAGACCGTCCCGTCCTTGGGATACGGGTAGGGCCCGCCCTTGGCGATCAGGTCGAGGGTGTCGTGGGCCTGTGAGGGCAGCTTGGAGTAGCAGGTCTTGCCGACGTCCTTGACGTGCACGGACGCGACGTGCGCCGTGGCGGCGTACGAGGTGGCCGGGTGGGTCGTGGCGACGGCAGGCGTGGCGGCGACCGCGGTCCCGCCGATGAGAAGGGCCGAAGCGAGAGCGCCTGCAGCGCCGAACTTGGTGATCCGTGGGGGGATTCTCATGCCATCCAGAATGACGCGCGTAGACATGATCCTGTCAATCCCAACGGGCTTAAGTTTTCCGGGAGTTCACAACACCACGCCCACCAACTGCCCCAATTCTCCCCATACCGCGCCCCCGTCTCACCACTTTCGCGGGGGCGCCTCTGCCGCCCGGAGGGCTCGACGGTGCCTCGTCCGGGGCCACCCGGAGGTGACCCGGCCGGGACCCGCGAAGCGCCCCGGCCGGGACCCCGAGGTGACCCTCGGTGACCCGGCCGGGGCGCCCTGCTCAGGCGCCGAGGGCGGCCTGCCGGTCGCGGCGCTGCTTGAGGTGGCCCGCGCCCGCCAGCGCAGCGGCCACCACGGCCGTACCGGCGAGCTGCTGCCGCCCGTCCGCGCTGCCGGCCATCACGGCGAAGACGCCCAGGATGGCGGCCAGTGCCAGCCAGGTCAGGTAGGGGAAGGCCCACATCCGCACGGAGAGCAGTTCGGGCGCCTCGCGCTCCAGGCGGCGGCGCATCCTCAGCTGGGTGAGCCCGACGATGGACCAGACGACCAGCACCGAGCAGCCGGCGATGTTCAGCAGCCAGGCGAACACCGTGGTCGGCCAGACGATCCCGGCGATCACGGCCACGAAGCCGAACACACAGGACGCCAGCACCGCCGCGGCCGGCACACCCCGGGTGACCTTGGCCAGGAAACGCGGCCCCTGGCCCCGGTGGACGAGGGAGTACGCCATCCGCGACGAGCCGTAGATATTGGCGTTCATCGCGGAGAGCAGCGCCACCAGCACCACGATCTGCATGATCGTGCCTGCTGCCGGGATACCGAGCTGGTCGAGCACGGTGACGTACGGGCCGTCCGTGGCGACCTTCGGGTTGTTCCACGGCACCAGGGTGACCACCACGGCCATCGAGCCGATGTAGAACACGGCGATACGCCAGACGGCGGTGCGGACGGCACGGGCCACGTTCCGGCTCGGGTCGTCGGACTCCGCCGCCGCGATGGTGACGGTCTCCAGACCCGCGAACCCGGAGATGGTGGTCAGCAGCCCGGCGGCGAGCCCGGCGGCGCCGGTCGGGAAGAAGCCGCCGTGGCCGGTGAGGTGGCTGGTGCCGGGTGCGTCGCCGAACACCCCGAGGATGCCGAGCACACCCAGCACCAGGAAGGCGACGATCGCGGTGACCTTGACCGCGGAGAACCAGAACTCGAACTCGCCGAAGTTCTTGACCGCGGTGAGGTTGCTGGCGCAGAAGAACACCATGAAGACCGCCACCCAGCCGTAGGCGGGGAGGAACGGCACCCAGGTGTGCATGATCGTGCCCGCCGCGGTGGCCTCGGCGGCCACACCGGCGCAGAGCATCAGCCAGTACATCCAGCCCGAGGTGGCTCCCGCCCAGGAGCCGAGCTCCTCCTCGGCGTGCACCGAGAACGAGCCGGTGGAGGGCCGGGCCGCGGACATCTCGCCGAGCATCCGCATGATCAGCATGACCAGCGCGCCGGTCCCCGCGAAGAGGAGAACGATGGCCGGCCCGGCCGCGGCGATGCCGACCCCGGAGCCGACGAAGAGCCCGGCGCCGATGACCCCGCCGAGCGCGATCATCGACAGATGGCGCTGTTTGAGGCCGTGCGACAGTACGGCCTCGCCGTTCTGCGCGGCCTGCGGGGAGCCCTGGGGCGGCGGGGTGATGGTCCGGCTCATGGTCGTGCCTGTTCATTGGTTGAGACGTGCGGTAAGCCAGACGAGTGTGAAGACGCGCTTGCACGTATGAGGTGAACGCCCGCTATTCGGACCGTTCCTTCACCTGTGGTGAAGGCTTCATCACGCAAAGACAGTGGCCCGGAGGCGGTGATTCCGGCCTGGGGACGCAGGCGTCGGCCCATGAGCTCACGAAAGGCCGGGAGTTGGGGGCGAGTGGCGGTCGGGAGGCCGACGGCAGGCCTGCGCTTTTGCCTGTCAGGCAAATCTTTTGCCCAGCAGGCGAAGGATCGCTATACCAAGGGGTATGACCGAGCTTCCCGACGAGCCCGTCGGCGCTCCGCCGGGGGACTTGTCCACCGTCGCGCCGCGCCTTCGTGACCTGCGCAGACGCAGTGGCCTCACGCTGGAGACCGCGGCCCGGCTGGTGGGACTCTCACCCGCACACCTGTCGCGGCTGGAGACACGTCAGCGGCAGCCGTCGCTGCCGGTACTGCTGGCGCTGGCCCGTACCTACGGCACCACGGTATCCGACCTGCTCGGCGAGACCGCGCCGGAGCGGGACCCGATCCTGCGCGCGGACCGTACGGAGCCGTCGGAGGTCGGCGGCTGGACGTACTGGACGGTGGGCGGAGCCGGGCGCGCGATGCAGGCGCTGCGGGTCCATGTGCCGCAGCGGACGCAGGGCGATCTGGTGCGGGTGCATCCGGGCGAGGAGTGGCTGTACGTCCTGGAGGGGCGGCTGCGGCTGACGCTCGGCGCGGCGGTGCACGTACTGGACCCGGGGGACTCGGCGCACTTCGACTCGCTCACACCGCACCGTATCTCCGCCGCCTCCCGGGGCGGGACCGAGCTGCTGTTCGTCCACACGCTGTTGCAGAGCGGGGCCGCCGACTGGTGCCTCGGCGACGACGCGAGGCGCCGCGGGGTGTGAGCCCCGGGCCCCGTTCTCGAAGGAAGGACCATCCGTCGTGCCCGATCAGACCGTTCCTGCCGTACCCGCGTCTCCGCCGTCGGAGCCGTTGCCCGGGACGGCGCCCGCCGCCCGGACGTACAAGGAGAGCAAACCACCGCGCGGGGTGTATGTGCGGGTGTTCCTCTACGTCGTGGCGACGCATGTGCTGTTGGCGTTCATGAGCTTTCTGGTGATTGTTGCGAAGTCGCGTTAGGCGGTTCGCTGCGTGTTGGCCCCTGGCCCACGTTTTTGGCTTTCCCGCCGTGGGGGCTACTCACCGTTTGTCGCCCGCTGGCGCGGTGCGCCCGCCGTTTCGCCTGCGGCGGGCCGGGTCCGCTGCGCGGGGCTGTGGGTGCGGTGACGGGCCTCCGGGGCCTGGTGTGTGGACTGCTTCGCTTTACGCTCCGCCTTTGCTCTTTTTCGGAGCCTTCGGATGCAAAGCCCGGACACCCTGCCCCGGAGGTCCGTCCCCTCCCGTGGGTGGGGAAAGTGGAGGTGGGTGGGGGCTTGTAGGACGTCTCGGTGCGGGGTGGTCCCCGGCTCGGCAACGTCCATCTCCTCGGTTCGAAAGTCCATTGCCCGGTGCGGTGGGCAGGTGAAGTCTGCTGGCGCGAAGGCTTGCACGACTCGTCCCTGTACCTCGTCGCACGAGGAGGACCGAAGGATGCACCGTACGCGCACCGGGGTGGCCACCGCGTTGGCCGCGGTCCTGGCCGTGATCCCTCTGACGGGCATGGCCGGGCCGCCGGGCGGCGGGAAGGCGGGGCGGGACGGGCCCCAGGACAGTCCCGGAGTTGCCGGTTCCCGCGCCCTCTCCCCCGCGCCCCGGTCCGTCCTGAGCCGGTCCGACCGGGTCACCATCACCCGCTCCGTGACCGTCGTCGCCGGGCCGGGCACCGACGCCCCGGCACTGGCCGTCGTCGAGAAGTCGCTCAAGGACGCCGGTGCGGAACGGGTCGTACGGGCCGAAAGAGCCCCGGGTGACGGGCAGTTGGCGGTATATGTCGGCGGGGCGGGCGCGTCGCGCGCCTTGCGGGCGCTGGGGGCCCGGGGGCCGGACGGGCTGCCCGCCGAGGGGTATGCGCTGGCCGTTGGTGGGGGCCGGATCGCGTTGTCCGGCAAGGACGCCAGTGGTACGTACTACGCCGCACAGTCGCTGCGGCAGCTGCTGCCCCACCGGGACCGGCCGGGCGCACGGGTGCGGGGCACCGTCGTACGGGACTGGCCGGCCACCCCGCTGCGGGGTGTCATCGAGGGCTTCTACGGAACTCCTTGGTCGCACGAGGCCCGGCTCGACCAGCTCGACTTCTACGGCGAGCACAAGATGAACCTGTATGTGTACTCGCCCAAGGACGACCCCTATCTGCGGGAGAAGTGGCGTGACCCGTATCCCGCGGGGCAGCTCGCGCAGCTCAAAGAGCTGGTGGACCGGGCGCACGAGCGGCATGTGGAGTTCACCTATGCGCTCTCCCCGGGGCTGTCCGTCTGCTACAGCTCCGACGCCGATCTCCGGGCGCTGACCGTCAAGTTCCAGAGCCTGTGGGACATCGGTGTGCGGACCTTCGCGGTGCCGCTGGACGACATCAGTTACACGGACTGGAACTGCGCGGCGGACAAGGACGCGTTCGGGACCGGCGGCGGGGCGGCGGGGGCCGCACAGGCGCATCTGCTCAATCGCGTCCGGCAGGAGTTCATCGCCCGGCATCCGGGTGCCCAGCCGCTGCAGATGGTGCCGACCGAGTACTACGACGTGAAGCCCTCGCCGTACAAGAAAGCGCTGGCCGCGCGGCTGGACAAGGACGTGCTGGTCGAGTGGACGGGGGTGGGGGTGATCGCGCCGACGATGACCGTCGCCCAGGCACGGCAGGCCCGAGGGGTGTTCGGGCACCGGATCCTGACGTGGGACAACTACCCGGTCAATGACTATGTGACCAACCGGTTGCTGCTCGGGCCGTTCAACGGCCGGGAGAAGGGGCTGCCGGGGCAGCTGGCGGGGATCACCGCGAACCCGATGATCCAGCCTGCCGCGTCCAAGCTCGCGCTGTACACGGTGGCCGACTACGCGTGGAACGACACGGCGTATGACGCCCGCGCCTCCTGGGGTGCGGCGATCGCGGAGCTGGCCGGCGGCGACGCCCGTACGGCACGGGCGCTGCGGGCCTTCGCCGATGCCCAGTACGCCTCGTCGCTCAATCCGCGGCAGGCGCCCGAACTGTCCGCCGCCATCGAGCAGTTCGGCAAGGACGGCGAGGCGCGGCGGCTGGACGGGGTGCTGCGGAACCTGCGGGACGCGCCGGGGGTGCTGCGGGACCGGCTCGCCGACCGGGGGTTCGTCAAGGACAGCGGGCCCTGGCTGGATGCCACCCGGGCCTGGGGCGTCGCGGCGCGCGGCGCCCTGCGGCTGATCGAGGCCACCAGGGCGGGGGACGATGCCAAGGCCTGGCAACTGCGGCAGCGCATCCCGGAGTTGGTGCGGACAGCCACCTCGTTCGGGTATGTGGACATGGCGGGGAAGAGGGTGCCGGTGCTGGTGGCGGACGGGGTGCTGGACGCCTTCGTCGAGGCGGCGGTGGCCGAGCACGACGCGGCGCTGGGCGTCGTCGGCCGTCCGAAGGGGGCGACCGATCTGGCCGTCTACCAGGACCATGCGGTTTCCCGGATGACCGATGGTGATGACACCACCTACTTCTGGAGCGGTGCGGCGCCCCGGGCCGGCTCCTTCGTGGAGCTGGATCTGCACGCGGAGCGTGGGCTGGGCACCGTACGGCTGGCGATGGGCAAGAGCGGCAGCCCTGACGACTATCTGCGGCACGGCGTCCTGGAGTACTCGTCGGACCACAGGAACTGGCACCCGCTGACCTCGTTCGGCGGAAAGGCCGAGGTCAGTGCCGAACCGCCGGCCGGGGCCAGGGCCCGGTACGTCCGCGCGCGGGCGACGGCGGCGCAGGACAACTGGCTGGTGGTGCGGGAGTTCGCGGTGGCCGGGGACGGTGCGGCGACGGTGGCCGGCGGCCCGCCCGCGGCGGAGGGCAGTGCGCTGCGGTCGGCGGGGGACGGTGACCCGGCGACCGCCTATCGCGCGGCGCGGGCGGCGCAGCAGGGTGAGGTGCTGGAGTTCACCCCGGACGCGCCCCGCAGGGCACGGTCCGTCACCGTCCTGCGACCGCAGGGCGCACCTGCCGGGGCGGCGGAGGTCGAGACCCTTACGGGCGGCGCCTGGCGCACACTCGGCATGCTGTCCGGGGCCTTGACGCGGCTGCCGGCCGGCGACGGCGCGATCGGGGGCGTGCGCCTGGTCTGGCGGGACGGGGCGTCGGCGCCCGAGGTCAATGAGGTGATACTGCACTGAGGGGAACCGAGGGGCTGACGGGGGTCACCTTTTCCTGACGGGCCGCGTCATCGGGCCCTCGGTCCGCGCCGTGCGTCCTACTCTGAGGCTCTGGCCGCCGCCCTCGCCCCGGAGGAGACCGACTCATGGCCCGACCCGCGCCCGATGCCCCCCGTCCGACCGCGGCCGCCGTGCTCGATGACGCGGTCCGTTCCCTCACCCCGGACACCGATGCCAACCGGCTGGTCTCGCGGATCGAGGCGGGGGCGGCGCCGCGCTCCGTGTTCGCCACCTTCGCCCTCGAACAGCATCATGTGATCAGCGCCGACCGGCTCAGCTTCCAGCATCTGGCGCGGCGGGCGGACGGCGATCCGCCCGTGGCCGACTTCTTCGACCTGCTCGCCCAGGGCGAGGCGCTGGCCATGAAGCAGCTGGCCGGGCTGGCGGACGCCTGTGAGCTGAGCGAGCGGCAGATCGCGGAGTACCAGCCGCGCCCCGGGTGCCAGGCCTACCCCTCCTATGCGGCGCGGCTCGCCCTCGGCGGCGCGCCGTCCGATGTGGCGATCGCACTGACCGCCAACTTCGCGGCGTGGGGCGGCTATTGCGCGGTCGTCGAGGCCGCGATGCGGGACCACTACGCCTTCCCCGAGGAGGCCTGTCGGTTCTTCGGGTTCTTCGCCGGGCCGGCACCGGCCGTCGACGAGAAGGCGCGCGAGGCGGTGCAGCACGGCCTCGACACCGGCCAGGCGCGGCCGGTCACGGCGCACCGCTACGGGCGCCTCCTCCAGGCGTATGAACTCATGTTCTGGAACTGCGTCGCGGAGTGATCCGGGTAGGGCCTGTCGTCGGAGTCCCGCCTGCGGACGGGCGCGTGTGCGTGGCCGGTGCAGCGGGGCGGGACGGCGGCGGTCAGGCGCGGTGCGGTCGTTCGAGCAGCCGGCCGGTGGGGGCGGCGAGGGTGGCGCCGTCGTGGATCTCCCGGCCGCGCAGCCAGGTGGACCGTACGACGCCGTGCAGGGTCTTTCCGGCATAGGCGGTGATCTTGTTGCGGTGCTGGAGGGCCTGCGGGTCGACGGTGAAGGTCTCCTCGGGGGCGAGGACGGCGAAGTCCGCGTCCCGGCCGGGCTCGATGGCGCCCTTGTGACCGAGGCCGGCCAGCGCCGCGGGCGCGGTGGCCATCCAGCGCACCACGTCATCGAGGGTGTGACCGCGCTCGCGGGCCTCGGTCCAGATGGCGGGCAGGCCGAGCTGGAGGGAGGAGATGCCGCCCCAGGCCGCGCCGAAGTCGGCGGTCTTGAGGTCGGCGGTGGAGGGCGAGTGGTCGGAGACGATGCAGTCGAGGGTGCCGTCGGCCAGCCCCTCCCACAGGGCGTCCCGGTTGGCGGCCTCGCGGATCGGCGGGCAGCACTTGAACTCCGTTGCGCCGTCCGGGATTTCCTCGGCGGTCAGGGTGAGGAAGTGCGGGCAGGACTCGACGCTGATCTTGACGCCCTCGCGCTTGGCGGCCGCGATCAGCGGCAGTGCGTCGCTGGAGGACAGATGCAGGACGTGCACCCGCGCGTCGAGCCGCCGGGCGAGCGCGATCAGTCCGGCGATGGCGTCGTTCTCGCAGGCGCGGGGGCGGGACGCGAGGAAGTCGGCGTACTTCGGGCCGTGCGGCTGGGGCGCCGCGCCCAGATGGCCCGGGTCCTCGGCGTGCACGATCAGCAGGCCGCCGAATCCCGCGATCTCACCGAGGGCTGCGGCCAGTTGCTCCTGGTCGAGCTCGGGGAACTCGTCCACGCCGGAGGGTGAGAGAAAGCATTTGAAGCCGAAGACACCGGCGTCGTACAGCGGGCGCAGGTCCTTGACGTTGCCGGGGATGGCACCGCCCCAGAAGCCGACGTCGACATGGGCCTTGCTGCGGGCGACCGCGCGCTTGGTGTCGAGGTGGGCGGCGCTGGTGGTGGGCGGCAGGCTGTTGAGCGGCATGTCCAGGAGGGTGGTGATGCCGCCGGCCGCGGCCGCGCGGGTGGCGGTCCAGAAGCCCTCCCACTCGGTGCGGCCGGGGTCGTTGACGTGGACGTGGGTGTCGACGAGGCCGGGCAGCAGGACATCGTCACCGAAGTCCCTGACCCGCGCCCCGGCCGGAGCCTCGGCGTCGTGCGGCAGCACCGCGGTGATCGTGCCGCCCGCGACGGTGACGGACGCGGCGCGCGTCCCCTGCGGGGTGACGACGCGTGTGGAGCGCAGCACCAGCTCTGTTTCGGACACCCGGTCCCTCCTCGTTTCCGTCTTCATCGTGGCGTGCGGGCGTACGGGGCGCACGGCCGCCGCGTGGGGCCGTGGCGTCCGGGGCACGGACGCCCGCAGGAACGGCACGCAAGAGCGCCCTACGACAACGGCCTGCGGGAAGACCACGAATTCAACAATCTGTTGAGCGAGTCTTCACTCCGGACCGCGGCCCGTCAAGACCCCTTGACCGGCACCGGCGGAGCGAGCGGCCCGGCCCCCGCCGACGCTGCGGGTCCCTCCGCCACTACGGCCCCGACCTGCGACGGGATGATCTCCTCCGGGACCGGTCCGGCGGCGGCCGCGGCGCGCTCACGGCGGGAGAGCAGGGCGTAGAGCGCCCCGGCGAGCCCCATGCCGACGATCCAGGAGAACGGCGCGACCACGGCGAAGGCCGGGACCAGGGCGAGCGCGGCGCAGACCGCGGCGGCCGGCAGGAAAGCGGCCACCGCCTTCGGGTTGTAGCCCCTGCGGTAGAAGTAGGCGCCCCGGGCGTCGGCCGAGAACAGCGCGTCGACATCGATCCGGCCGCGGCGCACCAGGTGGTAGTCGACGAGCAGGATCGCCACCAGGGGGCCGAGGAAGGCACCGAGCGCCCCCAGGAAGTACTGGATCACCAGCGCGGACGAATACAGCTTCCAGGGCATGACGACGATCGACAGCACCGCGGTGATCATGCCGCCGCGCTTGAAGTTCAGGTACTTCGGCGCGAGGTTGGCGAAGTCGTAGGCGGGCGAGACGAAATTGGCGACGACGTTGATGCCGATGGTGGCGACGATGAAGGCCAGCGCGCCGATGACCGTGACCACCGGATTGTCGATCTTCTGGATCACCTTCACCGGGTCGTAGATCGCCTCGCCGAAGACGGAGATCGTGCCCGCGGTGACGAGGACGGCGACCACGGCGAAGGCGGTGAAGTTCACCGGCAGCCCGATCAGGTTGCCGCGCCGATAGGAGCGGTGGTCGGGGGTGAAGCGGGCGAAGTCGGCGTAGTTGAGGACCAGGGTCAGGAAGGTGGCGACGGTCAGGCTGACCGCGATCAGGCTCTGCTCGGCCTGCGCGGAGCCGCTGAGGCCGGTAAGGGAGCGGGTCAGCGAGATATCACCGCCGGACTTGACCACCAGATACACCGCGAGCGCGAGGACGACCAGCCAGACCACCGGACCGGTCGCGAAGTCCTGGACCTTGCGGATGAACTCCATCCCCCGGGTCAGCAGGACGGCCTGCAGCCCCCACATCACCAGGAACGCGACCCAGCCCAGCGTGGACAGCCCCAGCACCGAGTTGTGATGGTAGGCCTCCAGGCCCGGCGCGAGCTGCAGTGTCAGCAGGACCACGGCGGTGGAGGCCAGCCAGGTCTGGATGCCGTACCAGGCCACGGCCATGACCGCGCGCAGCAGGGCGGGGATGTTGGCGCCGTAGACGCCCCAGCTGGCGCGGGCGAGCACCGGGTAGGGGACTCCGGTCCGGTGCCCGGCGTGCCCCATCCGGTTCATCAGCCAGTGGACGATCGTGATGCCGGCCAGCAGCGCCACGAACACCTCCCAGGCGGGCAGGCCGAGCACGAACAGGCTGGCCGCGAAGGCGTAGTTGCTGATCGCATGGGTGTCGGACATCCACAGCGCGAAGATGCTGTACGTGCCCCAGGTGCGCTCGGGGGCCGGCGCGAGGTCGCTGTTGAAGAGGCGTGGGTCCGGCTGCGGGGGCTTCGGGGGTGTGGTCACGTGTCCTCCCGGGCGGGTGGGGTGGAGCCTGTAGCGATATGGGGCCGGTTGTCAGATGTCTGATGTCTGTACCGAAAATGCGGTGGGACGCGGTGCGCCCTGGGCGCACCCCGGAGACGGGCGCAGATGCGTGCTCAGCGGCCAGGAGCCGATGGCCTTGGGGCGGGGCGGCGCGAAGCTGCGTCCCGCGCTGGTGGTCAGCCCGAGACCGACGACAGCTTCCGCGAACTTCACCGCGGCGGCAACCCCGTCGACCACGGGAATCCCGAGCGCCGCCGCGACCCGCTCCTGGAGTCCGGCCATACCCCCACAGCCCAGGCAGATCACCTCGGCGCCCGCCCGGACCACCTCGCGGGCGGTCTCGATGATCACTTCGACGGTCCGCTCGGGGTCCTCCTCCAGCTCCAGGACGCCGAGCCCGGTGCCGCGCACCGCGGCGCAGCGCTGCAGCAGCCCGGCGGTCAGCAGCCGGTCCCTGATCTGCGGTACGGCACGGTCGAGGGTGGTGACGATGCCGTAGGCGTGGCCGAGCATCATCGCCATCTGGGCGGCGCTCTCGGTGATGTCCAGGACGGGGACGTCCAGCAGCTCCTGGGCACCCTCCCGGCCCGGTTCGCCGAATCCGGCCATGACCAGCGCATCGAAGGGCGTATCGAAGGTGGCGAGCCGGTCCAGCACGGCCGCGGCGCTGAGATAGCCCTCGAAGTGGCCCTCGATCGACTCCGGTCCCCACCGGGGCTGGGTCGCGATGATCTCGGTGCCCGGGGCGGCGGCCGCGGTGGCGGTGACGCGGATGGCGGCGGTCATGGAAGCCGTGGTGTTCGGGTTCATGACGAGAAGGCGCATGACGCTCCAATGAAGTGGAGGATTCCACAGAATGGACAGTGGATTTCGCGCAGCAGAACGTAGCTATGGCCCCTGGCACCGTCAAGGGTTCGCGGCCAGGAGCTTGCCGGTCGGCTCGCACCATGGGACAAAGAGGGCCTGACCGGCGGGAACGAGTGTGCGAGAGACCGTGTGTCCGGGTAAGGGGACCGGTAGGCTTCTCCGGTCGGGCCCGGCGCCCGCCAACACCGGCCGAGACCGATCCGACCCGCCCCGAAAGGAACGCGACGTGCCGTCGTCCAGCGCCAGCACCTCCGCCGCCGAAGCCAAGCCCGCAGGCGCCAGCGGCGGCGTCCAGTCCCTTGAGCGCGCCTTCGACCTGCTGGAGCGGATGGCCGACGCCGGCGGCGAGGTGGGCCTGAGCGAGCTCTCCGGCAGCAGCGGACTGCCGCTGCCCACCATCCACCGTCTGATGCGCACGCTCGTCGCCTGCGGCTATGTCCGGCAGCAGCCCAACCGCCGCTACGCACTCGGCCCGCGCCTGATCCGGCTCGGCGAAAGCTCCTCCCGGCTGCTGGGCACCTGGGCCCGGCCGTTCCTGGCCCGTCTGGTCGAGGAGACCGGCGAGACCGCCAACATGGCGCTGCTCGACGGTGACGAGATCGTCTATGTCGCCCAGGTGCCCTCGCGGCACGCGGTGCGGATGTTCACCGAGGTCGGCCGGCGGGTGCTGCCGCACTCCACCGGTGTCGGCAAGGCCCTGCTGGCCGACCACTCCCCGGAGGAGGTCCGCGCCCTGCTCGGCCGTACGGGCATGCCGGCCGCGACCGAGAAGACCATCACCGACCCGGACCGCTTCCTGGAAGCGCTCGCCGATGTCCGGCGCCTGGGCTACGCGGTCGACGACAACGAGCAGGAGATCGGCGTCCGCTGCCTCGCGGTGCCGGTGCCCAACTCCCCCACCTCGGCGGCGATCTCCATCTCAGGACCGACCGGACGGGTGACCGAGGCCGCGACGGACAAGATCGTCCCGGTGCTGCAGGACGTCGCGGCGCAGCTGTCGGTGGCGCTGGCGAATCAGACGCCGGCGTAGGCGCGGGGGCGCCCCTGGCAGGGCGGCCCTTCACGGCCGGAGGCGACGTGCGGCGCACGGACTACGGGGCCGGCGCCGGGCTCGGCCCCGGCGCACCATGGCCCGTCACCCGCCCCGTCACCCGCCCCGGCTCCACGCCCGCGTTCACGGGGTGCACGGTCACAGGCCGCGCGGCAGCTCGCCGAAGCGGTCGATCCCCTCACGCACCTCCGTGAGCGCGGACGACAGCGCACTCACCGAGCCGACCGCCCCGGCGATCAGCAGGAGCGAACGGCGCAGCCGGGGCACCTCCGGCAGCCCGTGGCTCACCATCGCGTCCAGCGCGGCCAGCTCGTCGTCGGCCGCCGCCCGATCCGGTAACTCGCCCGGGAGTACTGCCAGTTGCCGACGCAGCCGGGCCACCGCCCCGCGTAGTTCCTGGACCCGCGGGTCACCCTCGACCCCGGTCACCCGTCCGTCCCTCTGCAGCTGCTCCACAACGACGGCGTCCTCCAAGGCCGTTGCCCGTTCCGCCATGGCGGACAGTTAACGCCACTCTGCGCTGATGGCGCCATACGGAGAGCGAAAAAACCGGATCACCGAGCGGAGGCGACCGGGAGCGGCCCGGAAAACCCCGGAACAGCGGCGCCAGGCCGTACCCTGCCATCAACCTGATGATGCGTCAGCACGTTTGTTCCCCTGACCACCCTTTGGTGTGGGTGCGTACGGTCCGAAGCGTATGCCGCAGCGAGACGGAGCATTCTCCCTTTCAAGGAAATATCCGGCATATCACTGGATCGGAGAGTGTCATGGAGTCCAACTCCGGCCCCGACACCGGCTCGAACCACCAGCGCGGCGTCAGCGTCGTACAACTCATCTGCCGTGCGTACGGCCTCTCCGATGCTTCGGAGATCACGCTGGAGCACATACACCGTTATGTCGCCGAGCGCCGACGCGCGGAGGAACGCACGCCCCACCTGCGCGACCGGCTGCGGCCGGGCATCCCCCGCCCCCGGGCCTCCGGTGACGCGGCCTGATCCGGCGGACCGCGCCCACCGGACCGGGAGGCCGGGCGTCACGAGGGAAGCCGCACCCGTGAGACGAGCAGCCTCCATGAGGTATGCAGCCCCCGTGAGGTAAGCAGTCCCCATGACGCCGAGGACGCCCGGACGGCCGGGAGAACCGCAAGGACAGTCGCCACACGCCCGGACGGGCGCCGATGAGGGGCCGCGGCGCGCCGGGCCCCCCGAGGGGAGGGTGGCCGGCCTGCTGCTCGCCGCAGGCGGCGGACGGCGCCTGGGGGGACGGCCCAAGGCACTGCTCGACCACCGGGGACGACCACTGGTCGAGCACGCCGCACGGGCACTGCGGGACGGCGGCTGCGACCCCGTGCACATCGTGCTGGGGGCCGCCGCCGGTTCCGTACGGGCGCGGGCCGACCTCTCGGCGTACGGCGTCTCGGAAAACCCGGACTGGGCCCAGGGTATGGGCTCCTCGCTGCGCGTGGGCCTCGCCGCGCTGGCCGGTTCGGGGGCGGATGCGGTGGCGGTGTCGCTGGTGGACCAGCCGGGCATCGGCGCCGCGGCGGTGGCGCGGGTGGTGGCGGCGTACGACGGCGGTGCCTCGCTCGCCTCCGCGGCGTACGACGGCCGCCGGGGTCATCCGGTCCTCTTCGGCGCCGAGCGCTGGCCGGACATCGCCGCCACCGCGACGGGCGACCGCGGTGCGCGCGCCTACCTCCAGGAGCATGCGGACGCGCTCACCCTCGTCGAGTGCTCCGACATCGCCGAGCCGTACGACATCGACACGCCGGAGGATCTGCACCGCCTGCGGTGACCGGCCCGCGGCGGCCGTGCGCGCCCCGCCGACAACTCCGGTGCAGCACAAGGGAGTAGGCGTGCGGGAAACGGTCATGGGGAGTGAGTGGCATGGCACCGGGAGTCATTCGATCACCGCTTGTATCGACTCGGAGAATCTCGACATCAACAAACCATTGAAGTTCCGCGATAAGGAAACTAGTCTCCACTGGTCAGAAGCGCCCTGAACCCTGACGGCGCCCGCGACCGTATTCCGGAGCCCGCGGCACCCGGTGCCGCCCGGTGTTTCCGGAGGCCGCCAGGCACCGCCGCTGAATGGAGTGACACCTCATGTCCGCACCAGCGCCGTCCCCGCTGGCCCTCGTCGACGTCGACCCCGCGCACGCCCCCGAACGGCAGGGCGAGGTCCTCACCGACGCCGCGCTCACCTTCGTCGCCGAGTTGCACCGCCGGTTCACCCCGCGCCGCGACGAACTGCTCGCCCGCCGCGCCGGGCGCCGTGCGGAGATCGCCCGGACCAGCACCCTGGACTTCCTCCCCGAGACCGCGGGGATCCGCGCGGACGACAGCTGGAAGGTGGCCGGGGCGCCCGCCGCGCTCAACGACCGCCGGGTGGAGATCACCGGCCCCACCGACCGCAAGATGACGATCAACGCGCTCAACTCGGGCGCCAGGGTCTGGCTCGCCGACTTCGAGGACGCTTCCGCCCCGACCTGGGAGAACGTCGTCTCCGGCCAGCTCAACCTGATCGACGCCTACGAGCGCCGGATCGACTTCACCGACGCCGCCTCCGGGAAGTCGTACGCCCTCAAGCCCGCCGGGGAGCTGGCCACCGTCGTGATGCGCCCGCGCGGGTGGCACCTGGACGAGCGCCACCTCCAGTTCGAGGGCCGGCCGGTCCCCGGTGCGCTGGTCGACTTCGGCCTCTACTTCTTCCACAACGCCCAGCGCCTGCTGGACCTGGGCAAGGGCCCGTACTTCTACCTGCCGAAGACCGAGTCGCACCTGGAGGCCCGCCTCTGGAACGAGATCTTCGTCTTCGCGCAGGACTACCTCGGCATCCCCCAGGGCACCGTGCGCGCCACGGTCCTGATCGAGACCATCACGGCCGCGTACGAGATGGAGGAGATCCTCTACGAGCTGCGCGACCACGCCTCGGGGCTGAACGCCGGCCGCTGGGACTACCTCTTCTCCATCGTCAAGAACTTCCGTGACGGCGGCGCCAAGTTCGTGCTCCCGGACCGCAACGCGGTGACGATGACCGCCCCGTTCATGCGTGCCTACACCGAACTCCTCGTCCGCACCTGCCACAAGCGCGGGGCGCACGCGATCGGCGGTATGGCGGCCTTCATCCCCAACCGCCGCGACCCCGAGGCCAACGAGAAGGCCCTCGCCAAGGTCAAGAACGACAAGGACCGCGAGGCCGGCGACGGCTTCGACGGCTCCTGGGTCGCCCACCCCGACCTGGTCCCGGTCGCCCGCGCCTCCTTCGACGCGGTCCTCGGCGACAAGCCGCACCAGAAGGACCGCCTGCGCGAGGACGTCGACGTCAAGGCCGCCGACCTGATCGCGATCGACTCCCTGGACGCCAAGCCCACTTACCAGGGGCTGCTCGACGCGGTCCAGGTCGGCACCCGTTACATCGAGGCCTGGCTGCGCGGCCTGGGCGCCGTCGCCATCTTCGGCCTCATGGAGGACGCCGCCACCGCCGAGATCTCCCGCTCCCAGATCTGGCAGTGGGTCGACGCGGGGGTCGTCTTCGAGAACGGCGAGAAGGCCACCGCGGAGCTGGTCCGCACCGTCGCCGCGGAGCAGCTGGCCGCCATCCGCGCCGAGGTCGGCGAGGACGCCTTCACCTCCGGCAGGTGGCAGCAGGCCCACGACCTGCTGCTCCGGGTCGCACTGGACGAGAACTACGCGGAGTTCCTGACGCTGCCGGCTTACGAGCTGCTGGGCTGAGGCTTCACCCGTAGGGGATGTTCCCCGGCGTGCCCCCGAGGGGCCGGTACGTACCCGCACCGCGGTGGTACGTACCGGCCCCTCACCCTTACGGGGCACCCCGGCCCGGCAGACCGCGGCGTGCCCGGCCGGGGAGGCCGCCTCGGCGATCCGCGCCACGGAGCTCGCTTATAGTGGCGTGACACTACAAACGTAGTAGAAGCGGTTCGACACGAAGGGCGCTCAGGGTGGCACGACGGCGGGAGCAGGTGCTGGACGCGGGCATCCAGGTCCTGGGCAGCGCGGGGGCGCGGGGGCTGACCTACCAGGCCGTGGATGCCGCGGCCGGGGTCCCGTCGGGCACCACCTCCAACTACTTCCGCAACCGGACGGCCCTGGTCGACGGCATCGTCGACCACGTCCAGGCCCTGGAGCACCGCGACTGGGAGGCCTTCGCCACGGCGGCCGACCCGGCCGACGCCGGTGAACTCGCCGATACCGTCGCCCGGTTCCTCCGGTACGCGACCGGCCCCGAGCGGGCCAGGACCGCCGCCCGCTTCGCGCTCTACCTGGAATCCTGGGCCCGCCCCGAGCTCCGCCCCGCACTCACCCGCGGCCGCGAGAGCGTCATCGACTGGGGTGCGGAGTGGCTGCGGCGCATCGGCTCGCCGGCGCCGCGGCGGCACTGCGCGATCCTCTGCGACTACATGGACGGCGTCGCCTTCCGTCAACTCTCCTTCCCCGACGAGGAATTCGACCCGGGACCGGGCCTCCGCGAGCTGCTGGGCGGACTGCTGGACTGAGGGGGCAGAGGGGGGAGAGAAGCCAGAGGGTCGGGGAGGGGGCGGAGAGGTCGGAGGACCACCGTCCGCGTCACCCCGGCGCACCGCCCGCCCTGCTCGCCCTGCTCGCCCTGCCCACCCTGCCCGCCGCCGCACCGGCCACCGCGGCGCGGGCGCCGTCCCCGAAACGCCCAACGGCGCCCAGGAGAGCAGACGTTGCCGCTCCCTGCGGGCCGTTGCGCGCTCCCGGTGTCAGTGGGCGGTCGCCGCCGCGGGCTCGCCGGCGGCGGCCACGACTGCGTCCCTGTCCGCGTCCGCCTCCGTGTCCCCCGGAGCCGCCCCCTCGGCCTCCCCGTCCGCGTCCGCCGTCTTCCTGCCGAAGTGGTTGAAGGCGAGGTTGAGGACGATGGCGACCACAGCGCCGGTGCTGATGCCGGAGTCCAGGACGACCAGCAGGTCCTTGGGGAGGCTGTGGTAGAAGTCCGGTGCGGCGATCGGGATCAGGCCGATGCCGACGGCCGCGGCGACGATCAGGGCGTTGTCGCCCTTCTCCATCGCGGCGGAGGCCAGGGTCTGGATACCGCTGGCGGCCACCGAGCCGAAGAGCACGATGCCGGCGCCGCCGAGGACCGGCAGCGGGACCAGCGAGATGACCGAGGCGGCCACCGGGCACAGCCCCAGCACGATCAGGATCAGACCGCTGGTGGCCACGACGAAACGGCTGCGCACCTTGGTCATCGCGACCAGGCCGATGTTCTGCGCGAAGGCGCTGTTGGCGAAGCCGTTGAACAGCGGGCTGAGGGCCGTGCCGAGCGTGTCGGCGCGCAGTCCGCCCTCGATGGTGCGCTCGTCCGCCGGGCGGCCGACGATCCTGCCGAGGGCCAGCATGTCGGCCGTCGACTCGGTCATACAGACCAGCATCACGATGCACATGGAGACGATCGCCGCGACGTCGAACTGCGGGACGCCGAAGTGGAACGGCGTCGGGAAGCCGATCAGGGACGCCTGGGAGAGCGCGGAGAAGTGGGTGATGCCGACGGGTATCGCGATCAGGGTGCCGGCGATCAGGCCGAGCAGGATCGCGATCTGCTGGAGGAAGCCGCGCAGCACCCGGCGCAGCACCAGCACGATCACGAAGGTCAGCGCGGCCATGCCGATGTTCATCAGCGAACCGTAGTCCGGGGCCCGGTCGTTGCCGCCCTGGGACCAGTTGAAGGCCACCGGCAGCAGCGAGACGCCGATCAGGGTGATGACGGTGCCGGTGACCACCGGCGGGAAGAACCGTACGAGCTTGGAGAAGTAGGGGGCGAGGAGGAATCCCAGCACACCTGCGACGATCACCGCGCCGAAGATGATCGGCAGTGCGTCGGCCGGGCTGTGCGCCTTGCCGATGGCCACCATCGGTGTGACGCCGGCGAACGAGACGCCGTTGACGAAGGGCAGCTTGGCGCCGACCTTCCAGAAGCCCAGCGTCTGCAGCAGCGTCGCGATGCCCGCGGTGAAGAGGCTGGCCCCCATCAGGAACGCGGTCTCGGTGGCGCTCAGCCCGCAGGCCGGCCCCACGATCATCGGCGGGGCCACCACTCCCGCGTACATCGCGGCCACATGCTGGAGGCCGCTGGTGAACATCTTCAAGGGCGGGAGGGTCCGGTCGACCGGATGCGTCCGGTCCCCCTCCGGCTTCTGCCCGGTCATTGCGGCCACTGCGGGCCTCCTTCGTTTTCTGCGTCGCCGGGGGCCGGCGAGGCGAGGCTGTCACGGAGGGCTTGCCATGTGGTGCGTGGTGCCAGAAGTTGCCTGGTGAGCGATGCTGCGAGGCTCCGCGCTCGTGGCGCGCACGGACGGCGGCGGGGCCGGCCGGCCCGGGGGTGGGAGCCGACCGGCCCAGGGGCACGAGAAGATCCCGCACCCCCGGGTCCGGCGCTTGCGGACCCCGCTCGGATCCACAAGCCCGGCCGGGAGCCGTCCCTCCCGGCCGAGTTCCAGGTCGCGTCGGCCGCGGCCGCGCCGGGGCTCAGCCCTCGGCGGCGATCCGGGCCAGGCGCTGCGCCTCGGCCCGCGCGGTGCGGGCGACGGCGTCCTCGTCGACGTTGCTGAGGTGGTTGTCCTCGACGACCGTCCGGCCGCCCACGAGGGAGAGGGTGACCGGTGCGGCCGGGCCGAAGACCAGGGCCGTGACCGGGTCGGCGATGGAGGAGTGGCCGAGGCCGTCGAGCTTCCACAGCACCAGGTCGGCGAGCTTGCCGGCCTCCAGCGAACCGATCTCGGCGCTCCGGCCGAGGACCTGCGCGCCGCCGTAGGTGCCCAGCCGCAGCGCCTTGCGGGCGTTCAGCGCGGCCTCCCGGTGGGCGCCGAGGCGGTTGATCAGCAGGGCGTTGCGCAGCTCGGTGTGGAGTTCGCCGGACTCGTTGGAGGCGGTGCCGTCGACGCCGAGGCCGACCGGGACGCCGGCCGCGAGCATGTCGGGGACCCGGGCGATCCCGGCCGCGAGGCGGGCGTTGGAGGAGGGGCAGTGCGCGACGCCGGTGCCGGTGCGGGCGAAGGCGGCGATGTCGGAGTCGTTCATGTGGACGCAGTGCGCCATCCACACGTCGTCACCGAGCCAGCCGGTGGACTCGAAGTAGTCGGTGGGGCCCATGCCGAACAGCTCGTGGCAGAACTTCTCCTCCTCCACGGTCTCCGAGCCGTGGGTGTGCATCCGTACGCCCTTGCGGCGGGCCAACTCGGCGCCCTGCCGCATGAGTTCGGTGGAGACGGAGAACGGCGAGCAGGGCGCGGCGGCGATCTGCACCATCGAGCCGAAGGAGGCGTCGTGGTGGGCGTCGATGGCCTCCTCGGTGGCAAGGAGGGCGCCCTCTGTGGTCTCGACGGCGAAGTCCGGGGGCAGCCCGCCGTCCTTCTCGCTGCGGTCCATGGAGCCGCGGGCCAGGGTGATCCGGGCACCGATCTCGGCGGCGGCCGCGAGCTCCGCGCCGACGAGGTCGCCGGAGCCGCGCGGGAAGACGTAGTGGTGGTCGGCGGCGGTGGTGACGCCGCCCTTGACCATCATGCCCAGTGAGCCCTGGGTGGCCGCGGCGAGCATCGGGGCGTCGATCCGGGCCCAGGTCGGGTAGAGCGCGACCAGCCAGTTGAACAGGTTGTGGTCGGTGGCCAGGCCCCGGGTGAGCCACTGGTAGAAGTGGTGGTGGGTGTTGATCAGGCCGGGGGTGACCAGGTGCCCGGTGCCGTCGATCCGGCGGACGACATGCGCCAGGCCCTCGGGCGCCTTGCCCGCGCCGACCGACTCGATGACGTTCCCGGCGACGACGACATGACCGGTGGCGTACTCGGTGTCGTGGGCGTCGACCGTCGCGATGGCGCAGTTCTCGATGACGAGGCGCTCGATCGCGCCGTCCGTGGATGCCGAGGCAGCCATGGTGCTCCTACTTTCAATTCCGGCGGTGGGCACGGCATGGCCCTACGGGATGTGAGTGCCGGAGCCGGGCGGGGCGGCCGACAGTGCCGCCGCCCGTGAGGTGCTCCGGGTGCCGAGGTGAGGGAAGAACAGGTTGCGCGGCACCGCGACCAGGGCGCCGGCGCCGGCCGGGCAGCCGCCGAGGGCGGGGCGAGCAGGGTGGCGAGCCTGGCGATGCGTCTCGTCCACCGGGTGGACCGGTGGCGTGGGGTGGTGCGTGTGCTGTGCCATGGCTCGTTCCCCTCGGTCTCCGTGTGCCCCTCCCCGCCGCGGGGTGGGGAGGGGCACACGGGGCACGGCGTTGCGTCGAAGCCGCTAGAGGTTCGTCAGATCCACCGGGATCCCGGGCTCGACGCCGTCGCGCAGGACAGTGGCTTCGATCAGGCCGTACGGGCGGTCGGCCGCGTAGTAGACCTCATTGTCGTTCTTGAGCCCGAACGGCTCCAGGTCCGCCAGGAAGTGGTGCTTGTTCGGGAGCGAGAAACGGATCTCGTCGATCTCGGAGCGGTTGTTGATCACGCGCGACCCCATTTGGTACAGGGTCTGCTGGAGCGAGAGGCTGTAGGTCTCCGCGAACGCCTGCAGGATGTGCTTCTTGACCTGCTCGTACGACCGCTCCCAGTTCGGCATCCGCTGCTCGTCGTCGGTCCAGTTGAACCGCCAGCGGCCGGACACCTCGGTGGCCAGGATGCGGTCGTAGGCCTCCTTCAGGGTCGTGTACTTGTCCTTGATGTAGCCCCAGAACTCCGAGTTGGTGGAGTTCATCACCACGAGGTCCTTGAGGCCGGAGATGACCTGCCACCGCTCACCGTCGTAGGTGATCTCGGTCAGGCGGGTCTCCTGGCCCTTGCGGACGAAGGAGTGCTGGACCTCGTCGGCGCCGATGAAGCGGGAGTTGGCGTCGGAAGGGGCGATCCGCTCCCAGGCGTACTCCTCGATCCGGATGCGGGCCCGGTGGATCGGCTCCTGGCTGGTGACGAAGTGCCGGGCCAGGTGGATGCCGAACTGCTCGGCCGACTCGATCCCGTGCTCCTTGGCGAAGGCGTACACGGTGTTCTTGGTCGTGTCGGTGGGCAGGCAGTGGGCGTTGGAGCCGGAGAGGTGGACCTCTTCCAGGTCGCCGGAGAGCGAGACCGAGACGTTCAGGTCCTTGATGTGGTGCCTGTCGCCGTCGCGGGTGATCTTGACGACGCGGTTCTCCGCTTTGCCGTACTGGTTCTGGCCGAGAATCACCGGGCGGGCCGGGCGGGATTGGGCAGTCATGTCGGTGCTAGCTCCCTCGGTATACGGAGTAGCCGAACGGGTTGAGCAGCAGCGGTACGTGATAGTGCTCGCCCGGCGTGACGGCAAAGGTGATCGCCACCTCCGGGAAGAACGCTCCGCTGTCCCTTACGCGGGGGGCGTCCTGCTGTTCCTCGGCTTGCTGGGTTGCCTTGTGGTGTGCGCGGTGCTGGGGCGAAACGAAGTACTCCTCGACGGCGAAGTCGAGGCGCACATGGGTGGTGCCTTCCGGCAGGGCCGGCAGGTCCTTGCAGCGTCCGTCCGCATCGGTCGTGGACGCGCCGTGGGCGGTCCAGGCTCCCTCCCGGCCGGAGCGCACCGCGAGCGTGAGGGCGACGCCCTCCGCGGGGCGGCCCACGCTGGTGTCCAGGATGTGCGTGGACACCGACGTCGGCGTGGCCGTCTCGCTGCTCATGCTGCGTCTCCCTCTGCGTGCTCGGCGATACGGGTCAGGCGGATGCGGTTGATCTTGCCGAGTTCCGCACGAACGATCTCTCGTTCCTGTTCCGGCGTGTTGCCGATGCGGTCGCGGACGGCGTCGCGCATCTGCTCTCCGGTCCGGCCGGAGGCGCAGATCAGGAAGACATGCCCGAACTTCTCCTGGTAGGCCAGGTTGAGTTCGAGCATCTCGGCCTTGAGCTCTTCGGAGGCGCCGGCCATCCCGCTCTGCTCGCGGCGCGACGTGGGGTCGCCCGGCTTCGGCCGGCCTATCGGCGGGTGCCCGGCCATCGCCTCGGCCAGGTCCTCGGCGGTCAGCTCCGCCATGGCGGCGTCGCTCGCGGCGAACAGGGCATCGCCCGTGGCGTAGGGACGCTGCGCGAGAACCTTGCTGCCCCAAGCCCGGCTGGCACACACCTCGTGCAGTGCGGCCAGGGCCGCACCGTCATCAACGGTGTTGAACCGGGTGAGTTCCGGCATGGGCTCGGGGGTGTCCCCCGTCGAGCGTGGTGAACGCGTAGACACGGGAAGCCTCCGTGGCCTGGTGCTGGACAGCGCTGCTTGGCTGGAAACAGCTAAGACCCCTGACCACTACACGTCAACACTTTGTTGAAAACTCGGCCACCCACATGCCGCCATCCGGCGAATTCCGGACGACGGCTCCGGCGGTCCGAGCGGGTCTCGGCCCGCTTCGCCCTCAGTCGGCACCCTTCGCTGCATTGTCCCTGTTCAAGTAGTTGTAAACGGTGAAGCGGGAGACGCCGAGGGCGCTGGCGACGGTCTCCACCCCGTGACGGACCGAGAAGGCCCCGCGGGACTCGAGCACCCGCACCACCGACTGCTTGGTCTTACGGTCCAGCTCCGCGAGCGGCATACCGTGCCGGCGCTGGAGCTCGGCGAGGATGTGGTCGAGCGAGTCCGACAGATGCGGGAGCCGTACGGCCACCCGCTCCCGCCCCTCCCAGGCCAGCACGACATCGTCGCCCTGCGCCTGGTCCGGCGCGAGCAGCTGTCCGCCCATCGCGTCGACCAGCGGCTTGACCGCCTGGACGAACGGGTGGTCGGCGGGCTCCGTCACGTCGCCTCCCCGGCACCCTGGATCACATTGACCTGCAGGGAGACCCGGGTGGCGCCCGCCTGCAGCGACTCCCGCAGCAGGGCGGCCACGGCGCCGAGCACCTGCTCGGCGTCGCCTTCCGCCGTATTGCCGAAGGGGCCGACGTCGACGGCATCCAGCTCGGCCCCCGTGACCACGTCCCGCGCCACCACCGCATGCGCCGGCGCCTCGTCCAGGTCGAACGGTTCCGTCGTGAACTCCACTCTCAATCGCACGCCGCTCAACCTACGCGCGGGAGCGCCCGGCCACCAGAAATTGCCCAGGAGGCCCCTTGACAGCCCGGGAACCCGGCAGGCAGCCTTCCAGTAAGCAGAAAAACAGTTCCACTATCCGGAAGGAGGCGCCGGGCCTGATGGGTTTCACGGACACGCGCTTCAACGTCAATCTGTCGATCCTGTTCACCGAGCTTCCGCTGCTGGAGCGGCCGGCGGCCGCGCGGGCGGCGGGCTTCACGGCGGTGGAGCTGTGGTGGCCGTGGGTCGACGCCCCGGTGCCGGAGCAGGCGGAACTGGCGGCGCTGCGCACCGCACTGACCGATGCCGGGACGCGGCTGGTGGGGCTGAACTTCTACGCCGGGCAGCTGCCGGGCCCGGACCGCGGAGCCCTGTCGGTCCCGGGCGAGGAGTCGGAGAAGTTCCGGGCGAATGTGCCGGTGGCGGTGGAGTTCGGCCGCTCCCTGGGCTGCACGTCCTTCAACGCCCTCTACGGCAACCGGGTGGCGGGGGTGCCGGCCGCCGAGCAGGACGCGCTGGCGCTGGAGAACCTGGCGTTCGCCGCGCGGGCGGTCGCGGAGGTGGGCGGGACGGTGCTGATCGAGGCCCTGAACGCGCCGGAGTCGCCGCACTGCCCGATCGTCAGCGCGCCGAAGGCCATCGAGGTGGTGGACGCGGTGAACGCGGCCACCGGCCTGGACAACACCCGCTTCCTGATGGACCTCTACCACCTGTCGATGAACGGCGAGGACCTGGACGAGGTCATCGACCGCTACACGCCCAAGACGGCGCATGTGCAGATCGCCGACAACCCCGGCCGCGGCGCCCCCGGCACCGGTTCGCTGGACCTCGCCGCCCTGCTGGCCCGGCTGACGAAGGCCGGTTACGACGGCTGGACCGGCCTGGAGTACAAGCCCGGCGACGGAACCGGCGCGGGCGCCTTCGCCTGGCTCCCCGCCCCGCTGCGCGCGGCCCGCTCCTGACGTCATCCAGCACCGTGAGAACCGTGAAAGAGGCATCCCGATGAGCAACCTGCCCAAGATCGCGTGGATCGGTCTCGGCATCATGGGCTCCCCCATGGCCGAAAACCTGATCAAGGCCGGCTACCAGGTCACCGGCTACACCCTCGAAGCCGACAAACTGAAGCGCCTCGCGGCGGCCGGCGGTACCGCTGCCGCCTCCCTGGCCGAAGCCGTCACCGGTGCCGACGTCATCATCACCATGGTCCCGGCCTCGCCCCAGGTCGAAGCCATCGCCTACGGCCCCGACGGCATCCTGGAGAACGCCCCGCGCGGTGCCCTGCTGATCGACATGTCCTCGATCACCCCGCAGACCTCCATCGACCTGGCCCACGCCGCGGCCGACAAGGGCATCCGCGTGCTGGACGCCCCCGTCTCCGGCGGCGAAGCCGGCGCCGTCGAAGCCGTCCTGTCCATCATGGCCGGCGGCGACCGGGCCGACTTCGACGCCGCCCGCCCCCTGCTGGAAGCCCTCGGCAAGACCATCGTCCACTGCGGGCCGCACGGCGCCGGCCAGACCGTCAAGGCCGCCAACCAGCTGATCGTCGCCATCAACATCCAGGCCTGCGCCGAAGCCGTCGTCTTCCTGGAGAAGTCCGGCGTCGACCTCACCGCGGCCCTCGACGTCCTGGGCGGCGGCCTGGCCGGCTCCACCGTCCTGGCCCGCAAGAAGGACAACTTCAAGAACCGCGACTTTCCCCCCGGCTTCCGCATCGACCTCCACCACAAGGACATGGGCATCGTCACCGACGCCGCCCGCACCGTCGGCGCCGCCCTGCCGGTCGGCACCCTCGTCGCCTCTCTCGTCGCCTCGCTGCGCGCCCAGGGCGACGGCGGTCTCGACCACTCCGCCCTCCTCCGCGGCGTCGAACGCCTCTCCGGGCACTCCACCGCGGACTGAGCGCGGGGCGGCCCGGACGCCGCCCCCGTGCACGAGTGCGCCCAGGGGACCTTGACCAGGCCTCCTCCTCCGGGACCTTCGACAGGTCCCCTCCGACTTCCGGGCGGCGGCCGCGCCGACACTTGTCCTGTCGCGCCCAGGCGTGGCCGCCGCCCGGAACACCCCCGGACGCCCCTCAGCTTTGTTTCAACAAACTGTTGACGTTAGGTCGTAGCGCTTCTTACGCTCCGACACGCGGAAGCCAACTTCCGCGCTCTCGTACGGAAGGTCACCATGTCGAAGCCCACGCTGACGGCGCGCTTTCTCACTACGGAGGCTGGCGCCCCCGTCGCCGACAACCAGAACTCCGCCACCGCAGGCGCCGGCGGCCCGCTCGTCCTCCAGGACCAGCACCTGCTGGAGAAGCTCGCCCGCTTCAACCGCGAGCGCATCCCGGAGCGCGTCGTGCATGCCCGTGGCTCCGGCGCGTACGGCTACTTCGAGGTGACCGACGACGTCACGGGCTTCACCCGTGCCGACTTCCTGGGCACCGTCGGCAAGCGCACCGAGACCTTCATCCGCTTCTCGACCGTCGCCGACAGCCTCGGCGGCCCGGACGCGGCCCGTGACCCGCGTGGCTTCGCCCTCAAGTTCTACACCGAAGAGGGCAACTACGACCTCGTCGGCAACAACACCCCGGTGTTCTTCATCAAGGACCCCATCAAGTTCCCTGACTTCATCCACTCCCAGAAGCGCGACCCCTTCACGGGCAAGCAGGAGCCGGACAACGTCTGGGACTTCTGGGCGCACTCCCCCGAGGCGACCCACCAGGTCACCTGGCTGATGGGCGACCGCGGCATCCCGGCCTCCTACCGCCACATGAACGGCTACGGCTCGCACACCTACCAGTGGACGAACGCCGAGGGCGAGGCCTTCTTCGTCAAGTACCACTTCAAGACGAACCAGGGCATCCGCTGCCTGGACGCCGAACAGGGCGCGGAACTCTCCGGCAAGGACCCCAACAGCCACCAGACCGATCTGCTGCAGTCCATCGAGCGGGGCGTCTACCCCTCCTGGACGCTGTACGTGCAGATCATGCCGGCGGCCGAGGCGGCGAACTACCGCTTCAACCCGTTCGACCTGACGAAGGTGTGGCCGCACCGCGACTACCCGCTGCAGCGGGTGGGCCGCCTGGTCCTGGACCGCAACCCCGACAACGTCTTCGCCGAGGTCGAGCAGTCGGCCTTCTCGCCGAACAACTTCGTGCCCGGCATCGGCCCGTCCCCGGACAAGATGCTCCAGGGCCGGCTCTTCGCCTACGCCGACGCGCACCGCTACCGCCTGGGCGTCAACCACACCCAGCTGCCGGTGAACGCCCCCAAGGCGACCGAGGCCCACAACTACGGCCGGGACGGCCTGATGGCCACCCACCGCTACGACCGGCACGCCAAGAACTACGAGCCGAACTCCTACGGCGGCCCGGTCCAGACGGACCGGCCGCTCTCCGCCCCGCTCGCCGTCTCCGGCCACACCGGCACCCACGAGGCCCCGGCGCACACCAAGGACGACGACTTCTTCCAGGCCGGCGAGCTCTACCGCCTGATGTCACAGGACGAGAAGACCCGCCTGGTCGACAACATCGCCGGCGGCCTCTCCCAGGTCAGCCGCGACGACGTGATCGAGAAGAACCTCGCTCACTTCCACGCCGCCGACCCGGACTACGGCGCGCGCGTCGAGGCCAGGGTCCGCGAACTGCGCGAGGACTGACGGGAGGTCGGCTTCCTCGCGCATCCGTACCGGCCGGCCCGTTTGAGGGGTGGCCGTCCGGTACGGAACCGCAGCGCGAGCTCCGCGGTACACCGGGAGAACCAGTGCGGTGGCCGCGCCCGCCCGAGGGAAGGGCGGGCCTCTCCCCCACCGCGGAGCCCGCCTGCTCCCCTCGCTTCTCCACCCCCCAGAAAACTCCGTCCGGCGGCGCGATGTCCTGTCGCGCCCGACTCTCGCGCTGTCGGACGGAAACCACGGCGGGCCCGGAATCCGTGCGTCGTGGCTCCCGCGCGGTTCTCCCCTGCCTGTGGCTCTCCTCGCAAATCGCTCCCCTGGGCCCGATTTTGGAGAGACCATGGGAGCAGCAGCAGATCCGACCTGTCTGCCGCCCGACCTGCCAGGAGCCGAACATGGCCGACAGCGTGCCGGTGCGGTGCCCCACGTGCCGCCGCGAGAACGCCTTCACCCCGCCCACCTTCCCGTGCGCGTGCGGTGCCCCGCTGACCCTGCCCGTGCTGCGCGGCGGAGTGCCCGTCGAGATCCTCCACCGCACATGGCAGGCCTCCTGGGTGGAGGTGCGCTGCGAGGTCTGCGGTCGGCAGGACGAGTGGCCGGCACCGGAGTCCGGCTGCGCCTGCGGCACCGTCGTACGGGTCCCGGTCGTCCCCGCGCCGGTCCCACCACCGCCGAACTTCCCGTCATTCGGCCCACCGCCACCGAGGCGTGTACCGGCCCCCGCTCCTGATCCCGCTTCCGCTTCCACTCCCGCTTCCGAGACGCCGCGCCCCGCCCTGCGCCCGGCGTTCCGCCCGGTCACCATCCGCACGGCCCGCGACTGTGTCACCGCCGCCCAGCAGTATCTGAAGTGGCTGGGCTACGCCGATGTCGCCCGGACCCAGGAGCGCACCGCCTCCGGCGTGGACCTCCGCGGTACGGGCGTGGTCGCCCAGGTCGACCCGACCACCCGCGCCACCCAGCTGCGCGAGATCGAATGCGTCTGGCTCAACGGCCTCAACGCCTCGGCCATCGCGGTCTTCTTCTCCCTCGCCGGCTACGCCCGGGACGCCCGCTCCCGCGCCGACGACCTGCACCTCCCCCTGTTCGTCATGGACCTCACGGGCACCCCGCAACCGGTCAACGACCCGGCCGACGAGCTGATCAAGTACGGCGCGAAGGGCAGGTGATGCTGTTGCGCGGCGGCGCCGGATAGCCGGGACCAACGACTAGGCGGCCCATAGCGAACGGTACGGAAATCCGCTCGCCTCCCCCGCCCGGACCGGCGACACTGACACCGTGCTCATCCACGCCCCCTCCCTCGCCGAGCTGCCCACCCTGCGCAGCATCGAGCTCGCGGCCGGTGCGGCATTCCGCGAGCTCGGCATGGCGGCGATCGCGGACGCCGAACCACCCACCCTCGCCCACCTGACGGCGTTTCATCGCTCCGGTCGGGCACTGGCGGCATACGAGGAACCGGGCGGGACGGCGGCCACCGCGGACACCGGACAGTCACTCGGCTACGGCACCGCACAACCACTCGGCTATCTGCTCTGGGAACCGGTCGACGGCTGCACCCACATCGAGCAGGTCTCGGTCCACCCGCGGCACGCCCACCGCCGCATCGGCCAGGCACTGATCGACCGAGCCGAACGCGAGGGCAGCCCGGACCCACTCCCGCTCACCCTGACCACCTTCGCCGAGGTGCCGTGGAACGCGCCGTACTACGCCCGCCTCGGATTCCGGATCCTCACCGATGCCGGACTCACCCCGGGCCTGAGGGCAATCCGCGCCCGCGAGGCGACGCTGGGACTCGACCGCTGGCCACGGGTGTGCATGAGGCGTGAGGTCGACGGGGCGAGAGCCTGCGGCGCGGACAGCAAAACATGAGCGCTCCGACTGCCCGCCCCCAGGCCACGTCACCGATCAGCCGACCACCCCGGACGCAGTGACCACGCGGCTCCGCATCCACGGGAACCCCCACCACATGCGCCAGCCCAGCGAGCGCACACCCAGCCCGCTGACCGGCAACTCTCCCAGGACCTCCCGGTAAAGGGCCACGGAACGCCCGATGTCCACGATCACCAGCCGCCCTCCGGGGCGCAGTACGCGTACCGCCTCCGCGACGGCCCGGCGCCGCCCTTCACCATCCTTGATGTTGTGGATAGTCAGGCTGGAGAGCACGACATCGAACTCGCCGTCGCCGAAGGGCAGGTCCCGCAGGTCACCGGTGTGCAGCTCCACCCGGTCATGGACCCCCTCAGCCTCCGCATTGCGCGAGGTGACCCTCTGGGCGTTTCCCGACTGGTCAACGCCACGCCACAAGTCCACGCCCACTGCCCGGCCCGCCGGCAGCCGCCGTGCGCCGGCCAGCAGCACGGCCCCTCGCCCGCACCCGAGATCCAGCAGCCGCTCATCACCCCGCAGCTCCAAGCCGTCCAGCAGCCCCTCCCACACCGCGAACTTCCCGCGCCGCGTGGCATGTGCATACAGCACGAAGGCGACGGCCATCACCAGCGCACACAGAAACGGCACCCAGGCCACCCCCATCCCGGGCCCCGCGAGCGTACCCATCCCTGCCGCCACCGACCCCACGGCTCCACAGGCAAGGCCGAACAGTGCATACGGGGCGTCGATGCCATACGTCCCTCGCCGCCGCTCCTGCCCTCCGCCAACTCCACTCAGCACAATGAGTTCCCCCTCACGGATCATGACGAAATGCCAGAGTAGTTCTACGAGTTGGCGCCCTGCGCGACTTGCGCGGCCCGAGCAACGATTCCGGTCAATGTTCCCCACAGGCCCCATACCGAGACCGCTCGCCGAAGAGCTCGCGAGCGCCCCCCTCGGCCCGAAGCGCGACTTCGGACCTACCGCCTACCAGTCCTACCGGCCCTACCGGCCCTACCGGCCCTACCGCACCAGGACTCCGGCTACCGGATCGATCCGCTGACCACCACCACAAATGACGCCCCATCGCCCCATCAGCCATGACCGCCCACCGGACATAATGACGCAATGATCGACGCGAACACCCTGCGGGCCGCCTGCCTGGACTTCAACGGCGCGGTCGAGGAGTTCCCCTTTCCCCGGCACCCGGACGTGTCCACGTTCAAGGTCGGCGGAAAGATCTTCGCGCTCACGACGCTAACGGACGCGCCGCTCACCGTGAGCCTCAAATGCGAACCCGAGCTGGCAGAACGACTACGCGCCACACACCCCGAGGTGGTCCCCGGCTACCACCTCAACAAGCGCCACTGGAACACCGTTTCCCTGAACGGCACCCTCCCCGACCGGCTGATCCTCGACATGATCGAGGACTCCTACGACCTGGTGGTCGCCTCACTCCCCCGCGCTCAACGCCTACTGCTCGACTGGCCGGGTGAGCAGCGGCCCTGAACAGCCGGCCAGGCGCAGCGCCCCAGGCTCCAGGGCCCTCACAGCCAACGCCGACGTGTCGACCCCCTCCGCGCAGAACGCGAGAGGACCTACGCCTCACACGCCCACGGGCACCGCGGGGCCTCCGCTCATCAGAGACCCCTTGGAATCGACCATCCAGGGAACCGGGAGGCGCGCTACCGGCGGACCGCCGAGATCAGCGCGCCGGGCCGCTCCTCACGCTGCGGCGGGGTGCTGATCGGACGGCCGTAGGCGGCAGCGCGCTCGCGCAGGGTGTGGCTGTCGGCCTCCCAGCCGTGCCCGGCCAGCCAGCCCACCGGGTCGTCGGGCATCTCCGAGACCCACAGGGACGCCGCCGATCCCGGCGCGGCGTCCGCGCCAAAGCGCTCGATCACGCCGCGCGAGCCCAACGTCAGCCCCATCCGACTGCCTGCCGCCGACTGTGTGCCGATCCGGGCCAGCAGTAGCTCCACCGCGTCCTCGGGAAGATAGATCAGGAGCCCTTCCGCGATCCACGCGGTCGGCGCGGCCGGGTCGTGTCCTGCGGCGGCCAGCGCGGCCGGCCAGTCCTCACGCAGATCCGCAGCGACGGTGATCCGCTCGCAGCGTGCGACGGCCCGCTCCTGGCGCAGCACCGAAGCCTTGAAGTCCAGTGGCGCGGCGGTGTCGACCTCGAACAGCCGGGTGCCCTCGGGCCAGTCCATCCGGAAGGCCCGGCTGTCCATACCGGCGCCGAGCAGCACGACTTGCCGGACCCCGGACGCGGATGCCTGCTGCAGAAGCTCGTCGAGGAACTTCGTCCTGACGACGATGGAGGACGACACGGCCGACCAGCGGCGTCGCGCGGCCTCGTCATCGGGCGGCGGCGAGGAGGGCCACAGGCCGCCGGCGGTGGCGAAGGCCTGTGCCAGTGGGTCGCGGAACAGCGCGTTCTCCCGCCCGGTCTCCAGCGCCCGCACCTTGGCCACCCCCACCGCCGTGGCCCACACTCCCGACGGCTGCACCCGCTCCTGCTCATCAGTCACCGCGCCAGCCTAGATGGTCGATTCCAAGGGGCCTGATGAGCCCGAAGGCGAGATCAAGCCAGAGCAGAGGAGGGGCTGACGGAGCCTCGTCGCGTGATGACAACGCCCGGGACCCCGCCGCTCGAAGACTCGAAAGCCGACCTCGTCCGTGAGGAAGGCTTCCAGGCGCACGAGGTGGGCTTGGGGTGGAGCGTCCAGGACGGGCGGTACTGGATCTCGGGCGAAACCGACTACCCGGTGGGCGTCAGTCGCTTCCACGCCCGGCGGCCTCTTTTCGAGGCTGCTCTCCACGAACGCGTCCGCGCGCTCGCCCCCGCCGCCACGGCATCGATCAGTTGGCGTTATCCAGACGATGACTAGGGCTCCGGCGGATCAAGGTTTAGGCAAGTTCCAGTTCGCCGACGCGCTGGTCCCCGCTCATCTCTCCTGTCAGCCGGAATCCCAGTCCGAGGTAGAAGCCTTCGGGGCCGTCGTTGCCGGGATGCCAGCAAGCCGTCAGGCGGGTGCCTCCGCGGCGGCGGATCTCGGTGGCCACTGCCTGGACCGCGAAGCGGCCGTAGCCGCGGCCCTGCTGCCCGGCTGCGATGTTGAGGCGCCACAGGCCCGAGCGGATGTCGGTGCCGGTACCGTCGCCCGCGAAGTCGATGTCGAGGAAGGCCATCAGGAAGCCGACGAGTCGGTCGCCGTCAAGAATGAGTCGGGGCCAGGCGACCCCTGGATGCACGTACGCCTCGGCGAGGGACTTGACGACCGGGGCGACCAGGTGGTCTTGGTCCGGGCGTACCTTCACGGCTATCGCGGCGTCGAAGTTGCTGGGGTCGATCTTTTCCAAGCGGAGCGTAGTCGCCATGCGCGAAGCCTAAAGGTGCAGGCCAGAAGGGCAAGCGTCTTTTCAGGGCGAGGAGGGTGGTGCGCACTTGATCGGGCGTGTGGCAGGCGTGACGTAGGAGTCAGGTTTTGATCCAGAGCCGGATGGCGGCGACGGAACCGTGGAAAACGTAGGCGCGCTTGTCGAATCTCGTGGCCACGGCCCGGGAGTTCATGAGGGCGTTGATGGTTCTGCTCAACTTCGTTCCTGCGCTCGCGCATCATGCCTGCACCCGGAGAATTCTGTCTCTGCGGTTGACAAGAAGCCCCTTACCAGCGGTTTTGCTGCCGGTAGGGGGTTTCTTGCCGGGCCGTGGGCCGTGGCTGGGCCGTGGGCGGTTCCAGCACGGCCGTCAGCTACTTCAGGGCTGAGGCCACGGCGGACTCGTGCGAGGGGCAGTAGACGGGAGGTGCTCCGGTAACGATGGCCAGGCCCTTCGCTCCGGGGTACGCAGCCTGGATGGTCTTGAGTACTTCCCGGGGGCTGTCGCCCGCGGCCAGTTCGGTGCAAACGAGCTGCCCCTGAACGCCGAGGTCGTCAACCTCCACCTGCCTGAGATCGGGGGCGCGAACTTTGACGGCGTCGGCGTATTTCTCGTCCTTATCGGATGGCGAGGGCACATCGTCTGAGGCATCCGACAAGGGAGCCGGAGACTTCAAGCCATCAGGGTCCGTGGAAGCCGCGGGCAGCCCGCAGGTGGCACGGGTGGCAGCCATGGAGAACATGACGGGTCCGTCGCCATGCGCGTCCTGCTTGCAGATGATCCATGTATCGAAAGTGGAGTCACTGCGATCGGCCTTTGTTTCCACGTCCTCATAGGCCCGGAAGGTCATCGACGGGCTCAGGGCGTCCTCTGCTTCGCTCTTGGTCTTGCCAACGTAATCACCAATGGTTGGACGAGGCGAGGAGGCATTCTTGGCCTCCTTCTCAGATGAGGCATCGCCGCACCCTGCCAGGGTGACGAGCAAAGCCGCGCAGGCGGCCGCGTTGCGTCCTCGCATCACCATCATCCCCCTGTTTCTGAAACTCCCAGTCGGCGAACCGTAGTGGTCCGCAACCGCCGGTGTCCTCAGATTCCACTCGGCTGCGCCACGGGCCCAGGGTGTCACTCCGGTTGGAGGAGCTGATCGACTGCCCGTCGTGCGCGCTCACGGCTGGTGGGCATCAGGTGCGCGTAGACGCGGAGCGTCATGGCGGGGTCCGAGTGGCCGAGGGACTCGCTGACCGCCTTCACGCTCTCGCCCTGGTCGCAGGCCCCGGCCTGGACGGCGAACTCCCCGCCGACGCTCTACGCGACCGCCTGGGCCCCGTTTCCCTGACGCTCACGGCCGAGCACGTCACCCCCGTCAGCTCGGTGCTGGAATGGCACCCCTCCGAGGCAACAGCCATGCTCGCCGCCACCGCACGAGGCGCCCGCGGTCTGTGCGAAGTGCGGGACGCCGGCCTGCCGGTCCCGCTCACCGACGACGGCCCTGTCGTGTACGAGGCCGACCTCGACGAGGCCCTGAACCGCAACCAGCTCGCCCGAGCGATCCTGGCGACCGAGAACCTGCACCAGGTCGAGCAGCACAGCCACGAAATCTGCGGCTTCTCCGAAATCGACTACGAACGCAACAAGGCCAGTTGGCTCGGCAGCCAGCCCGACCAGAACCTCGCCCCGGCAGTCGTCCTCCACCAGCTCGACGGGTTCGAGGCCGACGCCCGGTCCCGCGGAATCACCCGGCTCACCGAGGCGTTCGGCCTTAGCGGCAACCAGCGCCAGGACCTCAGGACACTGCTCCTCAACAGCCACCCCGAGCAGTACCAGGCCCCGCTCTGGCACATCCCATCCGGAGCTTGAGTAGCAACTTTCTCGACGTGAGTACCCACCTAGGTAACCATCGTCGCAGGTGGCGCAGTCGGAGCCCTTGTCAGCATGGGGCTTGGCCGACCTGCGGCGTCACTGTCCTCGACGGGAGCGAATCGGCGGTATGCCTTTCACGAGGCCACAACAACGCTGGTGGCAGAGCTCGGGAAAGCCTGGCTCAGCTGGCCGGAAGTTTGGCGATGGCCGCTCCAATATGCTGGTCGACCAAGGCGGGCGCGCCCACGAGCATCACCATCACGTTGCTGCGGCGGACGGCGGCCGTCTTCAGCACCTGCGACCCTCCTGGGCCGGTGAGCGTGGTCGTGTAGGCGTAGGCATCTGGCCCCGGGCTGGGTGCATCGTCCTTGCGCACGGTCACGGTGACAGGGGTGCTACCAGAAGTCATGGTGTAGGTGGGACAGGACGTCTGAGCATGCATGAGCCTGCGCAGCCCTGCGGCGAGTTTGGATGGTGCATCGCTGTGCAGTTCCTCGCCCAGCGTTGAATCCGAGCCGAATGTGAAGCCGACGGAGGTCTTCGCGGCGAACTGCACTTCGTCGCTGTGTTTGCCCAGCTCCTCCAGAGCGGGGCAGCCGCTCACACCCATGTCGTCGTACCGGTGAGGGTCGGCCGCCTTCTTGTCGTCGGGGGTCTCGGTCTGTGTGTATCCCGGTCCCAAGTCGTCAGCGGTCAGCAGATAGTGACGCAACTGCTGGCCCTGGAAAGGCTTGAGATCTACAGGGGAAGCTGAGGAGGAGGGCGATCCGGGAGCTGTTGCCCTCGATCCTATTGGCTTGGCCTCGTGCTTTCCAGCGGCGGTCGTGCTGCCGCAGCCCGCCGCCAGGGCCAGGATCCCGCAGGCAGCCGCTGCCGCCATTCTGCTGATTCGACGCTGCTTGACTGGCATCGGCCAACCCCCCGTATCGACAACGGACATGACCCTATCGGCAGCCGACCATCCGGGGTTGCGTAGTCTCGCGGGTGACGTGATCTTTTCCTTCTAGCCTGACAAGGGCGACATCTACGACGCGGACAGCAGGATGGGGCCGCCGGGTGGTGATCGCGGCACGGGCCTCACTGCTAAGAGAGTGCAGGTGATGCCGGTGAAGCGAGCCAGGCATGGTGCGTTCGACGATCCAGTGGTGCCGGCCCAGTCGCTGGCAGGTCTCAATGCCCTTGCGAGCGATGCGGTGGGTGATGCCGCGCTTGCGTCACCATCGCCGCATGTGGGAGTAGCCCTATCCCTTGTCGCCGTGCAGCTTGCCCGGCTTCCGCCGTCAGGGCCCTCGGCGGGCCCGGATCGGCGGTGTGCCTTTGACCAGAGCGATCAGGACATGGCCGTCGTGCAGGTTTGCCTCCGAGATCCCGACGGACAGGGGCAGACCGGTCCACTCGGTGATGAGGTGGATCCTCGTGCCGTACTTGCCCCGGTCGACAGGATTCGGACCCGTCAGGTCCCCTTTTCAGGGCCCGCATCTTCACCGAGTCGATCGCGCAGCGGGTCCAGTCCAACTCGCCGCGGGAACCGAGCTCGTCGAGAACCAGGCGGTGGAGCTTGACCCACACTCTGGCGTTCGCCCACTCAGAGAAACGCCGGTGAGCTGTTGCTCCCGACAGCCCGAACGAGGTTGACGGCAACTGCTGTGCGTGCAGCCTGACTTGGTTTACGAACACGATCGCCGCCAGCACCTCCCGGTCACCGCGCCGGCGCCGGGCACCACCCTGAGGCTGCGAGGGGGCCTCAGGCACCACCCACTGGAACGGCTCCCACAACTCGTCCGGCACCAGCCGCTCATCGGTCCCCACCACGATCAACGCCGTACCGAGTCAGTCAAATGAGATGACCTCTAATATTCATGCCCATGACATCACCTCCTGATCGCGTAGACAGCAGGGAAGCGCTTGCGTCGTTTGTGCGCGATCTGCGCCGTGACTACGTAGACAACGACGGTTCCTGGGAAGCCGCCGATCTGGGCGACTTCCTGGAGGCCCTGGCCGCCTGGATCGACGATGCGGACGGCTGGTACCGGAACACTGGTCGTGGTCTTCCTCCCCACGGTGACTGGGCCTTCTTTGCCCGATCCCTGAGCGCAGCCACCGTGTACGAGTAGTGGCGTGGGACCGAGGGCTGGGCCGCCCCTGGGTCGTGTCAAGTCGGCCGCCAGCGGGGCCACAGCGGGTGACGCTCCCCTCGCCGCCCCGATCGGACTCCCGTAAACGATCTGCCACACTGGCCGCACCAGCCTGCACTCGAAGTGCGGGCACGATGATTGCGGCTCGAGCAGCTCATCAGCCAGGGGAATTTATGTGGCATGGGGACGATGATGCCGGGCGGCGGTCGGGCGTACGTGGTTGGCAGTGGTCATCGCGCTGAGCTGCACCGTGGTTCTGGCGTGTGTCATCTTCGCCGGCGTACTCGGATTCTTTGGGCTGACTCAAGTGTTGCCAGTCATCTCCGATTGATGCGCGTGGCTGCATTCGATATTCCCGCAGCCGGCCGGTTACCTCCGCTCGGACGCAGCAGAACCTCGCTGCCAATGGGCGTGAATCCGCAGGCGAGGAAGGCGCGCAGGGAGCGGGCGTTGCCCGGGGAAACGGCGGCGAAGACTGGTTCGCCTTCCGGGAGCAGGGAGAGGACATCGGCGAGGAGCGACCGTCCGTGCCCTCGGCCGGTGTCCTGGGCGCGGTCGAGTTCGATACTCAGCTCCCACCGGCCGGCAAGGCCGTCGGCCAGGGTGATGGGGCCACGTTCGTCACCGTAGACCTGGACGCTTGTCCGCAGCCACCGGGCGTGGCGGACACGTGGATGGGCGTCTGCGTCGGCCAGCTCCGCCAGGCGCGGGCGGCCGCCGGTGCCGCGGGCCGTGAGGGTGGCGTCGGTGTCGCCGATCCAGCCCTTGGGCCCGGCGAGGTGGCGCAGGAAGTCCGCAGAGAGCGATTCGCCGAAACCGTCTGGGCCCTGGGCGTATACGGCTTGCTCGGTCATGGCGGTGGCCACGACGGCGTGACCGGTAGAGGCGACCGAGCATTCGAGCCCCCCAGGCAGGAGCGGCAGCACCGTCACCCGGCCGTCGGCCGACGGGAAGCAATTGTCGGCAGCGTCCATGAAGAAAGTCAGGAGCGGGTGTGATTCACGCACGGTTGGCCACCCGTGTTGAGGAAGTCCAGTAGCGGGTAGTCGGGGTAATTGTCGAGCTCTACGACCATCGCGGGACCCTTCGGGAAGGTACGCCCTTCGTGGGTCTCCCCGACACCGATCCACATGTTTTGAGCAGTGCTCCGGTTGTCGAGGAGGCCGTCAAACCTGGGGTGGAGTAGGGCGGTTCCACCCGTGGGTGGTGGTGCGCCGGTGGGCGCGGGGAGCAGGCTCGGCGTATGGGCTTTCTTCATTCGGCGGTCGTTGCCGTCACTGACGTCTGTGTCGCGATCTTTCTTGTGGCCTGGCTCGTGGGGGCCGTCTACTTCGCCGCGAAAGGCCGGAAGGGGCTGGCCGGATGGGTGCGCGGGCTGCCTCGCACGCTGGCCGGGCGGGTTCCGGTGATGGTGGGCGCGGGTGTGTTCGCGGTGCTGGTCGGCTGCTCGCGGCCGTCCTTCTGGCGCCACCTCCAGTACTGGCAGCCCGAGCTCGCGGTCCTGGGGGCGCTGCTCGCCGTCGCCTCCACGGCTTTGCTGCTGTGGGCCCGTTGGGTTCTGGGGGCGATGTGGGCCAGCGTTCCGTTGGTGCAGGAGGGGCATGAGCTGCGTACCGATGGTCCCTACCGGCTGGTGCGCCATCCCATCTATACCGGTCTTCTTGGCCTGATCGTCGGCGGGATGCTGGCCTTTGGCTTCGGTGTCTGGCTGGTCTACCTCGTGGTGGCCGTGCCTTGGCTGCTGCGTCGGGTGCGGGTTGAAGACGGCCTGATGGAGGGGCAGTTCGGCGATTCCTATGCTGACTACCGGGCGCGCGTTCCGGCGCTGATTCCGTGGTTACGGCCCGGCGCTGATGTCGTGGACGCGGCCCCATCGGGTTGGTTCCGTCGAGTCGGTCCCCATCGGACCGACAGATGGCGAGCCGACAGCGGGCGACGCTGATCCGCGGCCTGCCGGGGGCCGTGATCCTCATCGTTGAGCGGCGAGGCGCCGTGAGCGGGAACAGCGCGGCGCGGTAAGAGGGAAGGGCGAGGCACCCGTAGGTACCCAATCCCCTCCCTCACCGCAGGTCACCGCCCGCCCTCATCGACCGCGCCGACTCATCTCCGGACGTACGCCGGCTTCGTCACCGAACCCGGATTAACTATGAGACAGGCCCCCAACCGCATCTCCCGGCCCCAACTCACTCCACGCGCCGCCCCAGCTCCTCCGCCAACCGCTCCCGCAGTTCGACCTTGCGGACCTTGCCGCTGACGGTCATCGGGAAGGTGTCGAGGATGTGGAGGTGGCGCGGCACCTTGTAGTGGGCGAGGCGGGAGTGGCAGTAGTGGGCCAACTCGTCGGGAGTGAGGGGGTCTTCGGGGTCGCGGAGGATGACGCAGGCGGCGATCTCCTCGCCGTATTTCGCGTCGGGGACGCCGACGACCTGGACATCGGCGATCTTGGGGTGGGAGTAGAGGAACTCCTCGATCTCGCGCGGGTAGACGTTCTCGCCGCCTCTGATGATCATGTCCTTGATGCGGCCGACGATCCGGACGTAGCCGTCGTCGCTCATCACCGCGAGATCGCCGGTGTGCATCCACCGGGCGGCGTCGATGACCTCGGCGGTGCGCTCGGCGTCCTCCCAGTAACCGAGCATCACGCTGTAGCCGCGGGTGCACAGCTCGCCGGGGGCGCCGCGGGGCACGGTCACCCCGCTCGCCGGGTCGACGACCTTCACCTCGATGTGCGGCAGGACCCGGCCGACGGTCGCGGTGCGGTGTGCGAGGTCGTCGTCGCGGCGGGTCTGGGTGGAGACCGGGGAGGTCTCGGTCATGCCGTAGCAGATGGAGACCTCGGTCATGTGCATCTCGGCGACCACCCGCTTCATCACCTCCTCGGGGCACGGCGAGCCCGCCATGATGCCCGTACGGAGGGAGGTGAGGTCGTAGCCGGCGAAGTCGGGGTGGTTGAGCTCGGCGATGAACATGGTGGGGACGCCGTAGAGGGAGGTGCAGCGCTCGTCCTGGACGGCCTGGAGGGTGGTGGCGGCGTCGAAGGCGGGGCCGGGGATGACGATGCAGGCGCCGTGCGAGGTGGCGCCGAGGTTGCCCATGACCATGCCGAAGCAGTGGTAGAAGGGCACCGGCAGACACACCCGGTCCTGTTCGGTGTAGGCGACGGTCTCGCCGACCCAGTAGCCGTTGTTGAGGATGTTGTGGTGGGAGAGGGTGGCGCCCTTGGGGAAGCCGGTGGTGCCCGAGGTGTACTGAATGTTGACCGGGTCGTCGGCGGCGAGGGTCTTCTCGCACTCGGCGAGCCGGGTGTGCCCGACGGTGGCGCCTGCCGCCAGCAGCCCGTCCCAGGTGGGGTCGCCTATGTAGACCACTTCGCGCAGCGCCGGGCTCTCGGCGCGCACCTCGTCGATCATCCCGCGGTAGTCACTGGTCTTGTGGTGGGTCGCCGAGACCAGGAGCGAGATGCCGGCCTGGCGCAGCACATACGCCAACTCATGGACGCGGTAAGCGGGGTTGACGTTGACCAGGATGGCGCCGATCCGCGCGGTGGCGTACTGGACGAGGACCCATTCGGCGCAGTTGGGTGCCCAGATGCCGACCCGGTCGCCCTTGCCGATGCCCTTGGCCAGCAGGCCGAGTGCCACCTCGTCGACCGCGCGGCCCAGTTCGGTGTAGGTCCAGCGGCGGCCGCTCACCACCTCGACCAGCGCCTCGCGGGCGCCGAACCGGGCGATGGTGCGGGCCAAGTCGGCCCCGATGGTGTGCCCGAGCAGCGGCTGGTCGGCGACCCCGCAGGCGTACGACAGTTCCTGGTGCGGCTCGCTCAAGTCCTGGCACGACTCGCTCAAGTCCTGCTGCGGCTCGCTCATTGGTGGTTCTCCTCGCGGTACTCGGCTCTGTGCGGCCGGCTCAACGGTGGTTCTCGTCGCGCTAATCGGAACTCTGCGGGCGGCACTCTGCCGTCGGCTGTCGGCTCATGGGTGGTTCTCCTCGCGGTACCCGGCACTGCCGTCGCCCTGCGCCGTACGATCCCCCAACTCGATACGGGGGATCTCGCCGGAGACGGCCTGGGGCCCTTCATCAACGTCAGCCGGGCGTCAGGGATCAACCCCCGCCCCCGGACATCAGTTGACTCCCCGGTCGCGCCCGGACCAGTACGGCCGACGGAGCTTGAACTTCTGGATTTTGCCGGTGGCCGTGCGGGGGATCTCGTCGCGGAATTCGACGGACGTCGGAGCCTTGTAGCCGGCCATGTGGCGCTTGCAGTGGTCGATGATGTCGGCCTCCTCGGCCGTCGCCCCTTCGGCGAGGACCACCAGGGCCTTGATCGTCTCGCCCCACTTCTCGTGCGGCACACCGATCACGGCGACCTCGGCGACCGCCGGGTGGCTGAAGATCGTGTCCTCCACCTCGATCGACGACACGTTCTCGCCGCCGGTGATGATGACGTCCTTCTTCCGGTCGGAGATCGTGAGATGGCCGTCGGCGGGGTCCAGGGTGCCGCCGTCGCCGGTGCGGAACCAGTCGTCCTCGAACGCTGCCGACGTCTCCTCGGGCTTGTCCCAGTAGCCTTCGAGCACCGTGTTCGAGCGGGCCAGGACCTCACCGGAGTCGGAGATCTTCAGCTTGACGCCGAGTGTGGGCAGGCCCGCACGGGACAGCTTGCGGGCCCGCTCCCCGGTGGGAAGGTCCGCGTCGCCGGGCCGGGTCCGGTTGAAGGTCAGGAGTGGCGACGTCTCGGTGAGGCCGTAGATCTGGGTGAACTCCCAGCCCAGTTCCTCGCCCACCCGTGCGATCGTCGCGCTCGGCGGCGGCGCCCCCGCGCAGACCACGCGTACGCGGTCGCGCCCCGGGATCTCGCCGGGCCAGGTTGCCGCGGCGTTGAGGACGGCATTCCACACGGCGGGCGCGCCGCACATGAGGGTGACACCGTGCTCCTCGACCCGCCGCAGGATCTCCGTGCCGTCGACCTTGCGCAGCACCACTTGTTTGACGCCGAGTCCGGCCATCACATACGGCATCCCCCAGCCGTTGCAGTGAAACATCGGCAGTGTGTGCATATAGACGTCGCGCTCCCACACGCGGGTGTGCAGGGCGAAGGTCAGGCCGTTGACCCAGATGTTGCGGTGGGTGAGCTGTACGCCCTTGGGGCGGGCGGTGGTTCCCGACGTGTAGTTGATCGTCGCGGTGGCGTCCTCGTCCGGGTGCGACCACGGGCGCGGGTCCACGCCGAACCGCATCAGCTCGGACTCGGTCTGCTCGCCCAGCACGAAGCGGTGCCGCACCTCGATGCCGGCCAGTGATTCCTCCAGCTCCGGGTCGATCAGCAGGACCGAGGCGCCGCTCTGCCGGACCACGTATTCGGCCTCTTCGCGCTTGAGGCGGAAGTTCACCGGGACACAGATGCGGCCGCTCATCGGCACCGCGAACAGCAGCTCCAGCAGGCGGGTGGAGTTGTGGCTGACCACCGCCACCCGTTCGCCCTCACCGACCCCGAGGGCGTCCAGGCCCGCCTGCCAGGCGCGGACCCGTTCGGCGAACCGGCCGTACGTCGATACGGGCACCGGCGGGGCGGGCTGCCGCGGCTCGTCGACCACGCCCGGGCTCTCGTGGAAGCCCAGGTCGGCGCGGTCGAGGAAGTCCGCGATCGTCATCGGTGTCCGCATGCGTTCTCCTGTGTTCGGAGGGATTGGTACCAACACGCCTGGAAGCTGGAAGGGAGTCGGGCCGTCGTCTGACGGCAGCGGTTTGCCGCGGCAACGGCACGTCGAGCAACGGGCTCCGCGGCGGCAACGGTCGTGCAGTCGGAGGCAGTCAGGTGCCGTCGCCCAGTCAGATGCCGTCGCGCAGTCAGGTGCAAGGGAAAGGTAAGCCTCCGGGGCGGTACCAGCAGTCCGGTGCGCGGCCCGCCGCGCCGATTTCCGTGCCCGTCATCGTCCTCCTCCCCCTGCCCACCTCGCTGTGTCCTGGTCATTGCCGGACCGTTCCCTTCCATCGTGTAATCAGTGGCGCAGGTCTCACCACCCCCGAATGGGGGGAAGCGGAGGTATCGGCGTGCAGCTCGAGCCGGCGGCGGGCGATTCGGTGGACGTACGGGCGGCGCTGTCGCGGCTGCGGCGGGCGAGCGGGCTGCCGGTGGCGTTCGGCGGTCTGCTGACCGGCACGGGGCGCTATCGCATCAACGAGCTGGCCGGTACGGAGACCGCGGTGCTGCACGGCCTGGACATCCTGCAGGGCAACGGGCTGGGCGGGAAGGCCGTGGCACTGTCCCGGCCGCTCGCGGTCACCGACTACAGCGCCTCGTCGGTGATCAGCCATGAGTACGACGCGGCGGTGGCCGCGGAGGGGCTGCGGTCGGTGCTCGCCGTGCCGGTGATCGTCCGGCGCCGGGTGCGCGGGGTGCTGTACGGGGCGCTGCGCCGGCCGGTGCGGCTCGGCGACCGGCCGCTGTCGGCGGCCGTGGAGGCGGCGCGGGAGCTGGAGCAGGCGCTGGTGCTGCAGGACGAGGCGGCGCGGCTGCTCTCGTCGGCACGGCAGCCGACCGCCGCCGATCCGGCGGTGTGGGAGGAGGTACGGGAGGCGCACGGTGAGCTGCGGGCGCTGGCGCAGCGCATCACCGATCCGCTGCTGCGGCAGGAGATGCTGGCGGCGTGCGGCCGGCTCGCGACGGCCTCGTCGAAGCGGCCCGGGACGGAGGACGGTGCGCGCCCGGCGCTGTCGCCGCGCGAGGTGGACGTCCTGGCCTGTGTGGCGTCGGGGGCGACGAATGCGGTGGTGGCGGAGCGGCTGGGGCTGCGTCCGGAGACGGTCAAGGGCTATCTCCGGTCCGGGATGCGGAAGTTGGGGGCGCATACCCGGCTGCAGGCGGTGGTCGCGGCGCGGCGGATTGGGGCGCTGCCGTAGGAGCCGTACGAGGCCGGCGCCCCGCCCTGTCCGGCACCCCCCGACCGGTCCACCGCTCCCCCCGGCCGGTCAATCCCATTGCCGGTCAATCCCATTGCCGGTCACTTTCGTTGCCGGTCAATCCCGTTGCCGACCGGTCCGCGGCCCGGACATCATGCCCTCATGATCGACGCCACCGCACTCTCCGAGAAACCGGTGCTCACGGGCGACCGGATCCTTCTCACTCCGCTGTCGACACGCCATGCGGCCGCCTTCCACGCCTCCGCCATCGACCCGGAGACCCGCCGGCTGACCGGCACCCACCATGACTTCACGCTGGAGGAGCTGCAGGCGTGGTGCGCCGGCCGGGCCGACTGTCCGGACCGGCTGGACCTCGCCGTCGAGGACCGGGAGTCCGGCGCCTTCCTGGGCGAACTCGCGCTGAACGACATCGATGTCCCCAACGCCCGGGGCGGCTTCCGGATCGCCCTGGTCCCGGGCGCCACCGACCGCGGCATCGGCAGCGAGGCGATCCGGCTGCTCCTCGACTACGCCTTCGACCGGGTGGGCCTGCACCGCGTCCAGCTGGAGGTCTGGGACTACAACCCGCGCGCCCGGCGGGCGTACGAGAAGTGCGGCTTCGAAGTGGAGGGCCGGATGCGGGAGGCGCTGTTCTGGGACGGCGCGTGGCATGACGTGTTCGTGATGGCCGCGCTGCGGACGCGACGGGCCGGGAGCACGGACTGAGTGCGCGAACTGAGAGGCGCCAAGCTGGGGCGAGCACGGCAGCCCCTGTCTGCCGGGCTCGGGGGCCACCCTGACCGGCCCCGGCCCGCGCCCGTCGCTCGTCGCCCGTCGCCCGTCGCTCGTCGCCCGTCGCTCAGTAGTTTTCCCCGGTGAACGGCAGCCACTCGGTCTCCAGGGCGGCGTCCAGGCGGCGGACCGCACCCGGGGTGTGCTCGGTGGCCAGGCCGGCGTGGACGAAGTGCCGCAGCGGGGTGCCCCCTAGGTAGCAGGACCCCAGCTCCCTTACGTCCAGGGAGATATCGGGCGCCTCCCCGGCGGGTTCCCAGGTGGCACCGCCGGGACCGGCCGTCAGCCGGAAGCGGCCCGCGTTGGCCGGCAGGACGGTGTCGCGCAGGTCGACGACGAGGTCGACGGGGGCCGCCCAGGAGCGGGCGGTCAGTGCGGCACGGACGTCCAGCAGCCGGAGCCAGAGGGCGGGCTCCTGGCCGGTGACGCGTACCTGGTCGCGGTCGGCGGCGAGGTGGAGGAGCGGGTCGTCGGCGGGGCGGCCCGCGATCTCGACGGTCGAGGTGAGGTCGATCGAGACGAGATAGGACCACAGGGCGGCGGCGGCCGGTCCGGATTCCGCTTCGAGTTCGCCGACCCGGACCGCGCCGGCGCCGTTCCCGCCGGGGCCGCGGGTGCGGTACACCGCGTAGCCGCCGGGCGTCCGGCCGGGGGCACCGAGCACCACGACCTGCGCCGCCCCGAATCCGTCCTGCGCGGCTCTCATGCCGGCGCCGTCGAGGTCCAGCGCCCCGGAGCGCCACCAGCTCTCGTCGCGGGTGAACCGGCCGGCCCGCCGCGCCAGGGTCGCCTCGTAGCCCGGGGCGAGCACGGCGGGTGCCTCGGCCGGGTCGATCAGCCGCAGCGGGCGGTTGTCGGGGGCGGTACGGAGCGCGAGGGGGCGGGTGGAGTCGATCTGGATGCGGGAGACCTCGGTGGCGGCGCCGAAGCCGTAGCGGCCGTAGATGGCGCTCTCGGACGGCCACAGGCAGGCCAGTGGTCGCCCGTCGGCGGCGCAGCGGCGCCAGAACTCGTCCATCATCAAGGCGAGGATGCCGCGGCGCCGGTGCGTGGGCAGCACGGAGACGAAGTCCAGTGCGGCGCACGGGAGTTGGCCACCCGGGACGGAGAGGGTGCGGCGGTGCGCCCCGGCCACCCCGGCCAGCTGTCCGCCGTCGTACGCGCCGACGCGGAGGGCGGCCCTCAGCATCCATGCGTGCCGGCGCCGGGTCTTTTCGCCGGGCGTCATATGGAAGACGGAGTACGTCAGGTCCAGGGCCCGGTCGCAGTCGGGCTCCGGGATGTCGCGGAACTCCGTGGCGGTGCCGGCATCGTCGTCAGTGGTCACCGGGGAACGCTAACCCGTTGTGCCGTGACCGGCACCCGGTTATGTGCCACGGCGCGGTCCGTCACGTCTCCTTCCCCGCCTTCCCCCACCCTGCCGGAGCGGATGCCGTACGCCGCCTTCGGCGCCGTCATCCGCAGCACTCCGCCCGCCTCGTCCTCCACCGCTGCGCGCCCCCTGCGGCTCAGCGGGACGAAGGTCAGGGCGCCGCGCACTCCGCGTCGCATTCGTCGTAGGCGGCGCGGGCTGCCGCAATTTCCGCCTGGTGTCCCTCGGTCCAGGTGACCAGCGCCTGAATGGCGTCGTGCAGTGTGGCGCCCAGCGGAGTCAACTCGTACTCCACACGCGGCGGTACGACGGGGTGGACGGTGCGGCGGACGAGGCCGTCGCGCTCCAGCCGGCGGAGGGTGACGGTGAGCATGCGCTGGCTGATGCCGTCGATCTCGCGGCGGAGTTCGGTGAAGCGCAGTACCCGGCGGTCGAGCAGGGCGATGGCGAGCAGCGACCATTTGTCCGCCACCCGGTCGAGGATCTGGCGGACCTCGCAGCCCTCGCGGACGTCCCACTGGCGTGCGTCGGGATCGCGGTCGGCGGGGGTGGTGGTGTCGGTTCCCCCGGCGTGCGTCGGTGACTTCGAAGTGCCTTCTTCCACAGCCCCTCACGGTGCCGCACGATGCGGTCAGTAACAAGAGGTAACCGACCGCCTCGGTCTCACCACCATCCTGGCCGTCCACGTGAGGGGCACCGTCATGTCACATTCCGCGGCACCGCGCTGGGCGCTGCTTCTCGTCCTGTGCGGGGCGATCTTCCTGGAGGGGATCGACATCGGCATGCTGAATGTCGCCCATCCGCCGATCCGCGCCGAACTCGGCCTTACCACGGGCGAGTTGCAGTGGGTGATGAGCGCCTACGTCCTGGGCTACGGCGGTTTCATGCTGCTGGGCGGGCGGGCCGCCGATCTGTTCGGCCGGCGCCGGATGTTCCTGGTGCCGCTGGCCGTATTCGTGGTCTTCTCCGCGCTCGGCTATGCGCTGTTCCTGCCGGTCGGCGCGGACTGGACGTATCCGGCGATGCTCCCGAGCATGCTGCTGGTCGGCGTCGCCTTCGCGCTGGTCTACGGGCCACTGACGATCGTCGCCACGGACGGCATCGCACCTGCCGAACAGGGCCTGGCCGGCGGTCTGCTGTACACCTCGTTCCAGTTCGGCGCGGCGTTCGGGCTGGCCGCGGTCACCGCCGTGAGCACTGCCGCCGCGGGAGCGGGCAGAGCGCCCGGCGCACCGCTCGAGGCCTACCGTGCGGGCCTGGTCGTACCGACCGCCGCGGTCGTGCTCGCCCTGCTCATCGGGGTGTGGGGGCTGCGCGGGCGGCGCCCCGGACACGGCGCGGTGGCCGGTCGGTGCGTGACCGGAGCCACCGAGGCGTCGCGTAACAGATCCGTCGAAGTCGAAGTTCGCGCGGCGGCGGAGCACGGTGTGCGGCATGTCGTCGGTGACGACCGGCGGCCGGCTATCTCTTGCCGGTTCGGCAAGAGAAGTGGCATCACTGACGAGGGGGCAGCACGGTGTGCTGAATGAACACGGAAAAGATGCTGGAAGAGTTCGATGTCGTTGTCGTCGGCGGTGGAACCGCAGGTCTGTCCGGTGCGCTGACCCTGGCCCGGGCCAGGCGTTCGGTGTTGGTGCTCGATTCCGGGCAACCACGCAATGCCCTCGCGGACGCGGCCCACGGCCTGTTGTCGCGCGACGGGGTGTCGCCACGGGATCTGCTGCGCACCGGTCGTATCGAAGTCGCCCGCTACGGAGGCACGCTGCTCCAGGAAGGCGCGACGTCGGCACGCCGGACGGACGGCGGGTTCGTCGTGGGCACGCAGAGCGGCCGTACTTTTCGTGCCCGCCGTCTGCTGGTGACGACGGGCCTGGTGGACGAGCTGCCGCAGGTGCCGGGCCTTAGGGCACGGTGGGGGCGCGACGTGCTGCACTGCCCGTACTGCCACGGCTGGGAAGTGCGCGACAGGACGATCGGGGTGCTGGGCACCAGCGCCGTGTCGGTGCACCAGGCACTGCTGTTCCGCCAGTGGTCACCGCGTGTCGCGCTGTTTCTTCACTCCGGCCCCGAGCCGAGCGAGGAGCAGTGGGAGCGCCTCGCGGCACGCGGCATCGAGGTCGTACAGGGTGAGGTGTCCGGCCTGGATGTCACGGACGACGCCCTGAGCGGTGTCCGGTTGGCCTCGGGCCTGCGTGTCCCCGTGGACGCGCTGGTGGTGGCGCCACGGTTCGTGGCGCGCGGCGAGATCCTGTCCGGCCTGGGAGTCGACCCGGTGGAGCACCCCATGGGTGTGGGCGCCTATGTTCCCTCCGAGCCGGGCGGTGCGACCAAAACTCCCGGGGTGTATGTGGCGGGCAACGTCACCGATTTGATGGGCGGTCTGCCCGCGGCGCAGGCGTCCGGTGTGGCGGCGGCTGCGGCGATCAACGCCGACCTGGTGAATGCCGACGCCGACGAGGCAGTGGCCCGCCGCCGGTCCGCCCAGGTTTTCAGCGCGGCCGATGAGGCGCTCGTGTGCGAGCGGGTCCTGGGCGATCGCCGGCACGGCCTGGATTCGATGCTGCCCCCCGAATCCCGCCGGTGACGGGAGGGCATGCGCCCGGGCGCGAGGGCGTCAGGAGGCGGGGCGGGCGCGCAGATGGGCGCGTTCGCCCTGCTTGCCGAAGATGACCAGCAGCTCCACCGGCTGGTCGTTGTCGGGGCCCAGCCAGTGCGGGACGTGGGTGTCGAATTCCGCGACTTCCCCCGGCGCCATGACCAGGATGCGGTCGCCGAGGTGAAGGCGGAACCTGCCGTTGAGGACGTAGATCCACTCATAGCCCTCGTGCGTCCGGAGCTCGGGCTCGCCGGCAGTGGGGCTGATGACGAGTTTGTGCGCGTGCATGCCGCCCGGCCTGCGGGTCAGCGGCACGTACGTCATGCCGCCGCGCGTGACGGGGCGCAAATGAAGACGGGGATCACCCGTCTCCGGAGCGCCGACGAGCTCGTCGAGCGGGACGTTGTAGGCCCGGGCCAGGGGCAGCAGGAGTTCCAGGTTGGGTTTGCGGCCTCCGCCCTCCAGGCGGGAGAGCGTGCTTTCCGAGATCCCGGTGAGTTCGGCCAGTGCGGCCAGTGTGATGGCGTGCCGGCGGCGCAGGTCCCGCAGTCGGGGTCCGACGCCGGCCAACACGTTCTCGAATTCGTCCATGCGCCGCATCTTGCTGAACCGGCATGAATGATTGCAACTTTTCGGGGCCCGGGCGCACTCTCCTGGCGACGTGAGCCACGCACCTCGTAGCTCACCGAGGCAATCCCACCCCTCATCGCTCAGGAGAGCTGCCGATGTCTACTCCCGCTCGCACCGCCGGGAAGGTCCCGGATGCGGATGCGCCGGATCCGCGCCGGTGGATGGCGCTGATCGTCGCGTCGGTCGCCACCCTCATGGTCGTGCTCGATGTGTCCATCGTGAACATCGCGCTGCCGCAGGCGCAGAGCGACCTCGCGATGGGCGACGCGAACCGCCAGTGGATGATCACCGCCTACGCACTCGCCTTCGGAGGACTGCTGCTCCTCGGCGGGCGCATCGCCGACTTCGCCGGACGCAAGCGCATCCTCACCCTCGGGCTGCTGGGCTTCGCAGCAGCCTCCATGCTCGGCGGCCTGGCGTCCAACCCGGGCACCCTGTTCACCGCACGCGCCCTGCAAGGCGCCTTCGCCGCACTCCTGGCACCCGCGGCGCTCTCCCTCATCACCGTTGCCTTCACCGACCCCAAAGAACGCGCCAAGGCATTCGGAATCTTCGGTGCGTTCCAGGGCGGCGGAGGAGCCGTCGGGCTTCTCCTGGGCGGCGTCCTCACCGAGTACGCGGGCTGGCGCTGGTGCATGTACATCAACGTCCCCATCGCCCTGACCGTCGCTCTCGCCGCCCGCCGCTTCGTCAGGGAGAGCCGCGCCGCGGGCGACCGGCACTACGACCTTCCCGGCACTTTGCTGGTGACCGGCGGGCTGGTCGCCCTCGTCTACGGCTTCACCCAGGCCGCCGACGGCGGAGGCTGGACAGCTCCCGCCACCGTGATCCTCCTGGCGGCCGCCGTCCTGCTGCTGACCGCGTTCGTGCTCGTGGAACGCCGCACCGCCCACCCCCTGCTGCCGCTGCGGGTAGTCATGGAACGCAACCGTGCCGGAGTGTTCCTGGCCAACCTCCTCATCGGTGCCGGCATGTTCGGCATGAACCTCTTCATGACGTACTTCCTCCAGGTCAACCTCCACTACACCCCGCTCCAGGCCGGCATCGCCTTCCTGCCCTTCAGCGCCGGGATCATCGCCACCACCACACTCGGCCCGCCCCTGGTCACCCGCTTCGGCCCCAAGCCCCTGATGGTCGCCGGCACCGTCCTGGCCACCGCAGGACTGCTCTGGCTCACCCGCCTGGACACCGCCTCCGCCTACACCGGGGAGGTCCTGCCGGCCCAGATCCTCGTGAGTGCGGGCGTGGGCCTGTTCTTCCTGGCAGGCCCCAACGTCGCGCTGTCCGGCGTCGATCCGCGCGACGCCGGAGTGGCCAGCGCCGCACTCACCACCAGCCAGCAGATCGGCGCGGCCCTCGGCCCGGCACTCCTCAACACCCTCTACCTCGCCGCCGTCACCGGCTACCTCGACCCCCGCACCCCGGCCGGCGACGAAGCATCCCGCGCCCTGCAGCTTCAGGGCTTCCTGCACGGCTACCACATCGCGTTCATCGTCGCCGGTGCCCTCCTGGCCGCAGCCGTCCTCGCCCTGACCCTCCTGGTGAAGACATCCAAGACCCCCGCAGACACACAGCCCACCGCCCCCGTCCCCACCCACTGACCGGAAAGGCGCCACCCCGATGAACGACCCCACCCGAGAAGCTCAGGCCCCTGCCGAGGCGGCACGGTTCTGGGAGAACCTCTACCGCGGCAAGGACGCCGTGTGGAAGGGCGACCCCAACCCGGTGCTCGCCGAAACCGCCGCACAGCTCACCCCGCCCGGACGGGCCCTGGACCTGGGCTGCGGCGAAGGCGGCGACACCGTCTGGCTCGCGATCCACGGCTGGCAGGTCACCGCCGTCGACATCGCCCCCACCGCACTGCGACGCGTCACCCAGCACGCAGCCCGCGCAGGCGTCGCCGACCGCGTGAAGCCCCAGCAGCACGACCTCGCCGAAACCTTTCCCACCGGGACGTTCGACCTCGTCAGCGCCCAGTACCTCCAGACCCCCTACCACCTGCCCCGCGCCGACGTGCTGCGCCAGGCCGCCCACGCCCTCGCCCCCGGCGGGCTCCTCCTCATCGTCGACCACGGCTCGGTGCGCCCCTGGGCCTGGAACACCGACCCCGACACCCGCTTCCCCCGCCCCGAGGAAATCTTCGACGAACTCGCCCTGGAAGCAGCCCAGTTCACTGCCGCCCGCCTGGCATCCCCCGAGCGCGAGGCGACCGGCCCGGACGGCCGGAAAGCAACCGTGACCGACACCGTCGTCGCCGCCCGGCGTAGCTGAAAACCCCACCGCACCGCACCCTGGCCGGCCCGCGTCACGACGCGCGCAGCTTCAATTCTTTCCAGGAGACCCCCATGGCAGACCTCTTCGAGCCGGTGACCGTCGGCAAGTGGACACTGAACAACCGCATCGTCATGGCACCCATGACCCGCAACCGCGCCACCCCCGACGGCGTACCGACCGACCTCATGGCCACCTACTACGGCCAGCGAGCCACCGCCGGGCTGATCATCACCGAAGGCGTGCAGCCCAGCACCGTGGGCCAGGGGTACATGAACTCACCCGGCCTGCACACCCCCGCCCAGACCGCCGCCTGGCGCACCGTCGCCGACGCCGTCCACCAGCACGGCGGGCGCATCGTCGCGCAGATCATGCACGCCGGACGCATCTCACACCCCGACAACAAGCACCACGCCGAAACCGTCGCCCCCAGCGCCATCGCCGCACCCGGCGAGATGTTCACCGCCACCGGCCCCCAACCCCACCCCACCCCCCGCGCACTGGGCACTGACGAAATCCCCTCTGTCATCGACGAATACGCCCACGCCGCACGGGCCGCCGTCGACGCCGGACTCGACGGCATCGAGCTCCACGCCGCCAACGGCTACCTGCTCCACCAGTTCCTCGCCCCCAACACCAACCAGCGCACCGACTCCTACGGCGGCACCCCCGAGGCACGCGCCCGCTTCGTCATCGAGGTCGCCCAGGCCGTCTCCGACGCCATCGGCAGCGAACGCGTCGGCATCCGCATCTCACCCGCCATCAACCTCCACGGCGCCATCGAGGACAACGCGGACGACACCGCCGCCACCTACCGCACGCTCGTGGACGCCCTCTCCGCCATGGGCCTGGCCTACCTGCACACCATCGGAGACCCCACCACGCCCCTCATCGAGGACCTCACCCACCGCTTCGCCGGCCCTCGCCTCGTCAGCAACGGCTGGGACCCGGTCACTGACGCTGCCATCGCCCAGGCCCTCCTCGACAACGACCAGGCTGACCTCGTCGCTGTCGGCCGCGCCTTCATCGCGAACCCCGACCTCGTTCAGCGCTGGCAGACCCAGGCACCCCTGAACCAGCCCGACGTGAACACGTTCTACGGCGGCGACCACCGCGGTTACACCGACTACCCGGCCGCCCAAGGTCTCGCAGGGGAGCGCCGGTTCGGCCTCGGGCCTGTTCACCACCGCCATGCATCTGGGCATCGCCCTCGGCACCGCGCTGACCGCGCCCTTGCGGATGACCAGAGTGGTTACTCAGCGCTACGTGACCGTTCGTCGTAGCTATACGAGAACAGGACCCCGTAGGGGCGCCGGGTACTCCTGTAGGGGCCGGGGCGCTCCCGTACGAGGAATGGGCCGGCCCTCCCCCGTGAAGGCCGGCCCGCTGCCCGTCGGCTACTTGTCGGCGGTCAGTGTCCCCGCCGCGCCCCAGCTGTCGGTGGGGACTTCTCCTGCCAGCCGGTGGCGGGCCGGGACGACACCTACCGTTTCCGTGAGTTCCAGCTCATCCCCGATACCGAGAATGACGCCGAGCCGATCACGTACATCGTGCAATGCGCGGTGTGCGAGGAGACCGGCGAGCCCAACAAGGACCAGGCCGCCGCGCACGCGTGGGCGACGGGACACCTGAAGGCGAACCCGGAGCACTGCACCTATCGGGAGTTCATCACGCGCCCGTGCCGATTCGAGCCGGGAGCGTGGCAGTGATGGCCAAGACCGCTGTCACATGAGTCACCCGCATGGCCCCACTCCCTCACGCCACCGACCCGATCCGCCCCACCCGACGGGCCGTGTCGTGGTGGATGGGGGTGTGCGCGCCGGTCAGCGGTACGCCGGTGCCGCCGCGGCGGTTGGCGACGATTTCGGCGGCGATGGACAGTGCGGTCTCCTCGGGGGTGCGGGCGCCGAGGTCGAGGCCGATGGGCGAGCGCAGGCGGTTGAGTTCGAGTTCGGTCAGGCCGGTGTCACGCAGCCGCCGCAGGCGGTCCAGGTGGGTGCGGCGGGAGCCCATCGCGCCGACGTAGGCGACCGGGAGCTTGAGTGCCCGCTCCAGCAGCGGGACGTCGAACTTGGCGTCGTGGGTCAGCACGCACAGCACCGTGCGGGCATCGAGGTCTTGGGAGTCCAGGTAGCGGTGCGGCCAGTCGACGACGATCTCGTCGGCGTCCGGGAAGCGGGTGCGGGTGGCGAAGACGGGGCGGGCGTCGCAGACCGTGACGTGGTAGTTGAGGAACTTGCCGACCTTGACCAGCGCGGAGGCGAAGTCGATCGCGCCGAAGACGATCATGCGGGGCGCGGGGACGGAGGATTCGACGAGGAGAAGGACAGGCCTGCCGCACTGCTCCCCGTACGGCTGGTCCCCACCCGGCTGATTCCCACCCGGCTGCTCCGCGCCCTCGCCCCGGGCGCCGTCCCCGGGTGCCGGGCCCGACCCGATCTCGACCGTGGTGGTGCGCCCGGCGTCCAGCAGGGCGCGGGTCTGTGCGAGCGCGGTGCGGTCGAGGGCGGGGTGGCCGCCGAGGGTGCCGGTGTGGCTGCCGTCGGGGCGGACCAGCAGGGCACGGCCGCGGAGCTCGGCAGGGCCGTCGATGATCCGGGCGAGGGCCGCCGCCTCCCCCGTGGCGGCGGCGGCCAGCCCGGCGGCGAGCGTGTGGGCGGTGCCGTCCGCCGGCTCTCCCGGCGCCTGGCTGCCCGCGGAGCGCCCGCCCGCGGATACCGGCTGGACGAGGATGTCGATGACGCCGCCGCAGGTCAGGCCCACGGCGAAGGCATCCTCGTCGCTGTAGCCGAAGCGCTCCAGTACCGGCTCGCCGGTCCGCAGCGCCTCCTGGCACAGTTCGTACACCGCCCCCTCCACACATCCGCCGGAGACCGACCCGATCGCCGTGCCGTCACTGTCGACGGCCAGGGCGGCTCCGGGCCGGCGGGGCGCGCTGCCGTGCGTGGCCACCACGGTGGCCACCGCGAAGTCGCGGCCCTGCCCGACCCACCGGTGCAGCTCTTCGGCGATGTCCAGCATGTCGGTCTCCTTACGGACGGATGGGGTTCCCGCTCGGGCGAAGCCGAGAGCGGGGAGGGCGGGCGGTTACTTGACGCCCAGCCACTGCTCGATCGGATGGAGCGAGAAGTAGACGACGAAGATCGCGGCCAGCACCCACATGAAGCCGCCGATCTCGCGCCATTTGCCCTGTGCCGCCTTAATGGCAACGTAGGCGATGACGCCCCCGCCCACACCTGCGGTGATGCTGTAGGTGAACGGCATGAGGGCCACGGTCAGGAAGACCGGGATGGACACCGAGCGGTCGCGCCAGTCCACGTGGCCTGCGGCGCTCATCATCATCGAGCCGATGACGACGAGGGCGGCCGAGGCGACCTGGGCCGGTACGAGCTGGGTGACCGGGGTGAAGAACAGGCAGGCCGCGAAGAGCAGGCCGGTGACGACGGACGACAGGCCGGTACGGGCGCCCTCGCCGACACCGCTCGCCGATTCGATGAACACGGTCTGGCCGGAGGCGCCGGCCACCCCGCCGATCGCCCCGCCCGCGCCGTCCACGAACAGCGCCTTCGACAGGCCCGGCATCCGGCCCTGGTCGTCGGCCAGCTTGGCCTCGGTGCCGACGCCGATGATGGTGGCCATGGCGTCGAAGAAGCCGGCCAGCACCAGGGTGAAGACGATCATGCCGACGCTCAGCGCGCCGATCGAGCCCCAGCCGCCGAATTCGACATGGCCGAAGAGGCCGAAGTCGGGCATCGCGACCGCGCCGCCGCTCAGCTCCGGGGGCGTACCGCCCCAGTCCTTGGCCGTGAGGCCGCCGATCCTGGTCGCGGCGATGGACAGCACACTGCCGGCCACGATGCCGATGAGGATCGCGCCGGACACCTTGCGGGCCTGCAGCATGAAGATCAGCAGCAGGGTGACGCAGAAGAACAGGACCGGCCAGCCGGACAGCTGCCCGGTCAGGCCCAGGGTGACGGGGCCGCCCTCGCCCTTGCCCACGAAACCGGCCTTCACCAGCCCCAGAAGGGCGACGAACATGCCGATGCCCATGGTGATGGCGTGCTTGAGCGCCAGCGGGATGGCGTTCATGATCATCTCGCGGAGGCCGGTGACCACCAGGAGGCAGATCACCACGCCGTAGACCACACACATGCCCATCGCCTGCGGCCAGGTCATGTGCGGGACGACCTGGGCGGTCAGTGTGGCGGAGACGTTCAGGCCGGCTGCCAGGGCCAGCGGTACCTTGCCGATGAAGCCCATCAGCAGCGTGGAGACAGCCGCGGCCAGCGCGGTCGCGGTGACCACCCCCGCATGCGCGAGGGTGTTCTTCTCCACGTCCGGGGTCGACAGGATCAGCGGGTTGAGCAGGAGGATGTAGCACATCGCCATGAAGGTGGTGATGCCGCCGCGCACCTCTTGCGCAAGCGTCGATCCTCTGTCGGAGATGTGGAAGTACCGGTCGAGCCAGGACCGGCCGGCGGGCTGGCGCGAGCCGGCGCCCGCGTCTTCCGCCGTGGTCCTCGGCTCGGTGGACTGCTGGGTCATGGTGCCTTACTCCCAAGGTTCACAGGGGCACTCGCCGCGAGGTGCGAGATTTGGGATGGATTCCGGCTGCACGACCCGGGGGACGGCCCGAGACGAACGGGGGTACTGGCTCCGCCGGAGCGGAGCAGCGACTGCGTGGTGCGCGGTGTGTGGTGGGACTCCGGGCGGTGAGCGGAGGAGGACGGACAGGGACACCCCTGACACCCACCGCCCGGAGACCGGTGTCCGGGGTCTCGCCCCCGGACGGTCTCTAGGTGCCGGTGAGGTGTTCGGGCCGTACCGGCGTCTTGGTGAGCTCCAGCCCGGTCGCGTTCCGGATCGCCGCGAGGACGGCCGGGGTGGACGACAGGGTGGGGGCCTCGCCGATGCCGCGCAGCCCGTAGGGGGCGTGCTCGTCGGCGAGTTCGAGCACATCGACCGGGATGGTCGGGGTGTCGAGAATCGTGGGGATGAGGTAGTCCGTGAAGGAGGGGTTGCGCACCTTCGCGGTCTTGGGGTCGACGATGATCTCCTCCATGACCGCCACGCCCAGCCCCTGGGTGGTCCCTCCCTGGATCTGGCCGACGACGGACAGCGGGTTGAGTGCCTTGCCGACGTCCTGGGCGCAGGCCAGCTCGATGACCTTGACCAGGCCGAGTTCGGTGTCCACCTCGACGACCGCGCGGTGGGCCGCGAAGGAGTACTGGACATGGCCGTTGCCCTGGCCGGTGTGCAGGTCGAAGGGCTCGGTGGGGCGGTGGCGCCACTCCAGCTCCAGGTCGACCGCCTCGTCCTCCAGCACGTCCGCCAGATTGGCCAGCACCTCGCCGCCGTCGGTGACGACCTTGCCGCCCTCCAGCAGGAGTTCGGCGGTCGCCCAGGCCGGGTGGTACGTGCCGAACTTGCGCCGGCCGATGTCGAGGACCTGTTCGCGGACGTGCTCACAGGTGTTCTTGACGGCGCCGCCGGTGACATAGGTCTGGCGGGAGGCGGAGGTGGATCCGGCCGAGCCGACCCGGGTGTCGGCGGGCTGGATGGTGACCTGCTGGACCCCCAGCTCGGTACGGGCGATCTGGGCGTGGACGGTGACACCGCCCTGGCCGACCTCCGCCATCGCGGTGTGGACGGTGGCGACCGGCACCCCGCCGACGACCTCCATCCGCACCCGGGCGGTGGAGTAGTCGTCGAAGCCCTCGGAGAAGCCGACGTTCTTGATGCCGACGGCGTAGCCGATGCCGCGGACCACGCCCTCGCCGTGGGTGGTGTTGGACAGTCCGCCGGGCAGCGCACGGACGTCGGCACCCGCCCCGGCCGTCAGCCACTGCTGCTCCGGCGGGAGCGGCATCGCCTTGACCCGGCGCAGGAGTTCGGCGACCGGGGCCGGGGAGTCGACCGGCTGGCCGGTGGGCATGATCGTGCCCTGCTCCATGGCGTTGAGCTGCCGGAATTCGACCGGGTCCATGCCCAGCTTCTTGGCGACCTTGTCCATCTGCGCCTCGTAGGCGAAGCAGGCCTGGACGGCGCCGAAGCCGCGCATCGCCCCGCAGGGCGGGTTGTTGGAGTAGAGCGCGATGGCCTCGATGTCGACGTCGTCGACGACGTACGGGCCGACGGCGAGCGAGGAGGCGTTGCCGACGACGGCCGGGGAGGCAGAGGCGTAGGCGCCGCCGTCCAGCACGATGCGGCACTTGAGGTGGGTGAGCTTGCCGTCCTTGGTGGCGCCGTGCTCGTACCAGAGCCTGGCCGGGTGCCGGTGGACGTGCCCGAAGAAGGACTCGAACCGGTTGTAGACGATCTTGACGGGCTTGCCGGTGCGCAGCGCCAGGAGGCAGGCGTGGATCTGCATCGACAGGTCCTCACGGCCGCCGAACGCGCCGCCGACGCCCGAGAGCGTCATCCGCACCTTCTCCGGGGGCAGGCCGAGGACCGGGGCGATCTGACGCAGGTCGGAGTGCAGCCACTGGGTGGCGACGTACAGGTCGACGCCGCCGTCCTCGCCGGGTACCGCGAGGCCGGACTCCGGGCCGAGGAAGGCCTGGTCCTGCATGCCGAAGACGTACTCGCCCGAGACGATGACATCGGCCTTCTTCGCGGCCTCGGCGGCGTTGCCGCGGATGATCGGCTGGCGGTGGACGATGTTCGGGTGCGGTACGTGCCCGATGTGGTGGTCGGTGCGGTTCTCGTGGACCAGCGGGGCGCCCTCGGCGGTGGCGGAGGCCTCGTCGGTGACGACCGGCAGCTCGGCGTAGTCGATCTTGATCTTGGCGGCGGCGCGGCGCGCGGTCTCGGGGTGGTCGGCGGCGACCAGCGCGACCGGCTCCCCGTGGTGGCGCACCTTGCCGTGTGCGAGAACCGGCGTGTCCTGGATCTCCAGGCCGTAGTTCTTCACCTCGGTGGGCAGATCGTCGTAGGTCAGGACGGCGTAGACGCCGGAGGTCGCCAGCGCCTCGGAGGTGTCGATCGACCTGATCTCGGCGTGCGCGGTGGTGGAGCGCAGGGTGTAGCCCCACAGCATGTCCTCGTGCCACATGTCCGAGGAGTAGGCGAACTCGCCGGTCACCTTGAGGGTGCCGTCGGGCCGCAGCGTGGACTCACCGATGCCGGCCTTGGTCTGGCCGCCCTGGGTGAGGTTCGTGGGCGTACGGCCCGGAGCCGTCGCGAGGCGGGTCTCCTTGTCTGCCATGGCGATCAGGCCCCCTGTCCGGCGGTACGGGACTCGCCGCGGGCGGCCGCCAGCCGGACCGCGTCGAGGATCTTCTCGTAGCCCGTGCAGCGGCACAGGTTGCCCGACAGCGCCTCACGGATGTCGGCGTCCGACGGGGAGTCGTTGCGCTCCAGCAGCTCATCGGCGGCGACCAGCAGGCCCGGGGTGCAAAAGCCGCACTGGACCGCGCCCGCGTCGATGAACGCCTGCTGGATCGGGGCGAGTTCGGTCCCCTCACCGGCATGCGAATCCGCCGGACGGGCCTGCCACCGCTGGGCCTGGTCGATGCTCGTACCGCAGGCGCCGGAGGCACAGCCGCCGTTCTCGGCGCGCTGCTTGGCGAAGTCCGCCAGGCCCTCGACGGTCACCACGTCGCGGCCCTCGACCTGGCCCGCGGCGACCAGACAGGAGCACACCGGGACACCATCCAGACGGACCGTGCAGGAGCCACATTCGCCCTGCTCACAGGCGTTCTTGGAGCCGGGCAGGCCCATCCGCTCGCGGAGGACGTACAGCAGGCTCTCGCCTTCCCAGACGTCGTCGGCCTCCTGCTGGCGGCCGTTGACGGTGAATGTCACGCGCACTGTGCGCTCCTCTCCTTGCCCCGGTAGGACTCCCAGGTCCAGCCGAGGGTGCGGCGCGCCATGATGCCGACCGCATGCCTGCGGTACTTGGCGCTGCCGCGCACATCGTCGATCGGGTTGCAGGCGCCGGAGGCGAGCTGCGCGAACTGCTTGGCGAGGGACGGCGGGAGGGGCGCGCCCGACTCCCAGAAGCCGCCCTCCTCCAGCGCCGCGGCGAGGAAGTCCTCGGCCTCCCGCGCCCGTACGGGGGTGGGCGCGGCGGAGCCGATGCCGGTGCGCACCGTGCGGGCGGTGGGGTGCAGCGCGATACCGAAGGCGCAGACCGCGATGACCATGGCGTTGCGGGTGCCCACCTTGGAGAACTGCTGCGGGCCGTCCGCCTTGGGCAGATGCACCGACCGGATCAGCTCGTCGGCCTCCATGGCGTTGCGCTTGACGCCGGTGTAGAAGTCGTCGATCGGGATCATCCGGCGGCCGCGTACGGATTCCACCTCGACCTCGCAGCCGGCCGCGAGCAGCGCGGGGTGCGCGTCGCCGGCCGGGGAGGCGGTGCCGAGGTTGCCGCCGACGCCGCCGCGGTTGCGGATCTGCGGGGAGGCCACCGTGTGGGAGGCCAGGGCCAGGCCCGGGAGTTCGGCCCGCAGGTTCTCCATGATCTGCGTGTACGTGACGGAGGCACCCAGGCGCACGGTCTTCTCGCCGACCTCCCACTCGCTCAGGTCACCGATGCGGTTCAGGTCGAGCAGGTACGCGGGGCGGCGGTGGTCGAAGTTGATCTCGACCATCACGTCCGTGCCGCCCGCGATGGGCACAGCGGTCGGGTGCTCGGCCTTGGCGGCGAGCGCCTCCTCCCAGCTGGCGGGGCGAAGGAAGTCCATCGTTGGCCTCTTCTACGAATTCTACGAAATCGGGTCGTTCGCTACTCATGGTGAGGACGCTGCGCCGGCATCGCCACGGAGTCGTTCCTTCATGTCTTGTTCATGGGGATGAGTTCAGTGAACGCGCCCGGCACCCGCCCGGTGCAGTCACCGAAACCATGAAGCGGTTGGCTGGCCACACCACATGTCTTGTAGATTCGAACGAAAGACGAGGCTAGGAAACCTCGCGGCATTCCACCGGCAACACCAGACAGCAAAGAACGGCGGGCGAGGTCATGCGGCTCCGCGCACTCCTGGACACCCACACCCTTGGCCTCCGGCTCCTCGGGGGCGAGGAAGAGCTGGACCGCACGGTACGCGGCGTGATGACCACCGACCTGCGTGACCCCAGCCGCTACCTCTCCGGCGGCGAACTGGTGCTGACGGGGCTGGCGTGGCGCCGTGAACCGGAGGACTCCGAGCGGTTCGTGCGCATCCTGGCCACCGCGGGGGTCGCCGGGCTCGCGGCGGGCGAGGCGGAGCTGGGCTCGGTCCCCGACGACCTCGTACAGGCCTGCCTGCGCCACCGGCTGCCGCTGTTCTCCGTCGTCGAGGACGTCTCGTTCGCCTCCATCACCGAGCATGTCGTCCGCCAGGTCTCCAGCGAGCGGGCGGGCGATCTGGCGGCCGTGGTGGACCGCCACCGGCGGCTGATGACGTCGGGCCCCACGGGCGGCGGCCCGGAGGTGGTCCTGGACCTGCTCGGCTCCGACCTGGACCTGCGGGCCTGGGTGCTCTCCCCCACGGGCCGGCAGATCGCGGGCTCCACACTGGCGGACGCCGGGCCCGAGCTCTCCGGTGACCTGGCCGCCCATCTCGCGGGCGAGCATCTGGCGGCGGCCCGTTCGGGGCGCCGGGGCCCGCATCGCGTCACGGTCGAGGGCGGCGCCGCGACGGGGGCCGCCGCGGACGAGGCCCGGGGGAAGCCCGAGGAGGGACGTCGGCCCGGCGAGGGGCCTGCGAGCTCCACCTTCTCCCTCTTCCCGATCCGCCACGAGGGCCGTGACCTGCGCCGGACGCTGCTGAGCGACTGGCTGCTGGCCGTCGAGGCGGACGCCGGCGACTGGTCCGAAGAGCGCCTTGACCTGCTGCACGGCGTCACCCAGCTGATCGTCGTGGAACGCGACCGGCGCGATGCCGCCCGTACGGTGCGCCGCCGGCTCGCCCAGGAGGTCCTGGAGCTCGTCCAGACCGGCGCTCCGCCCGCCGAGATCGCCGCCCGGCTGCGGGTGGCGGCTCCTGTGCTGCTGCCGGGACTGGGCGCGGCCCCGCACTGGCAGATCGTGGTGGCCAGGGTCGAGTGGGAGGACGGCGACGTCCCCGGCGGCCCGGTGGCGCAGAGCCTGCTGGAGGAAATGCTGGTCGACCCCGGCACGTTCGGCCCGGAGCCCTCCGACCGGATCGCCGTGGCACACACCGGCGACGAGGCGGTGGCGCTGGTGCCGCTGCCCGTCCCGGACGAACCCGGCGCCGCCTCGACGAGCGGGCTGCACGCCCATGAGCTGCTGTCCGCCGTCCGCGCACCCCTGGGCCGCGGTCTGGCGGACGACGGGCGGCTGACGGTCGGGGTGAGCGCCGCGGTCCACTCCGCCGAGGGCCTGCGCGGCGCCCTGGAGGAGGCCCGGCACGCCCGCCGGGTCGCCGCGGCCCGTCCGGGCCGGGTCTGCGCCGCCGGGCACGAGGAGCTGGCCTCGCACGTCCTGCTGCTGCCCTTCGTGCCGGACGACGTCCGACGGGCCTTCACCGCCCGCCTCCTGGACCCGCTGCGCGACTACGACCGCAAGCACCGCGCCGAGCTGATCCCCACCCTGGAGGCGTTCCTGGACTGCGACGGCTCCTGGACCCGCTGCGCCAGCCGCCTGCACCTGCACGTCAACACCCTCCGCTACCGGGTGGGCCGCATCGAGCAGCTGACCGGCCGCGACCTGTCCCGCCTGGAGGACAAGCTCGACTTCTTCCTGGCGCTGCGGATGAGCTGACGGCGCGGGCGCGCGTCACGCCGCGATCGCGGGTCACGGCGGCGTCCGGGTCACGGCGTCGTCCCCGTCACGGCGTCGTCCATGTCATGCGCCGCCGAGCGACTGCCCGCGTCCGCGGCCCGTCCGGGCCCCGCCGTTCGATCCGGCGGGGCCCATTACGCCATTCGGGGTAACTCGATCGGGCGTCATCGAGCGTCATCGGGCGTCATCGCGGGACCCGTCGGGGTGCCACGGGCCCGCCGCACGGTGCGGCGATGTGCCCGATCAGGGCCGCGCCCGCGGTCCGGAACGCCCGCCCGGGGATTGTGAATTCATTCACCCACCCCCTTGGCCGGGCGGCGGGATCCGTGCTGAGATTCGCCCACTGCTTCCAACTTCCAGCTCAATGGCGCGCTCGGGGAGGGCAATGTGGCGGATACCGCCATGCCGGAATCCGCGGATTCCGCGGACCCGGTGAGTTCTGCGGACCCGGTCGGTTCTGCGGTCGTGGTACCGCTCGCGGTACCGGCACCGGCATCCGCACCGGAGACAGGATCACTCGGCACGGTCGAGGGGGACAGCCCCCTGGACCGTGCCGTTTGGCGTCTGCGCTCCCGGGGCTGCTGGGACGACGCGGCCGCCCTGCTGGAACCGCACGCCGTCCGGCACGCGCCGTCCGCGCTGCGCCGCGCCGCGCTGCTGGTCGAACGGTGCATGTTCACGGCCACCGGCTGGGCCGGGGCCGAGGACGCGCTGCGCGCCGCCGAGGCGCTGGCGGGCGACGACGACGAGCGGGGCGGCGCGGCCTGCGAACGCGGCCATCTCGCGTACGCCGCCACGGTCCTGGGCGTCCGCGACCGCGCCGATGAGGCCCGCTCGGCACTCGGCCGGGCCGCCGCGCTGCTGGCGCCCACCGCGGCCGGCCGCCCGCTGCTGGACTTCCGCCGCGGCCTGATGGCCGAGCATGTCGCCGACAGCCCGGACGCGGCGCGGGCCGCCTACCGCCGTGCGCACGCCGGCGCCACCGCGCACGGCGACACCCTGCTGCTGTCCTTCACCTGGCGCCATCTGGCCGGGCTCGCGCTGCGCGACGGCGAGTTGGCGGAAGCCCAGCACGGTTTCGCCGAGTCCCTGCGGATCCGCGAGGAGCTGGGCTTTCTGGTCGGCACGGCACCGGCCCTCGCGGCACTGGCCGACGCCGCCCCGGACGCCGACGCGGACCGGCTGCGCGCCGAGGCGGCCCGGCTCTTCCGCCTGATGGGCGGCGTCCCCACCTGGCTCGCCGACCATCTGTCCACCGGCGTCACGGCGACCTAGGGAATATCCGCCACGCGGCCCCGGCGAATGCCGCCAGCGGCCCCGGCGAGTGCCCGCCAGCAGCGTCGGCGGATGCCCGCCACACTTACGTACGGCGGCCGGTCCTCCACTCTCCGTGGCGGGCCGGCCGCCTCGTTCGCCGTCACCCTCTCCCGCTCGATCCGCCGCCTGTGCCCCCTCGTTCCGTCACCGTCAACCCCTCATCACCGGCCATGCCGGATCTTTCGACGATTGGCCGGATTCCTGTGGTCCCGGCGGTGGATCGGCCGGGCCGCGGTGGTTGCGGCCCGGCCGGCCGCCGACGCGCCAGGGGAACCCTGAGGTGGGACTATGAGCCGAAGGCCCGGGGCAGGGATGTCTCACGACGCCCCACAGGCCCCGAGAATGGCCGCAAGTCGCACTGTGAGGCGGCAGCGGGGTATGGATGCTGGTCCGGGACCAGCCCGGCCCCACCCACTGGCACAGCCTTTCAGGAGGCCACATGACAGCAGGAGTGACCAACACGACCGCTGCGAGCGACTGGGGCAAGGCAGATTTCGAGGCGATCTACAACTGCCCGGATCCCCGTCGGTACTTCACCACACTGCACCCCCTGGACTACCAGATTCCGCACCACGGCCAAGCGGTGTTCCGCGCCGTGGCCGAGTCCCTGCAGCGGCACCGCAGCGACCGCCCGCCCTTGAACGTCGTCGACCTCTGCTGCTCGTACGGGGTCAACGCCGCACTGCTCAACCACGAGCTGTCCCTCACCGACCTCTACGGCCGCTATACCGTGAACGGCAAGGCGCAGCCGTCCACCGCCCAACTCCTGGAAGAGGACCGCACGTTCTTCGCCACCCGGCGGCGTGCCGAACCCCTCAGGGTGACCGGCATCGACGCGGCGGACCGCGCGGTCGGCTACGCCCGGGCGGTCGGCCTGCTCGACCACGGCTTCGCGGAGAACCTGGAATTCGACGACCCGAGCCCGGAACTGCGGAAGGTACTGGCCGGCACCGACCTGATCACCGTCACCGGCGGCGTCGGCTATATCTCCGCCCGCACCTTCGCCCGCCTCTTCGACTGTGTGTCCTCGCCGCCGTGGGTCGCCGCGTTCGTGCTGCGCGAGGTGTCCTACCGGCCGATCTCCGCCCTGCTGGCCCGGGCCGGCCTGGTGACGGAGAGACTCACCACCCGTACGTTCCGTCAGCGGCGGTTCGCCGACGGCAACGAGCGACAGGCGGCGTTCGAGGCGCTGGCCGCCCGCGATCTGTCCACCGCACACAAGGAAGCCGACGGCTTCTACCACGCCGATCTCTACCTCTCCCGGCCCGCCGCCGATGTCGCGGCGCTGCCACTGGAGGAACTGCTGCCCGGCTGAGCCGACGGCGCCGCCCGGCTGAGCGGTCGGCGGACCGGCTCAGTGCGGGTGGCGCGCCACCGACACGTGCTCGCGGGCGATCCGCTCGGCCACCGCGTACTCCTGGGCGACCAGGGCGTCGAGCAGCGCCGTGTGCTCGGAGGCGTCGGCCAGCAGCTCGGCGGTACGCCGCCGGGAGCCGCCGGCCGGCGGCCACTGCGCACGGCGGAGCAGATCGCCGGTGACCTCGGTGAGCCTGCGATTGCCGGTGAGCGACATCAGGGCGTCGTGGAAGGCGTGGTCGGCCTCGGCGTAGCCGACGCTGTCACCGCGGGCGGCGGCCGTGACGCCCGCGTCGGCGAGCGGGCGCAGCCCCTCCCAGCGCTCAGGAGGCAGCGCCCGCGCCAGCCGGACGATCGCGGGCACCTCCAGCATCGCCCGGACCTCGGCCAGCTCGGCGAGGTCGCGGGGGCTGCGCTCGGCGACCCGGAAGCCGCGGTTGGGCACGACCTCGACGGCGCCTTCCCCCGCGAGCTGCTGCATGGCCTCCCGGACCGGGGTCGCCGAGACGCCGTAGCGCTCGGCGAGCGCGGGCGCGGAGTAGACCTCGCCCGGGGCCAGCTCCCCGCCGACCAGCGCATGGCGCAGCGCGGCCAGCACCTGGCCGCGGACGGAGTGCCGCCGGGGCGCGGCGGGGCCGGTCTGCGCGGGCACCCACGCCCCGGCGCACGGCTCCCGTTCCGCTGTGCCCTGCTCCATGACGGTTCCTCCTGACGTTTCCAGCACCATAGGCGGCGCACGCCCCAGTTCAAATCCGGGGAGCCGTCCGGAAGTCGCCGGGAAGCCGCGCGGGCCACCGGGACTGACGTTCAGCGAGCACGGGTAAGCCTTCAGGTAAGGTAAGCCTTACCTGTCGACGATCGCGATTCGGTGGTCTCCCGCATGACTCGTGCCCCCGCCGCCCCGCCTGCCGTCCACCCCGTCGCCGAGGCCTACGCCCGGCTCTCCGCGGCCTTCCCCGGCCTGCGGGTGACCCTGTGGGACGCCGCCCCGCCCAGCGGCGACGGCTGGGTGTGCGCGGCCGGGCTCGCGGCCGGCGGCGAGAGCCTGGATGCCTTCCTCGCCTGGGACGACGCGCAGATCGTGCGGGATTACGGACAGCGCGCCCGTCCGGACGTCATCGCGAGCTTCGCCCTGCACCGCTACGCCTGGCCCGCCTGCCTGCTGATCACCCTCCCCTGGTTCCTGCACCGCCGGGTCCCGCACCTGCCCGTGCAGGACGTCTCCTTCCAGCGCGAGCTGGGCAGGATGGCGGTGCGGATCAGCACCTTCAGCTGCCTCCCGGACGACCCCGCCGCGGCGCGGCCCGGCGCCCGGGTCGTACCGGACGAGGAGGCCCTGCGGGCGGAGGTACGGGCGGCGGTGGCCCAGCACCTCCGGCCCGTGCTGGAGGGCTTTGGCACCCGGATGCGGCGCGGGCCGCGGGCGCTGTGGGGCATGGCGTCCGACGAGGTCGTGGAGGGCCTGTGGTACCTCGGGCACCTCCTGGGCGAGGAGCCACGCGCCGTGGCCGAGCTGGAGTTGCTGCTGCCGGGCGCCACCGCTCCGTACGTGGGCGGTGCGGGATTCCGCGAACTGACCGGGCCGCGCGGCCGGTCGCTGGCGACCCGGGACCGTGCCAGCTGCTGCATGTTCTACACACTGCGCCCCGAGGACACCTGCGTCACCTGCCCGCGCACCGCGGACGAGGAGCGCATCAGGCGCCTCACCGCGGGCACTTGACCTCTGCGGCGGGCCGGGTCGAGCCCGCCGCCCCGCGCCGCACGGGCGGCACGGGGAACGGTGCCCGCGGGGAGGTGCACCGGGGTTACAGGCTGGGCAGATCGAAGAAGATCATCGGGTTGTGGCGGCTGTCGCGGACCGGCTCGTCGAGCCCGAGGCCCTTCTTGATCTCGGCTATCTCCGCGTACTCCGCCGGGGACTTGGCCGGCGACGGCGTGAAGAACTCCACGTTGTTCTCGGCGAGCCACTTGACGATGACGGAGCCCTCGCTGAACGGCTTGGGGCGACGCCCGTGGTAGACGTCGTGCACGCTGGTGGGCGTGCCGCCGGGCACGGCCGGGAACAGGTTCTCTATGTACCAACGGGCAAAGCGCGCACCGTGGTCGGCGTCGATGAACAGGTAGTCGACATCCTGCGGAATGCTGCCCAGATTCTCGCGGACATCGCCCTTGGTGAAGGTCCACTGGCCGGTCAGCTCACCCGGCACATTGCGCACCACGTGGTCCACGATGTCGAACGAGTACAGATGTCCGGTGCCGTTGTCGCGCAGCGCGCTCAGCTGCCAGATGGTGGACCAGCCGTAGAAAGTGCCGATCTCCACCACCTTCGCGGGCCGCAGCTCGCGCAGCCGCATGTAGGAGATCTCCGCCTCCACGTCGTCCAGCTGAGCCTTCATGGCCTTGCCGCGCTCCCTCAGGAGACTGCGCTGGGCGTCCTTGACCTTCCTCAAGTCGGCCTCGTACTTGGTGTACAGAGTGCGCAGCGAATCGAGAGAGAGTGCTTCCATTGCTCCTCCAAGGAATACCGGAAGGGCCGCTCCGGCCGCTTCCGTGACGTTCGGACGGGCCGGCCCGACGGCTTGCGAGCGGTACGCCCGCGCCCGGTCCATGGCGTGTTCTCCGCCTCACGGAAGGCGGTACACAGCACCACGAGCACGATCGCGGATACCGGTACCCAGCCGATGCGGACCGGCACCCACGGCGGGTGATCGGGATTGACGTGCAATCCCGACAACGGCCGCCCCGTTCCGGGGGAGGTCACCGTGACCGTGAGCATGGCCGTCTGATGCCAGAGAAAGATCGTGATCGCCGAAAGGTTTATCACGGTCGCTCCTGCCCAGGCGAATTGCCCGGGACGGCCCCGTAGTTCCTTCCCCGGCAAGGCACCTGACGCCAGGGCGAAGGCCGGTCCACCGGGCGCCACAGCGGACCACACCGCAGCATCGCGGCACCGCACCAGGCCGGGCCGGAGGTGACTGCGACGAGGGTGACTGACCTGCTTCAACTCACGTTCACCCGCGCGCAGTTGTCTGCCGTCCGCCCGGACGTGGGCGGACGGCAGTGACCACACCCCTGCGACTTCCACCCTCACAGTTGCTCGGTGGCCATGCGCTGTCCGCCGGCGTCGAGAATGACGAGGTTCCTCGCCACCCCGGGCCCGTCGTCTGCGTCCCACCACTGTGCGAAGGCGGCGGCGAACTCTTCGGCCTCGGCCCGTGAGCTGTAGTCGGTGGACACTTCAACGTCATAGTCGGCGCGGGTGAGTTCGACGGTGAACACGCGGCCGGCATGACGGGCGGTCGCTGTATCGCCCTCATTCCGTGCCCATGCCTGGAAGCCTTCGAGGAGCCGCGGATTCAACTCTCTTTTGGTGAGAGGGCGAGCCGGGGGATGCTGCGGGGCGTCGCCGACCCCGTCATGGCAGCCCTTCACCCAGGACCCGCGGTCCTGGCCGGCCTTGGCTCCCGCCTCAAGGGCACGACGGGCGCAGCCGCCCCCCACCACCTCGCGTACCGCGGCGCCTTTGCCGCCCGCGTCATGGAGCGTCCGGCCTGCCTCGTACCCCGCCTCATAGGCCTTCCTGAAGTCGGGTAAGGCAGTGGGACGCTTTCCGGCCGGGCTTGCCGCACGTGCGCCACCGGAGGTCGGTGCGTCGGCGGAGGCCGGTGTGCCGTCCGTGCCGCACGCCGATACCGCCACGAATCCCGCGGCCACCGCCGCGGCCGCCGCCGTGCGCCGCAGTAAATGGCCTTTCCCCGTACGTGGACTCATTCCTCGGGCTCCAAACATAGGCGCGACTCAACTCAAGGGGTGAGAGCCCGCAAACCGCGCCCTTGGTTCCCACGCCCGGGGCTGGGTGACGGCGCTGTCCGTACTGGCCTCGGCGGTCACCGGTAGCGCCGTGCCAATGGCCGGGGCCCGGGTGTTCCTCGGTCTCGGTACCCGTCCGCCCGACGCCCCGGAAGGAACAACGGGCAAGGCGGAGGGACCGGAGGCCCGCGGCGGGCACCTGACCGCATCCCGGAATCCATGCTCGCGGCCCCGGCACTCCTGCTCGCCGGGGTGCCGGCGGCGGGACTCGCGCCCGGCCTGCGCGCCAGGTCAGGGTCCTCGTCGCCGCTCCTCGCGCGTACCTGCGCGGCGGTCCGTACCGGCGCCGTCTCCACTCGCCCCCTCTTGCGTCCTGCGACGCCCGGAGCCGTGCCGCAGGCCGGCCATGATGCCCTGGTCGGCCCTCCCGTGTCGCGCGCGCGGTGGTTTCGGCGTGAAGTGGAGAGGGCGCCCGGCCGTGGAGGTGCCGCAGGCCGGGCAGCAGAACAGCGACGGCCGCTCCCGCAGGAACGCCTCAGGAACCCATGAGGAGCATCGCAAGGCCCCCGGCCGCTGACCCGGCCCACCGGGCCCGTCGTCCGCGGCACCGTGAGCGAGTGCCCTGACAGAGAGAACGGCCAGGACAGCAATGCACGACAACAGCGGCGAACCGACGGCCACACCGCATCCGAGGGTGTGCGAACTGTGCGGCACGGCCATCCACCGGACCTCGCAGGTCTCCGGCCGGGTCCGCGACTCCTCCTGGATCCACCCTTACGACTCGGAGCAGGACGGTGAACGGCTCCTGGCCGCCTGCAGCCCCGGCCACCTCGACCAGCTCCGGCAGCGCTACCGCCGGCGGCCGTTCGTCAAAGAAGAGCTCTGGGCGGGAAAGATCGACCGTGCCCTGCGCGCACAGCCCGACCTCGACGAGGAAGAACTCGCCGATGTCACGGGGCTGAACTTTATCCAGATCGAACACGCGCTCACCTGGGAGAGCGAACGCTTCCTGGAGGAACGGGCCGCACGAGGCGGTCACGAGGGGCCGGACGGCGGATCCGGCAGACCGAACACCCAGGGACTGAACTGACACCGGGACACCCAGGGGCCGCACTGACACCGGGCTCGCCCCCAACCGGCACCGGGTCCGCCCTCACCCACACAGCTCCCCCGGGCCGTCCCTCAGCGGTCTTGCCTCTGGACGGCCTCGGGGGTGACGGGCGTGAAGAGGTTGATCAGATTCCCGTCGGGATCCCGGAGGAGGAGCGAGCGGTTGCCCCACGGCATCGTCGTCGGCTTCTGGACGAACTCGTCGCAGAGGGACGTCAGACGCGCGTACTCCGCGTCGACGTCGGCGACACGGAACTCGGTGATCACCGTGCGGTTGGCGGCCGGCTCGGCACTGCCGGCGCCGAACAGCGCCACCGTGCGCTCACCGGCGAGCGCAAGCGTGCCCGACTCCGTCACGAGCTCGGCGAACTCGGGGGTCGACCATGTCGCCGGAACGCCGGTGACCTGTTCGTAGAACGCGACGAGGCGAGCGACGTCACGGGTGATCACGCGGAGCGAAACCAGGTTCATCAGGGGCCTTCCTGTCAGAAGTGACGCGTCTGTCAGAAGTAACGCGCCGGTCAGAAGTGACACACCGGTCAGAAGTGACGCGGGATGGAGGAACGCCTCGAACGCTAGGACCTATACCGGACAGAATCCGCCCGGTATATACAGCAGACTTGCCGGAGTGACCACATCGACCACTCGGGTGCTCGCCCTGCTGGAGATCCTGCAGGGCGGCGGCACCCGCACCGTTCCCGACCTGGCCGCCTGCCTCGGCGTCGACGAACGCACCGTCCGTCGCTACGCCGGCCACCTGCTGGACCTCGGCGTGCCCGTCGACTCGGTGCGTGGCCGCTACGGCGGATACCGGCTCGCCCCGGGGTACCGGATGCCCCCGCTGATGCTCACCGAGGACGAGGCCCTGGCCGTTCTGCTCGGGCTGCTGGCCGCACAGCGGGCCGGGCCGGTCACCACGTCCGCCGCGGCGAGCGAGAGCGCCGCGGCAAAACTGCGGCGCGTCCTGCCCAAGTCCCTGGGGCGACGGCTGGCAGCGCTGCCGGCGACGGCCGATTTCACCGCGCAGCCCCGCCCCGCCGCCGCACCGGACACCGGAGTGCTGCTGGGGCTTGCCGAGGCCGCACTCCATCAGCGGCCGGTGGCCCTCACCTACACCGACCGGAAGGGCCGCGGCAGCGACCGCACCGTCCTGCCCTACGGCCTGGTGGCGCACTCCGGACGCTGGTACCTGACCGGCGCGGACCCAGCGGCCGGGGAGGGGGAGGTACGTACCTTTCGGCTGGACCGGATCACCGCCGCCACCGTGCAATCCGGCTCGTTCGACGTCCCGCCGGCCTTCGACCCGGTGACCACGGTCCTGGACAGCCTCGCGCAGACCCCCTGGAGGCACGAGGTGTCGCTGCGCATCCACGACAGCGTCCGGCACCTCCGCCGCCATCTCCCGGCCGACATCGCCACCCTGTCCCCGATCCCGGATGCGGCGGCACCCGAGGGCACCGGCCCGGGCGACACCGAACCGGCCGATACCGACCCGACCGACACCGACCCGGCCAACGCCGACCGGGCAGCCGCCAACAGGACCCACCCCGACAGCCCGGCCCGCCCGGCACCGGCCGACGACCCCACCGGATGGGTCCGCGTCCGGATCCGGGCCGAACGACTGGACTGGATTCCCCCCGTACTGGCCGCACTGGACCGCCCGTTCGTCATCGAACACCCCGCGGAACTACGCACCCGTGTGAAGGAACTGGCCCACCGCCTCGTCGCTCACGCCGCCGCCGGCCAGGAGAGCCCGCCGGGCCCTGAGGCCGGCTGACGGGCCGGAGCACCACCACTGCCGACTGCCGACTGCCGACTGCCGGGGACCAAAGGCGGGGGACCGAAAGTCGGGGACCAAAAGTCGGGCCACCGCGTTCCACTTCCTCCCTGGGACGCCTGGGACACATCATCGGCCAACTCGTCGGAAACGCTGAGCGACGCAGGGTCACGCTCCGGTGAACCTGCAGATCTCTCGAGGAGAATCCGATGATTCGACGCATGATGCGCAGCGGTGTGGTCGCCGCGGTTGCCGCCCTCGCCATGGTCCCCGCGGTGGCGTTCGCCGACTCCTGTCCGCACCCCGCCGCCGGCCGGTACTCCGCGCAGCAGGACACGGCAGCGATGACGACCACTCATGCGTACGGCCGCGTGGTGACCCCGAACGACGTGCGTCTGAACGTCCGTTCGGGGCCGGGCACCGCCTACCCCGTGGTCGGCACCGTACGCGCCGGCCGGGTGCGGGCCCTCGCCTGCAAGACCCACGGCGGCTCGGTGCAGGGCCACCACCGCTGGTACCGGCTCACGCACCACCGGGGCTTCGTCTCCGCCCACTACGTCCACGCCTCCCGCGCGGTCCCGTGGTGCCGGGTCCTCGGCAACTGACGCCGCCGTCCGCGGTGACACCTCAATGATCGCCGGCTGCCCGCCCGTTCGAGGGGGCGAGCGGGCAGCCGGTCCGAGCTCTTGGAGCGCGTGATGGTCACAGAGACAGATGTGCAGGGACCGGGGCCGGTACCGGGACCGGGGCGCAGGGCCGTGTGCCGCCTCGGGCTGAGTGCGGCGGCCGCTGCCGTGGTGCCGGCGGGGTGGGCGCTGGCGGCACCGGCTCCGAGCCGGAAGCTGCCCGCCCTGTCCGCGGCGGGCCGGCCGTTCCTCGCCGGGCGGCTGCGACACCCCACGGTGCTGCAGTCCTTCACCGTCGACGAACGGAAAGGGCATCTCTACGCCCTGCAGGTGGTGGCGGGCGGAGTCCGGCTGACGGGCGAGAAGACGGCACCTTCCCACGCACAACGCGCCGGCAACGGTGACCTGTGCCTGAACCGGCTCACCCTGGATGGCGCCGCGGCCGGGCACATGTACCTGAAGGGCTTCGGTCACGGCGGCTCGATCGGGCTGGAGGACTCCGCGGACGGCGTCACGCTGTGGACGGAGTGGGATGCCAATCCGGCGTCCGGCTACGGGCGCGGGGTGTGCCGCTTCCGTTTCGCGGACGGGCGGGTGCTGGAACGCGACAGTGGCGGACTCGGCACCTACCACCCCGTCATCGGCTCCACCAGCAATGCCCCCGCCCTCGATGTGACGCACCGGCAACTCCTGCTGCGGTACAAGCGGGACGGCATACCGAGGTTCGCCCTGTACGACCTGGACCGGTTCCGGGCCGGCTGGTTCCTCCCGCTGACCGACTTCGCCCAGCCGGGCGCCGGCCTCGCCCTGCCCTTCCAGGGCATGGCCGTCTACGGCACCTACGCCTACCAGCTCCTGGGCAGTGCGTACGGAACGGGAAATCCGGCGTCCTCCGGCGGCAACACCCGGCTGTACCGCATCGACCTGCGGTCCGGACGTGTGGTGTGGCAGCAGCTGGAGCGAACGGCTCCGGGTCTGTCGCCCCGCGAGCCGGAGGGCCTGGCCGTGCTGCGGGACGGGGGTACACCGCGGCTGTGCCTGGGGTTCGTCGACGGCCCGGCGGGCGGCCGCGGTTTCCGTCTGTACGACAAAGCGCTCAGCTGACATATCTGACATATCCCGTTCGGTGCGCGCGGGGTGTCATCGGCCGTCACGGGTGGGTACACATTCCGCCATCCGGGAGGAAACAGACCCCCCGGATCTCCGGCCGGGACCGCTGAGGCGACTCTCCCGCCCGGAGGCAGGTGGTGAGGGGAGGCGCACAAGGTGTCCCGCTGGCGGCCGCTGCCCGACTCGCTCGATACTGACGCGCAACGCTTGGCGGAAGAGTTGCGCGCCCTCAAGGAACGGACCGGGCTGAGCCTGGACGGGCTGGCCAGGAAGACCCCGTACAGCAAGTCCGCCTGGCACCGCTATCTCAACGGCGAGAAGCTGCCGCCGCGCAACGCGGTCGAGGCACTCGGCCAGGTGGCGGGCGCGGATCAGGAACCATTGCTCGCCGTGTACGACGCCGCCCACCACGCCCGGACGGCACCCCTGGCCACGCCGCCCGTGCCGCCCACGGCTCCCGCACTGCCCACGGCTCCCCTCGCGGCGGAACACACCGGCCTCACGGCGGAACACACCGGGTGGGCCCGGCAGCTCCTGCGCACCGCCGGGGTGCTGCGGACCATCGGGGCGCTGGTGGCGCTGACGGCGCTGGTGGCGACCATGGGGGCGGCGGCCGCGATCGTGGAGATTCCCGCACGGGCCGCACGGACGGACGGCGGTGCCTCCCACGAGTGCCACGGCCACCGCTGCCAGGGCCGCTATCCGTGGCGGCCCGGCTGCAATCGCGACGCGCGCGCGGAGAGCACCATCGTGGACACCACCTACACCGTGCGCCTCCGGTTCAGCCCCTCGTGCGGAACCGTCTGGTCCGAGGTGCAGCCACGCTCCGGCGGCGCCCAGAAGGTATCCATCTGGGTCGGCCGCGACGCCCGCCTCACCTCCCACACCCACGGCCGCGAGGGACTTGCCGTCAGCCCCATGCTGGCCACCTCGGACCTGCGACAGGCGGTGGCCTGCGCAAGGGTGACGGACCGCGTGGCCTGCACCGGCGCCATCGAACTGACAAGCCCGGCCGGCTCCCGTGACGGCGATGACTTTCCCGGACCCAAGTTCCTTGAACGGGTGATGCGTTGAGGTGAAGGGGGTGGGTGAGGGGCGCTGAGCGTTCCGCGCCTGCCGGACAGGCGCGGTTGCCCGGCATACCGGCTCCGAGCAGTGGACCGTAGACGTACGCGTATGGAACTGAGCTTGGTGGCTATGTCGCCTCTCAGTGAAACGGACTTGACTGCACCCATGACACAGAACACGCAGAACACGCAGAACACGCAGAAGGCGCAGAACGCATCAACGGACAGGGAGTCGGTGCTTGCCATCGGCGGCACCGGCAAAACCGGGCGCCGGGTGGCAGAGCGGCTGGCGGCACGGGGAGTCGGCGTGCGGATCGGGTCGCGCACCGCCGAGCGGCCCTTCGTCTGGGAGGACACCACCACGTGGGAGGCGGCGCTGGAGAGCGTGAACGCCGTCTACGTCACCTATTACCCGGACCTCGCCTTCCCGGGCGCCGCCGAGACCGTCGAGGAGTTCTCCCGGTTCGCCGTCGCGCACGGAGCACGCCGGCTGGTGCTGCTCTCCGGCCGTGGCGAAGAGGGCGCACGGACCAGCGAGGACAAGCTGAAGGCGTCCGGTGCGGACTGGACGGTGGTGCGGGCCAGTTGGTTCAACCAGAACTTCAGCGAAAGCTTCTTCCTGGAGCCGGTGCTCGCCGGCGAGCTGGCGCTGCCGACCGGTGACGCCGTCGAGCCGTTCCTGGATGCCGACGACATCGCCGACGTGGTGACCGCCGCGTTCCTGGACGACCAGCACATCGGCAAGACCTACGAGTTGTCCGGCCCCCGGCTGCTGAGCTTCCGCGAGGTGGCAGCCGAGCTGTCCCAGGCCACCGGCCGCCGGATCGACTACATTCCGGTCACCTTCGACGAGTACCGCGCCGCGCTGGAAGAGCACGACGTGCCGGTCGAGTTCGCCGACCTGTTCCAGCTGATCACCGACGGTCGCAACGCACACCTGGTGCACGGCGTCGAGGAGGTGCTGGGCCGAAAGCCCCGCGATTTCGCCGGCTTCGCCCGCGACGCCGCCGCCACCGGTGTCTGGAACGCCTGATCCCTCTAGGGTGACGCCGTGGACACACTGAGCTGTCTGCTCGACGGGCCGAAGGCCCGCGGCGCCTTCATACTGAAATCGGTCTTCGCTCCGCCCTGGTCCCTCCGGATCGAGGACCGGGCGCCGGTCTCCGTGGTGACCATGGTCCGCGGGGATGCCTGGGTGCTCCCGGACCACGGACGTCCCGTGCTGCTGCGCCCCGGCGATGTCGCCCTGCTCCGCGGCCCCGACGCCTACGTCATCGCCGACCGGCCGGAAACCCCCGTACAGATCGTCATCGGCCCCGAACAGCGGTGCAACACCACCGAGGGCGAGGACGTCACGGACAGCATGGCGCTGGGGGTGCGTGCCTGGGGTGACGACCGGCAGCTCGGTTCCTCGGTGATGCTCAGCGGTACCTACCAAGCCCCCAGCGAGATCGGCCGACGACTGCTGACCGCGCTTCCGGTTCTCCTCGTCCGGCCCGCCGACGCAGGGCACCACCCGCTGGTCCAGATCCTCGCCGAGGAGATCGGCAAGGACGAGATCGGCCAGGGCCTCGTCCTGGACCGGCTGCTGGACCTGCTGCTCGTCGGCGTCCTGCGCGCCTGGCTCACGGCGCCGGAGTCCGGCGCCCCTGGCTGGTACAGCGCGCAGGCCGACCCCGTGGTCGGACCCGCGCTGCGGCTGCTGCACGAACAGCCCGCCACCGCCTGGACAGTGGCGTCCCTCGCGCACTCCGTCGGCGTCTCCCGGGCCGGCCTGGCGCGGCGCTTCACCCAGCTCGTCGGCGAGCCGCCGATGGCGTATCTCACCAGCTGGCGGCTCTCCCTCGCGGCGGATCTGCTGCGCGAGCCGGACGCGACGGTGGCGACGGTGGCCCGGCGAGTCGGCTACGGCGGGGCGTTCGCGCTGAGCGCCGCCTTCAAACGGGTCCGCGGGATGAGCCCTCAGCACTTCCGCAAGAGCGGCGCAGCCCCCGCCACCCAGCAGTTCACCACGACGGCGCAGACCGTGGTGCTGGACCGCTGAGTCGGCACGCTGTCACCGCGCGGCGCCTCTGGGCACACCGCATCGGACGCCTTCGACCACCAGACGAGGAAGTCGTATGAGCTTCAACCCGACCACCACCCACGGCAGCCCCAGCGCGGCAGACCCCGCGCCCTCGACGGCACCACGACGCGGCAGGACGGCGGGGGCGCTGTTGATGATCGCCACCCTCACCATGGGACTCATGGCCGGGCTCTTCTTCGCGTTCGACATCTCGGTCATGCCGGGGCTGGCGAAGACCGACGACCGCACGTACGTGGCGGCGATGCAGAACTTCAATGCGCTGATCGACGGGAATGGCCTCTTCGGGCTGGTCTTCCTCGGTGCGCTGGTGGCGACGGGTGTCGCGGTGGTCGTCGAACACCGCCAGGGCCGCCGTTCGGCCGCCCTCTGGGCCGTTGCGGCGGGTGTTTTCTACCTTGCCGTCCTGGCTGTCACGTCCAGTGTCAGCATCCCGCTCAACAACGAACTGGCCGCGTCGGGAAGCCCGGCCAGGATGACCGACTTCTCCATCGTCGAGAAATTCAAGGGCACCTGGGAGGCGACCAACATCTCGCGCACCCTGGCCTGCACGGCAGCCCTGGGCTTCCTTGCCCGCGCCCTGATCCTGCACGGCCGGGGAACCAATGACGACGTCCCACCCCGGACGTGACCACACGATCGCCTCGAACTCAACTTCCCTTCAAAGAACGTCAGTTCGACGCCAAGGCACCCTCCTCGCACCCCTAAGCGTCCTCTTGTTCCGAATGGCTCGGCTGTGGCTGTGGTTTCCGCCAGGATGTCGCGGAATCGCGTATTCGAGCCAAAGGGATCCCAGAATGAGAATGACCGACATACCGCTGGACTGGCTGGTTCCCGGAGTCTTGCTGCTCGTCGGGGTGCCGGTGGCCGCGGCGCTGGTGGTGCGGGGCAGGCGAGCGGCCGCGCGGTCCGCCGGTGAGGACTCCTGGGAGCGGAGCGAGGAGCGCAGGCGGCGCAAGGAGACGGTCTTCGCCTCGGCCTCGTATCTGCTGCTGTTCTGCTGTGCGGCGGTCGCCGCCGCGTTGTCCTTCCACGGTTTGGTCGGCTTCGGTGTGCAGAACCTCAACCTCTCCGGGGGCTGGGAGTACCTGGTGCCGTTCGGGCTCGACGGTGCGGCGATGTTCTGTTCCGTGCTCGCCGTGCGGGAGGCAAGCCACGGTGACGCGGCGCTCGGTTCGCGGCTGCTGGTGTGGACGTTCGCGGGCGCGGCGGCGTGGTTCAACTGGGTGCATGCGCCGCGTGGCCTGGACCATGCGGGCGCTCCGCAGTTCTTCGCCGGGATGTCGCTGTCGGCGGCGGTGCTCTTCGACCGGGCGCTCAAGCAGACCCGCCGGGCGGCGCTGCGCGAGCAGGGCCTGGTGCCCCGTCCGCTGCCGCAGATCCGGATCGTCCGCTGGCTGCGCGCTCCCCGTGAGACCTTCGGGGCCTGGTCGCTGATGCTGCTGGAGGGCGTACGGACGCTGGACGAGGCGGTCGAGGAGGTCCGCGAGGACCGGCGCGAGAAGGAGCGGCACCGTCTTCGCAGGCGTGAGCAGGGCAAGCTCGACCGGGCGCGCCTCAAGGCCATCAACCGGCAGCACCGCAGCTGGGGCCGCGGTGGCGGTCGGCAGCTGGCGGTGACGCAGGCGGCGACGGCCTCCGCGGAGGTGGCCGGGCCCGACCCCGCCATAGCCGGCGACGCCGAGCCGACGCTCACCGGCGAGCTGCCGGTACGCGCCCGTCCGGCCCTCAAGGCCGTGTCCGGCGCTGAGGCCGAGGGCGCCGCAGCCGCGGACGGGACCCGGCGGACCGTGGATCTCACCGCCGAGGACGACACCCAGACCATTCCCCGTCTGGACTCCCTGGAGGAGAAACTGGCCGAGATCGAGCGGCAATTCGGCTGACCGGTGGCGGACCGCGCGGGCCGGCATCCCCGTCCATGGGTCAGGCCGGTCCGCCGCCCAGCTCGAACCACACGCTCTTGCCGAGGCTTTCGGCACGTATTCCCCAGGCGTCGGCCAAGGAGCGCACCAGCATCAGGCCCCTGCCGGAGGTGCCGTCGGTGGTCGGAGCGCGTGGCTCGGGACGGCCGGGAACGAAGTCCCGCACCTCCACCCGCAGCCGGTCACTGACCCTGGCCGTGACGACGGCGCCGCCCTCCGCATGCACCAGGGCGTTGGTGACCAGCTCGCTGGTGAGCAGCGTGGCGACCTCCGTGAGCTCGCCGTCCCCCGGCGCCGACCAGCGGCTGATCAGTTGGCGTAACTCCCGGCGCACCTCGCCGACCGCCTTCAGATCCGCATGCCGCACCTTCCGCTCCAGTACACCCGGCGCTCGCGCGGCGATTCCCCCGTTCCGGCTCCCCTCAGCCGTTTCCTGCTGTCTGTCCCGTTCTTCGCGTCGCACAGGCTGACGCATTTTCTCCCCCGCCCCCAACGAACATCGGCGCTCTGCCTCGAACAGCCTCACGGTCAGCATGCCCATCGGATCTGCCGCCATGCTTCCACCCGCCGGCGCGCGGGGGCACGCCCCGCGCGCCGGGTGGGCCGGACGGCGCCCAGTGGGTATGCCTGACCCGAGCCTGCCGTGGACCCCGCGGCAGGGACCCGGACGACCGGAACACTCCCCCGGCAACGGCAACGGCAACGGCAACCGCGACGGCAACCGCAACCGCCGGAGCCCCGCCGGGCCCCCGCCCGCGCCCCGGCGGCGTCGGGGAGTACGAGCATGAGGAGCCGCTGTGCACGACGACCGACTGCTGGTGGAGGGGCGTCTGGAGAGGGCGCTGGGGCAGTTCATCCGGCCCGCGCAGTACGCGGCGCGGGTACCGCTGCGGCTGGAGGTCTGGCATGTGCCGCGCAGCGTCGCCGACGGCCCGGGGGCCGATGCGAGCGCTCGGGGAACGGTGCCGGTGGGCGAGGCGCTGCGGGCCCCGTACGAGCCCTTCGCGGTCGGCGAGGCCTGGGGGCCGCCGTGGTCCACGAGCTGGTTCCGGCTGACGGGTGAGGTGCCCGAGGAATGGGCGGGGCGACGGGTGGAGGCCGTCATCGACCCCGGCTTCAGCGGTGACGGGCCCGGGTTCCAGGCGGAGGGGCTGGTCTACGACGCCGAGGGCGTACCCGTCAAAGGCATCCATCCGCGCAACCGGCATGTCCCCGTCGGCGCGCCGGTCAGCGGTGGTGAGCAGGTGCGGCTGCTGCTGGAGACGGCCGCGAATCCGGCGGTGCTGCGGGATTTCCGCCCCACCGACCTCGGTGATGTACGCACCGCGCCCGGGTGTCCGCTGTACCGCTTCGCCTCGGCGGATCTCTCGGTGCTCGACGAGAGCGTCTGGCAGTTGATCCTGGACATCGAGGTGCTGTCGGAGCTGATGCACGAGCTGCCCGCCGACGGTTCGCGCCGGCACCAGATCCTGCGGGCACTGGAGGACATGCTGGACGTGCTCGATCTGCACGATGTCGGTGCCACCGCGGTCTCCGGGCGGGACGCGCTGGCGGACGTCCTGGCCCGACCGGCCGCCGCGAGCGCCCATCGCGTCTCGGCCGCCGGACATGCGCATATCGACTCCGCCTGGCTGTGGCCGCTGCGCGAGACGGTCCGCAAGGCGTCCCGCACCTTCGCCAATGTCACCCAGTTGGCCGGGGAGTACCCGGAGCTGGTGTTCGCCTGCTCGCAGGCGCAGCAGTACGCCTGGGTCAAGGAGCATCAGCCGCACATCTGGGAGCGCATCAAGGAGGCCGTACGGAAGGGAAATTGGGCTCCGGTCGGCTCGATGTGGGTGGAGTCCGACGCCAATATGCCCGGCGGTGAGGCGCTGGCCCGGCAGCTGACGATGGGCAAGCGCTTCTTCCTGGAGGAGCTGGCGGTGGAGACCGAGGAGGTCTGGCTGCCCGACTCGTTCGGCTACAGCGCCGCATTCCCGCAGCTGGCGCGGCTGGCGGGGGCGAAGTGGTTCCTGACCCAGAAGCTGTCGTGGAACCAGAGCGACAGAATGCCGCACCACACCTTCTGGTGGGAGGGTATCGACGGCACCCGGATCTTCACCCACTTCCCGCCGGTGGACACCTACAACTCCCGGCTGGCCGCCGGTGAACTCGCCCACGCCGAACGCAACTTCGCGGACAAGGGCCGTGCCACCCGCTCCCTGGTGCCCTTCGGCTGGGGCGACGGCGGAGGCGGCCCGACCCGCGAGATGCTGGAGCGGGCCCGCCGGCTGCGCTCCCTGGAGGGCTCCCCGCGCGTCGGGATCGAGCCGCCGGCCCGGTTCTTCGAGTCCGCCCACGCGGAGTACGGGGCGGCGGCACCAATCTGGTCGGGCGAGCTGTACCTCCAGTTCCACCGCGGTACGTACACCTCGCAGGCGAAGACCAAACAGGGCAACCGCCGCAGCGAACACCTGTTGCGCGAGGCTGAGTTGTGGGCCGCCACGGCGGCGGTGCGGGCGGGTGACGCTGGCTACGCCTACCCGTACGACGCCCTCGACCGCCTCTGGAAGACCGTGCTGCTGCACCAGTTCCACGACATCCTCCCGGGGTCGTCCATCGCCTGGGTGCATCGGGAGGCCCGTGACACCTATGCGGCGGTCGCGGACGAGCTCACCGGGATCATCGAGACGGCGCTGGGGGCACTCGGGGCAGCCGGGGCGCTCGGGGCACCGGCGGGAACGGAAGCGGGAGCGGGGGCGGAGGCGGGGGTGGCCGGGGTGCCGATGGTGTTCAATGCCTCGCCCTACGACCGGGACGAGATCGTCACGCTGTCGGCGGCGGGGCCGGGGAGCGGGCCGAAGGCGGACGGGCCCATCGAGGTTGCGGTGCATGTCCCCGCGCTCGGCTCGGCGGCCGTCCGCCCGGTCGGTCCGGACTCCGCCACCCCGCGTCCCGCGCCCGTACAGGCGGACCGCGACGCCGACGGCACCGTCACGCTCGACAACGGACTGCTGCGGGTGGCCGTCGACGCCGACGGCCTGCTGGCGTCCGTACGCGATCTGCACGCCGGGCGGGAGGTGCTGGCGCCGGGCGCCCGCGGCAATCTGCTGCAACTGCACCCCGACCACCCCAACCAGTACGACGCCTGGGACCTCGACGGGCACTACCGCAACCGGCACACCGATCTGACCGACGCCGAGTCGGTCGAGCTGGCCGCGGCCGGGCCGCTGTCCGCGACGGTACGGGTGGCCAGGGCGTTCGGCGCGTCCCGGATCGTCCAGGAGCTGACCCTGCGGGCGGGCTCACGCCGCCTCGGCATCCGCACCGACATCGACTGGCACGAGTCGGAGAAGGTCCTCAAGGCCGCCTTCCCTCTGGATGTGCACGCCGAACGGTCCACCTCCGAAGTGCAGTTCGGACACGTACACCGGCCCACGCACACCAACACCAGCTGGGACGCGGCCCGTTTCGAGATCTGCGCGCACCGCTGGCTGCGGGTCGCCGAGCCGGGCTACGGCATCGCGCTGCTGAACGACTCGACGTACGGCCACGACGTCACCCGCACCCCGCACCAGGAGGGCCTGGGCACGACCGTCCGGCTCACCTTGCTGCGCGCGCCGCACAGCCCCGACCCCGAGACCGACCAGGGCACCCACCGCTTCACCTATGCGCTGCTGCCGGGCGCCGGGACCGGCGAGGCGGTCGCCGAGGGGCTGGCGCTCAATCTGCCGCTGCGCACCGCCGTCGCTCCGCCCGTCCCCCCGCTGGTCCGCGTCGACCACCCGGCCCTCACCGTCGAGTCGGTCAAGCTCGCCGAGGACCGCAGCGGCGACGTGGTGGTGCGGCTGTACGAGTCGTGCGGCGGACGCGCCGGCGGCACGCTCTCCCCCGGCTTCCCGGTCGAACGGGTCACCGTCACGGACCTGTTGGAGCGGCCGGTGCACGAGGAGGAAGAAGGGCCGACCTCGGAGGTGGCGGTGGAGCTGCGCCCGTTCCAGATCCTGACGCTCCGGCTGCGGCCACAGCGTCCGCCGGGGGCCTGAACCGGCCACAGCACCGGCCGGGAGCCTGAACCGGCCGCTGCACCCGCCCGGAGCGGCCGGGGCGACGGTACCTCTATTCTCTAGCGGTCAGCGGTGCGTTTCGGTGAGGGATTCAGGGGGCGGGGAATGAAGGTTTTCTGGGCATTCCAGTGGATACGGCACGCCGACAACTTCGGGTACAGCCATGGCGCCCTGCCGGGAACGATCGGGACGATAGCCGTGCTCATCACGGCCGTTGTCGTGGGCTTCGCGCTCCACCGCATCGACGGCATCCGCCGCTTCCGCTTCGTGGCACCCACCGCGGCGGTCGCCCTCTTCACCGCCGGGGTGCTCTGGCTCGCCGGCAGTTGAGGCGTCTTCGCGCCGGACTACATCCTGGGAATGTTCCGCAAGTTGGAGCGGGCCAGCTGCAGCATCCGGCCGACGCCGCCGTCCAGCACCATCTTGCCGGCCGACAGGGCGAAGCCGGACACCATCTCGGCGCTGATCTTCGGCGGGATGGACAGCGCATTGGGGTCGGTGACGATGTCGACCAGCGCCGGCCCCTTGTGCCGGAAGGCCTCGCGCAGTGCGCGGCGCAGCTGCTTGGGCTTCTCCACCCGGATGCCGTGGGCCCCGGCCGCGCGGGCGATGGCCGCGAAGTCCGGGTTGCGGTATCCCGTGCCGTACGACGGCAGCCCGGAGACCAGCATCTCCAGCTCCACCATGCCCAGCGAGGAGTTGTTGAACAGCACCACCTTCACCGGCAGGTCGTACTGGACCAGGGTGAGGAAGTCGCCCATCAGCATGGTGAACCCGCCGTCGCCCGACATCGAGACGACCTGGCGCCCGCGGTCGAGGAACTGGGCGCCGATCGCCTGCGGCAGCGCGTTGGCCATCGAGCCGTGGCTGAACGAACCGATCACCCGGCGGCGGCCGTTGGGGGTGAGATAGCGGGCGGCCCAGACATTGCACATCCCGGTGTCGACCGTGAAGACCGCGTCGGGGGCGGCCTCCTCGTCCAGGACCGAGGCGACGTACTCGGGGTGGATCGGCAGGTGTTTCTCGACCTTGCGGGTGTACGCCTTGACCACGCCCTCCAGCGCGTCGGCGTGCTTCTTGAGCATCCGGTCCAGGAACCGGCGGTCCGTCTTCGGCTGCACCTTGGGCATCAGAGAGCGCAGCGTCTCGCGCACATCGCCCCAGACGGCCAGATCGAGTGTGGAGCGGCGGCCCAGGTGTTCGGGGCGGACGTCGACCTGCACGATCGTGACGTCGTCGGGCAGGAACGCCTCGTACGGGAAGTCCGTGCCGAGCAGGATCAGCAGGTCGCACTCGTGGGTGGCCTCGTAGGCCGCGCCGTAGCCGAGCAGCCCGCTCATGCCGACGTCGAAGGGATTGTCGTACTGAATCCATTCCTTGCCGCGCAGCGCATGGCCGACCGGGGCCTTCACCCGCTCGGCGAATTCCATGACCTCGGCATGGGCTCCCGCCGTACCGCTGCCGCAGAACAGCGTGACCTTGCCGGCCTCGTTGATCATCCGGGCCAGCTTGTCGGTCTCGGCGTCACCGGGGCGGACGGACGGGCGCGCGGTGACCAGGGCGTGTTCGATGGTGCGCTCGGGGGCCTGCTCGGCGGCGATATCGCCGGGGAGGGAGACGACCGCGACCCCGCTCCGCCCGATGGCGTGCTGGATGGCGGTCTGCAGCACCCGCGGCATCTGCCGGGGGCTGGAGATCAGTTCGCTGTAGTGGCTGCACTCGGCGAACAGCCGGTCGGGGTGGGTCTCCTGGAAGAAGCTGGTGCCGATCTCACTGGAGGGGATGTGGGAGGCCAGCGCGAGGACCGGGGCCATCGAGCGGTGGGCGTCGTACAGACCGTTGATCAGGTGCAGGTTGCCGGGGCCGCAGGAGCCAGCACAGGCCGCGAGCGAGCCGGTGAGCTGCGCTTCCGCCCCGGCGGCGAAGGCGGCGGCCTCTTCGTGACGGACCTGGATCCAGTCGATCGCGGAGTTCCGCCGGATGGCGTCCACCACCGGGTTGAGGCTGTCGCCGACGACACCGTAGAGCCGCTTCACCCCCGCCCGCACGAGGATCTCCACGAACTGCTCGGCCACGGTCCGCTTCGCCATGTCGTGCTCGCTCCTTCGACGGGTGGGTGGTTGCCCCGGCCGGCGTGGTGGGTGCCGCTCTCCCATGAACCCATGGGGCGCCGCGGCGCGCCTCCGGTGTGCCTGCCCGGGTGTCCCAGTGGGTGGCTCCTCCGGGTGTCCCGGCGGGTGCCTCGCCGGGCATCCCAGTGGGTCCCCCCCCCCGGGCATCCCAGTGGGTCCCCCTGCTGTCCCGGCGGGTGTCTCCCCGGCTCGCCTTCCCGGTGCGCCTCGCCGTCCGGTCGGCGTCGGGGTCGCGGTGTGGCCCGCGCTACGACTCCCACACCCCCACGGCCGTACGGTCCTTCGGGTGGTCCCCGGCCCGTAGTTGTGCGGTGGTGAGGAAGTCCACCAGCCCCGGCGGCCCGTCGGCGGACCACCGGTCGGCCAGCCGGGCGGCGAAGGCGGGCTCTTCGCGCAGCGGTTCGGCGAGACCCGCGGTGCACAGCAGCAGGGTGTCCCCCGGACGGGCGAAGGCCGTCCGGAAGAGGAACGGCTCGGACCGTGCCGGGCTCCCGTTCGGGTGCGGGTCGTGCGCCGGGCCCGGGGCGGGTCCGGGCAGGTGGCCGGTGCCCGCCGCCGTTGTGGACAGGCGGGCCGTCCCCGCGGGCTCCAGGTCCTGCCAGGCGCCGTCGCGCAGCAGGAAGAGGCCGCCCGCGCCGACCCCGAAGAACACCCGGGTGCGGCAGTCCGGATCGGCGGGCAGCAGCAGACAGCGCAACGCGGCCGGGTGCCGCTCCGGTGGGGAGCCCCGCTCCGGTCCCCGGCCGCGCAGTGTGCCGTAACTGCGGTCGGTGAGCCGCTGCAGCCCGGATTTGAGGGCACCGCGGCGGTCCGTCCGGATGTCCTCCGCCAGTCGGGTGTAACTGCGGCCGACCGCGCCGCCGATCCAGGTGCAGGCGTCCCGGGCGGCGCGGTGGGCGCCCTCGACGGACGGCCGGCCCGTGGCGACGGCGACCAGGATCAGGGCGTGCCGGCCGGCCCCGAAGCGGGCGGTGAGCAGCGCATCTCGGCGCAGGTCGCCGCGCCGGCGGGCGGCGTCGCCGCGCTGTGAGGCGGCACGCAGGGTCAGCGCGCCGTACCGGGCACCGTCCAGTGTGGTGTCCGGCACCAGGTAGTCGTCGAGGGTGGCCGGGTCGGCGGCGGGCAGTTCGCCCGGGTCGGCTCCGGGGGCGGGTGGGCGGTCATGGGTGGGGCCGGTGGTGGCTACCGGGTCGGCGGTGGCTACCGGGTCGGTGGGGTCGGTGGGGTCGACGGTGGCGGGCGGTGGGGTGTCCTGGGGAGGACGGGGCACCGGGGAGGCTCGGCGGTCGGCAGGCACGCGGTCGATGGGCGGAGTGTCGATGGGCGAGCGGTCGATGGGCCCGCGGTCGGTGGACTGGCGGTTGGCAGGCGGACGATCGGCGAGCGGAAGGCAGGGAGACGGGCGGCCGGAGGACGGGCGGTCAGAGGACGAGCGGCCGGGGGACGGCGTGTGCCTCCCGGGCCCGGTGGACCGGAGCGGGATCGGTGCCGACGGCTCGGGCGGGGAGGGTGCGGGCCGGCCCGGCGGTTCCGACGGCGGCGGGTCGGCCGTACCGCGAGCCGGGGGCACCTGCGGTGCCGGATCGGCCCACCTCGGCCCTCTCAGCGTCCGCAGCGCCGACGCGACCCGGTCGTCGAGGGTGTCCGAGGCTCCGGACGGGCCCACATCGGACGGGCCGGCGCCGGACGAGCCCACATCGAACAGGCCGGCTCCGGACGGGCCGGCATCGCACACCGCGCCGCGGCCCGAGGCGCCCGCGCCACCGTCACCGCCACCACTGCCGTCGCCGTCGCCGTACAACTGCCGCCACCAGTCGTCCTCGTGGCCCCGCGCGGCTCCCTGCTGATTCATGGGCCGTATTGTCCATCGACGGCCACGGCCGAGACAGGGCGCGAAAGAGCGTCCACCGGGCGGCCGGCCTCCTACGGGTGATCGTCCGCCGGAACGCGGCGGCCGACGCGGGTCGTGGGTGCGCGCTCAGGCCCGGCGGGCCGGGTGGCCGTGGGTGCCGGCCGGTTCGCCCTCCGGTGTTGTCTGTTTACCGGGTGACGCGGAAGGGTCGGGGCTGACGGCGGAGCACCTGCGGGGCGCCCGGTCCGGCCGGCCGGCAAGCGCTTCCGGGTCGCGTCCGGCACGCTGGGCCCATGAGAGTGTGCAGCGTACGAGCCGCCATGGGTCCTGCGCCCGCCGGGAGTGAGGCCGGCGCGTGAGCGAGGGCAGCGGGCGGGCCAGGAGAAGCGGCCGACGGGCCAGGAAAAGGTGCGTGCCCGGTGAAGTCGGGCCGGGCGGGCGATGCGGGGCCGGCGCATGAGTGTGTGGCAGTTGGTCGCGGTCGGCCTGGTGATGCTGCTTGGGCTGCTCGGGGTGCTGGTGCCCGGTATCCCCGGGCCTCTCATCGTCTGGGCGGGCGTGCTGTGGTGGACGCTGTCCGAGAAGTCCTCGCTCGCCTGGGTGGTGCTCATGGGCGCCACCGCCGTGCTGCTCCTCAACCAGGCGCTGAAGTGGCTGCTCCCGGTCCGGAATCTGCGGGCCGCGGGCGCACCGTACCGGGCGCTGTTCCTGGCCGGGGTGGCCGGCATCGTGGGGTTCTTCGTGATCCCGGTCATCGGCGGGCCGCTGGGCGCTGTCGGCGGCCTCTACCTGCTGGAACGGGTCCGGCTCGGCAGCCATGGCGATGCCTGGGCCTCGACCCGTACGGTCATGCGCGCCATCGGCCTGAGCGTGCTGATCGAGCTGTTCGCCTGCCTGCTGGTCGTCGGCGCCTGGGCGGGCGCGGTGGCGGCGGGGTGAGGCGTCATCCGATGCGGTGGGCTGCGGCGTGCCCCGTTCCGGCGAGCTGCGGCTCCGGCGAGCTGCGGCGTGCCTCGGTTCCAGCGGGCTGCGGCGTCAATCGGCCCGGAACCCGTGCCCGTCCGGCTCCTGGTCCCTCCCCTGCGCCGCCGCCCCGCATCCGGGTCGACCCGGCGCGCGCACCCTGACGCGGGCGGCCGCCCGCGGGCCGGCCCCGGGCAGCGCGGCCGGCGCCCGTGCGGCGGCACCACGGTCCGTGCCCGCGCCCAGCAACACCGCGCCGTCGGCGAGGGCGATGCACAGCGCGCGGACCGGCTCCGCGACCTCCGAGCCCGGTCAGCTCACCACCGGGCTCGGAGAAGAGACGGATCGGCCCGCCGTCCGCCGCATCCCGCGGGGTGCCGTACCTCCACACCAGCGCGGCGGCCCGCTCCGGCGGGCACCGGGCACGGTCCATACCGCGCGTTCCCCGGCGTCCGCCGTGCCCGGCGTCCGCGGCGTCCAGTGACCGCGGCCCGGGCCGCTCGGCCACCAGCGGACCGAACAGCGGATCCGCACCAAGCCGCGAGGCGACGGCATACGGGGTGGCATCCAGGTCGCACAGCCGACGGATCCGCCGTACGGGCATCACCAGATCCCGCAGACCGGCAGGCCACAGACCGTCCACGACCGCAGCCGACACTCCGGCCGGCTACCGCCGGCCGCCGCCCACCGCCGGCCCCGCGGTCCGCCGGCGCCATTCCTGACACACCGCACCTGACACACACCGCACCCAGCCACCGCGCCACCCCGCCCCTAGCCCGGCACCCGGCCTCCTAGCCTCCGGTCCCCTCCCCTCACCTCTGCGGCCCCCGCTTCCGCTCCATCATGTGCCGCCCCAGCGTCTGCTTCTGCTTCCAGTCCCGGCGGATCTCGGCACGCAGCCGGGCGTCCGTCTTCGCCACGATGCGCTGGTTCTCCCGCAGCAGCTTGCGGTAGCTCTCCAGCCGCCGCACGGGCAACTCACCGCCCTCGACGGCCTCTTGGACCGCGCAGCCGGGCTCCGCCTCGTGCGCACAGTCGTGAAAGCGGCACCCCTCGGCCAGCGACTCGACGTCCGAGAACGTCCGGGCCAGCCCGGACCCCGCGTCCCACATGCCGACGCCACGCAGCCCCGGCGTATCGATCAGCACTCCACCGCCGGGCAGCGCCCGCAGATCGCGCGTGGTCGTGGTGTGCCGCCCCTTGCCGTCCCGGTCGCGGATCGCCTGGACCAGCTGCACCTCGTCGCCGAGCAGGGCATTGGCCAGCGTGGACTTGCCCGCACCGGACTGCCCCAGCAGTACGGACGTGCCACCGGCGAGCACGGCGGAGAGCACATCGATGCCGTCACCGGTCGCCGAGCTGACCGCCAGCACCTGCACGCCGGGAGCCGCGGACTCCGCGTCCGCGACGAGATGCGCCACGGTGTCCGGCCCTCCGGCCAGATCCGCCTTCGTCAGCACCACCAGCGGCTGCGCCCCGCCCTCCCAGGCCAGCGAGACGAACCGCTCGATACGCCCGAGGTCCAGCGCATCGGCCAAGGACACCGCGATCACCGCATGATCGACGTTCGCCGCGAGGATCTGCCCCTCGGAGCGCTTGGACGAAGCAGACCGCAAAAACACCGTACGCCGCGGCAGCAACGCCCGGACGACGCCGTCGAGATGGTCACCGGTCAGCCCGTTCTCCAGGTCGATCACGGCCCAGTCACCGGTACACGGCACCCGCATCGGATCACTGGTCGCCACGAGTGCGGTGTCCGCCAGCACGGTCCGGACGCCGTCGCCCTCGGGCACGACGACATCCACCCGTCCGCGATCCACACGGACGATACGGCCGGGCACGAACCCCCGCCCGGCACAGGGGGTGAAATCCTCCGCGAATCCGTCGTCCCAGCCATAGGCGGTCAACAGGTGCGCGGCGGAGAAATCGAGGTCGAACAACGGGATGACCCTTCAGGAAAGAGCGGTCCCGGCCGTCCGCGCAACGCGCGGCGAAAAGAGCGGAAGTGACGTCGAGTCAGCCGGAGACCACGGGAATGAGATGGATGATCTTCTGAATGCGGGCAGCGCCCTGCGCAGTGACAGTCATCGGTACTCACCTCCCGCTTCCTCAACAGCCGACGACGGCAGCTCCGGGCCGCCGTCAAGAACATCGCTGAGCGTAGAGCAGCACCGGGCAGCAGCACCAACTCTTTTTCGGGCCGTGCCCTTCCAGCGTCATCGCCGCCACCTGCTGGGCAGATGGCCTCGCCCTCTCCTAAGGTCATCGCATGAACGATCGCGTAGGCGGAGGACCCGATCCCTCAGGTCGGACGCTGCGCCGCCTCGTGGGTGACACGGTCTGGGCGGACATGCTCGACCAGTCGTTCGGGCGCCGGCACCCTGTCGGCGACACCTTGCTGCGGCAGGGTGAGCCCGGCACTCATGTGCTCGCGCTGCGCAGCGGGGTCGCCAAGGTGCTCCGGCGAGAGCGCAGCGGAGATCTCACCCTGCTGGCGTTTCGCGGTCCCGGTGAACTGCTGGGCGAGGTAGCGGTGTTGGACGACGACGTGCGTTCGGCGAGCGTCCAGGCGATCTCGCGCTGCTCGGTCTCCGTCCTGAGCAAGGCGGATTTCCTGCGGTTCGCCACTGACCATGACCTGTTCCCCGTGCTCGTGCGGTACGCCCTCGGCAGGCTGCGGGAGTCGGACCGCGCCCGCGGCGGCGGTGATGCCCTCGCCCGCCTGGCGGCGTCCCTGGTGAACCTGGCCGATATCTCCGGGCATTCCGGCATACCGCAGGGGCGGCGTCTGGAGCTTGCCCTGACTCGGGACGAACTCGCGCAGCACCTGCGGGTGTCGCGCAACACGGTCACCGCGTGCCTCTCCGAACTCGAGCCCCTTCACGTTCACACGGGTCGGAAGCGCATCTTCATCGACGATCTGCCCGCGCTGCGGCGAGCGACTGCGGATCTCCACAACTGAGCCCACGGAGCCCGGACAGCCGGCCCCCACGGAGCCCGGCAGCGGAGAGCGCCGCACCCTGTGACGCCCGTCACTGCTCCTCCGCACCGAGTGGGCACACCGCAGCACGTCTCCCCGCGAAACTCGGATGCACCGAACCCGCAGGGGAAAGTCAAGGAGTCCTGATGTCGCAGTTCCGCCAGCCGCTGCCCGAAGCCAGTGCCATGCCCCACACCCGGAGCCGCCACCTTCCTCCCTACCGGGGGATCGTGGCCGTCGACGCCAAGGACTTCACCGGTTATCCCGCCATCGAGCACGGAGCGATCAGCCAGGCCATCCCGCAACTCCTCCAGCGCGCGTTCGAGCGCGCCGGAGCAGCGGACGTCTGGAAGGACCAGAGGTTCCCCGCTTCCACGGGCGACGGGTACGTCTTCGGCTTCGATCCGGCGTGGATGCCGTTCGTGATCCACCCGTGGCTCCACACCCTCCAGGACGTACTCACCGAGTTCACCGTGCACTCCACGGGGACGGTGCGCCTCCGGCTCCGGGTCAGCCTCCACATCGGGCCGCTGCCCGACTCCGGAGGAGAGTTCGACGGCAACGGCACACCGCGCAACGACACCCACCGGCTGCTCGACTCCCGCCCGGTCAAGGCCATGCTGGCCGCCTCCCACGAGAACATCACCAAAGTCGCCGCCATCCTCTCCGACCGCTGCTACCAGGACGCGGTGGCGAGCGGATACACAGGGCGGCACCCCGACCACTTCATCGAGGTTCCGGCGACCGTCGAGGGCAAGCGATTCGATCAGCGGGCCTGGCTGTATGTGCCTGCGCCCTCGGGCAATCTCTACGACCGCCGCATCCTGGGCGACCGGGTGGTCGAGGACCAGGAGGCTCCCGCCGGAGACGGCGGTGAACGGCGAACGGCCGTGCGGGGGACGGCATACCCGTCGGTGACGAACAGGGCGGACCGGGGGAACGTGAATACCGGCACCGTGCACGGCGGCCAGAGCGTCAGCAACATCGACGTCGGCGGCGACTACGTCGGCGGTAACAAGGCGAACACCGTCCACGGCAATCAGGGGGACACGGTTCAGGGCGACAAGAACGAGCACCGCCGGTGAGCGCCGGGGAACGCTCACCCGATGCGGCGGAGTCCGCCGGGGAGTCCCGGCTCGACGAAGAGCCCAAAGGCCCTGCGGCGCCCCGGGACGAGATCGGCCTCGGCGGTGAGGACCTCGACGACTTCGACGACGACTTCGACGGCCCGTCCCCCGCCCGGCGATCCAGGGGGCGGCGCTATGTCATCTGGGCTCCGGGCGGGAACATCAACGCCGGTTCCGTGCACGGCGATCAGCACGTGGAGAACGTCGGCGGCGCGGCCGGCCCCGGCGGCCGGCGAGTAGAGGCGCACGAGGGGCCCATCTCCGCGCTGGAGGTCCTGAACGCCCAGGCGGGATTCGCGGAACCCGAGTGGTTCTCCCCCGCGCTGGCGGAGCTCGACACCGGCGTCCTGTTCGTCGTCGGGGAGCCCGGCACCGGACGCCGCACGGCGGCTTTGAACCTGCTGCACCGTCATACCGGGGGCAGCATGGACCTGCGCGCGCTCGACAGCGATGTGGATCTGTCTTCCTGGCGCCCCACCCATGCCGGAGCCCGCGGGTATCTGGTGTACGGTCTGCTGCCCGAGCACCCCCTCGGGCCTGCGGTGATCGCCAACCTGCGGCGCCTGTTGGGCGACGCCGACGCACGCATGGTGATCGTGCTGCCCGACGAGCCGGACCTTGTGCGCAGCCTGTCGCGTGACCTCCATGTGTCCCCCGTACGGTGCGAACCCCCGCCGCCCCGCGCCGTTTTCCACTCCCGTTTCGCATCCGCCGTACCGAGTGCCGCGGAGCGGGACCGGCTGCTCGCGCGGCTGGAGCCCGGACTGCTGGACGAGTTGCTGACTCCCGAGTTGGTTCCCGCCCAGGTCGCCGAGCTGGTCGCCGCGGTGAGCGGAGCAGGCGACGACGGGCCGGGCCTCACCGGCCTTCGTGACCGCCTGAGTTTCCTCGCGGAGGACGAGGCACCCGACCTGATCAAGAGGCTCCGCGACGACCCCGACGGTCTCGCCTTCCTCCTGGCGACCTGTGTCTTCGAGGGGCTGGACCATCGGATCGTCAGTGAGGAAGCGGAACGGCTCCTCGTCCTGGCGGACGGTCGCCTGGACTCCGTACTGCCGGAGCGCGGCGACGGCGACGGCGACGGCGGTCGCTGTCCCTCACCTCGTCGGGACGGACCGCGGCCCAACCCGCGGTTCGTCTTCCGCCGGTCGCTGGACGACCTGTTGTGGAGGGTGCGCGCACAGTGTGCGCCCAAGGAGGTCCGGGCCGGCTCCGGCTACACCTACGCGGTGGAGCCGGTGCGGTTCACCCGGCACCGGCAGGGGGAGAGTGTGCTGCGGCATGTGTGGCGGCAGTACGGCCAGTTGTCCGGGCTGCTGACGGACTGGATGGACAACGTCCCCGCACACGAACGCGAGCTGGCCGAGCCGGTGGGCCGGGTCATGGGCATGGCCGTCGGCTGGGGCGGCGGCCGGCGGGCTCTCCGGCACCTCGGCAAGCTGGCCGGCTCCGAGCATCCGACCAGCCGCAGGATCGCCGCGTACGCACTGGGCATGGCGGCAGAGGACCCGGTTCTGGCGAGCGAGGTCAAGCACCACCTCTCCGCATGGAGCAGGGGTGCCAACTGGCGGCGGCGCTCCACGGTCGGGTACGCCTGCGGGACGCAGTTCGGGGCTTCCCGGCCGGATCTGGCCATGCGGTTGCTGCGGCATGCGTACCGGGGGCGTGAGGGTGACGAGTATGCCGTCGCCACCGCCGCGCGCCGTGCGGTGCGCGAACTCTTCGCAGCAGGCAGCCAGCCGACGGTCTTCCGCTCCCTTGCCGGCTGGGCCGACGGTGAGGGACCTGAAGCGGAGCTGTCGCTCTGGGCCTTCCCGCATCTGCTGTGGGAGCCCTCCTGGTTCCAGGAACAGCTGCTCACCGTAGGCGAATTCACCGAGCGGTTCATCGAACTCGTCCGGCGGACGCTGAACGACGACGGGCTGTTCGAGGCCACGCGCAACTCCCTGATCAGCTGGTGCCGCACGGCCGCCTGGGACGAGCAGCAGCGTGCGGCCGTGGAGACGTTGCTCAGCGCGCTCGCCCAGGACATGCGGCACGGCGTCCTGCGCCTCTTCGTCGAGATGGACCGGGACGACACGCCCGAACTCGCCGGACGGCACATCGCGCGCCACGCTCTGGACGCCTGGCGGAAGGGCGAACCGCGGCAGTCCACCCCCGCATCCGCACCTGGAGAACACCATGAACACCGACACTGACAAGCCTGTCTACGCTCTTGCTCCGCAGGCCCCTTGGCGGGAGATCCTGCGGCAGCGCTGGTCCGGCCGACTGGACCGTGCCCTGGTACTGCGGGACCGGGGCGGGGTCTACCACGTGGTGGGGGCCCGGTACCGGAGCGTCCCGCCCCGCGGGGCGGCAGGCTTCGGGACGGGCGCGGCGGAAAAGGGAGCGGCCGCGTTCCGTACGAGGCTGCGCGGGTACGACAGTGCCTTCCACGTCCGGCTCGATGAATATCCGGGCACTCGGGCCGTCGCGCTGCCGACTCCGTACGGGACCGAGTCGGTGGACGTGCAGGTCCTGTGGTGGGTTCACGACCCGCTCCAGGTCGTGCGGTCCCGCACGACGCACGGCTGGTTCGCCGTGCGCAAGGACCTCGACCGGCGTTTGCGTCACCTCAAGGAGGAGTACGGCAGCGACCGGCGCGGACTCGGTGCGCCCGAGATGATGCAGGACCTGGCCGTGCCGTACGAGTTGCCGGACTGCGGCCTGGCCTACCGCGTCACGGACGTCTGCGCGCGCGAGGACGAGGGCGAGCTGCGTTTGGGCGAGCCCGGTGATGCCGGCCTGCCGGGTTCCTGGACCGACAAGAGCCGCGAAGAGTACGACTTCTGCACTCGGGCCGTGCGCGAGGGTCCGGTGTCCCTCGCGGCACTCTGGTTGGTCAGGCACCCTGATCAGGTCAGCCAGGTGCTCGACTGGGCCGTGAACCACCCCGGTCTGATCCGGGGGGAGACCAACTGGCAGGACGAGGTGGCCGGCCTGCTGGGCAAGCTGACGGCGCAGGAGCGGCAGGAACTCTCTGAAATGCTGCGTGACCGGCTCGCCGCGCTGGGGCGGCACGTACCTGGTCAGCAGCGCTCGGGGACGGCCGGAGAGGGGCCCCGCTCTCATGCCAACGGCTGGGCGCGCGGCACGGCGAAAGGGCAGCCGGTGTGATGCGGACTGCCGCCGGCCGGAATCCGGTGCGGGGAGCGCCTCGGAGCATCGCTCCCCGGTCCCCGCGCCCGTCTCCGGCACCTCGCCATCGGCTCCTGCACATGACAGCGCGCCGCCGTCCGACCACCTGCTCTCCGCCCGGACCAAGTCCGCGGGCCGTGGCAGCGATGGAACGCTTCATGGCGGCCAACGGGGCGGAACTCACCCGAGCGGACACCAAGGCCGCCGTGCTCCTGGGCTTCACGGGAGCGGTCCTCGGCGTCTTCATCACGGTGACCCGGAGCGCCGGGGCCGGGCAGATCCCCCATGCCTGGAGAGTGCATCTCCTGTGGTGGACCGCCGTCATCAGCGCGCTGCTGGCCGTCGTCTGCTTCGTGTGCGCCATCGCCCCTCGCCGCCGCGGAGGGCGTCGCCGGGGGCCGGCCGCCCCCGGTTACTTCGAGCACATCACGCCGGAACTGGCCGGCCCGCGGCTGAGTCGTGCCTTCGAACGGATGGGGCACGATCCGACCGGCCCCTTGCTGTCCTCCCTGGCCGGAACCAGCGAGATCATCCGCGCCAAATACCGCTGGATCGAAACGGGAACCGTTCTGCTGCTCGTCGCGCTCCCGCAGTTCGCCGTCGTTCTGCGGCCAGCATGAAGCAGAGCACGAGGAGTACGAGGAGCAAGAGGAGTACGAGGAACCCGGCGGCACGCGGGCGGGAGGTGCGACCGGTCCGAGGGCGGCGGCCGGTCTTGTGCACCTCGTCCGTGACTGCGAAAGCACGACCGGGCCCTCAGGCCCCCGTGACGCCGTCGATGCTCTCCCTGAGCAGGTCCGCATGGCCGTTGTGGCGGGCGTACTCCTCGATCATGTGGACCAGGATCCAGCGCAGCGACACACCCTGGCCGCCGGCGAGGCCGGCTTCCTGTTCCGAGAGGCTGCCGGTGTCGTCCAGCGAGGCGGCGGCGGTCAGCTCGCGGCTCCGTGCGACTTCCGCGCGCCAGCGGGCCAGGGCCTCGTCGATCCCGTGGTCCGGGGCCGGCGTGAAGCCGTCGGCATTGCCGGCCTCGTGGACCGGCGGGACGTCCTGACCGGCGAACACCCGCTGGAACCAGTTGCGTTCGACCTCCGCCAGGTGCTGGACGAGGCCCAGCAGCGTCATGGACGACGGGGTCACCGAGGCGAGGCGGATCTGGCGGTCGTCCAGCCCCTCGCACTTGAGCGGGAGCGTGGCGCGGTGGAAGTCCAACCAGCCTTCCAGCGTGGCGCGTTCATCGGCCTGCAGGGGCGGAATCGGCCGCCCGTCCGCTGTTGTCCCCATGGGTCACACCTTGGCACACACCAAGGGCGGGCGACGGGGCGGTGCACCGCCCGGCAACCGTGCGCTGCCGGGCGCAACGGATCGAGTCGCCCGGCCGTATCGCCCGGATCATCGGCGCCGCTCCACCTCGATGCGCATGGTGCGCCCCCCTTGGTGTCTGTCAGGGCTGGGTATCTCCGTGGTAGCTGTCAGTACACAAGGGGGAGGGAGTGCCGATGCTGGTGGAGTCGGTGTACCGGAGTGAGGATGTGCCGCTTGCGGACAGGTTCGACTGCTGGCGGACGCTCGTTGGCCGAACGCATGCGCCGGTGGAGCTGGTCAGCGACTACCGGGAGGATTTCCGTGTCTTCCAACGCACGTTGAGCCTCGGCGCCGTGTCGGTGTGGCCGTCGTCGTTCCAACCGGTGCTCTTCCGGCGCACCCCTCGGCTGATCCGGGAGTCGGACCCCGAGGGGCTGCACCTCACGCTCCCGCTCAAGGGGACGCTGTACGTCAGCACCGGGCGGGATGACGCCTCACATGGCCCGTACAGCCTGAACGTGCTCGATACGTCTCACCCGTTCGAGGTCCGTTCCGTCGGAGGTTCCGATGGTCTGCACACAGGAGTAGGGCTGGAAGTACCCGCAGCGCTGCTCCCGGTTCCGGGCCGTCAACGCGACCGGCTGGCCGGACTGCGATTATCGGCGGGGGAAGGATTCGGCGCCCTGCTGGCGCAGTTGCTCACTCAGCTGGCGAACGGCACCCATGCGTACCAGCCTGCCGACGGACCCCGTCTGGGGTCGGTCGTGGTGGACCTCCTGTCCGCACTGTTCGCTCACGCCCTCGACGCCAACACCCTCCTCCCCCCGGAAACTCACCGGCAGGCCCTCGTCTTACGTATCCGCTCCTTCATCCAAAGGCACCTGCACGATCCGCAGCTGACGCCGCCCGTCATCGCCGCCGCACATCACATCTCCCTCAGCTACCTGCACCGCCTCTTCCAGCACGAAGAGGAAACGGTGGCGGCCTGGATCCGCCGCCAGCGCCTGGACCGCGCCCGCCGCGACCTCGCCGACCCGGCTCAGCGCACCACCCCCATCCACGCCGTCGGCGCCCGCTGGGGCTTCCCTCGCGCCGCCGACTTCACCCGGGCCTTCCGCACTGCCTACGGCATGCCACCCAGCGACTACCGATCCACGCTGCAGTCCGAGTAGACGCGTCTCCGAGTGGCCATCCGTCAGGCCCAAATGACTGTCTTTCAGGCATAAGTGACTGTATGTCAGGCGCACTTCGGTACGCCGCCGCCGTGCACGTAGACGTTGCTGACCCAGCCGCCGTGCACTGCCCCCTTGGGGTCGAGGAAGGTCCACCAGACGCTGGTAGCTCCCGCAGCGGTGACCTTTTGCCCCTTCTTCCGGCAGGTGGCCTGGGCCTTTACGTTCGTCACCCGCCCCAGGAGACGGCAGCGGCTGGACGGGTAGTTCCGGCAGTTGTTCGCCGCCTCGTACGCGCGGACGGCGACGCCTGTGCCCCGCACGGAGACCGTGACCGTCCTCGCTGCATGCTCCTGGCCGGGTACCGCCTCCGGCGTGGAGGATTCCGTCGACGTCGCCGATGCCGGGCCCGCCGGGATGGCAACGGCCACATGGCCACCCGGATATCCGGCCGGGGCCGCTGCCGCCGTGCCCGCGCCCAGAAGTCCCAGGGCCATTCCAGCGGCGATTCCCGCGCCGAGCTTGCACTTCATGGAACACTCCCCACCCTCAGAAGGAATAGTGCGCTTTGATTCCGCCTGCCGATTCTTTCTGTTGATTCTTTCTGTTGATTCCGTTTGCGTTACGTCGAGTTGTCACCCGGCAATGGCTCGCTCGGCACAGCGGGACCTGCGGTGGCCCGGATAGCCGATCGAGCGCGAATTCCCACGCAGGAGCCGTCTCAATTCCTGCGACACCAGGAGAATGGCGTACGGGTGGCGGGGGTGTCGTTAGCGGTGAATCCACGAGGGCTTAGCGATGCGTCTACTCGGTTGGATGACGATGCCCCCGTAGGCGGCACACGGGGCCACACGGCCGGGCGCCCGGCGAGGGAGCACAATGCTAGATATGGGTCATGACGGAAATTTTCGGGCGAGAAAGTGACGGTTCGCAGACGTCACCACGCTCCCCGGGACAGCGCCTCCGCTCGCTGCTGACCATGCACAGCGTGGCGGGCCGGGTGTGCGTGCGGCCGCTCACCCTCGCGGTGCTGCTGGTCATCGCGGCCGTCGTGGCTCTCGCCCCCCAGGCGGAGGGCGCGAACATGCGCGAGGCCCGTCAGGGCTCCGGTGTCGAAGCGGCCGCCGGGTTCGTACCCGTCGGGTTCGTGCCCGCCGGGTTCGTGCCCGCCGGGTTCGTGCCCGTCGGGTTCGTGCCCGTCGGGTTCCGTGTCCAGCGGGCGGACGGGCCGGTGGCGGACCAGCTGCCCGTGCTGCTCGGCGCCGTTGCCGGCGGACTGCTGGTGGTCGCCGGCGGGGCGGTGTGGGTGATCCGTCGGCAGCGGCGGCTCACGCACGGGCTGCATCCGGCCGACTTGCGGCGGAGGTACGAGCACCACGACGCGGTGCTGCACGCCGTACGGGAGGGCGTACTGATCCTCGGCGGCGACGGGCGGCTGCTGCTCGCCAACGACGAGGCCAGGCGGCTGCTCGGGCTGCCCCCGGAAGCGGAGCGGCGCCCGGTCGCGGATCTGGGGCTGGAACCACGGCTGAACGCGCTGCTGGCCTCGGGGCGGGAGGCGACCGACGAGGTGCTGCTGGCGGGCGACCGGCTGATCGGGGTCAGCGTCCGGCCGACCGCCCCCTACGGCGGGCCCGCCGGAACCGTGGTGACGCTGCGGGACACCACCGAACTGCGGGCGCTGGCCGGCCGGGCGGGCGTGGCCCAGGAGCGGCTGAAGCTGATCTACGACGCGGGCCTGCGGATCGGCACCACGCTGGAGGTGGGGCGTACCGCCGAGGAGCTGGCCGAGGTCGCGGTGCCCCGGTTCGCCGATGTGGCCACCGTCGAGCTGCTGGAACCGGTGCTGCGGGGCGATGAACCGGCGGCCGGGACGGGCACCGGCCTGCGGCGGATGGCGGTCCGTGGGGTCCGCGACGAGTCGGCGATCTACCGGGTGGGCGACGTGCTCAGGGCGGTGTCCGGCACGCCGATGGCCATGGCGCTGGAGAGCGGCCGTCCGGTCCTGGTGGATGATCTGCGCAGATCGGACGAGTGGCGGCGGCAGGACCCCGCGGGCACCCAGCGGGTGCTGGACGCCGGTATCCGGTCGCTGATCGCGGTACCGCTGCGGGCACGGGGCGTGGTGCTGGGGCTGGCCGGTTTCTGGCGGAACGGGACCTCCGGCGGCTTCGGGGAAGGGGATCCGGCCTTCGCCGAGGAGCTGACCGCGCGGGCCGCCGTCGCGATCGACAACGCCCGCCGCTACACCCGTGAGCACACCACGGCCGTCACCCTGCAGCGCAGTCTGCTGCCGCAGACCCTGCCCGAGCAGTCGGCCCTGGTGGTGGCGCACCGCTATCTCCCCGCGCACGCCGGGGTCGGCGGCGACTGGTTCGATGTCATCTCCCTGCCCGGCGCCCGGGTCGCGCTGGTGGTCGGCGATGTCGTCGGACACGGTCTGCACGCCGCCGCCACCATGGGCCGGCTGCGTACCGCGGTCCACAACTTCTCCGCTCTCGACCTGCCGCCCGACGAGTTGCTCAACCACCTGGACGAACTCGTCACCCATATCGATACCGACGAGGTGCAGGCGGCGGGCTCCGGCACCGGTGAGGAGGGCAGGGGCGGGGGCGAGGCCGGGCACGAGGGGCCGTGGCCGGGCGGCCCGGGGACGGGCACGGGCACGGGCAGCCGGGGGGCGCCCGCGCATCCGGGCCGGACCGGCATCACCGGCGCGACCTGCCTGTACGCCATCTACGACCCGGTCGGCGGCCGGGCCACGCTGGCCAGGGCGGGCCACCCGGGGCCGGCCGTGATCGCCCCCGACGGCGCCGTGTCGTTCCCCGAGGTGCCCGTCTCCCCGCCGCTGGGGCTGGGCGGCAGCGAGCCGGTGGAGGTCACCGAGCTCACCCTGGGCGAAGGCTCCCGGCTGGTGCTGTACACGGACGGGCTGATCGAGGGCCGCGACCGCGATATCGGCACCGGCCTGGAGGTGCTGCGAACGGCCCTGGCGACGGCGGCGGACCGCAGCCCGGAGCAGATCTGTACGGCGGTCCTCGACACGATGCTGCCCGAACACCCCGGTGACGACGTCGCCCTGCTGGTGGCCCGTACCCAGTTGCTGGACCCCGGGCGGGTCGCCGAGTGGGAGGTGCCCTCCGATCCGGCGGCCGTCGCGCGCATCCGGTCGTCGTGCCTGGGCACGCTGGAGTCCTGGGGCCTGGCGGGGCTCTCGTTCACCACCGAGCTGATCCTCAGCGAACTGATCACCAACGCCATTCGCTACGGGGCCCAGCCGATCCGGGTACGGCTGCTGTACGACCGTGCGCTGATCTGCGAGGTCTTCGACGGCACCAGCGCCTCCCCGCATCTGCGCCGGGCGGCCACCACGGACGAGGGCGGCCGCGGCCTCTTCCTGGTCGCCCAGTTCGCCCAGCGCTGGGGCACCCGTTACACCGCGAACGGCAAGATCATCTGGACCGAGCAGACGCTCGACGGCGGCCGCCCGGAGTCCGGCCCGGACTCGGCCGACGACATCCTCGACCAGTGGCACGACGTACCTGCGCTGTGACGTCGGGGGCGTCGGAGGCGTCGGAGGCGTCGGAAGGCGTCAAAGACCCCTGCGAACCCCTGAGACGTCGGATGCACCACGTCGATGACCTCGGATGCACCCCTCCTGCCCGCTGGCTAAGCTCGTGGAAGGGGCCGAAGATCTGATCTTGGAGGCTCCCATGGTGCAACTGCCCGAAGCGCGTGATCTGGCCCCCCGGCTGGCCACCGGTGCGTTCATCCTGAATTCCGGGCTGACGAAGCTGCGGGCGGACCAGGCCACGGCAGAGGCCGTGCACGGCATGGCCTGTGTGGCGTACCCGTTCCTGAACAGGATTCCCGCCGAGCGGTTCACCCGGCTCCTGTCGTGGTCGGAGCTGGTGGTCGGTGGCGCGCTGCTGGCGCCGTTCGTCCCCACCCGGCTGGCCGGACTGGCACTGACCGGTTTCTCCGGCGGGCTGGTCGGTCTGTATCTGCGCGTCCCGGGATTGCGGCAGGAGGGAAGCCTGCGGCCGACCCAGGACGGGATCCCGATGGCCAAGGACACCTGGATGCTGGGCATCGGGCTCGGGTTTCTGGGCGCGTCCGGCCGCCGGCGGCGGGCCGCGGCGGCCCGGCAGCACCGGCACTCGGCGTGCTGCCGGCGCCACCACCGGGGACGTTGCCGGTGGTGAGTGCCGCCGCGAGGGCCCGGTGTGCGTGCCGGCTGTGAGCGGGCAGGCCGGGGCAGCGGGTCGGGAGCGGGCAGGCCGGGGGCAGCGGGTCGTGAGCGGGCAGGCCGCGGTCACCCGGCCGAATGCCGCCGGACGGCCCGTACCGCGGCGGCGCAGCCCGCGCCCATGACACCGGCGAGCACGAGGACCAGCAGGCCCGTCCGGTCCTGCGGCTGGAAGGCCAGGTCGGAGCGCTGATTCAGCACGAAGCCGTCGTAGAACATCCACGACACCAGGGCCACCCATGGCACCGCGGCCGGGCGGGCGAAGGAGGACACGGCCACTGTCAGCAGGGCGAAGACCGCGAGCGCGAGGGCGGCATGCGCCCTCTCCCCGGTCAGCATCAGGGCGGTCACCAGCAGCGCCGCTCCCAGGGCGCCGAGCGGCAGCGCGAGGTCACGGGCGAGGGAGCGGGCGGGCGGCGCCCGATGGGCCGGCCGGGTACGGGGCGGTGCCAGCCGCGGGAGGCGCGGGATGTGCGGGGCGTAGGGGAGGTACGGGCGGTGGGGGCGGTAGGAGGTCGCCGGACGGTGAAGGGTGGCCACAGGGAACACCTCCTGCTGTGGTCCGCGCGGCGGACCGGTCGGTCCCGTGGGCCCGCGGTGGACCCTTGCCGTCAGAGTGCGCACGAGAGGCGGTGACAGAGCCCTGCCGCGCTGTCCTTTAACGCCCTGCGTACGGGCCGCGCACGCTTTCTGACACGGTCTTGACGGCACGGTGAACACGCGCCGGACGGCAACGGCGAACCCGCCGATGTCGCCCGGCGCGGGGTGGGCCGGGGCGCCGCTGACGTGGTGATGCATACTCGCTGCTCGTTGCCCGAACGACCACCGATGATCGGCAGGCCTTCCCCGCATGACCACTGTCGAGGCGGACCCCACGCCCCCCACCCCCACCTCCCGACGGTGGCGCGCCTGGCTCCTGGACGGGCTCAGCAGCCAGGCCGCCCGCCACCCCGGGCCGCACGGCACCCCGCCGGCCGAGCACAAGGGCCACTCCTGGTGGCGCGTCATGTGCCTCACGGGCGTCGATTACTTCTCCACACTGGGCTACCAGCCGGGCATCGCCGCGCTGGCGGCCGGACTGCTCTCGCCGTTCGCCACGCTCGTGCTGATCGCACTGACGCTGCTGGGCGCGCTGCCCGTGTACCGCAGGGTCGCCAAGGAGAGCCCGAACGGCGAGGGTTCGATCGCCATGCTGGAGCGCCTGCTGCCGTGGTGGGCGGGGAAGCTGCTGGTCCTGGTGCTGCTGGGGTTCGCCGCGACGGACTTCATCATCACCATGACGCTGTCCGCCGCCGACGCCTCGGCGCATGTCGTGGAGAACCCGTTCGCCCCTCCCCTGCTGCACGGCGCGAACCTGTGGATCACCCTGGTGCTGCTGGCCGCCCTGGGCGCGGTGTTCCTCAAGGGCTTCCGTGAGGCGATCGGCATCGCCGTCGGCCTCGTCGGGACCTATCTGGCGCTGAATGTCGTGGTCCTGGCCACCGCGGCCTGGAATGTGCTGTCGCACCCCGTGGTGGTCGGCAACTGGTGGGGCGCGATGACCGCCGAGCACTCCTCGCCGGTGGCGATCGTCGCGGTGGCGCTGCTGGTCTTCCCCAAGCTGGCGCTGGGCATGTCCGGCTTCGAGACGGGCGTGGCGGTGATGCCGCAGGTACGGGGCGCCGCCACCGACACCGCGGCGCACCCGGCCGGCCGGATCCGGGGCACCCGCCGGCTGCTGACCACGGCGGCCCTGGTCATGAGCTGCTTCCTGCTGCTGTCGAGCCTGGCCACCACCCTGCTGATCCCGCAGAAGGAGTTCGCGACCGGCGGTTCGGCCAACGGGCGTGCGCTGGCCTACCTCGCGCACCAGTACCTGGGCGAGGCCTTCGGTACCGTCTACGACCTCTCCACCATCGCCATCCTCTGGTTCGCCGGCGCCTCGGCGATGGCGGGACTGCTCAATCTCGTACCGCGCTATCTGCCCCGGTACGGCATGGCGCCGGAGTGGGCCCGTGCGGTGCGTCCGCTGGTGCTGATCTTCCTGGCCACCGCCTTCGGCATCACCTTCTTCTTCAACGCCAGCGTCGACGAGCAGAGCGGCGCGTATGCGACCGGTGTGCTGGTGCTGATGCTCTCGGCGTCGTTCGCCTCCACCGTGGCCGCCCGCCACCGGCGGCTGCGGGCGGCCACCGTCGGCTTCGGCGCCATCACCCTCGTCTTCGGCTACACGCTGGTCACCAACGTCATCGAGCGGCCGGACGGCCTGAAGATCGCCCTGCTGTTCATCCTGGGCATCCTGCTGACCTCGTTCGCCTCACGTGTGCACCGCGCCTTCGAACTGCGCGCCGTGCAGGTCGATTTCGACGAGACGGCGGAGCGGCTGATCGGCTCGGCGATGGCGGCCGGGCCGCTGCGGGTCATCGCCAACGAGCCCGACGAGCGGGACGAGGCCGAGTACCGGGAGAAGGAGTACAGCCAGCGCGAGGAGACCCATATACCCGACGGCCGGCCGGTGCTGTTCCTGGAAGTGACCGTCAGGGACTCCTCGGACTTCACCACGGATCTGCACGTCCGGGGCGAGGAGCGGTACGGGGCGCAGATCCTGCGGGTGGAGGGCGCCGGCGTGGCGAACACCATCGCCGCCGTGCTGATGCAGCTGCGCGAGCACACCGGCCAGGTGCCGCACGCCTACTTCAACTGGACCGAGGGCCATCCGTTCAGCCATCTGCTGCGATTCCTGGTCTTCGGCGACGGCGAGGTCGCTCCGGTCGCCCGCGAGGTCCTGCGCCGCGCCGAGCCCGACCCGGCCCGGCGCCCTCGGGTGCACGTGGGCTGACGTAGGAGGAAGGGCTGCCCTCTCTGGGTTCCGGCTCCCTCCCCCGGTTCTTCCCCCGGCCGGAGGAGGGAGCCGGAACCCGGAACCCGGAGCCCAGAGCTCGGAGAACGGAGAACGGCCGGGGGCCCGCGGCCACCCGCGCACCGGGTGCGCCTCCCTCCCCCGCCGCCGGTTGTGACAGGCTGCCCGCAGAGGCCCGGCCGGTCAGGTCGCCGAGCCGCGGAGATCGGGAAACAGCGCCCATGAACACGTCGGACACGTCGGACACCTCCAGTCGGGAGACCGTCACCCCCGCCGTCCACCGCACCGCCGTGGCGGCGGAGACCGCGAGGTTCGTCGCGGCACTGGACGGCGCGGATCTCTCGCTGCCGGTGCCGGGCTGCCCCGGCTGGACGCTGCTCGACCTGGTCAGGCATACCGGGAGCGTGCAGCGCTGGTTCTCCGTGCTGCTGCGGCAGCGCGTCCAGGAACCGCCGCGCAGCCGCGAGGTGGAGCTGGAACTGCCCGCGGACGACACCGGCTGGGCCGGCTGGCTGACGGCGAGTGCGGCCCGGGCCGCCGACGCGTTCGCCGGCACCGACCCGGACGCCCCGATGTGGGCCTGGGGCGCCGATCAGCACGCCCGGTTCTGGATGCGGCGGATGCTGTTCGAGACCCTGGTGCACCGCACCGACGCGGAACGCGCCGTGGGCCTGCGCACGGAGATCGACCGCGTTCTCGCGGCGGACGGCGTGGACGAGTTCCTGGTCAACCTGCCGTTCGCGACCTCGTTCGCGCCCGGGGTGGCGCACCTGCGCGGCAACGGCGAGACCCTGCGCTTCCGGTGCACGGACACCGTCGGCGACTGGCTGGTCCGCCTGCACCCCGACGGCTTCGAGGTGGCACCGCTTGCCGGGGATGCGGCAGCCGGTCCCGCCGACGCCGTCGTGCAGGGAGCCGCCGCGGACCTGCTGCTCCTCGTGTACGGGCGTCTGGGCCACGACGCGGACACCATCGAGACGGCGGGCGACGGGGAACTGCTGGCGCGCTGGTTCACCCACTCCGCGTTCTGAGGCGGCGCACAGTTCCCCACATCGTGCCCCCCGGCAGGACGCGAACCTGCGACACCCGCTTCAGGAGAGAGGTTCTCGCGGTTAACGGGGTTACGGGGGCTACGGTTCCACCCCCTGCGGGCCGCCCGTGAGATAGCGGGTGATCATGGCGACCAACTCGTTCTCCAGGCGGGCGGGGGCAAGAGGGTCGGGCGCGGCGGCGAGTTGGTGGACAGTCAGTTCGACCGTGGAGACGACGAGCCGCGCCGCGGTATGCATGTCGTCGACCCGGCTCTCCGGATGGTTCTCGATCAGCTCGCGGACATAGGCGGTCCGTGACTGCTGGTACCGGGACATCTTTTCCAGCAACTCCGGGGAGCGGGGCGCCTGTTCGGCCATGACGCGGAGGAGCTGCGGGTCGTCCAGGTGGTTCTCGATCGAGAGATGCACATAACCACGGATGGCTTCTTCGAGGGGTCGGGGCGGCCCCTCGTCCTGAGGGCACGCGATGGCGGCCATTCCCGCGTCCAGGTGCCGGGTCGCCAGCTCCACCAGGATCGCGTCCTTGTTCGGGTAGTACTGGTACAGCGAGCCGATGGAGATCTGCGCCCGCTCGGCGATCCGGTTGGTGGTCCCGGCGGCATAGCCGTACTCCGCGAAAACGTGAGCAGCGGCCGCGAGAATCCGCTGCCGGGTGAGCTCGGCCCGGACCTGACGGGGCTGTTTACGTGGCTGGAGTCCACCTCGTCCCGACGCCATGGCACCTCCTTGACAGCGCTGCGAATGCGAGTAGCGCGAGACCTGAGTAATTACTCACAATAGTGCCATGACCTGCGGTGGAGCGGACGTCGCACTCTTCTGCACGGTCGCCTGCCCGTCCTCCCCATCCGGAAGGAGCTCCCGCGTGACGCAGACCAGCACACGCCCCCGCCGGGTCTCGCCCGCCGATGTCCGTGCCCGGCTCGGCGAACCCGAGGAGAGGACCAAAGCCAAGATCCTCGGCTGTATAGACGAGTACTTCCACCGCTTCATCGCCCACTCCCCCTTCCTGACGATGGCCACGGCGGACGCGGCGGGCCGCGCCGACTGCTCGCCCCGCGGCGACTATCCGGGGTTCGTGAAAGTCCTGGATGCGCACACGCTCGCCATCCCCGACCGGCCCGGCAACAAGATCGCCGACTCCTTCCGCAACCTCGCCGAGAACGACGGGATAGGGCTGGCCTTCCTGATCCCCGGGCTGCCCGAGATTCTTCGCGTCAACGGCCGCGCCTACCCGACCGACGAGCCCGACGTGCTCGCCCGGATGCGGACCGAGGCGCGCGAGCCGGAGCTGGCGCTCGTGGTGGACGTCGCCGAGGCGTACTTCCACTGCGGGCGTGCGCTCCTCCGCTCCCGGCTGTGGGACCCCGCCAGCCAGGCCCTCGCCGACGAGATCCCGTCGCCCGGCGAGTTGGCCGCGGCCCAGTTCGGCCTCGACATCGCCCCGGCCGACATCGACGCCGCCCTCGAAGAGGCCTACCGCAAGCTCTACTGACCGCAACGACCGGGCCTGCCCCAGGACTTCCCCTAGGACTATCCATGCAGCAAACCGTCGTCGACCGCATCGACCCCATCGCCGAAGACACCGTCGCCCTCCTCCTACGCGGCACCACGGGGCCGCTCGCACCCTGGGAGCCCGGAGCCCACATCGACCTGGCGCTGCCAAACTGGCTCACCCGCCAGTACTCGCTGTGCGGAGACCCGGCCGACCGGGAGTCCTACCGCATCGCCGTACGCCACGAACGCCTCAGCCGGGGCGGCTCGGAATATCTCCACCGGTTCCTGCGCCGGGGCCGCACCCTCGATGTATCCCTCCCCCGCAACCACTTTCCGCTCGTCCCCGCGCCCGCCTACCTCTTCCTCGCGGGCGGCATCGGTATCACCGCCGTCCTGCCGATGCTGCGCGCGGTCGCCGGGGCGGGCGTCCCCGCCTCCCTCGTGTACGTGGGGCGCTCGGCCGCGACCATGCCGTTCGCCGGCGAGCTGCTGGCCGCGTACGGCGAGCGGGTCCGGATCGTCGCCACCGCGGAGCAGGGCAGGCCGGACCTCGCGGCCCTGGCAGCGGGGACGGCCCCCGGCACGCTGGTCTACTGCTGCGGCCCCGCCTCGATGCTGGCCGCAGCCGAGGCCGCGTTCCCGGCCGGACGGCTGCGCGTGGAACGGTTCCACCCGGCGCCCAAGACGTTCGGCCCCGACACGGAGTTCGAGGCGGTGTGCGCACGGTCGGCGCGTACGGTCCGGGTACCGGCCGACAAGACGCTGCTCGACGCCCTGGCACACGCCGGGCACCCTCTCCCGTCGGGATGCCGCGAAGGCGTCTGCGGAAGCTGTGAACTCACCGTCCTCGACGGCCGGCCCGAGCACCGCGACGACATCGGCGCCCCGGAGGGCCGGATGTACGCCTGCGTCTCCCGCGCCCTGACCCCGCGCCTCGTCCTGGACCTCTGACGAGACGGGCGCCGGGAACGCTCCTTCCTCATAGCCGACGGGCATGCAGCCCCGCCGGCGGCTCCTCGGCGGGCCCGTAGAACCTCGCACCAGGGAGCGGTGACATCGCCGGGTGCCGGCCCGGCCGCCGGGCAGGGGCGGGCCGGCACCACTGCTGCCCCTTGCAGTTACTCCTGGAGCTTCTCCCGGACCGCCCTCAGGGCGGCCGACACGTACTCCTCGGTGTTCGCCTTGTCGAGGCCCAGCCCGCTGAGCACGCCCTCGCCGTTCTCCTCCTCCAGCAGCGCCAGCAACAGATGCTCCGTGCCGACGTAGTGATGGCCCAGCCGCAGCGCCTCACGGAAGGTGAGTTCGAGAGCCTTCTTCGCGCGGGCGTCGAAGGGCACGAGGGCGGGCAGGGGTTCGCCGGAGGGCTCGGGCAGCGCCTCGGCCGCGGCCGCCGCGACCGTCTCCAGCTGTACGCCCTGGGCGACGAGCACCCGTGCGGCCAGCCCTTCCGGGTCGTCGAGCAGACCGAGCACGAGATGACCCGTACCGATCTGCGCGTACCCCCCTTCGCGGGCCTTGTTCTGGGACGCGACGACCACGCTCCTGGCCCGGGGGGTGAAGCTGCCGAAGTCCTGGCTCATGCCGGACGCCGGCTCCTCCTTCGTCACGAACCGCTTCTGGGCGGCCTGCCGCGTGACGCCCATGGACGCGCCGATCTCGGTCCACGAGGCGCCGGAGCGGCGAGCCTGGTCGACGAAGTGGCCGATGAGGTGGTCGGCCACTTCACCGAGGTGGTCGGCGGCCACGACGGCGCTCTGGAGCTGTTCCAGGGCGTCGCCGTGCACCTTCTTGATCGCCTCGATGAGGTCGCCGAGGCGGACGGAATGGTTGATCTGCGTCGGTTCCTGAGTCGGTTCCATGAGGCAACCCTAGGTTGACAGTCGAAGCCCGTCAACCCGCGGTTGACACTTCATTCCGGACGGATCAGCCGCGCCGGCCAACCGCCTTCGCCCGGACATGAGACCAGCCCGTCAACAGCACACCCACGACGACCAGCACTCCGTGCACGGCCAGCGTGAGCGCGAAACCACCACCCAGCCACCCCAGGAGCCCGGTGTCGCCGTGGTCGACGAGCAGCCGGATCACCCCCTGGACGAATTCCACCATCACGGCGGCGCCGACGACCTGCAGGATGTCGTACTTCATCAATTCCCAGCCCCCTCGGAAAGTTCTCCCATCGCGTTCCGCGTCCCCTCGGAACGTTACGAACGTATCATTGGAGAAAGGGAAATCTAGCGCTGAATTACTGATGAATTCGATTTACGTCACACAATTTGAGGGTTCCGGAATGAGAAATGAGCGTGACGAAATGAAGGCCGCCGGGGGCCCCGTGTGCCGGATGTGCACCGCGGCCGTCCCGGCTCCGGGGCGGGGCCGGCCGGCGCTCTACTGCTCGCGGAGCTGTCAGGCGAAGGCGTACCGGCGGCGCAAGCAGTCGCCCGCCCCGGCCGCCGAGCAGCCCGCGGCGCCTGGCGCCCCCTCGCCGCGGCGCCGGCAGATCGCCGAGGCCCTGTGGCGGATCGCCGCCGAACGGGGCCTGCACGCGGCAAGCCTGCGGGAGGTCGCGGCCGAGGCCGGGGTGTCACTGCGCGCGGTTCAGTACCACTTCGCGAGCAAGCACCGGCTGCTGGTCGACGCGCTGCAGCTACTGCACGAGGAGAACGAGCGCATCGCCCGCTCCCGTATCCGGTTCGACGCCACCGGCCCCCGCGCCCTGCTGCGGGCGGTACTGGACGAGTTCCTGCCCGTGGATGCCCAACGCACCACCGCACTGCGGGTGTTCGCCGCCTACTACGCCCGCAGCCTGACCGACCCGGAGCTCGCCGAGGTCTTCCTGCCCGCCGACCAGCCCCTGGAGCGGATGGTGGCGGAGCTGATCGCCGCGGCGCAGCGCGACGGGCGGACGACCCCGGGCCTCGACCCGTGGCGCGAGGCGGATCTGCTGGTGTCCGGCGCGGTGGGGCTGGGCCAGGATGTGCTCCACCGGCGCCGCACCCTGGAGGACGTGCGCAGCACGCTCGATTACCACCTGGACAAGATCTTCGCTGGAGACCGGCGCACGCTGCGCTGACCTCTGGCGAAGGGGGTGACCGAAAGCGGCCCGCTGTAGCTGATCAGCCAGGCCGCCGTCAACCGACGAGGCGTCAGAAAGGCCTGAAAGAGCGCCTGTTGGCCGGGCAACGAGAGCGCGGCCACCGGCAGTGCGGCCGTACGGGCCGAGCCGAGCCCGAAGAGCGGGGGCCAAAAACGCCCGCCTTGGCCCTCACGGCGACACCGCGCACCCCCTTCACGTAACGCTCTTATTACGCTGCGTCGTCTGTGTGGCATCAAGAACCGCTACCGCCCGGTAAGCGCCGAGGCATCGGCTATACCCAGTAAGCCGGTTGATGCGCGAAATCGGACAGATGGCACACATCTCCCGCCCGTCCACCCTCGCGACTCTTGCCCGCCTTCGCCTCGCCGGGGAACTGTAGATTCGTACCTATCGACCATCTGTTAATCTGCCCGCTCCTGGATGTTCCTCCATCTCCTCTCCCCACAAGCACCCCCCGTTCGCCGGGTGCAGCGAGGTGTCCCGTAGGTGTACAGCACTCCCTTTTCCTCCGCAGAGGCCAGATCCGCGCGGGCCCGGGTGGGCCTGAGTACGGCTCAGGTCGCCCAGGCCATGACGGCATGCGGCGTACCGGTCCGTCCCGAGCTGATCGAGGCCTGGGAGTACGGCGCGCAGGCGCCGTCCGAGGCACAGCTCTTCGCCCTGGCCGATGTCCTGTGGTGCCCGCCGACGGTGCTGATGGGCGTCGAGCCCCGGACCCTGGGCGAACACCGGATGGCCCGCCAACTGAGCGTGGGGCGGCTGGCCCAGCTGATCGGGATGGATCCGGCCGTGTACTGGGCGGCCGAGTCGACGCAGCAGTGGAGCGGCGACTACCGGCAGACCAAGGCACTGGTGGAGGCGTTGGGGCTGTCGCTGCGGAAGCTGATCGGGGTGATGGGGCACAACGACGAGCTGGCCGGGCATCTGCGGTCGGCCATCGAGGGGCGCTGGAAGGGGCACGTGGGGGCGATCGCGAAGATCACCACACTGAACAAGACCCGGGTGAGCGATGCCCTGCGCACCATGCATGCGGAGTTCGCGGAGTTCTCCGAGCGCTATATGGGGCATGTGGTGGCGCGCAACGACGACTTCCGGCTCAAGGAGGTCGCGGCCGAGCGCTCGGCGTATCTGCGCAGGCTGGTCGACCACTTCTGGGACCTGATCGGGGATGCGGGCGAAGCGCCGCCGTTCAACTCCGTGGCCACCCACTGACGGGAACGGCACGGGGGCGGACGCCGGCGGGCGGGGAGGAACCGGGATGCCGTTCCTCCCCGCCCGCGGCCGTTGGCCCGGACGTCGACGCGGCCGTCGACGTCAGTTGCCGGGGGCGCCCCAGTGCGGGCCCTGCTGACCGTGGGGGCCCTGCGGGTTGCCCGTACCCTGCGGGTCGTAGTGGCCCTGCTGCGTGGACGGGCCCTGCGGGGTGTACGGACCCTGGGGCGCGTGCGGGCTCTGCGGCGCGTGCGGGCTCTGCGGCGCGTGCGCGCCCTGCGGGGGGAACGGGCCCGCCGGCCGGTGCGCGCCGGCCGGCTCGTGCGCTCCCAGCGGTCCGTGCGCCTCCTCCGGCTCGTCGCCCTCGATGTCGTCCCAGTCGATCTCCATCGTGCTGCGGCGGGTGAAGACGTTGAAGAAGAGGTTCAGCAGCACGGCGGTCAGGCTGCCCAGCGTGATACCGCTGTTGAGGACCGCCCGGATGTCCTCCGGCATCCGCTCGAAGAACGGCGCGACCGCGTTGGGCAGCAGCGCAGCGGCGAGGCTGACCGCCAGGATCAGGGCGTTGCGCTCCTCACGCAGATCCACCTTGCCCAGGATCTGGATGCCGACCGCGGCGACCATGCCGAACATCGCGATCGCGGCACCACCGAGCACCGGATGCGGAATCGCGGCCACCACGCTGCCCGCCTTCGGCAGCAGCCCCAAGACGATCATGAAACCGCCGGCCGCGACCACCACGAACCGGCTCATGACCTTCGACATCCGCACCAGGCCGATGTTTTGCGCAAAGGCCGCGTAGGGAAAGGAGTTGAACACTCCGCCGAGAATGGTGGCGGCTCCATCGGCGCGCAGGGCGTTGGCCACCGTGGCGTTGTCGACCTTCTTACGGGTGACCTCCCCGATGGCGTAGACGTCTCCGGTCGTCTCCACCATGGTGATCAGCATGACGACGACCATGGCGATGATCGGGAACAGCTCGAACTTCGGCATGCCGTAGTGGAAGGGCGTGCTGACACCGAACCAGTCGGCATCCTTCACCGCACCGAAATCCGCGTCACCCAGGAGCCAGGCCACCGCGGTACCGGCGACCAGACCGAGCAGCACGGCGAGGCTGCTCAGATACGGCTTCCCGAGGCGGACCACGACCAGGATGAAGAGCAGGGTGCCCAGCGCATAGGCGAGGTTCTTGGGATCGCCGTATCCGGGGTGCCCGATCAACTTCGCGCCGCCGGCCGCGTCTTGCAGGCCCTGCGGGATCAGGGTGAGGCCGATGATGGTGAGGACCGTGCCGATGACGACCGGCGGGAAGTACTTCACCAGCTTGCCGAAGAACGGCGCGAACAGGAAGGTCGCTATACCCGCGGTGATCACCGCGCCGTAGACGACGAGCAGTCCCGCGGTGCCGCCGCCGGCGCCCAGGCCGATGGCGATCATCGGCGAGACCGCGGTGAAGGTGACGCCCTGGACCAGCGGCAGCCTGGCGCCGATCTTCCAGACGCCGAGGGCCTGAATGATCGAGGCGACACCACAGGTCAGCAGGTCCGCGTTGATCAGATAGACGAGCTCCTCATGGGAGAGGCCCAGGGCGTTCCCGACGATGATCGGGACGATCACCGCTCCCGCGTAGAAAGCGAGGACGTGCTGAAACCCGTAGAGGGTGAGCTTGGCGACGGGCAGTACCTCGTCGACGGGGTGGGCCTGCCGGCCGGAGTACTGCTGGGGGGTTTGTCGGGAGACTCGTGCCATCTCTGCCTTGCCTTCGCGAGGTAGGTGAATAAGAAGGAACCGGCGCCGTCGCGTTCCGGGGGGGCGGACGGGCCGGCTGGGTCTTACAAAGCCGACGTTGAGCGGTGTTGCCGACACCACGTAGCCCTGCGCTGCACGGTGTGTCCTGATTCGGCAGGACTTCCTTCGATCAGCGCAGTAAATTCCGGCATTTCCATGGAATTCACAAGGGGACTAATCGGAGCGTTCACCTTAGTTGACCTGCGCCGTTCCTCGCGAGTAGCCGGTCGTATTCGCTCGGATAAAGCGGGATCATGGCCTGAAATCCCCGTTTTGGGGAGCGGGATGTGTGCGCTTCGGCTGACGGTGTGGGCGGCGGCGTCCCCGGAACGCCGGCTTCCGCGGCGCCGGCTGCCGCTACGGCTTCTCCACCTCGCCCGGATGGCGTACGCGCCGCGCCGGCAAGGCGCCGAGGAAGCCGGTGACCAGCCCCCAGGCCAGGCCGGCGCCCACCAGCCGGAGGAGTTGCGGCTCCAGAGTGACCTCGCCGCCCAGATCGCCGCTGAGATCACCGAGGCCCATCAGGGAGAGCCCGTAGTGGGCGGAGATGCGGGTGAGCAGGCCGACGGCCAACAGGGTGAGGGCCAGTGCCACGGCCATCTCGACGGCGTGCCGCCAGGCCGGCCGCCGGGCCGGGGAACGGACCGCCGCGGTGAAGGCCGCAACGAGCAGCACCACGGCCGCCACCGCCACCAGGAGCCAGGCCCGGCCGTCGTACCGGGCCAGCGCGCCGAGGTCGAGGGTGCGTTTCCCATGGGCGCGGAGCACCTGGTCGAGGACGTGCGGCAGGGGCAGTCCGATGGCCTTGTCGACATGCCCCGTCCAGGCTCCGCCGGTGCCGATGCCCAGCGCCATCCAGGCGAGGTTCGGCAGTCCGAGGAACAGGACGGCGAAGGTCTCGGCCGGGCGGTCCTCGGTGATGAGCTCGACGATGCCGATGACCAGGCCGATCACGACGTAGCACAGCAGTGTCAGCAGCATGGCGAAGGCGGGCGGCCGTACGGAGTCCTGGAAGCGCAGCAGCCCGGGAGAGAGCGGGGCCCGGCGCGAGACCAGGAAGGTCAGCGCGAGCACCGCCAGGATCCACAGCAGTCCGGCCCCGAGCGTCGCGGGGACATCGGCGCGGAAGCCGATGGCGGGGGTGGCGCCCAGCTCGGCGCCGAGCCGGTCGGCCAGGGCGTTGCCCACGGAGATCCGGAAGCTGTGCCGGGCGGCGAGCGTGAGCAGCAGCAGAAGCACCAGCCAGCACACCGCCGTTCGGGCGACCCGGGCGAGCAGTTCCCCGGTGCCGGCCACCGCCCGATGGCGCAGCGGCAGCAGGAAGACGGCGGCGGTCACCAGCGCACCGGCGAGCGTGACCGACAGCGGTACGACGTCCAGGGCGGCATCGGCCTGCGCGAGGCCGCCGACGTCGCCGGCGAGACCGACCGAACCGCCGGCCGCGACCAGCACCGTGGCCGCGACCACCGAGGGGAACGCCCCGCCGGGAAGGTCCGCCGCGCCCGCCGCCCACAGGCCGAGCGCGGCGACCACGATCATGGTGACGATGCCCGCCACGGCCGCGCCGAGCGCTTGCGCCCAGGCCCGGACCTCGGGCGGTGCGCCGCGGCGCCGCACCGGACCCGGCGAACCGGCCGCCGCCGGGCCTCGCATCTGGCTCACGCTCTCTCCTGCCGGTCACCGGACCGCGTACTGACGGTCTGTCTGGGCGGACACCACCACCTTGGCCGATGCCTGGAGGAGATGCCTGGGGAAAGGGACAGGAATCGCGGAACGGCGGCGCCGATACCTCTCCGGCACCTCCCCACGGCAGGCACGGGATCCACGGGATCCACGGCATGCACGGCATGCACGGGACGCACGGGATGCACAGGGCGCACGGCGCACACGGGCCACACGACTCGCACGGGACGCACGACGCGCACCGCATGCACACACCACCGTAAGCACCGGCGCGCCACCCCGCTTGTGGACGGCGCCAAGCGGCGGGCGGCCGGAAGGACACCCTCCGCCTTCCCGCTCCCTGGTTCTTCGGCTTCCCCGCTCCCCCGCTCTCCCAACTCCCCCGCAGGCCCGATATCGAACTGTGTCCTAATAACCCGGTGCACCGGACAACCACCGAAGCGCACAGCGCATCTGCCTATGCGGTGGGGCATGGCAGCCCTTGGCGGTTACCCCGCACAGGGCCGCGCTCCGCCACCGTCAGTTGTTCTGCTTGGGAAGGACCCCCGTGTACGCCGGATCACGCCGCCACTCCGTACGGTTGATACCCGCCCTGATAGCGACGGGGACGCTGTTGACCGCGTGCGGGCCGGGTGCCGACGGGCCGAAGGCGGACCAGCCTGCGGCGAAGGTGACCGTCACCCCGGCCGCCGGAAGCAAGTCGGTCAAGCTCGGCTCGGACATATCCGTGCGGGCCGACGACGGAAAGCTCGTCTCGGTCGAGGTCAAGGACGACAAGGGCGGCACGGTCGCCGGGCAGCTCGCCGGTGACGGCACGTCATGGAAGTCGGACGGCAAGGTCAAGCCGCAGACCACCTACACCGTGCGGACGAAGACGAAGTCGGCGCAGGGCAAGGAGTCCGCCGCCACCTCGGAATTCACCACGGAGCAGGCCGGCAAGGTCAACAAGCTCACCAACACCCCCGGTGGCGGGCAGACCGTGGGCACCGGAATGCCGATATCGATCCTCTTCGACCACCCGGTGGCGAAGGACCGGCGCGCCGAGATCGAGAAGGCGCTGAAGGTCACCACCCAGCCGAAGGTCGAGGGTGCCTGGGGCTGGGTCAAGGACTACTCCGGCAAGGACCGGATCGACTGGCGCCCCAAGGACTACTGGCCCACCGGCACCAAGGTCGACGTCAAGGGCGCACTGTCCGGGATCAACTCCGGTGACGACGGCGGCTGGTTCGCCCGGGACTACAACTTCGGCTTCCGCATCGGCCCCGACCACAAGGCCGTCATCGATGTGCCCGCGCACAAGCTGACCATGTACGAGAACGGCAAGAGCGTCGGCACCATCACCGGCTCCGCGGGCTCCCCGCAGGACCCGACCCGCGGCGGTGTGCACACCGTACGCAGCAAGAACGCGGCCGAGACCATGGACTCCGCCACCATCGGCCACGGCAGCGAGTGGATGCTGGACTCCAAGTGGGTCACCCACCTCACCGCGTCCGGGACCTTCCTGCACTCCGCCCCGTGGAACAAGTCGCTCGGCGTGGTCAACAACAGCCACGGCTGCTTCGGTATGTCCACCTCGGACGCCAAGAGGGCCTACGACTTCCTGTCCATCGGCTCCACCGTCGAGGTGAAGGGCACCAGCAACACCAACAAGACCGACGTCGGCAACGGCCTGGAGGTCTGGCAGGAGAGCTGGACGCAGTGGCAGCAGCGCAGCGCCCTGCAGCACTGACCCGGGGGCCCGGACGGCCGTCGTTCCGCCGGTCATCTGCGCTGCCTGGCAAGGCCGCGGGTGCGGGTGAGCAGCAGGAAGGCGGTGGCCAGGGCGGCGACGGCCTGCGCCAGGGCCGCCGGCTTCTTGTCGGCGCTCCAGCCCGGTTCGTACATGTCCGGCAGCGGTCCCGGCGCACCGATGTCCACATAGGTGTAGAGGAGCAGCAGCGCGAGTCCGCCGGTCGCGACGAGCCAGGCGAAGGTGTCGGCGGCCGGCCGGCGCCAGACCAGCACGAGCACGGCGGCGAGTGCGGCCAGCGCGGCCTCGATGCGGAAGAGCAGACCCTGGCTGATGGTCGCCGTGACCCCGTCGTAGCGGCCGGCGAGCCGGGCGTGGACATAGGCGTCCAGTGCCAGGCCGGCCGCCGCCAGCAGCCGTGCCGTGCCGCGGGCGGCCGTCCGGCCGCGGTGCGACCGGGAGCTGTCTGGTGCCACGGCTTCTCCAAGCCTCTCGGTGGACGGCCGTAGCCGAAGCAGCGGACGGTGAGCCGGGGGGGCTCCCACTGGGCCTCCGGTCCGGCCGGCCCGGTCCCGTCGGGCCGCACACACCTCAATAGACCGCAGACGCCGCCACCCGGCCATCCGGGCGGCGGCGTTCGGCGTACCGGGCGGGCAGGTGGGGGGGCGGACAGGTGAGGGGCGGACAGCCGGTTCCGTGCGCGGCGGGACGGTGGCGGCGGCAGTAGCCGGCCAGCGGATCTCGCTTGCCGGTCAGCGGATCTCCCTCGGGGAGACATCGCCGGGGAGCCATGCCCTAGGGTGGGCGGGCAACTGGTTCGCCCTGTCCGCCAGGCAGGTGCGTCGTAAGAGGGAACCCGGTGGAAGTCCGGGACTGCCCCGCAGCGGTGAGTGGGAACGACCGCCGTCATACGCACTGGGCCCGGCCGGGTCTGGGAAGCGACGGCCAGTAGATGTCCGCCCTTGGCGGATGTGCCCGCGAGTCCGAAGACCTGCCAGTGCCCCCGTGCGACCGGTGCGCGGGGAGATCTCGGTGACCTCGAGGGCGGGTCGGCGGACATCAGACGGGTACGTCCGGCTTGTTGGCGCCGGGGCCCGTCCGGATCGCCGTTCCTTCGCGTCCTCGACCCGTCCCGGGGTCCATGGAGACATACTCGCGAAGGAGAGTTCCGTGACCAGCACCTCCGCAGCCGCGGCAGCACGCGCCACCGTGCACGGCTACCCCCGTCAGGGGCCGAACCGTGAACTGAAGAAGGCCGTCGAAGGCTACTGGAAGGGCCGCGTCGGCGCCGACGCCCTGCGCGCCACCGCCGCCGAACTGCGCCGCGGCACGTGGCGGCAGCTCGCCGAGGCCGGTGTCCACGAGGTGCCGACCGGCGACTTCTCGTACTACGACCATGTGCTGGACACCAGCGTCATGGTCGGCGCCGTCCCTGACCGCCACCGCGCCGCCGTCGCCGACGACGCCCTCGACGGCTACTTCGCGATGGCGCGCGGCACACAGGAGGTGGCGCCGCTGGAGATGACCAAGTGGTTCGACACCAACTACCACTATCTGGTACCGGAGTTGGGGCCGGACACGGTCTTCGCCGCGGACTCCGCCAAGCAGGTCGCCGAGCTGACCGAGGCGCTGGGGCTCGGTCTGGCCGCCCGCCCGGTCCTCGTCGGGCCGGTCACCTATCTGCTGCTGGCCAAGCCCGCGCCCGGTGTGGCCGCCGGTTTCGACCCGCTGACGCTGCTCGACCGGCTGCTGCCCGTCTACGCCGCGGTCCTTGCCGACCTGCGGGCGGCCGGCGCCACCTGGGTGCAGCTGGACGAGCCGGCGCTGGTGCAGGACCGCTCCCCCGCCGTGCTGAACGCCACGGCCCGCGCCTACCGCGACCTCGGCGCCCTCGTCGACCGCCCCCAGCTGCTGGTCGCCTCGTACTTCGACCGGCTGGGCGAGGCGCTGCCGGTACTGGCGAAGGCGCCCGTCGAGGGGCTGGCGCTGGACTTCACCGGCGCGGCGGCCGGCAACCTCGGGGAGCTGGCGGCGGTCGGCGGGCTGCCCGGCAAGCGGCTGGTCGCCGGTGTCGTCGACGGCCGCAATGTGTGGATCAACGACTTCGAGAAGTCGCTGGCCACGGTGGGCACGCTGCTCGGCCTGGCCGAGCGGGTCGATGTGTCGACCTCCTGCTCGCTGCTGCACGTCCCGCTGGACGCCGCCGCCGAGCGCGATATCGACCCGCAGATCGCCCGCTGGCTGGCCTTCGCCCGGCAGAAGACCGCGGAGGTCGTGACGCTGGCGCGCGGTCTGGCGAGGGGCACCGGCGCCATCGCCGCCGAACTCGCCGCCAACCGCGCCGACCTGGCCTCCCGTACGCACTCCGCCCTCACCCACGACCCGGCCGTGCGTGCCCGGGCCGCGGCCGTCACCGACGCCGACGGCCGCCGTTCGCAGCCCTACGCCGAGCGGACCGCCGCCCAGCGCGCCCACCTCGGGCTGCCGCTGCTGCCGGCCACCACCATCGGCTCGTTCCCGCAGACCGCCGAACTGCGCACCGCCCGGGCCGACCTGCGGGCCGGGCGGATCGGCACCGCGGGCTACGAGGAGCGCATCGCGGCCGAGATCCGCGAGGTCCTGGCCTTCCAGGAGAAGGCCGGTCTCGATGTCCTGGTGCACGGTGAGCCGGAGCGCAACGACATGGTGCAGTACTTCGCCGAACAGCTCACCGGCTACCTCGCCACCCGGCACGGCTGGGTGCAGTCCTACGGCACCCGCTACGTCCGCCCGCCGGTGCTGGCCGGGGACGTCTCCCGGCCAGGACCGATGACGGTCCGCTGGACGACCTACGCCCAGTCGCTCACCGACCGGCCCGTCAAGGGCATGCTCACCGGCCCGGTCACCATGCTCGCCTGGTCCTTCGTCCGCGACGACCAGCCACTGGGCGAGACCGCCCGGCAGGTGGCCCTCGCCCTGCGCGACGAGGTGCGCGACCTGGAGGCGGCGGGCACGTCGGTGATCCAGGTCGACGAGCCCGCGCTGCGCGAGACCCTGCCGCTGCGCACCGCAGGCCACGCCGGATACCTGGCCTGGGCCACCGAGGCGTTCCGCCTCACCACCGGCGGGGTCCGTCCGGACACCCAGATCCATACGCATATGTGCTACGCGGAGTTCGGCGACATCCTGCGGGCCATCGACGATCTCGACGCCGATGTCATCAGCCTGGAGGCGGCCCGCTCCCATATGCAGGTCGCCGGGGAGCTCGCCACGGCGGGCTATCCGCGCGAGGTGGGTCCCGGTGTGTATGACATCCACTCGCCGCGCGTACCGGGGGTGGACGAGGCAACGGCCTTGCTGCGCAAGGGACTTGAGGCCATCCCGGCCGAACGGCTGTGGGTCAACCCGGACTGCGGCCTGAAGACCCGCGGCTGGCCCGAGGTGCGGGCCGCCCTGGAGAACCTGGTCGCCGCGGCCCGCGAGGTCCGCGGGAGCCTGCCCGGTACGGCTTCCTGACGGCGGGCGGGCCGTGGCCGGCGCCCGTGCGGGTGCCGGCCACGGCCCGGTCCTCATGGGCGCGGCGAGCACGCCTCCCGAGCCGCGAACGGGTGACGGGCAGCGGGCGGGGTGGACACAGTCCGCTGCCGCCGCCCGCCGCCCGTCCGCTCAGCCGGTGAGGATCGCCGGGTCGCTCACGCCCGGCTCGCCGTTCTCCACGTGGCCGGCGAACCGGCGCAGGAAGGCGCCGTCGGTGTCGGCCTTGACTGACAGGTCGTACCAGCGCTTGCTGGCGCGCAGGTCCACCGGCTTCTTGACGGTGGCGCCCGCACGGACCGTGTAGGTCTCGCTCGCCCCGCCGTAGGCGTGGGTGACGGTGAGGTGGCAGTCGGTGCGGCCGTGGTTGGTCAGGGTGAGTTCGACGCGTCCCGCGGTCGCGTCGTGGCGGGCGGTCACCTCGGGTCCTGCCTTCTTGCCGTCACCCTTGAAGGTGCGCAGGAAGCCGTTCGGGCCGTACACCGTCAGGTCGTACGTGCCCTTGGAGTACTGGGTGTTCCAGGTGTCGGAGATCTTCTTGCCGGCCTCCGTGGTGTACGTCCAGGGGCCGTCGGTGCGGTTGCCGCCGGTGACGGTGAAGCAGACACCGGCCTTGTCGCCGCCGCTGAAGGTGAGCGTGTACCGCCCGGTGGAGGGGGTGGCACTCCCGTCGACGAGCGGCGCGTACGGCAGCGGACGCGAGGGTCGCGAGCCCGGCTCCTGCTTGGGCAGGACGGGGTTGGCCGGCGGCTTCGGCACATAGCTGTCGTGCCGGTCCTTGTCCGGCGGCCGGAAGCCGTCGGTGGCCGGGAGCGCGGCCGGCTTGGTGTTCTCCAGGCCGAAGTCGAAGGCGGAGGTCAGGTCGCCGCAGATGGCACGCCGCCACGGCGAGATGTTCGGCTCGTGCACACCGAAGCGGCGCTCCAGGAACCGGATGATGGAGGTGTGGTCGAAGACCTCGGAGCAGACGTAACCGCCGGTGCTCCAGGGGGAGACCACGATCATCGGGACGCGCTGGCCGAGGCCGTAGGGGCCGGCGGCGTACTTGGCGTTGCCGCCGAAGTAGTCGAGCGAGGTGTCCACGGTCGACTTGCCCTCGTCGCCGGAGGCCGGCGGGAACGGCGGGAGGACGTGGTCGAAGTAGCCGTCGTTCTCGTCGTAGGTGACGAGCAGGGCGGTCTTGCTCCACACCTCGGGGTTGGAGGTGAGCGCGTCCAGCACCTGCGAGACGTACCAGGCGCCGTAGTTGGCGGGCCAGTTGGGGTGCTCGGAGAAGGCCTCGGGGGCGGCCACCCAGGAGACCTGCGGGAGCTTGCCGGCCTTCACATCGGCCTTGAGGCGGTCGAAGTAGCCGTCGCCCGCCTTGGCGTTGGTGCCGGTACGGGCCTTGTCGTAGAGCGGGTCGCCGGGCTTGGCGTTGCGGTACTGGTTGAAGAAGAGCAGCGAGTTGTCGCCGTAGTTGCCGCGGTAGGCGTCCTCGATCCAGCCCCACTTGCCGTTGGCGTCCAGGCCGTCACCGATGTCCTGGTAGAACTTCCAGGAGATCCCGGCCTTCTCCAGCCGCTCCGGGTACGTCGTCCAGCTGTAGCCCGCCTCCTCGTTGCCGAGGACGGGGCCGCCGCCCGAACCGTCGTTGCCGACGTGCCCCGTGTACATGTAGTAGCGGTTGGGGTCGGTCGCCCCGAGGAACGAGCAGTGGTACGAGTCGCAGATGGTGAACGCATCGGCGAGCGCGTAGTGGAACGGAATGTCCTTGCGCTGCAGGTGCGCCATCGTTCCGGTGGTCTTGGCGGCGATCCAGTTGTCGTACTTGCCGTTGTTCCGGGCCTTGTGGCCGCCGGCCCATTCGTGATCGAGGCCCTCGATGAACTGCATGCCGAGGTTCTCGGCGTCCGGGTGGTAGGGCAGGACGTCCGTGGAGCCGTCCGGCTGGTGCCAGACGGACTTCCCGTTGTCCAGGATGAGCGGGCGCGGGTCGCCGAAGCCGCGTACGCCCTTCATCGAGCCGAAGTAGTGGTCGAAGGAACGGTTCTCCTGCATCAGGACGACGACGTGCTCGATGTCCTTGATGGAGCCGGAGCGCCGTGCGGCGGGGATGGCCGCCGCACGGGCGATGCTGCCCGACAGGGCCGAGACGCCCGCGGTGGCGCCGGCTATCTGGAGGAAACGGCGCCGATTCAGTTCAGCCATGACTTTGGGGACCTCATGTCGTGTGTGTGGGGGCGTTCGCGATATGGGGATCGATGCGGTGCGGTGGCACCGGGAGCTGTGAGGAAACCGGGTCTGCAGAGTGTTCCAAGAGGAACGGCGCCCGGGGAAGGGGGGGTGTCCCAGGTGTGACACATCGCCGTACGCGCGACGAACTCCCTGGTCGTGCGGGGCGGACCGGTATTCCGGAGGAATCCGGGCACGGCGGCGCGGTGGGCGGGGCGGTGGCGGGGCCCGGAGGCGAGAGGTGGGCAAGGCACGGCGGCGCGTCCGCGCGTCCGCCGGGCGGCATCACGGCAGGGCAGCGCGGGGCGGCATCAGGGCAGGGCGACGCGGGGCGGGGCAACGCGGGGCGGGGCAACGCGGGGTGGGTCAGGGCCTGGAGCGGGGCGATTCCTCAACTGCCGGGTCGGCAGGAGTGCGGGGCGGCGGGAGTGCGGGGCGGGCGGGAGCGCGGGTGTCGGGTCCGGGCAGCGCCGTACTCACGCAGCGCCGCGCCCGGGCGACCGTGGCTCCCGGGCGGCGGTGGCTCCCGGGCAGCGGTGAGGCGCGCCGCCCGTGGGTGGCCCGGCGGACGGTTGCCGGCCCGCTCGCGAGGCGTGACAGCGGTCGGCGTCAGCGCCTCGTCGGCGGGCCGGTGGCGGGCCGGGCGAGGAGGTGGGACCGGAGGTGCGTCAGACGACCAGCACCCCGGACGACGACGCCGGGGCGGCCTCGGCGGCGGCCGCGGCGGCGACCTCGGGTGCGGCCTCGGGTACGGGCTCGACGAGCGGTTCGACCGGTACCGCCGGAGGCACCGCCGGCTGCCCCTTCGCATCGGGCACGCTGCGCAGCGGAGTGCGGCTGGTCAGCCGGGATTTGCGGGTCGCCTCGACCCGGCGGGTGAACCAGATGACCTTGCCGTCCGGGGTGCCGCAGGTGCCCCAACTGTCGCTGAGCGCCGCCACGGTGGAGAGTCCGCCGCCGGCCGCGGAGCGCAGTCTCGGCAGCCGCGGACCCTCGTCGGCGACGGACGCGGTGAGGTGGCGGCCGCTCCAGCGGAGTTCGACGACGCACCGGGCGTCCGGGCCGATATGGCGATGGACGTTGGTCAGGAGTTCCGCCACTCCCCGGCACACGGGCGGGATATGCAGTTCGAGATCCCAGTACCGCAGGTGCGCGGCGAGGATCCGCCGGATCTGCGGCACACGCTCCGCCGAAGCATGCAGTTCGACCGTGTAGTGCCGGTCGCCGGGAAGTGTCATGTCGTGGCTCCTCACCGCGAGGCTCACGCCCTTCACCTCGTTGGACCAACGAACCCCGAAACACGAAGAGTGAGCATTTATCATGTATGGGTCATTTGTCATGGTGACCCCACGGGGCGGGTTCCGCAACAGATCCTGGGCCGCCGGACCCCCGGACACGGCCCGCCCCGACCGGTCCGCAGCGGCCGCGGACCGGGCCTTCGTGGTGCACCGCGGTGACACCCTCCCGGCTTCCTCAGGGGTACGCCCCGCCCCCGTCTAGCGGGTCTCCAGCCGGAGCTCGACTTCCTTCTCCTGGTCACCGGCCGCCGTGCCGAGGACATGGACCGCGAACGCGGACTCCAGGCCCTTGCACAGCTCGTCGACGGCCCAGTAGCCGCCCTGGAGGCTGACCAGGACGGGGGCGGTCAGCCGGCGGGGCTCGGCCGCGGACTTGCGGTCGCTCACGTCGAAGGTCGAGGTCCACACGGTCGAGCCCGCCCCGGCGACCTCCTCGGGTACGTCGTCCGCCGCCCGGTCGGAGGTGAAGGAGGTGCGCAGTGCGCTGAAGACGGCATGCGCGTCCTGCGTCGCGCAGCTCTCCAGTTCCACCACCACCTCGGCCGATACATGCTGCGTGCCTGCCGGTTTCGCGCTGTTCACTGTGGGACCTTCCTCTGCGGCCGTCCTCCGGGAGCCGAACGCTTCCAGGCTCGCCCCACGGACCGGTGTGTGCGACCGGAGACCCGCAGGCGAGCGAAGCCGGGGGCAAGGATCACCGGCCGGACGGCAGCGGGGGCGGAGGCCGGAATCCGGACACGCGCCGCTGAGCCGTCCGGACCCACATGGTTGCCACGGGCACCGGCCCGGACGGATCATCCGGTGGACGCCACACGCACGTACGGACGTACGGGATCACCGCACTCGGACGACGCGAGGAGAGCCACCGTGGGATCAGCCACCGTCGACGGCCACTGCGCACCGGGCTTCACCGGCGTACGGGACGCGTTCGAACGGAACTTCCGCGAGCACGGCGATATCGGCGCGGCGGTCACGGTGACCGTGGAGGGCGAGGCGGTGGTCGACCTGTGGGGCGGCCATGCGGACGCCGCCGGGACCCGCGCCTGGGAGCACGACACCCTCGTGAACGTCTACTCGACGTCCAAGGGGATGACCGCACTGTGCGCCCATCTCCTCGCGGACCGTGGCGAGTTGGACATCGACGCGCCGGTGGTCCGGTACTGGCCCGAGTTCGGGCAGGCCGGCAAGCAGGACATCCCCGTCCGCTGGCTGCTCAGCCACCGCGCCGGTCTGATCGCACCCCGGGTGCCGCTCCCCGAGGGGTGCGCCTACGACTGGGACCGGGTGTGCGCCGCCCTGGCGGCGACCGAGCCGTGGTGGGAGCCGGGCACCGCGCAGGGCTACCACGCGGTGACCTTCGGATACCTGGTGGGCGAGGTCGTACGGCGGATCACCGGGCAGTCCCTCGGCATGTTCCTGCGCAGCGAGATCACCGGGCCGCTGGGCGCGCGGGTGTTCATCGGCACCCCCGCCCAGGAGCACGCCCGCTGTGCGGACATGGTCGGGCGGCTGGACGAGGCACGGATCACGGCGCAGTTTCCCGGCGTACCGAAGCCGCCGTTCCGCACGCTCGCGGACCATCCGCTCGCCGTGGTGATGCTGGCGCTGCTGTCCCTCCCCACCGGCGATGTCAACAGTGCCGCCTACCGGTCGGCCGAGATCCCGGCGGGCAATGCCCATGCCAGTGCCCACGGGCTGGCGACCGTGTACGGCGCGCTGGCGGGCGGCAAGCTCGTCGGGACCGGCACCCTGGAGGCGATGCGCCGGTCGCAGAGCCTGCCGGGCGAACGTGATCTGACGATCGACGCGCTCGCCCCCGCGGGCCATGAACACCACTGGGGCCTCGGCTACATGCTCAACCACCGGGGCCAGGCGGGCCCCAACCCCGGGGCGTTCGGACACGGTGGCGCGGGCGGCTCGTACGCCTTCGCGGATCCGGAAAACCGGCTGTCCTTCGCGTACACCATGAACAAGTACGGCGGTGGCACGACCGGCGACGACCCGCGCAACCGCGGCCTGGTCCGGGCGGTGTACCGGGCCTTGGCACAGACCCGGCGGCCGGGCGCCGGCCCGGAAATCCGTCCCCGATCCGGCCCCGCGAACCCCGATGCAGAGCGCAATAATGGGAAGTGCGGTATGCATCCGGCCCGGCGCGGGCGCGGCGGGCCCGAGAGGGCGTGATGACCATGGAACGGGACACCGAGACGGTTCACGAGGCCTATGCATTCGTCTGTCTGCACTGTGGACACGGCTGGGAGGAGGAGTACGAGATCCGGCACACCACGGATCTGGCCGGCCACCGCCGGGCCGACTACTTCGCCCGGGGCTCCCGGGTCCGCTCCCCGCTGACTCTGACCGACTGCCCGTCGTGCAATCTCGGCCCGATCCGCATCCTGCGCCCCGGCCGGGTCAACTCGACCCGCCCCTACCTCGCCTGACTCCCCTCACCTCTAGCTGACGATCCGTCACCACCCGGTGTGCAGAAGGTGGTTGAGCAGCAGTGCCAGTACGGCCTGCGCGGCCAGCCAGGGGCGGTGCCGGGCCGTGGGCAGCAGTGCGCAGGCGGCCGGCAGCCAGACGGCGAACGGCAGCCAGATGCGTTCGGTCTCCGCCTTGCTCATCCCGGAGAGGTCGGCGGTCAGCACGGCGAGCAGTACGGCCGCCAGGAGGACGGCCAGCCGGGCGGTGGGCGCACGCAGTGGTCCGGCGGACGGGGCGAGCCCCCGCAGGGCGGTGGGGACGGCCGTGAGGGTGCGGCGCAGAGCCGCCACCGTCGCCGGGCCGATGAGCAGGACGGTGCAGGCGGGATTGGCCCATACCCAGTAGGCGTAAGGGCGGACCGCGGCGGCGCCCTGGTAGTAGCGCTCGACCAGCAGCTGATACCCCTCCCACCAGCGGAATCCGGCGAGGGTGAACACGGCCGCGACGGCCAGCGCCCCGGCCGCCAGGAAGGGCAGCGGCCGTGCGGTGCGGGTGAGCAGCAAGATCGCCGCGGCGATCAACGCGATCAGGGTGAGACCGTAGGAGAGATAGCAGGTCAGGCCGAGGAGGAGCCCGGAGGCGAGGGCGGCGGCAGCCGGGACGGAGGCGCCCCTCAGCGGTAGCCGGGGGAGAGCGGGGTGGGTGGCCGCGAGGGCGAGGAGCGCCAGGGACCAGGCGGCGACGGCCGCGAAGTAACCGTCCGCCGAGGTGCCCACCCAGACGGCGGCCGGGGTCAGCACGAGGAACGGCGCGGCCCGGCGGGCGGTCGGCTCGTCGGTGAGGGCGCGCAGCGCGATGAGGACCGCGGCCACGGCGGAGGTGCCGGCCGTGAGGCACCAGATGCCGGCCCAGCCGCCCCCGCCCAGGCCGATCCGGTCCAGGCCGACGAAGGTGAGGACGGCGGCCGGTGGATGCCCGGCGACATGGGCGGGCCAGTGGTCCGGCGCGTTGTTGAGGATGTGGTGGGTGAAGTCGCGCAGCGCCGGGCCGAGGTCGTCGAAGCGGCGGATGACCGTGAGGTATTCGTAGGCGGTGGTGAGCCGGCCGGCGATGCCGGTGCGCCAGCCGTCTATCAGCGCCAGCGCCCCCGTCCACGCCAGCGCGGCGGCCCAGCCCGACAGGACGAGGCGGCGCCAGGACAACCGGGCCGCGAGGGACGGCCCGTGGACGATCACCAGGACGGCGACCGCGAGCGCGGCGGGGGTGCCGGGGCCCAGGTGCGGGGACCACGAGGCGTACAGCGGGGGCCAGTTGACGTGCAAGCTGCCGTTGGCGCGCTCGATGACGGTGCCGACCAGCGCGGCCACCACGACAAGGAGGGCGGCGCCCGCGGCGGCCAGCAGATCGCGGCGGTGCGCGGCGCGTTCCGCGGCGGGGCCTTCGGGAGCCGGGCCTTCGGGAGCCGGGCGGGGCGACGGGCGGGAGGTCGGACGGGGAGACGGACAGGAGTCCGGCTGCGAGGCCGGACGGTGGGTCGCACGGGAGGTCACAGCGGCACGCTAGGCGCCGTTCGGCGGCAACGGCCGTGTGGCGGCAGCGGCGTCATCGTTCCGTCAGATTTCCCCGGGGCCCGGTCGGCGGAGGGCGCTCCTGCCCTGCGACGTCGGAGTGCGACGTCGGAGTGCGACGTCAGAGTTTCGTCATGCGTCAGGGCCCGTTCGTCGCCCCCCTCGCGGCATACCGTCGAAGCCACGCCCCTCCGGCCCCGAGCGCCGGACAGGCCAGGCGGCGGACCCTCGTCGCGCCAATCGCCAAGGACACACCATGAGTGCCCCTCCCCCGCGCCCTTCTCCTCCTTCTCCTCCCTCCTCTCCCTCCTCTCCCTCCTCTCCCTCCTCTCCTTCTTCGTCCCCTCCCGCTCCCCCTTCCCCGGCATCGCCGTCCGTCTGGCGCAGTCCGCTGCGCGGTCCGCGGCTGACCGCGCTGCTCGGCGTCGTCCTGCTGGCCGGGATCACCCTGCTGTTCGTGACCGGTCTGCTGTCGTACGCCGCGTACAACCCGGATCTGGCCGGCGGGGTCAACGACAAGACGCCCGGCAAAGGCCTGCTGGGCTTCTACCTCTTCAGCTGGCCGACCGGCCCCTCCTGGCTCTACCGGCTCACCCAGGGGCTGCACGTCACCGTCGGGATCGCGCTGGTGCCCGTGCTGCTGGCGAAGTTGTGGTCGGTGATCCCCAAGCTCTTCACCCTGCCGCCGGCCCGGTCTCTCGGCCATGCGCTGGAACGGCTCTCCCTGCTGTTGCTGGTCGGCGGGGCGCTCTTCGAGTTCGTCACCGGCATCCTCAACATCCAGCTGGAGTACGTCTTCCCCGGGTCGTTCTATCCGCTGCACTTCTACGGCGCGTGGGTGTTCATGGGCGCCTTCGCCGTCCATGTGGTGCTGCGACTGCCGCGGACCGTACGGGCGTTGCGCGAGCGCACCGACCCGGAACCGGCGGCCGATGACACCGGGCTGGTGGCGGCCCGGCCGGACCGGCCGACGGTGACCCGGCGGGGAGCGCTGGGCCTGGTCGGCGCCGGTTCGCTGCTGCTGTTCACGACGACCGCCGGGCAGAGCGTCGGCGGATGGTGGCGGCGGACGGCCCTGCTGGCGCCGCACGGGGGCCAGGAACCGGGCAGCGGCCCGAACGGCTTCCAGATCAACAAGACCGCCGCGGCCGTCGGCATCAGGGACCAGGACACGGGAGACGACTGGCGGTTGACGATCGAGGGCGGCGGACGGCGGGTGCGGCTCGGCCGCGCCGAGCTGCTGGCCCTGCCCCAGCACACGGCGGCGCTGCCGATCGCCTGTGTCGAGGGCTGGTCGACGGGCGATCAGCAGTGGAGCGGGGTGCGGCTGCGGGACCTCGCCGCGCTGGTGGGGCTCGGTGAACGGCCCCCCGGTGTGCTGGTGGAGTCGCTTCAGCTGCACGGCGCGTTCCGCCGGGCCGCGCTGCGCGACAACCAGGTGCGCGATCCGTCCTCGCTGCTCGCGCTGCGGGTGGGCAGCGCCGAGCTGTCCGCCGACCACGGCTATCCGGCGCGGATCATCGTCCCGGCGGCTCCCGGGGTGCTCCAGACCAAGTGGGTCGCACGGCTGACGTTCGGGGAGTGGTGAGCGTGCGGGTACGGGTGCGGGTACGGGCGCGCAGGAGGCAGCCGGCTGTGCGGGAACGGACGGGCCGGGACCGTCAACAGGCCCTGCGGGAACGGGCGGCGGGGACCAGGCAGCCGGCCGTGCGGGAAGGGGCGGTGGGGACCAGGCAGCCGGCCGTGCGGGAACGGGCGGTACGGGAACGGGCGGTACGGGCGCTCGGGGCGCTGCGCCTCCCCCGCCGCTACGGCGAGGGGCCGCTGCACCTGCTGCTGATGCTCGCCTCGTTCGCCCTCACCGGCTACGCGGGGGTGCGGCTGCTGGCCGGCGGGCAGTGGCCGCTGGTACTCGCCTGGTTCGCCGGGGCGGCGCTGCTGCACGATCTGGTGTTGCTGCCGCTGTATGCGCTCGCCGACCGCGTGGTGGTCCGCTGGACCGCGGGGAGCGGGCCGCACCGGGCCCGGACCGGGTATGTCCGGGTGCCCGCCGCGCTGTCCGGATTGCTGTTGCTGGTGTGGTTCCCGCTGATCGCGGGCTCGGCGGGCGGCGGCCCGTCCGCGCACTACGAGGCCACGACGCGGCTGCCCGGCGGGGTGTTCCTGACGCGCTGGCTGCTGGTCACCGCCGGGCTGTGCGCGCTGTCCGCCCTGTGGCTGCTGGTCCGTACGGTTCAGCGGCGGCTGCGCGGGGCGCCGCGGCGGCGCAGTGAGACGAAGCAGCGTTCGGCGTCCGGCCGCTGACCGGCCCGGTCCGTGACGGTCCACTGCTCGACGGGGGCCCAGCCGGCGGCGTCCGCGTAGCGCAGCAGCGCGGGGGCACCGACCCGGGCCCAGGGGAACGGCTCGCCCGGCGTGGGCCGCTCCCCCGGGCCCGGGAGGTCTCCCCGCTCCACCCGGACCTGGACCTGCTCGTCGAGGTCCGCCGCGGTGGTCTCCACGATCAGCAGACCGGGCCGGCCGACCAGTTCCGCGGTGCGGGTGAGCAGGGCGTACGGGTCACCGCCGATGCCGATGTTGCCGTCGAGGAGCAGGGCGGTGCCCCAACTCCCCTCCTCCGGAAGGGAGTCGAAGACCGAGCGGTGCAGCGCGGAGCCGCCGGCCGCCGCGGTGCGGGCCACCGCGGCCGCGCTGACGTCGATACCGAGCGCCCGCCTGCCCTGGGCGGCGAGCGCGGCGACCAGCCGGCCGGGGCCGCAGCCGATGTCGAGGACGGCGCCCTCACAGCGGTGCAGCGCCGACAGATCGGCGGCGTCCGCCCCGGCGCACCAGCGCTCGACCTCCAGCGGCAGCAGCCAGCCGTCGCTGCGCCGCAGGAAGAGCGGGCCGCGGCCGCGGCGCAGCGCATCGGCGTACGGGTCGGCGCCCCAGGTGACGGTGTCGCACCGGTCGGTCCGTGCCGTGGGCGGCAGGGCGGTGCTCATCGGCCGGTGACGGGGGTCAAGCGGGCGAGGGTGGCGGCGAACCGTCCGGCGGGGGCCGCGGCCGCGACCCGCTCCGCGTCGCCGGCGGTGTCGACGTCCCGCAACGGCGGCAGGTCCCGCACCCGGAGCCCGGCGCCGGTCAGCCGCGCGCGCTGGGCGGCGCCGGTGCGGCTGGTGGACATCGGGACGCCGCGCAGCAGCCGGGGGTCGGGGACGGCCAGGCCGAGCGCCCAGAATCCGCCGTCCTCGGCCGCGCCGAACCAGGCGTCGCAGTCGTCCCAGGCGTCGAAGTCCAGTGCGGGGGCGAGGAGTCGCGGGGTGACCTGCGGGGTGTCCATGCCGATGAGCAGGGTCGGACCCGTGCTGCCGGCGAAGGCCGCGGCGAGCCGTTCGTCGAGGCCGCCGGACCCCTGCTGCCGGACCTCGAAGCCGTCCGGCAGCCAGTCCCCCGGGCGGCCGTCGAGGACGACCACCCGCCGCCGGGCGGGTGTGGCGCGTACGGCCCGGAGGGTGTCGTACAGCGCGGCCTCGGCCAGCTCGGCGGCCTCGTCGGGGGTGAAGGGCGGGGTGAGGCGGGTCTTGACCCGGCCGGGCACCGGTTCCTTGGCGATGACCAGGAGCGCCGTCGGCCCGGGTCGTTCAGGTCGTTCAGGTCGTTCAGATCGCTCCGGACGCTCGGGACGGTGGGCGGGTGCGGTCATCGGGCGGTCTCCTCGGTACGGGACGGGAGCGGGGGCTGGTGCAGGACGGTGCGCATATCGCGCACCGCGTGCCAGGTGCCGCGCCAGGTGCCGGTGACCTTGGAACGGCCGGTGCGCGGCCGGTAGGGCACGTCGCGTTCGTCGACCCGCCAGCCCGCGTCGGCGGCCCGGACGACCATCTGCAGGGGGTAGCCGCTGCGGCGGTCGGTGAGACCGAGGCCGAGCAGTTCGGTACGCCGGGCGGCGCGCAGCGGGCCGAGGTCGTGCAGCCGCAGTCCGGTACGGCGGCGCAGCATATGGGCGAGGGCGAAGTTGCCGAGCCGGGCGTGCGGCGGCCAGGCGCCGCGTCCTTGTGGGCGGCGGCGGCCCAGCACCAGGTCGCTCGCACCCTCGCGGACCGCGCGGACGAACGGGGTGAGCAGCGCCGGGTCGAGGGAGGCGTCGCAGTCGCAGAAGCAGACGATGTCGGCGTCGGCGGCCAGCAGTCCGGCATGGCAGGCGGCGCCGAACCCGCGGCGCGGTTCGTGCACCACGGTGGCGCCCAGACCGCGGGCGATATCGGCCGAGCCGTCGGTGGAGCCGTTGTCCACGACGATCGCCCGCCAGCCGGCCGGGATCCGGGCCAGCACCCAGGGCAGCGCGGCGGCCTCGTCGAGACAGGGCAGGACGACGTCCACCGAGGCGGTGCGGAGGGTGGGAGGAGGGGAGTGGGTCACGCCTTCACCTATGCATCAGAAGCGGACGAGGGGTGGGGGTGGAGGTTCCTGTGGCACGCGGGGTGCCGGAGGGGCGGCGGGTGGCGGGACGGCAGAGCGGTAGGGGCCCGGGACGGCGAGGGCCGCGGAGGTGCCGGGGGGACGGCATCGTGCGTCACCCCGTCGGCGCCGCCCGCATCCCCTCCCGGGCGAACTCCCGCATGCCCTCCGTGAACCCGGTCGCCGCCCGCCAGCCGAGGTCGTCGCCGATCCGCTGCGAGGAGGCGGTGATGTGCCGTACGTCGCCGAGCCGGTACTCCCCCGTCACCACGGGCGCCGGTCCGCCGCACGCCTCGGCCAGGGTCCGCGCCATCTCGCCGACGGTGTGCGGCACTCCGCTGCCGGTGTTGTACGCGGTCAGGGTGCCCGCCGCCCGGTCCGGCAGCGCCTCCAGGGCGACCACGTTGGCCGTGGCGACGTCCCGTACGTGGACGAAGTCCCGCCGCTGGCCGCCGTCCTCGTAGACCGTCGGCGCCTCGCCGCGGGCCAGCGCCGAACGGAAGAAGGAGGCCACCCCCGCGTACGGGGTGTCCCGCGGCATCCCGGGCCCGTAGACGTTGTGGTAGCGCAGCGCGACGGCCCGGCCGCCGGTGGCGCGGGCCCAGGAGGCGGCCAGGTGTTCCTGGGCGAGCTTGGTGGCCGCGTAGACATTGCGCGGATCGGTGGGCGCGTCCTCGCCGACCAGCCCCGGCCGCAGGGCGGCGCCGCACTGCGGGCAGCGTGGCTCGAACCGTCCGGCGTCCAGCTCGGCCACCGCCCGCGGACCGGGCCGCACCACCCCGTGGACGGGACAGGTGTAGCGGCCCTCCCCGTAGACCACCATCGACCCCGCGAGCACGAGTTCGCGCACCCCGGCCCCGGCCATCGCGGCCAGCAGCACCGCGGTGCCCAGGTCGTTGCAGCCGACGTAGTCCGGCGCGTCCGCGAAGTCCTTGCCCAGGCCCACCATCGCCGCCTGGTGGCAGACCGCCCGCACGCCCCGCAGGGCCTCGTCGACCGCCGCGCGGTCGCGTACGTCGGCGACGATGCGCCGCGCTCCCGGGCGCGGCGGCGGGGGCCCGGGGTGTGCCGAGGGCAGCAGCGCATCGAACACGACGGGCTCGTGCCCGCGCGCCACGAGCGCCTCGACGACCTGCGATCCGATGAATCCGGCGCCGCCGGTGACCAGTACACGCATGCCGGTCACGCTAAGCGGGCCGGGACGTTCCGGCCCGTGTATGAGCGGCCGTGTCATGGGTCCGTAAGATCCGCGGCCCCGGTCCGGAGCCCGCCCCGGCCGACCGCCGCACCGCCGTCCGGGCCACTGCAATTCGGTAACAGGGCGCATTCGAGGTATTTCGGTACGGCATATGTTGCCTATGCTCAGGTCGGGGGCCGAGAGGCTGTTTTCGGACACTCCAACGGCCGACGGCCCCCTTGCCCGCCCTCGTCCGACCTGGCACGCCTTCGCCCGCTCACCTCACTCGTCCGACCCACCTCGTTCGACCCACCTCGTCCGCCCCACCTCTTCTGACCCACCTCACCTCACACCGTCGGAGAACACCTTGGCCGTGGACAACGGGGAGCAGCGCACCGGCTCCCGGGTGCTGCCCGCGCTTCCCTACGCGGTCATGGCCGTGGTCACCACGGTCGACCTCACCGCGGGCCCGGGGGTCGGGTTCCTGCCGCTGGTGTCGCTGGGGCCGGCGTTCGCCGGGCTGGTCGGCGGCTGGCGGCGGACCGCCGTGGTCGGGCTGACGGCGTTCGTGCTCTGCCTCGGTCTGGGCGTCTACAACGGCCTGTTCGAGAGCCGGCGCGGGCTGACCGCGCTGCTGTCGGTGGCCGGGGTGACCGCGGCCGGAGTGGTCGCCGCGGTGATGCGGCAGCGGCGCGAGGCGGAGCTGGCCAGCGTCCGCTCCATCGCCGAGGTCGCCCAGCGGGTCCTGCTGCGCCCGGTGCCGCGCGGCGCGGGCCCGCTGCGGATCGCGGTCTCCTACACCTCGGCGGTGGCCGAGGCCCGGATAGGCGGCGATCTGTACGAGGTGGTGACCTCGCCCGCCGGGGTGCGGATCATCGTCGGCGATGTGCAGGGCAAGGGGCTGGAGGCCGTGGAGAGCGCGGCGGTGGTGCTGGGTGCCTTCCGGGAGGCGGCCCACGACGAACCGGATCTGCCGGCCGTCGGCGAGCGGGTCGAGCGGGCGCTGAACCGCCATCTGTCCGGCGAACGGTTCGTCACGGCGGTGCTCGCCGAGATCGGTGACGGTCCGCGGGCCACCCTGCTGAACTTCGGTCACCCGGCGCCGCTGGTCGTCCGCCCCACCGGCTCGGTGGCCTTCGCCGCGCCGCCCGAGCGCGCTCTCCCGCTCGGCCTGAGCCTGCACGGCTCGGTGACGCCCCTCCCCTACGAGGTGCCGTTCACCCCCGGCGACCAGCTGCTCTTCTACACCGACGGCGTCACCGAGGCCCGCGACACGGCGGGCCGCTTCTACCCCCTCGACGAGCGCGCCGCGCTGCTGAAGGACCCCGACCCGGAGACCGCGCTGCGCGCCGTGCGCGAGGACCTGGTCGAGCATGCCGAGGGGCCGCTGCACGACGACGCGGCGATGCTGCTGGTCCGCTACCGCGGGGCCCGCTGAACCGGCGTCAGGTCAGCGGGGCCGGGGGTCACCGCCGTCACCGCGGTCACGCCCCTCGCCGTGGTCACCGCTCTCGCCGCCGTCGCCGCCGTGCTCACCGCCGCCGTGCTCACCCCCGTCCGCCGACGACCCTTGCTCGTCAGCGGCACCCGCCTCCTCGGCGCCCGGACCCGCTCCTCTCCCCGCCGCCTCCGCCTTGGCAGCCGCCCGCCGGGCGACCTCCTCGCGGGCCGCGGCCGTGGCGACCGACGGCCACACCCGGTCGAGTGAGGCGTTCATCGCGGCCCCGACCAGCACCGCGAAGGCGGACACCCCGATCCACAGCAGTACGGCGACCGGAGCGGCCAGTGAGCCGTAGATGGTGGGCCCCTCGACCGTCGAGGTGAGGTAGAGCCGCAGCAGGAAGCTGCCGAGCACCCACATGCCGAGCGCGACCACCGCACCGGGAATGTCCTCCGGCCAGGGCGAACGGACCGGTACGGACGCGTGGTAGAGCGTGGTCAGGAAGGCGACCGACAGCAGCAGGACGACCGGCCAGTACAGCGCCCGGATGATGTGCTCGCTGGCCGGCAGCCAGCTCACGACGGTGTCGGGCCCGGCGACCATCAGCGGCAGCGCGACCGCGCCGACGACCAGCGCGGCGAGGTACAGCGCGAACGCCAGCAGCCGGGTCTTGATGATGCCGCGCCGGCCGTCGAGCCCGTACATGATGGTGATGGTGTCGACGAAGACGTTCATCGCCCGGGACCCGGACCACAGGGCGATGGCGAAGCCGAGGGAGATGACGTCCGGGCGGCGGCCGGTGAAGACGTCGTTGAGCAGCGGCCGGGCGATCTCGTTCACGCCCTTGGCGGACAGGACGGTGCCGGCCGCGCCGAGGATGTGCCGGCGGACGCTGTCGAGGGTGTCGTGCCCGATCCAGGCGTTCGTGTAGCCGAGCACGCCCAGGAGGCCCAGGATCAGCGGCGGCAGCGACAGCAGGCTCCAGAAGGCGGCCTCGGCGGCCAGGCCGGTGACCCGGTACTTCATGCAGGAGTTGACGGTGTCCTTGAGCAGGAGCCAGGCCAGCCGGCGTTTGGAGACGTTGCGGTAGAGGGCTCGGGCCTTGGTCAGACGGCCCGCGGGCCGCTCGGTTGGTTCGTTTGCCGGCTGCACCTCCTTACCGTATCCGGCATGGCAGCCACCACTCACACGGTCACGAACCAGCCTCCGCCGCTGGTCGGATATGACGTCTTCGCCGGCGACGCGGCCCTGACCGAGGGCATCACCCGGTATGTCGCCGACGCCCGGCTCGACGAGGTACGCGAAGAACTCAGCACACTGGGACAGGCGGCCGGCTCCGCGCACGCCCGGCGCTGGGGCGAACAGGCCAACGCGCACCCGCCCGTCCTGCGCACCCATGACCGCTACGGCCACCGGATCGACGAGGTGGAGTTCCACCCGGCGTGGCACCGGCTGCTCGGCCATGCGGTCACGGCCGGCCTGACCGGCGCCTGGTCCCGCCCCGACGGCCATGTCCGCCGCACCGCCGGCTTCCTCGTGTGGACGCAGGCCGAGGCGGGGCACGGCTGCCCGGTGTCGATGACCCATGCGGCGGTGCCCACGCTGCGCGCCGAACCCGCGCTGGCGGCCGAGTGGGAACCGCTGCTGACCTCGCGGGTGTACGAGCACGAGCTGCGGCCGGTCGCCGAGAAGGGCGGCGCGCTGGCCGGGATGGCCATGACCGAGAAGCAGGGCGGCAGCGACCTGCGGGCCCTGACGACCCGCGCCGAGCCGCTGGCCGCAGCCGGCGAATACGTCCTGACCGGCCACAAGTGGTTCTGCTCGGCGCCGATGTCGGACGCCTTCCTGGTGCTGGCCCGCGCGCCGGGAGGGCTTACTTGCTTTCTGCTGCCGCGGGTGCTGCCGGACGGCAGCCGTAACTCCTTCCGCATCCAGCGGCTCAAGGACAAGCTCGGCAACCGCTCGAACGCCTCGGCTGAGGTCGAGTTCGACGGGGAGAGCTGGGCGCGCCGGGTCGGCGAGGAGGGACGCGGGGTGGCGACCCTCATCGAGATGGTCGCGGCGACCCGGCTGGACTGTGTCAGTGCCTCGGCGGCGGTGATGCGGCAGGCGGTGGCCCAGGCGGTGCACCACGCCACCTACCGGGAGGCCTTCGGGGACCGGCTGGCCGACAAGCCGCTGATGCGCAATGTGCTGGCCGATCTGGCACTGGAGTCGGAGGCGGCGACCACCCTGGCGCTGCGGCTGGCGGCGGCGTACGACGGCGGCACCGAGCAGGAACGGCACTTTCTGCGGCTGGCGGTGCCGGTGGCGAAGTACTGGGTGACCAAGCGCTGCACACCGCTGGTGACCGAGGCGCTGGAGTGCCTGGGCGGCAATGGTTACGTGGAGGAGTCGGGGCTGCCGCGGCTGCTGCGCGAGGCGCCGCTCAACTCGATCTGGGAGGGCGCCGGCAATGTCCAGGCGCTGGACGTCCTGCGGGCCCTGCGGCGCGAACCCGAGGCACTGAACGCGTTCCTGACCGAGGTCGGGGCGGCACGGGGCGCGGACCACCGGCTGGACCGTGCGATCACGGGGATGCTCACCGAACTCGCCGACCTGGAGGGCATCGAGGCCCGGGCCCGGCGGCTGGCGGAGCGGATGGCACTGGTCCTCCAGGGGTCGCTGCTGGTGCGCCATGCGCCGCCCGAGGTCGCGGACGCGTTCTGCGCCGGCCGGCTCGGCGGAGACGCGGGCACGGCCTTCGGGACGCTGCCGCACACACTGGATCTCGCGGCCGTGGTGGCGCGGGCCAGGCCGGTGGCCGACGACTGAGCGCGGCACCGGCCTGATGCGGGAGCGGCCCGGCGCGGCACCGGCCTGATGCGGATGCGGCCCGGCGCGGCACCGCCCGGTACGGGAGCCGCCCGGCGCGGCACCGGCCCGACGTGGCACGGCCCGGCGCGGCGGCGGCTCCCCGTTGCCTCCGGGCATCGCCTCGTGAGGCAACGGGGCAGGGGGTTGCCGCCGCCGCGTCGGTCGGGGAGCGGTGCCGCGCCGACACGGCACCGCTCCGCTCCCGGTCCAGGGGCATCGGGAACCGAGCCCCCTCCCGCACCGTGCCGACGTCGCGCAGGGCGGCCGATGGCATCTCCGGCGACACCGGCGGGCATCCCGACGGGTGACCGGCGCACCCGCGGTGGCGAGACGCCATCGGCCGCTTCGGTCACCCTCCCCGGAACGCCGCCCGGGCGACAACGGTTGCACTGCGTTGCAGCGCCCTCGGGCGGACCGGGACAATGGGCGGCTCCAGGACGGACCGATGAGCGTATGAGGGGCACCACCCGAGGGACCGGGCAGTACGGAGAACAGCGTGAGCGACAGAGCGATCGACGGCGCCATCTGGTCGGACCGGGACAACCGCGCCACCGCACACCGTCTCGCCACGGTCCGCGAGGCGGTGCTCGCGGGCGAGAGCACGCCGGGCCGGAGTTCCGGGTCACCGCGCCCGGTGATCGGTGAATCCTGGCACCGGGTCCGGGTCTCGGGCGTCGACCCGGACCGGGACCGCCCCCAAGTCCCCCTGTCGGTAGCGGAGTTGGAGCAGCGCCGGCAGATGTCCCCGCTGGCGGGGGTACTGCCGATGCTCGGTGAGGGGCTGTTACCGGCCGCCGACGCCGCACAGCAGATCATGGTCGTCACCGACGCCGAGGGCCGGGTGCTGTGGCGCGAGGGCAGCGCGCCGGTCCGCCGGATGGCCGACCGACTGGGCTTCGACAAGGGCGCCGACTGGACAGAGGACGTCGTCGGCACCAACGCCATCGGCACGGCACTGGTGGCCGGCCGGCCGGTGCTCGTGCACTCCGCGGAGCACTTCGTCCGCAGCCACCACCAGTGGACATGCGCCGCGGCACCGCTCCACGACCCGCGCGACGGGCGCCTGCTGGGCACGGTGGACCTCAGCGGCCCGGCGGCCTCCTTCCACCCCATGACACTCTCACTGGTGTCCGCCGTCGCCCGGCTCGCCGAGGGCGAACTGCGCACCCGCCACCATCTGTCCCTGGAACGGCTGCGGTCGAGCGCGGCACCGGTGCTGGCGCGGATCGGCGGGCGGGCGCTGGCCGTCGACCCGAGCGGCTGGGTCGTGGGGGTGACGGGCCTGACGCCGCCGGACCGGGTGGCGCTGCCCAAGGCGCCCGAGGCCGGGCCGCTGTGGCTGCCGCGGTACGGCAGGTGTGCCCTGGAGCCGTTACCCGGCGGCTGGCTGATCCGGGTCGGGGGCCGGGAACGGGACATCGGGCCGAGCCGGGTGGTGCTGGACGTCAGCGGCCGGGACGGCTCGACGGTCACCGTCAGCGGACCGGCCGGCAGCTGGTCGCACGAGCTGACCCCGCGCCATGCCGAGCTGCTGTTCGTCCTCGCCGCGCATCCGCAGGGGCGCAGCGCCGCCGAACTCGCCCGGGACCTCTTCGGCGACGACAGCCGTACGGTCACGGTACGGGCCGAGCTGTCCCGGCTGCGCCGCCATCTCACGAGCGTGCTGGCGCACCGCCCGTACCGCTTCGCGGACGGGGTGGAGGTGGAGCTCCTGCTGCCGCCGCGGCCCGACCGTCTGCTGCCGCAGTCCTCGGCGCCCGCGGTGGCGACGGCGCGGCTGGGGTGACGGGGCGGCAGGGACCCGGGGCTGGGCGGCAGAGACCCGGGGACGGCAGGGGGAGGCGGGCAGCAGGTCCGGGCGGACACCAAGGCCACGGGGAGGGCCGTACGGGCCGGCCCCGGCTGCTGGCCCAGGTCAATGTCGCCCTCGGCCCGGAGCCGACCCTCGACCGGGCCCGCGAGGAACTGCATGCGTACTACCGGCCGAGCAGCCACACCGACCACGTCGTGCGGGGACTGCTCACCACCGGACCGCAGATCCGCGAGGCGGTGGCCGCGTTCCGTGCGATCGGCGCGGACGAAGTGATGCTCTACTGCTGGTCCCCGGACCCGGACCAGGTCGAGCGGCTGGCCGACGCGGTGTTCCACGGCGAATAGCGGGTCGGGGGGGGCCGTTCGGCCGTCTGCACTCGCCGCTGCCGGGGCGCCCGCCTAGCGTGCCGACAGCGGACCGTGCACCCCGCGAGGGGCGCCCCGGGAAGCGCGGTCACGGGAGGTGAGCGATGAGCCCGACGGACCCGGCGGAACCGGCGGAAGCGGCGGAAGCGCCCCCCGGGCAGCCGGCGGCCGCACGCCGGCCCAGGTGGGGCGTGCTGGCGCTGGCCGGGCTCATCGGCATCGGCATGGTGCGGCAGGGGGTGTCCGGTGAGGCCGACGGGCCGCCGCAGCCGGGGGCCGGCACCGCCCTCTTCCCCGGCGACCTCCCGCCCGAGGGCCCCGCGCCGCCGCCGCTGCCCCGTTCCGCCCCCGCCCGGGTGGCGATTCCGTCGATCGAGGTGTCGGCCCCGCTGATGCCGCTGGGCCTGGACAAGGACGGCTGGATCGAGGGCCCGCCGGCCGACGCCCCCCGGCTGGCGGGCTGGTACGCGCACGCACCGACCCCGGGCGAGAACGGCACCGCCGTCATCGTCGGACATGTCGACACCCGCGGCGGGCCCGCCGTCTTCTACGGGCTGGGCGCCCTGGAGAAGGGCCGGACGATCCGGGTCACCCGCGAGGACGGGCGGACCGCGGTCTTCGAGGTCTACGGCATCCAGGTCTTCGACAAGCGGAAGTTCCCCGCCCGGAAGGTCTACGGCCCCACCGGACGCCCCGAACTGCGCGTCCTGACCTGCGGCGGCGCCTACGAGGCGGGGTCCGGCTACGCGGGCAACGTGGTGGTCTTCGCCCGGATGGCAGAGCCGGGATGACGGAGGCCGGATGACGGAGGCCGGATGACGGAGGCCGGCCGCCGAACGTACTCCTCAGGTGGTGCGGGCGAAGGGATCGGTCACGGGGCGGTTCCGCCACGCGGCGAGCGCGCAGCCGACGGCGAGGAGGAAAGCGGCTTCGCCGGCGCCCAGGTACGAGAGGGGTTCCTGGATCGGCCAGGCCCAGGGCTGGGCCGATCCTCCCGGCCGGCGGCCGGCCGCGGCACACACCAGGGGCAGCGCGGCGACGCAGATCGCGGCGATACCCGGTCCCAGCACGGCGCGGACGACGAGGGCACTGCCGAGGAAGCCGGCACAGTTGCGGGCGAGGGACAGGGCTTCGGGCCGGTCCCACAGCAGCTGGATTCCCGCCGCCGTCACGAGGGCCAGCAGGGCGAATGTCACGCACAGCGCCACGGTGCGCCGACCGTTGTGGCGCAACGCCACCTCCTCGGCGAGGGTGTCCCCGCGATCGAGCCCGTGCAGGAGCAGCACCACCGGCAGGACTCCCAGGAACTGGGTGACCAGAAGCCGCCCGGAGGGGCCGGCCACGGCGGGTACGGGGATGGCTTCCTGGCGCACCAGGATCGCCATGACGTGGACCGCGAAGAGGGCGGGCAGCACTGCGGGGACGTTCCTGGCCTTGAGCCACCAGATCATCGTGTCGTCTCCCTGGTCCGGTGGGCGGGGACGGGCGCGGGGTGGGTGGTGCAGTCCCGCAGGGCCTTGCTGTTGTGCCGGAACCACGCCAGCTGCTCGTCACTGCCCGCGTGACGGACGTCCGCGGCGACGGCGGTTTCCTTCGCGCCGTAGTGGCTGGCGATGTCGTCGAGAGCGGCACCCGCGGTGAGCGAGAGCCATGCCGCGGTGGGGCCGTAGGCGTCGTCGCCGGGATACGGGCTGCCCGACTGCGCACAGGCAGGCGGGCCGGGGGGCAGCAGGCTCGTACCCACTCCCGTGCGTACCTCGGACGGTGTGGGATCGGGCCAGGAGCCGATGGACGCCTCCCCCTTGCCCGGATGCTCTTCCATGGTGAGGGTGTCCGGTAGGGCGACACCGGCCTGTTGCAGACGCCGACGTGCCTCGGCGGCGTTGAGGCGGACCATCCCTGCGCGGCCGGAGAGCTCCGGCCACAGGCACACCCTCGGATGGTCACCGGCGCACCGCAGCTGCCCGGCCGCCCGGGTGACCGTCGGATCGGCGGGCAGACCGTGGGCAAGGAATCCGCTGCCGGTCAGGCCGGCCACCAGTGCCGCACCGATCAGGGCCCTGCGCAGGCGCACGGCAGTCGCGGTCAGCGCCAGGGCAGCGGCCGCGATGACGCCGCAGGCCAGCACGGCGGCACTGGCCGCGGCCTGCCAGTCCGGTGCTCGGCCGAGGGAGCAGCAGGAGGTCATGCCGCCGGTGACCATGTGGCGCAGCCAGACGGGTTCCACGGCGGCCGGGTAGGCGGTCACCACGAAGCTGAGCACCAGGGCCAGGGAGACCGCCACGACCAGCGGGAGGCGCTTGCCGAGCAGGAAGCCGGCCAGGGCATGGGCGGCGAGCACGACCAGCCATACGAGGGCCATGCCGACCGGTGGCATACCGCCCCGAGGATGCGCCGTGGAGATCGTCAGCGCTACGGCCACCGCCATGCCGAGGGCGCCCAGAGCGAGGACGGGCACCAACAGCGGGAGGGCGACGGCGAGCCCCGACCGGGCCGGGGCCCAGCCGGCGACGTTGCCGCGGGTGAAGCGTGCGCCCTCCCAGGCGCCGGCGGCCGCACAGGCCGGGGCCACGAAGGGCAGCGCGAAGGTGGCGGCGCCCACGGCGCTGGGCCAGTAGCCGGGGGTCACCGACGCGGCGAGGTCGTCCGACAGCAGCACGGCGACGAAGGCCGCCAGCAACGGAGCCAGCCAGGTGGCGGAGGAGGAGCGCGCGACAGTACGCCAGAGCACGGCTCACACCTCCTGGGCGATCAGCTGGGTGTAAGCGCCTTCGGCGCGTCGCCCTTCCGGTGTGCCGGGGGCGGCGAGGGCGAGGAAGGTGTCGGGGTCGCCCTCGAAGCGGGTCCGGCCTCTGTCGAGGATGACGACGTGGTCGTACATGGTGTCGAGGTCTTCGGTCTGGTGGGTGGAGACCACGACCTGGATGTCGGCCAGCAGACTGGTCACCAGCTCGCGGAAGATATGGCGCTGCGAGGGGTCGAGTCCCGCCGTCGGCTCGTCGAGCAGCACGACCTCGCTGTCGTGGACGAGAGTGCCCGCTATGCCCATGCGCCGTAGCTGGCCGCCCGAGAGCTGGTGGCTCTTGCGGTCTGCCAGGCTGCCGAGCTTCACCCGCCCCAGGGCCTCGCGTGACCGGTCCCAGGCGTCGGCGCGGGACATGCCTTTCAACCAGCCGATATAGGCGACGTTTTCCCGGACCGTGAGCCCCGGCATCGGTGTGACGTGCTGCGGGAGCCAGCCCACGGCCTTGCGGTAGGCCGCTCGGGCAGGTCGCTGCCCGGGGTCCATCCCCTTCCACGTCACGGTTCCTCCGGTAGGGGATATCCAGGAGGCGGCGATACCTAAGAGCGTGGATTTGCCGGCGCCGTTCGGCCCCAGGAGGACGGTTGCCCTGTGATCGATGGAGAGATCGAGCCGGTGGAGAACGGGCACCTTCCTGCCGTAGCGGAAGGAGCACCCGGTGAATTGCAGAGACATGCCATCCTTGCTGTCGCGAGCCGTACAGAAACCGGCCGGGAGCCCTGTGCGCGCTCCCGGCCGATGTTTCGTCAATTATTGCGTCGGGGCTCCCTGCGGGTCCCGGTATCCGCGGATCCGTCTCTCCGTGGACCCGTCTCTCGCGCATCGGTCTCTCCGCGTATCCGCTTCGACAGGCGGGCATCGGAGACCGGCACCCCACACTGTGAGCAGGTGTCTCACCATTCGGGACGTGGCTCCGCCCCGTTCACCCGCAACGCCCCCGGGCCCCGCTCCCGGTGTGATGTGCTGGCCCCATGAGCATCTCGGTCACCACGTGGTACCTCGAGCAGACCTCGCGCGCCGACCTGTCCCCCGCCGCGGGGCCGACGGCCGAGCAGGACATCCGGATCGTCCGCTCACAGATACCGTCGCCGGAATTCAGCCGCTTCCTCTATACGGCGGTGGGTGGCGATGTCACCTGGACCGACCGGCTGGGATGGCCGTACGCAGAGTGGATGGCACACCTCGGACGCCCCGGGGTGGAGACCTGGGTGGCGTATGAGCATGGCACGCCGGCCGGGTTCGTCGAGCTGGCAGCGGAGGCGGACGGATCCGTGGAGATCGTTTACTTCGGCCTCGCCCCGGCTTTCCGGGGGCGCCGGATCGGCGGACACCTGCTCTCCCACGGCACCGAGCGGGCCTGGGATCTGGCCGAGCGGTGGCCGGAGCTGGCACCGACCAAGCGGGTGTGGGTGCACACGTGCAGCCTGGACGGTCAGCACGCGCGAGCCAACTACGAGCGGCGCGGCTTCCGGGTGTACGAGACCACGGTGACCGAGGAACCCGACGTACCGGCCCCCGGCCCCTGGCCCGGCGCGGGCCCCACGGAACCGGCGTAGCCGACAGGACCGGCGTGGCCGACGCAGCCGGCAAGGCCGGCGAGCTCCGCGGAGCCGACGGGATCCGCGGAGCCGCCCCCCTCCCCCACCGGCACGCCCGCCGGCGAGTGACCGACACCACACCGTCTCGCCATGCGAGACCCAGGTGTCCGGATTCTGGATGACGGTGGACTGGCCGGAGAGCGGCGTGCCAGGCTTCCGTCATGTCTCGAGCTGGAATTGCCTTGGTGAGTCGGCGGCACGTCGACCTCGGCCGCATGTCCAGCGCCATTTGTCGGGCGCGCTGAGGCTGCACCCAGCAGGGGCCCCTCGACCCCTGGCAGCACCCGGCACCACCGCATCTCACGCCGTCCCCATCGTCGCGGACGCGCTGACACCCCTCGACCCGCAGGCCTTCCGACGCGTTTGCCACGCGCCGTATTCCGGTATGCCTGCGCAGGTCAGCGCGGGTACTCAGCGCCCCGTCGGCATTCCTTGAGCCCGCCCAGAAGGACGTACACCCATGGCCGCCTCCCCCGAACGTCCCGCAGCTGCCACGACCCGCCGCAAGGCCGGACGCCACCGCGGCGAGGGCCAGTGGGCCGTGGGCCACCACACGCCGCTCAACGGCAACGAGCAGTTCAAGAAGGATGACGACGGTCTCAATGTGCGGACCCGCATTGAGACGATCTACTCCAAGTCGGGTTTCGACTCCATCGACCCCAACGATCTGCGCGGGCGGATGCGTTGGTGGGGCCTCTACACCCAGCGCAAGCCCGGGATCGACGGCGGCAAGACCGCGATCCTGGAGCCGGAGGAGCTGGACGACAAGTACTTCATGCTGCGGGTGCGCATCGACGGCGGACGCCTGAGCGTGGCCCAGCTGCGCGCCATCGGCGAGGTCTCCGAGCAGTACGCCCGCGGCACCGCGGACATCACCGACCGGCAGAACATCCAGCTGCACTGGATCCGCATCGAGGACGTCCCCGCCATCTGGGAGAAGCTGGAGGCCGTGGGCCTGTCCACGACCGAGGCCTGCGGCGACTGCCCGCGCGTGATCATCGGCTCCCCGGTGGCCGGCATCGCGGCGGACGAGATCATCGACGGCACCCCGGCCGTCGACGAGATCCACGAGCGCTACATCGGCAGCAAGGAATTCTCCAACCTGCCGCGGAAGTTCAAGACGGCGATCTCCGGCTCGCCCGTCCAGGACGTGGTCCACGAGATCAACGACGTGGCGTTCGTCGGCGTCGTCCACCCCGAGCACGGCCCCGGCTTCGACCTCTGGGTCGGCGGCGGCCTGTCCACCAACCCCAAGCTCGCCCAGCGCCTGGGCACCTGGGTGCCGCTGGACGAGGTCGCCGACGTGTGGGCCGGCGTCGTCGGCATCTTCCGGGACTACGGCTACCGCCGGCTGCGCACCCGCGCCCGGCTGAAGTTCCTGATGGCCGACTGGGGCCCGGAGAAGTTCCGCCAGGTGCTGGAGGACGAGTACCTGCAGCGCAAGCTGGCCAACGGCCCCGCTCCCGAGGAGCCGGTCTCCACGTGGCGCGACCACATCGGGGTGCACCGGCAGCAGGACGGCCGCTTCTACGTGGGCTTCGCCCCGCGGGTGGGCCGGGTCGACGGCACCACCCTCACCAAGATCGCCGAACTGGCCGCCGCCCACGGCTCCGACCGGCTGCGCACCACCGTCGAGCAGAAGATGATCGTCCTCGACGTCGAGCAGGACCAGGTCGACGGGCTGGTCGCCGGGCTGGAGGCGCTGGACTTCCAGGTCACCCCCTCGCCGTTCCGGCGCGGCACGATGGCCTGCACCGGTATCGAGTTCTGCAAGCTGGCCATCGTCGAGACCAAGGGCCGTGGCGCCTCGCTGATCGACGAACTGGAGCGCCGGATGCCGGACTTCCGGGAGCCGGTCACCATCAACCTCAACGGCTGCCCGAACGCCTGCGCCCGTATCCAGGTCGCGGACATCGGTCTCAAGGGCCAGCTGGTCCTGGACGACGACGGCAACCAGGTCGAGGGCTACCAGGTACACCTGGGCGGCGCGCTGGGCCTGGAGGCCGGCTTCGGCCGCAAGGTCCGCGGTCTGAAGGTCACCGCCGATGAACTCCCCGACTACGTCGAGCGGGTGCTGCGCAACTTCGAGGCGCAGCGCGAGGAGGACGAGCGGTTCGCCCAGTGGGCTGCCCGTGCGGAAGAGGGTGCGCTGAAGTGAGCGAGCGCACCGAGGCTGAGCGGGGGGCACAGTGAGTGAGCGTGCGGCGCCGTTCTACTGCCCGTACTGCGGGGACGAGGACCTGCGGCCCTCGGAGGAGGGTCACGGTGCGTGGGAATGCCGGTCCTGCAGTCGCGCGTTCCGGCTGAAGTTCCTGGGGCTGCTGACGCCGGGAAGCACCGGCCGGCCCCCTTCCGCTTCCGACGGAGGTACTCCGTGACCACCGCAACCGACCTTCAGCAGCTCGCCGAGCAGGCGGGCCGCGATCTGGAGGACGCGCCCGCCCTGGCCATCCTGGAATGGGCCGCCGAGACCTTCGGTCCGCGCTTCTGCGTCACCTCCTCCATGGAGGACGCGGTCGTCGCGCACCTGGCCTCGCGGGCCTTCCCCGGCGTGGACGTGGTCTTCCTGGACACCGGCTACCACTTCCCCGAGACCCTGGGGACCCGGGACGCGGTGGCCGAGGTGATGGACGTCAACGTCCGCACCCTGACGCCGCGCCAGACGGTCGCCGAGCAGGACGCCGAGCACGGCCCGAGACTGCACGACCGCGACCCGGACCTGTGCTGCGCGCTGCGCAAGGTCAAGCCGCTCGAAGAGGGCCTGGCCGGCTACGACGCCTGGGCGACGGGCCTGCGCCGGGATGAGTCGCCCACCCGGGCGAACACCCCGGTCGTCGGCTGGGACCCCAAGCGGCGCAAGGTGAAGGTCTCCCCGATCGCCCGCTGGACGCAGGCCGATGTGGACGCGTACGTGAACGAGCACGGGGTGCTCACCAACCCGTTGCTGACGGACGGCTACGCCTCCGTGGGCTGCGCGCCCTGCACCCGCCGGGTGCTGGAGGGCGAGGACGCCAGGGCCGGCCGCTGGGCCGGCAGCAACAAGACCGAGTGCGGGCTGCACGGATGACCGAGCATCAGGAGATATCCATGACGGGCGCCACGATCTGGCTGACCGGTCTGCCGAGCGCGGGCAAGACGACCCTCGCGCACGAACTGGCCGGGAAGCTGCGCGGCGACGGCCACCGCGTCGAGGTGCTGGACGGCGACGAGATCCGCGAGTTCCTGTCCGCCGGCCTCGGCTTCACCCGCGAGGACCGGCACACCAACGTCCAGCGGATCGGCTTCGTGGCCGAACTGCTGGCGAGCAACGGCGTCAAGGCGCTGGTGCCGGTGATCGCGCCGTACGCGGACAGCCGGGAGGCCGTACGGGGGCGCCACCAGAGCGAGGGCACCCCCTACCTGGAGGTGCATGTGGCCACGCCCGTCGAGGTGTGCTCCGAGCGGGATGTGAAGGGGCTCTACGCCAAGCAGGCGGCCGGTGAGATCTCCGGTCTGACCGGCGTGGACGACCCGTACGAGGCGCCCGCCTCACCCGACCTGCGCATCGAGTCGCACACCCAGACCGTGCAGGAGTCCGCGGCGGCACTGCATGCGCTGCTCACCGAAAGGGGACTGGCATGACGACCGTCACGGCCGTGACCGGGAACGCCGAGGACGCCGACAACCCGTACGCCCTCTCCCACCTCGACGCCCTGGAGTCGGAGGCGGTGCACATCTTCCGTGAGGTGGCGGGTGAGTTCGAGCGGCCGGTGATCCTGTTCTCCGGCGGCAAGGACTCCATCGTCATGCTGCACCTGGCGCTGAAGGCGTTCGCGCCGGCCGCGGTGCCGTTCTCGCTGCTGCACGTCGACACCGGGCACAACTTCCCCGAGGTCCTGGACTACCGCGACCGTACGGTGGAGCGGCACGGTCTGCGGCTGCACGTCGCCTCCGTGCAGGACTTCATCGACCGCGGTGAGCTGCGCGAGCGCCCCGACGGCACCCGCAACCCGCTGCAGACCGTCCCGCTGCTGGACGCCATCGACAAGGGCCGCTTCGACGCGGTCTTCGGCGGCGGCCGCCGGGACGAGGAGAAGGCGCGCGCCAAGGAGCGGGTGTTCTCGCTGCGCGACGAGTTCGGCGGCTGGGACCCGCGCCGCCAGCGCCCCGAGCTGTGGCAGCTCTACAACGGCAAGCACTCCCCCGGCGAGCACGTCCGCGTCTTCCCGCTGTCCAACTGGACCGAGCTGGACGTGTGGCAGTACATCGCCCGCGAGAAGATCGAGCTGCCCGCCATCTACTACGCCCACGAGCGCGAGGTCTTCGCCCGCAGCGGTATGTGGCTCTCCCCCGGCGAGTGGGGCGGCCCCAAGGACGGCGAGAGCCTGGAGCGGCGGCAGGTGCGCTACCGCACCGTCGGCGACATGTCCTGCACCGGTGCCGTCGACTCCGACGCCGACACCATCGAGGCGGTGATCGCGGAGATCGCCGCGTCCCGGCTCACCGAGCGGGGCGCCACCAGGGCCGACGACAAGATGTCCGAGGCCGCCATGGAGGACCGCAAGCGCGAGGGGTACTTCTAACATGAGCACGAACACGACTGCGGGCACGAGTACGGGCGCGGCCGGCATCATCGAGGCGGGTGCCACCTCGCTGCTGCGCTTCGCCACCGCGGGCTCCGTCGACGACGGCAAGTCCACGCTGGTGGGCCGGCTGCTGCACGACTCCAAGTCGGTGCTCACCGACCAGCTGGAGGCCGTCGAGCGCGCCTCCCTGGGCCGCGGGCAGGAGACGCCCGACCTGGCGCTGCTGACCGACGGGCTGCGCGCCGAGCGCGAGCAGGGCATCACCATCGATGTCGCCTACCGCTACTTCGCCACCCCGCGGCGCCGGTTCATCCTGGCGGACACCCCCGGGCATGTGCAGTACACCCGCAACATGGTCACCGGCGCCTCCACCGCCGAGCTGGCCGTGGTGCTGGTCGACGCCCGCAACGGCGTGGTCGAGCAGACCCGCCGGCACGCCGCGGTCGCCGCCCTGCTGCGCGTCCCGCATGTGGTGCTGGCCGTCAACAAGATGGACCTGGTCGACTACGCCGAGCCCGTCTTCGCCGCCATCGCCGAGGAGTTCACGACCTACGCGGCCTCGCTGGGCGTCCCGGGCTGGAGGTCTGGGGGGAACCTCCAGGACAAGTGGTGCACCGCCATCCCGATCTCGGCGCTGGCCGGCGACAACGTGGTGTCGCCGTCCGCGAACATGGACTGGTACGGCGGCCCCACCGTGCTGGAGCACCTGGAGACCGTGCCCGTCGTCGACGACCCGTCACAGGACCCGGCGCGCTTCCCGGTCCAGTACGTCATCCGTCCGCAGACCGCCGAGCACCCCGACTACCGCGGCTACGCGGGCCAGATCGCCTCCGGTGTGCTGCGCGTCGGCGACGCCGTCACCGCCCTGCCCTCGGGCCGCACCAGCACCATCGAGGCGATCGACGCCCTGGGCCAGGCCGTGGACGCCGCCTGGGCACCGCAGTCGGTCACCGTCCGCCTCACCGACGACCTCGACATCTCACGCGGTGACCTGATCGCCCCTACGGCCACCGCGCCGGACCTCTCGCAGGACATCGAGGCCACCGTCTGCCACGTGGCGGACCGTCCCCTGACCGTCGGCCAGCGGGTGCTGCTCAAGCACACCACCCGCACCGTGAAGGCCCTGGTCAAGGACATCCCGTCCCGTCTCACCCTGGACGATCTCTCCCCGCACCCGGCCCCCGGCGAACTCGCCGCCAACGACATCGGCCGCGTCACCCTCCGCACCGCCGAACCCCTGGCCCTGGACGCCTACGCCGACTCCCGCCGCACCGGCTCCTTCCTCCTGATCGACCCGGCAGACGGTACGACCCTGACCGCGGGGATGGCGGGCAACGCCTTCGCCGAGGCGGCCGCCGAGGCCGCTGTGGCCGACGGCGCGGACGACGACGAGGGATGGGACTTCTGAGCATGCTCCAGGACGTGTTCTCGACCTTCGCGAAGGAGGGCGGCCGCATCGGCAGCGGCGCCCTGGGCAGCGGGCAGGGCGGAGTCGGCCGATGTGTCCGCTGACGATGCACGGCTCCGTATCCCCCACACCCCCCTTCCGAAGATCCATCGATCTGCCGGGCGCGCCCTAGAAGGCGCGTACTGACCCGGCCCTCCGAGAGGACCCCCTCCCGTGTCTGCCGTTCGTCACCGCCTGCTGGCGGCCGCCACCGCCGTCCCGCTCCTGATCGGGGCGCTGGGCGCCTGCGGTTACGGTTCCGAGGCCAAGAAGGACACCGCGGCCGGTGTCGCGCCCAAGGGCGCCAAGACCGACGGGCTCGATCACCTCACGATCGGGTTCTTCGGCAACACCACCCATGCGACTCCCCTGATCGGCCTCCAGAACGGTGCGTTCCAGAAGGAACTGGGCGGCACCGAGGTGAAGGCCGCCCCCTTCAACGCGGGCCCCGCCGAGATCGAGGCGCTGAACTCGGGCGCCGTCGACATCGGCTGGATCGGCCCCTCCCCCGCGATCAACGGCTACGTCAAGTCGCACGGCAAGAGCCTGAAGATCATTGGCGGTTCGGCCTCCGGCGGTGTCTCGCTGGTGGTCAACCCCAAGAAGATCAAGAGCCTGAACGATCTCAAGGGCAAGAAGATCGCGACCCCGCAGCTGGGCAACACCCAGGACGTCGCGCTGCTGAATTACCTGTCGGGCAAGGGCCTCAAGGTCGACCCCACCACCGGCAAGGGCGATGTCACCGTTCAGCGCACCGACAACAAGGTGACGCCGACCGTCTTCCAGCAGGGCGGGATCGACGGCGCGTGGGTGCCCGAGCCCACCGCTTCCAAGCTCGTCGCCGAGGGCGGCAAGACGCTGCTGGACGAGAAGAAGCTGTGGAAGGACGGGAAGTTCGTCATCACGAACATGATCGTCTCGCAGAAGTTCCTCAAGGCGCACCCCAAGGCCGTCGAGGCGGTGCTGCGGGCCTCGGTGAAGACCAACGCCTGGATCCGGTCGCACCCGGCCGAGGCGAAGAAGGCCCTCAACGACAAGCTCGCCTCCCCGGACGTGGCCGGCAAGGCGCTGCCGCAGAACGTCCTCGACCCGGCGTTCAAGAACGTCGATGTCACCGATGACCCGCTGGCCGCCACCCTCCACGAGGAGGCGGACCACGCCGTCAAGGCGGGTCTGCTCAAGAAGCCCGACCTCAAGGGCATCTACGACCTCACGCTGCTCAACAAGGTGCTGAAGTCCGAGGGCCAGCAGCCGGTCTCCGACGCCGGACTCGGCAGCAAGTAGCCCCGTCGCACCGCTTTTCCCCAGGAGGTGACACCGATGACGACCACCACGCTCCCCCAGCAGCAACCCGCCACGGCGGACCCGGGCACCACCGTGCCGTACGCGGCCCGCATCGACCATGTCTCGAAGTCGTTCGGCCGCACCGGCGCACAGCAGCATGTCCTGGACGACATCAGCATCGATGTGGCGCCCGGTGAGTTCGTCTGCCTCCTGGGGGCCTCGGGCTGCGGCAAGTCCACCCTCCTCAACCTCGTGGCCGGTCTGGACGCGCCGTCCGCCGGCGCCATCGAGACGCCCGGCGGGCGGCCGGCCCTGATGTTCCAGGAACATGCGCTGTTCCCGTGGCTGACCGCCGGCCGCAACATCGAACTGGCGCTGCGGCTGCGCGGGGTGCCGCGCGCGGAGCGCCGGGACGAGGCCGAGCGGCTGCTGGAACTCGTCCGGCTCAAGGGGGCCCACGGCAAGCGGGTGCACGAGCTGTCGGGCGGTATGCGCCAGCGCGTGGCGATGGCCCGCGCCCTGGCCCAGGACAGCCAACTGCTGCTGATGGACGAGCCGTTCGCCGCGCTCGACGCGATCACCCGCGATGTGCTGCACGACGAGCTGACCCGCATCTGGCGAGAGACGAACCTCTCGGTCCTGTTCGTCACCCACAACGTCCGCGAGGCCGTGCGGCTCGCCGAGCGGGTGGTGCTGCTGTCCTCCCGCCCCGGCAAGATCGCCCGCGAGTGGCGGGTGGACATCCCGCAGCCGCGCCGCATCGAGGACGCCGCGGTCGCCGACCTTTCCATCGAGATCACCGAACAGCTCCGTGGGGAGATCCGCCGCCATGGCCAGCACTGAGACCAAGGACCTCTCCGCCGCCCGGAAGGACGAGGGCACCGCGACCGGCGGCGACGCCACTGCGGCCGGTGACATCGCCGGCCTGGAGGCCGGGCTCGACGCCCTGGAATCCCGGGTCGTCGACCGGCAGCCGTGGCTGCGCACCTTCGCCTCGAAGGCGTTCCCTCCCCTCGTCGCGATCGTCATCGTGCTCGTGGTGTGGCAGCTCGCCTACCACTTCGAGCTGAAGCCGCACTACCTGCTGCCGAGCCCCGTCGACGTCGCGCACTCGCTGCAGCAGAAGTGGCTCGAGGGCACCCTGCTGGGCTTCGTGTGGACCAGCGTCTCCCGTGGCGCCCTGGGCTTCGTCGTCTCGGTGGCTCTCGGTACGGTGCTCGGGCTGGTCGTCGCCCGGGTCAAGGCCGTACGGGCCGCGATCGGGCCGATCCTGAGCGGGCTGCAGTCGCTGCCGTCGGTGGCCTGGGTCCCGGCCGCGATCATCTGGTTCGGGCTGAGCGACGCCACGATCTACGCGGTGGTGCTGCTCGGCGCGGTCCCGTCCATCGCCAACGGCCTGGTGGCGGGCGTCGACCAGATCTCCCCGCTCTACCTGCGGGCCGGCCGTACCATCGGCGCCACCGGGCTGGCCGGCATCCGCCATGTGCTGCTCCCGGCCGCGCTGCCGGGCTATATCGCCGGGCTCAAGCAGGGCTGGGCGTTCTCCTGGCGCTCCCTGATGGCCGCCGAGCTCATCGTCAACGCGCCCGATCTGGGCACCGGGCTGGGCCAGCTGCTGGAGCAGGGCCGCGAGGTCCAGGACATGTCCTGGGTGCTCGCCGCGATCCTCCTCATCCTCCTCGTCGGCATCGGCATCGAGCTGCTGATCTTCGCCCCCATCGAACGCCGGGTGCTGCGCAGCCGCGGCCTCCTCGTGAAGAGCTGAACCATGGACCTGTGCCCCCCTCGCCCCACGCTTCTCGTCGTCGCCCACGGCAGCCGCGATCCGCGGCACGCCGCGGCCGTCTCCGCGCTCTGTGCGCGGGTGCGGGCGCTGCGGCCGGGGCTGCGCGTCGAGGTCGGCTACCTCGACTTCAACGCGCCCCGGGTGCCGCGGGTGCTGGAGCGGCTGTCGGCGGAGGCGGAGGCGGAGGCGGAGGAGCGGCGCGCGGCGGCGTCCGGGCGTCGTGGCGGACCGGGAGAGGGCGTACGGGAGGTGGTGGCGCTGCCGCTGCTGCTGACCCGCGCCTTCCACGCCAAGTCCGACATCCCGGCGGTCCTGCGGGCGGCGACGGCACGGCTGCCCCGGCTGGCCGTCCGTCAGGCCGAGGTGCTGGGCCCTTCGCCGCTGCTGACCGCCGCGCTGGAGCGCCGGCTGGCACAGGCCGGGGTGCGGCCCGGCGACCGTGGCTCGACCGGGGTCGTGCTGGCCTCGGCGGGCTCCTCCGACCCGGAGGCGAGCGCAGTGATCGCTGAAATCGCGCGGGAGTGGCGGCACACCGCTGGCTGGTGTGCCGTGCGACCTGCGTTCGCCTCCGCATCTCTTCCCCGTACGGCCGACGCGGTGCGGGAACTGCGGGCCGAGGGCGTCGGCCGGGTGGCCGTGGCCCCGTACGTCATCGCCCCGGGCTTCCTCCCGGATCGCATTGCCGCCGGGGCCCGTGAGGCCGGGGCCGATGTCCTCGCCCCCGTCCTCGGCCCGGCACCCGAGCTGGCCCGCCTGCTGCTGCGGCGCTACGAAGCGGCGGTCCTGGACGGCGCCCGTGGGGACCTGACGGCGCTGACCGCCTGACGGGTCCCCACGGGCGGCGGGTCAGACCTGCGCGGAGACCTGCGCGGTGCGCAGCCAGACCGTCGTCCACGGCGGCAGTGCGTCGCCGGTGACCGGTGCGGAGGCCAGCAGCAACTCTCCGGGCGGCAACGGCCTGGGCTCGCCCGACAGGTTGGTCACGCACTCCCAGCCGCCCGAGCGGCGGAAGTGCAGGACGTCCGGGCGGGCCGTCGGCGCGTCATCGGCCCATTCCAGCGCCTCGTCGGCCAGCAGCCGGCGGCGGGTGGCGAGCGCCGTGCGGTACAGCTCCAGAGGCGAGGACGCCACACCCTGCTGGGCCTCGACGGACAGCTCGCCCCATCCGGCCGGCTGCGGCAGCCAGGCACCCCCGCCGCCGAAGCCGTACGAGCTGCCCTCGCGCCGCCAGGGCAGGGGCACCCGGCAGCCGTCCCGCCCCTTCAGCCGGCCTCCGCTGCGGGTCCACACCGGGTCCTGGAGGCTGTCCCGGGAGAGGCCGGCGACCTCGGGCAGCCCCAGTTCCTCGCCCTGGTAGACGTAGCCGGAGCCCGGCAGGGCCAGCATCAACAGGGTGGCGGCCAGCGCCCGGCGCAGCCCGAACTCCCGGGCCAGGACGGGTTCCTGTCCGTCGGAGAGCAGCCAGGCCTCCTCGTCGCGGCCGTCCGGCAGGCCGTACCGGGAGGCGTGCCGGATCACATCGTGGTTGGACAGCACCCAGGTCGCGGTGGCCCCGGCCGCCCGTGCGTCGGCGAGTGCGGTGTCGATGGCGGCGCGCAGCTCCCCGGCGTGCAGCGCGGCCCTGAGGAAGTCGAAGTTGAAGGCCTGGCCGAGTTCCTGCGGGGTGGCGTAGGCGGTACGGCGGGAGCTGCGTACCCAGGCCTCGGCGACGGCGACCCGCGGCGGGTCGTACTCGTTGAAGACCTTGCGCCAGTCGCGGAAGATGTCGTGCACCTCGTCGCGGTCCCAGAAGGGGTGGCTGCCGTCCTCGGGGAGGTCCGCGGGCGTGTAGCCCTCGACGGTGCCGATGTCGCGCAGCGGCGCGGCCAGGTCCTTGGCCAGGCCGTGGGCCACATCGACCCGGAAGCCGTCGACGCCGCGGTCCGACCAGAAGCGCAGGGTGTGCAGGAAGTCCGCGCGGACCTCGGGGTTGTCCCAGTTGAAGTCGGGCTGCTCGGGGGCGAAGAGATGGAGGTACCACCAGCCGTCCGGCAGCCGGGTCCAGGCGGGGCCGCCGAAGCAGGAGACCCAGTCGGTGGGCGGCAGTTCGCCCCGCTCGCCCTTGCCCTCGCGGAAGACGTACCGCTCGCGGGCCGCGGATCCGGGCTCCGCGCGCAACGCCTCCTGGAACCAGAGGTGCTGGTCGGAGGAGTGGTTGGGCACGATGTCGACCATCACCTTGAGGCCAAGGCGGTGTGCCTCGGCCACCATGGCATCGAAGTCGTCGAGGGTGCCCAGACGCGGGTCGACATTGCGGTAGTCGTCGACGTCGTAGCCGCCGTCGGCCAGTTGTGAGGGGTAGAAGGGGCTCAGCCAGACGGCATCCACACCGAGGCCGGCGAGGTAGGGCAGCCGGGAGGTCACACCGGGGAGGTCTCCGATGCCGTCGCCGTCGGCATCGGCGAAGCTGCGCGGATACACCTGGTAGACGACGGCCTGCCGCCACCAGTCGGTGATGCTGCGGTCGGAGCCGAAGTGCTGTGCGGTCACGGGGAGCCTTTCGGTACGAGAGCGGTCGTATGGGGGCACCTCCCGGCGTCAGCCGGGGGAGGAACGGTGCGTGGTGCGGCGCCGGGTGAAGTGCGGGCAGGAGGGGCGGGCGCCGCCTGGGGCCACAGGTCTCATCCCTTCACCGCCCCGGAGGTCATGCCCGAGACGATCGAGCGACGGAAGATCATGACCAGCACGCCGATCGGCACGGTGGCGGCCACGGCCCCCGCGAACAACGTCCCGTAGGGGACGGTGTACTGGCTGGTGAACAGGGCGATGCCGACCGGAACGGTGCGGTGGCCGTCCTCGCTGTTGAAGGTCAGCGCGAGCAGGAACTCCGACCAGGTCGCGGTGAAGGTGAAGATCCCCGCGGTGAACAGCCCCGGCCGGGCGAGGGGGGCGATGACGGTCGGGACGGTACGCAGCGGGCCCGCGCCGTCCACGGTGGCCGCCTCCTCCAGCTCACGGGGCACACCGACCAGGTAGTTGCGCATGATCCAGATGGCGAACGGCAGGTTCAGCGCGACATAGGGCACGATCAGGCCCGCATAGCTGTTGAGCAGCCCCAGCTGCCGCTCCAGCAGGAAGAGCGGAACGACCAGCGCGATCGGCGGGAAGACGGACAGCATCAGCAGCGCGGTCATGAGAGCGCCGCGGCCCCGCAGCGGGGTGCGGGCCAGGGCGTAGCCCGCGAAGAAGGACAGCCCCAGCACGGCGACCGTGGAAACCGACGCCACCAGCACGCTGTTGAACAGATAGCGGCCGATGCCGTTGCGGACGAAGGCTTCGGCGTAGTTGCCGAGCGTCGCCGCCTTCGGGACCGGGGTCGGCGGGTCGGCGCTGATCTCGCCCGGCCCCTTGAAGGACGACACGATCATCCAGTACAGCGGCAGCGCCGACAGCACGACGATCGCCAGACCGCCCAGGTTGACGGCGTTGACGTACCGGCGGATGCCCGACGCCGGTGCACGGCGGTTCATCCCCGCCCCCCTTCGTCGGCCTGCGCTCGGAAGACCCGCAGGAAGAGCAGACAACAACTGATCACGATGGCGGCGGTGGTGGTCGCCACCGCCGCGCCGCGGCCGATGGCGAGGTTCTGGAAGAGCGTCTTGTATCCCAGGATCGCCAGGGATTCGGTGGCGGTGCCCGGACCGCCCTGGGTCAGGACGAAGGGCAGGTCGAAGATGCCGAAGGCCTGCAGGATGCGGAAGAGGACGGCGATGGCCATGATCGGACGCAGCTGCGGCAGGGTCACCTTCCAGAACGTCGTCCAGGTGCCGGCGCCGTCGATCTCTGCCGCCTCGTAGACGTCGCCGGGAATCAGCATCAGCCCGGCGAGGACGACAATAGCGACAAAGGGCGTGGTCTTCCAGACGTCGACCACCACCATGGCAGCCATGGCGGAGGCGGGCTGCCCGAGGATGTCCGGCTGGTGGCCCAGAATCTCAGTGCAGAGCCAGGTCAGCCCGCCGTAGGTGCCGTTGTAGAGATAGCCCCACAGCTGGGCGGCGACGACATTGATCAGGGCCCAGGGCAGCAGCAGGACCGCCAGGACCCGGCCGCGGGCCGCCCCCAGCCGCTCCAGCACGAGCGCGGCCGCGGTGCCCAGCACCAGCTCCAGCAGGACGGTGACGGCGGTGAACCCGAAGGTGAAAGCGAGCGCCTGGCGCCACTCCGGGCTGCTCAGCACGGCGGCGTAGTGGTCGCCCGTCAGGGACAGGATGCGGAACCCGCCGTACTCCAGGCGGACATCGGCGAAGCTGAGCAGCACCGAGAAGAGCACCGGGAAGACCGTCACGGCGGCGACGGTCAGCAGCGCCGGGGAGGCGAAGAGCCAACCGGTACGCGCCCGGCGGCGTCTGCTCACCCGGGCCGGCCCGCCGCCTGGCGCAGGCGGCGTTTGCCGGCCCGCCGGATCCGGGTCCTGGCGCCGCGACACGGGTGCGGCGGCGGAGGTCATGGCATTCACAGGTTCACTCGCCGGTGGCGCGCCCGGGCCGCTCCGACCGGTATGACGCGGCGCATGGCCTCTGCTCATGCGCCGCGTGTGTCCCCCGCTGAGGTGGCCGCTCAGACGCCCGGGGTGCCGGCAGGCACCTTCCGCCCGAGCCAGGCAGCCAGCCGTCCGTAGGTGTCCACCCCCTCAGGAGCGGGCTGCACCGGTTCGAAGGGCGCGGGGGCTCCGCGCCTCGCCGGCGGCAAGGCGTCCTGGGCATATGCCAGCGAGAACTCCGCCAGTTCCTGGTCGAGTTCAGGGGATGCGCCCAGTGCCTCGCGCAGATCCCATGTGTGCGTGGCAATCTCCATGACGATCGCGCCCAGCGCGGCGCGCATCGGCATCTTGGCGAAACCCAGATCCACGATGCCGTCGAGCGCGCCGTCAGTCAGCCCCCGGCCCGCCGCGGTCAGCCTCTCCCCGGATGCTTTGTACGCCGCCGCCCAGTCGTCGTCCGGTACTTCCTTGATGTCTCCCGGCTCGTCAGCGACCGATCCGCCTTCGGCGATGCACGCGTAGGCAAGCGTATTGCCCAGCACATGGCCGATCAGCGCGCGGATGGTGTACTCCGTGCAGGGCGTGCGGTCGTCGAACCGGCTGGGCTCGACGGTCGCGACCAGGGCGGCGAACTGCCCGGTCGCGCGCTCCAGCAGCAGCCGGGGGTCGAGGGAAGTGTTCATGAGGACTGGCTCCCGTTCATGCAGAGTTCAAAGGCACGTCGTGCGGTGCAGGAGGAAGCGTCCCTCCATAACCTGACACCTACCGTCAGGTTTCTTCGCGTCGTCCGGGCACGGCGCTCCGGGCCGGTGAAGTCCGACCGCCTACTCTCGATCCTCACCGGCGCGAACGCGCCCGCATCCGTAGCGGGAAAGGCATCCGCTGGGGCGGCCGACCACACGCCCCCGCCGCTGCTCACGCCCGACGCAGCGCGGAGCGCCCCGCGAAGCGCGCCGAGTCGCCCAACTCCTCCTCGATCCGGATCAGTTGGTTGTACTTCGCGGTGCGGTCGGAGCGGGAGAGCGAGCCGGTCTTGATCTGACCGCAGCCGGTCGCCACCGCCAGATCCGCGATGGTGGTGTCCTCCGTCTCGCCCGAGCGGTGCGACATGACGGCCGTCCAGCCCGCCTGGTGGGCCGTGGCCACCGTGCCCAGCGCCTCGGTCAGGGTCCCGATCTGATTGACCTTGACCAGGACCGAGTTGCCCACGCCGGTGCGGATGCCCTCGCGCAGCAGCGTCTCGTTGGTGCAGAACACGTCGTCGCCGGTGAGCTGACAGCGGTCGCCGACGCGGGCGGTCAGCTCGCGCCAGCCGTCCAGGTCCGTCTCCGCCATCGGGTCCTCGATGGAGACGACCGGGTAGGCGTCGATGAGCGCGGCCAGGTGGTCGGCGTGCTCGGAGGGGGTGCGGCACACCCCCTCGCCCGCGTAGTCGTAGACCCCGCCGCGGAAGAACTCCGACGACGCCGGGTCCATGACCAGGCCGATGTCCGTGCCGGGGCGGTAGCCGGTGCGCTCGATGGCGGCCATCACGAAGTCGAGCGCTTCCTCGGCGGTACGCAGCGCGGGCGCGAAGCCCCCCTCGTCGCCGACGCCCGTGGAGTGCCCGGCGGCCAGCAGATCACGGCGCAGGGTGTGGAAGACCTCGCTGCCCATGCGGACGGCTTCGGCGAAGGTGTCCGCGCCCACGGGCACGATCATGAACTCCTGGAAATCCAGCGGATTGTCGGCGTGGGCGCCGCCGTTGACGATGTTCATCATCGGCAGCGGCAGGAGGTGGGCGCCGGCGCCGCCGAGGTAGCGGTAGAGGGGCTGCCGGTGGGCCGCCGCGGCGGCCCTGGCAGCGGCGAGGGAGACGCCGAGGATCGCGTTGGCGCCGAGCCGGGACTTCGCGGCGGTGCCGTCGAGGGCGATCAGCGCGGCGTCGAGGCCCGCCTGGTCCGCCGCGTCCCGGCCGCGCACGGACGCCGCGATCTCCCCGTTGACGTGGGCCACCGCGCGGTCGACGCCCTTGCCGTGCCAGCGCGCGGAGTCTTCGTCGCGCAGCTCCACGGCCTCCCGGGCGCCGGTGGAGGCGCCGGAGGGGACCGCCGCGCGCCCCAGGGACCCGTCCGCCAGGACGATGTCGACCTCGACCGTGGGGTTGCCGCGGCTGTCGATGATCCGGCGGGCGGTGACGGTGTCGATGACGGTCTCGGTGCCGGCGTCGACGGTTCCGGCTGCCGTTGCGGACATGGGAGTTCCTTCCCGTTGTCGTGTGCCGTGGCCCCGGCTGCGACCACGCTGGCGCTGAGCCCGACAACCAAACCATACAGCAATGCTGCGCAGTTTAGCTGTACAGCATTGCTGAGCAGCAATGCTGTACAGTCCAGGTGCGCAACGCTGCTGGTCAGCGGGGTAGGGTGCCCTATGCCCACCCCGGAAGCCGCCGCCATCGCCGTCGAACTGCGCACCGCGATGGGCAAGCTCACCCGACGCGTCAAGGACGAGGACCGCATCCCGCTGGGCCAGGCCGCCGTGCTCGGCGCACTCGACCGCAACGGCGCCATGACCACCAGCGACCTCGCCGCCGATCAGCGGGTACGCCCCCAGTCGATGGCCCGGGCCGTGGGGCTCCTCATGGAACAGAACCTGATCACGCGCCGGGCGCACCCCACGGACGGCCGCAAGTCGCTGGTCGAGCTGTCGGACGCGGGCCGGGTCGCGCTCGAAGCGGAGCGCGGCCGCAGGGCTGGCTGGCTCGCCCAGGCCATCGAGGCCGAACTCACGGAGGAGGAGCGGGCGTTGCTGGCCCGGAGCGCCGCCCTGCTGGAACGGCTCGCCACCCGTTAGCGCCCCCGACAGGGATACAAGGGGGTGTCTCCCCTAGCCCACCGGCACCGGCGCGGGTTTGGGCACGAAGGTATAGGCGAGGGCCGCGCCGATCAGGCCGACGACCGTGGCGGCGACGTATACCCGGTTCAGGCCCTCGGCCGGTGCGGTGCCGGCCCCCGTCCGGAAGAGGACGCCGAAGACCGCGATGCACAGGGTCGGGCCCAGCTGGCGGAAGGTGGTCATCGCGCCGGCCGCCATGCCGCCGCGGTCGGCGGGTACGGCGGCGAAGACGGCTCCCGCCATGGCCGGGCCCATCAGGCCGACGCCGATGCCGGTGACGGCGAGGCCGAGCGCCACGGAGCTCGCGGTGGACGTGGCGTCCAGACCGCTCTGCAGGGCGCAGCCGATACCGCTGAGCAGCAGCCCGGTGCCGACGACGAGGCGGGGCGACGCACCGTGCAGGGTCCGTCCCGCGATCAGTGAGGTGGCGAAGGAGGCGAGGGCCAGCGGCATCAGGGCCAGTCCCGCGCGTACCGGGCCGAGGCCGAGGTCCGACTGCAGCCACACCGAGGTGAACAGGAGCACCGCGAAGGCGGCCGAGGAGGCCAGGACGCACAGCATCACCGCCGCGAAGGAGGCGCGGCCGAAGAGCCGTACGTCCAGCATCGGGTGCGCACAGCGGCGTTCGAGCACGACGAAGACGGCCAGCGTGACGGCGGCGAGGGCGATCGAGGCGCACCCGGCGGGGGTCCAGCCGTCCTCGCCGGCCCGGGTGAGGCCGTGGACGAGGGCGCCGGCGCACACGGCGAACGTGACGGTGCCGGGCAGATCGACCCGGTGGGCCCGCGGCCGGCGGTCGTTGCCGAGGACGCGCAGGGTGAGGGCCACGGTGCCGGCGGCCAGCGGGAGGTTGAGGAGGAAGGCGGCCCGCCAGCTGAGGTATTCGGTCAGGACGCCGCCGAGCATGGGGCCGACCGCGGCGCCGAGTCCGGTGACCGCGCCGAAGACGCCCATCGCCGTGCCCCGGTCGGGGCCGCGGTAGACCGCGCCGATGAGCGCGAAGGCCGACACCGACATGGCCGCACCGCCGATGCCCTGCACCCCACGGGAGGCAATCAGCAGCCCGGTGCCGGGCGCGAGTGCGCAGCCCAGGGAGGCCAGGGCGAAGACGGTGAGACCTGCGACGTAGACGTTGCGGGCGCCGAACCGGTCGGCGAGGGAACCGAAGGGGAGCATCAGCACGGCCAGGGCGAGGGTGTAGATGTTCACCACCCACTGCAGCCCGGAGAGGGGTGCATGCAGATCGGTGCCGAGGGCGGGCAGGGCGACGTTCAGGACGGTGGTGTCGAGCAGGAACAGGAAGGTGCCGAGGCAGATCGCCACGAGCGGCCACCAGGGGCGCATGAGCTTTCCTCTCACGGGAGGCTTTCCTCTCATGGGGGGGGCAGGGAATCGCTCACACGCTCCGACGACGGGCGCGGATTCCACCAGCCATGCCCCACCTCGTGCCGGATACTGGCATGGTGGGCCCGATGAAGGCAGATACCGTCACCCTCGACGAGGTCGACCGGGGGCTGGTGCACGCCCTGCAGATCGACGGCCGGGCCGCTTTCCGTGCCATCGGCGCGGCCCTCGGCGTCTCCGAGAACACCGTGGCCCGCCGCTACCGGCGACTGCGGACCGCCGGTATCCTGCGGGTGGTCGGCACTCTGAACGGCGCCCGGCTCGGTTACAGCGCCTGGACGATCCGGCTGCGCTGCACCCCCGACGCGACCGGAGCCATGGCCACGGCACTGGCCAAGCGCAGCGACATCTCCTTCGTCCATCTGCTGTCCGGCGGTACGGAGATCTCCTTCAGTACACAGACCCGCTCCAGCGACGAGAGCGACGCACTGCTCCTGCACCAGCTGCCCCGCACCGCTCGCGTCACCTCGGTCTCGGCGCATCTCCTGCTCGCCCACTACGCCCTGCCCGACAATTGGGCGGGGCCCGCGTGGCTCACCCCGGAACAGGCCGCCCTCCTCACCCCGCCGCCCGCCGTCGACAGGGATGTGGCGGCGGAAGCGGACGCGGACGCCTCGGTGGAGCTGCGGGAAGGCGACCGCGCCCTCCTGGAAGCCCTGGGCCGGGACGGCCGGACCGGCTACGCCGAACTCGCCGCCGCCACCGGCTGGTCGGACGCCACCGTCCGGCGCCGTATCGCCGCCCTGCGCCGAGCCGGAGTCCTGAACTTCCTCGTCGACATCCCCTCGGCCGCGCTGGGCTTTCGCGCCGAGGCTCGGCTCTGGATGTCCGTTCAGCCCTCGAAGCTCACCGCGGTGGCGGCCGCGCTGGCCGGTCATCCGGAGGCCTCTCTGGTCGCGTTGACCACCGGTCCGACCAACCTGCTCGCCGCCGTCAACTGCCGTGACGCGCACGACCTTTCCCGCTATCTCACGGAACGGATCGCCTCCCTGGACGCGATCCGCACCATCGAGACCGCACCGGTCATCCGCACCCTCAAACGGGCCGGCACCCTACTGCTGCCCACGTAGCGCCCCAGGCCCGGGCCATGACCGCCGGCTTCGCCGCCCTCGTGCTCGGCCAGCATCTCGGCCCGCTGACCCTCGGCGGACTGGTCCTGGCCACCGCGGGCACCCTGCTGGCCGGCCGCGTACGGAGCTGAGCCCGGGACTCGCGGCCGGGACCCGCGGGGCGCGAAACCGGCCGCGACGAGACGCGTGTCGAGCAACCGGCCGCGACGAAATGTGTGTCGAGCGCCCTCAGTCCTGCTCGTCCAGCATGAAGGATCCGTATGCGGGCTTCCCCGCCTTTTCGTAGGCGCAGTACTGCACGCCCACGCCGGTGGTGCGGGATTCCGTGAGCGTCCAGGCGGCGGGAGCGGCGCCCTCGGCGAAGAGCCGCTTGCCGGTGCCGATGATCACCGGGTTGACGAGGAGCCGGTACTCGTCGACCAGGTCGTGCCGCTGCAGCGTATGGATGAGGTCGCTGCTGCCCTGCGTCATGATCACACCGTCCAGCTGCGCCTTGAGCCGTGCGACGGCGTCCGCGACATCGCCGTCGCCGTCGCCCTTCAGCAGATGGGAGTTGTTCCACTCCAGGCTGTTCCGGGTGCGCGAGGCGACGTACTTGGGCATGGCATTGAGCTTCACGGCGATCGGGTCGTTCTCATCGGTGACGCGAGGCCAGTGGGCGGCGAAGATGTCGTAGGTCTTCCGGCCGAGCAGGAGATGATCGGCGGTCCGCTCGAAGATCTCCGTCATCAGTCCCATGAAGTCGTCGTCGACATACGGCACCTGCCAACCACCGTGCTCGAACCCCTCGTCGACGTCCTCGCCCTTGCCGCCGGGCGCCTGCATGACGCCGTCCAGGGTGACGAATGCGGTGACGATCAGCTTGCTCATGATGCTGCCTTTCGGGTGCGGAGTCAGCCTGCACCCGTATTGACTCCCGGACCGGCGCGAAGTCATCGCCCGCCACGCGGCAGGCACCGGCGGGTCTGGCGGCGCCGGCCGGCCGGTGGATACCGTCCCTCCATGACCGACTCCGCCGTGGCCACCCGCAAGCGCAACGCCGATGTCGTGCGCCGCCACCTCCGCGTCTTCGAGACGCAGCGGGTTGCCGATCTCGCGGAACTCGTGGCGGAGGACGTACTCGTCCACGGCGCCGGGCGGCACGTCCAGGGGCGGCACCATCCCGAACAGGCAGTGCTGGCCCCGGGCCTGTCCCACTGCCGCGTCCAGGTGGATGACCTCTTCGCGGCGGACGACCGCGTCACCGTGGCCTTCACCCTGACCTACACCCACGACCGCACCGGCCGGGACCTCACCATGACCGGGGTCAAGTCCTACCGGCTCCGCGACGGACGCATCGTCGAATTCTGGGGCGAGACCGACCTGCACGGCCTCCTCCGCCAGGCGGGACTCGTACCGGAGCAGATCCCGTCGTTCTGTTGACGCCGACCGGAGCCGGCGCGGAACCGCTGATCGGCCCCGGGGTGCCCGCCGTCGGCTGTGGTGTGTGCTGACGACGGTGGAGAGGTGGTTGCCGTTACGCGAGAGGACACGAAGACGTGGATGTATATGAAGCCGTGGACAGTCGCCGGGCTGTGCGGGCGTTCAGTGCGGAGCCGGTGTCCCGAGCGGCACTCGAACGGGTGCTGGCCACGGCGACGCGGGCTCCGTCGAGTGGCAACCTCCAGCCGTGGCAGGTGTATGTGGTGACCGGTGAGCCCTTGGCCGAACTGAAAAGGCGCGCGACGGCCAGGGCACTGGCGGGAGACCCTGGCGACGGGCGGGAGTATCCGATGTACCCGGCGGAACTGGCCTCGCCCTATCGGGACCGCTTCTCCGCCGCGGCTGCCCAGCGGTACGAGGCGCTGGGCATCGAGCGCGACGCCCCCGACCGGCCCGTGAAGATCGCCGCCTTGAACTCGGAGGCGTTCGGGGCACCGGTCGTGCTGTTCTGCTACCTAGACAGGACGATGGGGCCCGGACAATGGGCGGACGCGGGGATGTACCTACAGACGGTCATGCTGTTGCTGAGGGCGGAAGGGTTACACAGCTGCCCCCAGGTGATGTGGACGAGGTATCGCAGCACTGTCAGCCAGATCACCGAAGCCGGCGACGGGCTCGTACTGTTCTGCGGTGTCGCGGTGGGGGTCGAGAAGGAGGGCGTGCCACGACTGCGTACCGGGCGGGCGGACATGGCAGAAACAGTGAGGTTCATCGGAGTGTGACGGCCGGTGCGTGCCCGTCCGGCCGTTCAGTGACGAACCGGGAGGCGGAGGGACGGGGGTGAGCCGTCGGCGGGGACGGGACCGCTCGTCGCCAGGACCTCTGCTATGCCGGCGAAACCCCAGCGGATCGCTTGCACCCCGCCTTCCAACGGCCATTCGGCGCGGACGACGGGGCGGCTCAACAGGTTCTCGAACCAGTAGGCGCACCGCTCCGCAAGCTCCTCGACCGTGCCGGAGACCCGGAAGAAGCCGCGTTCGGGCGACTCGTGGCGGTGGAAGAGCTGGTCGCGGACCTTCCCGGCCCGTACGTGGGTGCCGTGGAAATGCTCTGCCCACTCACCGAGCACCAGAGGGCGCACCTCGGCTCGAACGGGCCTAGACCAGCCACTTCCCGTCGCGCATCAGAGTCCGTCCGGCCATCTCGGGAACCGTTCCCCAGGCCTGCAGCACCTCCGGGGTGACCTGGAAGAAGACATACGACGGGTGGTCCTCGCGAGGGTCCCAGCCGTCCTTGGCGGCGAAGGCGTCGCCCACCTCGGCCGGAAGCTCCTCGCGGGTCAGCAGGCGTGCGGCGCCGTGCATGAGGACCACGTCCCGGGGGTGGCCGAAGCTGAGCCGGACCCGGCCCGAGGCGCACAGGTTTCGCCCGGTCGGGTTGGTGTCGCGGGTGGACAGCCACACCGCCTCGCCATCCCACCAGAAAGCAAGCGGCACGAGGCACGGCTCACCGGTCCCGTCGGCCGTGGCGACCCATACGTCGTTGTCCCGTGCGAGCCGTTCCAGCGCCTCGCGCTTGCGCTGCTCCGGGCTGCGGGGTCCGCTGGGGCGGGAGTCAACTGATGTCATGTGGCGAGGCTATGGCGTGAAGTGCTCGGCCACATCCGGCGGCCGAACTAGGGCGCAAGACCGAGGGGCACCCTCTCCCCCATGCCTCCCCTGTCTCCCTCTAGACCGCTGTGAAGCCCCCGTCGGCGGCGACCATGGCACCTGTGATGAAGCTGGAGCGTGGTGAGGCCAGGAAGCACAGCACCTCGGCGATCTCTTCGGGCTGTGCCACTCGGCCCAAGGGCTGCGCGTCGGCGAAGGATGCCAGGTACGCACGGCTGTCGGAGCGGAACGTGTCGAGGAAATCGGTCTCGATGACGCCCGCGGCAACGATGTTGGCGCGGATGCCCAGCGGCCCGCCCTCGACGGCGAGCACCTTGGTCAGCTGGCCCAGAGCGCCCTTTGACGCGCTGTAGGCGGCGCCTTCGGGCAGGGCTACGGTGCCCGCGTAAGAGCCGGTGCTGACGATGGATCCGCCGCCACGGGCCTTCATCGCCCGGAAGGCTTCGCGGGCGAAGAAGAAGGAGCCCCGGGCGTTGACTGCCATCACGGCGTCCCAGTCCTCGGCGGTCGTTTGGGTGACGGACTTGTTCAGGGTGCGTCCGGCGTTGTTGACGAGGATGTCCAGTCCGCCGAAGGTGTCGACGACTGACTTCACCGCTTGGACAGCGGTCTCTTCCCGTGTGATGTCGCCGCTCATCGCCAGTACGCCGGGCAATTCGCCCGGCAGCGCCTTGACTTCGGGGCGTAGGTCAACGGCGACGACACGGGCGCCGCGCGCGCTGAGGAGCGCCACGGTCTTTTTGCCCACGCCACGCGCCGCCCCTGTGACGAGGGCGATCTTGCCGGCGAACTCGGCGGGTCCGGAGGACGGGACAGTTCCGGTGGACGGGACGGTTCCGGAGGACGGGGCGGTTCCGATGGACGCGGCGGTTCCGATGGACGGGGCGGCAGGTGCCATGGGGCGTTCCTTGGGGCGGGGGAAGGTGAGGTCGGGCTGGCAGGACCACGGAGAGCGGCCAGGGGAGCGCCCCTGACCACCCGGACCCAGGACGGGCAGGACGGGCAGGACGGGCAGGACGGGCAGGACGGGCAGGGCGGGCAGGGCGGGCAGGACGACCTGGCCAGCCCCCGTCACGGCGCCTTCTCCTCCCGGTACAGCACCAGATGCTCGTGGTGGAGCACCCCGTCCCGGATGTCGCCCGTCGCGCTGAACCCGGTGTCGTCGACGTAGTCCAGGTGGCTGCCGGTCACCGTGTACCGGCCCGTGTACGCGCTGCGCCGCTCGCCGCGGGCCTCGTCGTAGCGGCCGTCCGGCCGCAGCTCCTGGCGGATATGACCATCCGCGGTCACCCACATCCCGACCACGTCGACGGTGTCGCCATCGGCGGTCCCGGCCATGGCGGACTCCTCTCCTCGGTTGCTCCGGTTTCCTTCTGCTCCACCGAGTCTGGGCAGGTCGGCGACCGCCCACCAGGGCATGTGCTGCCTGGGTGCAACACACCCGGGCAGCACACCGCAGCCGGCGCCTAGCCTGAGCACATGGACGACAACCACCTGGGAGAATTCCTGCGCGCACGCCGCGCCGGGCTGCAGCCGGAGGACGTCGGCATGGCGAGTCACGGGACGCGCCGGGTCGCCGGACTGCGCCGTGAGGAGGTCGCCGTCCTGGCCGGCGTGAACGCCGACTACTACACCCGCCTGGAACAAGGGCGCGAGCGCAACCCCTCACTCCAGGTACTCGACGCCCTCAGCCGCGCGCTGCACCTCGACGCGGATGCCCGGGCGCATCTCTACCGGCTGGCCGGGGCCACCCCCGGCGACCAGCCGTCCGGCCACACCGCCGAGCGGGTCAGTCCGGCGCTGCGCCAGTTGATGGACGGCTACCCGAACACGCCGGCGTTCGTCATGAGCCGGGCCATGGACCTTCTGGCCACCAACGCCCTGGCCGATGCCCTCTACGCCCCGTTCGCTCCCGCGGACAACCTGGCCCGTATGACCTTCCTCGACCCCGCGCGCCGGCACTTCTACGCGGACTGGGACCGGGCGGCCCAGGCCACCGTCGCCAACCTGCGCCAGGCAACCGGTTTTGAACCGGATCATCCGCGGCTGCGCGAACTCGTACGTACCCTCACCGAGCACAGCCCGCACTTCACCCGTCTGTGGAACTCCCACACCGTGCGCGGCAAGACCCAGAACGCCAAGCACCTCCTCCACCCGGGTGTCGGCCCCCTCACCCTGACCTACCAGGCCTTCGACGTACGCGACGCCCCGGGCCAGCAACTCGTCGTCTACCACGCCGAACCAGGCAGCCCCAGCGCTCAGGCCCTCCATCTCCTCGGCTCCCTCCACGCCACCCGGCGCCAGGCCGAACCCCGCCCCCACCGTTAGCCGGCCAGGAGCCACCACGCGGTCCGCTGCCGTGGCGGCGAGCGGGCAGGCACACCGGCAACGTCAGACCCGCCGTTCTGCCCTGCCCCACCGGAACCTCTCTCGATACCAGCCCGCTGCGCCGTCCCCCTTCGCGTCCCACCCGCGGCGACGTCGTAACAGGTCACAAGGGTGGGATCCCAGGAGGACGTCAGTTGCCCCGCGACCATTGGGGCGGGCCGGGGCGGCCGGGCACCGTGGTGTGGTGCCGACGGGCCACGAGGTCCCAACGGGGGACCGTCCGCCGGCCGACGAAAGGGATCGACCGTGATGTCACGCAAGCGCATCGCTCTCGCAGCCGCCGGACTGGTCCTGACGGGCGGCCTCGCTACCGCCCCTGCCGCGACCGCCGCCCAGGCAGCTCCGTCGGCGCGGTCCGCCGGGCACCTGGAGGCCGTAGCCAACAAGTGCTCCGGTTGGAAGGAGATCCACATCACCGGCGGCGCCGCCAAGTACATGGAGTGCACCAAGAAGGTCAACGGCAGGTCGTACGTCTCCGGCGCCTTCTACCTGTGGGACACCAAGCGCGACGGCAAAGCCGTCCAGGCGTACGCGGAGACGGACTACAACCACTGGTACGGCGACGATGTGACCTGGCAGCACTTCTACGGCTGGGCCGACGACACCCACGGCAGCCCGAAGATCAGCACGGGCTGGCAGCGGGGCAACGACTTCGGCCTGGTGATCAACCTCAAGTAACGCCGCTGCCTCGGGCAGGTCTCCCCTCCTGCTGTCGCACGCCAGGCCACCTCCGGTCGCCGTTCGAGAACACACCGAGAGCCGGACCCCTCCCGGCAACAGGGGATGCCGTGGATGCCGGGAGGGGCCGCTCCGTGAGCTCCGTGACTCCGTAACCCCCGGTCGGAGTCGTAGCCGGTATTACCCGCCTGCGAACGCCGTTCGCACCGACGCCGTATCGGCCCGGCCTTTCTCATAGACCGTCAGCCCGCGTGAGAGGTGCAGTGGTACCAGCAGCAACTCCACGATGAGGGCCTTCCAGGCGTAGACGAGGTTGACGGCTTTGGTGGCGTAGACGCAGGGGATGTTCAGCAGCACGCCGGGCAGCGGGAGTTTGCGGCGGCGGGCGGCGTAGATGAGGGGTGGTGTGGTCAGCAGGAGTTCGGCTCCGGCCCACCAGAGGAAGGCGAGTGCGGGTGGCTGGTCCGTCGTCGCGGCGATCACGAAGGGGGTTGCCCACCAGAGCGGTGCGGTGAGGATTTCCAGGAGGGCGAGCAGCACCCAGAGGGCCAGCAGAGGTTTGCGGACGATCAGTCGGCCGAGGTGGAGGCGGACGTTCTGGCAGAAGCCTGCCATCCAGCGCCAGACCTGTTTGCGGAGGTAGGTGAGGTCTTCCGGGTCGGCTGCCAGGGCGACCGCGTCGGAGACGTAGACCGCGCGCCTGCCGGCGATCTGCTGCGACCACGTAAAGTCCATGTCTTCGACGATGGTCCGTTCGGGGAAGCCGCCGAAGGCCATCAGATCGTCGAGGCGGAAGACGGAGCAGCAACCCGAGCACACCATGGGGCTGTTGGCGCGCGCCTGGATGGGGCGGTGCCAATGGAACCCGCACAGGCATCGGATCAGCATCCTTGCAGGTCACGGCGCCTTAAGGCCAGCCGAGGTCAGCAATTCGTCAGCATCAGTCGGGGCCCCGACCAGTGGCTGACATGCCAGACCGTCGCCTATGCAGCGAGGTCGTGATCCAAGATCTTTGCGGCCGCAGTGATCGAACCCGGCATCAGATGCCGATAGGTGCGGAATGTGATCTGGATGTTTCTGTGCCCCATCCACTCCGCAACATCCGTGATTGGGATCCCGTGACTCAAGCAGTTCGATGCGAAGAAGTGACGAAATCCGTACAACGTCATGCCATCTGCAGGAGGCGCCTTCTTGAAAAGGTTCCTGGCCCGCAGACTCTCCATGCGGTACGTGAAGTATCCCGTTGGCCCGCGAAGCAGGTACCCGTCCTCCGAGACCCCATGGCACTCAACGAATCGTTCGATGGCTTCCTTGACCGATCGCGGGAGCGGCACTTCGCGAAACTCGCCAACCTCTCGATGCTTCAATGGAGCCGGCCGGTAGGTATTATGATGTATTTGCTCCGTCACTCGATACACATCGTCGGCAACGATGTTGTTGATATTGACGGCGCGAGCTTCACCGTTCCTTAGGCCACATCCGTACATCATCCGCATATGCATGGCCAGCTGAAAGTCGGCTTTCCCCGACGCTTCTTTCACGTAGTCCTTCGTGGGGACTACGGCACGGTCGGGTATGTATTTCGGCGGTATGACGCTGAGCGTAGGGTCTGCCGCGATCGCCCCTTTACGAAAGGCGTCCGTCAGAATTGCGTGAAGAAGGCCGTACGCGTTCCTCTGCATCCCCAGCTGCACGCCGTTCCGTTCCATGGTCGCGATAAAGCGCTCCAGGATCATCGGAGCGAACGTTTCCATCTTCCTGGAAGAGAACTCCGGATACAAATGTACCCGAAGATACGATTCGTGAGCAGGGGCTGTGGCATATTCAACGATATCGCGCCGGCGAGTACGCCATTCCTCTGCATACTCCTCGAAGGTCATTCGACCTAGCTGAGCCCTGGCCTCAGCCACAGAAATGGGCGTGTTGCGCTTATTGTTGTATATTTTCGTGAGGCGATCCTTGGCAGCATCTTGCGTCGGATAGCCAGTTTCTTCACGCTGCTTACCAGCAGGGTCGCGGTAGCGAATTGTATATGAATGAGAGCACCGCGTGGGCTTCGAACAAGAACAGTTCTTCAGGAAGCTCCCCATCCCTCGGGCAAGCTTAACGGGAATCAATACAGCCACTCCTAGGTCGCGCCTTTTGCATTCAGTGAATCTTCTGCTGCTCAAGCCATTTAATTACTTCGCTGTACTTAAACCGAAGTTTGGCGTTCTTCCCACGGCCGAATTTGTATCCAGTTAGCCCAAGCTTCGGCGCATCGCGGTACATCCACGTCAGAGACACGTTCAGGAAATCTGCCGCCTCTTTTGCGGTCAGCATGCTTCGCAGAGTCATAATCGTCAGTTCCGAGTCGGGCAACGCGACGACAGGCACCCACGCAGACGGCTGAGCGATAGAATCAAGGCAGGGGATATCGCGGATCGGCACATTAGATGGCGTGTTCCTTACGAAAGAGCGCGGAGCGACAGGGCGGGATCCACAACGCCGGGAGCCCACACCGGCTCGACGAAGGTCTCGTTGCCTGTCAGCGGATAGGCACTGCGGATTTCAGGGCAGCAGCAGGCGGAAGCCGCTCGTCGCCTCCTTGAATCTTTGCGGCACCGCCTACTGCGTTCGCCACGGCTCCACCACCAAGCACAGCCGGAAACGAACAGCCTTAATCGTCCACACGATTCCCGGTTTCGGTAACCGGGGATCGTGGCCTATATTCCGCCCCGCATTCGAGGGCTATGAGGCCAGTCGGTAGGACCTGAGGGTGGGGTGGGCGTCGTCCTCGACCAGGGCCACGAGCCCCTGCTCGGTGAGTCGGGTGAGGTTGCGAGTCACGACGCGTTCGGGGGCACCGACGGCTCGGGCGATGGCACGGGTCTCAGTACCGGGGTGGGCTGCGACGTGGGCGAGCACCACCACGTCCTGGCGGTGCTCGCGCCGCACCACGTCCTCACCGAAGAGCCCGGCTGCGCAGACGCAGAGGCACAAGGCGGTGGAGAGTGCGGCGTAGTCGCCAGTTGCCAGGGCGGTCCATGCGTTCAGGGCGCCGAGCGCCAGCAGGACGGGGGCGGTGAAACGGACGGATCGGATTGCGGGACTCGACAGATTGCCCTCCTGGGATAAGTCTCATCGACGAGACCGACCAGAACAGTGACGGGGTGTGGTGCTGGCTGCAGTGCCAGTCAACTCCTCAAGCAAGGCACACCGTCACTGACCTGGTGTTTTACGGGACGTCGTACGTTGACATAGTCCCGGAGAGGCTTCCAGTCCCTTGGGGCATTTTCTCGTCTGCCGTGGGCGGACTTCTTGGCGGCTCCTGGGATGCCCTGCCGATTCCCTCCGGGCGGCAAGTCATCGAGGGCCCCCATGGTCACGAGACCCGTCGAGCGGTAATCAGGCCGGCCTACGGCCTCGCAGGCGAGATGCGACGTAATTGTCCGGGGATCACGCAGAAGTGCGGCGTTTGAGGAGCCCGCGGCCCCTCAAACGCCGCTTGATCTACTGACCAGCTTCGGTAGCCAACCGCGGGGCAATCCGCGCGCACCGAGCGGCGTACTCCTGAAGGTGCAGGGCCTTGAACTGCTGGGCGTCCCAGTTCTCGTCGCGGACATCACCCTCCGGCCACAGATAGGCGAGTCCACGCCCGCCGGAGGTCAGCTCCACCTCACGTAGGTCGTAGCGGTCATCTTCGAAGGCGTCGAGGATCCCCCACTCCCTTGGGCTGAGGTCGGTGAGCCGCAAGCCGGGAGCCGCAGAACCGGGAGCTGCTACGAGCCCGGGGTAGACGCGGCCTTCCAAGGCTGCTGCGCGCCAGCCCGGTGCGTTGGCCGCCGCGCGCTTCGGTATCCGGCCGAGCAGGGCTTCGAGGACCGCGTCGAACTGAAGCGTTCCGTACACAAAGAGGTCCGTGGCGTCCGACGAAAGTCGGTCCCGGCGGCTTCCGGTCGCCGGGACCGAGGCGGATTGGGTGAGTGCTCGATACATAGTCGTTCCGGTCTTCACGCGTTCGACAGGTACATGGCGTCGTAGGTCGGCGATTCAGGGGCGTGCCTGATCTCTCCCATTACCGTGTACCCCCATAACAGGTAGGCATCGTGCGCTGGCTGGTTGTCGATGATGCAGGTCAGGACGGTAGTGGTCTTGACGCCTCCCACGATCACGGTGCCATGGATCTTTTCCGAGGTTCCCGAGGCCCTGGCTCTGGAACTCGGGGAGAACCATCAGCTTCCGAAGCCAGAAGACCTGACCCGCATCCACGAGGCTCCGGAGCTGCGCCGGCCTTCGGTCGTCGAGCGATGTCCACCCGGGCTTGGCAGTGGGCAGCGAAGCGCCGTGCGCGTAACCGACGATCTGTCCCCCTGGCGACCGACTCGGTACATCGGCGTGGGGCGCCACCTCGTAGAGCTGAAGAGCAGTGGCGAACTGGGCAGCCGTGAAGCGGTAGGCGCCGCCGATCAGAGTGAACGGATATGGCGCCGCTGGGCCCGGTCGTGGACTGTTACTGAGCGCTCGCTATCGAGGTGGAGCGAGACAAGGACTTGGCCATAGCGCGATTGACCCTTGAGTCTCTACCTGGAACGTACGAAGGGCAGGGTTGATATCCGCAGCTTCGATACAGGGCGAGTGCCGCGTCGTTCCGAACTCCCGTTTCCAGGACCATCCGGATCACGCCACGAGATACTGCCTGCGACTCCAGATGCTCCAGAATTCGCCGTCCTATTCCTCTCCCCCTGCCCGCTTGCGTCACGTACATGCGTTTGATCTCTGCTGTACCCGGCGCAAGCAGTCGCCAGCCCCCGCAGCCGACTGCCTCTGACGAATCGTCACACCTGGCTATGACGAAGAGGCCCTGTGGCAAGGCAAAGTGACTTGCTGGAGTGTCATCAGGGTCATCGGCGAATCCGTAGACAGCAACCTGCTCGGCGTGGAGCGCTCGTGTAAGGCGCCGGGCTTCGGGATCACCATAGGAAGCGACTGTCAGGGACTGGGTGCCCGTCTGGCACGGCCGAGCGGCGCTGAGGAACGTCATGTAGCCGATAGTGCCCTGTCCACCGCTATGAGCGCATCAGCGCCTGGCCCTGACTGGACGCGGCTACCGACCTGGCGTCGAATTCGGCTCAGCAGATTGCGGCAACGGATCGACTGCACGTCGGGGACACGACCAGCCAGGTGAAGCAGTGTGCCGACAGTGGTCTCCGGGTCCCGGCGGAGGAGGTGGGCTCGGGCCAGGTGTATGCCGTGCAGCAACGCAGAGCGGGGGTACCCGCTGTTCGCCCCTTGGTCCGTCAAAGGGGTGAGCAAGTCCGTGGCCTCTGCGAGGAGGCGTCGCGCCTGCGCAGGGTTCGCAGCAGCCAGTTCCACCAGGGCATGCCCTGACTCAGCTGCCACCTGCTCTGCTGTGAAGTAGTACAACGACGGAGGGTCATCGTCTCTACGGTGGTCCAGCAGTACGCGACACCGGTCAGTGACATTACGGAAAGCCTCAATGTCGCCCGCAGCAGCATGAGCAGTGGCTAGGCGGCCGAGGGCTCGCGCACGCACGGTGGGGGCACTTCCAGCAGTGTGCTCAACTGCTGCCTCCGCAAAACGCAGTGCAGAGGAAGGCTTGCCGGTGGCAGCATGCTGATAGGCCAGCATCCCCAGCACATTGGCGGCACCATTGCTGTCGTTAGCTGCGCGAGCAAGACGAATGGCGAACAGCTGATAGCGCTGCGCGGGGGCAGCTAGATCGGCGTCGAATGCCATCCAACCGGCGAGTTGCGACAAGCCACTGGCTGTGGTGAGTAGGCGCAGGCGAATCTCAGGAGAGAAACGACTGTTACGCAATAGGTCAAGGACACCGAGCAATTCGGTTCGCACGTAACGCTGAGGTAGCGCTCCACCACCCGCCGTATCATCGAGGCGGCGCAGCCCCCGAAGGTGGTCTTCAAGAACATCCATCATCGGAGGAAGGACCTGGTCGGTTCCCGGGCCAAGGCGCGGCTGAGAAGCAGCCTGGTGGGTTGCGTCCCAGACCGCGCCGAAGAGCTGCTCCGCGCTAGCCGGCTTGGTACTGGCCTGGTCGCGCGGGTCCGCTGCGGTCCAAGCCGCGGCGGAGGCCAGAACATCGTCTAGCGAGCGACGCCCGAGCAGGCCGTCGGTGACACCCCTCTCCGCTTCCTTCCCGTTGCTCTGATCGCCCCAGAGGCCGACGACGGTGTACGGGATCCCCGTAGCTTCGCTCAGCGCGGTGGCGGTCAGCCGTCGCACCGTCTGAGATCTCGGTCGCCCGCCCGCCAACCAGCCATGTGCAGCTGTGAGGTGCAAGGCAGGTTCACCGACCGCGCTCAGACGCGGGTTGAGTACACGCATCAGCTCTCGCGGAGACCAGCCAGCCTGATGGAGCGCCTCCGCCAAGGCCCGATTGGGTTCCCGTTTATCCGAGTTGGAGTGCTCTCCTGGAGCATTGCGAAAGGTGCTCACGGACCGACGGTAAGTCATGACTGTAGTACCAGGCGTGAAATCGCGGATTTTCGCACTCACTCCGAGAAGTTCGCGATATTCGCGCCGCCACCTACTGCCGGCAGGACAGCGACTCGCTGTGTCCTGGGTCCTGGTTCCGCGTCCGGCCTCCGAGTGAATGGGCTCCTCGTTTGGGGCGCCCGCTCAGAGGGGCTGGCCCGTCAGATGCTTCGAACTTCGACCTACGGAGGTGACTTCGTGCTGACCGTCCGCAAGGCGTTCCGTGTCGCTCGACATCGTGTCAGCGCACCGCCTGCCAGTGGTGTACGGCTGCTGTGCTCGGGGCTGTTCCGGAGACGAGCGCCGAGGAAGTCGACCTGTCCCGTGATCCGGGGACAATCCCGATCGATCCTGCGGACAGAGTTTCCGGCAGAGTTGGCGTCGGTCTCAAATGCGCGCCGCCAACTTCGCGAGCAGCTCACCACCTGGGAGTTGGAGCCGCTGATGGAACCTGCGGTGCTGGCCACGAGTGAGCTTGTGACGAATGCCGTACTGCACGGATGCTCGGGTAAGCAGGACAAAGTGGCGATGACGGCGTGGTGCACTACGGACGAACTGGTCATCAGCGTGGCGGACCCGTCCGATGTCGGCCTGCACGCCCGGAGAAGCGTTGCCGATGACGAGTCCGGCCGCGGTCTGATGCTCGTCGGCGCGGTCGTTGACCGTTGGTGGTTCACCACTGCCCAGGACGGCGCTGGAAAGACCGTCTGGCTCGCGTTGAGCCTCCCACGCTGCACCCACGGGGAGGGAGAGTGAGGATCTCGAAGCGGCGGTACGCGGGCCAGCTCGTACGCCCTGGAAGGAAGCTTCAACGTGACGAGGCGCGCGCAGCGGCCGAGACCGTGGCGCTCGTGCTGGGCGGATCGGCACTGCTGCCTGACTACCAGCCCGACGTGGACGATCTGGTAGCAAGGCTGCACGTTCATATCGCGCGGTTAGACCGGCAGCTCAAGCCGCGATGGCGGCGGCGCATACCCGCGCTCCAGAAGGCAGTTGCCTCGGCACGGTCGATGCAACTGCAGATAGGACCGCGAGACTACATGGAGTCACGCATCCATCTCGTGCGCCTGGCTGAGATCACCCAATGCCTTTTGGCTTGGGCGTCGCGCGACGAACGGGGCCTCGTCCCGCAGGCTTTCGGCACCCCAACACGCCCAAGCCATCCCAGAGCGCAGAGGGGACTTGTTATGCCTGTGTCCGGCCGTTGGGCGAGCCTCTGGGGACGCACATCACGCGGTGTGAGGCGGATATGTCACCGCTGATTACCGTCGCGGCCCCCGTTTCCGTAGTACGCGAAGCCGCCCCTGCGACGATGTACGCGTGGTGGGTGCAGCTGGCCGAGACGCCACTCCCCGATCCGCTGGCTCAACTGGAATGGGCCGTCTTGCCGCTTGGCCTGCAGCCGGGTCTTCCCGCCTTGGAGTCGCTCCTTTGCGACGGCAAGCCCGTGGGGCCGGTCCTGTGCTGCCCTCGGCACCGACGGATCTACGTGCCGGTGGCCGCGGAGTGCCGACGCAGCCTGGATGGGGAGCGGCTGGGGGTTCGGGGGCGGGATCTTTCCTGCCCGTTCGACGGTCGGCACCGTGGTGGCTGCGATGGCCGGCTGTGGCTGCTCCCGTCCGATCCGCGGCACCTCACCGACCTTGCGACGCTGGCGGACCATCTGTGTCGCGTCCGTTCTGCTCGTCGGCTGGCTGCGGCGGCATGCGCCTGAGCGTTCCCGCGGTCGTGGTGCTGGGCGTGCTGATGGTGGTGCTGATCCGTGGTCAGCGGCTGCGGGGCGGGTCGGCAGCTGTAGCCGTCGCTTTCGGCTTCCTGCTGGCCCAGGGCCCGGCCGCTCCGGCCATCACCGAGATGTGCCGCCTCGTCGCCCAGCTCGTCGGCCGCCTTCACCTCTAGTCCCGGCGGCGCGGCACGACCGCGCTCCTGCCATCCCCACTTTCTCTACGAGGACTTGTGACCCAGATACCTCCCCTCGACCAGGCCAGCCGACCGCGCCACCGGCGGGCTCTGCAGATGACGCTGGGGCGCAGCGTGCTGGTGGTCGTGCTAGTCGCTGCCGCGTCCGCTGCTGCCGTGGTGCTGTCGTCGCCGCCCGGTCGTGCGGCCGTTGCCTGGTGTACTGCCGTGTCCACCGTGCTGGTGGCGGTGGGACTGGCTGAGGCGCAGTACCGGCTCCGCGCTGTCGGCCGGGAGCGTGATGAGGCGTGGGAGCGGGTGCGTTGCGCGGAGGTCGCCCGGGGGCGATCGGAAGCTGATCTTCGCCGCCTGCGGGACGACATCGATCGGGCAGCCCGCGTGCTGCCTTGGGCGGTGGACCGGCTGCGCGAGCGCGCATCGGCACCCACCGTGCTGGCGCGACTCAGCCACGAGGGTCTGCTGCCCGCGGACGAGACACTGCGGGGTGTCGTCCACACGACGGTCCACACGCTCCACCAGGAGCATCGGCGGCTGACGTCCGCGATGGTCATGGTGCAGGGCTGCGGGAAGCGACTTCATGCCGCGATCACCGACCATCTCCAGGAGATCGGTGAACGGAAGAGGCCCTACTGGGAAGCTTCCGGCCCGATTCGTCGGGAGGACGTGCGCGCGGACCTTGAGGCGCTCGATGCGCGGGTGTCGAGCACCGGGTTGCTGACCCAGCGGCTGCTGGCCCTGTCCGGAGCCCGCCGGGCGGGGCGTCCGTGGGCGCGGCCGGTCGCATTGGAGCGCGTCGTCCGGGCAGCCGTGGGAAGTTGTGACCACCATCGTCGAGTTGAGCTGGCTCTGCCCCAGGTGCCCGTCGCAGTCGCCGGGCCCGCTGTTACTGCCGCGATCCACGCGTTGGGGGAACTGCTCGACAACGCTCTGCGGTTCTCGCCCCCGACCACGCTGGTGCGTGTGTCGGGCGAGGACGCCGTCTCGGCGCTGGTCCTGCACGTAGACGACAGCGGCCTGGCCATGGGCGACGAGACCCTGCGCCGTGCACGCGAGACTGTCGACTTCGATCAGCCGCTGGACATCACCCGGCTCTCCGGGAGCCGGCTGGGCCTTGCCGCGGCGCGCCTCAGCGCCGAACGCTTCGGCTTGAGGATCACGTTCTGCCGCTCGTCCACCGGCGGCACGCGAGCCAGCATCGCCCTGCCCCGCCAGTGGCTCACCACCCCACCAGCCCCCTCGGTCAGCCGAGCTCCGGCCCTACCGCAGGGCGGCGGGCCGCCACCGGTCCGGGAGATGCCGCCACCACCGCACCGCTCGGCCGCCGCACCGCAGCCGCCACAGAGCGCCGCGCGTCTGCCGCGCCGGGTCCCCGGCGCCACGCGGTCCAGGCCGGCCGAGCATCCAGCCGAGCCTGCACCACCGCCGGCGCGAAGCCCGCAGGAGACCGGGCAGCGCATGACCCGCTTCCGCCAAGCCACCCGTGCTGCCCGCAGCCACCGTCCCGACCCCGGAGGATCACGATGAGTACCGACCTGTCCTGGCTGCTCGACCAGCTCTGCCGCGACACCGCCGGCGTACGCCACGCCCTGCTCCTGTCCAGCGACGGCATGAAAGTCGCCTACGACAAGAGCCTCGACCTCGACTCCGCCGACATACTCTCCGCGATCTGCTCCGGTCTGCTCTCCCTCTCCAACAAGCTGGACCAGGCGTTCAACGCGGGGCACCCGGCGTTGACGATCACCATCGACACACCCCGCGCCCAGCTGCTGGTAGTCGGCGCCGGAACAGGCGGCGTCCTCGCCACTGTGGCCGAGAGTGAGGCCGACCCCGGCATTGTCGGCACCGCGATGTCCCAGCTGGTGGAGCGCGTCGCGGACCACCTCAGCGTCCCCACACGGGCACCCCGGACTCAGCCGTGAGCCACGAGTGGGACGAGGACGTGCCGGACCGGTCGTTCGTCGTCCTGGGCGGTCGTACTGCCCCCGGCCACGAACTCGACGCGGTTTCCCTGATCGTCACCGAGCGCGACGACACCGCCGGCCTCGGGCTGGAGGAGGCCGCCATCGTGCGGATGTGCGCCTCGCCGACCGGGGTCGTGGAAATCGCCAGCCGCCTGCGCTTGCCCGTGGGGATGGCGCAGATCCTGATCTCCGGCCTCCTGGACCAGAACCGGGTCACCGCCCGACACCCACACGCCACCTCAGCCTCGCAACACGATGCTGCTCTTTTGAGGAAGGTCCTCGTTGGACTCCACCACCTGTGAAGCCGCGCCGGTGCCGCTCCCACAGGCCGCCAGCCGCGGGGTGAAGATCGCCGTAGTCGGCGGCTTCGGAGTCGGGAAGACGACCTTCGTCGGCGCCGTCAGCGAGATCACCCCGATGCGCACCGAGGCGGAGATGACCGCCGCGAGCATCGGCACCGACGACCTGTCCGCCACACCGTCGAAGACCACGACAACGGTCGGCTTCGACTTCGGCCGGGCCGCGCTCAGCGAGACGCTGGTGCTGTACCTCTTCGGCGCTCCCGGCCAGGACCGCTTCAAGTTCCTGTGGGACACGGTGCTCAACGGCGCCCTGGGCGCGGTGGTGCTGGTCGACACCCGCCGAGTTGCGGACTGCTTCCCATCCCTGGACCGGGTCGAGGACGAGCAACTGCCCTACGTGGTGGCCCACAACGTCTTCGGCGACGAGGACCGGGTGCACAGCCTGGACGACATCCGCGACGCGCTGCAGATGGCTCCCGGAGTGCCGCTGATGCGCTGTGACGCCCGGGACCGGCAATCGGTCCGCGGCGTGCTGATCGCCCTCGTCCAGCACGTGCTGGACCGCGCCGACCTGCGGGAGGGACGAGCGTGAACAGCGTGCCAAAGCCAGTCCTCGTGGAGCTGCCCGACAGCCACCGGGGGGCGATCATGCTGGGTGACCCGACCTACCACCGCGACCCGGCCGACGTCTTCTCCGAGCTGAGGCGCGCCTACGGGCCGGTGGCGCCGGTGCTGCTGGACGGGCAGGTGCCGGCCTGGCTGGTGCTCGGGCACCGCGAGCTGATCCAAGTCACCACCGACACAGCTCTGTTCGCGCGCAGCGTGGCTCGGTGGCGGCTGCGCGAGCAGATCCCGGCCGAGTGGCCGCTGTGGCCGATGGTCGGCGGCGGCCCGGCAGGTGCTTCTCTCCTCTATACCGAAGGCGACGAACACCGCCAGCGTGCCGGAGCGGTCAGCGCCGCCCTGGCCGGTATCGACCCGGTCGAGGTCCGGGCCCAGTGCGAGGCGCACGCCGAGGACCTCGTCGAATCCCTCGCGCACCGCGGGCATGCCGAGCTGATGGCCCAATACGCCCTGCTGCTACCGGTGATGGTGATGGGCTGGGCCCTGGGCGTGCCCGGTGACGAAAACGAGGCTCTGGTGGCGGCGGCCACCGATCAGCTCGCCGGCGGCGACCGCGCCCTGGCCGGCCACCAGCACCTCCACCGCACCATGCAGAAGCTCGTCGGGCGGGTGCGCGAGCGTCCCGGTGCCGATGTCGCCTCGCGGCTGGCCGCCGACCCCGTCGGTCTGAGCGACGAGCAGCTCTGCCAGGACCTGATGGTCACCCTCCTGGCCGGTCACCAGACCACCGCACACTGGATGGGCAACGCGATCTACCGGATGCTCATCGACCCACGCCATACCGACGCCTTCGTCCGTGGCCGACTTGCTGTCAGCCAGGCCCTGCGCGAAGTCCTCTGGGACGACACCCCCACCGCCATTTTCGCCGGGCGCTGGACCAGTCGCCCCGCGCACCTCGGCCACGTCACCATCCCGGCTGGCGACCTGGTCCTGCTGGGGCTAGCCGCCGCCAATCGCGACCCCCACCTCCGCCCCGAACCGGGCGCCGGCATGCGCGGCAGCCGGGCCTACCTGTCCTACTCCCACGGCCCGCACAGCTGCCCCGACCCGGCCCGCGATGCCGCGGAGACGATCGTCACCGCCGGAATCGAGGTCCTCCTCGACCGGCTCCCCGACCTGCACCTGGCCTACCCGCCCGAACAGGTCCGCTGGCAACGGTCGGTGTGGATGCGCGGCCTGGAGTCCCTGCCCGTCGATTTCACCCCCACCCCGCCGACCACCCGCTACGCCGGAGGCACCCCGTGGATCTGACCCCACCCACCCCCATCACCGAGCCGTCACCGCCGGAGCTGTCGCTGTCGCGTCCAGTGCACCGGCTCGACGTCCACAGCCTGGACCTCCACTACGACGCCGCCGTCATGCGCAAGGCCGGCGCGGTCGTTCCGGTCCAGCTGCCCGGCGGCGTGCCGGTGTGGGCGATCACCCGTGACGCCACCGCCCGCGCCGCACTGCGTAACACCGACATCTTCCGCAAGGACCCAAGGCACTGGGCGGCCCTCCAGCGCGGCGAAATCCCTGCCGACTGGCCCCTGATCGGTCTGGCCGCACCGGCCGGACCGAGCCTGATCACGACCGACGGTGTCGATCACTGGCGTCTGCGCGGACCGCTCTCGACGGTTTTCACCGAGACGCGGGTACGGGCTCTGCGGACGAGCATCGGCATCATCACCAAGAAGCTCTTGTCCGATCTCGCCGACGCCGCCACCGTCGACGGGATCGTCGACTTCCGCAAGCTCGTGGCCTGGCCCCTGCCCATGACCGTCATCAGCCTCCTGCTGGGCCTGCCGGAGTCCGAACACGACGCCCTGCGAAGCAACTACGAGATCTTCTTCGACGACACCCGCGATCCGACAGCCGCGCTCGCGGCTATCGAGGAGATCATCACCCGCCACCTCGACGCCAAGCGCCGCCATCCCGGGGACGATCTCACCAGCGCCCTGCTCCAGCTCCCGCGAGACGAGCAGCTGACGACGGAGGAGCTCGTCGCGACCGTGCAGGTCCTCATCGCCGCCGGACACGAGACCACCGTCCACCTCCTCGTCAACGGTGTGCTGGCCCTCACCAGCCACCGCGACCAGCTCGACCTGTTGCTCCAGGGCGAGGTCTCGTGGGACCGGGCGGTCGAGGAGATCCTGCGGTGGGAGCCGCCGACCGCGAACTTCTTGATGCGTTTCGCCACCCGGGACAGCATCCTCGGCGACGCGTTCATTCGCCGGGGCGATCCGGTCATGGTCTGCTACGCGGCCATGGGGCGTGATCCCAACCGCTATGGCCCCACCGCAGACGATTTCGACATCACCCGCGAGGGCGGCCACACCTCCTTCGGCCACGGGCCCCACACCTGCATCGGCGCGCCCCTCGCCCGCCTCGAAGGGCGCATCGTGCTGCAGGAGTTGTTCAGCCGGTGGCCCGACCTCGCCCCGGACGCGCCGGCGCCGAGGTTCCCTTCGGTCCTGATGAACTCCCGTACCTGCCTCCCCATCTGCCTGCGCCCCTCCCACCACCCGCACGAGGCCGGAGCGGCGAAGTGACCACCGCGAGCACCGACCACACCGACGCCCGGGCACTGGACCTGAGCCAACTTCGTGACGATCTCGCCGTTCTGCGCCGCATCAGTGGTCACGGTCGGTCGGCACCCGCGTCCGTGGCTCGCAACTTGGACATGGCCCGTCGCATCGCGCTCCACTGGGCTCCCTTCGGCCAAGCCCGTCGCACCGCAGCTGATGATTTGGCCTCCGAGGAGCGGCGATGGGACCTCCTGCTGGCGTGTGCCGCCCCTGAGCGGTCCGTGGAGAAGTCCTTCGCCGCCGTGATGGTGTACGCCAGCTCCGTCCGGGACCTGGTGCAAGCGCTGCACGACGTCGCCCTGCCGGGCACGGCCGTGCCCGACGTTTCTCGGGCAATCACGGCAGCAATCTCCAAGGGAGACTTCCCCGTTGGATTTGAACTGCGGGTGAAGCAGGTAGCCGCTGATCTGCGGACACCTGTCGAAAGGGTCAGGACCGCGGTAAGCAGCCTGCTGGACAGTGGGGCGCTGGAGTCGCGAGGCCGACGGATCTTCCCCGCAGGAAGCCTGGACCTCCACGACGACCTCGCCACCCACATCGCCGACCGGCTACACGCTCAGATCGCGGCTGGCGTCTACGCCCGGGGCAGTCGCCTGCCCAACGCCAAATTCCTAGCCACCACCTTTTGCAACGACGCCGCGCCCGTGGGACAGGCCCTGCGGGTCCTAGTCGCCGACGGCGTGGTGCACATCGGACCCTGCGGCACCACGGTGCTGCAACCCGCCTGTCCCTCTCCTCCAGCGCACCAATATGAAGAGCGGTCCTCCCGTTTCAGCCGGGACACGATCGTGGCCACTTGCCGTGCCGCTCATGTGCAGTGGCATCATCGCCGCCCGGCTCCGGCCGAGGTGCTGCACGAGCGGTGGCAGGACCTGCGCTCTATGGCCAGCCAACTGCTGGCCGCGGCCCCGCCCCCCGCCCCTGACGCCGCACAGGAACTGGCCGCCCTTGCCCGGGCCACAGAGCTGGTGTCCGCCCCGCTGCCGGACAAGCCCTGGCTCCAGCAGTGGCACACCGCCTGCCAGGCCAAGTCCATCAGCGACATCCTCCCCCTGGTCCCGAAGGAACCCCGATGACAGAGGCCGACCACCGCGAGGTCGATCCACGCCCCACCGACGCCACTCCGCGTGCGGAAGCGACCGAGGCGCTGCACGCCCTCGACCTCCGCCGCGTCGAGGTACCGAACACCGCCGATGCCTTGTCGCGCTTCTTCGCCCACCTCCACAACTGAGCGGCGCGAGCTGCGAACTCCCGGCGAAACCAGGTTTCGCCTATCCGTCCCCACCCGCATCACAGATCAAGGAGAGCGATGGGACCCGCCGCCGGAAACCTGCGGCTCCAGGCCGCACCGCACGCCCTCGTCCGGACCGTGCATCACCCGCGCGTGACGGTGCCGCCCTGGCCCGACCTGGCCGACACCACACCCGCCGGCGTGCGCGCCTGGCGGGAGTGGATGCGCGCGACGTGGTGCAATCCGGCCCTGGCCGATGCCATCCGCCACGCCTCCCCCGCGCTGGCCCGGGAACTGGATGCGCTGTCCGCCGGGCACCCCCTGCCCCGCAGCCGAGCCCGGAAAGCACTGGTCGCACTGGCCGGGTACTGCCTGCGGGCGGTGCAGCGGCCGATGCCGTTCGGGCTGTTCGCCGGCGTGGCCGAGGCGCGCTTCGGTCCCCGTACCGAGGTCGGGTGGGGCGAGGACCACCGTGTGACGGCGCGGGCCGGCGGGGAGTGGATGGCCGACATCATCGCGCAGCTGGAAGCGATGCCTGCGGTCCGCCGGCGTCTGCTGGTGCAGCTCAACAGCATCGCCGAAGTCCGCGGGGACCGTCTGATCGTGCCCTGGCAGGTGCGGTGCGACGGCCCCACCTCCGCGGTCGAGGAGGTCTCCGTGCGGCACACCGCACAGGTGCGGGCGATTGCGGAGATGACGACGACCCCGATGCGCCACGAGGACGTGGTCGGTGAACTCCGCTCCGCATTCCCTGTGTTCTCTGACGAGGCGGTGCGGGCGGTGCTGGACCAGCTCCTGTCCGGCCGGGTGCTGCTCAGCAACCTCACCGCCCCGTCCACCACGACCGATGTCCTGGGGTACCTGCTCGACCAGCTGGTACGCGCCGGAGCCGACCACGAGCCCCAAGCGGCCGACCTGATCGCAGCGCTGCGCGAGATCCACCAGCTGATGCAGGAGCACAACCAACTGCCGGTCATCGACGGCGCGCCCCTGCGGGCCAGCCTGGTGGACCGGATGGCCGAGCGCAGTCCGGCACCCCAGGCGCTGGCCGTCGACATGCTCATCGACGGCACGGTGACGCTGCCACGAGCGGTGGGCTGGGAGGCCGAACGTGCCACTAACGCCCTGGCCCGGATCAACCCCGAGCCCTACGGGAACGCACCCTGGCGGGACTACATCGAGCAGTTCCTCCAGCGCTACGGACCAGGCGCCCTGGTTCCGCTGACCGACCTTCTCGACCCCACCGTCGGCCTCGGGCTCCCCGCGGGATTCCACTCAGGAGCCCCCGCCGCCCGCCCGCCGCTGTCGCGGCGCGACGACATTCTCCTCGCCCGGGCCCAGCAGGCGGTACAGGCCGGTACGGAGATCGACCTCGACGAAGAACTCATCGCCGCGCTGGCGGTCGGAGAACCCTCCCGTATGCAGCTCCCGCCAGGACTGGAGCTACGGTTCGAGGTCCGCAGCGCCTCCGCCGCCGACCTCGACGCGGGCCGGTTCGAACTCGCCGACTGCCGACTCGGGCGCGAGTGGGGGCACCTGTCGGGCGGGCGGTTCGCAGCCCAGCTCGCCGCCCGGAAATCCTCCTCGCCCAGCGGCCTTGTAGGTCAGCTGGCCACCCGGCCCACCAGCGTCGCCGGCGCCCTGCCCGCCCAGCTCGCCTTCCCGGCCCTGCGGCACAGCGCCATGCATGTCGCACGCGTGCCCCAACTCGTCGCCCCGCGCATCAGCCTGTCCGAGCACCACGCGCCCACCCCGGACGACATCCACCTTGCCGACCTCGCGGTCATGTGTGACGGCGACCGTCTTCACCTGGTCTCCCGCTCCCGTGGGGTCGTGGTGGAGCCCTTCACCTCCCATCCGCTGCAGATCGAGTACCAGACGCCGTGGACGGTCCGCTTCCTCGCCGAACTCACCCGCGGTCAACTCACCCAGCTCGATCCGCCCCCGGCCCAGATCAACCCCTTCCCCTGGGGCGCGGCCAGGAGGTTGCCGATCCTCCCCCGCGTCCGCCATCAGCGCACCGTCCTCAGCCCCGCCACCTGGCGGCTGAACCCCACCGACCTGCCCGAGCCGGACGCCAGCACCGCCCAGTGGGAGGACAACTTCCACACCCTGCGCACGCGGTGGAAGCTACCGCGCACCGTCGCCTTCGAGTACATCGACCAGCGCCTGCGGCTGAACCTCGACGACCCCGGCCACCTCGCCCTGCTCCGCGCCCAGGTGGAGCGTCCCCATCGCTTCCGCCTCTTCCTCACCGAGACGGCCACCGAGCAGGACTTCGGATGGGCCGACGGCCGACCCCACGAAATCGTCACCCTCCTGCGCCCACGCACCGCGCCCCCGCCACCGCCCGTGGTGCCCCGCTCCACCACCGCCTCCCTCCTCGACAGCCGGCTACCGGGCGCCTCCCCCTACCTGCACGCCCGCCTCTACTGCCCAACCCCGAAGCGCTCCGACCTCCTGCGCGACCGCCTGCCCATCCTGATCGACCGCCTACAGTCCTGCACTTGGTGGTACCGAGCCGACGACACCTCCGACGCGTACCTGGACGTGTGCGTGCGCCAGCCCGCGGACCTCGCCCCCGGCGACGCCATGGGGGTGGTGAGCGGTTGGGCGCAACGCCTGCTGGAGAGCGGCGTCATCGGGGCCATGACGCTAACGCCCTACCGTCCCCACACCGGGCGGTACGGAACGGGGCCTTTGCTGACGGCCGCCGAGGACGTCTTCGCCGCCGACTCGACAGTCACCGCCCAGCAGATCTCCAGCCTTCAAGGCATCGACGAGCAGATCGTGACCGCGGCGGGACTCGTCGCGATCAGCACTGCCTGGCACGGCGACCCCGAGCACGGCCTGCGCTGGCTCCAGAACCACACGGAGCGCCAATTCTCCGTGCGCCTGGCCCGGCCCCTGCAGAAGGAAGCCGTCCGCGTGGCCAACCCGCACGACTGGCACACCCTCCTTCACTGCTCCGAACTGCTGTCAGACCGGTGGGAGGCCCGGCGCGACGCCCTGTCCGCATACCGGAAATTGCTCACCGAGCAGACGGAGATCGACCCCGACACCACACTGGCTGCGCTCCTCCACGAGCACTGCCTACGCGCGCCCAACCCGGCCGAGGAACGCATCGCCCTGCGCCTCGCCAGGGCAGCCGCTCTCGCTCACACAACCCGGCGATCCGCCTCCGCCCGCACCGCAGCCTCGAAGGACCGGCCATGACCAGCCCGGGATACACCCCAGCAACAGCAACCCACACCCGATACGAGCCGACACAGACCGAGACCGTCCTGGCCCGGCTCTCCCCACGTTCCACCCGTCTCCCCGCTCGTCGCCACATGACCAACCCCGACCTGCAGGCGCTGCGCGAAGCCGGTCTCGCCTCCGTGATCAGCAGCCAGCCACGCCCCCGCATCGGCATCTACGCCATGGTGCGAGACGGCCAGGACCCCGCCGTGCGACTTGCCGTGGCCCGCGGCCTGGTCCTCCGACACGACTGGCCCGAAGCGCAGGCGAGCGTCGACTTCACGGGGATGACCGACCCGGCCACACGACCTCAGCTCGCCCGCCTGCTGGACGCCGTCGATCGCAGAGCCATCGACGGCATCGTCGCGATGTCCCGGACTGACCTCACCCACCTCAACGACTACTACGAGGAGACCCTCCGGTGGATCCACGCCCGCGGCGGATTCCTCGCCCTTGCCACCGCCGAGACGGACATCTAACCCGCAGAACCACCGGTCCGCACCATCGCCTGCACGCCGGCACCCCCTCGGTCAATCCGGGGCCCTCGCGGCGACCCTGGAGCGCACCGATCAGGGGCCAGCCCAGCGCATCGACCGCATGTACTGCACCCCCGAACTCGCCCCGGCCCTCCTCGCTTTCGACGTCCTGGCGACCGACGAGGAGCGGGAGGTGTCCGACCACGCCCTGTTGGTCGCCCGCTTCGACCTCGACGTCCTCCGCCAGGTCCTCACGCCCGCCCGCTGACACTTCTATCTCTGGGGAAAGCTCCATGCTCATCAACGCGGCGATCTGCAACTTCGAGAACAACGGCGGCGGCGACCGCGCACTGTGGCAGCGGATGCACGACCGGCTGGCGTCGCTCGACCTGCATCTGCTCCTGCGGCAGGAGGTGTGGAACGCGCAGGACGACGGCAACGCGCTCGCGGACGCGGCCGAAGCCGTGCTCGGCATGGCCGGACTGATCGGCCCGGAGTGCTGCACCGCCCTTTACCACGACCCCAACCTCTTCACCCCCGTCGGCGAGTTCCCGAAGACCGGCCCCATGTGGGTGCTCCCGCCGACCGTGCGCAGCCTGCAGCTCGCCGGCACGGCCCCCGGTGCGGTCCCGCTGATCGTCGGCTCGTACCACCTCAACTACGGCTCCACCACCACGCGCCTGTCGGAGGCCGAGCGGCTGACCCAGTGGAACGACAAATGGGTCAAGGCCGACGGCCGACGCGTCCACTACCCGGCGCTGCTTGGCGGCGACAACAACAGCTACCCGGTCCCCGGCGCCCCAGGAGACCCGGCCCTGCCCGTCCTGGAGGAGATCCCCGACGAGCCCCACCGGGCACACCGCTCCTACATCGGGCCAGACGGCGTGCGCCGGATGGACGACCGACCGGACGACACCCTGCGCACCGCCGGCCTCCAGGACGTCGCCCGCCACCTCGCCACCACCGCGGGCAACACCACCGCGGTCGCGCCGACGGTCGACGCCTACGGCACACACGGGCCGGACTCGCGGATCGACAGGATCTACGCCAGCAAGCAGCTCCTGCCCGCCGTGCGCGAGGTCGAGGTCATCAACATGAAGGGCCTGTCCGACCACCACACGGTCGTGGTGCGCCTGGACCGGGACACTCTCACCGACCTCCTCAACAACCCGCTCACCCGGGCGGCGTGACCGATGTCCAACGACGCAAGGCCCGCGCTCCGGATGCCCCGATTCTTGCTGGCGCGACTCGCCGCTCCGCTCTGCCGCCCCTCGCCCGAGGAGTGCGCCGACTACGCCTGGTTCCGGGAACGACTCGCCGAGCCGGGCCTCCTCGACTGCGCGGTCGGCGTGAAGGCGGACGGCGCCACGCTCCTCGCGGTGCCCGCCGGCAAAAGCCGCAGCGGCGGTTACCTGTCTGTGGGCACCGTGGCCGACGCCGTGCGGATCTGTTCGGCTCTGCGGGGCCAGTCCGGATTCCCGCGCGTCCGGCTCGGCCTGTCGGTCTGCCGCGACACCTGTTACGCCGTCGGCTGGGGACCACGCCAGCCCTGGGACGACGGGGAGCGCGGCAGGTATTTCGGGTATTCGCCGTCCGCCATCGACTCCTTCCTCCGCCGCGGTTGGGCGCCTGACCCGCCGCCGCAGGAGGCGACGACGGTGCTCGCCTCCTCGCGGGGCGAGGAGGCCCTCAAGGAGTCGGAGGGGATGCCGCAGTCCCGCTCGCGGGACCAGGTGGAGCTCCTGATCACCGGTACCGAACTGGCGCGCCTACGGGGAGATTCCGCGGAGCAGGCCCGCCGCCTGCGTGAGCGGCACGGGCCCATCAAGCTCACCGCGCCACGCTGTTGCTCAGCCGTACGTCCAGCGCTGGCCGGTCCCGCGGTACTCCTCTACAGGGATCGGTTGCACACCCGGTCGCATGCGCTCGCGGTACAGCACGCCGCCCAGGTGGTCGACCTCGTGGTGGACGAGCCGGGACAGGCCGTGGGTGAACCGCGACAGGTGGGTGGAGCCGTCGAGGCTGCTGTGAGCGACGACGATGCTCAGCGGGCGAGGCACGAGTCCTCGGACGTCGAAGAAGCTGAGGCAGCCTTCGTACTGCTCGTCCTCGTCCTCGGAGGCCTCGGCGACGTGGGCGTTCAGCAGCACGATGGGCTCTGTCCCGGCATCGGGTGGGAAGACGACGGCGGCGGAGCGGTCGATCCCGATCTGGGGGGCGGCGATGCCCATGCCCTTGCCGAACGTGTGAAGTTGGCGGACGCGGCCGACTGCGTCCATCAGCGAGGTGATGACTTCCTGGGCCTCTTCAGTCTCGGTGGGCAGGTCGAAGAGACGGGCGGCGCGGGTGAGGACGGGGTCGCCGTCCTGGACGATGCCGGCGTTGGCCATGGCCTGGCTCGCGGACAGGGTGCTCACGGGGTTGTTCGCTTTCTCGTCGGCTGCGTTCTTCAGGCGCCATTCGAGGCGGAAGCGGGCGTGGAGGGGCGGGTCGAGGGTGGCCCAGGAGAAGACGCTGTGCTCGCCTCGTTCCGTGCGCTGTGGTGGGGTGCGCAGTGGGGCGAAGTCGGCGCTCATGGAAGTCTCGGTTCCCCAGACGGACGGTTCGCAGTCTCGGGGGAAAGACAGTTCCACAGCCAGACGCCGGGTAGGCAGTCGCACCGCGCGCTGGAACCAGGGACCCCATTTCTCGGCGCCGACGCAGTACGAGTAGGAGATCTCGGCTTCCTGGCCGGGGTAGAGAGGGAAGCGGCTCGTTGGGTTCTGGAACTGGAGCCACACCTCCTTGAACGCGTCCCGGTCGTGTTTGATGGTCCAGCCCATCGGCTCGTCCGCGCAATGCGCCGTGAGCTGGAGTTCGTCCCAGGTCAGAGGGGTGCGGCGGTAGAGGGCGTTGGACCGTTCCGGTTCGGATGGGTATCGGTCGACGGCGATTCGGACGAGGTAGCGGGTGACGGGCTCGGTCCCGTTGTTGTGCAGGAGCCTGCGCATGCTGAGGTGGAAGCGTCCGTCGTCGTAGCGGAGCGCCGCCTCGTCCTCCAGGACCAGCAGGCCGGTGCCGGACGGCGGGTCGTTCTGCTCGGCCGCCTGCGGGGAGGCGTCGGTGCGCTGCCATGCCCGCCACAGTGCTCCGCCGGCGTCGAGTTCGGTGTCTGCCCGGCGGGCGAGCTGGGAGCTGCCGTGTTCCCGGCCGGCCTCAAGGTGGCTCACGTACGAGGGGTCGATATTGAGGCGCTGGGCGAGAGCGGCCTTCGACAGGCCCCGCACGCTGCGCCAGTGCGTGAGTTCCGCAGCGAACGTCGCCCGTTCCTCCCTCTCCAAGGTGGCCTTCCTCTCCGGGAGTTGCTGACGATCGTGAGTGAGTGCTCCTCATGGTCGCCTCATCCTGCCCGGTTGAAGCCCAATGGTGCTAGGCAGCGGCCCCGGCGAATCTCCAGGACGGCGTGCTCGTCGGCCTCCAACCGTTGCCACAGCGACCTCATCCGAAGTTCACGTTCCGTGCCACCACGAGGGGTGCCCGTGAAGAGCACCCGCTTGGTCCTGCCAACCAAAAGAGGGCGCAGTGCCGCCGAGGGACAGAGGCCCACATGAGTCCGAACAGTACCTACTGGATGAACTACGCCATCAGCGTCGCACAAGGGGCGTCGCAATCAAGCCGGCGGGTCGGCGTTGCGCTCGTTTCTGAACACGACGAGTTGATTTGCTCCGCTTTCGAAGGAGAAGTGCGCGGTGCATCCTGGTATCGCACTCTGCGGAGCAAGATTCAAAAACTCGGAACACCCAGCGCACACAGCTTATATCTGACGATCAACACCCTGTCAGCGGACTGCTCGTTTGAGCTCGACGAGCTCTTGAAGGACGTGCGCATCGACAGGGTCTATGTCGGCCTGCCAGACCCCGCGCTGACGAGTTACCGCGACGACGATCCCGTCACTACACAAGGACTCATACACCGCTTCCCCGACAATCTGCAGCGCGAGATCCTCGCTCAGAACCAGGGCGTCTACGCAGCGAGTGAGCAAAACATCGAGTGCAATCCCCACTATTCGACACATCGCATTAGTGAGACCGTTTCCTCCAGGTTGACGGCGAAGGGGTTCGCGCTTTCCAGGAGCGAGGTCAATGCGAACAGGGGGAGGGTTGCGCTTGCTTCGCTCCTGTGCCGGAGGTATGGGATCGAGCACAAAGAGGCTGATTCTGCCGTTGGTGACGCATTGTCCGAAGCGTTTGACGCGAAGTACGGCACCTATGACTATGCGTTCGACGCTCGTGCCGCCAACGTGAGATGGTCCGACGACTTCGCGTCGGTTTACAGGAGGTCGTCCACAAGGTCTCTGGCTACTGCCAACATCCTCAACGTCGGCGTCGGGGCTGGCTACGAAGCAGCAGCTTTGTTTTCAGATTGCGCGCAGATCACCTTCGTTGACATCGCGGAGCGTGGCCTCGCAAATATAAGCGGTCGCATTCCCTCGTCGAGAACTATCGTCTCCGGTGCCGAAGACCTGTCCGCTTTACCGGAAAGCAGTTACGATCTGTATGTCTCACTGAGGACGTACAACTCATCGTTCTTCGATACGTCCGCAGCGGCGTCGGAGGCGCACAGAGTGCTGAAGCCCGGTGCGGTGATTATCGTCTCCGTGGCCAACGGATTTCTGTATACTCAGCTGGGCTGCGTTGTCCCAGGACTGATCATCCCTGGCACTGACTTCGTCGACATCTATCGCGGGATGGACACAGCCAATCTGATTGTCGCGGAGCTTGATCGTATCGGATTCAAAGAGATCCGAATGTTCCCAACGAGTACCGAGATTTACTTGTCGGCTGTCACCGCCTAGCGTTTCCACCGCCTCTCCGGCCGGCCACGTTCGCGACGTGTCATCGGCTCTGTGGGGCGAATGGATCGCAGAAGGCCGGGCGCGACCGGATCGTTCAGTGTGACCAGTGTGAAGGAAGGACTTCTGCAATGAACGGGCGAACGACTGTTGCCGGTCGGATCCTGCAGTTCAACGAGGAACTTGCGGAGACGACGCTTGAACTTCCTCCCGGATTCGCGGCCATCAATCCGTTCAGCGGCCCCCAGAAGGAGCGCGTCCGGGAATTGACGACTGCGTTCTACAACAAGTACTACGACGATGATAAGCCGCGTCGTCTGGTATTGGGGAGCTCGCCCGCCCGGCGCGGAACGGCCGTAACCGGGGTTCCATTCGAAGACGCCAAGCTCCTCGAAGACGAAACGGGAGTCGATGTCGAGGGCTATGCGGTGAGCCGGCCTTCCGCCGGGTTTCTGCACGACGTCATCAGCCGCTACGGGGGCCGCGGCAAGTTCTATTCCGACTTCGTCATGAGTTTCGTGTGTCCTCTTGGTCTGGTGAGAACGAACTCCGAGGGAAAAGAAGTCAACTGCAACTACTACGAGAACAAGAAGCTGCTGGAACTCCTGGGCTCTTTCCTCGTGGACGCCCTGGAACGTCAGCTGGCATTCGGAATTGACGCCTCTGTGTGCTACTGCATTGGCAGTGGCGAGAATTTCGCGTACCTGTCGAAGGTGAACGAGGGCCAGCGCTTCTTCCGAAAGATTGTGCCTCTGGAGCACCCGCGTTTCATCACTCAATACAACGGGGGCAGGAAGGAAGAATTCGCCGAAAAGTACCTCGGCGCCTTCCGTGGACCAGGTGATTAGTCGTTGCGTCGCCCGGAACGCTTGCCAACCTCTCAGCTGAATAGACAAAGACTTAGATCCGAACGCACTGGAACGAGAAGAAGGAGAGCAGTACATTGGCGGCAGAAGGCAGGGTCCTGGTGCACTTCGACTCGGAGCGCGCGGGCGTCTACCGCTTCCAGGGCGGTGAGTTGAAACTGCTCAGAAGGGAGCGTCTTTCGTTCGGAGGCATCCGCGCGCACGAGGTGCCGGCAGAAAGGGTGGGCGAGTTCTGCGTCGGGCTCACGGAGTTCAGCGAGGTCGTTGACAACAAGACCACGCGCCTGCACGCCACCGGTGTCTTTCAGCAGCTCCCGCAGTCGGAAGCGACCGCACTGGTCAACAGTCTCTATGTCGACACCGGCCTCTTCTTCAACATCGTCCGGCCCGAGCTGGAGCAGTTCTACCTGGAAGCGGGCATGTCCGCGTGCGGGTCGAACGACATGATGGAGGGCCTGACCCGGAGGGAATTCCGGAATGCTGTTGTCTGCGGCAGCTTCCAGCAGTCTCTGGGGTACATCGAAGATGTCATCTCCCGTCTGCGCGGGAGCGGTACTGCGGTGCTGAGCCCTCCTTCAACAAGGGTAAAGCCGGAGACCGTGGGTACCGACTTCATCCTCTTCGACTACCAGGATCTCCTGAAGAACGAACGCGACACGTGGCGGCACAAGTACATGCACCTGGACGCGTTCAGGCAGGCCGACGCTGTGGTCGTATGCAACCCCGGCGGCCGTGTTGGAAAGGGAACCATCTTCGAGCTCGGCTACATGTCCGCGCTGTCCAAGAGGGTCATCTTCACGGAGGAGCCCCAGGGCGTTTCCGTCCTGTTCCCCTGTGAGGTCGGCCTGGAATTCTGAGCGTTCCTGCCAAGCGCTGCGGCACCCTATCCCACTCCTCAATCCCGGACCGGAAAACAAGCGGTGTTCCGGCGAAAGGATCAGGGGCGGGAGAAGGTCTCCGGCTCACTCTCGATCTCTGTCTAACCAGGTCTCACTTCTCGGCTACGAAGATACGGAAAGGACCCCAGCCGGTGCGCGATGCAGAACCCATCGATACAGTCCTCGACAGGCTGCGAGAGATCGTGGCGTCTGTCCTCGAAGTCGAGAAGGAGGGCATCGAGTCCGGTGCCCTGTTCTACGAGGAACTCGGGATGAGCTCCCTGGAGAAGGTTGCGATCACGGTCGCGATCGAGCGCGAGTTCGGAGCCCTGGACGCCGAGGAAGCAGCAGGCCTCACCAGCCTGGATGCCGCGGTGTCCGTGCTCAGCGAGCGTGCGACAAGCCTCCGCGCGGTCAACCTGCTCGACCACCTGGTGGCGGCTCATGTATCCGCCGGCCGGGGCGAAAGGATCAGCTACCTCGACCCCCAGGCAGGGGCGATCACCTACGCCGCCCTCATGGAGGCGGCACGGGGGTACGCGGGCGCACTCAGGGCAGCGGACGTGCCTAAGGGCGCCCGCGGCCTCCTGGTCGCCGACGACTCCGTGGCGACCGTCGTCGCCGTCCTCGGCCTGTGGTGGCACGGCTGCGTCCCCGTGGTGATCAGCCCGATGCTCACGGACGACGAAGTCCGCTACATCGCCAAAGACTGCGCCGCCGCGATGGTGCACCTCGACGCGGCCCCCACGCGGCAACGCGCCCTGGAGAAGCTGTTCGCCACCACAACCCAGTTCGCCGGCGCGGACGTCCTCGACGCTCTGGCCACGGCCGAGCCCGGCCCCGCCCGCCGCCTGCAGGACGCCGGGCCCCCAGCCGCCTGGAGTGCGGGGCGCGAGGCACTGGTGCAGTACACCTCCGGAAGCACCGGAATGCCCAAGGGAGTCCGGCACTCGGCGGGAGCGATCGCGGCCATGGCCGACGGCATCGGCACGGTACTGGCGCTGACCCCCGAGGACACCGTGCTGTCCAGCGCCCGGCTGCCTTTCGGCTACGGCTTCGGCAACTCCGTTCTGTGCCCCCTGGCGGCCGGCGCCCGCGTTGCACTCATCCGCGGCACGGTCGACGTCCACTCGCTCACCGCCGCGCTCCGGCACCACCAACCCACCGTGCTGTTCTCCGTCCCACGGCTGTACGCCGCGCTGCTGAACGCATCCGAGACAGCGGCGCTCGCCTCCAACTCCGTGCGGCTGTGCGTGTCGGCGGGCGAGAATCTGCCCGCTCCGCTCAGCGAGCGGATCCGCACCGCTTTCCAGGCCGAGCTGCTCAACGGTCTCGGTGCCACCGAGGTGCTCTACACGGTCGTCGGCACGCCGCCGGGGAACGAGCGTCCGGGCACCTTCGGGGTCCCGGTGCCCGGGATTACCGCAACCGTCCGCGCTGCGGACGGCACGCCCGTCAACGACGGGAAGGAGGGCCGACTCCACATCGCCGGCCCGACCGTCGCCCTCGGCTACATCGGCCGCCCGGAGGCCGCCGCGGTCACCTTCGCCGACGGCGGCGCCTACACCGGCGACGTGGTGAGCCGTGCGCCGGACGGCACCTACGCCCATATCTGCCGCGTCGACGACCTGCTCAACCTGGGCGGCTACAAGGTCTATCCGCGTGAGATCGAGAACGTCATCCGCGGCGCCGACGGGGTCCACGACTGCGCGGTGGTCGGCGGCCGCGATGCCGACGGCCTGGAGCAGGCCGTGGCGTACGTGGTGGCCAGCCCGGGACTCGACACGGCCGCGGTGCGGCGCGCGGCAATCGCCGCGATCCGCGACGGCCTCGCCGCCTACAAGCGGCCCGCCCGTCTGGAAGTTCTCGCCGAGCTGCCGACCACCTCCACCGGAAAGCTGGCCGCTATCGAGCTCAGGAAGGCGGCGACACAACCGTGACCTGGGACATCACGGGCATGGCCGCCGTCGCCAACATCGGCGCCAGCCCCGAAGAGATATTCGCCGCGCTGTGCGCGGGCCAGGAGAGCCGCACGCCTCTACGAGCGTTCGACCCCGACAAGTACCGGGCGGCCTACGCCTACGAGATCGACGACCGGCCCGCGGGCAGCGGCGACATCCCGCGCCGCGCCACCCGCTGGCTCACCACCGTGGTCCGTCAGGCAGTCGCTGACGCGGGCCTGGGCGAGGACCTGTCGCAGGTACCCGTGCTGGTCGGGACCACCATGCGCGAGCAGCGCAGCCTCGAACTGTGGTGGCGGGACCACGCGGACGTCGCCCTCGAAGACCTGCACTTCGGCACCGCCCTGAAGCATGCCTTCGGCGCGGCCACCACGTACACCTTCGCCAACGCCTGCTCAGCCACGCTGTACGCACTCGGCATGGCCACCGACATGATCGAGCTAGGCATGGCCGACACGGTCGTCGTCGCCGGCACCGACGCCGCGACCGAGAGCGGCTTCGGCACGCTCGACCGGGTGCAGAACGACATCCCCGACGCGCTCAGACCCTTCAACACCACACACAAGGGCATGCTGATGGGTGAGGGCGCAGCGGCTGTCGTCGTCCAGCGCGCCGGCACCGGGAACGGGCCCGTGCACGCCCGGGTGCGCGGGGTGTCCATGAACTGCGACGCTCGCCACGCCACCGCGCCCGACCCGGACGGCATCACCCGTGCGGTCCAGGACGCCTACCGCAGGGCCGGGGTACGGGCGCAGGACATCGACCTGGTGATGCTGCACGGCAGCGGAACCCCCCGCAACGACGCGACGGAGTCGAGCGTCCTGAGCCGCACCTTCCACGGCGCCGAACCCGGGCCGCGGATGACCGCCATCAAGGCGATGACCGGCCACACCCTGGGCGGTTCGGGACTCCTCAGCCTGCTGATGGCGGTACTCGCCATGAAGGAAGGGACGGTACCCCCGGTCCTGGGCCTCACCGACCCGATCCCCGAGGCCGCAGGACTCGTCCTGGTGCAGGACACCCCTGCAAGCGGCGACCTGACCATCGCTCAGATCGACGCGTTCGGCTTCGGAGGGATCAACGCCGTCGCGATCGTGGAGGCAGCCCGATGAGCGCGAGGAGTACCGCACCGATGAGCATCCCGAGCGTCCAGGAGGTCGTCGTCACGGGCATCGGACTGGCGCTCCCCGGGGTCGCGACGTACGGCGACCTCCTCGGACCCTTGCCGGGTGAGGGCGGCTTCGACCCGGCAACCGGACTCCGCGGACGCGAGTTGCGTCACAAGGACCGAGCGTCCCGGCTCGCCCTGCGGGCTGCGGAGTCCGTCGTCCACGACGCGGGCCTGACCGACGCCCACGCGACGTTCACGGGCGTGGCCGATGCGACCGCCGTCGTGGTCAGCACCAATCTGGGCAACGTGGACAGCGTCTGCGAAGCCACCGACACCATCGCCAGGGAGGGCGTCAGGGGGCTGAGCCCGTTGGGCCTGCCCCAGACCTCGAGCAATGTCGTCGCCGGCTGGGTGGCCATCCGCTACGGGCTGCGCGGCCCCAACCTCACCGTCTGCAACGGCACCACGAGCGGTCTGGACGCCCTCGCCTGGGCTCGGCATCTCATCGTGGCCGGGCGCGCCGAAGCAGCCGTCGTCGTCGGCGTCGAACCGGCCAACGAAGTGGCGACGAGGCTGCTCGGCGAGCAGTCCACCGACGCAGCGGTCGCGATCGTCCTTGAACCAGCGGACGCAGCCACTTCCCGTGGCGCGCGGCCACGCGCCACGATCGCCGGGTACGCACGGGCCCGGGACCTCGCCGCGGCGCTGGCCTCCACTGGCGTGACCGAAGAGGGGCCCGTCGGACTGTGGCTCACGGACGAGGCGGAAGCCGCGGGGGCCGGGGCGGGCCACCTGCTCGCAGCCACGCGCCGGATCGACCTGGAATCCCAGCTGGGCCCGCTGTCCGGGGCGCTCGGCGTCCTGCAGTGCGCTGCCGCAGCTGCCCATCTGGAGGGCGGCGCCACCGGGAACGTTCTCGCCACGGCCGGAGGCTCTCGCCACGACGCGACGGCCGCCCTGCTGCTGACCCCGTCGCCGGCCACTCGTCCATCCACGCGAACGAGGACAACACCCTTGACATCCTCCCCGCCTTAGAGGACGGGGCTTCCCGCCTGGCTGCCGGTGGTGATCGGCTGGGCCTCCGGGTGGGTTCCCCGTTCAACGGGCCGTGCCTGGTGCGGGATTTCCACTCCAGGACTGACCGGCCCTCCAGGGGCGTTTAGCCTCTCCGCCTGCCCGGCGGCGAGGATCACACGCGACGCATTGAGGTCACGATCATGCTCAGTACCGCAGCCCTCGCACCGCCAAGCGCGGACGTGCAGCGGCTTCTTCCCGTCCACGACCCAGCACACCGAACACGTCTGGGACGACGGAAGCCACCGCGAGACCGTCCCGGTGTGCCGTCCGTACCGGGCGGCCTTCTCCTTCAGCACACGCCGGAACATGCCCCACGCAGCATCGTGTACGGACTTAGCGAGGGGGGTGCGTGCGAGTCCGGAGACCGCCAGGTCTTCGAGATAGAGCGCTTGGTTGTCGCGGATCAGCCTCGAAGCCGTCTGGTGGCACCAGTCCTTACGCGCGTCGGCCACCCGCGCGTGCGCGCGGGCGACCTTGAGGCGGGCCTTGGCCCGGTTCTTCGACCCCTTCGCCTTCCGGCTCAGCGTCTGCTGGGCCTTGCGCAGGCGTCGCTCGGCACGGCGCAGGAAGCGCGGATGGTCGATCACCTGCCCGTTGGAGAGCACGGCGTAATGCGTCAGGCCCAGGTCGATGCCGACCTCGTCCTCGACGGGCACCAGGTGCTCGGGCTCGACCTCCACGATGAAGCTGGCGAAGTACCGGCCCGAGGCGTCCTTGACCACGGTCACCGACGAGGGAGGAGCGGGCAGCGGACGGGACCAGCGGACCCGGACGTCCCCGATCTTCGCGAGGTTCAGTCGGCCGTTCTCGCGGAGCCGGAACCCGTTCCTGGAGAAGCGGACGGCTTGCCGATTGTCCTTCTTCGACTTTAACACCGGAAGCCCCATCCGACGGCCCCGGCGTTTCCCGGTGAGCGACGCGAAGAAGTTCGCGTACGCCGTATCGAGGTCACGGAGGGAGGACTGCAAGGCGTCCACCGACACCTCCGCGAGCCACGCCCGCTCAGGGGTCTTCTTCGCGTCGGTGATCACCCGCTTCGCCAAGACGCCCGTCGCGATTCGCGACTTGTCCGCCGTGTAGGCGGCCTTCCGGGCGGCGAGCGCATCGTTGTAGACCACCCGGACACAGCCGAACGTACGGGCCAGCGCCATGCGCTGACCCGGTGTCGGCTCGATTCGGAAGGCGTACCGCAGATGCATGTGCTCAACGTACCGGCCGCCACGGACAACGCCGTTCCGCCCAGGGGCGAACCGGCCTTCCCTGCCCTGCTCTGCAGGAGTTTTCGCTTCCTCCCCCGGCTGAAGCCGGGGGTATCCACGAAAGGACCCTGATGACCACGACGAGCGTGACCATCGAGGATCTCCGCGCTCTGATAGCCGGCGTACTGGAGACCGAGCCCGAGGAGGTCACCGACGGGGCGCACTTCGCCCACGAGCTCGACATCGACTCGCTGCTGATGCTGGAGATCTCGACCCGCGTGGAGAGCGCGTACGGCGTCCCGGAGAACGCCGTGGCCGCCAGCGGCGCCACCACGCTCACGGAGCTGCACGCCTTCCTCGCCTCGAAGCTCACCAGCGAGACGCCGGCTTCCCCGCTCATCCGGCCCAGGCCGCTGAGCGAACCAGCGGCGCGCCTGTTTCTGCTCCACCACGCCGGCGGCTCACACCTGCTCTACCGGGGCTGGGCGGAGCACTTCCCCGAGGACTGGGAACTCTGCCTCCTGGAAGCCCCCGGCCGCGGCAACCTGCAGGCCCTGCCGCTGATCGACGACTGCGACCGGCTCGTCGACTACTTCCACACCGCTATCGCACCACTGCTCGACCGGCCCTTCGGGTTCTTCGGCCACAGCATGGGCGCACTGATCGCCTACCAGCTCACTCGCCGACTCCTTGGCCAGGGGGAACCGCCCCCCACCTGGCTGGGAGTGTCCGCCTCCGCCGCCCCGCAAGGCGAAGCCGGCGCCGACAGCCGCCCTCACCTGATGGCCGACGACGAACTGCGCGCGTGGCTGCGGAGCGGCGGCGGCAGCCCACCGCAGCTCCTCGACAACGACGACGTCTGGCACAAGTTCGCCCCGGTGTTCCGCAGCGACTTCAAACTCGTGGACACCTGGACTCCGCCCCGCAACCCCGAGCCGCTGCCCGTCCCGCTGTCGGTATTCGCGGGCGTGCACGACAGGCTGATCGGCGAGGACCGTCTCCTTGCCTGGCGAGCATTCACGACGCACTTCCGCGGACTCGAGAGGTACTACGGCGACCACTTCTACCTGACGAAGCACCAGCAGCCTCTCGCTGCTGCCATCACGGCCGCGATGCGCTCCGCCGCTCCGTGAGCCCGCTCTCACCACCACGCCACTCGCTAGAAGATCAACTCCAGCGGGGTGCTGGCGGGGGGTGTGGGGGCGAGCCCTCAGGCATCGGGGTCGACTTCGGGGTGCGTGAACCGCACGGGCCTGCCCAGCGACCGGGCGTAGGCGATCTCGGCCCGGGTGCTGTCTCCGATGTAGTCGCCGACCACGAGTACCTCATCAGCGAGCAGGACCTTCGACCGGTGGAGTTCGTCGAGTCGAATCTTCAGCGCCTCGGCCTCGACAGGATCGGACCAGAGCTCGTGCTGCGACTTCAGGTCACAACCCGGCTTGACGACGATCTTTGCGGGACGAGCGGAGGTCTCCCGCAGCTCGGCCTCGGCCATCTCGGCCGTAAAACGAGTGGAACCGCAGATCACCACGATACGCGGCAAACTCAACTGCCTTTTTGCTTCGGCAAGTTGCTCCTCGGGGGTGATCAACTGCGTGGACGACACTGCTTCCTCCTGGTGGTGCTGCCCGAGGGATGCCTGCGGAGACAAGGACGAAGGCGCCCAAGATCATCTTTTGGTGAACGACGTGGACACCCGTGCGACCGCACCTTATGCGACGAGCATCTCTACCCGGCGCCGCGGTGCCCGCCAGTCGGCGCTACACCCCACTTGTGCGATGCCGAACTGGTCGCCCTCGCTCCGAAGAGACCGGTGTCGGTTACTGCGTTCATCGCCTCTACCAGCCGATTCACGCGGCAGGGGGCCGCGGTGTCGGTTTGGTCGGCCGGCCCCCTGCCGGCAGCTGGTGGCGATGCCGGGTCGGGGCTCGGGCACTGCGACCACCCCAACGAGGGAGGCGTAATCACTTGACCGTATTGACGAAGCGTTGTCCGTCGGCGACCTTGCGGCCCCGGCGCGGCCCGCCGCAGCTCGCCTGAAGACCTGGCGGCCACGGTCCGTGCCCGCCTCCGGGTCGCCCCGACCACCTGGCGCCCGCCCGCCATCTGACTGATATCGCTGTGCGCTTCGACGAGGAGACCATGTCCACCGCATCTCACCAGCCCGCCCCCGAGCCTGTCGCCGCGCCTTCCACACCCGGCCGCACTGCGGAGGAGGAGCAGATCACGGCGGTCGCCGACACGCTGGTGCTCGCGTACGGGCTACACCCGGCAGACATCACGCGCATCCCGGAAGGCACCGCGACGGACAACTACGCCGTCGTGGACCAGGCGGGCCAGCGACACTTCGCCAAGGTCTACCGCACTCGGGAACACCTGGATCTGGAGCGGGCGTCGGTCGAATTGTCCGAGTACGCCGCTGACGGAGGTGTCGCGACCGCGCGGGCAACCCGTACGCGCGAGCACGAACTCATCGAGACCCACGGCCGCCTGCCCATGTCCCTGTGGTCGTACGTGCCCCATACCGAGACCGCCGAAGGCGGCCTGACGGGTGCACGGTGGGCAGCCGTCGGCACAGCGATGGGCCGCCTCCACAGCCGGCTCGCCGCTCACCCCGCCGCCGCCCCCACCCTGGAACCCGGTGCCGCGGTGTGCGACGTGGCCGCTTCACGGGACCGCTTCGAGCACCTGATCCATGCGTACCAGCACATGCCCAGGCTTGGGGAGTTCGAGACGTGGGCGCTGCAGGCGGCGCGTGAGCGACAAGCCATCTTGGGGGAGGTCGAGCGCGCCCTCGCTTTGCTTCCACAGCTGACCGTCCAGGTCCTCCACGGCGACATGGCCGGCCCCAACGTCCTGTTCAAGGACAACGAGGTGGCCGCGATCGTGGACTTCCGGCCGCCTGCACCCGGGTACCTCGCCTGGGAGATCGCGCGTCTTGGCTGCGACCCCAAGAGCGTGCTGGACAGCAGTGCGGAGAGCTGGCTTACCGGTTACACCGATCTCACCCTGGCCTACCGGGACGCCAACCCGAAGGCGTCCGTGGACGATCTCGTGTCCTCGCTTCGTGTCGGCTGTGCAGCCATGCTCTGCTCGGCCTTTCCTCTGTCGGTACCAGTGGAACGACCGCACATCGTCGACGCCGCTATGGAGGCCTACGGGCGGGTGCGGCACGAGGCAGCTCTGATGCTGCTGGACCGGCTCCCTGTCATGGAGGAGGTCCTGCGTGACGCTCTTCGCTGAGTTCATGACCCGCATGGCCGGCGTACCTCACGCAAGTCGCAACCCCGGACAGCGAACTCGCCTGTCCGGGCTCGCGGTAGCAGCAGGGCATTTAAGGGCCGGCCGAGGGCGCAGAGTCGGCGCGTCGAGCTCGGCATGGAGCCGGGCGGCGGCCGCGGTAGGTCAGGAGGGCGGGCTGCGATCATCTGGCGAGCTGGTCCACCCGGAGCAGGTCGTCGGGGCTGATGTGGATCGCGGCGAGGTTGGCGAGCCATTGCATCCACACCGGCTCGATGCCCGGCTCGGCTTCGAACTCGGCGTCTGTGATGCGTCCCTGGGCGTAGGCGACCGTCCGGTCTGCCAACTCCTGCAGAGCATCGGGAGTGATCCAGCGGACGTTCTTCGTCTCGTGGGCGCTCGGGGTGAGGTCGCCGGCGACGGGGGCCCGGTAGACGGTCCATTCGTGGCGGTGGCCGGTGCTGCGTGCGCCGGGAATGCGACGGCATGGGTTGTCCCGCCAGCCGCCGGTGACGTGGGTGAGGCCGGTGACGGTGAGGCCGAGCTCTTCCTCGACCTCGGCGCGGGCCGCGTCCTCGGCGGTCCCGTGGTCGTCGATATGGCCGGCGGCAGGTGCGGTGCCGGGTGGGAAAGTGGCGCGGTCGAACATCAGATAGCGGCCCTGATCGGTAATGACGATGCCGACCGAGGTGTTGTCGCAGGTCTTCATGGTCTTGTTCCTGGTGGGTGCCGGAGGTCAGGTGGCGGGGCGGTCCCCCGCTGCCAGGCTAGTCGCGCCGCCCCGCACATCCATGTCGCGGTCGGACGCCAGTGGTCGCAGCATCCGGGGGGAGACGGCCTCCTGACTGCACCCTCGCCCACAGCAGATACGCCACGCTTGCCTCGCTTCCTACGGCGGCTTGGTCCAGGGCGGGTCGACCCTCGCACCCACCAACGCGCCCTCTGGCGCACGGCGCCTGGGAACCTCGGCGATTCGGCCAACCACGTCTGGCGGCAGTGCCGTTGCAGGAGCAGGGTCGGTGCAGTTTCCACGGTTCCTCGAACGCTCTATCCCGGGATTTCAGGGCCGACCGAAAAACGTGTGTTCGATATCCAGGCTGTGTCGTTGAGCCTCGCGAACCAGCCGTGACGACCGACAGGGGGATCGACTTGACCTCGGGCAGCACAGCCGCGCAGCCGAGCACGGACGAAGCGGAAGGGAATCCACCGGACAGCGAAGGCGCGGCGCAGGAGGAGGAGTTCCAGTACCGGGACGAGTCCAGGCTCCAGGCCGGCGCGCAGATGACGACGAGCACGATGGCGCGGCGCCTGCCCGTGCTGGTGCGCCGGTCGCTGCGGATGGCGTGGCAGGTGGACCGGTGCGCGACGGCCGGGCTGCTCGCGTGCCAGATCGGCACCGGCGTGCTAGCCGCGCTGGGCCTGTTCGCCGTGACCGGGACCCTCACCGCGCTGATCTCCTCCGGCGACATCACCGGGCGGCTGCGGGAGGCGGCGCCGCAACTGGCTGTCATCGCGGCCGCCGCGGGGCTGCGGGCCCTGCTGGGGGTCACGGTGACCTGGCTGACCGGGCGGCTGCGGCCGGTGCTCGCCCGGGCCGCGGAAGTCTGCATGGTCGAGGCGGCTCTCGGCGCGGAGGCTGCGGCGAACAATAAGCCGGGCTACAACGACCAATACGACATTGCCGACCGCGGCGCGCAGGTCACTCCCGACCTCGTGGAAGAAGCTCAGGACGTGCTGGCCGCCACGGCGACCCTCGCCGCCGGTGCCACGGTGCTCACCGTGATCCACCCGGTTCTTCTGCCTCTGCTTCTCCTGGCGTGCCTGCCGCAGGCCGCCGCGTACGTGCGCGCGGCCCGAGTGGTGTACCTCGCGGGCCTGGAGACGTCGGGGCGCCGGCGGATGCTGCACAAGCTGCGATGGCACATGTCCTACCAGGAGTCCAGCGAGGAGATGCGGGCCTGCCTGGCCGGCCCGTTCCTCCTGGGCCGATACCGGCGGCTGGCCGCGTCCGTCAACGTCTCCGAGCGCGAGGCTGCGAACACCGGGGCCTGGATGGGCCTGGCCGGTGCGGCGGCCGGCGGAGTCGCCTCGGCGGCGGTCTGGGCGACCTTGTTGTGGCTGCTGGTTTCCGGCCGGATGGACCTGGCTGCGGGTGGTGGCGCGGTCTTCGCCCTGCAGACGGCGACCGGCTCGGTGCGGGGCATCATCAACAGAGGCGCGAGGCTGGTGCGCACCGGCTGGTACGTGCAGGACTGGCAGAACTTCCTCGACAACGCGCACGGGCAGGCGATGGTGGCCTCGCGTGGCTCGGAGGTGCTGTCGGCGGCTCCGGAGCGGTTCGAGGTCCGCGACGTCACCTACCGGTACGACGGTGCGGACAAGGACAGCCTGGCCGGGGTGTCGCTGACGGTACGGCGCGGGGAGATCGTGGCGCTGGTCGGGGAGAACGGGTCGGGGAAGACGACGCTGTCCCGGCTGATCTGCGGGTTGCTGCTGCCGACCTCCGGGGAGGTGGCGTGGAATCACAAGACCACCGCGCGGCTGGAGCCGTGGGAGGCGTGGAAGCACGTGGCGGTGGCACCGCAGCGGTTTACCTACCTGCCGCTGACGCTGCGCGACAACGTGACCCTGGGGCAGGGCGACACCAGCGATGCCGCGCTCATGGCGGCCTGCGAGGCGTCCGGAGCCGCGGACATGCTGCCCGAGCTCCGTTCCGGCCTCGACACCCTCCTGACCTCCGAGTGGTTCGGCGGCCACCAGCTGTCCGGCGGGCAGTGGCAACGCGTCATCCTGACCAGGGCCTTTCACCGGAAGGCCGAACTGCTGGTGATGGATGAGCCGACGGCCGCCCTCGACGCCCGAGCTGAGCACCATGTGTTCACCGGCCTGCGGGACCTGGCCAAGGACCGGGCCATCCTTCTGATCACACACCGGCTCGCCAACGTCGCCGTGGCTGACCGGATCGTCGTTCTCGACCAGGGCCGCCTGGTCCAGGAGGGGACGTACGCGGAGCTCACCCGTGAGCCGGGGCTCTTTCGGACCTTGTGGGAACTGGAGCAGCGCACCGGCGGTGCGCCTGGTCCCACCTGAGCCCTCAACGCAGTGCTGAGCCGGCCCCGGCCGTCCGGCGACGGCCGGGGTCCGCCGGGTCCGCCGACCTGGCCGGCCGATGCGGCGCCCCACGACCCACTCGACCGACGACCCCCGGGAGGAACCGTGTTCCCCGACCGCACCGAACCTGATGGCGGCGTGCCCTGCCGCTCCGCCGTCCCGCGCACGGGCGCGAGGTCTGCCGGATGAGCCCGACGAAGCCGCTGCCCGCGGCCCTGCAGCGCTGGTCGGAACAGCGGATCGACCCCGTCGTGTCCGTCCGCGACGCCTCGCACGACTGGCACCGCTCCCGGGTGTGGGACCTGGAGGGCGAACGCGGGGTTCACCACTACCTGAAGGTCTCGCCCTCGGTGAAGTTCTTCACCCGTGAGAGCCGGGCCTACCGCCACATCGTGCCCGCACTCGGCCACACCCGGGCGCCCCACCTCGTCGACAGCCGTGCCCAGGACCTGGCCCTGCTGCTCACCGCGGTCCCCGGCGCCCCGGCGAAGGAACTCGGCTTGGGCGCCGTCGAGTGGCGGACCGTGCACCAGCAGGCCGGGGCGCTCTGCGCCCGGCTCCACGAGGCCGGGCCACTCGACCGCGGCGACCGGGTGGAGGCCGAAGCCTCGTTGCCCGCCGCCGCTGACGGAGCGGAGAAGTACCTGGCCCGCGCCGGGCACCGGCTCGACCATGACGAGCAGCAGTTGGTCCGGGACCATGCCGCACGCCTTCGCCGCGTCGGCCCGGTACCCGTCGGCTATATCCATGGCGACAACCAGCCGAGGAACTGGCTGTGGTCCACGAGCGGGATCGCCCTCATCGACTTCGAACGGTCCCGGCCGGCCGCCCGCGTCCAGGACCTCGTCATCCTCGCCACCACCCAGTGGGCCGACCATCCGGACCGCGAGAAGGCGTTCCTGCTGTCCTACGGGCGGGAGCTGTCCGGCGCCGAGCGGCACGCGCTGCGCTGCCTGACCGCGCTGGACGCGGTCAGCTGCCTTGCCTGGGGCCCGGACAACGGTGACTCCGAGGTCACCGCCCGCGGTCGGCGGACCCTGGACCGGCTCATGAAAGAGGATCGACCGTGAGCGCCGTACATCGGAGCATCGGGAACGTCATGGTCCTGCTCCAGCGTCCTGGCGACGGCCGGATCCTGACCGTCCGGCACCAGGCGACGTCGTGACACTCCCCCGGGATGCTCACGGTCGTCGGAGGACGCCTTGAAGACGGCGAGTTCCTCGACGAGGGAGCGGCGCGCGAGCTCGCCGAGGAAGTCGGCATCCACATCAGCCCGGACCGCCTGCGGTTCTGCCAGCTGCTCCACTTCCACGCGGCGGACGGTGAGCGGGTGATCGGCGCCGCCTTCACGGTGCGGGAGTGGGAGGACACCCTGTACAACCGCGAGCCGGGCACCCACAGCGAACTGGTGTGGGTCGACCCGGCCGCCCCGCCGCCCGACTGCCACCCCTTCACCCACGCGGTCCTGACCCACTTCGCCACCGGCCGGCTCTACGCCAACGTGATCGCCCCGGAACTGCTGGGCGGTGAGGCCGGGTGACGACCTCCACCCAGACGGCCAAGGCCTCGACGGTCACCTCCCCGGATCTGCGCCGCTTGGTCGCCAGCGAGTGCGCGAGCCTGTCCGGATCCGCGGTCAGCACCGTCGCCCTCCCCACCCTGGCCGTACTGGAACTCCACGCCTCCACCACCCAGGTCGCCGCGCTCGCCTTCCTCGGCCAACTGCCGAACGCCGTCGTGGCGCTCCCGGCCGGTGCGCTCTCGGACCGCTACGCCAAGCGCCCCCAGATGATCACCGCGGACCTCACCGCCGCCGCGGGCCTCGCGACCATCCCGGCCGCCTCCTTCACCGGGGTGCTCGGCATCGGCCAGCTGTACGCGGTCGCCGTCGTCCTGGGCGTCACCAAGATCGTGCACGACGCGGCCGCCATCAGTTACCTGCCCGTCCTCGTCGGACCTCACCTGCTGCAGCGCGCGAACTCGAGGCTGGGCGCGGCCTCGTCGGTGGCCGACAGCGCGGGCAGCAACGCGGGCGCCGCGCTGGTCGGCGCCGTCGGCGCCGACCGCTCGCTCCTCGCCGACGTCCTCTCCTACCTCCTCTCCGCGCTGCTCGTGTGGCGCATCCGCACCCCCGAGCCGGTCGCCGCGCCATCCGGAGGCCGCCGGACCCTCGCGCGGGACATCGGAGAGGGACTGCGCTACGTGGTCGGGCAGCCCACGATCCGCACGGTGATCGCAGCCCTGTCCACGCTCAGCTTCGGACTGGCTGTCATGAACACGTACTGGGCGTATTACCTCCTCGCCGACCTACACGTATCCCCCACGGCGTTCGGCGTGATCATGGGCGTCGGCGGCGCGGGCAGCCTGGCCGGGGCGCTCCTCGCCCCGCGCATCGCCTCCCGCCTCGGCATCGGACCGACGATCATCATCGGGTTCGCGGTCAGCCCGCTGGCCCAGATTCCCCTCCTGCTCGCCGGATCCGGACTCCGCTGGCAGATCGCGCTCGCCGGGACGCTGGCCGTTCAGCTGTTCTGGGCCACAGCCTCCGGGACGAGCCAGAGGTCCCTGAGGCAGATCCTGTGCGAACCACGCTTCCAGGGCCGCATGCAGGCCGCGAGCACCACGGTGACCGCTGGCGCCCGCCCCCTCGCCGCCGCAATCGCCGGCGCCCTAGTCCTTCTCCTCGGGGTGCACAGCACCCTCGCTTTCGGTGCGGCCCTCCAGGCCGTCCCCGTAGTCCTCCTGCTCACCTCCCCTGTCCGTGCGTTGCGGGATATGCCCGCCCCACCGGCGCACACCATCGTGCCGCCCGCCCGTGAAGGAGCCTCATGACAACGACCGCGACCGCAGCCCAGAGGACCGCCATGGTCGACCAGCTCAAGTCCGGTGGGGGCCTGAGCGATCCCCGCTTGCGTGCCGCCTTCCTCAGCGTGCGCCGCGAAGTGCTCCTACCCCACGCCTATGTGCGGGTCAGCGGCCCGGGCGTGGAGCCGATCGACTGGCGTCTCCTCGACGGCTCCCATCCCGACGATCAGGCCGAATGGCTCGACCTGATTCACAGCGACGAGTCGATCTTGCTCCAGCGGGACCACGAGGCCCTCGACAGCCTCGTCCGCGGACCAGTCACCGGCGGCAACATGACCTCCATGTCCACCTACAGCCCGGCCACCGTAGAAGCGCTGCAATCTCTGCATCTTGCGCCGGGGCAAAGGTTCTTGGAGCTCGGTCCCGGTCCCGGCGTATCTCTTGCGCTTGCCGCCGCAGTCATCGGGCCAGAGAAGGCGGTGGGCGTGGAACGCGACCGGCACATGGCTGCCTTCGCGCAGCAGAACCTTGATGTACTCGGAGCCGGCGTGACGGTGGTGGAGGGCGACGCGCTGCACGGCCACGCCGCCGACGGCCCATACGACCGGATCCATTCCGGCATCGGCGTGCCGTGCGTCCCGGCAGCCTGGGTGCAGCAGCTCGCCCCGGCCGGTCGGCTGCTGACGACGCTCGCGACCCGCACGCCGAGCTGGCCCGGGCAGCTCCTGGTCACCCGGAACCAGCGGGGGCGGGTTGCGGCGGTCTTGCAGGGCCGGGCGCGCGGGTACCGGCCGATGCTCGGCTACCGCTGGCTCAGCGCCCTGAAGCACCGCCCACAGGTCAAGGCCGACCCCGGCCACATCCGGTCGACCCGGCTTGCGCCACCGTCCGATGACGCCCACGGTTTCTGGATGGCGGCGGCGTACTTGGTCCCGAACGTGGTGCGGGATTTCCAGGCCGAGACGATGACGGTCGTCGCGCCCGAAGACGACTCGTGGGCTGTGGCCGGGCCCGGCGACGGCACGGTCCGGGTGCACGGTCCGCGCGATGTGTGGGCCGAACTCGAAGCCGTCCACGCCCGCTGGACCCGGGCCGGCCGACCAACCCAGTACCGGGTCGACATCCCGGCAGGCGGCGGAACGCAACATGTTGCTTCGGCGGCCGGGCCCCACGCCCTGGAGTGGGAACTGCCCGCGCTCCCAGCTCCGGCCCCGATCTGCGGACCGGAGAGCGGCGAGCCTGTTCGATGCGGCGCAGCCTCGCAGCCCAGCCGTCTCCGTAGGCCCGACCTTCCCAAGGAGGACCAAGCATGACGAACAGCGCCCCGTCGAACGCGCCGGCACCGCGCCTGGCCACACCGGCCGACGCTGGTGAGATCGCGCGACTGCGCTCGCAGTACATCCTGTCCGAGCCACTCGACGAAGCGTGGCTCGCCCGCGGCCGGGACCAGCTCGCGCTGCGACTGCGGCCAGGTGGTGATGCCCACGCTTACGTCGTGGACGCACCCGGCGAAGGCCTTGCCTCCTGTGCGCTCGGATTCGTCCAGGTACTCCTGCCGGCCCCGAGGTATCCCCAGGGGCTGGCGGTGCGGATCCATGCCGTCGCCACCGACCCCGCGCACCGGCGCCGCGGTTATGCACACGCCGCACTGTCCGCGCTCTTGGAGGACCTGCAGGAGCGCGGCGTGACCCTCTACGAGCTCTACGCGAGCGAAGGATCCGCGCCGCTCTACGAGCGACTGGGCTTCCGGCCGTACCCCGCCCTCATGCGGATGACGAAATTCCCCGACCCGAGCGAGCCACCCGCGCCGTGAACACACCAGCTGGACAGGGTGCCGGGGCCCGGCACCGACAGAAAGGACACACGAGCACATGAACACCACGTCCGAGGCGCAGCGTTGGAATGCGCACTATGCGGGGGGCCGCGGCATCCGGCCACTGTCCAAGGCCGAGATCCGCATCGTCCGTGACACCCTCGCCCCGCCCAAGGGGCCCAAAGAGCCCCGGGCCCTGGAGGTCTGCTGTGGCACCGGCGACCTCGCCCGGCTGCTGGACGAGCTGGGGTATGTCGTCGATGCGGTGGACTACGCCCAGGCCGCGATCGACCGTGCCGAGGCGGCGTCCGGCCCTGACATCACCTACCACTGTGCGGACGTGGCCTTGGGCGACCTTCCCGCGCTCGCAGGCCGGGGGGCTTCGACCTGATCACCGTGCGCCGGTCGCTGGCGCACCTGCCGGACCGCACGCGGATCGTCGCGGAACTCGCCGACCTGCTGCGGCCCGGTGGGCAGCTGTGCGTGATCACCCCGCACGCCGACCGTTTCCCGCAGGATCTGCGCGGCATCTGCCTGGACGACGACGAGATCGCCATGCTCACGCAAGGGTGGGAGCACACCGAGCGCCTCGAGGCCGAGGACTCCACCGCCGTGGTGCTGCACGGCCCAGTCGGACAGGCCGCCGGCTACCGGGAGAAGAGGCCGCCGAAGGGCCCGCCCCGCCCGACGGGCTGCCGCACGACGACTCCCGCCTGCGATCCACCCACGGCCGCCACCCAGGAGCATGACGTGAAACCCCGCCACCTCACCCACACCGACACACTCCTGCTGCCCATCACCGGCAACGGCCCCTTCAACTTCCGCCACACCCTGTGGAAGCCCTCCCACTACGCCACCGGCCTAGAAGCCCACACCGAAACGCGCAGCTGGCGCACCTTCCGCATCGACGGCCTGATCATCGGCGTAGCCCTGTCGAACGGAGGCGACGACCGGATGATCAGCGCCGAGGTGTTCACCGACAGCGACTACACGCCCGAACACCGCAACCGTCTCGCCCGCCGGCTGACAACCTCCTACGGCTTGGACGAAGACCTCGCCCCGTTCACCGAACTCGCCGCCGACGTAACGGCGATGCGCGCTCCCTTGCACGCGCTGGCTGGCATGCGGCAGAGCTGCCCCGAAGACCACTTCGAGATCGCCGTCATCGCCCTGCTCCTGCAGAACACCACCATCAGCCGCACCACGCAGATGACCCGCAACCTGCTCACCCGCCACGGCCGCCTCGTCCAGTTCGACGGGATCCGGCTGCGGGCCTGGTTCACCCCGGCCGAGATCGCCGCGGTCACCGCCGAGGAATTCAAGGAGCGCGACAGGCTCGGGTACCGGTCAAAGACTCTCCCCCACTTCGCCGCGTTCTTCCGCGACCACCGCCCCGAGGACCTGGCAGCCGCCGACAACCTGGTCGAACTCTTGCAGCAGATCAAGGGGGTTGGCCCCTACACAGCAGCCGTCATGGCCTCCCACGCCTCACGCGACCCCGCCGTCTTCGGAGTCGACGTGTGGAACCGCAAGATCCTCGCCCGACGGCTCCTCGACACCGAGGACGCCGCCCCCGAAGACGTCCACGAACACCTCGCCCGCCTCTTCCCCGGCCACGCCGGAACTGCCGCGCTCTACCTCGTCGAGCACGAATCCCTCCACACTCCCGTCGCTCCGCTCCTGACCCCCGACGCGACCAAGACGTGGAACCAGGAACTGCGCCCCTCCACCTCCTGAAACACCCGACCCCAGGGCAGCGGCACGCCAGCGCCCCTGCCCACCCAGGCATGCCCACACCACGCCCCGAACCCGCGCCAAATCGCAACGAGGCAATCCCGCGAAGGGATGAAACACGCCGTTCGAGCGCCGCCCTCATCCCGGAATCCAGGCCCTGCCTGCCCTCGACCACTAAATAGAACGTTCTTTCACGATCTGCCCCTTCGTCACCCATTACGGGGAGCAGAACGGGCCGTTATTTAGAGCACCTGTACCCATTCCCGCCTTCCGGAGAAGCCATGAACCCTTCGCTCGCCCCCACGCATCGCCCTGTTCGGCTCGAACGACGGCAGCCCACACCTCCGGAGGACGGTCTGCCCAGGCGCGTAGTTGACGCTTCTTCTCGCCGTGCACCGCGCTCATCCCGTCCCGATACGTGGTGGTGGGCATGAGCGCGGACCAAGAAGCCACGGAACCGTCAACGCAGCAACGCGCGGAGCTGCCTGGCCCCCGGCAGGAACCGCTTGGCCTTCCGCCGGCAACTCAGCCCACGAAACCGGGGGACGGTGACGTCGCCGATGAGCTGGAGGAGGCGTACTGGTCGGCCTACGACGGCGCCGCGGCCAAGTCGACGGTCCGCGAGGTGCTGGTGCGGCTGCCGCGCATCGTGGGACAGATCGGCCGGCTGGCGTGGCAGGCCGACCGCTCGGCCACGCTGGCCGTCGTGGTCCTGCAGCTGGTCTCCGCGGCGATGGCGGCCTGCGGGCTGGTGGCCTCGGTGGGTGTGCTGCGGGAGCTGTTCGGGCACGGTCCGACGCCGGACAAGGTCCGCAGCGCGGTGCCGCAGATCCTGCTCGTGGTGGGCTTCCTGTCCGCACGGGCGCTTCTGGAGGCCGGGGTCGCGGTCGCGCAGGCGCGGGTGACGCCGAAGATCCGCACCGCGCTGGAGTGTGACTTCCTTCGGTTGACCGCGCATGTCCGGCTGGAGGTCGTCGATGATGCCGACTGGCACGATGACGCCTACCGCGCTTCCGACCGCGGCCTGTTCTACGCCCGGCAGATCGTCGGCCAGGTCGTCACCCTGGCCTCCACGCTCCTCGGGCTGGTCGGCACGGCCGGCGTCCTCACCTCATTGCACCCCGTCCTCCTCCCCCTGCTCCTGTTGTCCGTCCTGCCGGTGGGCGCCGCCGCCGTACGCACGGCGCGGGCGCGGTTCCACAGCTTCAAGCGGTGGAACACCCTCCAGCGGCGGGTGCGGGTCTTCTCCTGGCTGCTGCTGGAGCGGGACGCCGCCGCCGAACTGCGCTCCGACACCGCTCAGAACGCCCTCCTGGACGAGCACCGCCGGCTGACGGCCCGGATCGCCGAGGAGGACACCCATCTCGGCATGAGTTCGGCCCTGCTGACGCTGGCCGGCCGCGCCGTGGGCGGGATCGGGACCGGTATCACGTACATCGCCCTGGGAGCCATGCTGGTCGCCGGGTGGCTGCCGCTGGCCGCCGGCGCCGGGGCCGTTCTGGCGATCCAGACCGGACAGACCGCGCTGACGCGCTTCGTGGATGTGGCGCACCTGGTCTATGAGCACGCCATGTGGGTCGATGACCTCCTGAGGTTCCAGGAACGCTGCCGAGGACTGCAGCCCCGGCGGCGTGCACTGACCGCACCGGCCACCGTCGCCGCCCTCACCCTGGAGGATGTCGGCTACACCTACCCCGGCAAGGAGACGCCCGCCTTGAGCGGTGTCTCGATGACGCTGCGCGCCGGGGAGACGGTCGCCTTCTTAGGCGTCAACGGCAGCGGGAAGAGCACCTGTTCACGGCTGATCGCCGGACTGTACGAGGCGGGCGAAGGCACGGTGCGCTGGGACGGGGTGGATGTGCGAGACATGGACTCCGAGTCGCTGCAAGCCCGCGTTGCGACCGTGCTGCAGGACCCGGTGCACTTCCCCTTCAGCGCCCTGGCGAACCTCACGGTCTCCCGCGGCACACTCACCGACACCGACCCCCAGCGGGCGTTGGACGCGGCGCGGGCCTCCGGAGCCGAGCAGGTCATCGCCGGTCTGCCGGGCACCTGGCAGGCGGTGCTGTCCAAACGGTTCCGGGGCGGCCAGGAGTTGTCGGCCGGACAATGGGCGAAGATCGCCGTCGCCCGTGGGCTGTACAAGAACGCTCCCGTGCTCCTGCTCGACGAACCGACCGCGAGCATGGACCCCAAGGCCGAACACGCCGTCTATCAGGCAGTGTTGCGGAACAAGGCACGGGCCGACCAGATCACCGTGCTGATCTCGCACCGGCTGGCGAGCGTCGTCGAATGCGACCGGATCTACGTCTTCGACGGCGGCCGGATCACCGAAGCCGGCACACACCAGCAGCTCATGAACCTCGGCGGCGACTACGCCCAGATGTTCACCCTCCAGGCAGCCGGCTACCAGGGGGCCGTGTCCGCCACGTCCGACTCCGAACCGAGGACGGTGCATCCGTGACCGAACAGACCCCACCGACCGATGCGGCCCCGCCCCACCAGTTGCCGCAGGCGAACGCCTCGACGCTGATCTACAACGAGGCCGGCGAGTACCTGCTGCACCTACGGGACGACATCCCCGGAATCTGGGAGCCGGGATCGTGGTCCCTGCTCGGCGGCGGCCGTGAACCGGAGGACCGGTCCCTGGAGGAGACGGCCAGAAGAGAGCTGCGCGAGGAGTCCGGTCTGGAACTCCCCGACCTCACCCCGTTCACCGTCGAGGAAGCTCGCGGCAGCGACGGCGGGACCGTCCCCATCCACATCTTCACCGGCCGTTGGGCCGGTGACCCGGCGACGTTGCACCTGACCGAAGGCGTCATGCTGCACTGGTTCCGGCCCGAGACCATGCCACGCCTGCGCATGGCCTCCTCGACCCACGACCTCATCCGCCGCCACGCCGAACTGCTTCACCGCGAAAACCTGCGGACCGTCGCCAAGGCGACTACCGACAGCAGCAGCCCAGTCGGCCACGGCGCATCCGGAGGCGGAAGCCCTGGTGGTTCTCTGCGGTCGGGCGGCTGCCTGTGCCGGGGGATCCAGTTCACCGTCACCGGCGCCCCTGACTATCCCCACACCTGCAGCTGCACGCACTGCCAGCGGCTGTCGGGCGGCCCGATGATGTCCTGGGTCTCCTTCCCCCTGAGCAGCCTGACCTGGACCGGCGACGGCGGCGAGCCGGCCTGGCACTACACCTGGCCCGACTCCCGGCGCGGCTTCTGTCCGGACTGCGGAAGCCAGCTGTGCGCGCTCGACGACGGAGCCAGCAGCATCGCGATCACCTTCTCGGCGTTCGAAGACGCCTCCGGCCTCGTGCCGGTCAACCAGAGCTTCCGCGAGGACGCTGTCACCTGGCTTCCCCAGGTGCCGGACACCCACCACAACAGCGTCACCTGACCTGACCGCGAACGAACGACCACCGCGCACCATGCGCCTGCGCCTGCGCCTGCGCCTGCGCCTGCGCCTGCGCCCACCGTGGCACGGGCCGTTCCATCCCCACCCAACTGCTGCACACCACCCCTGACTAGGAGTGCCCCGTGGCATACGACCGAGCCCACTGGTCCCGGCACTACGACGACCATCGCGGCTTCCGTCCCTTCCGCGACTCGGAGAAAGACCTGCTCGTCCGGCACGCGCCCGCCCCGGACGGCGGGCGCGCTCTGGAGCTGGGCTGCGGAACCGGCGAACTCGCCGTCTTCCTCGCCGAAATCGGCTACACCGTCGATGCGGTCGACTTCGCCGAGGGCGCCCTGACCCGCGCCCGGAAGGAGCACGCGGGCGCGGAGCGGGTGCGGTGGCTGTGCCTGGACATCGAGCACGACGATCCGGCGGAGCTGAGCCACGACGGCTACGACCTGATCACCCTGCGCCTGGTGTTCCCCTTCCTGCACGACCGCACCCGAACCCTGGACACCCTCGCTGCACGCCTGCGACCGCGCGGCGCGCTGGTGGTGATCACACCTGTGGCGGAGACCACGCCCGAGGAGCGGCGGCACATCGCGCTGGACGAGGAGGAGATCAGCCTGCTGGTGGAGGGGTGGTCGCAGGTGGAGCGGTTCGACTCGGAGGGCTTGGCGGTCCTCGTGCTGCGCCACCCCGCCGGGGACTTCACTGCGGTGGAGAAGGGCCGCCCGGAGCCGCAGTCCGTCGTCGGTGTGTGCGCGGTGGTCACCGACGGCTCCGGGCGCGTGCTGCTCGGCCGGTCGACGCGGGGCATGTGGGAGCTAACTGGAGTACGGGCGGGTTCCCTGAGGGGCTGAGCGGCGCGTCATTCCATTTCAGCTGGCAGGGGGCTCGATGGGCTCCTTTTTCAGCCTCTCCAGATGTTGGGCCGTTCTCCTGAATTTCAGGACTCACTGCTGTAATTTCAACGTCTATGGCAGATCCCGGGACGCGCGTGCTCTCCCTCGTAACGCCTCCCAGCGAACCGTCGGCCGCAGAGGCGGAGTTGCTGGGCGGCGAGCCAGGGCTGAGCGATGTGCTGTTGCTGCAGCGCCGATACGCAGGCGGGGCTGACAAGGAAGACGAGCAGCTGTTCTTCATGGACGCGCTGGTCGAGTACCAGTGGGCGCGAGATGTGGCGGGCCTGGCGTCCTCCACCCTGGACGGGCTGACGAAGCCAGTGATCGAGGTGTGCGACCACTACGGTGTCGTGCCATGGCGGCTGACGCCCCGCCACGTCGACGGCTACTTCGCTGGAGTCGGCAAACGTCAAGCACCGACGGTGCGATCGAAGCTGAACCGGATCGACCACTTCTTCGCATTCCTGGAGCAACGCTACGCGCACGAGATCTTCCAGCGGTTCGGGGCGACGGTCGAGTCGCCGGTCGATCCCTTCAACCGACACGCACACCGTGGTGACTTCGGCCTGCGGGTGCCACCGTCTGCCCGGGCGGTCAACGAGTTCTTCGCCGGTTGGCGGCGGGAGCTGGCGCACGCTCGCAAGGAGGCGGTGGCGTGCAGGGACTACGTGATGGCGAAGTTGATCTACATCTCCGGGGTGCGGGCTTCGGAGCTGTGCCAGATGCGCATGAAGGACCTGCACTGGGAGGCCGGCGACTTCGGGCGGTTCCTCGTCCAGGGCAAGGGCGCCCGAGGGTCGGGGCCGCGGCAGCGAGAGGCGTTTCTGTTCGCCGAGGGACGTGAGTTGCTCTGGTGGTACGTGGAGGAAGTCCGCGGGTTGTTCTCAGACGACCCGGAGCACCCTGAGTCGCCGGTGTGGCCCTCTGAGCGCCTCGCGCGAGATCTTGGCGGTATGCCGAACCCTGTCGGCCCAGCGGTGACAACGTCGACGCTACGGAAGGCGCTGGCGAGAGCCTCGGAGGCCCACCTGGCAGGTCCGGTCGAGCGGATCTTTCCTCACTTGCTTCGGCATGCTTGTGCCACACACCGCTACGAGGCGGGGATGTCGCTGTGGGAGGTACAGAAGTTGCTCGGCCATGACTGGACGACGACCACGGTTCGGTACATTTTGTCGGCTCAGAGCGATCCAGAGATGGCCAGCCGACGTTCGTCGGCTCGGGCAGCACAACGACTGCGCATGGACACGGGGGGTCTGTCGTGAAGTGGAACCTGCGGTGGGCGGCGGCCAACCGAGGCATCTGGAGGCCCAGTGACCTGATGCCCGCGTTCAAAGAAGTCGGCTTCACTCCGTCGATGTCGAAAGTCTCCGCGCTCTGGTCGGGCACACCCGTAACGGTACGGCTGGACGACCTGGACCTGATCTGCGCTGCTCTTCAGTGCACGGTCGCGGACCTGCTCGTCGCCGAACCTGTAGCCAGGAAGACGCCGGTGGCCCAGGATGAGGGGCTCGCGACGGCTGCGGGTGAGTCGCCCAGGCCGGTGCCGCGCCGGTCCACCGGGGCGGGGCGGCCCAGGTCGCTCCCACCGAACTGAGGTGGCTCCAAGACGAAAGCGCCTGCCCTCGCTGGGGCAGTGCGCCGGCTGCCTCGGCTGGGGGCTGCGGGTCCAGTCACCGTTTTGCTCCCCCTGCCACCAATGGCGCTCCAAACGGAACCACCCGGAGGGCGAGTGCAGACGGTGTAAGCGACTGTGGCGCATCAACGATGAAGGCTTCTGCCGGGCGTGTGTCGTGGCTGTCACCGAGTACGACGCGGCCTGGTACTTCGAACCCTCAAGGGCCGCAGAGCAGCCGGCATGGACCCAGCTCGCGTTCTGCCTGCCCGCTTCCGTCCGTCGGCCTGCCTTGCCCACCGGTACCTACCGCCTGCAGACTGACGGCCGCTACCACGCACCTGGCTGGGCACGCGCTCAGCGCCCCGACGCCCTCGTCGTGGACGACGAGCGGATCTGCCCGCCGGCAGTGTGTGGACAGGTGGCCCTGTTCCCTGCGCCGTACCGGCTGCTGGAGCACCACGCCATCGCGATTCGCAGCCGATTCCAAGACGATCTGACCCGACTTAAACCGCTGGTCGGTCAGGTGCAGGCTGAGTACTGCCTCGGGCGTGACTGGCGCGTCAGTGCCATGAACATGTTGGCCCTTGCGCTGGCGGCTCGTGACGCGGCCGGCCAGGACCTGGTCGACGCCGCGATCCTTGACGCCCTGCCTCACCGGCCCGTCGGAGTCACCCGGGTCCTGAACAAGGCTGGCTGGCTTGCTCCTGACCTAGACCGCGAGGTGGCCCTGCTACCGCACGCCCAGCGGGCCCGCCCCCAACCTCAGCCACGAAGTTGCGATCACTGCCTCTCGTGGGGTCGAAACCAAGTGTGCGACGCCTGTAGAAGCTGGCGTCGCACATACGCTGACCAGCGAGGACGTTGCGGTCGGTGTGGCGCCGGGCCGCTTCCCCTGCGGAACGGTCGATGCCGCGACTGCACTCGACAGCGCCTTCAGCTGGGACCTGACACCGACGCCTCTACCTGGCGGCAACTACGGTTTGCCGGACCGTCCTTGGCGAACGGCAGCGCGACCCGTCGCGGGCTCCTCGCGGATCGTCCGGAAGTCAGTCCGCCAACCGTACTTGAAGGTCAGGCGACGATCTTTGAGATCGAGCGGGACTGGCGCCCGCTGGCCGGAGCCCTGCTGCCGGCCCCGCTACCGCCGGTGAAGGCCCTGCTGGCGGACTTCGCCCGGTACACCATGGAGAACCGCTGGCACCAGAAAGTCCACGAGCCCAGTGCTCGGGTTCTACGAGTGGCCGCCACCTGGCTGGGCGCCGTCACCGTCTTCCGCGAGGAAGATATTCGGGCGATGCACCGCGCGTTCGGCGGCAAGGGTCGCATCCGCGGGCTTGTCGCCTTCCTGGACCAACGCGAACAGCTCGTCACCTCGCCGCCGCGGCGCAACAGCGACGAGGCTTTCATCCAGCGCACCATCGCCGCCTTCCCTCCACGAATCAGCGACGAACTCGGCACGTGGGTCGGGGTCTTGCGTGGCGCTAGCAGGGCCCACCACCGCGTCACCGACTACGCCACCCTGCGCCGCTACCTCATCTACCTGGCCACGCCACTCGCTGACTGGACCACCCGCTACACCACCTTGCGCCAGGTGACGGAGCCTGACGTCACGGCCGCTGTCACCGCGGTCAAAGGCCCACGCGCCCACGAGCGCGCTGTGGCGGTTCGGTCGCTCTTTCGAGCCCTGAAACACGCCAAGCTCGTCTTCGTCGACCCCACCCGTGGACTCCGCATCACCCGTCAGGAACTGCTGCCCACAACTCTGGCCCCCGACCGGCTGGCCGGGCTCTTGGAGACCAGCTCCAACCCCGCTACCCGCCTGGTTCTCGCCCTGGTCGCCCTCCACGCAAGCAACGGCACGGACCTGCGCAACCTCGACCTCTCCGACGTGCTGCTTACCCGACGGCAACTTCTGATCCGCCGCCCCCACGGCCGTCACATCGTCCACCTCGACGACACCACAGCTGCCCTACTGCATGCCTGGCTCCGCTACCGCCATCAGCGTTGGCCACGCACCGTCAACTCGCACCTTCTGGTTACTCAACAGACCGCCAACGCGACCGATCCTGTCTCCGCGGACTACGTCTACAGGCGCTTCGATCCCGCCGGTCTGACTCTGCGCGCAGTTCGCGCCGACAGAATCCTGGACGAGGCTCGCGAGACCGAAGATCCCGTCCACCTCGTCCGTGTCTTCGGAATCTCCATCACCACTGCCATGAAATACATCCACACGGCCCACCCCCACCGCGGCGGCCCCATCCCACCATGACAGGCGGGTGTCCCTGAACTCGACCGTGCCCGGCGCCCTGCCGCCCGCCAACGTGCAGGTTCCCGCGACTGAGCGGCCAGAAATCCGCGAACCCGCCCGCTTTGCCCGGCGGGCGCGTCGAGGCCGGCGAGTCCTTCCAGGCGGCAGCGGTGCGGGAGCTGGCCGAGGAGACCGGCCTGACGGCCGCCATCAGCGACGCCCACCTGCTGACCATCCTCCACGACGACCGGGCGGACGTCCGGCGCCTGTCCGCGGTGGTGCGCATCAGCGCGTGGGACGGAACGCTCGGCCTGCCCGAACCGCACCGGTTCCGGCGGTGGGAATGGCACGACCTGCACACCCTCTCCGTGCTCGGAACCCTCTTCACACCCACCGCCCACGCACTGGAAGCGGTGTGGCCAGGCGTCCTGCGCGGCCTGCCGCCGGTGCACTCCTACCCGCACGCCATCACGCCCCCGGCTGTCGGCGGCGAACCAGCCGAAGCGGTCCACCTACGGCAGGAGATGACCGAGCGCATCATCGCCGGAGGCTGGGTGTCCTCAGACGCGGTCGAAGACGCGCTGAGCACGGTGCCGCGGCACCGGTTCACCCCGGAGAGCCCGTTGCGGCTCGCCTACGACGACGGCCTTGCCATCGTCACCAGCCGGGACGAGTCGGGGGCGGCGGTCAGTTCGGTGAGCGCGCCCTGGCTGCAGGCCGACATGATCGAGAAGCTGCGCCTGGAGCCGGCGACGACGGTGTTCGAGGCCGGCTCCGGCGGCTACAACGCCGAACTGATGGCCCACGTCATCGGCCCGGCCGGGCGCGTGGTCACCATGGACCTCGACCCGTACGTCGTCGAGCGCACCCGGCGGTTCACCGCGGAGGCCGGAAGCGGGCGAGTGACGGTGCTGCTCGGCGACGGCAGCCAGGGCGCGCCCGGGCACATGCCGCGCGGCGGCTTCGACGGCTGCATGATCACCCACAGCTGCTGGGATATCGCGCCGGCGTGGCGAGAACAGCTGGCCGAAGGCCGGTATCTGGTGCTGCCACTGGAGATCCACGGCTACACCCGGGCCATCGCGCTCCAGCGGCACGGAGACGTGCTGCACGCACGGGACTGGACCTACTGCGAGTTCGTCCGCGACCGCGGGGCCGCCGCCCGCACCACCCCGGTCACGAACCTGGCCGGTGGCGAACTCCAGCTGTGCCACGAGGACGGCACTCCCTCGGATCCCGCCGGCCTGGAGGACGCACTGCAAGGCCCGCGACATGAGCTACCCACCGGCGTCACCATTGCGGGAAGGGAGTCCTTCGAGACCCTCCAGCTCTACGCGGCCACCACCCTGCCGGCGTTCTGCCGGCTGGACGACGCCCGGCCGAATGCCCTGGCCGCCCTCCCGTACGGCGCGGAGGCCGCCGCCACGGTCGCGGACGGCTCGCTGGCCTACCTCACTTACGTCCTGGTCAAGGACGCAGAGACGCCTGAAGAGCGCCGCTCCGAGTTCATCGTCCACGCCGTCGGCCCGGCCAGGGCAGAGCTGGCGGAGCGGATGGCCGCCTGCGTACGGTCCTGGGACCAACACGTGCGCGGGGCCGGCTACCCGCAGATGACCGTGCACCCCGCAGGCACCCCCGACCACGAACTCCCCGCCGGGCACGTCCTGGACAAGACCTCCTCCCGCCTCGTCTTCCAGTGGCCGGGCAGCCAGCACCCCGCCACACCGGCCACGGCCGAAGAAGCGGTCCTCGCAGAGGCGGGAGGCAAGCGATGACCACGAGGACCGAGCAGGCGACGCCTCCGTCGACAGAACCCGGCACCGTGGGAGAAGACGTCTGGGAGACGGTCGGTCGCCTTGCCCGTCGCTTCGACGCCCACGACAACGCCGGCGGCCTGGACCAGGCACAGCAGTGGACACTGCAGGTCCTGAAGATTGCCGAGGAGACCGGCGAAGCCTCCCAGGCCGTCATCGGTGCCCGCGGCACCAACCCCCGCAAGGGCGACAGCCACACCTGGCAGGACGTCCACGCCGAGGTCGCAGACGTCATCATCACGGGCATGGTCGCCCTCGCCCGCATGCGCCCCGACGACGCGGAGCAGTATCTCCAACGTCAACTGGCGGCGAAGGCCGTCAAGTTCCTTCCAGCGCCGGCCGCCGACCGTCCATCCCCCACGGAGACAGCATGACTGGAACGTGGCTTCCTCCCGAGCAGTACATCGCGACTCTGCCCAAAGCCACCGTCTACGGGTGCCTGTTCGTCACCGACGAGGCCGACCACCCGATCCAACTGCGTGCTGCACGCAACCCTGACCTGTGGCAGTGGCCCGGCGGCAACATGGACCCGGACGAAACGCCCTGGCAGTGCGCGCTCCGCGAATGCCTCGAAGAAACCGGCTTGCATCTCGCTGTCGAACCGCAGCTGCTGGCCATGCACTTCCTGCCCCCGCTCGGACAGTGGACCACCCACAAGATCGGATTCATCTTCGACGGCGGCCGGCTGACCAGCAAGCAGATCGACAGCATCGTCCTGGACCCAGACGAACACACCGAGGTCGCCGTCAAATCACTGGACGTCTGGAAGAAGGAGATGCCCACGCACTCCTTCGACCGCCTCCAAGCCGTCGCCCGAGCCCGCCACACCCGATCGGTCTGCTACCTGGAACAGACGACCCTGCCATAGGCCGAGGGGAGCGGAGCGCTTGCCCTCTCCGCTCCCCTCGCCCGCCCAGCGTTCCCCTATCGAAGGAGCATTTGTGGACACCTCCGCCAGCAGCACCTCGGCTGCCGCACCCGGACAACCAGAGATGTCACACGAGGAATACGCGCGCTCACGGCATTCGGTCTGGCTCAGCGCGGCGGCGCTGTTCACCGACGAGTTCGGCCGTGTCCTGCTGGTCAAGCCGACCTACCGCACGCAGTGGCTGCTGCCGGGCGGCGGCGCAGAGGCCGGAGAAGGCCCCGATGAGACTTGCCGGCGCGAAGTCCAGGAGGAACTCGGTCTGTCGGTGCCACCGGGACGACTTCTGGCCGTGCACTGGCTCGCGCCCGGGCACCCGGACCTTACCGAAGGAATGCCCTTTCCTGGCGAGGTCCGCTACGTGATGGACGGCGGAACCCTCACCGCGCAGGACATCGCCAGGATGCGTCTGCCCGAGGACGAGCTAAGCGGATACGAGTTCCTCGACGCGCGGGCGGCGGCCGAGCGGATGATCCCGGTTGACGCACAGATCATGCTGGCCGCGCTGCGCGCCCGGCTGGCCAGCACCACCGCCCACCTCAGCGGAGGCCAGCACGTCGGCCCCGTTCCGCCCCTGGACCGGTACCAGGTCCACACGCGGCCCCGGGCCGGACGCGACTGGCCCTGGCACCCCGGCCGCGCCCCGGAAGACCTCCCGATTCCTCAGGCGTGGGGCTGGCTGTTCGCCCCCGACGGCCGGGTAGTGCTGGTCATCGACCCGGAAGAACCGTTGGCCATGCTGCCCGGCGGCACCGTCGAGCCCACCGACGCCTCACCGGAAGCCGCCCTGGTACGCGAGGCCGCAGAAGAAGCACAACTGACCCTCGGCGACGTGGAGCGGCTGGGCTGGGTCTACGACGCCACCGGGGAGGTCTACGGAAGGATCGGCGAGTGCGCCCGACTGCGGCTGGCCGCGCCGATCGCCGAGGCCGGGCCCTCCCTGGTTGATCCAGCCACCGGGCGGCAGTTCGCCCGGTTGCTGGCCACCCCCCCATCAGGCTGCCGCCCTCCTGGGCTGGGGCGAGCAGGGCTACCAGCAAGCAGAGCACGCGGCACGAATCGCGAGAACACGATGGGGGATCCCGCTCGCCGCACCGTCACCGATCACGGAAATCCCCCTGAAGGGTTGGCTGTCCTGAGCGCACGTACCGCACCACCCGTAGGTCCTGAGTCGGCTGACGCCGGCGGTCACCCTTCCCGTGGACCTTGATCCCCCGACGTCGCCTTAGAACTCCTAACAGAATGGCCATGGTGGACTTGGAATGTGTTGGTCAGTCAGGTTGTTGACCGGTGCATGCGCAGGGGGGAACGATCACCGTGGATCGTGTCCGATGAGTTCTGGACGAGGATCGAGCCGTTGCTTCCGGTCGTGCCTCGTCGTGCCGATCACCCGGGACGCAGGCGTCTGGAGGACCGGAAGGTGCTGTCCGGGATCCTGTTCGTGCTGTACACCGGCATTCCGTGGGAGTTCCTGCCCCAGGAACTGGGCTTCGGCTCGGGCATGACGTGCTGGCGGCGCCTGCGGGACTGGAACGACGCGGGTGTGTGGCAGCGCCTGCACGAGCAACTGCTGGCCGAGTTGCATGCCGCCGGCGCTCTGAACTGGTCGAGGGCGGTGATCGACGGCTCCCACGCACGGGCCATGAAGGGCGGCCCAAAACCGGGCCGAGTCCGGTCGACCGTGCCCGGCCGGGCTCCAAGCACCACCTGATCACCGAAGCGCACGGCATTCCTCTGGCGGTCTCGCTGACCGGCGGCAATCGCAACGACGTCACCCAGCTCATGCCACTGATCCAGGCCGTCCCGCCGGTACGCGGCCGCCGCGGACGGCCCCGCCGGCGACCAGGCTCTACGCCGACCGCGGCTACGACCACGACAAGTACCGCCAACAGGTCCGCGCGGTGGGGATCACCCCCGTCATCGCCCGCCGCGGCACCGAACACGGCTCAGGACTGGGCGTCCACCGGTGGGTAGTGGAGCAGAGCTTCGCGCTGCTCCACTGGTTCCGCAGACTACGCATCCGCCGGGAGATCCGTGACGACATCCACGAAGCCTTCCTCAGCCTGGCCTGCAGCATCATCTGCTGGCGCCGGCTGAGGAACCTCGCACTTTGTTAGGAGTTCTTATGCCCGCCCGGTATCTGTGGTGTCGGGCTCCCCAGCCTCGTCAGAGGGGCCAGTGGTGGCGCTGGGCTCATCCGTGTCGGCCTCGGCCAAATGCCTATCGTGCTCAGGCTCCCTCCCCTCGACGTCAGCGACGGATGAACGCGACGTCCGGTCCTCGATGAACCAGTGGTTCCCGTTACTGCCCTGGTACCCCTCATAGCTGAAGACGTTCAAATATCCGGGCGATCCGGGTGGATTATGCTTGTTATCCGCAAGAAGGCGACTGTCCTTGTTGTTTACCTTCCTCTCGTTCCTGAGCGAGATTTTGTCTCCATTCGCGATTACCCGCTTCCCTCCGTTGACATAGATGCCCTGACCATCAGGGACGGTGATCCCCAGAGCCGGCTTAATCCACTGTCCCTCCAGGGTTCCGCCCACCCGCAGCGGTCCAGGGATCACCACAGGCTCAGTAGATGCTGATCCCGGACCGCGAAGACTGCCATCGATTCGCGTGATTCCATTGAGGATGAGCTCGTTGTAAGTTCCGACCCCCTTGATTTTGGAGGCCTGGATGATTCCCGTGACATCGAGGTAGCCAAGGCGGTCTGCTCCACCGACCTTTCCTGTGGCAAATACGAGGCGCATCCTGGCCGCATTGATTTCAGCAGGCGTACCCGTGGGATTATTCTCGATGGTGAGCTGCCCGTCGGATGACGCCTTGATCTTATTGACGGTGAGCGTCTTTGCTGCGGCAATTGTCACGTCGCCATTGGCTTGGATGGCACCATCCGCAGTTAGGGTACCGGTTACGTTGAGAAGGCTGTGGATCTTCAGGGGCACACCATAGGGGCCATACAGGTTCGCGATTCGGACCTTCTTTTCGGTGCCCACGGCATCGACGTCGCCGTTGGCGGTGAGTGTGCCGCCGACCGTAAGGGCGGCGGTGTTGGTGGGGCTTGTGAGTCCTAGGGGTTCGCCGTAGGGCCCGCCAAGACTCCTGATTCTGACAAGCGAGTCCGCCGCGACGGCAGTGAGGTTGCCGTTAGCAGTCACATTGTTGACGGCGATGTCGGGGTTGTTGACCTCGATGTACGTGGTGAGGTAGCGGATCTCGTCTTCGCCCATCTTGGCTTCGAGGGTGAAGCTGGTGTCGTCGACCAGGTCCACCGGGGAGGTCCAGATGCCGTCCTCGGCCGTGGATGATCCCTGGGTGCCGTCCGGTTTCCGGTAGTACATGGTGTACTCCGCGTGGGGGGTGCCTTCCCATTTGAGGGTGGCCTTGGAGCCACGGCTGATGACCATCGGGTCCGGGCGGAAGCTGTGGAGGTAGAAAGAGTCGTCGAGCTTTTTGACTTCGCCTCGCCCCTTGCGTTCCTGGTAGAGACCGTCCGCTCCGGTGGTCGAGGTGGACTCCTTCCAGACGATGTCGACCGGGCCGACACCGCCGTTGACCTCGATGCCCCACAGCTTCAGTTCGACGCTCCAGGTGCCGTCGAACGCGGCGGGCTCACCCGGCGGCGGCGAGCAGGTGAAAACCGTCTCGTTGGGGTTCCCGGTGTCACGCTCGACGATCCACTGCCGTTTACCGTCGGGAACGGTCAACTTGTAGTGGATCAGACCTGGTTCGCTGGTCAGGGCGGATGCCTGGCGGCCGGTCGGGATGTGAACCTTGAATTCCTTGCAGTGCACGGGCCAGTTGCCGCCAGACTTGACCTTGCCGTAGGTGAAGGTCAAGTCGGCGTACTCCGGTTTGGCGAAGGTGGAGACGTGGATCGGGTCCGAGGGCTCCATGGCGGGCGGGAGCAGCATGGGGAGGTCGGGATCGCTCATGGCTCTGGAACTCCTGGGTGCGGGTGTCAGTTGGGCAGGGGCGTGGCGGTGAGGATGGCGTTGCCCGTACGGGGCTGCGGGCTGCTGTCGCCGAGTGCGGTGTCCTCGGTGATGCGGGTCTGGGTGCCGGGTGGGGTGCTGATGTCGAGAGTGAGGGTGAGTGTCCAGGTGCCGTCGAAGCGGGCGGGTTCGGCGGGAACCAGAGTGAGGGTGGTGGCGGCTCGGTCGGTGGTGGTTTCGACCAGCCATTGCCGGCCTCGGCCGGGGCCGCGTTCCAGGTCCAGTCGGGTGCGCAGGATGACGGCTTCGCCGTTTGGCACGGAGGTGCCGTCGGCGTGGGGGAGGTCGAGGGCGATCCGTGCGCACTGGACGGGCCAAGTGGTGCGGGTGCCCGGGTCGTCGCCGATGGTGAGGCGGACGCGGTTGAGGGCTAGTCCTCCGGGCTGTTCGGCCGTCGCCGGGGTGTATTCCAGGCGGTATGGGAGGAGTAGGGCTGGGTTGGGGCTGGTCACGACGCGGTTCCTTCCGGGGCCGGGGTGGAGCTGGTGTGTCCGGGGGCGGCCGGTTGGAGTTGGAGGTAGCCGGAGCGGGCGACGGGCAGGGGTGCGTCGGGGTGGGAGACCTGGTCTGCGTTGTAGATGAGGTGCTCGTCCCAGTCGGGCAGCGGCAGGCTGGTCGCGGTGCCGTCCACGGGGATCGGTTCGGCCCAGGTCCAGTCGCCGTGCCAGGCTGCGGGGCGGGGCATGACGAGGGATTTGTCCGGCGGTTCGGCCTGCACGGTGAACTCGCGGACGGCGCAGGGCTCGGCGGCGGAGCTGGTGTGTCGCAGCCGCAGGAAGCGGGCGGTGGGAGGTGTTTCGGGAGAGTGGTGGATCTCGGTCACCTGGGTGTAGCTGCGCAGGAGGCTCCACTGCTCGCCATTGGTGGAGGCTTCCAGGTCGGTGGCGACCGGGGTGCGGGTGCCGTCCGTGCGGCCGAGGAGGAGGTCGATGGCTTCCACGCGGCGCTCGGTGTGCAGGTCGAGCCGGACCCAGTCGCCAGCTGACGGTGGTTCGGTGCCGTCGTAGAAGGTGGTCGGGTCGCCGTCGGCCATCGCCGAGGCCGGGTGGCCGGGCTGGGCTTTGAGGGAGGCGGCGGCTGCCGGGGGGCCGAAGCGGTCGGGGGCGAGCAGGGGGTTGAGTCGGAAGGAGGCGCGGATGCGAGCGAGTGCCCGGTGGGTGGTGTCCGCGTCCACGGAGACGTCGGCGACGGGGAGGATGTCGGTGGTGGCGTGGACGGCGGTGTGGGGGCAGGCGAGGAGGGTGAGGTGGTGGGTGGCGGGGCGGTCGGCGGGCCGGGCGGGCAGGGTGAGGTGGGCGCCCGTTTCGATAGCGGTGACGTAGGCGTTGGCCGGGCCGTTCGGGTCGACGGCGTGGAAGCGGTGGTAGCGGGTGCGCTGGTCGTGGTCGCAATCGTCGGCGGCGAAGTAGCCGATGAGGCCGTCGGAGAGTCGGTCGGGGTCGCCGAGGCGGACGGTCCAGCGGTAGTCGGGGTAGTTGCGGTAGTCGGGGTAGTCACGGTGGTCGGGGTAGGGCTCGTCCGGCGGGATGAGTGCGCGTTTCCAGCTGGGGTCGGTCAGCGGCTCGCCCATCAGGTCCAGGTTGAGGCGGGTGCGGATGAGGGCGATGGGGCGGCCGATCAGCCGGGCCGGGGAGCAGTCCTCGGCCGGTGAGGGTTCGAGGATGTGGTCGAGTGCGGTGTCGATCGTCTTGGCCAGCGCTTCGAAGGCTTCTGGGTCGTGGCCGAGCAGGCCGCGGGCGAAGGCTGCGACGTGCGGGTAGTCGGTGGCGAAGTCGTCGTCCTTGGGGTGGCGGCAGGGGGCGTGCGGGAGCGCGTTCCAGGCCGTCGTGCGGGTGTTCAGAGCGTCGCGTACCACGCGCAGTTCGCCGAGTGGTTCTCCGTCGGGGCCGTAGACCAGCAGGGTCTGGTCGAGGTGGTTGACCAGTAGCCATCCGGCCACCGGCGCCTCGGCGCCAGGGAGTTGCGTGGCATCGCCGGCTTCGGCCAGGTCGGCGGGTGGCTGGTCGGTCCGCAGCGGCACGGTGTCCAGGCGGACCCGGGCCGGTTGGACGAGCCGGGGCGGCAGCTGCACGAAGCGCTGCGGGCCGGGCGGGTTCGGGAACAGGTCCTTGTCCGGCATGACGCTGTCCGCGCGGACGGGTTGGAACTGGATGGGTTGGGTCTGGGCCGGCTGCACCAGAGAGCACACTCGTCCGAAGCGGTCGATGATGATCAGCTCGATGAAGTGGAACTGGCCGGCCCGCACCGGCTGGAAGTGCTGCTCGCCGTAGCCTTCCGCTCCGTCGGGGACGTGGTTGGTCTCGCCGGCCAGGGCCAGGATCGAGTGGTCGGTGACGGCCTGGGCGGCCCCGTCCTGCTGGATGAGCCAGTCGTGGAAGCCGTCCAGGGCCTGGGAGAGTACGTCGATGCCCTCCAGTCCCTCACGCATGGCGCGCAGTTGGCGGGCCAATTGCGGCGGGGCGTGCTCGGCGAGCCGACGGGCCTGTTCGCGTAGCACATAGCGGGTGGAGGGGGTGACGAAGGCGCGCCCACCGAAGGCGTTCCAGCGCCGTCCGCCGTCGCCGTCGCCGGACGCCGCGCCGGTGCCCTTCCAGCGGTAGCGGTAGCGGTCGGGGTCGGGGTCGCCGTCGTGGCCGAGGCCGAACTCCCAGTTGTGGGTGGAGTCCTGGCTCTGGTAGGGGGTGGCGCAGTGCTTGACCTCCCACTGGAGGTAGAGCGGGAGCCAGGGCTGGCGCCACACGCGGGTGTATTCGGGCCACGGGCCCTGGGAGCTGGTGGTAGGGCTGGCGACGACGGCGTGGAGAGCGGTGAGGTCGGCCCCGCCACCGGCGGCGTCGGTGCGCGCGGCTTGATCGAGCAGGGCGAACTCGGCGACCACTGTCCTGATGATGCCCGGGACTTCGGGCGTGTTGACGGGCAGCAACGGGTTGGCCGGGACATCCTCCCAGCCGTGGTTGATCTTCACCCGGGTGAGCAACGCGGAGGGCAGGCGGCAGGGCAGCGGGTCGTCCTCGTCGCGGCCCAGTGGCTGGGAGGTGCCCGAGCCGGTCAGGGCGAGGACGGGGTCGGCGGGGCGGTAGTAGCTTTGCCGGGGCGCGCGCTTGAGCTCCAGTTCTTCGGCCAGTTCCAGGTCATTGTCCGCGGGGTAGCGGTTGATCGCGGTCTGGATCTCTTCGGGGGTGAGACCGTGCGGGACCTTGCTACTCAGCCGTTCGACCTCTGCGTCGAGCTCCGTGACCCGCGCTCCGGCCGCGTGGATCCGCTGGTCCCAGGCTTGCTCGTCGAAGGTGTAGCCGTGGGGCCGGCGGCTTTCGGGCAGGTGGCGCAGCCACCACAGTGACCACAGTCGCCATTGTGCGGCGGCGAGCTGGTGCTTGGCCTGGTCGTAGTCGTCCTGGTCACGGTTGAGGGTGGTGATCCAGTCCGGTTGGGTGGGTGGTGGGGCCTGGGTATCGGCCTGGTCGCTGGGCCGGTTGACGACCTGCCAGGTGGCGCCGCCGTCGTGGCCGCTGAACCAGGACCGGCGGGTGAGCTCGTCCAGGGAGACCTGCCAGTCGGGACTGTCGAGCTCGTCGGGGTTGCCGTGGAACAGGGCGCGGACCTGGTCGGCGAGCCGGGTGCCGGGGGTCTGGTGGTCGACGAGCGCGGTGACGGCGTCGGCGGTGCTGTGCCCGATCGCGACCTTGACGTCCCGGGTTTTGGGGCGGTCCGAGTCCGGGTGTCCGCCCGCGCGGTCCCACGGGATGCCAAGCGCGGTGCCGACGTAGCGCGTGCGGATGATCGTCTTGGGCATGCCGTCGGGGGCGGCCCAGCCCAGGGCCCGCAGCACGTCGGCCGCGCTGTCGGGGTCGGCGTCGGGGGGCAGCAGGCCCTCGATGTCGCGTGCGGTGTTGAGGATGTCGGCGTCGTCCTGGCTGTACCAGCCGATCACGCAGTAGCTGACGGTGCACGGCGGCGGGTAGCTCTCGTTGGCCTTGAGGTCGGCGAGGGTGTCGTGGAAGAGAAAGACGTTCTCGTGGTAAGGGGCGAACGCGGCGAAGGAGGGCAGCCCGCAGCCGATCGCGGTGAGGAACAGCGGGCGCGTGGCGGGTTCCTGCCAGGGACCGTCGCTCAGGGGGTGGACGCGTCCGATGTAGTCGGCGCGGGGCTTCTCCTTGGGGGAGGCCGGGTCGACGAACGGGGTGAACGCCGACTCGACGGGCCCGTCGTCGGCCTTCTCCAGGTAGTCGCTGTGGACGAGGAATCCGGCGGCCTTCAGCTCGCCGCGCACCTTGGCGTAGCGCACCACGAGCCAGCGGTTGGGCACCAGCGGGAAGGTGCTGACGCCGGTGCCTGAGTCGATCGCGCCGGTGGTCAGGGCCTCGGGCAGCTGCCACTGCACGTGGATGCCCTCGCCCGGGTTGCCCTCGGAGTACTGGATGGGCGGCTCGGCGTTGCTGCGGAAGTCCTGGGAGAACGTCCACGGGTAGCGCGGACTCCAGCGTCGGAAGTCGTCGTGCAGGGCCACGTCGCGGGTGGCCAGCAGCGCGTGGACCTCAACGGGGACGATCAGGTCGGTGTCGGTCATCGGGCGCTCTCCTGGCCGGGCGTCACGTCGAGGGTCAGGCGTTGCTCGACGGGGGCGTTGACGAGTTGCAGAGCGAACTCGCCGGGTGCGAGGTCGCCGAGGTCGGGGTCGAGGGCGGCAGCGAGCGCGGGCACCAGGCCCCGGTCACCGCGAAGCGCCAGGACGTGCGGGGCGTCGTCACCGTTGCGGGGCCGCAGGTGGCGGGTGAACAGGCCGCCGCCTTCGGGATAGTCACGGCCCAGCGGGTAGCCGAGGTCGGGGCCGGGCCGGTGCTCACGCAGGTTGATGACGCTGTTGTCGTCGGCGGCGTCGTTGCTGTCGATGCCGAAGTGGATGCCCTGGCCGGGCTCCCGGATGACAATCTCGTCGGGCAGAGCGTCCAGGAGGAGCAGCAGGGTGTCGGGGGCGAGGTGGTCGCGGCGCAATTCGGCGACGTTCGCTGCTGCGGCGGTGGTGAGGATGTCGAAGACCGGCCAGGCTTCGACGAGTTCCGAGCGGATCAGCAGCCCGGCCCGGCCGGTTTCCCCGGTGCGGATGCGGGTGCGGCGGCTGTCGATGGCGGCGGTGAGCGTCGTGTCGACGAGTGCGTCCAGGGAGGTGTGGACGCCGACGTCGCGGGCTCCGGCGAGCAGTGCCTCGATCCAGTTCTCGTCGATGCGGAAGAGCCGGATCGACTCCGGGGGGAGCATCGCGGGGTTGGGCACCAAGTAGTTGAACGGCACTCGGCGGAGCAGGGCCAGTTCGTCCAGCCAGCCGGGCAGGGTGCGGGTGTGGCGTTCGGCGGTGGCCTGTAGGGCCGCTGCCTTGGGTCCGGCCGCGAGGGCGGCGCGGGCGCTCTGCTGGGTGAGGCGGGTACGGCGGTTGCGGCCGGCCGATGCCGGAGCCTGGTCGTGCGAGGCAAGGGGGCGGGTGAGCGCGGCGAGCAGGTCGGCGGCGAAGCCGGAGCCCGCAAGTTCTCGCACGGTTCGCCCGTTCAGGTCGGCGGGATCGGCGGCGGCGAGCGTGGGCTCGGCGGCCAGGGCCATCATCGTGGCGGCGGTGTTGGCCAGTTCGCGCCGCGCGCGAGTCATCTCCTCGCTGTAGTCGGGGTCACTCAGCGCCAGGGTGCGGCCCAGCGTCCAGGCGGCGGCGTAGGAGACGTCGAACAGGCCGTGCTCCGGCTCGTAGATCAGCGCGTGGTCGGCGGTGGTCTTCGGCTTGTCGCGGGCGAAGTCGCGGGTCTGCGCGGCGATCACGGGGACGAAGGGGCCGCGGTACCAGCCGTAGGTGGTCTCCCCCGACAGCAGCCGGTACGGCAGCGGGGTGTAGCCCAGGTGCAGGCGGCGGCGGGCGTACTGCTCGGCGTCAGCGGTGGAGCGGGCCGCCACGTTCCCGTTCGGGTGCAGGCGCAGCGCCAGGTTCTCCCGGTCGGCGCGGGCGGGTGCGGCGAGGTTGCTCAGCAGGGCCGCGGCGTCGCGGGTGCCGGCCGGGTCACTGGTGAATGTCCAGGAGTGCAGCACGCACAACCGCACGAACCTCACGTTCTCCCCCATTTGCCCTGGGTTGAGCTTGCCATTGAAGCCCTCCAGGGAGACCAAGTGCACGGTGTAGGCGCCGGCTTCGCTGGGGAAGCGGTTGGCGGCCAGCACGGCGTACTGGCCCTTGGTCAGGATCTCGCCGTCGTCACGCCGTTGCGGCCGGGTGGAGACGTCACGAACATGGGCGAGGTAGTTCAGTTCCTCCTCGCGCGGCACCAGGGCGGTGAACAGCCCGGCCGGGACGTCGATGCTCTGGCAGCGGCTGGCCTCGATCCCCGGCGTGATGCCTGTGTCGCTGAGGTCCGGGCCGAGGATGCCGTCGCCGGGGCGGCGCAGCTCGGCGATGGTGCGGGTGGTGGTCTGGCCCAAGCCCTCGGGGTCGTCGGGCAGTTCACCTGCGTGGAAGACCATCAGCGCCAACCACGGGGCCTCTTCGGGTACCGCGCGGGCCTTCAGCTTCCGCTCCCAGGGCAGGATGGAGCGGTCGAGGGTGATGTGCGGGAGGGTGCGGCTGAAGTCGCCGGCGGCTCCCTCGGCCGGGTAGTGGGCGTGCACGGACGAGGGGTCCAGGACGAACCGGACCGCGCGGATCTCGAACTGCTGCGTCGTGGCGGGGATGGCCGGGTTCACGTCGACCCGGTTGCCGTCCTTGGTCAGGTGGTGCTCCGCCGTGAGCGTGTAAACGCCGGCGGTGGCTTTCGGCCGGCGGTAGTCGTGGAAGGCCACGCGGAGGTCTTCAGTGCCGCTCAACGTCGGTTCACCTCTCGGCTGTGGTGGTCATGGGCGCGTTGGTGAACGTGGTCTTCGCGAGGTCCGCGTAGCGGGTCAGCAGGTCGTCGGTGCCGGGGGCGAGCCCGAGGCCGGCCAGGGCGGCGTGCACCGCTGCACGGTTGTCGGCGGTGGTCTGCGCGCCGATACCGGTGTCCGGGTCGACGATGGTGCCGATGCTGCCCTCGCCCTCGTCGTCCGGGACGGACGGCGGCCCCTCCGGCTGCGAGCCCAGCAGCGGGATCGGCGCGTCCGGCAGCCCATCGGACTCCAGTGCCTCGGCGTCGACCCAGCCGACCGAAGGGGCCAGTTCGGGCTTGGGGACCTCGAAGGTGATGCCGGCCAGGCAGCCGCTGAGCAGCCCGTCGCCGTCCAAGACGTCGCTGGGGCTATCCAGCGGCGCACCCCACATCGCCTTGGGCATGTCCTGCCTGTAGACGGCGACGCCCCATCCAGTGGGGGTGTAGACGCTGTCGAACCATTGCAGGGTGACGTGGTGTTCGGAGACCACGCCCTGCCCCTTGGTCCCCATCGGCCGGATGTCGATGGTGTCGTCCTCGGCCTCGGCGAAGGGCTGGTCGTTGAAGATGATGTGGCTGGCGGGGACGGCGGCCTCGGTGCGGACGGCGAAGCCGTCCATGGAAACCAGCAGGGGCTCTCCCGCGTCGGACCGGGCGGTGGTCTCCTCGGGATCGACGTCGACCAACAGCCCGGACAGCGGAGCGATCGACAGCGGGGCCGGCAGCTGAACGCTGAACTCCCCCCACTCGACTGCCGGTACTCCGTCGCGGCCGGTGCCGAACTCGACGGTGAAGCTGATGAACCAGACCTTGATCTTGGCTCGGCCGCCGATCGGCGGCCCCCACAGGTCCAACGACACCCCGACCGACAGGGAAACCCGCACCCGGATGAACAGCACCTTGACAGTGGCCGCAACCCCGATGCTCAGGCCCATCGACAGGTCGAAGTAGAACGGCTTCCACTGCACCAGCGCGTCCAGCCAGGCCGTGAACCACGCCTGCAGCTGGATACCGTGGCCCTTGTCGTAGTTCGCGGACAGCTCGCCGCCGGCCATGAACGCGCCGTCGGTGAGCGCCGCGTACACCTGCCCGCGGATCGCCACCGGGCCGATCGCCCACCGCCAGCCCACGCGCGGCGGGTTGGGGTAGTACGCGGGACGCTTGAACCGCTTGTGGTAGCCGCCCAGGGTGAACACGAAGCCCTTGCCGCCCCCTTGCGCGGTGCGGTCCTGGCCCCAGATGTAGAAGGACAGGCCACCGGTGAGCTCGGCCGCCGGGTCGATGACGTACGAGCCGGGCGCGACGACCGCGTCCATCGAGAACAGGCCCTTGTCATGGTGGTATCCGATGGCCAAGTCGATGACCAGCCGGGCGATCGGCTTCTTGGCGGCCTTGCTGCGCGGCAGGTCGATCGTGGTGCGGCCGATCAGCAACACCTTCCAGGACTGGCCGCCCTCGACCAGCAGCAGCGCGCGGGAGCGGATGAACTCGAACGAGCTGAACTCGATCCCGCCCGCGCCCCAGTACTGACCCTCGCGCGGGGTGATCCAGCCGCCGGGGCCGGCAAGCTTCTCCAGCACCTGCTCCGGCGTGTCACCGGTGCCACTGCCGTCCAGCCGGTTCACCAGCGGGAACCGGCCGACCTCGTCGATGGTCGGCGTGCGGACCGTACTGTTGACACCGAAGCCAAGCGAGATGGCGATCACCCGGAACGGGGGCGGGCCGAACAGCCCACGCTCGCCGCCGGAGATCTCGCCGAACAGGAACATCGACGACCAGTCGTCCACGGCCTTGGCATACGACCCGGCGGCATACAAGGCGAAGAACCCGGTCTCGATCGTGGCGAGCCCGATGAACTGCTCCTTCAGCCCCGGGGCGACCTCCGAGCCGGAGCGGCGCTCCACCATGCCGCTGATCTTCAGCGGCGGCTTGTCCAGTTGCACGCCCGCCCCGCGCAACCGCGGCGAGACGCTCAACTCCCCGTCGATCCCCAATCCGAGACCCATCAGGACCAGACGGACCGGGCCCACCGACAGGACCGCATCCAACGCAACAAAGATCTGCCCATCCGCGAGGCCGATGCCGATCCGCGAGATCCGCACCGCCCCGAGGGTCAGGTCGAGGTCGCGTGACCACGTGTCGTCCGAAGCAGCATGCACGGTGATCGGGCCCCGGAGGGTGGCCACGAGTGTGCCGCCGGGCCCTGTGGTGATCGGCAGGAGCAGCGGGTCCTGTGGCACCCCGCCGATGCTCAGCTCGATCTGGACGGCGATACCGGGCCCGGCCGTCGTACCAACCGCGAAGCGCGGCAGCCGGCGCTCGCCCGAGGAATCGATCCGGTCCAGCGCGTCGTTGACGGCGCCGGCCTGGGCTGCGGTCCATCCGGTCGGCGTTGAGGTGAAGGCGATGCCGTCGATGACAAGGTCCGCACCGGGCGGAATCGCCTCGCCGACCAACGGCAGATCCGAGGCGCGCGCCCCGAGCCGAGCCCGCACCGCCGCCGCGCTGAAGCGGGGGGCACCGGGGCCGGTACCGGGACGGCTGACGTAGACCCAGCCAGTACGCTCGGTCGAAGCCGTCAGCAGGACCTCACCCGTTGCGGTGTCGTAGCGCACCGAGAGCGCTTGCAGCTCCGGACGCAGGATCTCGGGAAGTCCGGGCAGGTCGAGGCCCAGCGCACCGGCCAGCTCGTCGGCCGAGATGCCCGGCGTGCCGCTCCAGGTGCCGGTGAACACCTGGCCTCCTGCTCCCGAGGCGTACTGGACGGTGAAATCCAGGACCCGGATGTCGCCGTCGGCCAGCGGAACGGCGAGCTGCAGCAGCCCGCCGACTCCCGTCTCTCCCGTGCTCCGGTCGGCGGTCACGGTGAGCTGGAGGGCCGCGTCCAGGTCACCGAGCTGCACGGTGGCGGCGCAGTCGAAGGCGAAGTGGCCGCTGCTGTCGAAGGCCACGGTGAGCTGCTCGATAACGAGATCGTCGAGCACATCCGGCGGGGTGATGCCGAGCGCGGCCATGACCCGGGCGGGTTGGAGGTTTTCCGCGTTCGCGAGGAAAGCCCAGCCTGTCCCCTGCTCCCAGGTGCCGGTGACGTCCAGGGCCCCGTTCACCAGCCGCCAGACCGCGCTCAGCCCGGCCGACTTGGTGCCCCCGGTGTCGGAGAAGGTCAGCACGATGTCGCTGAGGTCGATGCCCTCGGCGAAGTGCCAGACGTTGGCGAGCGTGAGGTCGATGCCGTACCCCTGCGCGTCGCCGGTGGCAAGTTCGCCCCACAGGCCGAGTTCGGTGACGGTCAGGTCCGCCGGCAGCGGGATGCCGGGGAAGCGCTGCTGGAGCATCGCGCCGACCGGGACCGGCCGCGCCAGCCGTCCGCTGAGGGAGCGCTCGGGAAGCGTGATGCCGACATCGACCACGATCTCGGCGGCCAGAGTGACGCGGCCGGCGAGCACGGTCGTCAGCCGCGGACTCTCGAACGGGTCGGCCAGCGAGAACTCGGCGTTGAGCTCGTCCACGGTGATGATGCCGGGCAGCGGGGTCCATGGCTGGTCGAGCCCCACCTTCAGCCACAGCGCCAGCCAGTCACTCTCGACGCCGCGGCCGCTCTGCTGGACCTGCCGCCCGGAGAAGAACGTGATCGCCAGGCCCTGCAGGGCCAACGCGCAGTCCCGCAGCACGTCGCCGGGAATGTCAAAACCGCTGGGCGGCAGGCCCGCGAACACCAGCAACTCGTCCAGGCTCGGGAACGGCACATCCGCGAACACCGAGGCGACGCACCAGCTCTGCCCCGGCCACAGCGGCGGATAGCCCCACGCGTAGGGCCGGGGCAGGGCCTCCTCGGTCGGGAAGAGCACCTCGACGCCGAAGCCGACGCGCGGCTGCGGTTCGTGCCGCTCGCCCGGCTCGACGCCGAACACCAGGTGCGCCGGTCCCAGCCGCAGCCGGTTCAGCACATCCCGGGCGGCGGCGAGGGCGTCGGGCAGGCCGGGTCCCTCGGACAGCAGCACCGCGTCGACCCGGAAGCCGACCACCTGCTGCCCAGCCTCGTCGGGCAGGAACCACACGGCGACCGGGGAGGCGGCCTGACCGACCAGCACCGCCGTTCCGGTGACCGACAGCGCCTGCACGTCGACCGTGACACCCCGGATGTCGAGGATCTCGTCCTGCACGTACTGCTTGAACAGCTCCAGCGCCGGCTCCAGGTCGAGGAAGTCCGGAAGGAGCTCGAGATAGGTGTCGTCCTGGGCCTGGGCCAGGACCGTGCGCAAGCGGTCGACGGTCAGTGCCATGGTTGGCGCACTCCCCTACGCGAATCGGATGTCGTAGGCGCCAGGCGCCGCGTGATCGATAGTCAGGTGCCAGTCCACGCCACGCCACGCGGTCAGGTTCGCGGTCTCCACCGGTTCCGGGGGAACGACCCCCGGGTCCGCGGGGTCACCAGTGATCGGCCCGCCGGCCGGGAATCCGGGGACGGCGAACGTACTGAAGACGCCCTCTTTGGTGGGCTGATACCAGATCTTCCACGGCTTGCGGCCGGTGTTGTTCTGGAAGCCGTACCCCCACCAGCCACCGCTGCTGACCCTCGGCAGCGGGATGCCGTGCCGGGCGCGGACGCCGCGCCAGTAGGGCAGGACGCGCAGCTGGATGTTCGTCGCGTTGCACGTGCCTGCGCCACCACGGAACGCGAGCATGCCGGTGCTGATGAACAGGCCGTCCGGACGCAGATGCTCCAGCCACGCGTCGCAGGTCGAGGACCCGCTGCCGTGATGACCCATCTTGAGCCACAGGTTGCTCTCCCGGCGAAACTCGCCGGTCCGGTCAAGACCGATCAGCACGTGCTCGTTGACCTCTTCGGCGTCGGCCATGAACAGCACCTTCTGGCGCTTTCCCGCATCACCCGGATCGGGCTCACCGAGGAGGAGCAGGACCAGGCTGCTCTGGTTGGCGATCCGCTCCTTGGACGTCGCCTCGTAATCATCGGCATCCCAACTGCTCCCGCCCGACATCCTGTCCATGCCGGGGCCGAACCACCCACCACCCAGCAGGTAGAGATTCGAGTCAATGCCCTCCCGCCGGCCCTCCAGCAGCGGCTGCGGGGTGGTCGGGACGAACGTCTGCTGCGGCCACGTCTCCACGCCGAAGCCATCGGCGTTGGCCAGCCGATCCGGATCCGTCAGCAGGTCACGGATGAAAGTCTGCCCAGCCTCGCGATAGTCACCGGGTTCCAGGGTGTACAGGACCTTGCGCAAGGTGTAGCGCAACTCGCCGTCGTTATTGAGCAGCACATCCTGGAGCAGGTTGAAATGGTCCTTGTCCGGATGCGTGATCACCAGGTAGTCGAGGGCCCTCGGCGTGCGCAGCCGGGTCAGGTAGCCGTCAAGCTTGGTGCGCAGATGGGCGAGCATGCGCGCTTTCGCATCGCCGTCGGCGCCAGGTCCGGTCGGGTTCCTCGACGGGGCCGTCGCCGCCGCGGAACCGCAGTCGATGAGTACCGCGTGCGTTCCGGTCCCGGTCGCGGGATCCGTACCACGGTCGTAGAACCACAGCAGAGTGCAATCACCCTGCCCGACATTGAAGAACACCACTTCGACTGGCACGCCGCCTCCGTCAACCAGAACCGAGTCCGCCATGTCCGCAACTCTGCGTGACACGATCCTGACAGTCGTGACAGAGCCGCCGGGGGACTTCCCGGACCCATGGCCAGTTCCGTGCCCGTATGGCCCAATATCGCCGTCCCACGCGAAGACCCTGGATCGCCGAGCCGGTGACCCTGCCGCCGGCAAACCAACGACCAGCTCAAAGCAAGCAAGTCCTGCTCCACCCCGGGGCCGATCAGTCTTCGTGAGCACCGGTCCAGATCGCACTTGTCGCCACGACAAGGGATCCGCGCAGGTCAGACGGCCATTCCGCCCGCCGTGAGCGCAGCGTGAGTGCGAGCCCTCACCGCCGCACACTGACCACCATCATGGGCATGGCAATCCACACAACCCTCATTGGGGGTGATCACCATGCGCTCCGCAGCCCACACCGGGCACGTCCTCCGCTGGTGCGGCTGCCGCGACCACAACGGCAAACAGCTCGGAGCTGCCCCAAACTCGCCACCGACCCCGATCACGGCACCTGGACCTTCTCCCTCGACCTCCCCTCCCCCGACAGGCATCGCAACATCGTCCGCCGCGGCGGCTACCCCACCGCCGAGGCTGCTCGAGCCGCCCTGCGCCGGATGATCGAAGCGCAGGTCGCTGGCTTCACCACCGACCCCAACCAGACCGTCGCCGACTACCTCGCCACCTGGCTCAAGGACAAGAAACTCACCCTCAAGCCCACCACCTCGGCTGGTCGACTCTTCTGTGGCCATCTCGCTGGGGAGCCGCTACTTCCGACTCAGGACCGGACGGCGGGGGTCACCCATGCTGCTTGAGAAGGTCATCGATCCAGGCGCGAGTAGCAACGAGACCCACTTCGACCTCCCAATTGGCAGGTCGATGCGGGTGCTTGGGAAAGGTGAGAGCGGCCCGGTATCCGGTAGTACCGAGCGTGGGCTGTACACGCACAATGGGCTGGGCCTGGCAGCGGGCATGCCGCTCTGCCCCGCACAACGCCTGCCGATCCGGCACGCTCGGCCGTCCCTCGACCAGCTTCGGCCCCGGTTTGGGCAGCAACGGCTCCATCAACGCCCACAGTTCATCCGACACGATCCACGGCCGCGACTGACGTTTCCCCACGACCAGACCAACGAGCGGATAGGTCAACAGTCACATGATCAACCACTTCTGTTAGGAGCTCTTAGGGGTCGCCTCAGCCCCGGCGACCGCTCGTCTTCGCTTGCCCGACCGTCCCACAGCAGCCCACCGTGCAGTTGAGAACCGCCTGCACGGTGCCGAGCAATGCCCACGGAGGCACCATGTTCGAAGGAATCCGCACCGTCATGATCTTCTCCGAGGACCCCGAGAAGTCTGCCCGATGGTGGTCCCACGTCCTCGGCACCCTCGTACACCGCGACATCGCCGGAACCAACGTGTACACCTGGCTCGACGTCGCCGGCATCGAGATGGGCTTCCACATGCTCGACGAGCAGCGCAACAAGCGCGGCGGCAGCCCCGTGCCGTACTGGTCCGTCGACTCCCTCGAAACCGCACGCGAGATGCTGCTCGGCGCCGGGTGCATTCATCACCGCGGGCCTCTCGACGTCGGGGACGGCCGTAAGATCGCACAGATCGTCGACCCGTTCGGCAACATCATCGGAATCGACGGCTACTGAGAAACCAGGCGCCCTTGGCCCTACGCCCCAGACCATTCGGTGAAACGCGCACAGCAGGCCGCCGAGGCCGGGCCAGGATCGGTAGGAGCCAGGCACCTGTCGTATCCACGAGCCTGTCGCCGCCACGGGCCCGTTGCGCCCCGGGGCGTCGCTCTTCTTGGCCGAGAGCGCACCCCGGCCGGCCTCGCCCTTCGCAGAAGCCATCCCGTGCTCATCGTGCGGTCCGTATGGCGGTGCGGCACGACGCGATGGTGTCAGCAAACGTGGCATGGACGTGGAGCCCCGGACACGCGTGTTCGAGCTGGGCCACCACGTTCGTGCGTCGTACGTATCCGAGATCTGCTCCCACGATCAGGTCCGTGGCCTGGCTGGCTGCCGCCATGCCCAGTTCGTACAGGGCGATGGGCTGGTGGCTGCTCGGCGAGTCGGGGAACCAGAACATGACGAGGTCCGCGCGGCGCAGATGGCTGTACTCCCACGCGACTTGGGCGGCTTCCGCGTTCGGGGCGTGCACGGGGAAGTGGTTGCGGCGCGGGTTGAACACCGTGACATCGAGGTCGTCCAGCGCTGCCGTCGTGGTCTTCTGCCAGTCGGGGCAGTCACTGATGCCCCCGGCGAGGAACAGGCAGAGGCCGGGACCGGTGAATTCCTCGGGTGCCTCGACGTACCGCATCAGGCGGCCCTACACCCGGATGTAATGTCGCTGCCGCAGAAGTTGGCCAGCTCCGACTGGAGCTTGCGCAGTGCCTCGGTGGCCGGGCCGACAGCAGCTTGGGCATCGTCGAACCTGGGCCAGGCGCGTACTGCATCGGCGAGCGCGTATTGCCGGGACATCTCGCTTTCGGCGTCCGCGGCAGCAGGGTCAAGGCGGGAGCGCTCGTTGCAGTAGTCGATCCAGGACGGACGCATATTCACGAGCCTGGTGACCGCCAGTGCGGCTTCGAGCAGCGTCGGGACGAACGGCCGGTCGCGATTGATGCCGCTGGCCAGCTCACGCAGGGCCGCGATCACCGCCTCGCTGTCATACACCGCCTCCCCTACAAGGGAGTCCGGGTCCACCCCGGCGTCGGCGCCGAACGGCGTCCGGGTCGCCACGGCGAATTGCGCACGCCACGCCAGCTGCCGCTCATGCCGCAATGCCTTCTTGTTGAGCCAGTCAGGCATACGTCCCCCTCAAGCCGTGCTCGTCCTGCACACTTGTTTATCGGAACTCCAGTACCTGTCACAACGGGATCCAGCCGATAACCGGTTCCGGTCCCCGTGGGGACGGCTGCCAGCGACGTCGGCTCGGCGGCAGCGCGCGACCCAAGCCGCGGGGCACCTCCGGCGCGACATCGTGGCGCAGCCGCACCCTGTGAGGCCACACCCTGGGCCCGCACTCCAGCAGGCGGCGCCGCCCCCGATCACCGGGCCGGGCCCTTGGTTCTCGGCGAAGCCGATGGGAAGCTGGTCGCGAGAAGCAGGACAGACCGGGGAAACCCAACAGGGGGCTGCACCATGACCGACACGCGCGTGGACACGGTGGTGCTGCAGCACGCACAGCGGTACATGGAGCGGCACGGCCGGCACCCGTATACCGACTGCTGGCCCTGGGCCGAGGCCGCGCTGGCGTGGTCGAGGGCCCACGAACAGCACCTCGGGTGGAGCCTGCCCCGCTCCGGACTCCACGACGGGGACATCGAGCACGTTTCCGCAGCCATCGCCGAGACGCTGCGCCTGAGCATGGCGCGCCACGATCGCACCCCGGGTGACCTGGACCTCCACGGGGCCTCCTCCGAGCTGTTCATCTGGGCCACGAAGGGCAGTCGCTATCCCGTGGCGGGGAGTGCGGGCTGGCCCGAGCCCACCGGGCCACACCTCGCCGCCTGGCGGGCGGCATTCAGTGATCCCGAGCGGGCAGAGCGGCTTGCGTCGGGCACGCAGGACGTGCTGAGAGGGCTGCTGTTCCACACCGCCAAGACGCCGCAGCACTGTGATGCGCTCGACTACCGCCTGCGCACCTACGACTGCTCGTACGTAGCGCTCGCCGACGCCGCACCGGTCATCGGCATCACCGGTCCAGTCGAGGTCAAGGACCCGCTCAGCTACCAGACCATCACCGGCCTGACGGCTGTGCCCCTGCCCGCGGCGGCCTGACACACGAAGGCTCGGAACATCCGCCGAGTGGAACCACCGCGACCGGCTTCCACGGCATGCGCCATCCTCCTCCGGCCCGGACGCCGGAATGTGGCAGGCTCCTCTGCCGGCGGTCAACACCAAGGATCTGGGGGACATCCAGTGGAAAGCTTCTTCGAGCGGGTGCGGCGCGTCTGGCCAGAGGGCCGTCGTGACCTGCACTGGCACATTTTGCCTACCCTCGACGAGGCCAACGCCCTCGCGGCACCGTACACCGGGCGGTTCGTCCGGCCCGGCCTGCAGGGCGTACCGGTACAGGGCATGCACTGCACCCTCCTGCACGCCGTCGGACTCGCACATGGCGACGTAGACCTGGACGGGCTCCTCACGGATGTCGGGGCCTACGCACAGACGGTGCGCCCCTTCACCCTTACCTTCGATCGGCCGGCCGTCGGCAACGTGGCCGTAGAGATCAACGGTTGGCCACGATCCCCGTTCGCAGAGATCGTGGAGCACCTCACCCAGGCCATGACGCGCAGTGGGGCCGCCTTCACGGCCGCGCCGAGCCGGTACCCCCACATGTCTCTTGCGTACACCTCTGACGGCGCCGAGAGCATCCAGGCGGTCAACCTCAAGGAGGCGCTGGCGGGCATCGACCGCCCCCTGTCCGGAACCATCCTCGCAGACCGACTCCACCTCGTTGAGCAATGGCACGACGGAGCGCAGATCATGTGGGAGCCGATCACCGAAGTCCCCCTCGCGGGGGTGAAGGCATGACCGACTTCCCCGGACCCCGCCCTGTAGTCGGAGACGCTGTCGCGATCACCACCGGCAGCTCCTCGGTAACGATCAACGGAACGATCACGTCCCAAGGCATCCTGCGCGATGGCTGCGGGTTTGTGGAGCTCACGCTGCCCGACGCCGACCCGCAGCAGAGGCGCGACCTGGAGTGGAGCAAGCAGTTCCAGTACGACCTCTTCCTCAGAGGTGCCCTGCTCTACTCGTCCCCTCACCTGAAAGTCCGAGGGTGCCGACGGGATGGTGACGGGGCGCTGATCGTCACTGGATCGCCATGACTCGCCTGCGGGCCTATCACCAGGCATAGACCTTCCTGGCTTCGAAGGCCGGCTTCAAAAGACCAGTGCCACGTGGCCGCTGAGCACGTAGTGGATGGCGGTGAGGCCGTATCCGTGGCGCGCAAGCGAGTCGTCCCAGGAACGGTCTTCGGGGTCATGTTCGAGACGGAGTCGTCGCCAGCGGGCGGAGACAGGGTCGGTCGTGCAGTCGACGTCGTGCCCCAGGTTCTCCAGATGGGCCTCCCACCGCCGCACGGTGTCGAGGACGGTCTCCCCGGGGCGCTGGTCCATGAGGTCGTCGATGGCCTGCCTGGGCACAGCGGCGGCTTCGATGCGCTGCTCTCGGGCCGTGATGTAGAGGGCGGTTGCGAGCGCGGAGATCCCGTCCTCCTGTGTGCCGTCGCTGTCGTGGTCGCTGAAGCGGTCGGGACGGAGGCCGATCAGCTCACGAGTGCGTTCCCACGCCTGCGACCACTCGGCCGGGCCGCCCAAGCCCTGCCACGTCCGCGACTGCTCGATGATCGTCGTCATGCTGGCTTCCTTCCCTGGGGTGTTGTAAGGCGAACGTTCTGGTGGCCTGGTTGCGTTCTCGACCACCCGTCCTCTATGCGAATGGAAACTCTTCCACAACCTCCCACGTGTAATACCCCGCTGCCGGGTCCTGCCGCTGGTTGACAAGGTGAACGCGATCGATGGTGACGTCGACCCGCTCGGGCCTGAGATCGCGAAGTCCTCGGTTCAGGGGCCCGTCGTCGAATTCGCCATTCCGCACGTAGGCCAACGTCGAATGGGCCCAGAATTTCGCTGCCCCTGGGCGCAGTGCAATTCCGGGCACCGCTTCGACGGCTGCCCGGACACGCTCGTTGAGATCGGCCACGCCGGTCTCCGGGTACATGGCCACGGTCACTCCCGTGACACCCGGCCAGGTCGGACCCATCTGCACGGTGAAGGGACGCATCCTCGCGACTTCCCGGCGGGTGGTCTCAATTAGCTGCTCGGTCTGCTCGGCAGACGTAGGGGTGTAGATCCCCTGGACCGTGCAGTGAAGCCATTCCTCGGGCACAACACCCAGGTGGTCATCGAACCTGCTGAAGAGGTCGCGGTGAGCACGCGCGTAGGCGCGGTAGTCCTCATGGTGGTTAAGAAGAACGAGGAAATGGAGGAAAGGACCAAAGGCCCAACTGCTTTGACGCTCAGGGCTAAAGAAGGTCTCCACACCCACCCCTCTACCATCTGGGACACAACCTTCCGACCCACGCTACCCGGCACCGGTCGGCCGAGAGGCATGTGCCCGGCAGAGAGTTCGCCGCCCGGCGGTTCACCGTGAAGAGCGGCGATCGCCGTCGTCGACGAGGACCTGGAGGATGCCTCCGCGGGCGAGCACGACGTTAGGCCGCTCCTCGGACGTCTTGCCCAGCGCCCTACCTCTGTGCCAGGGCGAACCGCGGACATCCCGTGACTACACCGTGGCGTGCAGCTCGCCACGTTCAAGTGCCTCGCGCAGCACGTTGGAGATCTCCTCAGGCAGCAGATTCACGCTGGCGAGAGCCTCGGTGGTGAGGGGGATCTCGTCGAGGAGGTATTCACCGCGGTCGTCCCGCTGGAACTCGGGTCCGGTCCTGTCGTCGAAGTTCCACTTCCTGATGTGGGCGAGGTAGAAGAATTCGGTTTCGCCCTGGGCGTTCTCGATTTGGTGGAGCAGGCGAGTGATCTTGGCTTCGCCGGCGATCTCTTCGCGGACCTCGCGCAGGAGTGCGTCCTCGCGGCTGGCGTCGGTGTCCTCGACGCCGCCCCCGATGATCACCCAGTACGGGGCGATGCCGGGGCGGACACGCCTCATCAGGAGCAAGGTGTTATCCGGGGTGATCAGGATGGCGCGGACGCGCTGCTTCATCGGGTGGTCTCCTTCGGGTTTGGTGGTGCGGTGGTCAGTGGAGCAGCCAGCCGCCGTCGATGTGCAACGACTGGCCTGTGATGAACGATGCGGCCGGGGCAGCGAGGAAGGCGATGGCGGCGGCGACGTCGTCGGGCTGGCCTCGGCGGGGGACGCACTGGCGGGCGATCTGGTCTTCGGGGCGTGCGCGGTGGTGAGCGGGCAGGGTGTTCTCGGCGTCGACCTGGATGGCTCCCGGCAGGACAGTGTTCACGCAGATGCCGTGGGGACCAAGTTCCCTGGCCAGGGACCGAGTGAGTCCAAGCAGACCGGCTTTGGCGGTGCTGTAGGCGGTCAGTCCGGGGCGTCCTGCGCGGGCGTTGACGCTGGAGACGTTGATGATGCGGCCCCACTGGCGGTCGATCATCGCTGGGGTGACGGCGTGGCTCATCCGGTAGTGGAGGGTGAGGTTGACGTCGAGCGCGTGGGTCCAGGCAATCTCGTCGGTCTCGTGCCAGGTCATGCGCGGGTAGGCGCCGGCGTTGTTGACCAGGATGTCCACCGGGCCCACCTCACTGACTATCTGGCGGACCATCAGGTCGACGGCGTCTGGGTCGGTGAGGTCGGCGTTCACCTCGATTCCGTCCGTGCCGAGTCGGCGTACCTCTTCGAGTGCGGTGCGGGCCTGGTCGATCTGGGCGTAGTGGCCGATGGCGATGGTGGCGCCGGCGCTGGCGAGGGCTCGGGCGGTGGCCGCGCCGATCCCGGTCGCGGCGCCGGTGATGAGAGCGACGCGGCCCTGCAGGGGGCGGGCGACCAGGGGCGGGGCGAGGAGGGGCGTGGTCACGGGCTCTCCATGGTCACGAGGTCGGCGTGTGTGAACGGGGTGGGGTCTGTCAGGTTCTGGACCTGGGCGAGTTTGACCAGCAGGAGGAGGAGGTCGGCGGGGCTGAGCAGGTGGGGCGCGATGACGCCGAGGATGCGGAGGGTGAGGTAGGGGCCGAGGGCGTGCAGTTGCCTGCCATGGGGCAGGCCGGCGGCGTCGCCGAGGTCTGTGGTGATGCGGGCGAGGAGTCGGGTGAGGGCGGTGCGGCGGCCGGGCCCGGTGAACCAGGTGTGGTGCAGGTCCAATCGGCGGTGCCGGGTGGACAGTTCGGCGTGCTCGATGGTGGGGGTGGCAGCCGGGGGCAGGTGGAGGGGCAGGGTCCGGTGGTAGACGTCGCGCTGGTAGGTGGGTACGAGCCAGCCGCCGAGGGCGAGGAGGTACCACAGGAGGTTGGCGATCTCACCGGCGAGGGTGTTGCGTCCGGCGTACTCGAAGTCGAGCCAGCATGCGCCCGTGGCGCTGGCGGCGATGTTGGGCTCCGTCGGGTCGCCTTGGGTGAGGGCGGACGTCCACTGGCCGTCGGCGTGAAGCGCGCTGCGAGCGGCGTGGATCGCGGCGGGGACGTCCAGAAGGAGTGGGGTGTCGTTGACGGTGGCGGTGTAGCCGGTGAGCGCTCGGAGGGGAGTTGGCTCGCCGGTGTGCGTGTCGGTGACGGTGAGGTTTGGGTCCTGGTACCAGGTGTCGAGCCGACCGCCGGGGCGGATGCGGTCGGCGTAGAGGCCGGGCACGCAGGCCGACAGGGCCGTGGTGCGGCCGGACTTCGTAGCTGCGGCGACAAGGTCGTCGCATACCGCGTCGATCAGGCCGGCGACCTCGCCGGTGGGGGCGTGACCGTGGTCGGCGAGGGCGATGACGTCGCCCAGCAAGAGTCGGCAGCGGCCGGAGGCGAAGACGTTCTCGTAGGTGATGACGTCGGTGTCGCCATCGAGCCCGGTGCGTTGGAGGAGAGCGGGGACCTCGAAATGGCCGGCGATCTGGCGCCAGCCCAGTTCTTCGGATTGCGCCCTAGCAGTGGGAAGGGTCTTGCGGAAGGGCCCTGGGACGGTCGCGGTGTTCATGCGGCCGCCGCAGTTGCCGGCATGGTGGCCATCCAGTGGTCGAGGACGAGCTGGGCGAGGTCCTGGGCGGCGGCCCGTTCGGTGCGGGCCCTGAGCACCAGACCGTCGTCCGGCTCATCCCCTGCGCGCACGAGGGTGTCCAGGGCGTCGGTGTCCGTGGCCTGCTCGGTGCCCTCGAAGCGGAGGACCACCTTGGCCAGCAGAGCGGACACCTTGAAAAGAACGCGCAGGTCCGGGGAACCCTTGAGGAGCTGGCGGCGGATCTCGACGGCTGCCTGCACTCCGGCTTCCAGGCTCGCGGCGACGTCGTCGGCGAGCGGCGGGGCGGGGATCGTCAGGCCCGGCCGGGCCCACAGCGGGAGCAGCGAGCCGGTGCCGAGGAGAGTCATCACGTGCAGGAGACGCGAGGTGACCGCGCCGGCGCGGCACTCGGCCTGGCTCAGGACGGTCAGTCCGAGTTTGACCTCGCCCAGATCGCTCTGTGTTTCGGTGAGGGCCTGGCGCAGTTCGGTGGTGCGGTCGGGCTCGGCGATGACGAAGATATCCAGGTCGCTCCAGCCGTGCTGGTACTTGCCGCAGGCGCCACTTCCGGTGACGGCGAGCAGGTCGATCAGCGGCTCGGGCCGGTGCGTGGTGCGCTGCAGCAGGGTGGTCAGGAACCGCTCCAGCGCGACGGGCAGTCCGAGGGCATTGACGGGGGTAGTGGCCGGGGTGATGGCGGGCCAGGCGGCATCCAAGGCGATCCCGTCGAGCTGGCGTTCCAGTGCCAGACGGGTGCTGTTGTTGTCGACCACGGTGTCGGCGATCGAGGCGATCTCGTCTGCGCCGCGGGATGTCTTCACCGTGTCCCGGAGGGTCACGTCGGCGGGGCCGGCCGTCCCGCGACGGGCTCGCAGCTCGGCCGCGGTGTGGATGTAGGCGACCGACAGCTGGTCGCCGAGCATCCGGCGCAGCTCGGCGGTGACGTCGAGCTCGTGAAGGGATTCCAGGGTGATGCGGTCAAGGAAGTGGTGCGCGGTGGCGTAGCGGTCCAAGCCGTCCAGGAGGAGTTCGGCGCGGACGACCGGAGCGAGGGCGTACGGGTCGTCGATGCCGGCGCGGTGAGCTGCCTCGTCGATCAGGTAGCCGATCTTGAGACGGGCGTGGCCGTGTCGGGTGCGCAGGTACTCCCCCGCGGTGCTCTTGCCGCTCTCGGACATCCCGCCCAGCGCCACGACGCGGACGCCGGGCAGGCATCCGGCCGGTACAAGTGCGGTGTGCGGGTGCAGGAGGACGCGTAGGTCGTGCTGGACCGCGACGACGGAGCGGTTGTCGACGACGAGGACCCCGTCGAAGCGGTCCTCGTCGACCAGGCGGTGGATTTGGTGGTGCAGGTGGCGCTGGTAGTCGGCGTAGGTGGGGGTCACGCTCGTCTCATGGGACAGGGCGCGGGCGGTGCCGATCGCCGGGTCCTCGTGGTGCAGCAGGACGATCCCGTGCTCGCCGGCCTCGGCGGCCTTCAGGTCCTGGGCATACCGTTCCAGTAAGCCGCGTGCTCTGTCGGCGGCCTGCTCGGGGGTCAGGTCCTCGCGGACCGCGGCGGTCGCGGCAACGGACGCCTCCAGCATTGGCAGGCCCCGATCCATCAACCGCAGCCCTGCCCCGGCACCCGGGCGGTTGGAGCGCTGGAGGTAGGAGGCGGCCAGGACGTCGGCGACCTCCTGCATCGGCCCGGTCTGGAACCACCAGGCGGTCATGTCCTTCTTGATCTCCTCCCACCGGGCATCGTGCGCATCCAGCGGCCCGGTCGCCACAGCAGCGGGACCGATTCGACGCGCGAGGATCCCAAGCTGCTTGGTCTTGCCGGTGTTGTCCGCGCCGCTCAGCGCGAGGGTGGTCACCGCATCGTCGCCCATGCCGGGCCTCCGATCCTGGTCTGGGTCTGCCCGGAACCGACTGGACCGGGGAAGGTGAGTACACCCAAATCCACCTCCTGGAACCAGTGTTCGAGAGTCATGCGTGGGTCATGCGACTGGTGGCGTTCCGGTCCCCACACAGGGCTTCGGATGCTGAGATGGACGGGTGGACACGCTCCCCAAGCACCCGCTCGCTATCGCCCGTGACCTTTTCGGCCTGTCCCAGAGCGATCTCGCCGAGGAGATCAAGCAGGCGGCGCGCCGCCACGACCGCAGGGCCGGCACGACCAAGCAGCAGGTGTCCGTGTGGGAGCGCCCCGGAGGCCGAGCGCCCGATGCCTGGTACCAGCAGCTGATCGGCGAGGTCTTCAAGGTCGATCACGATCGCGTGGCCGCGCTGGGCTGGCCGTACTGGCTGCCCGGGCAGGACGCGCCCGTTGACCTGGGCACAGGGGATACGGTCGCCGCACTCAGAAAGGCCCAACGCCAAGCCATGCTCAACCGCCGCACCCTCCTCGGACTTGCGCCAGCTGCTCTCACGACCCTCGCGCAGCAGTGGGCCACCCTCGATCCCGCTCTTGCTGCGTCGGCCGCCGACGGCCAGGCCGTCGCCCCAGAGTTCGTGACCTATCTGGAGAGCAGTGTCAAGCGCCTCGCGGGCATGGCCACCGCGGACCGCCAGCACAGCGCCCAGATCCTCGACAGCTACTACGACACCGTCATCGGGCTACTGGAAAAGTGCCGCTACGCCCTGGCCACCGAAGAGCGCCTCTACGCGCTGGCCTCCTCCCTCGCCCAGACCATCGGCTGGCACCGCTTCGACCACGAAAATCACACCGCCGCCGGCCACTACTGGAGCGCGGCCCTCCACGCCGCCCACCACGTAGGCGACCGCGACCGCGGAGCGGGCATCCTCTCCGACCTCGCCTACCAGAGCATCTGGCTCGGCCAGGCAGGCACCGCCATCGGCGTCCTCGATCACGCCCTGTCCCGCACCCAGGACGCCACCGCGCGCTCCCTGCTCCACCTCCGCAAAGCCCGGGCCCTGGCCATGACCGGAGATGCCCGCGCCTGCCGCCGCGACCTCGACGCCGCCGAACACTCCCTCAACACCGCCACCGCCGCACCCCCGGCATGGTGCTCCTGGATGAGCCCCGCCGACCTCGCGGTCGACTCCGGCCGCTGCCTCATCGACCTCGGAGAAACCGGCCCCGCCCTGCATCAGATCACCCAGGGAGTAGCCCTCCTGCCCACCGCCCGGGACAAAACCCGCGCAGTCTTCCTCGCCTACGAAGCCGAAAGCCTTCTACGCCAGGGAGAGATCGACCACAGCACCGCAACCGCGCACGAAGCCCTCGTCCTCGCCCAGCGGATCGGCGCCTCCCGCTGCCTCCGCCAGATCAGCGACCTCGCACGCGGCTACGAGCCACACCTGAAAGTGCAGGGAGTTCAACATTTCCTCCACACCGTAGGGACATCGGCATAGCGGGCACGATCACGCACCGGGCTCCCGAGGCCCGTGCACGGAGTTAGATGCGCGAGTTGCGCAACGACTGCCACACAGCGCCGGCCAGCGCCCGCGTAGCCCGCGGGACCGACAGATGCTCGTGCTCGCGGTACAGCGACCAGTTGTACTTGACCAAGGACATCTTGTTGGAGGACAGCGATCCCGCCTGATGGGCCCGATACACGGCAAGCGGCTCGGCCAGGCCGCGGGCGTCAGCGCCGTCCCGCATGATCGACAGCCACAGCGCGTAGTCCTGTCGCTTACGCATCTCCGGCATCAGCCTCGTGCCCAGGACATTGCGGTCGTACATGGCGGTGAGAGCACCGATGTGGTCCCGGACCAGCATCGCGCGGTAGTCCACGTGCGCCCGCGCACGGACCACCCGCCCGTTCGGGACCCAGTCAGTGCTCTCACCGGCATAGTCGGCGTCCATCTTGAAGTACGAGGTGAACGTCAGCGGCGCATCGCCTTCCGTGGCGAAGGCGAGCTGCTTCTCGGTCTTCTCTGGCAGCCACATGTCGTCGGAGTCGAGGAAGGCCACGTAGTCTCCGCGGGCCCGCTCGATCGCCAGGTTACGGGCCCGGCCCGCACCGCATCGCTCGGGCGCCGTCTCCGGCAGGACGCGTTCGTCCTGCTCTGCGAACTCGCGGAGCAGATCCATGGAGCCATCGGAGGATTGATCGTCGGTGACCAGCAGCTCAAGGTCGCTGTGGGTCTGCGTCAGTACCGACCGGACCGCTGCGCTCAGGGTCGCCGCCGAGTTGTACACGGGCATCACGACAGACACCAGGGGCACAGCACTTCTCCTTGCCAGACCAGGAACGACAGTCCATTCAAACACCGCAATCGAGTAGGAGCTGCCATGCAGATAGTCGTCGCAGGTCAGGGCCAGGCCGAGAAGAGGATGTCGCGCTAACCGTGCCGCCGCCGAAGCTAACTTTCGATCGCCAGGCCAGGGCGTAGTTGCTGGCGGGGAAGGATTTCGACACTCTGGGGCGAGAGACGTTACGGCCACTCGCCGTACGGCCGGTTCAGCGACTGATGTAGCGAGCGACAAAAGCCCGTTCAACATCCGAGAGACGCCGCGGAGAACTGGAGTCCAGGTTATACGCGACGATCTTGGTGGTGGCTTCGACGTACAGCCGCTCGGAATCTCTGATCTCATAGGCGAGTTCAAAGGTGGCGGCGGAAGCCTTCGTGACCCAGACATGCACATCAACGGGTTCGGCGCTGTAGTGCAGTGGGGCGCGGTAGTCGATGGTGGTTCGGCTCACGACGAAGGCATTCTGACGGCGCTCTCCCTCGCTAGCGGCAACGACTTCCTGGAACATACGCGTGCGGGCTTCCTCCATGTAGCCGAGGAATTGCGCATTGTTGACGTGACCGTAGGCATCAGCGTCACTCCATCGCAGCGGACAGGCATAGGTGTACTGGTACACAGGATCGGGTCTTTCTACAGAGTTCAGATTGAGAGGGCAGGCCATAACACATCAGGTCGATCGACTCAGTGCCGATAAGCATGCTTTCCCGGCCCGGCCTTTACTGGGCTCACGAAACAAGTTCGGATTGGACTTCGCGGGCTATGTCGCGGGAAGCACTCAGGGCCGGTTTGGGGCCGGTCAGGTCTCGCTGGATTTCACGCAAAAGGCTTTGCTGCTGGTCGAGTTCACTGATTAGCTGTTGGACTCGGTCGGCGGCAGCCTCGGGGGCGACTGGCAAGGCAATCCGTGTGAGTCTCTTCAACTCGGCTCGTACGTCACCGTGAATGGCGGCAGGCGGCACGCGGGCGATCAGTGTGGACGGAGAAACTTGCGAGACGCCCCATTCACCTGGTGCTTCCTCAACTGCCCAGACCACATTGCGATTCAATGGGGATAGCGTCAGCTGGGAGGCTGGCCCAACGAGCCGACTGAGCGCCGGCAGGGGAATTCCGTCCTTGCCAGCCTTGGCCGCGGCCTGCTCGGCGCTGTCGACCACCAGACGCGCGGTGCGCAGGTCCATGTCGCGGAGGCGATCAGCTTCAGCGATGCGTGCCTTGGCACGACTGCGTTCATGAGCCGTATTGTGCGTTTCCTCTGCCCATGCGTTGCGTGTGCCGCCCAACGCATCCTGGTGGGCGTCCGGTTCCGCCTCCACCCAGGTCATCACGACGAAGCGGCAGTCGGGCATGACGGCCGGGTATGCCACGTGGCTGACGATCTCGATCGTCTTCCAGCCGAGGGTGGGGACGCTGGCGAGGAAGACGTGGCCGTCGCGGTGCTCTACGAGATCGGCGTCGGCGTCCCAGATTTTCTGGATCTCGGAATTTTTCTTGACGTCCGCGATCAGTTCCTGAAGATCGGCGTCGCCGCCGTGGGTGGTCAGCGCGAATCGGAGCATCCGGACGAAGACCGCGGCGTGTTTGTGCCAGTCGTGGTAGGTGGCACGCCCTTCCGGAGTGGTCAGCGCCCATCGGATGATGTTGGCCCGAGGTTCCATGACCCACGGCCACAGCTCGGCCATGGCGCGGTTGTAGGCAATGATGTTCCAGTTGCGGTCGGACAGGTAGGTCGGCGAAGGCATCTGCCGGTCTATGAGCAGCCGCAGGGCCGCCCCGACCTCGGGCCGGCCATCGGCTGTCGACGACGCACGCAAGTAGGTGCCCACGTTGTAGAGCAGCAGGGCGTGGCGTTCGTCGGCGTCCAGCTTCAGCAGGTCCGCCAAGGCATCACACTGGGGTTGCGAGAACTTCGGGGTCGCGCCCCGCTCGATATTGCGGTACGTACGCTCACCGATTCCCAGGGCACGCGCCAAGGGCTTCTGGTTGACGCCGGCGGCCTTCCGCCACTGCTTCAGCATCCCACCAAATCCGATGTACTGTCCGGCTACTCCCTTCGCAGCCGCGTCACCGTCGGCCCGCCGCGTCGCGGCCATCAGCCTCTCCCTGTCAATGCGTTGGCGTGACAGGAGACACTTACTTTTGGGCATGCACAAAGAGGGGCGGCGCTATCGCCGCCCCCCGCCCTTAACGTCTCCCCACCTAAAACCATACGCGGCATTTGGACGATCTTGACCACGTGTGGCGGCAACCACATACCAACCAGAATGTGACTGCCGAGTATTACCCCCGGGACAGTCACACCTCAGATCATCCGCGAACCGGGCATCCCTCCCTCGCACTTACGCCTGATATGCGAAACCGGCAAGTTTTTACCGACCCCCCGGCCGGTATAGACTAGCGACGCAATCGCCTCTTTCGTTCTGCCGGAATGCCACGTCTCCCTAATTCGAGCGGGAGTTGGACGCTGAATGCCACCCAGGCGGGTCATCTGCATCCTTTGACGGAGCTTCTCGGCGTTGGAGCAACTCCTTATGGCCAACCGAGCCAACAGAGCGTTGCGGCATCTGGCGCATCGCCTGGAGATCGTTTTCGCGCCCACAGTCCAACTCGGGTTCTCCATGCCGCACCGCTGCAATCAGCCGTCGGCTGGCGTTCGCGCCGTTGCGGATGACGCGCGAGGCACATAGGCCACTTCTCGGGTGGACGGTGTCTCAGGTGCTGTCACCGAAGCAGCGGTGCACACTCCTCCGCCAGGGCAAGCAGGAAACGGTCTGCGTTGGGTGGGCCGATGATCTGCACGGCGATGGGCAGCCCGTCCTCTGTTGTGGCCACGGGCACGACGAGGCTCGGTAGTCCGATGTGGCTGGTGAGGTTGGCCCATCCGGTCTGGTCGAAGAAGTTGCGCTGGTGGCCGTCGATCGCGAGCGAGCGGCTGTCCGCGGGGATTGCAGAAGTGGGAGCGGCTGGCGTGATGAGGACGTCGTACTCCGTGAAGAAGCGCTGCCAGGTCCTCCGGAGCGTGGCGCGTTCTTCGTTCGCGCGGAGCCAGGTGCGGTGGGTCTGGGTCCGGTGGCGGAGGAACGCCGCACGGGGGCTGGTGTCGCCGTCCTGTAGCTCTTGTGCGGCGGCGAGTTCTTCGGTGGCGGCTTGGTCGTCGGCGGTAGCTGTCGCGGTGGCGTGCAGGAGCTGCTCGAACAGACGGGTGGAGTCGCCGAAGCTTACGGGGCCCGCGGTGTGGCTGACCACGGCGCCAGCGCCGGAGAACGCCTCCTTGACAAGGGTGAGCACCTGGGTGGTCTTGCTGTCGACAGGGCAGCTCGGGTCTTCGGGCCACATGGCGATGCGCACCTGCTCGACGCGTTTGCTCGGCGTCGGCAGATCTAGGCGCCAGGGGCTGTTCTCGGTCGGTGCCTGGGTGGTCAGCGCGGTGAGCATCAGGTCGAGGTCTCGGGGGTGGCGGGCCAGGGGGCCGGGGGTGACCATGTCGCTGGTGGTCAGCCAGCCTGGTGGTCGGGGGATGTGGCCGCGGGCCGGGACGATTCCGTGCGTGGGCCGCAGGCCGTACACCCCGCAGTAGTGGGCTGGCAGTCGGAGCGAGCCGGCGAGGTCACTTCCGAGGTCGGCGGGTGTGAGGTGGGCGGCGACTGCTGCTGCGGGTCCGCCGGAGGAGCCGCCGACCGTGCGGGTCGGGTCGTGCGGGTTGAGGGTGGGGCCGAAGAGCGTGTTGTTGGTGTGGAGGTCCTGGCAGTAGGTGGGGAGGTTGGTCTTCCCCATGATCACGGCGCCCTGGTGGCGGAGCCGTGCGACCGCGTCTGCATCCCGTTCTGGGACGTGGAGCTTCAGGTCCTCCGAGCCGCTTGTGGTACGCAGGCCGGCCGTTTCGAAGCTGTCCTTGATCGTGAGGGGTAGGCCATCGAGGACTCCGGTGTTTTCCCCGCGAGCCCGCCGTTCGTCAGCGGCGCGGGCGGCTTTCTGGGCCGCTTCGTCATCCCGGGTGACGACGGCGTTGATGGGGCTGGCGTCAATTCGGTCGAGGTGGAGGTCGAGCAGCTCACGGCTGGAGATCTCGTGACGGTCCAGAGCGCGGAGCTGGACGTGCGCGGGCTGGCGGGAGAGGTCGGTTGTCATGCGGAGGCTCGCTCAGAGTGCGGGGTGCGGGAAGGTTCGGGTGGCAGGTGGCGGGCGACGGCGAGGAGAGCCTCGACATCGTCCATCGGTCGGCTGGTCTGGCGATCGGCGTCGGCGAAGTCGGTGAGCTGGTCGGGCTCTGGGCGGATGCCTTCGGCCCGGGCTGCGATGCCGGCCAGGATTTGGTCGGCCGTCACGGCGGCGTTCAGGTCCTGGCCCCGGAGTCCTCTCGCCCTGTGGTGGGCCTCGCTGCACTCGCGGACTCCGGCATCGAGGTGCTGGCGGATCACGAAGCGGCCGTCGCGGATTTCGACGAACCGCCGGTAGAGCTTGATCGCGATGCCGCGGAAGCGCCGGCGCTGAGCGGGGTCGACGCGGTCGATCGGCAGGGCGATCTCGGGCGCTGAGCTGTAGAAGGCCAGCCACAGTGGTCGAAGGCCGTGATAGCTGCGGTGCTGCTTGATCCGGTACCGGACGCGCTCAGCCTGGTCGTTGAGCGTGGGCACCAACCATCCGATGAGGGTGAGCATGGCGCCGACGTCACCGCAGGTCCACGCACAGCTCTCCCACTCCGCCAGGGATGCGCCAAAGGCGCTGGCGATGACGTCGCCGATGCGGACAGCGCTGTATCCGAGGGTGACGGTGGCCCCGAGGGCGACGATGCGCAGACCGACGCGGACGGACCCGCGGGCGCTGCGGCGGGCCAGGCGCCAGCAGGCGCGGGCGAGGGACAGCTCCCCGATGGTGTAGGCGGTGACGTACAGGGTGAGGTACGCGGCGTACCAGTCGTCGTGCGCGTAGTAGAGCGTGAAATCGATCGGCCTCGGCGCGCTGGGCGTCAGCATGGCGAAGAGCACCAGCAGCGCCGCGAATACCGCGAGGCCGGCGCCGAGCCATGTCCGTGCCTTCCTGCGGGCGATGTCGGGGGGCGAGCCCCAGTAGGTGAGGACGACCTGCTGGCAGGCCAGTAGCGCCACTACGCACCCCTGCGCCAGGGGAACGGCCAGGTTCACAGTGCCCAGGGCGCGGTCGAGGTACTGCCACATCGGTGTGACAGAGAACAGGAAGGACAGGCCGGAAAGCATGAACACAGCGGCCAGGGCCGTGGAAGCGGGGTCGCGGCGCCGGGCGGGGATGTCCCGCAAGAGGGACAGGAGCCCTATGGCGGCGACGACGATGCTGATGGGGTGGAGCAGGTCCTTCACCGTCGGGCCTCCCGCCGGCGCAGCAGCGTGTGTGTGACCCGATCCTGGACATCGTCTCCGGAGGACTCATCGCTGCACAGCCAGCGGTCGATGATCTTGCGTTGGAGGAGCGAGGCCAGCGCCTCGGTATCGCGCTCCTCCACCTCGTCGTACTGGGTGCGCCCGAGCATCATCTGCACGACGGCCGGGTCCATGGTGGTGATGAGGCTTGGCGCCAGGGCGGACAGCGGGCGGGTTTCATGATGTCCGAGCAGCAGGTGACCGAACTCGTGGGCAATGATGTGATCTTGGTGCGTGGGGCTGGTTCGGGGGTCATAGAACACATAGGCATGGCTCTCGGTGATGGCGCACGCCCCGCAAAGTGATGAAGCCTGCTCCCTGGGCTCCAGCACCACGGTCCGGCCCGTTCGGCGGGAAACCTCGCCACGGAGGTCACGGACGCTCGTGACGCGAGGGAGATTCAGCTCGGCCAGCAGATCGCCCTGCCGCCGGCTACGTACAAACCACATCGCCATTCCTTGATCATTGCTTTTCCTGCAGCCGCATCCGGCTAGCCGGAGGGCGGGAGTCCCTCCATTTTTCTCACACCGTCCACCAGCCCCAGGACAGCGTCCTTCCCGTCGGCCGAGACATCCGACAGGCGCATAAGGACGTTCTTGATCCGCGAGTCCCGGATCAATTGCAGCAACTCCAGTTCCTGCGCCGTCGCTTCTGCCACTTCATCGTCGAACCAATAGGCGGCAGGCACACCGAAAAAGGCGGCGAGCGCTTCGAGGTGACGCTTCGTCGGATTGTCTCGCCTCCCGGTGCGCAGCATCCACAGATACGTACCGGTGATCTTTGCGAGCCCTCGCGCCTCCATCAGCGCAGCCACTTCGGTATTACTGTACGGGCCGCGGTCGGCTGGGTGCACCACGTCAAACAGGCGATTGAGCCGGTCACTAAGCGTCTCCGCCCGGCGACTCATCGCCCCCTCTGTCGAATCCTTCATGATCCTTTCCTAACCGGAGATCCACCATGGTTCAACCACTGTACGCCGTCATTAACACCAGTTGACGCGTAGATCCTGGATATGGAAAGTTCTTCCTCGCCGGAACGTTCCCGTGTGGCGCATGCCGCCCTTCGGGGCGACCTGCCCGCCTTCACCCGCCCAGGGATAATCGGCGATGTGGCATAAGCCATATTCCCCGAGCGGTACAGGTCGCATCTGGCGATCCAGACTTATTTGATCTTCGACCGGAAAGCGCGAGGGGGCGGCAGTGGGCGCACCAAATCCGCTTCGCTGCGCCGTTGTGAGGAATTCCAGCAACCCGCTTCATTTCGGACAGCCCGGCATGCATCGCGCATTCTGGGCTGCCGTGGCAACTGACCGGCCGGAGCTTCGCGCGCAGCCCACATGGCCGCCCCCGAGAAAACACGGGAACCGCTCGCATCATCACTCTCTGCAGCTGGGGCGGGAGTTACGAGCCGTATCTGGATCTTGATGCGGGTGCGCGTGCACGTTCGTCGTCGCAGCTCAGGGCAGTCAGCCCGGCACCGCGAGCGGCAGGGAGTGACGTACAGAACACGCAGACGACCGGACCCCGGCAAGACCCGCAAAGAGCGACGGCGCCCATGGAGCCGCTAACTCCTGGACGCCGACCACCTGATGGCACTCCTGCCCCGGCAAGGGCAGCGATTACCCACCTTCACCGCGCCGGCCCTTTCCACGGGGCACACCGGCGCAGACTCACTACCCAGGAGAGTTTGGCATGTCGACTGCCATGCGCGAAAGGCCGAAAGCTCCGGCCGGCGCGGCAGCCCGCCCCCTCGCTACCGCTACACCCCACAGACACCCCCGGCGGGGCTTCAGCTCGACTACTGGGGCACCCCCGGTGAACCTCGAAGCCCGCAAATGGGCATGGGGCCACGGCAGGAGCAAGGGGCATCGCCCTGACCACCGAGCGCCGCGTCGATGGCCACTTCAACCATGAACCGGACATCTCACCCCCGCCCGTGCACCTGCTCCGCGAAAACGGCAAATGTTTGCCGATTTTGGCGACCAGCCCCTGATGCCGGTCTAGACCAGTCATTCGATCACCCCTTTCGCGCCGCCGAGATTCCCCATCTCCGCTAATCCTCAAGGGGGTTGCATGCCGCAAACCCATCCTGGCGGGCCCTCTTAGGCTCGCGACCTATGCAGCCAAAACGGGCATACGGTCAGCTTTGACGGAGCTTCCAGGCGTTGGCTTAAATCCTTATGGCCAGCCGGTCCAACAACCTTGACCACACGATAAAGAGGGGCGCCATGAAGATCACTTCTGAGTGCGGCGGGGTGATCATCCCGCTGCGCGCGGCTTGCCCCGCCGTCTCGATTTTGCAGGCACAGGCGCCGTCACCTTCCCGCGCGAATTGTAGAGATTCCTTTAGCAAGGTCTGGATCTTGCCGCAGGGCGTGCGTATGTTCGTCGTCCCTCGCCGGGCACCCCGCTCGGCGGCAGACGGCATGAGGAGCCATATGCAGAACGCGTGATGCAGCAGGGCGGCATAGCCCCGAAAACAGCGACGGCGCCCATGGAGCCGCTAACTCCTGGACGCCGACCGCCTGATGGCACTCCTGCCCCGGCAAGGGCAGCGATTACCCACCTTCACCGCCACCGGCCCTTTCCACGGGGCACACCGGATGCGGGTTTCACTACGTAGGAGAGTGTTACATGCCGCCTGCCCTGCGCAAAAGGCCGGTTTCACCGGCCAGCGCGGCAGCCACCTTCGCTTGCCCGGACGGGCGCCGTGATACGGCGGTGTCCCGATGAGCGTGGACGCCCGCGAGTGGGTGTGGGAGAACAGCGCCAGCCGCGGGAACGCCCGCTTGGTCCTGCTGTCGCTGGCTGACCGGGTACCCGACGACCAGTGCGTCGCCTGGGCATCCCTGACCTCTCTGATGCGGCGGACGAACGCCAGCCGCAACGCCGTGCGCGCCGCCATCACCGCGCTGTCCGATGCCGGTGAGCTGGAGGTGCTCGACGACTACGAGGGCCCGCAGCACAGCACGGTCTACCGGCTGCCGCGCACAGCTGCCTGGCTCGCCAAGGTCGCGTCCGTCAGGAATGACGACGCTGACGCCTACGTCGAGCCTCTGGCAGACGCCGACTCGGTGCCCGAGGTGGAGGGCGAGCGGCTCCGGAAGCACAGCATCTGGCCGAAGGCGGGGGCGGAATCCGACCCCCATCGTCAGGATCTGCCCCGGTCGGAATCTGCACCCCCTCGTCAGAACCTGACCGCTCCCCGGGGCAGTATCCGACCCCCCTCCGGGGCAGAACCTGACCCCCAGAACCGTAGTGAACCGAAGGTGAACCGTAAGTACAGCAGCAGTAGTGCTGCCGGCCTCACCTCCGCTACGGACTGGCAGGTCGACGACACGAGCCTGTCCTGGGCCCAGCAGCAGGGCCACATCACACGCCTCGGCGAGGACGGCCTGCAGGCCGCCGACGCGAAGTGGCGCCACCACCGCAGCGCCTGGAGCCCGCGCTCCGCCGCAGCCTGGGCTGCCGACTGGCGGTCCTGGATCGCCCGCGAGCACAGTCCCACACCCCAGCGCCCGAACCTCTACGCCCTGCCCGGCAGCACACCCGCGCCGCAGGCCGGTATGACCCGCGCCGACGCGCACATGGCCGCCCTACTCGCCGCCGTCGACGAACCGACTGGAACGGAGTAACTACCTTGCACCGCCGCGAAGTTGCTGCCGTCATCACCTACGTCGGCCGCCTGGACCCGCGCCTCATCCGCACCAACGCGGGCGAAGCCCGCGACCAGCTCAACACATGGCATGAGCTGCTCGACGACGTCCCGATGACCACCGGCCAGGGCTGGGACGTGCGCGAGATCGCCCGCAAGCGCATCGTGAGTTCCCCGTACCCGATACTGCCCGCCGACGTGGCCCGCGAATGGTACGCGCACCGCCGCGACCGTCTGGCCCGGCACACCGACCCGACCCCAATGGCCGACCCGGACAACCCGCAAGCCTGGCGAGCCGAGCTGCTGGCGGCGCGCGATGCCGTGGCTGCCGGACAGGCCGCTCCCGCGGCACACCGCGGGATCACCGCAGGGCGGCACGAGCGAGGGCTCAAGGGCCAGTCGGCCGCCGTCGACGCCTACATACCGGCCGCCGTACGCGCCGATCTGGCCCCGTACCGCCCGGCCCGCGCAGCCCGAGAGGCCGCCATCGCTGCCGGCGGCCCCGACGTCCTCGGAGTGCCGTGCGAGTGGTGTCATGCCGCCGAGGGCGAGCCCTGCCGCCGCCGGCGCATCACCCTCGACGGCGCCGCCAGGGGCAACGCACCACGCGCCACAGCCCACCCCTGCCGCATCGACCGCGCCTTGGCCGCGCGGCCCAAGGCGTCCGTCGCCTGACCGCAGCCCCGCTTCTCCACAGAAACGTTCCGCCTTGCGTACGGCCGACGCCGTACCCGAGCCCGCCTCGCGGCGCACCGCCGCGCCCACGAGGCGACCTCCGGAGACCGACATGCGCCACATCACCACCAACGACACGCCTCCCCCCACCCTCCGGGGCATCGCCGACCATAGCTGGCAGGCCCGCAGCGAGTGCCACAACATGCCGCCCGAGGACATCGACGAGCTGTTCTTCCACACAGCCCGCAACCGCGCAGCCATCGACGAAGCCAAGTCGATCTGCGCCCGGTGCCCGGTGAAGAAGGCGTGCTTCGACTACGCCCTCGACAACGAACTCCGCCACGGCATGTGGGGCGGGCTCACCGAGGACGAGCGACGCCCCTGGCACGCCAAGGTCAACAAGCGCCTGGACTACAGCCGCGTCAAGGCAGCCTTCGAAGGCCGCGACATCCACCTCAGCGACGCCGAGCGCGAGGCCGTCACCCGCCACGCCTACGTCCGCGGCTGGAGCCCCGAGCGCCTCGCCTACGCACTGCGGCTCAATCTCGAATGGGCACAGGACCTGATGCGCAACGCCGCCCACGCCGTTGCCGATCGCGACCGCTACTGGGAGCGGCCCGACGAGACCGAGCCGACCGACGACGAGACCGCCGAGGACGAGGACGAGGACATCGTCTCGCCGGTGCAGGTCCCCCGCCAGGCGCACACCCACTCCCTGATCGCCGCTCTCCGAAAGGCCGCATGACTCACCCCATCGCCATGTCACTCCCCTTCGGCATCGACCCCGTCTACGCGGTCGCAGCCATCGGGGTGTTCGCCCTGGTGCTGGCCGGTTGGTCGATCCGACGCAACCGGACCCGGGCAGGCGTCCTGCGCGCTGGCACCCCCACGGTCTGGGTCGCGGCTCTCGCCGCGCTCGCCTGCACGGCGTACAGCGCCGAGACCAGCTGGTCTTTCGCCGCTGACTTCCTCGGCATGACCGACACGGTGCAACGGGCCACCTTCTTCTCCACGGCCGAACTGGCACTTTTCGCGAACGCCCTGCTGGCCCGCCAGAATCTGCGGAACCAAGGCGCGCCTGGTGTGCCCGGCACCCTGGTCTGGGTGCTCACCGCGGTGCAGATCATCCCCGCGTTCGCCGAGTCAGGTCCGGTGGGCGGCACTGTGCGAGCCGTCGTCGGACCGGTTATGGCGGCCATGCTCTGGCATGTGGCTATGGGCATCGAGCTGCGGCTGCACAAGCCGGACGCCGCCTCGCAGGGGCTGCTGGCCACGCTGGGACGCGAAGCGCGGGAACGTCTGCTCTCGCGTCTGGGAGTCGCCACGCGGAATCGTGATGCCGCCCAGATCACCAGGGAACGTGCCACCGAACGGGCAGGAGCCCTCGCCTCACGGCTGGCCAAGATGCCCGAGAAGCAGCGGGCGGATCGCCGCGGGCGACGGATCGAGCGGCAGCTTGAGACGGCTCTCGCACGATCCGGTGTCGGCACCGATCCGGCACAGCGCCGTGCGCTGCTGGATCAGCTGGCCGCCCGCCGGCACGCCTCAGCCCTCGCCACCGTGACCCTGCCCTCACCTTGGACCGATCCCGAGTGCGAGCAGGTCGACCACCGTGGTGCCCCGTCCCCTCTCGCTCCGTCCCTAGTGGCTCGGTCGGCGAGCGGGAGGGAGGTGAGCCCGTCCCTGAGCACGGTCCCCGACGCTGGTCCCCAAGGCAACGTGCCGGTCGGGGACGGGGCTGTCGAAGACAGGGCGAAGCCGGGATCAGGGACCGAGTCTGACGGGGACCGTCCCGTCACGGTCCCCAACAGCAACGGGGACGGGGGCGGGGACGGGGAAATCCTCGCCGCCGAAACGGGGACCGAACCGCTTGGGGACCGTCCCCGCACCATCCCCAACAGCAACGGGGACCGAGCCGTCGAGCGAGACGCGCACCTAGCTGACCGGCGCGACGCGGCGACGTCGGGAGACGACATCGCCGCTGCACAGAGGGGCAGCGGCTCGTTCCCGGCAGCCGTCCCCACTGGCAGCTCAAGCTTGGAACACCCGGCCATCGAATCGGGGACCGAGCCCGTTGGGGACCATCCCGTCGCGGTCCCCAACCACAAGGGGGACGGGAAAGTCCTCGCCGCCGAAACGGGGACCGATACCTACGGGGACCGTCCCCACCCCGTCCCCGTACGGCAGAAGCCGAAGGCGAAGGCGCATCGAAGCCGGCCGGGTACCGGGAAGTCCAGGCGCTCGCGGAGGCCGCAGCTGAGCGTCGAGGAGACGGTCGAGCGGGTTCGTCCCCACGTGGCCGAGCTGCTGGAGCGCGACGGAAACGCGTCCATCAACCGTCCCCAGCTGCGGGAGATCCTCCGTGCCCTGAACCTCGGGGGCGGCCGGAACGAGAGCCTGACGCCGGTCCTGGAGCGGCTGCGCGCCGAGGCAGGTACCACCATGACCGGGAGTGCGACGTGATGAAGACCTGCCATCGCTTCACCAGCATCAAGGCCGACTTCGAGCAGGACATCCGCTTCCTGCGCGGTCATGCCGAGCGTCACCAGGGGGCCGCGTCGGCGAAGACCAGCTGGAAGAACGCCGTCTCGGTGAAACGGAACATGGCGCGGGCCCTGAACCGGCACCTTGAGCGCTGCCCCGAGTGCGGCTGACGCCGACAAAGAAGCAGGTCAGACGCCTGCTTCGGCCATTCCGTCCGGTGGCCCGGCATCGGCCGGGCCACCGCCCCCGCTCTGCCCTGGAGGGACCGCCATTCCTGAGAACTCCTGGTGGACGCACGCACCGTCCCCTGCCGAGGCCGGCGCTTGGGCGGAGGTGCTCGTGCGCTACCAGCTCCTGCACGCAGCCGTGCTGGCCCCGAACGGCCAGTGGCTCGTCCAGGACCGCGTCGATTCCCCCGTCCGCGTCCTCGACGGTCCGACCGCCATGGTCGACCTGGCCGCCGAAATTCAGCTCCGTATCCGCACTACGAGGTACCGAACCCGATGACGAACCCGACGACACCCCCCGCTCACGCGCACGGTGAGCCGGAAGCCAACTCGACCTCACCACGAGCAAGTTGGTGCAAGAGCATTGCTCCCGTTGGGAGCAATGCTCTTGCGTCTCCCGCCCCGGGGGTGGCGGGAGAGGATCGACGCCAGGGGGCGCCGATCCTTCAGGATGCGACCGAGGGCGGCTCGCATCGTGAAGGGGAGAAGACGCACTCACGCCAGAGCGCCGAGTGCGCGCACACAGCAGCGAAGCCACGCGTGCACCAGCGCGAGCGCCTGCGCGATGACAAGAAGCGCATGCACCAGCCCAGCTGCCGCATGAACAACGACGAGTACCAGCTCATCGCCCGTGCCGCCGACGCCTGCCACATGAGTGTCGCCAGCTTCCTTGCCCACGCTGCACTCAGAGCCGCCCGCGACCTTGACCGGACCACCGCCGAGATCGCGGGCGAACGCGAAGTGCTGAACGAACTGTTCGCTCTTCGGCGTCACCTCGGCCAGGTCGGCAACAACCTCAACCAGGTTGCCAAGACCTTCAATTCGGGCGGTGACGCCCCACAGGCCGAAGCGGTGCTCGCCGCCGTGCACCGTGCCGCTCGGCGGGTGGACGACTTCACCCAGCACTACCTGGACAGCGAGCGTGCGGCTGCATGATCCCCCGCGTCCACGACATGGGCACCCGCACCATCGGCCTGCTGTATTACCTGTACGGGCCCGGCACGCACGAGGAGCACATCGACCCCCACCTCGTCGCGGCCTGGGACGGCCTGGCCCCTGACCCGGGCCGTGACCCCAAGACCACCTACGGCGACCTGCAGCGTCTGCTCGACCAGCCCGTCATGGCTCTGCCCGCAGGCGCCAGGCCCGCCGAGCACGTATGGCACCTCTCCGTTCGCGCTGCCCCCGAGGACCCGGTCCTCACCGACGAGCAGTGGGCCGACATCGCCCGCCGCATGGTCGCCGCCACCGGCATCGCCCCCGAAGGCGACGATGCCGCCTGCCGCTGGGCGGCCGTCCGCCACGCCGACGACCACATCCACATCATCGCCACCGTCGTCCGCGAGGACGGCCGCCAGGCCCGCATACGCCAGGACGGCAAACGCTCCCAGGAGGAAGCACGCAAGATCGAAGTCGACTACGGCCTACGCCGGTTGAACACCGGCGACGGAACCGCAGCCAAGCGCCCCACCAGCGCCGAACGCCACAAAGCCGAGCGCCAGGGAAAGAAGCGCCCACCGCGCGAGGAGCTGCGGGAAACCGTGCGCCACGCCGCAGCCGGCGTCGCCAGCGAGCAGGAGTTCTTCGACCGCCTGGCAGCCGCCGGCCTGCTGATCCGCCAGCGCGTCGCGCCCTCCGGCGATCTGCTCGGCTACAAGGTCGCGCTGCCCGACGACCGCAACGAGGACCAGGAGCCCATCTACTATTCGGGCTCCACCCTCGCGCCCGACCTCTCCCTGCCCCGCATCCGCGAGCGGTTCTCCGCCAACGCCTCCGGCCACGACCGCGACGCCGCCACGGACCGTTCCTCCGGCCCGGCGCGGGTCAGCCCCTCGACCGCGCGGCGGAAGGCGACGACGGCGGTCTGGCAGGCCGTGCTGGTCCTCGACCAGGACGACGACGGGCAGATCACCGCGCAGCTCGCCGCGGCCGGTGAAGTCCTCGACGCGCTCGCCAAGACCTCGGCGGCGCACACCCGCAGCGAACTTCGAGAAGCTGCCTGGGCGTTCGAGCGGGCCTCCCGCTCCCACGTTCGTGCCGAGCGGGGTCACGACCGTGCCCTGCGCCAGGCCGCCCGTGACCTCGTCTACGGCGGGCCGGCGCTCGGCCGCGGAGAAGACGGCGCCACCACCGCGATGGTCATCGACATGCTGTTCTTCCTGGTCACCGCCGCCGCCCACTGGCACGGGAAGAAGGCGCACGCCCAGCAGGCCGCTGCCGCCCGCCAGGCCGCCGAGCACCTGCGCGCCGCCTACCAGAGCGCCGCACCCATGCACCTGGCCGTCCTGCACCAGCGCGGCCGGCGTCTGTCCCAGCCCATGCAGCGCAAGCAGACCGCCTACCTGCGTCAGGCGATGCCCGAGCTGGCCGAGCAGATCCTGACCGAGCAGGGGTGGCACGCCCTAGCCGCCACGCTCGCCGATGCCGAGAGCGCCGGCCTCGACCCGGCCGCACTCCTGGCCGAAGCAGCTGAGCGGCGGGAGTTGGACACCGCCGGCTCGATCAGCGACGTGCTCGTCTGGCGGCTGCGGCGGATGGCTGATCTGCCCGCCGACGCATCCGCCGTGGCCGAGCACGCCTCCGCTGCCGCCGAGCCCACCGCCACCCGCGGTACCGCACAGCGTCCGGAGCACGGCAACGACCGTTCCCCCAAGTCCCGCTGAGTTCAACATTCTTAGAGTTGCAGCAGGTCAGGGACTTACGGCACTCTCCTCGTGCCTGGCGAGACGACTGAGATGGAGACGGCATGTTCCGACGCACCCGTGACCGTGAGTTCCGTGACGCACAGCGCGCCGGCCAGGCGCTGCTGGCGATGCACACCGAGCTGCCACTGCCCGGCGCACCCGCCCCGGCCGCGCCGGAGGCCGCGGAGGTGCCCGACTTCCTGCCGCCGGAGTTCCGGGCGCCGTCCCGCCAGGACGTCTCGGGGCTCATGATGCGCTGGGACCTGCCGCTCGTCATCGACGGCGAAGTCCACGCGTGCCACTGCGGTGCGTACCGGAACTGGGTCGTCTTCAACATGCGCGACGACTCGGTGTGGCTGCGCTGCCCAGCCGGCCACGAGACGAAGGAGGAGCGCCTGAGCACCGCCTGGTACAACCGCAACTCCGGTCCGGTCGACCACTTCCACCCCAACCTCGAAGACGGCCTGCGCCACCTCGGCCACTGACATCACGAAACCCCTTCCCCACCCCTGCGTTCGTCGGCACCCGGAGGCCGACCCGGTCAGACCGTCCGTCTCGCAACACCAAGGGGTTTCGCATGCGCTTTTCCACCACGACCGCGCTCGGCCTGAGCGTCCTCACCGTCCTTACCCTGGCGGGCTGCTCCACCAGCGCGCAGTCCGCCGACGGCCCGGCCGCGTCCTCCGCCGCCCCCTCGCACGGGGGCGGCAACGAGGCGAAGGCATCCGCGCCGCTGTCCTCGACCGAGCTGGGCAAGCGGCTCCTCGACAACGGCGACCTGGGCGAGGGCTACACCCGCAAGGCCGATGCTGCTGTCCGACACGACGACGTCAGCGTGATCGGCTGCCCGGCCGTGGCCAAGCTCGGCGGCGACACGGCCACCGGCAGCAGCCTCAGCTTCCCCCGCAAGGCGAAGGCGTCCTTCGCCTACGCAGGCAGCAGCAGCTCCGAGGTGAGCGAGGAGCTCTACAGCGACAGCGCCACGAAGCTGTCCACGGGCATCGGGGAGATCTTCGACGCGATGGTCTCCTGCTCCTCCTACCAGGTCACCTCGGGCAGCAGCGTTATCGACATCGACGCCCGGAAGACGACTGCGCCGAACCTGGGCGACGAGCGGTGGAGCCAGCTGCTCACCTACTCCGCCGGCGGACAACGCAGCGTCGTCAAGCAGACGGCGATCCGCACGGGCAACGTCCTGCTGATCGTCTCCGGTTCGCCCGCACTGGTCGACACCCACGTCGCCAAGGCTCTCCACAAGGCACAAGCTGCCCGGTGACGCCGCGCCGCGGCCCCGCGGCCTTTTCCTGGCAACGGGGCCACGGCTCTTGGCCAATTCAAATGGGCCCGGCACCTGACCCGATGGGGTCAGGTGCCGGGCCCATTGCGTTAGCCGACGGCGATGTTGGGGTGGGGCGGAGCGGAAGGCAGCCGGGCACCGTTCCCGCGTAAGGGCTCATGTGGCCCGAGGTGAATTCCCAGGTGTGTTCCCGGCTGCCGTCCGCTCCGCCCCACTCACCTATTCACAACCGCCGGGGAACGCGGTTTCATCCCGGTAGGTCGTGGAATTCTTCAGGCAGAAGTGCAGGCAGGACAGCAGGCGCCCGTACAGGTTGCGCAGAGCTGCGGCATAGCGGTCGCCCTGCTCGCGGCGGCGGTCGTAGTGCGCGCGGCAGCCGGGTGACCGGGTCAGGGTGGCGAAGGCCCAGATGTGGCCGATCTCTTTGAGGTGGGAGTTCGCCATCCGGCGGTGGGTGACCACCCGGCTCGAACTGCTCTCCCACGTCAGCGGCGCGGCTCCCGCGTAGGCGCGCAGGCCGCGAACGGTGAACCGGTCCGGGTCGTCGCCTATCTCCCCGAGCAGCCGGGCACCGATGAGGGAGCCGCAGCCGGGGAACGAGGCGTAGATCTCGGCGTGCGGGTGTGCGTGGAACGCCGTCGTGGCGGCCTCGGTCAGGTACTCGGCCGACGCGCATGCCTGGTTCAGGAGGGCGAGCGCGGCTTGGACCTGCTGGCCCATGGCCTCTTCGATGTGGGGCGGGTGGCGCAGGTGATGGTGCTGAAAGACGGCTCGCAGGCGCTCAGCGTGGTCATCGACGAGCCGGGTGCGGCCGGCGGCGGCGATCGTGTCGGCGATGTGCCGCTTGCGCAACTCGCGCGCCTTGCCGGGGGTGGGCGCGAGTGCCAGCAGGGCGCGGGCCTCGGCCCGCACGATGCCGTGAGGGAGGTCCTGCCACGCCTCCAGTGCCGCCGGGTAGAAATCGCGCAGCAGGCTGCGTAGTTGGTTGCGGTGGTATTGGCGGGTGTGCACTGCCTTGCGCTGCGCCCGGGCAAGGACCGTGACCGCCATCGCCTCCTGGGAGGTCCGAGGCATCGGCCGGTGCCAGGCCCCGTCGGTGCGCACGATGTTGGCCAGCAGGGCCGCGTCGGTGCGGTCGCTCTTCTTGCGGGCCGGGCTGATGCGCCCGCGGTAGCGGGCCACCGTACCGGCGTGCAGGACAATGACCGGCTGGTCTTTGGCACGCAGGGCGGCAACCAGCAGACCGTGGGGCGTTTCGATGGCCACCGGCACCTGCTTGCGGCTGTGGGTGTGGCTCGTACGCAGGCCGCGCAGAAGGGCGAGGATCTCCTTCACCCCCTCCGGCGTCGCCTCCACCCTGGTGTGCGCGACCAATTCACCGCTCTCATCGATCACCGCCACGTCATTCAGCGATTCCGACCAGTCGATACCGCACCAAAACTTCGGCACGTGGAGTGAATCCCCTTCCTCTTTTTCCTCTCTGTTTCTGGGCAGCGGAGATAAAGGGACTATGCGCCCGCAATGCGCTGGTGAGGTATGGCGGCTTCCACGGTGTCAGGGCGCTGGATGGTGACGAGGCGATCTCGGCGCAGTCGGACGTCGGTGACACGGTCGTCGCCGGAGAGGTAGACGAGGATGTCGGTGTGGCTGTCGCGGCTGCGGTCGGTCACCGCGACGACGTGGTGCGTCTGTGCGCAGCCGGACAGGGTGTAGGCGTCGCCGGAGCGCAGGGAGCACGCTCGGTCGTCGTAGATGCTGAGCCGGCGCTCGCGCCAGGCGAGGGCCTCGGCCCGCATGACCGGGAGCGTGTAGGTCTGGCGTACGACCTCGGCCTCTTCCCAGTGCCGTCGGCACGGCGCGCACTCGTTGGGGGCGCCGGGGTTCGGGGCGGCGAGCCGTTGCTCGCAGTAGGCGTTGCCGGTGACGGAGTTGCGTCGGTGGCCGGTCACGAGGTTGGCTCGGCCATGCGGCATCCACAGCAGGTCGTCGTCACCGTGGCAGGAGTCCCCGGCGGGCAGCTGAAGATCGCCTGCGTCGCGAAGGAACCGGTCGATGCTGTCGCTGAGCCGGGTGCAGTTGGCACACCGGTGCCGGGAGGTGGCCCGGCGGGTGTCCAGGCGTTTGCCGCAGTAGCCGAGCAGATGGCCAGGGATCGGCCGGTGCCCCGCCGCACCCTTTCCCGTTCCGTCGCCCGGGCGGGCGTCCGGCTCTCCTCCGGGGTGGGGCGCGGTGGTGAGGGCCAGCAGAGCCCGTGTGCAGCTCTGGCACATCTGGTGGGCAGCGTCTGTCGAAGTGACGGGCAACAGATCGGGCGAGTGCGTGGCACACAGCGTGCGCGTCTCATCCTGGTCGGGGAGCACGCCCCAGTGGGCGGTGCCGTTCGTACGGCCGATGGCGAGCCGGATCAACGGCAGGGTCAAGGAACCTCCACAAGACGAAGGACGGGGTGGTGGGACTCGTGCGGCGCGCAGGCCGTCGTGATCTGCGCGGGAAGCGCCAAAGTCAGCTGCGGCGGATGACGGTGAGACGGTCCTTCGCGCCCTGCGGCAGCGTGCGGCGCGGTACCGGACCGGGGGCAGCGAGCGAGGAGGCGAAGGCCGCGACCAGTTCGTGCGGGACGCTCGCGCTGAAGCCGGCGCACCACAGGTACGGTGCTCCGAGCACGGGCTCCGCCCACGCCTGCCACCCCAGGAGGTCATCACGCGGGTCGGCGTCGTGGACGAGCGACGGCAGCGTCTCCAAGGAGACGCTGGCACAGAAGCCGGGGTCCGTGGCAGTGGTGCGCGGTCGGTCCAGATCGCGCAGCCAACCTCGCGCGGTGAGCGCGGTGAGCACCGCCTCCGCTCCCTCGAACCCAGTGTCGGGTGCCTGGTGGGCGTCGAGCGCGAGCAGGAGGTCGGTGAGCGCCTCGTGGGGGACGCCTGCGGTGAAGTAGGCGTTCCACTCGGTCATGGCCGAGGCGGGGTGGGGGCGCGCCGACAGCTGCCAGGCCACCGGGAGTCCGCCCAGCTCGAACGGGTATGCGGCGAGGATCCACTCGGCGCCGCGCAGCCCGTCCGGGCTCACATAGAGCAGGGTGTTGCGAGATGTCGGCCACATGCGCCAGCCGAGCCCGGTGAGGGTGTCGCCGATCCGCTCGGCGAGGGCGTCGTCATCGCCGGCCAGGTGGCGCGGGGTGACCCAGTATGTGGGGTCCGGCGAGTTGGGGTGGGAGGGATCGAGGGGGTGATGCGGGTACAGGGGCGCCTCCGTCGTTCGGGCTTGGGCTACTGGTCGGCGCTGAGGCCGGTGGCGCCGCGCCGTCGGCGCGGGGGCGCATCGCTCGGTGCCTGCCAGGTCAGGGCGACCGCAACCGCGGGCGGCAGGGGGCCGAACTGCTCGGCCTCCGGAGACTCGGCGATGTAGACGATCGGCCGGCCGTTCTCGTCCGCGGCCTCCACCACGCCGCCCAGGCGGTGGGACATGGGGAAGAAGGGGTTGATGGCCAGTCGGGCGGGTGTGTCACGGTCGGATGCGGACAGCGCGTCGATGAGGTCGCCGACGGTCATCTCGTGCGGGTGCGATTCCAAGGCGTTCTCCAAGCGGTGCAGGCGAGCTGCGAGAGCAGGGGCAGAGTAGACGTGGCGTACGAAGCGGCTTGCAGTCACAGGGGCTGGGAGGTGGCCAGGACATCGGCCACGACACCAGCGATGATCTCCGCTGGTGTCTCCGTACCGAAGGACATCCGGTATCCGGGGACTTTCGCGGTGCCGGTGACGGCGATCACCCAGCCCTCGCCCGTCACCCAGTCTTCGTCGGCTCCGCCCGGCCGGCCGTTCGGGAAGTAGCCGAGGTAGAACCGGCCGTCACGCGAGCTGACGTGGACGTCGGCCCGGTCGTCCACGATGTGGGTGAAATCGGCCGCCGTGAACTGGTCGATGACCTCCATCGGCTGGCCGGCGCCGAGCTTCCACGAGCGGAGCCGCAGGGCCCCGACCGTGGTGGCGAACCCGGGTCGCGCCGTATCCAAAGCCACAGCATCACCTCTCTGACCTGGGGGTTTCCGGAAGGTCGTTTAGGTTGACATGCCGTGGCAGCGTCCACCAGTCCCTTGGGCGGCCTTTCCTGTCTGCCCCCGGCGAACTGCTGTCCTTCGCCATCCAATCGAGGCGTTTGATAGTGCACCAGCCGCCTCGTACGACCTGCCTCCGGTACACGCCTAGTCCCACCCTGGCCCAGAGGCCCTCGGCCCGGTGACGAGGGCGAGGGTGACCCCAGAGAAGGAGGGTGTGCCGGTCCGCCGCCGGAGCCGCTGGAGGGTCTGGCTGCACGACCGGTGAGGCCAGTGCCCCGCGTTGTGACGCGACGGCTCTCGCGTCCCTTCCGCGGCGCCAGTCATGCCGTCGCGGCTCTCCAAGATGCACCGAGTTCCACGAGCCGTCCCCGCAGTTCGCCGCGCTGCTCCTCCAGGTCCTGCGAGACGGGCGAGAGGAGATAGACGTTGTCGCGGTACAGGCGAAAGCCGATGCGCTCCCACCCTTGGGCGATCTTCGCAGTCACACGGTCCCACTCGGCACGGTCCTTGAGGCGGTGGCTGCTGAGGTCGGTGATGCCGGGTGCGCAAGCAATGGCCCGGCAGCCGGGCATGAGCCGGTGGATCGCCTCGGTGGCCAAGATGACGGCCAGGCCATGGCCTCGCCACTGCCGGTCAAGGTTCACCCGGTCCATCACCAGCAGGTCCGTGCCGATGTACTCCAACATCTCGCTGACCTCGCCGGTGAACGAGCCGGTCTGCGGGTCGAGGAGCACCTGCGCGGTCTCGTACAGGTCCTCGGACTCCTCTTCCATGGCCCAGTAGGCATTCCGCCCGCGGTCGAGACGCACCCGATAGAAGGTCAGCGCCCCGATCGCGACGTCCTCCACGGAGCACGAGGGGCAGTCCGCCCGCGCGCAGTTGCTGGTCGCGGCCAGGTCCTCGCCGCCGTGGTGTGTACGGAGCCGGTGCAGGACGGAGACATCCCACCGCTCCAGAGTGTCGGCCTGCGGGGTGTCCCAGAGTCCGTCGTCGTAGGAGATGCGCAGGTGCAGCTCGGAGGGGTCGCCGGGCAGCGTGGAGGACTCGATCACTGCGGCAGCGTAGCCGTCGATGCGCGGACGCCCATGACCGCCGCATCGGCCGTCAAGGACTCAGCCGCAATACATGATCTGAGGGTGTCCGTGCTCGACCGTCTCGCCGCACTCGCGCATCCCCACGGCCTCCAGCAGGCGGCGCGAGGCTCGGTTCGCGGTCTGCGTGACGGCAACGACCCGGTCGGTTCCGGGCAGGCTTCTCGCCCACGCGAGGGCGGCGGCCACTGCCTCGCGGCCGATGCCATCCCCCCAGCGCTCGGGCACGACGGTGTAGGACACCTCGGTGGCACCGCGCCCGGAGTACGGGTCGATGGTGATCATGCCGATCACGGCGTTCGTATCGCGCTCCGCGATGGCAATGACTCCGGGACTGCCCGGAAGGGTGCGACGCCGCACGGCGATCTTCGCCTCGCTCACCGGCCCGCCCAGGTACCGCCGCACCCGCTCGTCCCTCCAGAGCCGCTCGGCAACACGCAGATCATCCTCGGCGACCGGACGCAGAACAAGTCGCGGTGTCTGCACGTTGGCTGGCCACCAGTTGCCGTCTGATGTACGAACGAGGTCAGGCATTCACCGATCCTGGCACTGCCGGCGGGGGGTAGGGCTGATTCGGCGCAAACGGCGATGCCGAGCCGAGGATGAGGTCCGGCCGGAGGCCATTGCCGCTGGTGGTGTAGCAGAACATCACCGCGCGCATCCCATGGCGCGGCGCCCTCTCGGCAGGGCGCCCTCGGAGGTATGGATGGGGCGGCCGCAACGCCCTGCGGTCGGGCCTCGCTCCACCCCGCTGCTCCACCTGCTACCTGTTCCACCTGCACAGATGCGACAGAAATCGAACACGTGATGCAATAGCTGGTATGCAACGCCCTTCGTTCCCCGAGGATCTTCTCGCCGCACAATGCGCCTGGGACCGTACGTACCGGGCCCTCGCGGATCCGGCGCGCCGCGGAGGGACGACCGTGCTGCGGAAGCGTCTGCTGCAGCTGTCGGTGCAGGTGTGGTGGCACCCGTACTGGTCGTCGCGCGGTGCCGGATGCGGCGAGCGGGTGGCCCTGCGCGTGCGGGCGAAGCAGCTGGGGTCCGGAGCGCAGTAGATGGATCGCTGGGCCGAGGATCAGCCGCCGGTCGGCGTGCCGGCGGAGATCACGCTGGTCTTGCCGGACGGGCAGACCGTACGTGTACGGCTTCATGAGAGGCGTGAGACACAGGGGCCGCACCCGTGGCGCTATCGCATCGGGGTGCCGGCTTGGGTGGCAACGGAGACGGGCGTGGAAGCAGCCGAGTACGGGGTTTGGGTCACCTCCGAGCAGCTCCAGCCGATCGAGGGGATCGATCTGTCCCGTGTGCCGACGCGCCGACTCCCCCCAGAGCTCCCCCCGCCGCGTCCCTCGGGGTGGGTCACGCTGCCCGACCCGAAACGGCGCGGCGGAACGGTGGTGCACGAAGCGGGCTGCCGGCAAGCCAGTGGAGGAGGGGTCGAGCTGGGCGTGATGGAGGCGCTCGACGCACTGATGCGGCCGGGCGCGCGAGCCTGCCACGACTGCGACGCCGCCGCGGCACTCAAGCCCGCGCTGGAACTCGGAACGGGGTACGTCTAGCACGCCGCGGCGGCGCCGATCCGGAAGGCGCTTGCTGCGGCCTCTGCTGCTTAAATCCTGCCCGGTGGAGCCGCCCCGGCGCGCAGGGTCACTGAAGGCCATGCGCGGCCATGGCCGGATTCGCTACTACCCAAAGTGTTGCAATGGTGACAGATTGTGCCTGCGGTTGGGCTTTTGCCCAGATTGCCGCCCGTAGCGGGCCTACCCGCCGACGCAAGGAGAGCACGTGGCACTGCTGGAGAAGCACCCGAACAACGCCGCAATCAATGCGCAGTTGCACAAGCACGGGGTCAACCCGGCAACCGTTGAGGGGCTGCCGGTGATTGACCCCTCCGTGATTGAACCGCGGCTTTGGCCTGTGACGGAGGAGGCGTACTTGCAGCACGGCGTCATCGGCCGGCACAAGGTCATGCGATACGACTTCGGAGCCCCGGTGGGGATTGGCTCAGCCGTCCACAACACGACAGCATCCCCGATTACGCGAGTGATCGGGGGTTCCAAGACGGTCGAGGCGTCAACAACGGTGTCGGTCTCTGCCACGGTCTCGGCCTCGTTCTTCAACACCGTCACCGCGTCGGTGAGTTCCGGGTTCTCGCAGACCTGGTCCAGCTCAACGACGTTCAAGGACGAACTGACGGTACCCATCCCTCCCGGCCACATGATGTGGCTGGAAGTCAAGCCCGTCATGCGTATCCTCGAAGGCGATTTCGTCTTCTTCGTTCGGTACAGGCAACCCTTCAACAGCAACTGGGATGCCCCTCGGGCCCTACGCTTCAGCGGAACAGTTACAGCGCCAGGACTCGAAGGAACCCTCAAAGACGTGATCACGGTGCGGGAGGCAGTCATCCCCGGCCAGTTCATCGAGGAATCGCACTCGGTCGAGGCGTCGTCCCGCGTCGAGAACGCCCTGATCCGTTCGGACGATGACGGGGTGGTGACGATGCCCAGCTTCGTGGCTGCCGCCCTGCTGGGGGATGCCGCCAAGAGCGAGGACGTGACAGACCAGGTCCGACCCGCGTAAGTACCCACTTCACGCATCGGCGGCGGTGGGCTTGGACATCGTTTCTTATGGCGTGATCGTCCGTTGAGCTGTGCATGACGGGATCTGGTTGAGCGGTTGGTGCCGGAGGAGTTGTGGGTGGTGTTCCGGCGGGTGGTGCCGCCCACGGAGGTGAGGCGTCCGCAGGGCGGAGGTCGCCGTCGGGCGGGCGACCGTGGCCTTCACCTGCGTTTCTCCTGTACCGCGACTCTCATAGGCGCACGGTAATTGTGCGCTTCGCCGATGTTTGGTAATTGCAAGATGGCGTTACAGGCCATCTTTTTGGCCACCGCCAGAGAACTCCGAGTACTCGCCAGATCCAGCGCCTTACGATGCTGAAACTTTCCACTCTCCGCCCCTGCAAGAGAATTCAGCCTCGACAGTCCCGGCATTGCCAATGGGCCCCTTCCGTAGGGGTGATCTCTGCCGCACCCAGGTGACAGTTACATGAGTGCGGCGTCCGAGTAGGTTCCAGGTACTGGAGCGGCGTATGCCGGATCCAGGTAGACGGAAGTGAGACCGCAATGAACGAGATCGCTGCCGAAGAAGAAATGAACGCTGCCCCTGAGCTGCTCGAAAAGCTTCCGGAGCACGGAGAATCCGATCCTTCCGTCTATGAAGAGGAAGCGCCCCCACCGGCGGAGAAGCCCTTGGAGGAGCTGCCGCACGAGAAGTGGGCCGGGAAGTCCGCACCCGCCGATGCAGGGCAGGTCATGCCTCTGTCCGACTGGATGGCGGGTGTTCCCGACAACATCAAGCTGAGTGACATGTCGATCCCGGGCACGCATGAGTCCTGCTCGCGGTATGACACGTGGTCGTTCGGGTACGCCCAGTGCCAGGATTGGAGCCTTCCCCAACAATTCGCAGCCGGTGTCCGGTTCGTCGATATTCGTTGTCGAGTGGTAGGCGGCGGCTCCGGACGCAGTTTCGCTGTCCACCACGGCGACGTCTACCAGAAAATGATGTTCGGCGATGCCATGCAGCAGTGTTGGGACTACTTGCAGGCACACCCCGGCGAGACGATCCTGATGCGACTCTCGCAGACGAAGTCCAATGAATCGGCGGAGACGTTCCGCTGGGTCTTCGACAACAGTTACGCGACTTGGCGGTACCGGTTCCACATCGCGACGAGTGTCCCCGACCTCGGACAGGTCCGCGGCAAGATTGTGCTGATGACCCGCGCCCCGTACATCGGAGGGCTGAACCTCGGATCCAGCCTGTTCGACACCCAGGACGTCTGGGAAAGACCGACCATCGCGTACAAGAAGCAGCTCGTTCACAATCACCTGGTCAAGGCGATCAACGCTGGGTCATCCAGGTCGCAGATCTTCATGAACTACACCAGCGCCAACAGCGGTCCCCAATACGGCGTTACCCCGTGGGCCTACGCGCGGGACGTGAATCCCTACACCCTCTCGGAGGCCAACCGCCTGTACTCACCCGGCAGGCGCGTGGGCGTGATCGCGATGGACTTCATCAACCATCACAGCGCCGTGACGGCCGCCATCGTCAAGATGAACAAGACGGGCCGGTACCCCATTGTGCTGGATATGAGCCCTACCACGGTGTCCAGTGTGCCGTATGCCGGTGGCGCGGGACAGAGTTTCAGGATCGTCCCGCAGGCCGACGGCTCCTTCGGGATCCGCAGCGTGTACTTCAACTCCGTACTGGGGATGACCAGTGGCGGTGCGGTAACCGCCCGGCCCTATACGGGTGGCCAGGACCAGAGCTTCAGCATCGTCCCGCAGGGCGACGGTTCCATCGGTATCCGCAACAAGTACTACGACCGTGTTCTGACGTTCTCCAACACGGGTGCGGTGTCTGCCGAGCCATACACAGGCCATGCAGGCCAGAGTTTCACTTCTGCCCCGCAAGCCGACGGTTCCACTGGCATCCGCAGCAGGTACTTCTGGACTGGCTCATAAGCGAGTCGCGCCGAACACATCGGGCCAAGCTCATCGTCCACCACGGTCCAGTACCGGATCCCCGAAGGCATCCGCACAGAAAATGCCCGCACTCTTACCTCTAGTCCACGAGACGATCGCAACGATCCGCCACAGAGCCACACCCCCCGAGAACGTGCCGTAGGGCCCCAACGACGGGGCGCTGTACGACGTCACGCAACGGTCCTGGAACCCACAGAGAACGGCGCCAGGATCCGGCGACGGCGCATCTGCGAGGCTGAAGGCGTCGAGGTGCCGTACGGGGACGTCGCCCGCGGCTACGAGGCCGCGGATCGTCGCACCGTCGTGCTCAGCGACAGCGACCTCGCGGATCTGCCCCTTCCAGCGGGCTGCTGCGCCGGGTCGGCCTAATCCGCGGCTGATGACGCTGCTCGGCGCACCCGACTGGGGCCTGCCCATCACGGCCTCGGACGAGCACTGCAACTGCCATCTGCCGCCTGGGGACAACCAGCAGTGCATCACCATCACCGCCAACCTGGCCGAGTGGCCTGGAGTGCTGGAAGTGCGCGCCATCCAACGCCGCGGCGACCACCTGAAGAAGATCCAGGAGCGCTCCCCCTCGATCTACGCGGCCCAGCAGCAGCTCGCCCTCCCCATCCCCGCCTGGGTCGACCGCTGGCTCGACCGTACGCAGCAGGCCCCCGGAAGGTAGCTCCGGGGGCCTGCTGCTCGAAGGTGGTCATTCGGTCGTGTGGCGGCTCAGCGGGTGCGACTCGTCGTGTGGGAAGCCGGCGGGGTCGGCACCTGCTGAACGGTGCGGCTGGGGGTGCGAGGGGGCGTGGCTGCATCCCACGCGCCGGGGAACCATACCTGGCAGTACTGCTCGATGGCGCTGCGCAGGCCGTCGAACTCGGCACCCTGCCACGGCATTTCCCCGGCGGCGTGGTACTTGTCGAACTTGCCCCATCCGCTGTAGCCGAGCTGCTTTCCCGCGATCTCGTCGCGGCGGCGAAAGGTCCCGTGGTCGCTGAATGTCAGGACGGTGGTGTCGACTACACCCGTGTGCGGATGGGTGACCTGGACACGCAGTCCACCGTAGGTGTGCGCATAGATGGTTTCGGAGAATTCGACCCGCAACCGTAGCGGCTCTCCGGGGACGGGCGTCGCGTAGTACGTGTTCCCGACGACGGTGCTGTTGGCGAAGGGGATTCCCAGTTCGGCGAAGAACTCACGGGCATAAAGGGGCATATGGACTTCCAGTGCTAACGGCGGCGTGGGGCCGGGGCGGGACATGCAGGTGGAGTGGGGGGTGCGGGTTGGGCGGCCGGCGTGGGGGTGAACGGACGCTTCGCCGCGGTGGCGTTGTGGTCGGCCGTGTGCGACTGCTCGGGCGGGCCGAGTTCACGCAATTCCGCGGGGGTGTCGGCCAGTTCCTCACCGAGCGCGGTGAGCGTGTCGGCGGCCTCCGCGAACTGATAGTGCAGCTCCCAGCCCTCCGGGATCGAGGTTGGTCAAGTGGGCATCCGGATGTTCGGGGCGGGCGGACGCGGTCGGCGGTCTAGGCGGGGGTGATCTGGACGGTCAGGTGCCGGTACGCCTCGGTGGAGCGGGCCTGCGCCGCTGCGGCGCTGGAGCCGGTGGTGATGAGGTAGCCGATGCGTGCGCTGAACATGTCGCCGTGCGGCGGAAGGACGAGGGGGTCGCCGACCTCCCGCTGGAAGGTCACGCGCTCAAGCCAGGGGAAGTCCCCGTCGAGGCGGCGCTCGGTGAGGGTGCCGGAGTAGGCGGGGTAGATCAGCCGGATCGCCGCTGCCTGACTGCGCGTCGGTGTGAGGTCGGGTGCCTGTCCGCAGGCGATATCGGAAGCGGCGCGGGCCAGGTCGACGCCGGTGGCCAGGTGGACCAGGTGGCTGATCATGTCGCCGGCGATCCGCGCGTTGACCTCGACGAGGCGGGCACGGCCGTCGACCACGCGGATCTCGACGTGGCTGACGCCGTCGCTGATGCCCAGGGCGTCAATGGCCGCGACGGCGGCCGGGGCCACGGTGGCGAGCATCGGGTCAGTCGCATCGACCACGTGAGCCAGCTCCTCGAAGTACGGCGCGCAGCCGACGGTCTTGCGGGTGACGGCGACCACCGAGGTCTGCCCCTGGTGGGTGACGCATTCGACGCTCACTTCCGGACCGTCGAGGTACTCCTCGACCAGGACCTGGGTGTTCTCCACTCCGTGGCCGGCGGCCTGCGCGGCGAAGGCGTACGCCGCGGGCAGTTCACCGGCGGTGTCGACGCGGACGACGCCCATGCTCGCGGCATGCGCGGCGGGCTTGAGGACGACGGGGTAGCCGATGCGCCGGGCGGCATCCGCCGCCTCACGCTCGGCGCGCACACTCACGGATGTGGCGGAGGGCACCCCGTGGCGGGCGAACAGGCTGCGGCTCGTGTGCTTGTTGCGGCAGCCCTGGAGCACCTCGGGGGCGGTGGTGGGCAGGCCGAGCTGGCGGGCCAGGCGGGCGACGGGGACGAGGTACCACTCGGTCCACGTCATCACGCCGGCCAGGTCGTGCCGCTCGGCCAGTGCGCGTCCGGCCTCGGTCAGCGCCGCCTGATCGGTGGGATCGGCGATTTCGTAGTCGAGGAGGATCTCCTTCTCCCAGGTCGGCGCGGCGCCGGAGATCAAGACGACGTCGTAGTGGGCGGCGACGTTCGCAAGGCATGTTCCGCGATACGTGTGGGCCTCCATGTCAGCGGCGGCAACGACCAGGACGACGGGACGAGAGGACAACAAGGCTCCAAACAGGGCGGAGGAAAGACGAGTTGAACAACGTGGTCAGGGGGTGCGGCGGCGCAGCTCGAAGGCCGGCGCCCAGTGGGGGTGGTCCTCGATCAGCTTCCGGGCGTAGAGCGCGGTGAAGCTGTTGTCCAGGCCGCGCGTGCCCGGCGGCAGCTGCCAGCGCAGGTCCTCGAACAGGGCCTTCAGTCCGACCCGGGTGGCGCCGGCGGCAAGCCGATCGGCCGTCAGGCGCTCCAGCGCGCGGTAGACGTACGGGTGCTCCCCGTGGAAGGCCAGGAACCGGTCGGTGAGCGTCGGGCGCGAGCCTGCTCGCGACGAGGGGCGGGATATGGGCAGGGCGTGCGGGTCGGCGGGGGTGTGGGACGTGGGCATGGCAGCGGACTCCGGGTGAGCAGGAGGGGGCCAGGGCGGTCAGGCGAAGGAGGCGCGCAGGCCGGGGGTGGCGCGCAGCCGGGCGAAGGTGGCGAAGAGGCCCAGGGCCTGCACCGCGGCACAGAGGGTGATGACGTGGCCGAGCTGAGCGGGCGGCACGGTGGCGACGAGGGCACCGGCGAGGGGGAAGGGCAGCAGGAGCAGCAGGATGGTCAGCGACAGGGTGGCGCCGAACGTGTCCGCGGGGATGAGGCGGGAGCGCAGGGTCCGCAGCACGATGGTCATGCCGCCCTCACCGGCCATGAGCACGGCGATCAAGGCGAGATAGGTGGCGTAGGTGACGGCGAAGGGGATGGACAGGCACGCGGTGGCGGCGATCGAGGCGGACAGGGCCCCGACCGGCCACAGTCCGAAGCGGTCGATGGCCCGGCGGCACAGAGCGACCGCGACGAGGGATGCGACGGCGGCGACCGACCAGGTGAATCCGACATCGGCCGTGGAGTGTCCGAGCTGTTTGACGATGATGACCGGGGCGGCGGCTTGCAGCAGGCCGACGGCGAGGTTGGAGACGGTCAGTCCGGTCACCAGCCAGCCCAGGGCCGGTAGCGAGCGCAGGGTCGACCAGCCGGTGAGCAGACCCTGAGCGACCGGCTGTCGTGGGGGCTTGGCCCGGTGGCACTGGCGCGGGGCCAGGACGCTGGTGAGCAACGAGAAGACGGCGATCACCGTCAGCATCCCGGCGACGCCGGTCCACTGCAGCAGTACGCCGGCGAGTGCGGGGCCGGACAGGGTGGCGACCTGGTCGATGCCGAGGAGCACGGACTGCACGCGGTGGGCGCGGTCGCCGGCCTCACGGCCGGCGACGCCGCCCGCAGTCTCGGCCGCGATGTACGAGCACTCGGTGAGGATCCCGGTGGACGCGGCGAGCAGCATGACGGTGACCGTCGCGCCGAGGCCCTGTTCCTGCGTCGGCAGGATCGATGCGGCGGCCAGGACGATCAGGGCCCTGGCGGCGGAGGCGTAGCGCAGGACGGTGGTGGTGCCGTGGCGGTCGACCAGCGCGCCGGCGAAGGCGAACGCGGCAAGGCGTGGAACCCATTCGAGCGCGAAGGCGAGTCCGCTCAGAGCCGCGGAGTTGGTGGTGGCCAGCACCAGCAGCGGGATGCCGTAGGTCGTCATGGCGAACGCGGCGGCGTCCGTGCTGCGTGGCAGGTAGATGCCGCGCAGCAGGGTGGGTACCGGCCGGTGGTCACGCCGGGGCCCGGCATGGGATCTCACGCCGCGAGCCCCGATTCCTGGGCCGCGCCGGAGGAGCAGTCACCTGCCTGGTGCAGGACGCGGGGATGCGCCGTGAGCCACTCCGACAGCGCCTTCAGCGGCGCCGACTGCGCGGTCCTCGCGCTGGTCGGCTCGGAGCTCTGGAGCTGGAAGGTGTGCTGGACGCGGGTGACGAAGTCACTGCTGGGGCTGGGGAACTGGTGGCTGCGGGCCCAGCGGGCTGCTGTGTCGTACACCTCGGCGAGGTCCTCGCCGGCGGCGGTGAGCCGGTAGCGGTCGGGGGCCTCTTGGTCGGCGTGGACCAGGCCGAGGTCGCGTGCGGTGTCGATGGCGCGGCGAAGTTGCGCGCGTGTGAGGTCGCCGAAAGCACCCTGGAGGCTGCCGCGCCGGTGGCTGATGGGGCCGTTGTCGTCGATCTCTGTGACCAGGCGGATCAGGCCCGGCAGGGTCAGGGTGCGGATCGCACGGCGTTCCTGCCGGAGGCTGGAGGGGAGCGGGCGGGTCATCGGCGCGGCCCCCCTGCCGGGGTGATGGGGCGGGCCGGTATCTGGTGGGAGAAGAGGTCGCCCGACTTCCACGCAGGCCCGTCCGGGGGCGTGGTGGCAAGGGCTGGGCCGGCGGACCGTACGGCGGGTACGGGAGGAGCCGGACGGCGGGTCGGGTTAGTCGCCCAGGGGCCGGAACGGTTCTGTGACGGGGCGGGGCCCTGCGCCCGAACCGGCCGCGCGCCGGACTCGGCAGCCGGGGCGGCCCATGCGGAGATCGCCTGGAAGACGGGGGCGAGGGCCTGGCCGCTGGCGGACAGCTGGAAGTTGCCGCTGCCGGTGGCCGTGACGAGGCCGTCTTCGACCAGGCGGCCCAGCGGATGGTAGACGGCCGTCAGCCCGTAGCCGGGCATCGCCTCAGTGGTCAGCGCCTTGGGGTTCGCGCTGCCCCGGCTATGCAGAGACCACAGGATCGGGGCGGCATGCATCCGGGCAATTAGAGCCAGGGTGTCGTCGATGTTCTGGGCCGGGGCGATCCGCTCGGGTTCCTTCGCGCCGGTGGTCTTGTTGGTGACGAGTCGCTTCTCCAGGTGGGTGTCGCCCCACGACGCGATCGCGGCCAGGACGGGCATCAGTTCGGCACCGCGCCGGGTGAGTCGGTAGGTGACATGACGCGGGCCGTACTCCGTGCGTTCGACCACGCCGGCGTTGGTCAGCTGGCGCAGCCGGGGGTGGAGTTGGCCGTCGCGCAGCCACGGCAGCCTCGGCTTGATCTCGGCATAGCGCAGCGGCTTCGCAGCGAGGGTCATCAGCACCCACACGCTCCAGCGCGGGGCGAGCAGATCCAGCGTCTTGGTGACGCCCGAGAGGTCGTCTTGGGCGGTGTGGGGCAGACCGGTGGTGGCCAAGGAAGGGGCTCCTCAAGCGGTACGGGCGGATCAGCGGGAATGGGAGGGGACGGGCGCCGGGGCCGCGGGCGCAGGCACAGCAGGCGGTGGGGTGGCGGGTGCCGCTGCACGGCGCAGTCCTCCCAGGACCGCGCCGGTGGCCTTGGCGTAGGCGTCGCGGGTGGCGACGGACTCGGCGATGCGGCGGGCGCAGTCGAGGATGTGACCGGCAGCGTGGCGGCCGATCTCCCTGTCAGGCGCGCTGAGTTCGCGCAGCCTCTCCAGCTGGAAGGCGATGTTGCGTTCGGCGAGGTCCAGGTCGCTGTGGCTGCCGGTGAGCGCGCCGAGCAGGGTGGCGTCCGGGGTGTTGTCGGCGAGGGCTTCGAGTTCGGCGAGCGGCTGGCCGAACAGTTCCTCGATGCGCTCGGCGAGGATCTGGGACACGGAGTGCGTGGTGGCGTCGGGCTGGGGCAATCGGCGGGTCTTTCAGGGGCGGCGGGTCCGCACTGCCCCGGCCCCACGGGTCGGTGGGACGGGCGGAGCGGTGGCGGTGACCTTCAACTGGGTTTTCTGCACCGGTCGGCTGGGGGGTTGAGCGGGAGCCGGCATGGTCTGCAGCAGGTCGTCGAGTGCGGTGACGTAGCCGTCGCGAGCTGCCAGAGCCGCCTCCAGCCACTGGGCGTCCCAGCGCAGGTCCTCGGCGGACAGGGCGCCCATGTCGCCGTCGGCGGCGGTGGCCTCGTGGACGCGATCCCGTACACGAATTACCTGCTCCTCGGCGATGGCGAGGAAGCTGCGCAGCTCCAGTGCGCGTTGCAGTGCGACCGAGGCACCGGGGTGCGCCGCCTGCGCGTACAAGGCGGCGGGACGGGCGCCGAAGGCGTTCTCCAGTGCCTGGTCGCGGCTGGTGGGCTTGGCGATGACGCTCATCGCGACGCCCCCCGCGGGGCAACGCCTCGCAGGCCGGGCAGCCTGGGGGCGGTGGTGGTCAGGGCCGGCGCGCGACGGGCGGCGGGGGATGCACCGCGCCACACGGTTGGGGCGCCGTCGAGGAGGTGGTTCACGACCATGGCGCGGCCGTCCCGGGCGGCGACCGTGGTGTTGACCTGTTGGGCCAGTTCCATGACGGGGTCATCGAGTTCGCCGGGCTGGGTGCCAAGGGCGTCGACAAGCGCGTCCTCGGCGGTGTCGAGTGCGTCCTGGGTTTCGGTGAGCAGGCCGTACCAGCGCACGATCGTCGTGGCCTCGGGGTTGGCCTGTGGCGACGCCGTCACCGCTCGGCGCAGTTCGGCGAGTGGCATCTGGAATCGGTCTTCGATCCGCTCGGTGATGACACCCATGACGTCTTCGCTGAACTCGGTCACGGGAGGTCTCCTTTCGTTCGCGTCACGGGGCGGGAAGGCTGCACCGGCAAATCCGTTGTCCTTATGCGGAATTGGCTGCTGGTGCAGGGCTCGGGCTCGCTGAATTAGTGCAGGCAGGTGTAGACGACCGGGTAGACGTAGGTCCCGGAAACCCAGCCCTTTGCTCCGGTGGTCTTGTCCGTGATGTACACCCACTCGCCATACTTCGTGGCCTTGTGGACGGTGAACTTGTGACTGCGGTACAGAACACCGAGCGCGGTGGACTTCGACGATGCCTTCGATCGGATGGTGACGGCGCTGGCGTGGTGCACCTTGTACGGGTCCGTCTTGTGGCAGGAGTCGGAGGCAACGGCCGGGGCTGCGGCGCTGGCGGCCGGAGCAGTGACGGCAGGCAGGGCGATAGCCGCGGTTACAGCTGCGACAGCGGCAATGCGGGAGAGGCGCAAGGGGATTTCCTAACAGTTGAGTGGAGTTGGCGAGGGAACGCGAAAGTGGACCCGCGCTGTTGCCGTTCGGGCCAAGAACAAGAATCCGGAGAATCCCCGGTTTCGGTAACCGGGGATTGCGTGCTATGTTCCGCCCCGCCTCCCCCAGCGCTGGCATTTCGCCAGCAGGAAAAGGGGGGAGCGGTGAGGTGCCCGTGAGTTCACCGGCCCAGTCCGCGCGGCGGTGCGGGGCGTACCGGCAGCGCGGGGATACCGGTAATGGTGTGGTGGGTCGCCAGTGAGGCGGTGGGCAGCGGGATCTCCTCACCGCGCCAGTGGCCCTCCCACCACTGAGTGGCCGCCTCGAAGGTCTCGAAGCCGCCCTCGCGCAGGGTGTGCGTCCAGGCGTCGAAGTCGACCTCTTTGAGAAGCACGCGGAAGGGCAGCGGCGCCTTCTCGTCGAGAGCACGCAGCAGCACGGTGATCTCGATCGGATCGTCGTCGTGCGTGTAGCTGGTCAGCAGGGCGAAGTGGTCGCCGTCACTGCGCAGCCGCTTCTCCAAGGCTCGGGTGGCCTGGTTGGCGGGTGTGGTTCCGATGCCGTCGGCGAGGAGGATCTCCTCCTCGGGGCAGCCGCGGGCGATCAGCCAGGACTGGGCCATGGACGGCAGCGGCAGCATCTGGTGAGTGAAGCGGAAGGTGTGTGCTGCCGTGTCGCGCTTGAGGTGGAGGGCGACGAGCTGCGGTTCCCCCGGGATGCCCCAGGTGACGGCACGGTTGTGCATCACGTAGAAGCTGTGCTCGCCGTCTTCGGTGTGGTGCTCGGCAAGCAGGGTGAAGTCGTGCTGCTCGATTTCGATGTGCTGCCAGAACTGGTCGGCGACGTGCTTGTTGATGGCCTCGTAGCCGTCGAGGCGGAAGTCCGGTTCGGAGGGGGGCATCGGTACTTTCGGTTCGGCAACGCCATCGGTCTGTGGGCAGGTGACGGGCGCCATTCAGCGGCGCAGGTGTGCGGGAGCAGGTGAAGCCGCCGGTCGGGGCGGCGGCGTGGTGCTGGGTGGGCCTGCGCGGCGCGGGGCGGCCAGGACAGTCCGGCCGGCGTCGGTGAGCGTGACGGGCTGTCCGGCGTGCACCGGGCGGGAGGTGTCACGGTCCACGAGCCCGCTCTCCTGCAGGCGCTGGAGCTGGGCGTAGGGGATGCGCGTACGCGATCGGGTCGCCACCGCGAGCCGGTGGGTGGCGAGGTTCTGGTGCAGCTTGGCGCCCTGGGCGATAGCGAGCAGGGCCGCGATGTCCTTCGCCGGCACCTGCCGTGGCCCCTGCCGCGGCGGGGCGGCCTCGATCGGACGCAGTGCAGCCGCAGTCTTGCCTTGCTGCACGTCCCGTTCGTCGATCGCGGCGGCCAGCTGGTCCACCGACCGCTCGATCCGGGCCAACAGCGCATGATCGACGGGGAACTCGCCGGAGGCCAGGCGGGCGAGTCGGGTGCGGTGGAAGGTGACGTCTCGCTCGGCCCGTACGAGATCGCGGTGGGCGTCCGCCACGGCAGAATGCGCCGCGTCGAGGAGACCGTCGTCGCGATACCGCCCCAGCTCATCGAGGCGGTGGCCCACAGCGTTCTCGATCCGGTGATCGAGGGCCGTGGACGTCTGCCGGGCAGGCCAAGGTGTAGGGGATGAGGTCAAGGCGAAGCGGCTTCGGTAGACGGGCGGGGGTCGGAAACGAGGGCGTCCAATGCGACGCGGACCTCGACGTACGGGCCTTCGCGGGTGCGCTGCACAGGCCCCAGACACTCCGTGAGACGGAGCATCGGGGCATTGGATGCCTGCGTGTACGCGGTGAGGGTGTGTGCTCCGCGTGTGCGAGCGATCCCGGCCGCCTGCAGGGCCAGGGCTGTTCCGATGCCCTGACGGTGGCGGTCGTCGGCGACTTGCAGTCCGAGGTCGGCGACGCCGGGCTCCCCGCTGACGGGGCCGACGCAGACGAGGGCCAGGGGGCGCTCGTCTGCGTCGAACCCGATCCAGCATTCGGACTGGGTGAGAAGCCGTGTCAGGTCACGGGGCGTGAGGTGGGTTCGCCCCCAGCGGCGCAACAGGTTCTGTTCGGAACACCGGGCATGGAAGCCGGCGACCAGGTCCCAATCCGCCGCCGTCACCAGGCGAGTACGTGCGAGGGCAGGGTGTGTCAGCAGGAGCAGTTCGGGCGGGCGGCCAGCAGGTCGCTGCGCCGGTAGGCGCGGTAGCGGCTGCCGTCGGCGGCACGCGGCTTACGGGGCTGGACTCCGTAGGGGCGTAGGAGCAGGGCGAGTCGGATCGGGGTGAGGTCGGCGTAGCGCCAGCGCTCCTCGGCCTCGCCCGGCAGTTCGCGCACGCTTGAGACCAGTTCCGTAGTGCTGACGTAGTCCACTGCGCCCAGGGCGTCGAAGGCGTCAAGGCAGGCGTGGATGATCGTCTGCGGGCGGCTCGGGCAGGACAGGAATTCCTCGCACGCCTCCTCCGGGAGGTCTTCGATGTCCTCCAGGCCCTCCAGATCTTCGAAGCCGTCGAAGTCCTCGTAGTCGTCGACATCAGGGTCGAAGTCGGGCTCCTCGTCCTCCGCTGGGTCGTACACGCCCGGCACTTCGGGCTCACCTGCGGCGGCACGGCTGCAGGAGGCGGACAGCAGGGCGTTCAACTCGACACCCGCTGCCATCCGTTCGACCAGCAGGTCGGTCAGCGTGTCCAGCCGCTCGGCGGCACTGACAGCGGGAAGATCGGCGGCGGACAGCTCGGCGAGCTGCCGGTCGAGTTCCTGGATCTCGACGGCCACGTCGAGGATGGCGCGGTGGTGCGGGTTCTCGGTGTCCTCGGCCGGCGCCAGGACGGCGGCGGCGACCTGGTCGATCAGGGTGGGGAACTGCTTCAACGAACGGGGCCCTTCAGGGTCGGGGATAGTGCGGGTCGGGGAAGGCCGGGCATCGCGGAAGGCGGTGGTCCCGGCTTGGGAACGGGCTGGCGGGTGGCCAGTTGCGGTGAGCGGGTGCGGGCGGCGTGGGTGCGCTCACCCATGGGCGGTCGGCTGATGCCGAGGCGGGCGCGGGCCGTGTCGTACACGTCGTGCGCTTCGCGTGGGCGTACGGCCAACACGTGGATCTCGGTGGTGTGCGTGGAGTTCGCCGGTGCCCGCCGCTGGGCGTAGACGATGCGCCAGGCGTTGCGGTGATCGACGTAGACCTTGCGGCATCCGGCGAGGTCACGGGTGAGCTTGGCGCCGAACAGACGGGCGCTGACGACCTCTTGAAGCTGGGCGAGTGCCAGGTCGCGGATGTCGCTGGGGGCCGCCAGGAGGTCGTTCAGAGCGCGGGGGTCGAAGGAGAGGCCGAAGGCCGGCGGCCGTATCTCGCCGCCGGTCATCCGACGGCCTGGCCTGGCTCGCCGTCCTCTTCGGAATTCTCCTTGGCGGAGGTGGCGGTCCGGTTCGAGGGCGGCGGGCCGGGCAGCAGGCGGTGGGCGGGCCGGTCCGGATCCGTCATGCACGCCGACAGCGGTCCGCCGGCAGCCCGGATGGTGGCCATGGCATGGGTGAGGAAGTCCCGGTGCCAGACGAACAGCCCGGACAGTCCGGCTTCGGCGTCCTTGTGCTGCTGGTAGGCCAGCCACAGGGCGTGCAGCCAGGCAACGACATCGGCGTGCTCCTGCCACTGCTCACACCACGGCGCCGCGGTCGTGACCTCCGCCCCGTAGACCCGGACGAGAAAGTCATCGACCCAGTCGGACAACGCGTCAAGCTCGTCCTCGTACTCCTCGCCCTCCAGCTCAAGGATCGGTCGGGGCTCGGGTGGGGCGGCCTGCGGCGGCAGTCCCGCGAATCCTGGCATGCCGAAGGCACCGAACGGTGAGTTCTCAGGCGCAGGTGCGGAAGAGAGGCTGTCGATCTGTCGGGCCTGCTCTGCGGACCGGTCCAGCAGCTTGCGCACACTCGCCTCGATACTGTCCAGATCCGAGTCCGGCAGCCGAACCGGTTCCCCCTCCCCGCCCTCCGGCGGATTTATGGATTCAGGCACGAAAAGGTCCTCCTTGGAGCGGCAGCCCCCTAGAGCGTGAATTGCGGATCCAACCATCCGGAGAATCCCCGGTTTCGGTAACCGGGACTTCCCTGCTATAACGCCTCGTGCGACACGGCCAGGGCATGTAGGAAGACGCGGCGAAGATCATCCCGCGCGACAGGGTGAAACTCAGGACGCGAGGGTCAAATCGTCCTGTGTGAGCGTCTGTTCCTGGGTTTCGGTGAGCCGGTCGGTGGCGATCTCGGCGTAGTGCTTGGTCTTCTCGATACCGATGAAATCTCGGCCTTCCAGCAGCGCGGCGACGCCCGTCGAGCCGGAGCCGCAGGTGAAGTCGAGCACGGTCCCGCCCGGCGGGGCGATCTGGACCAGCTCACGCATGACGGAGACCGGCTTCTGCGTGATGTGCTGGCGCGCCTTGCCGCTGGGCTGCGAGGCGCTGTAGAGGCCGGGCAGGTAGACCGGGTTCCGGGAGGCGTCGATCGGCCCGTTGCTGGCCCAGACGATGAATTCGCAGTTCTGCGTGAAGCGCCCCTTCTGTGGCCTGGCCTGGGGCTTGTGCCAGGCGAGCACGCCGCGCCACAGCCAGCCGGCGGCCTGGAGAGCGTCCGTGGTGATCGGCAGCTGACGCCAGTCGGTGAAGATCAGCGCGGTGCCGCCGACCTTGGTGAGCCGAAGTGCCTCGGTCATGGTCTGGGTCAGCCAGAAGCCGTAGCTCCTCTGGTCCATGTTCTCGCCGGTGAAGTCCGGCAGCTCATGTCCGGCGTCGGCGGAGGTGTACTTCTGTCGTGCGCTGCGGGAGGTGCGCTCCTTGGCTGTCCGCCCGCCACTGTTATACGGGGGGTCTGTGATGACGGAGTCGACACAGCCGTCCGGCAGGCCGGCGAGGACGCCGAGCGCGTCGCCCTGATGCAGGGAAAAAGGCAAAGAGGTACCCCAATTCGGGTCGGGTGAGGTGAGGGAGAGAAGCTCCGGGTCGCCCGGATATCCCGCGGGACCGAATGCGGGCAGGAAGGCACCGCGGTCCGCGCAGCGGGAAGGGCGAGGGGAGGAGCCAAAACTGTAGGGCACGATCCCCGGTTGAGCGCTATCGCCGCCGAAAGCCCCGGAATTGAGCCTTGATCACGAACGATTTCGGCAACCGGGGATCCGCCCTTACTGTTTTGGAACTGCCCGGCGAACACCGCCGATGGCGCATCCCCGCTCCTGCTCTCGTGGAGGCATCCCCATGTCCTGGCACACCTGACCCGACGCCCGTACAGGTGCGAGCGGCAACTCGCACACGTGCATCAGGGCCCCGATTCACCCACCACCCGGCTGTTGCGCCCTTTCCTCAACGACGCACGCGCTGCCGGGACTTCACCAAGGACCTCGTTGTGACACCGCTCTACTCACCCCTGCCCGCAACCCGTCCGCCGGACCGTGACCGCCTGCCGGGAGGCGGACCGGATTGAAGGGCATAGCCGCCTGCATCGGCGTCGTCGTCCTCTCTCCGTTCCTGCTCGCCGGCACCTCCCTGATGATGGCGTCCTCCAGCGAAGCCGCCGCCACGTCCCTCAGCGGATGCCTGACCGGCAACACCGACGAGGTGACCAGCAACGTCGCCAAGATCCTTGACGGCGCTGACGGCAAGCACGTCCGCATCCAGGGCCTCGTCCTGCCGGCCGAGCAAGTCCCCAACGCTCAGACCATCGTGGCCACCGGCCTCAGCCTCGACGTGCCCGCCAAGGGGCAGATCATCGCGCTGGCCACCGCGATGCAGGAGTCACGGCTGCGCAACCTCAATTACGGCGACCGCGACAGCCTCGGCCTCTTCCAACAGCGCCCGTCCCAGGGCTGGGGTACCGCGCAGCAGATCCGTGACCCGGTCCACGCGAGCGAGCGCTTCTACAAGGCCCTGCTCAAGATCGACGGCTGGCAGCAGATGAAGGTCACCCAAGCCGCCCAGGCCGTCCAGAAGTCGGGCAAGCCCGACGCATACGCGCAATGGGAGGACCTCTCCACCGCGTTGCAGAAGGCCATCGCCAAGACGTTCCCGAACGCCGGCAAGAACGCGTCCGCCAAGGACCACGGCAAGAAGTCCGTAGCCAGCGGCACAGGGTGTGTGCCGGACAAGGACGGCACCTCCTTCGGGCGGATCCCCGAGGGCAAGGTCCCGAAGGGCTACAAGATCCCCAAGGGCACGGACCCCAAGGCCCGCAAGGCCATCGAGTGGGCGATGCGCCAGCTCGGCACGCCCTACCAGTGGGGCGGGTCCTGCACCGACGCCCACGGCCCCGACCCGATGGGTCGCTGCGACTGCAGCTCGCTGATGGAGCAGGCGTACGCCCACGCGGGCGTCAAGCTCACCCGCACCACCTACACGCAGGTGGGCGAGGGCAAGGCCGTCTCGGCGAAGCACCTGAAGCCCGGTGACCTGATCTTTAGCCGCGGCAGCGCCGCCCGGCCCGAGCACGTCGGCATGGCGCTGGGCGAGGGCCTCGTGATCGAGGCGCCGCGCACATCGAAACCGGTCCGGATCACCCCGATCAAGGACTGGGACGTCCTCGCCGTCCGCCGCGTCCTCTGACGCCGCGCGCCGTCCGGACACCTCCCGGGCCGCGCCGCCGGGCCCTCTTCTCGCGCCGCGAGCGCCCCCTCTCCTCCCCCTTTCTTCCCTTCCGCCGGCCCCTGCACGGCCTGCGCACGCAAGGAGCCCCGCCACACCTATGCCCATACCTCTCGCAGATCGCGCTGCCGTCTTCCTCGCCTACAACCCAGGCATCTCCCCCAAGGGCGGTGGCCTGCCCGGACTGAGCGTGCTGAAGAACGTCGTCGGCTCGATCAACTTGTTCGGGATCATCGCCGTTGTCGGTGCCCTGGCCGTTTCCCTCGGTGTGTGGGCCTGGGGCCACCACACCGGTGGTCACCAGGCAGAGGCGAACGGCAAGAAGGGCGCGGTCGTCGCGGCCGGTGCCGCGCTCGGCCTCGGCGCCGCGAACGGCGTCGTCGCGTTCTTCTCGGCCCTGGGGTCGCAGGTCCGTTGATGCAGAAGCGACTTCCCCAGCTGTCCGGGTACGGCGTGACCTGGTCGGCCAACAAGCGCATCGCGACCGTCGCGCTGGTCATTACCGCGCTGCTCGCCGCCGCCGCGGCCGCCGCCTGGATCACCGGCCGCGGCGAGGACAGCCCGAGCCGCCACACCTCGGCCCCGGCCGGCAGTTCCTCGCCCTCCGAGGCCGTGCCCGAGCCCGCGGCCGGACCGGGATCGGTCCCCCGGCCGCCGCAGCTCGTGGAGCCGGTGGCCTTCGCCAAGGCGGCGGCCCGGATGCTCTGGTCGTACGACACCCGCGACACCAGCCGCGAACAGCAACTCTCCGGCATGCGCGCGTGGATGACCAAGGAGACCAAGTACGCCGACTGGGCGTCCGTCTCCGGCCAGGTGCCCGACCCGCTGCTGTGGTCCCGCATGGCCGACCAGGACCAGCACGCCACCGGCAGGGCCGCCGAAGGCCACTACCCGGGCGCGTTCAAGCAGGCCCTGGCTGAGGACCCGTCCGCGATCACCGAGGCGTACATCTACGCCGTCACCGTCAACGGCAAGCAGAACGTCGCCTGGAAGAAGGGCGGCGGCGGAGCCGAGGAGCGCGCCGTGACCCTCGCCGTCCAGTGCCGTCCCCACCACGACTGTCGCCTGGCAGCCATCGCCCCCAGCGTCACGCAGTGACCCGCCCCGCCGAAAGATAGGAGGCCAACGCCCCGTGGGTTTCTGCGACTTCCCCCTCGCTGACAAACTCTGCACAGTCGACAAAGCCGTCGACTTCGCCACCGATCCCGGCAAAGCCATCGGCGAATGGCTGGCCAAGAGCGCCGGCGAACTCGCCGCCACGGCAGCCGACCTGGCCTCTAAGGCCGTTAACACCACCACCAAGGTCGATCTCAACGCGGGCTGGTTCCGCGACCAATACGAGGTACTGCTGCCGATCGGCCTGATCATCCTGGTCGGGACGTTCTGCGCGCAGCTCGTCCGGGCCGCCGTCAAACGAGACGGCCAGGCGTTGTCCCAGGCGTTCACCGGCACCATGTCGGGCGTCTTGTTCGCGTTCTGCGCCATCGCCATGACGACGGTCGCGATCGAGGTCGTCGACGCGTTGTCCAACGGTCTGTTCGCCGCCTCGCACCTGTCCGTCGAAGCAGCCGTGCGCCGCATCGTGAAGGTCTCCGAGATCGGTGCGTTGTCCGGGCTGGGCTGGCTGGTCGCGGTGGTCGCCGGGCTCGGCGCCGCCGTCGGAGCCTTCCTCTACTGGTGCGTCATGATGGTCAGAAAGGTGGGCATTCTGGTCATGGTCGCCCTCGCTGTTTTCGCGGGGGCGGGCGGTGGCTGGGAGGTCGCCCGGCGCTGGCGGCGCGGCTGGATCGAGGCCACCGCGACTTTGGTCGTCTCGAAGTTGTTGATGACCATCGTCTTCGTGCTCGGCGTCGCCGCCATGGGCAGGACCGAGGCCAAGGACGGCCTCGGGGCGCTCGCCGACGTGATGGCGGGCATCGTGATCATGGTGCTGGTTCTGCTCTGCCCGTACGCGACGTTCAAGTTTGCGCACTGGGCGGCCGAGGGCACGGACGGAGAATCGATCCACCGCGCCGGAGGCGCCGGCGCCCAGCTCGCCAAGCAGCACGCCGAGAAGGCCACCCGCAAGGCTGCCGCCGCCGCGACCGGCGGCGCGGCAGCCGGAGCGGGCGCAGCCCCACAAGGCCCCGACGCCGCCGGAGGCGGCGGCTTCCCCGGCGACATTGCCGCCAATCCCACCGGGGGCAGCAGCGGCAAGGACAGCCAAGGACCGCAGGGTTCCTCCGGGAGCGACGGGCTCAAGAACGGCCTGGAGAAGGCCGTCCAGCCTCCGCCCACCAGCCCGCGTGATGACACCAGCGGTCAGGCAGGCGGCGCACCCGGACAGGGCGACAGCTCAGGATCACCGTCCAGCGGCAGCGACTTCATGTCACAGCCCGGCAGCGGCGCCTCCGCGCCCCCGCCGCAGGGCGCCCCACCAGCACCGACCTCGGCCGGCACCTCCCCCGGGACCGGCGCGCCGCCGCCACCGCCCACCGGCCTGTAGCCCCTGCCCGACTCCGGGGCGGCACGCGCTGCGCACCCTCGCTGCGTGCCGCCCCGGCCACCGCCCGCGCACCCTCGGAACGGCTCTTGTCTGACCTCACCGTCACACCCCTCACCGTCAAATTCCCGCACAGGTCGAGACGCGGCATCCTGCTCGGCCTCACCCTTCCCCAACTCATCCTGGTCTCCTGCGCACTGGCGCTTCTGCTGGTCACGGTGGTCTCGACCGGGCTGCTCGGCGTCATCGTCATGAGTCCGCTGTGGGCCGCGGTCGCCGCCTCGGTCGCCATCCGTCGGCACGGCCGCTCGCTGATCGACTGGGCGCCGATCGTCCTTCGCTTCGCCCAGCGGCGACGCACCGGCCAGACCCTGTGGCTCGCCCGGCCCGTCACCCGCCCCCGCCAGGACGGCATCCTGCACCTGCCCGGCACCGCCGCCTCACTGCGCGTCGTCACCCCCGGAGACTCCGCCAACGGTGCCGCCGCCGTCCACGACCCGCACGGCCAGACGCTGACCGCCATCGCCCGCGTCTCCAGCCGCGCCTTCGCGCTCCTCGACCCGGCGAGCCAGAACCACCACGTAGCCGGTTGGGGCCGGGCTCTGGCGGGCATCGCCCGCACCGGGCACGTCGCCACCGTGCAGGTCCTGGAGCGCACCGTCCCCGACAGCGGCGACACCCTGGCCCGACACTGGAGCCAGCAGGGTCACCCCGAGACCCCGGTGGCCGGTCAGGTCTACAGCGACCTGGTCGCCTCCGCGGGGCCTGCCGCCGCTCCGCACGAGGCGTACCTGGCGATCTCCCTTGATCTCAAGGCGGCCAAGCGCCTCATCAGCCAGGCCGGCGGCGGCCTCCCGGGTGCCTTCACCGTGATGCAGCAGACCACCAGCTCGATCGCGCAGGCCGCGCGCAGCGCCGGACTGATGGTCACCGGCTGGCTCTCGGCGCGCGAGATCGCGGCCGTGATCCGCACCGCTTACGACCCCAAGGCGCTGTCCGCGCTGCAGCAGTGGTCGGAGTCCGGGCGGGCCGAGGCCGACCCGGCCGCCGCCGGGCCGGTGGTCCAGGTCGAGGAGTACGACCGGCTCGCCACCGACTCCGCGCGGCACGCCACCTACTGGGTCGAGGACTGGCCGCGCACCGAAACGAGCGCGGGCTTCCTGCACGGGTTGATGTTCACCGCCGGGGTCCGCCGCACCCTGTCCCTTATCTACGTGCCCCAGGGGATCGAGTCCGCGATGCGCGACGTCCAGCGGAAGAAGGCGGCGATCATCGCCGACGCCAATGAGAGGTCGCGTCGCGGGCAGGTCGACTCCGAAGCCGACTCCGTCGAGTACGCGGACGTCAAAACCCGTGAGCGCCAGCTGATCGCCGGGCACGCCGACGTCGCACTCACCGGCCTACTCACCGTGTCCGCCACCACCGACGCCCTGCTCGACGCCGCGTGCGCACAGATCGAAACCGCCGCCGTCACCGCCCAGGTCGATTTGCGACGCCTGAACTACCAGCAGCCCGACGCCTTCACGCTCGGCGCCCTACCCCTCGCCCGGAGTGTCCTGTGATCGCGCCGGAATCGCATGTGTCCGACGAAATCCACGCGCTGCTCGCGCCCCTGCAAGAAATGCAGCAGCGCCACCAACAGCGGCTCGCCGTATACAAGAACGCAGACGGCGACGTCATCGAGGAGCAATACGCCGAATACGACGACGCACGCTACGAGTCGGCCATCGAAGCCAGCGACACCCTCGACACCGTCATCAAGCGACTGGAGCTGCTGACGACCCTCCCTGTACGCCGTGCCTTCACCATCGCCGTCAACGGACCTGGCCATGCAGACGGAGAACGCCCCTGGCTGTTCGTCGTCCATGCCACTGACCACATCGACGGGTACCAGACCCTCGTTCAGCTCCCGTCGTTCCAGCACTGGTTGATCGACACCGACACTTCGCACGCCGACGCCGGGCTGGTGCCTTCAGAATGCCATCCCGGCACTGGAGCACCCGGAACGTACCTCGACCTGCGTCACGAGCAGGCCCGGACCCTCGCTGAACAAGCCCCTGCACCCGTGGCAGCCGCAATCCCCGCTCAGCCTGCGAAGCCACCATGCCGTTCCCGCTGAGCATTGCCATGCATGACCCACGTCACAGCCAGCTCTTTGCCGTGACGCACGTCAAGAAGGACCCACCAGTTGACCCAACCTCTGCTTCCGTGTGACGGGCACCCTTATCTCCGTGCCGCCAGCGCCGGGATCCGGCACCACACCCGCGCCGCATCCGCATCGCCAGCCGATCGAGTCCATCTCGATGCGCTGCATGCGCACCTGACCACGCTGCACCAGTTCCTCGACCGGCTCAGCGAGGCCGCCCGACCGCCGCATCCCGCCGCCGGCCGACACCTCGCCACCGCGCACACACGGCTGTGGCAGGCCGCCGCCGCCGTGCACGACGCCTTCCACCTCCTGCCCGTGGCGGACGAAACCTCGGCAGAGACCGAGTGCCATCCCGAGCGGCTGCCCGAGGGACCGCCGGTCCTCACCATCTGCCAGCGCCACCTCGCCGCAGGTCACGTCATCCGCCGCAAGACCACCCCGAGCGACCTCAACACCCCGCTGCACGGCCACACCACCCCCTGCAGCCAGTAACCCCACCTCCGAAAGGCATCACATGCGCGCCCTGAAGCGTTCCACCTCCACCGCCGCCATCCTCGCCGCGGTCGCCGGCACCGCCGCCCTGGCCACCGCGACACCGGCCTCCGCCGCCAGCTACCACTGCACCACCAGCAGCTACACGGTCGACGACCCGTCGTTCAACCCCGACTCCGACAACTGGGACTTCGACGTGAAGCTGTGCGCCAAGCGGAGCGGCGGCTACGTCTACACCACGGCCAGGGTCAACTGGGACGGCCCCTACTCGGCCCCGAAGAACCGGTTCGCCACGGCACGCTTCCACCTGCAGACCAAGCGAAGCGTGAAGGGCACGGACCCGGTCGTGAAGTACGCCAACTACACCGGCCTGAAGCACGCGCTCGCACACAGCAGCAGCAACGGCAACGGCTCGTACGAAACTGGCACCCTCAAGCACCGGGCGGGCTCCAGCCGTTACCTCGCCGACGGCTACATCGAGCTGGACTGGGCGGGCGACGGCAAGGGCTACCGGAAGCCGCTGATCTTCCGCGCCTCCCCGCGCGTGTGACCCCGCACCGCGTCCAGACCGTCATCACGTGAAAGCCGCCCTGCCATAAGCCACCGCCCCGCGCGCCGCGCCCGCCGCGCCTCCGCCAGCCCCCTGTTCACCCCGCACGGCACGGACCGCGCCTCGCGGAAGACCGCCCGCCGGCACCTCGCCGAGGCGACCGCGAAGGCCCGTGTCGAAGCAGCCGCCCACGCCAGCAGCGCCGGCGCGCAGGAGCAGGAGATGCCGGCACCCCTCTTCCCGCCCGCGGGGCGACCGGGCCCCGCCTCCTCCCGCAACAACAAGCTCAAGCTGCCCGCCCACCGCATGACCACCGCCACCGTCGCGGGCGCATATCCGTTCCTCGCCGAGGGCGGGCTGGGCGCCGAGGGCATCTACATCGGCCGCGACGTCCACGCCGAAGCATCCTTCTGTTTCGACCCGTGGGCGCTATACGGCAAGGTCGAGGGCTTCACCAACCCGAACGTGGTCCTGGCGGGTGTGATCGGGCAGGGCAAGTCGGCACTGGCAAAGAGCTTCGCGCTGCGGTCGATCGCGTTCGGCTACCGGGTCTATGTGCCCTGCGATCCCAAGGGCGAATGGACCCCTGTGGCGCAGGCGTTGGGCGGCACCTCCATCGCGCTGGGGCCTGGTCTGCCCGGCCGACTGAACCCGCTGGACGCAGCCCCCAGGCCCGACAGTGTCTCCGAGGCGGACTGGGCGGGCGAGATCCGCAAGCGCCGACTGCTGCTGCTCGGCTCGCTGGCCCGCACCGTGCTCGGGCGGGACCTGCTGCCGATGGAGCACACCGGCCTCGATGTCGCTTTGGACGCTGTCGTCACCCGCGCCGTCGCGAGCAATTGCACCCCGCTGATCGGTGACATCGCCACCACCCTCAACAACCCCGACGAACTCGACCGGGTCGGCGGCATGATGTCCGGCCGTCTCGGTGACGCCTCCCGCGACCTGGCCCACGCGATGCGTCGCCTCGTGTCCGGTGACCTCGCCGGCATGTTCGACGCCCCGAGCACGGTGGCCTTCGACCCCAACTCGCCAATGCTGACCATCGATCTGTCCCGCCTGGGCGGAGCCGGTGACGACACCGCGCTGGTGCTGGCGATGACCTGCGCATCCGCGTGGATGGAGTCAGCACTCGCCGACCCGAACGGCGGCCGGCGCTGGATCGTCTACGACGAAGCCTGGCGTCTGATGCGCCACCCTGGCCTGCTGGCAAGGATGCAGTCCCAGTGGAAGCTCTCCCGCGGCCTGGGCATCGCGAACTTGATGGTGGTCCACAGGCTCAGCGACCTGCTAAGTGCCGGTGACATCGGATCCCGCGGACGCGCCCTCGCAGAAGGTCTGCTCGCCGACTGCTCCACCCGCATCATCTACCGGCAAGAAGCAGACCAACTCCACGCGGCAGCATCCCTCTTGGGCCTGACCTCAGTGGAGTCCGAAGCCCTCTCCCACCTGAACCGGGGCCGTGGGCTGTGGAAGGTTGCCGGGCGATCTTTCATCGTCCAGCACCACCTCCACCCCCGCGAAGCGCAGCTGTTCGACACCGACGCCCGAATGCACTGAAACTCCCGCAAGTTCGCAGATACCGGCGCCTGACGCCCTCTGACCTTTGAACGGAGCTGCCCTGATCGGCATCACACCCTCAACACCATCGCCCGGTGCCCACATCGTCTGGGACTGGAACGGCACCTTGAAGGACGATCTCGACGACCTGCTCGGCGCCATGAACTCCACCCTGGATCTGCTCGGCGAGCACCCCATCGACCGCAACGCCTACCAGACCCTGCATTGTGTGCCGATACCTGACTTCTATGCGCGGGTCCTCGGCCGTCCCCTGACCGACGATGAATGGGCAACGGCCGAAGGGGAGTTCATGCGCTTCCTCGGCCAGCGCCCGGTTCGGCTCCGCGACGGTGCAAAAGCGCTGCTCGCCCACCTCCGCGACAGCGGCTATAGCCAGTCGCTCCTCTCCCTCCTGCCTCACACCAGGCTGCTGGCGGAGACCGCCGAGTCCGGCGTCACGCACCTGTTCGACCGCATCGACGGACGCCGTGCGCCCGGCACGACCAAGGCCCAGGCACTTGTCACCCACCTGGAAGCGATGGGTCGGCCCCTCGACGGTCAGCATGAGGTCCTGCTGATCGGTGACACCCGCGACGATGCCCTCGCGGCCCGCACTGTCGGAGCCCATGTCGTCCTGGTCTCCGGCGGAATGGAGAATGCCGCGTCCCTCCACCAGGGCGGTGCCGCCGTTGCCGACAGCCTTGACCAAGCCGTCGCGCTGGGACTGCGTCTCGTACCCCCCGGCACCCGCGGCACAGCACTCACTACTAAATCCGGTACCCGCCAGCCCATTCCAGGCCCAGGCCCAGGCCCAGGCTGCGAGATCGATCGCCGAGGCGCCAGCCGGCGGTCGCATTGAAGCCCGGGCGAGAAGGCTTCATGCTGCCCGCGCACTACGGCGACGGCCGGCGGGTCCGCGCAACAGCTCAGCACCAACCCAGGCCCCGGCCGGTGACGTCCGGTCCTGAGGACGAGCCTCGCGTGCGGACCTCGCCAAGGTCAGATGGCGGACGATGGCCAGAGTCGTCGTCCGTTCGGTTCACCGAACCGGCACGTGTGTCAGGGGCCCAGCCGAGGCTTCAGGATTCCCGACAGAACCATGGATTCCCCCATCCCGTCGTAAACCCCCGCTGCGCTGAACCTGCAGGTCACCACCACGTGCCTGCGGGGATTGAACCCGCGGGAGTAGCAACAAAGAGGCTGGGACACCGATCCCCGCGTGCGGTTCCGCGACACCGCCAGCCTGTGGCGGCCCGACCAGCCGACCCCGGCCACCACGCCACCCCGCACCACCGTGCGTACCGCGCCGCCCACCGCCGCCCGGCCGACGCCGGCTTCGTCCCCATCGCTGCGTTCCCACTCGCGCTGACCCGTCCCCACTTCTGGAGCTTCATCTGTCCACCCGTGTGGTCATAGCCCGTCCCACCCCCACCGGCTTCGCCGGCATGTACGTCCACTTCGACGGCTCCCCCGGCAACAAACTCCCCCTCCTGCTGAGCGCCTACCAGTACCGCTTCAACCGGGACCTGGAGGCGATGAGCCGGCACCTCATCGACGACGTCCACATCGGCTGGGAGGAGCTGGGCACCGACCTTCTCGACGGCGCACCCACCGCCGTGCGCAGCGCCCTGACCGGCGGCGCGGAGTTCCCCAGCCGGCAGCTCACCGGCGTCTGCAACGCCGACGGCAGCCCGGCCGAGCGTGTACTGATCACGCAGGAGGGCACCGGCGACTTGGAATGGGCCTATGTCCTGCGCAGTCACGGCGTCGAAGTGATTGGCCTGCAGGAGTACGACCGCGGCCCCGTCGTCGGGTGGGACACCGACCCGCGCAGTCGCATCGTCCCCGATCCGGGCGCCTGGATCCCGTACTCCCGCGCCCCCATCGTGCCGCCGCGCAGCACCCCGCGGCTGTCCACCACCACCTCACCATCGGCGCCGGCGCCCAGCAAGACCGCCCTCCGATAGCCCTCGCGCCACCCCTACGTTCCCGACCGACGCCGCCCGGAGTACGCACTGTCCCCGCACCCTCACCCGCAGATCACCGTCGTCATCGCCACACAACTCCGCCCTGAGAGACTGGAGTTCCTTGCGGCCATGCACGCCAGCCTGTGCCGCCAGAGCGTCCCGTGGGAGGCGATCGTCGCCCTTGACGGCGTCGACCCGGCCCGGCTGCCAGCCTCGCTCGCCGCCGATTCGCGCGTGCGGGTTCTTGCCCTTCCGCGCCCGGTCGGTGCGGCCTGCGCTCGCAACTTCGCGCTCACCGAAGTGCGCACCCCGTACGTGAACTGGGCCGACGACGATGACATGTTCACCGATGAGGCCATGGCGCTGCGGCTGCGGACCCTGGAGGAGACCGGCGTGGGCTGGTGCGCCGGATACAGCCAGGACCTCCACGCCGACGGGACCACGACCCTGTGGGTGCCCCCGACACCACCGGGCCGGCACGAGGCCGGGGACGTGTGGCGGTACTGGAAGACCCCGGCCGACACCATCCCGCTCGGCCCAACCACCCTCCTCGCCCGTACCGACCTGGTGCGGGCGGCCCCCATGGGCGGTCTCATCCAGGGCGAGGACTACTGCTCCCTCGCGGTCACCAGCCTCGCTCCGGGAATCGTGCTGCCCGTCCCGGTCTACCAATACCGCAAGCACGCCGGGCAGATGACCGCGCAGGACTCCTACGACCAGTTGGAGACGAAGGCAAGGGTCTTCGCCCACCGGTTCGGCAGCAGCCTGCGCGCCGCGTCGCGCTCCGTGCTTGACCCCGATCCTTCCGTCACGTAGTTGCGGCGCTCCGCTCCCTGCGCCCTACTGCCCGCCCATCGAAAGCACCTATGTCCAATGATTCCGCCCAGGAGCGGCCCCGGGAGAAGGTCCTCATCTCTCCGCGCTATCTCGCCGCCAGCCACCCCACCGACCACAAGCAGCTGCTGGAGATCTTCGCCGAGGACTTCGAGTGGAGCGCACACACCGATGATTCGTCGCTGACCGTCATCAGCCCTTGCCGGCGCATCACCATCCGCCACGACCAAGCAGCCGTGGGCCAAGGCCCCCACCTGGTGATCTCGGCTCGCGCCGAAGAGGAAGCGCCCGAGCGGTGGCGGACGGACATCAACGGCAACGTGCCGATCGAGTCCGTCGTGGTGTTGATCGGCACCCTCGCAGCCGAACTGACCGCCGACCCTGACCACGTCATCTACGGCATCGGCGCCGAGCCCGGCCTGCTGGAGCTCTACGTCGACGCAGACACCTGGGACTACTTCGACGACTTCGGGCTCTCCGGATTCATCTCGCGTGACGGACACGCCGCCGTGGTCCGCCGTCGCCCGGACTCGACGGCGCCACCCATCCACGGAGACGCATCCATCACCTGGCACATGGCCGCTTCCCCGGACGCCCTCGGTCCCCTCTGGGACATCTCGTTCACGCAGAAGACACCGCCGTTCCTCACGCACGCGGTCGCAGCCGAAACTCTCGACGCTCAACCCACCTTGCGCTCCACGGCCTTCGCGTTCCCCGCCGCCCTCGCACCCCTGGTGACCATAGAGCGCGTCGCATCGCCGTCGCTCGGCCTGTCGGCGCAGCCGCCCCACGCCGGACCGCCGCAAAGCCCTGAGCCCAAGCGCACCCCGAAGACCCGCTGAGCCCGTCCGCCTGAACGCACCCTCCCGCGGCTCGACCCACCAGGACCTTGATGCCCAACCTTTCCGCCGAGATCACTCTCTCCACCAGCCGCACTCTGGGCCTGGTCGCCATCGCCTCGGGCGACCGGTACCAGCAGGCCAACCACGCACTGGCCGAAGCCGGATTCAGCCGCCAGCTCAACGGTGCGTACACCGCCTCGCTGTCCGACGCCCAGTCCGCCCGGCACACCGCCAGCGCCCTGCTGCACCGCGCTCATGAACACGGCGCCACCGTCATCGCCAGCACCCGGCCCTACCTCGGCGACTTCGGCACCGAGATCGCCGCCCAGCTGCCTGGCACGTGGAGCGCCGAGCTGGAGATCTACAGCCACCCGCTGTGGCAGGAAGACCTCTGGCCTGCGCTGTGGGAAGCCGACGAGATCCACCGCGCCATCGAAGATCACCGCATCCCGTTCGCGTCCGTGCTGAAGAACGGCACCGGCACGGAGCTGCTGCTGACCGAGCGGCCCGGCCACCCCAGCGGCTACCTCCTCGGCGCGCTCACCGACCACGAGAAGGAGGACGTCCGCAATGATCCCGCCACGCCGCGCAGCTTCGTGCTGCCTGCCGACCCCGGCCTTGCCGCGTCCGCCATCTCGCACACCTTCCTGCCCGCCTACCGTCGCGCCCTGCACAACCGGGACGTGAACAGCGTCCTGTCGGCGCTGGAACGCATCCGGGAAGAGCACCAGACACTCCAGGCGATCAAGGACTCCGGCCGCTACAGCGACGGGGTGCCGCTCAAGAACCCGCGCCTGCTCGCCGGTTTCGAACGGGACTTCGCCAACCAAGCCTGGCTCTCCTTCCACGACGTTCTCGAACACGCGCCGGGACTGCTCACCCGCTGCCGTCCCGCTGCCACTCCCTGGCCCGAAGATGCCGCGGCCCTCATCCGCCTGCGCGAGGCCGTCGCCAACAGCCAGGATGCCTGGAACCAGTGGAACGACCTGCGCCACGACCCGTGGGGGATCCCCCGGGCGCTGTCACACCACGAGTGGAGCCAGGTCCGCGGGCAGCTCGGCCTCGCCGTCCTGCCGGCCATCGAAGCATGGCTCGCCCATACCGACGTGTTCGAGCGCCAGGCCCGAGCCGCCGTGCCGGGCGGGGCGGCGGCACTGTCCGCGCCCAGCCCGCGGATGCTCGCCGCCCGCCCCGCGCTGCCGCCGTCTCCCCGCCCGGCGGCAGCGCACCGCTGACCGTTCACAGAAGGGACTTGCCTCTGTCTGACCACTTCCGCTTCGGCGCCCATCCTGCCCATGGCTTCGTGGCCGCCGCCACCGCGAACATCCCCGCGCACCTGGCCGACTGGTTTCTGGTCCGCGAACAGTTCGAGCCCGTCCCCGGCACCCCGGGCTTGTACCGGCTCACCCGCCCCGAGCAGGACGGCATCCGTCGTACCCGACAGGCCGTTCACGACCTTCGCCGCCACGGCTATGAAGTCCAGGCCGACTACGCCCTCGCCCCCGGCCGCAGTGCCGGTCCGCCGCAGCCAGTGGCGCGTAACGGGTTGATGGAGCGCCGCAACCGCGTCGCCCAGGCAGCGGCCACACGCTCCCCGCACCAGCGCACCGTCGGCCCGGCCGAGCGGCCCTCCTTCCCGGCAATCGCCACCGTCACGCCGCCGAGACCACCGGCAGCTGCCACCGCTGGTGGCCGGACCCGCTGACAGCTCGCCACTAAAGCCTCCACCGGAAAGCACCCCCGTGTTGACTCCCCACACCGGCCGGCCACCGGCCCGCCGCGGCTCCCGGCCGCTGCTCACCGAGCGGCACGTCGCCCGACTTCTGCTGGGCACCCTGACCGGGCGGCTGCCCAACGGCATGGCCCCCGTCGCGATCCTCCTCCTGGTCACCGAGCAGGGCGGATCCCTCGCGACGGGCGGGCTGTTGTGCGCGCTGTACGGGCTGGCCAGCGCCATCGGCCAGCCCGTCCTGGGGCGGATGGTCGACCGGCGCGGACAGACCGGCGTCACGTCCGCCGCCGTCCTGATCACCACGGTCTGCCTCCTGCTGCTGCCGTACGTCGACGCCGGCACCCAGCCGACGCTCGCCGCCACCCTGGTCGTCGGCGCGGGGCTGAGCACACCCCCGCTGGAGGCGAACCTGCGCGCACTGTGGAGCACCGTGCTGCCCGACCCGGAGCGCCGGCGCGCCGCCCTCGCGCTCGACACCGGCGCCCAAGGTCTGATCTACGTCGCCGGACCGCCGCTGGTCGCCACGGTGTCCGCTCTGCACGGTGCTGGCGCCGCTATGGCGGTCACCGCGGCGCTTGGACTGGTAGGGGCGGCCATGGTGCTCAGCTCCGCCCCGTCCAGAACGTGGCGGCCCGCCGCCTCGCGTGCTGGCGGGTTCTTCGGACCGCTGCACCACGGCGGGCTGCGGATGCTGCTTCTCGCCGTCGGCGGTGTCGGCTTCGCCTTGGGCGCGATGAACGTGTGGGCCGTAGCCGTGGCCGACCGCCACGACAGCCCCCTGCTGTCCGGGCTGATCCCCGCCGCGCTGTCCACCGGCAGCCTCATCGGCGGCATCCTGTACGGTCGGCGCCACTGGCTCGGCCACCTGCGGGGCCAACTCCTCACCGCAGCGACGTTGTTCACCCTCGCCTGGGTGCCACTCGCCGCGAACCCGCCGCCCCTGGCAGCGACCGCGCTCACCGCGTCGCCAGGCGTCTTCCTCACCGCACTGATCACCAGCGCCTTCCTGATGGTGGATGCGCTCGCTCCCGTCGGCACCACCACCGAGGCATACGCCTGGCTGATCGCCGCGGTCGGCACCGGCCAGGCCGTCGGAACCTCTCTGGCCGGGCTCTGTGCCGGACAGACCGCGATCGGCGCCGTCCTCCCGGCAGTCGGTGCCGCCTTCACCCTGGCCGTCCTGGTCGGCGCCCGACAGCGCCTGTCCATCACTGGCAGCACGGCCGGTCGCGGCCGTCACCGCCGCCCCCGCATCGCCTAACACCCAACCACTGCTGAAAGGCCCTCGTGTCATGCCCCGCTCGACCGCACCCGCCTGGAACTGCCACAACGACGCCTGCCCGATCTGCACCGCGCCAGGGCGCGACGAGATGACCCTGCTGCGCTGCGCCCTCCTCACGCTGCTGGAACACGGACGCTGGATGGCCGCCGACGAGATCCCCCTGCCCGAGGTCCTCTCTGCCGGCGGCGACTACCTGAGCCGTCTGGCCGTCGGCGATGCCAGCACCCCGGTGCCCGCCCCCGAGCACTGGCCCTGGCTCGAAGCCGAGCTGCGCCTGGCCGTCGCCCGCGCCGCCGGACTGGATGCCGTCAGCACCCTCGACCCGCGCATCGACGCCGTCCTGGCCACCGCCGCACGCCGCACGTGGCGGCGCCAGGTGGACCTGCTCGACCTCGCCGCCGAGCAGCTCACCGAGCGCCACACACGCCCCACCATCTGAATCCACCGGCACCCGTGCCGTACCCCGACACAAGCAGATCCCGTACATGGCTGTTGTTGGTACACCCGGCTATCAGAACGTGCGGAAAGGCGGGTCAGGTAGCTGCGGGGCGGTGAGGCCCGCCCTGGAGCATGTCGGCAGTCATTGCCCATCGTTCGTGGTCCAGCCACGCACCGTTGATGTGCTGGAAGCTCCGGGCCCGCCTCGCCTTCGCCCAACACACCCACCGCTTTCCTGCCACCACCGATAGGAGATCTGCCTTGCCCGAACCAGCAGAGCCGTTCATGACGATCCGGCACACCATCACCGGCGAGATCACCACCACCGGCTACAACACCGCCGCCCGGCGGATCCTGCTCCAGGCCGGCTTCGACGAGACGCCAGGCTGCGCCTGCCGAGCGACGGAACCCGGTACGGAGCGGACGCACGGGCCTGCTCGCCAGCCAGCGAGCTGCTCGTCGCCGGCCATCCCCTGCACCTGGACCGAACCCTCGGTCGGCCGGTGAGCGCCGACGGTACGCCCCGGTTGGCCCGGTCGCCGATATCGGCACAGTCCGTGATCCGCTCCGAGAGCGGCCAGCCTCTCCAGCGCATCGCCAACCCCGCCCGCACCCACACCTGTTGAAGGGCTCTCATTGACCACACCCGGAACGCCTACCAGTCCAGCGCGGACCAAGGGCGGCGAACTACGGGCCAAGGTGGCCCGACTGCTGGCCGACCGGCCGGCGGACACGCTCACCATCGGGGACATGGCCAGGCAGCTGGGCCACTCCCACGGCGCCGTCCGTAACGCCGCCCTCACCCTGGTTCGACGCGGCGAGGCCGACCAAAGCGGGACCGGACAACCGGAGTTCCGCGCGAACGCGAAAACCGCCGCAGCCGCGCAGACCGCTGTGATCAGCCCACCGGGCACCCACTCTCCCCGCGCCCAGGCGGCCACGGCCCACACGACCATTCCCGCAGCAGCCACGCCCAGGCAGACCGGCCCGATCCGCCGCGCGGGGGGCCAGCTCTACCACCCCCGGGAGCTGGCCGATCTGCCCGACGTCGAGGCGCTGAATCGCTTGCGCGACGCCGACGTGCCGGTGCTGCTCTACGGCCCTCCGGGCACCGGCAAGACGAGTCTGGTCGAGGCGGCGTTCCCGGACCTGCTCACCGTCGCCGGTGACGGCGACACCACGGTCGGCGACTTGATCGGCGAGTACACACAGGCCGACAGCGGAGGTTACGTCTTCCAGTACGGTCCGCTGGTCACCGCGATGACCGAGGGCCGCGCCCTGCTGATCGACGACGCCACCTTGATCTCACCGAAGGTGTTGGCGGCGTTGTATCCCGCGATGGACGGGCGCCGGCAGATCCAGGTCAAGGCCCACACGGGCGAGACCATCAAGGCCGAGCCGGGCTTCTACGTGGTGGCGGGCCACAATCCCGGCGTCCACGGGGCGGTGTTGACGGAGGCGCTCGCGAGCCGGTTCAGCGTGCAGATCCAGATCGGCACGGACTATGACCTCGCCCTGGCGCTGAGGATCGATGCCCGGGTGGTCCGGGTCGCCCGACACCTCGCCCAGCAGGTCGAACTCGGCGAGCTGGGCTGGGCCCCCCAACTGCGAGAGCTGCTCAGCTACCAGAAGACCGAGGCCGTCCTCGGCACCAAGGCCGCGCTCGCGAACCTCGTCGGCATCGCTCCTGTGGAGGATCGCGACGCCGTCGCCGCCGCCGTCATCAAGACTGCCGGCGTCAAGAAGATCGCGCCCCTCACCCTCGGCAAGCAGCTCCCGGGCAGCACCGGCTCCGCACACCGGGGCCGCTCGCGATGAGCGCCCACCACCACGTCCAGTCTCATGCCACCACGCCGGACGACGACGCCGACCTCGCGCGATGGGACGACGACGGCGCCCCGCCCGCGCAACCCCGTTCCTCCCCTGCCGCGTGGCTGCGCGTGGGAGCCGAACTCGGCGACCGGCTCGTCGCCCTCTCCGGCCGCCAAGACCTCCTCGTCACCTGCCGCCCCGGCACGCGCAGCGGCGCACCGGCCGCGTTCTTCCCCACTCTGGGCGAGGTCGAGTTCGACGCCGGCCTGTTCGCCCCCCTCCAGCCCCACGAGATCAATCCGCGGATCGTGGGCGACGAGGACCGGTATCCCGCCGCCTGGGGAGTGTTCGTCCACGAGGCCGCGCACGCGGCCCACTCCGTCTGGACGGAGCCTGCCGGAGCGAACCCCCGTGTCGTCGAGGCCGCGCTCCTGCTGGAGGAGAGCCGTGTCGAAGGCGCACACCTGATCACGCGGCCCACGGACCGCACGTACCTGCGCACCAGTGCCCGAACCCTGGTCATGCCCGACATCGCCCACCCCACCCTCCAGGGCATCGAGCACGCCGCCGCCGTGGCGGCCCTGATCCTCGGCCGCCGTGACGTCGGCATCCTGGACGCCGGCGAGACCCGGGCCGTCGCCGATCTGTGCGAAAAGGTGCTGGGCGCAGACCTGTTGGCCACCCTCACCCGCATCTGGACCGCAGCCCACCAGTGCGCCGACCACGACGCCACGACCATGCTCGCGCACGCCCACGAATGGTGCGACGCTCTGGACACCGCGGCCCCCGCCCTGCCCGTGCCGGAGAACCTCACTGATCTGCTGTCCGGCGCCGTGGGGGTCGTCATGGACAGCGCGGCTGCCACCGACGCCGCCGACCTCGCGGCACAGGCCGCAGCGACCAACGCCATGGCCGCGCAGTCCAAGGCGCAGGCACAGGACCGCGCCCAGCGGGCCGGCCAGCGACGCAAAGCCGCCGCCACCGCCAAGTCGGTCTTCAACGCCCGTGGCACCACCGTCGACCCCGACGGCACACCGGCGTCCTACGGCAACCCGGTCACCGGCACCCGCAGGCCCACGGCCGCCGAGCAGAGTGCCGCCGCGCGCCTGAGCCGCGCCCTGCGCGCCGCCGCATACCGCGAGCGGACCGAGGAGCGGACCACCAGCCCCACCCCGCCCGGCCGCCTCAACATGCGCGCGGCCCTCGCCCGCGACGCCCAGCGCGCGGCCGGGTCGGTCCCCACCGCGGAACCGTTCACCCACACCCGCCGCCGGAACTCCCCCACCCCGCCGTTGCGGGTGGGGATCGCCGTCGACGTCTCCGGCTCCATGCGTGCCGCCTGCGCGCCCGTCGCGTCCGCCGCCTGGATCGTGGCACGCGCAGCAGCCCTGACCGACCCCGACTCCCTCACCGCCACCATCGCCTACGACACGCACCTGACCGCCTTGACCCGACCCACCCACCGGGCACCGGAGCGCGTGACAACGTTCGGCGCCAACGGCAGCAGTCACAACCTCGCCAACGCCCTGGACGCCCTCGACCACGGCCTCGAACTCAGCCGCCCCGGCGCCGGCCGCCTCCTCGTGATCGTCACCGACGCCATCTACACCCCCGACGAAACCGCTCAAGCCGTCACCCGCGTCAAGCAGCTCACGACCGCCGGCTGCGCCGTACTCCAGCTCACCCTCACCGCGGAGTCCCGCCACGTGCCGGGGACCACCTTGCTGCACCTGCCCCAGCCCTCCAGCGCTCCCGTCGCCATCGCCACGGCGGCCACAGACGCCATCCGCAGGACACGCTGAGACGACGCAGAAGGCGGAAGCGTCCCCGAGACCACCGCCACGCACTCCAGACCACCTCCGTCCGCCGCATGAACCGTGCTTCTGATGCACGACCCTCCGCAACGACGCAGGCCCCCCAACCGCCAACGAAAGGCACTCGATTTGAAGCCCCAGACCAGCCCGACCTCGAACGTAACGCCCATCAAACGGAATTCCCCGGGGGTCCGGAAGACCTGGACCGTTGTCCACAGCTGTGGAGACGAAGTTAAGCACGACCTTTCTCACCGTCCCGCCGACCGGCGGGCAGGATTTGCCCGCTGGCTCCAAGGGCGCGCATGCACCGACTGCTGGAAGGCCGATCGCGACTCCGACACGCAGTCCAAGGAGGCGTGGCTGGCTGCCAAGCGCGCCGAGGAGCAGCAGGCCGCTTCCGAGTGGGCCGAGCAGTTCGACATGCCGCCGCTCGAAGGGCCGGAGCGAGCCCTGGACTGGGGTGAGCGTTCCCGCCACCAGCTCGTCACCACTGCGTACAGCGCGCTGGTGAGCGAGGGGACCTGGGACGAGGCCGACTGGGCCGTCCTGGAGGACAAGATCCGCACCGTGACCCGAGTCGGTTGGTGGATCGATCAGCGCGACGCCGGGGGCTGTGACCTGCCCGAACTCCTGGACGCAGCCACGTCCGACGACACTGGAACGGAGAACCCGTTCCGGTAGGACGCGGGGCTTATACCCGACGATCCCCGGTTACCGAAACCGGGGATTCTCCGGATCCTTGTTTCTCCCACCGCCTCCCCGCCCTCGTGGAAGGAACCGCTGTGCCCACCCCCATCTCCCGACCGCCCTACGTTCCGGGCGATGTCCTGACCCCTGAGCGGGACATCACCCACCGGCATTTCCGTCCCGGCGACCAGGTCGCCGTCTTCAAGGGCGTGGCCGGCCGGAAGCTGTGGGGCGACTCCTTCAAGGTGGTTACCTCCTCCTGGCACACTCCGACCGACGAGGACGGCTGGCGCCTGCTCGATCCGAACGGTGGCGAGCGTTCGTACATCACCGCCCACCCCCGCTACCTCGTCCATCTCTCCCGCCGGTGCGCCGACTGCCTGATCTACCTGCGGGCGCTGGAGGACTACCTGCTGCCGCAGCTCTCCACCGCGGGTGACGTGGTCGACTGCGGCTGGTACTCGCTCACCCACCTCAACCAGCTCGTGCACGTCAACGACGCCCGGGGGGACCGGTGACTCCCTTCGCCCGTCGCACGGACCGGTCTCTGGCCCTGCTGCGTGCCAAGGACCGCGCCGCTACGGCTGCCGCAGGGGACCAGTGGCCGGGTCGGCTGGCCGCCGACCTTCGTGAACTCGACGCCACCTGGCAGGAGTCCGCTGAGGTGTGCGCCAGCGCCGCGTGGGCAGCCCGTGCCGCGGGCCGCAGTGTGCTGGAACTCCTGCGACCCGATGCGGTCACCGGCCACGGACCCGATGCGGCCACCAGCCGTACCTGCCGGCATCTGTATCTGAACGGCCTACGTTACGACTTCCGCTGCCGCACCATCGAGTCCCTCGTCACCCAGGTGCCGCCCAGCGCGCTGAGCCCCGACCCCTACAGCCGGGCCCTGTACGCCTTCTCCCTCCTGGGCCAGTCCCGGGCCAAGGGCCTCGACCTCATGCAGCAAGTCCTCGCCGACGCAGGCGACCACTCCAGTACGTTGCACGTGCTGCTCCACGGCCTCTGGCTCGGCCACAGCCTCCCAGGCCGCGCGGAGCACATGCTGGCGATCACCGCCCGGCCGCCGTTCGCCCCCCGCACCGACCCCATCGCGCTCTTCCGTGAAGCCGGCGCCCTGCGGCAACTCGGCCGGTACGAAGCCGCGCTGGCAACCATCGACGACGCACTGGACGTGCTGCCGCCCGGCGACGTTTCGGTGCACGCCGATCTCGTCCGCGAACGCTCCCTGATCGCCGCCTCCCACGACCTGCACGCGCTCGCAGGCCGTCACCTGGAAAGAACACCGACGTGATCCCCCGCGTATACCCCCGAGTCAGCGACGTCACCGAAGCCCTCGCCGAAGCGCTCGACCGTTCCGTCAGTGACACGGACGGGCTGACCGGCCACACCGTCGTCGCCTACTGGACAGAACTCGGCTCCTACACCCAGGACGATGAACAGGAGACGTGGACATCCGCCCAGTGGGCCCAGCACCTCCACGATCCACTGCTGGACGCGCAGTACGCCGCCAGCCCGCAGGGCAACCAGCAGGCGATCTTCCACGCCAGTGTCCGGCTCCACCCCGACGACCGTGACCTCAGTGGTGCAGAGTGGGCCGAGGTCGCCCACCGTCTCGCCCGCGCAGCCGGCATCCAGAAGCCGGGCGACAAGATCGGCTGTCACTGGGTCGCCGTTCAGGGCCAGCCCGGGCGTCTGGACCTGATCGCCAACCTCATCCGCGGCGACGGCACCCAGCAGCGTCAGGGCCCACAGCTGCCGCGGCGGCTGATGGAGGAAGCCCGGCGCATCGAGGCCGAGCTGGGCCTCATCTCGCCCCGAACCAGCCCGGATCCGCAGCAGGCCATCCAGCAGGCCCGCTTCGCTGAGCGCGCCACCCAGCAGACGGACACTGCCGATGCCACCGCGCAACTCGCCGCACTGCTGCGGCAGCTCGCCGCCGAGCGCACCGGGCCTCTGTCCACCGTGCGCGGCCTCGTCGAACAGGTGGCCCACCGGCTCGACCACCTGCCCGGCCCCGACGGCCCCGATGGTGCACACCAGCTGGAGCTGATCGCTCGACGGCTGTACGGCATCCAGCAGGATCTCGACGCCACGGCCGCCGGTCTGCTGGCCGTCACCCCGCCTGGTCGCGCACGCCGCACACCTCATGCGATGCGGGCGACCGCCGCGCCCGCATCGCCCGGATCCGGGCTTGCCCGCTGACCCTCCAGACAGAAAGGACCCTTCTTGGCTCTGGCAGACCGCCAGTTGACCCTCCGGCATGACGACTCCGGGGAGGTCCTCGCCCGCGGGGGCGACCCCGAGGCGCACAGCATCCTGGAACGCACCGCGTTCGTTCCCATCGCCCGCCCCCACGACCGCTACCACCGGCTTCCCACCGGCCTCGACAAGGGCGAAGAGATCCGCCTCGCCACCCGGGCCGTCGCCCGCCTTCGCGCCGTCCAGTACCACGTCGACTGCGACGACGCCTTCGACACCAGCCTGCGCGAGCCGCACTACCTCTCCCTCGGCGCCCAGGTCGCGCACCTCGCCGCCCACATCCGGGAGGCAACCACCACCGAGGACGTCGCCGAGGTCCTCGCCGAGCTGACCGCCTCTCACGACGGCATCCTGGCCGCCCTGGACGAAGTCCTCACCGCCACAGCGGACTTCTACCAGCATCTCGGCCAGGGCGCCGACCCGCACTACGCGAACCGGCTGCGCTTCCTGGCCAGCGAGCGCCTGGGAGTCATCGCCTCTGACCTGCAACACACACGCACCGAACTCGCCGACCGCCACCAGGCCCACCCCCACCGCACCGCCTGCAGCGGCGAAGTTCCACCCGACGAAAACGAAGCGTCCGCCATCTGCGCCTGCCCGCCTGCGCCCCGCATCGCCGCCGCGCCCCCTTCCCTCACGGCGGCCGGACGCCGGCGCTGACCCTGCCCCCTTGCACGAGGAGACCATGCACGACCTGCCCGAACTGAGAGACCCCCGCGATCTGGAGTCGTTCGCCACCGCACTGGCCGACGAACTCCCCGGCCAGTGGCGAAGTGAATACCACCGGCACGCGCAGTACAGCGACCAGTTCCCCCTCGCCGAAGACGTCTGGGACATGAACATGGTCTCCGGCGCCATCGCCGACATCGTCCTGGAGCACGACGCCGTGCTGACCCACGACGACGGCACCCGCCTGTATGTCATCGGCCGCCCACGCCACAGCGACGAGTACCTCGTCGCCGCCATGGCCCCGCCGGGATTCGCCCCCGAAGCTTTTCGCAGCGTGCGGGAGCCGGACGGCATCGCCGTCCCCGACGACCCCTTCCGCGCGGCGGACGACACCACGGTCGACCTGCTGCCCCGCTACGACAAGGCGCTCGCCCAGGTCCGGCACAACGCCGCCCACCCCGCACCGCCCCCGCAGGCAACCGCACCCGCACCGGAACGCGTCGTGATGACGTGGTTCGGCGACGGGCTCCTGGCCGCGAAGTCCGAAAGCCAGGAGGCCGCCACAGCCTTGCACTCCAGCGGCTTCACCTGGGACCCCCGCGAAATGGCCTTCGTACTGCCCGGCGATGACACTGCCCACCAGGCCCGCTGTGTCCGCGAGGCCGGAGAACGGCTCGCGGACCACGACATCGGTGTCATCATGCGCCACCCGCCGTCCCGGCCGGCGCTGGAGACCACCACGGCTGCCTCGCCCGTCCCCAGCCGTGGTCAACCGGCCGGCCGAAGTCGATGAGCGCCGACGGCGAGGAGCCGCGGTTCTCCGTCCTGGAGTACGTCACCATCACGCGCGATCCGGGCACCCAGCTCGTGGTCGCGATCGGCGGCACCGACCGCGCGGCGGGGATACTGCAGACCACCGGCGGTTTCGTCTCCGCTCCCGGCCCGCGCGGCCCCTACCACCGGCAGCCGCATTCGCTGCCCGTCGACCAACAGCGTGCCGGCGCCACCGCGGCAGCCCACGCGCTTCTGCTGGCCGGAGTCAGCGTCCACCTCGACCCGTCACTCAACACCCTCACCGCCCCCGGGGGAGACCGGCAGGCCGCGCAGTGCTACCTCGACCAGCTCACCGAACGTGCCCATGTGGCCGTCGATGACCGCGAGGTCGCTACGGTGCTGGCCGAGATCGCCGCCCCGCACGAGGGACTGTTGCCGCGGTTGGTGCAGGCCCTGATCGGCACATGGGCGACATGGACCCAGCGCGCCGAAGCCGCGGGCGAGGACCCGGCCCTGGCCGAGGAGCTGATGGACACCACCAGCGCTCTGGCCCGTCATTCCTGGCAGATCCAGCAGATCCGCGACGACGCCACGCGTGCCCGCCCCTCGGCACTGCGCGCTCCCACAGCCGCCCCGGCTCAGCCCACGGCCGCGGTACGACTGGCGAAACGATCTGCCACGAGAGGAGTTTGACGTGGGAAACCGAGCCGACGAAGCGGGCGCCGACGTCGAGATCTACCGCAAGCCCCTGTCCGACACCATCCACGCCGACACCCCCACCGGAGCCAGTGAACAACTGCTTTCGCTGCTCGACCAGCTCGGCCTGGAACGCAAGACCGTCACGACAGCCGGCCCGGTCTACGTCTGGCACGAGGTCCCCGACCGCCTCGGTCCCGACGAGCAGAAACGACTCGCCACCCGCACCATCCCCTCCCTGCTGAGGGCCGGATACCTCGTCAACATCACCGACGACCTCTTCGACCCCGACGCCTACCGCGAAGCCGTCCACGAGATACGAACCACCCGCCCGGCACCTGCCACCGCCACCGCCACTGCCACCGCCACCGCCACGGTCGTACCAGCAGAGCCCGGCCCCGCTGCCCGTTCCGGGAAGCGCCGCACCTCATAGCCGTCGGCCCCGGCCCTCCCGGACGGGGCCATCACCCCTCGCACCGTCAGGAGTTTCCGTAACACCCCCGTCCCGCACCCCTCCTTCGATCAACGCCGGCCGCGCCCCGCGCCTGGCCGCGTTCCTCTTCCGCCGCTACCTGTACGCCTGCGTCGTCCGGGACCGCGGCACCCCGCTCGCCACCGGCCGGCCCGACGGCACCCGGGATGAATCCCGCCGCCTCGGCCCCCGCCGCTGAACCGCTCTGCCCTGTGCTCCGGAGGACCATGCCCGACCCCACCCCCTACGCCGTTGCCCTCGCCGAGGACATCGCCCACCGGCTCGGTCAGCTGACCGAGCACCTCGGCCAGGCCCCGCCCCGTCAGGCCGCCCAGATCCTGGACAAGGTCCTCGACGCCGAGGAGGGCATCCTCGGCCGGACCACCGGCCTGATGGCCACCGGCTCCTCGTTCGCACAGCACCACGCCCAGGCCGGCTCCTTCCCGCCCGAGGTGTGGCTCGCCCTGGGCCGGGCCGCCAACGAACTGAACGACATCTGCCTCGACCTCGACGAGCACGCCGACGACATCCGGCGCCTCGCCCTGCCCCCGGGCACCGAGCACGCCGTGGCGGCAAAGCCAGTGGCCTCCGACATGGTCATCAGGCGCCGCCGGTGAAGAAGAACCAGCAGTGGTCCGGCTGGGGCACCGACGGCGAACAGGCTCAGCAGCACTACCTCATCGAGCCGCGCTACCTCGCCGGCGGCGGAGATCTGCGTCACGTCACCGAGTTTCTGCGCGCCTCCGGCTGGCGGGACAAGTCCAAGTCCGGCGGCCCCATCGTGTTCGACAGCCCCGACAAGTCCGTGCGCATCGGGTACGACCCGTTCGTCCAGCCCGGCGGCTGGACCATCAGCGGGAAGCAGACCCGCCGCCACGAGGCGTGGCATGCCGCCCTCGGACGGCAGGTTCCCGTCGAGATCGTGGCCGGGGTCACCGACGCGCTGACCCGCCCCCGCTCCGCGCACGCCCCCAATGTGTGGGCCCCGCTCGAAGCCCAGGAATGGGAGATGGCGCAGGGGCAGCATGTCACCGCCCGCAGCCCGGACGGCAACGCGTTCGTCCGCTTTCACCAGTCCGCCCCCGGACAGGCGCACTGGTGGGCCGGCGCCCGCAACGAGCACGGCCGGGTGTGGGAGGCGACCTTTACGCCGAATGCTCCGATGCATCTCGTGCAGGCATTCAGCACCGCTCTCGCAGACCCGCAGCCGCTGATGCGGCCTCTCGGCCATGTCCCGCCTTCGCAGCGGATCCGCACCACCTCCGTGTCCGTGCTGCCCTCGCAGCTCAGCGCGTGGCAGCAGGCCCGGATCACCGCGGCCCGCGCCGCCACCTGGGCCCGCAGCTCCTGGGCCACCACCCGCTCCCGCCACCACGCCACCGGCCCCTACGCGACGGCCGGGAGAGTCCGCGCCCACCGCTGAACCACCCGCATCCACGAGGAGATCCATGCCCGCACCGACTGCGGATGCCATCCGCACCGTTACCGAAACCCTCTCCCAGCTCACCGAGTACCTACGCGAGAACCCCGGCCTCGACGAGGCCCTCGCCCTGATGGAACCGCTCCTCGACGATTACACCGGCCTGCCCGTGCAGTTCGGGGACTCCCTGCGCGCCCTTGCCCACGCCGCACTCGCCCATCCGGACATCCCGAGCACGGCCGTGCACACGCTGGTCGACGACCTGCGGACCGCCGCGTGGGAGCAGACCGACCAGCACACTCTCCACTACACCCTCGACAACCTGCGTGCCCTCGTCCGGAGCGCGCCTTCCACCGCGGCGGGGGCCGAGCGGTGCCGGTGAGTGAACGGCAACTCGCCGCGTTCGTCGACACACACGCCTCGCGGGTCCCGTTCGACACCAGCCCCGGCTACCTCGCCGGCCCCGGCGACGGCCGCCACGTCACCCACGGGCTCGCCGCGTCCGGATGGACCCGTACCTCGGACCCGCTCAGCCCCGAAATCGTCCTGACGAGCCCGGACAAGCGATACCACCTGCAGTTCGACCCGCACTCCGCCACCTACGCCTGGTGGCGGCTGCGGGCCGAGCCCACCGACGCCGCATCGTGGTATGCCGAGTTCGGCGAACTCGTCCCCGCCGAGATCCTCAGCGCCTTCACGGACGCCCTCATCGCACCAGCGCCCACCGAACAGTCCAACCCCCTTGGGGCGTTGGAATCTTCAGGCTGGGAGGTCGACGCGCAGAACGCGGCCACCTCACCCGACGCCCTGTGCCACGTACAAGTGCGTTCGCACCTCGGCCTCGGCCTCGGCGACGCACCGTACTGGCACGTCGAAGTGGCCGAGCAACTCCCCGGCCGCTTGGGAGCCCGCATCTGGCACGCCTCCTTCCACGGGCACGTCCCCGCCCACCTCGTGACCGCCTTCGTCACCGCGCTCGCCGATTCCACCCCGCTTCAGCGCGGCATGTTCGAACGCACCGCGCATCACAGCGCCGTACAAGAACCGGGCCGCCCGCTCACCCGCGAGCAGTTCCTCGACGCGCACACGACCCGCCTCGAAGCCCTCCGCTCACACGCACGCGCCGCTCGCCGCCGGCAGAAACCGGCCGCCTCCCCGGCTCCCGAGCCACCCACGAGCACGACCACACCTCTGCGGCGCTGACCACCGCCCCGCCGCCACGGCCCCACCACATGCGGCGGCGGGTAATTCCCCGAAGGATGCCCTTGTCCCCCTCCCCCCACGACCATCAGCAGCGACTGGAGCAACTGGCTGCCTTCATCCGTGAAAGCGACCAGATCCTGGCCGACTGGGACGACTACTCCGATCAGCACACCGACCTCGACGGCTGGCCCCACGACGAGGACTCCTACGCGCAGCGCGCCGGGGCCCGCGACGCCGACGTCTGGAAGGCGTTCAACCGGATCCGGCACAGCGCCAAGGCACTTGTCGCCACCGCCGAGGCACAACTGCAGCGTCTCCCGGCCCAAGCCATACAGTCTCGGTGGGTCTGGCAGCTCAGCGTCCTCGAATCCGCACTCGACCGGCTCAACGTCCACCAGGACGAATGGCTCGTCACCCGCGACAGCCTGCACCCTTCCGCTCGACCGGGAACCGAGCTCTACGACAACGCACGAGCCAGGCGCAACGCCGAAGCCTGGCCGGAACTCAACGAGTGGGCGTCGGCCGGCGAAGCCCTCCTCGAAATCCACCGAGCCGCCGAGAAGGCACCCTCGCCTCTGGCAACCACACCGCCGGTGCGAGTCCCCACGCTACCGGCGTCGGCCAGCCACACCATCACGGTGCGCAGGTGAGCATGCCCGACAGTGTCGATATCGATCTGGTCACCCCACGCTACCTGGCCGGCGCCGGCGATCCCACGTGGATCACCGCCCCGCTGCACCGCGCCTGCGGCTGGAGCGTGGAACAGGATTCCCTGATACCGCGCGTGGTACTCACCAGCCCCGACAAGACAGCCCTGCTGCGTTTGGAGCCTGATCCCGACGGCCCGTGGTGGTCCCTCCACCACGCCCCGGTCGGTGACCAGCGACCCTGGTCGGTAAGCATCGGCGCCCGGGCACCTGTCGAGATCATCGCCGGACTCACCGACGCTCTGACCGACCCGGCCACCGCCACCACATCGCCCGCACCTGATCCGTATGCGCCCCTACGCCAGGCGGGATGGCGCGAAGGCCGCGACCACGACGGCCTCACCTCCCCCGACGGAATCGCCCACGTCGAGCACTTCATCGACGATGCCACCGACTGCTGGTTCGCCAAGACGGCGGTCAGTGAGGACCCCGAGGGCCTGATCTGGAACGCGTATCTCAGTGGCAATGCCCCTGCACACCTGATCACCGGCTTCACCCGCGCACTCGCCGACGCAGCCCCACTGCCCCGATCCCCCCACCCGCTCCGCATCCCGGCCTACGGGCGCCGCCAGGCCCACGTGACCACCGTGCAACTCCCAGCCACCGACGTCGTCTTCGCTCTGGAGCACCGCGTCAAGGCCCTCGCGGAACGGCCCAGGCGACCAGCTCCCCCACTGGCGCCGCTGAAGGCGCCGCCGCCCCGGCGCATCCGCTGATCCCCCACTGACACACCCCACCCCTGGAATCCTCTCCCCTTTGCCCACTTCCTCCCCCGCACCGAACTCCACCGACGGCTACGACATAGCCTTCAAGATCCTCCTCGGGATCCTCGCCGTCGCCGTCCCCCTGTCCAACCTCGCCTGGCTCGGCGGAAACACCGCCTCCTGGCTTACGGACTCCGGCCCCTCGGCTCCATACCAGCCGGTCGGAGCCCTCCTCCATCCCGATCAGCTGTGGCCCGACCTCGACCACACCGCGCTGCTGGTCGGTACCCGCATCGCCCCCATCGCTGTCGTGCTCGCGCTCGCCGCCGTCGGCGCCTGGTGGTGGTCGCGGCGCAAGAGTGCCTCCGGCTCCAAGAAGAAGCCGGTCCCCGGGCTGGCGCGCAAGAAGGACATCGAGCCCCTCCTGACCAAGGCCACGACCGCCAAGGCCCGCTCCCTGCGCCCGAGTTTGAAGGACGCCAAGCACATCGACCCCGCGGATACCGGAGTTCTCCTCGGTGATCTGCAGGGCACCCGGCACGAGGTCCGGATGGGCTGGGAGGACGTCGCCGTCGCGATCATGGCGCCCCGCTCCGGCAAGACCACCAGCCTGGCCATCCCCTCGATCCTCAGCGCCCCCGGCCCCGTCCTGCTCACCTCCAACAAGGCGGCTCGCGACGCCTACACCGCCACCATCACCGCGCGGGCCGCGGTCGGCCGGGTCTGGTCGATGGACCCCCAGCAGATCGCCCACGCCGAACGCACCATGTGGTGGAACCCCCTCGCCGACGCCAAGACCCTCGACGGCGCCAACCGGCTCGCCACCCACTTCCTCACCGCAAGCGTGGACGCCTCCCAGCAGGGCGACTTCTGGTCCAAGGCCGGATCCAACATCCTCGCGCAGCTGCTCCTGGCCGCCGCGCTCGACGAACGCCCGATCACCGACATCATGCAGTGGCTGGCCTTCCCCGCCGACCGCACCCCGCTGGACATCCTGCGCGACCACAGCCACGCCGCAGTCGCCGCTCAGCTCAAGGGCACGGTGGAGGGCCCGCCGGAGACCCGCGACGGGATCTACGAGACCGCTCGCCAGTACGCAGCCGCCCTGCTGAACACGGAGATCGCCGCGTGGGTCACCCCGCAGGAAGGCATCGCCGAGTTCAAGCCGGCCGAGTTCGTGAACAGCACGGACACGCTCTACCTGCTGTCGAAGGACGGCGGCGGCGGTGCCTCCGCGCTCATCGCGGCGTGCGCGGACTCGGTCATGCGGGCCGCGACCGCCCGAGCCGAACGCACCGGTGGACGGCTCGACCCGCCGATGCTGGCGATCTTGGACGAGGCTGCGAACGTGTGCAAGATCAGTGACCTCCCGCAGCTGTACAGCCACTTGGGCAGCCGCGGCATCATCCCGATCACCATCCTGCAGTCCTACCGGCAGGGCCAGCAGGTATGGGGCGATGCCGGCATGGACGCCATGTGGTCGGCCGCCACCGTCAAGGTCGTCGGCCCCGGCATCGACGACCCCGACTTCGCCGACAAGCTCAGCCGGATGGTCGGCGACCACGACGTGGAGAGCACGTCGACCTCTCACTCCGAGTCCGGCAAGTCCACCAGCGTGTCGATGCGGCAGGAGCGGATCCTGGCGGCCGACGCCATCCGCGCCCTGCCCAAGGGCACCGCGCTCTGTCTCGCCACCGGCATGCGCGTGGCCGGTCTCGACATGAAGCCCTGGTACCTGCAGCCGGGCGCGGACGAGATCTCCGCCGACTCCGAGCGCGCCTCGAAGGCCATCACCGATCGGGCCGTCGCCAAGACCGTCTCGGCGCAGGGTGACTTCGACCTGGCGGCGTAGCTATGCCGCCGCACGAGTAGGAAACCATGTCCTCGACCAGACCCCTTGCCGTCGATGCCGACACGCACTCGCAGGTCGCCCTTCTGGCCCGAGCCTGGGGGGGGTGAACCATGACGAAGTGCTGCGACGGCTCCTTGAACAGTTCGCCCAGCACGCGCCTGGCACGCCGGCGACAGACACGGTGCCCGTGTACGCCATCTACGCCTGCACCCGTACCGAAGGCGTGTTTGATCCCGTCACGGGGGCTCTGACCATCGGAGATGGCCCCTGTCAGGGCCATTACAAAACGCCCAGTGGGGCCTCAGCTGCTGTTCTGAGAACACTGCGGCCCGGCGTTACCCCCATCCGCAGCGGCTGGCAGTTCTGGCGGCTCCGCAGCACCGGCGTCCCGCTCGAATCCATCCGCCCCGACCACACCCGTCGGGCAGCAACAGCGACACCACCACCTGCTCCGCCAACCCCCGCCGCCCCTCGTCTCTGAACCGGCCGGACGCCCGGACGACCACCGTCCCGGCGTCCGGCCGGGACGCCACCAGCCACCCCGCGATAGCCATCCCGGAAGCCCCACGCCTTGTCATTCCTCGATCATCCCGACGTGTTCATCGGCTCGACGGCCGACGGAGCGACGTTCGTCGTCATCAACGCCCGTATCCCCGCAGCCGACCGGCTCCTGACCGAGGCCGGCTTCGCCGCCCGGGAACATCGGGGCCGCACCTTGTATGTGCTGCCGCCCGGCACCACGAACGAGGACGCCCACAACCGCACCGGCACCGCCCTGTACGGGCTGCTCGCGCACACCATGGACTTCGTTGACCTGAGCTGGACCACCCGCTGGCTCGAGTCCGGCCCGCTGCCCGAACCCGATGTGCACATCCAGTTCTCCGGCAACAGCGTCACAGCCACCGCCCTCACAGACGCGCCCCGGGCCGTGCTCGAACAACACGGCTTCACGGCCGACTCCTCGCATTACGTCCTGCCGGACCACATGAGCGAGGAGCAGAAGGTCGGCGCCGTAGTGCGGGCCGAGACCCACCTATCCGTCCAGGGCATCGGAACGCGTGTCTCCCTCGGCATCCCCACTATCGACGCCATCCCGCCGGCCCCGGGCCGGACCTCCGCCCCTGCCCGACCGCTGTCCGCGGGCACACCGGCGAACAGGCGTGCCCGGTGAGCCCCGTATCTCCGCCCCGAGGAGGAACACCTCGCCCACCGATCACCCCACGGTCGACGACATCCTTCCCACGCCCCACCACCCGTCAGCTGCAGTCACCGCTCCCGCTGCCCCCGCACCCACCCGGAGTCTCCTGTTGACCACCTCCACCGATCTCAGCGAAGAGATCCACCATCTGCGCGGCCTCGCCGACGGATTCAAAGCCCTCCACCACGAGGTGCTCGCCCTTGCCGTCACGCCGGGCACCGAAGCGCTTGACCAGCTTCGTCCCCTGCTCCTCAAGAGCCAGGAGCTGGTCGGAAAAGCGCTCCTGCGGCTCTCCGCCCTGAACGGCAGTCCGTATGCGGAAGTGTCTGGCAGCCGACACACGCTGACCGCCTTCAGAACCCTCGTGGCCGGGGCGTCCCTGGCCAGTGACGACCTCGCCCGCGCGGTGGCGGCCAACCCCCTGGACGGCATCAGCTTCGGTGGGCCGCACCAGGACGAGGACGCCACCCGCCAGGCCCGCCACGACCGTGCCTTGCCGGAAATCGCAGGCTACCTCGCCGACGCCGCCCACCAACTCGACGCGTGCAAATCCGACTGTCTCTACCTGGCCAAGGGCATCGTCAGCGACCTCGAACGCAGCTCGTCCACAAGCGCGAAACAGGCTGCCCACAAGCTCAGTTCGAGCCAGTACGCCGCGGTGGCCACCCCCACGGTTGCGGCCAAGCGGGAGGGACGCCGATGAGCACGTACGCACACGACGACCGGGTCATGGTTTCGCCTCGGTACATGGCAGGCGCCGGCGACCGGATCGCCGACGTGATCGGCCCCCTCATCCACCTATTCGGGTGGAAGCACGATGCCACCACCGGGCACGTCGCGATCGACAGCCCCGACGCCAGCGTGCACATCAACTTCGACCCACTGCACCCGCGCGGCCAGTGGCTCACCGTGGCCCACCATGAGCCGTACTGGAAAGCAACGTTCAGCCGGCAGGCGCCCCTGGAGGCAGTCGCCGCCGTCACCCAGGCACTGCCCCAGCTGCTCGGCGATGCCCGTCACGCCGATCGCATCCCGATCACGGACATGTCCCTGGACAAGCTCGCCGAGCTGAACGGCTGGTCGGCTGAGGACGGTGTCCTCACCTCGCCCGACCTGTACTGCCGCATGGAACACATGCCCGCCGAGGAGATCGCCTGGCAGGTCGAGCACGTCTACTTCGAGGGCGCGCCGCTGGCCACTTTCACGCAGGACACCCCTGAGTGCCTCGTCGGCCAGTTCTTCTCCCACCTGACCGCGCCGATGGCGGTGGAGCGGGCCTACGCCGACATCCCCCTCAGCACGCTGCACGGAAAAAGTGCCTTGATCACGCCGGTCCGCGGGACCGCAGTGAATCCCCACGTCCATCGCGCCCTCGCGCAGCTCGACCACCCCAACCGTCCCGGTCGGCGTCGCTGACTCCCCAAGCTCCCGGAGCCATCCTGACCGAGAAGACCGCCTCCCTTGAGCCCGCCGAGCAACTCCTCGCCCTGGCAGCTGACTTCACCCGCTTCACTGACGCTCACCAGCGGCACATGCTCAACGGGCCCACCCCCACCACCCTGCTGAACGCCCAGGCGGAATCTGCGCAACACCTGGCCCGGTCGGCGCTCGCCATCGTGGACACCCTCAACGCCCAGCCGATGTACCACAGCCCCGACATCCGCGCGGTGTACGCACGCCTGCGCCAACTCGCCCATCTCGCGACCGACTCGGCCGACCATCTCCTCGATGCCGTGGGCCTCCTCGACGACACCCGCGCGGGGCTGCCCGTTGAGCTGGGCGACGGCGTCCTGGCGGTCGTGACCGAGCAGGAAGCCCGCCGGGGAGCCGGCCGGTGCTTCACCCTTGCCGCGAGCCTCACCGCCCTGGGCGCCGAGGACGCCCTGGCGACCGCTGAACTCTTCATCGCCGAACGCCGGCACCGGGGCTTCGTACCCGAATGCCGGCCGCCCGCCCTGTCCCCCACCCAGGACACCACGCTGCGCGCGGTGGCGCGCGGCGACGTGGCGATCACCAGTGGCAAGCCCTATCTGCGCAGTGAGGACCTCCGCGTCAGCATCAGCACCATCCGCGCCCTGGAGAGCCGCGGCCTGGTGATGCGCGAGGACTGCCCAGACTGGTTCCGCGACGAGCGCGTCCACCTCACCGCAGCCGGGCGCCGCGACCTCGCCGCTTCCTTCGCCCGGCCCCGCTTCACCACACCCGCCGCGACACGCCCACCAGCCCGACCAGCCGCGACCGCGGCACGAGCCGCGGTCCGCTGACGTCAACTCCCGGAGCCTCACGACGCCTTCCGACATCCCAACAGCACACGATCTTGCCCGTGCCCTCGCCGATCAGCTCTGCCCCGGTGCCCCCCCGCGCGACGTGACCGTCGGCTTCGAAGCTCGCCGACAGGCCCCAGCCGAGTACCGCCACCGCGGCCGAGGCGGACCCGTGACGGTCTTCGCCCAGGCACTGCACGCGCACCTCTTCGGCCTCCCCGCGGACGACGAGCCGCTGCCCACCGCCCTCGATGCACTCTTGCAGGCCACGCACACCGCGACCGCGCCCGAGCAGCAGGCCGCGATCCTGCGGCAGGTCGCCGACCAGCTGCGCAACGGTGTCGAGATCATCCAGCGCTACCAGTACCGGGCCCAGTGGGACCGGCTTCCTGACGACGTCGCCGAGCAGCTCCGTGACGCCCACGACCAGGCCCAGCAGGTCGCCCAGACCCTCGACCTCGTCGCACCCGCCCTCAGCAGCCCTCCCGCCGTTCCCAGGCCGCCCGGCCCGCAACCGCGGCACACGGCCGGCCCGCCCGCGTCCCCGACTCCGGCGGGCTGTCGCCGCCGCTGACCTCCGGCGACAGCCCGCCGGGAAAGGCCCCACCCTGACCACTGCCGATCCCCTCCACACTCTCCTCGCCCAACCCCGCTGCTCGCTGGGCGTGTTCGTCCCCGCCGGCCTCCATCCGGTGTCCGCCGAGCGCCGTCACCTCGACCAGCTCGCGCAGGCAGGTGCCGACCTGTTCGAGGTCGGCCTGGCCACCGAGGACGCCGTCCTCGACGGCCCCGTCATCCAGGCCGCCTACCACCGTGCCCTGCGACGCGGAAGCGCCCTTGATGCCGCTGTCCGCGCCGTCGAGCATGCCGCCGGCCTCCGGCCGACCGTCGTCATGACCTACTGGGAGCCCGTCTGCCGCCACGGCCCCGAGCACCTGGCCCGCCTGTTCGCCGACGCAGGTGCCGCCGGCGTGATGGTCGTCGACCTGCCCGCCCACCATGCGGCCCGCTGGCACGACACCGCTCGGGAAGCGGGCCTTCGCACCCCGCGCCTCATCCCGCGCACCACCCCCGACACCAGCCTCCCCGCGGCGGTCACCGCCGCCTCCGGATGGCTCTACGCCCCCGCCAGCACAGCCCCGACCGGCTACCAAGGGCCGCTTGACCTTCCGGCGCTCGGCCACTTCGCCCGCCGCCTGCGCGGCGCGAGCCCGCTGCCCGTGATCTCGGGCGTGGGGATCTCGACCCCGGCCCTCGCCGCACGCGTCGCCCCGGCCGTGAACGGCGTCGTCATCGGCACCCCTGTCGTGCGCGCCCTGGCCACCACCCCCGGTCGAGCTGGCGAAGTGGCTGCCGCGTTCGCACAGGCCCTGCACACGCCCACCTCCACGGAGACCCGTGCCTGATCACCCCGACCCGGCTCAGATCCTCGACCGGATCACGACCGACGCTCAGGCCCTGGACCGGGCCCTGCGCACCGGCACCACCGACGACGCGTCCGCGCTGGCCGCCTGGATCACCGAGACCCAAGACCTCGCCGACACCGCCCTGCGTCTGTTCCGCGGCCTCGCACAGCACACGCCGCACACCACGTCCGCGGATCTGCTGCTCCTCGAACGGGTCGCGCACATCGTCAAGGCCGCCCAGGACGCGGGCGCCGAACTGGCCGCCGCCCTTGCGCGGGCCGTGAAGAACCGGCGCCGTCGAGCCGACGCCGTGTCACAGCGGGTGGTCCTCATCGGCCCGTCGCCGCAGCAGTTCGTCGAGTCGGCCATCGACCTCCTCGACCGCATTCCCGCCCTCTGCCACGCCATACACCGTGAACGGCTGGCCCCGCCCACCCGCCGCCGCACCAGCCCCGTTGAGGCGTGCCCCCTTCCCCATCTCCAGGACAGACCATTTCAGATCAGCCCCGATTCCGCGCCCTCTCCCTGGGCGCGGGAGTTCAGTCCAGCACCCTCCTCGCCCTCTCCGCCGAGGGGATCCTCCCGAAGGTCGATTACGCGATCTTCGCTGACACCGGCTGGGAACCGCAGGCCGTCTATGCGCACCTCGACCGCTTGGAGCGGGAGATCGCCGCGCCGGCGGGCATCCCCGTCCTGCGGGTGTCCACCGGCAACATCCGCGACGACGCGCTCGACCCGCAGCACCGGTTCGCCTCCATGCCACTCCACATCCTCAACCAGGACGGCAAGGCCGCAATGACCCGGCGGCAGTGCACGGGCGAATGCAAGATCAAGCCGATCAAGAAGCAGGTCCGCGAACTCCTCGGCTACCCCTACCCCGCCCGCATCCCGCGCGAGGTGTTCGTCGAGCAGTGGGTCGGGATCTCCACCGACGAGGTCCACCGTGCCAAGGACGCGGACGTGAAGTACATGCGCAACCGGCATCCGCTCATCGACCTCGGCTGGAGCAGGGCCGACTGCATCCGCTATCTCACGTCGCGCGGGCTGGCCGAAACACCGAAGTCGAGCTGTCTGGGGTGTCCGTTCCACGGCAACGCGCAGTGGCGCCACATCCGCGACACCTCGCCTTCCGAGTGGGCGGACGTGGTGGCCTTCGACGCCGCCATCCGCAAGGGCAACGCCCGCGCCAACGCCGGCGGCAACCGCCTGCTGGGCGAGGCGTTCCTGCACCGCTCCCGCGTCCCTCTCGGCGAAGCACCGATCGATCACGTCACCCCCGCCGAGCGGGCCGCCCTCGCGCTCGGGGCTGACGATGCCGACGAGCTGGAGAACGGCGTCGTGGACGGCTGCTCGCCCTGGGCCTGTCGCGGTGCCGACGCCGCGGCGCAGGACGACTTCGGGCTGGCCGCTTGATCCTCGACCTTTTCGCGGGGCCGGGCGGCTGGAGCAGGGCTCTGAGCGTCCTCGGTGCCCAGGACATCGGCCTGGAATGGGACGAGTGGGCCTGTAAGACGCGTACTGCCGCTGGGCAGTTGACAATTCGGACCGACGTGGCGACGTATCCGACGTGGCCCTTCACCGGCCGGACCCGCGGGCTGATCGCGTCCCCGCCGTGCCAGGCATGGTCGACGGCCGGCAAACGTCTCGGGCTGATCGACCAGCCCCTGGTCCATCAGGCGGTCGCCGACCTCGCGGTGGGCCGCGACACCCGCGAGCGGCTGCTCGCCGCCTGCCGCGACGAGCGCTCCCTGCTCGCCGCGGAGCCGATGCGCTACCTCCACGCCCTGCACACGGTCGGCGAGCCCGAGTGGGTCGCCATGGAGGAGGTGCCGGATGTCCTGCCGCTGTGGAAGCAGTACGCGGCCATCCTGCGCAGCTGGGGCTTCTCCGTGTGGGTGGGCATCCTCAACGCCGCTGACTTCGGTGTTCCCCAGACACGGCGGCGGGCGATCCTCCTTGCCTCCAGGGTCCGCACAGCGCAGCCTCCGGCCCCGACCCATGCCCGGATCGCCGAGCCCGATTCGTTGTTCGGGCCGGGCCGTGCCCGCTGGGTCAGCATGGCCGACGCCCTGGGCTGGGGCGCCACCTCTCGGCCCGTCCCCACTATCTGCGCCGGGGGCGGGCCGGGCGGCGGCGCGGAGCCTTTCCCCTCCGGCTCCCGAAAGGCACTGTCCTGCGCCCGCGAACGCGGCACCTGGGTCTCCCACCCGGACAGCCTCGTGCCCGGGCCTGGGCGGGAAGGAACCGGGCCGGCGGTCCGGGCCGGAGCCCGGGACGATCCGCCTGCGGATCTTTCCCGTCCGGCGCCCGGCTGGTCCTGGTCCTTGCGGAGCAACAACCAGACCAACGCCACCGTCCGTTCCGTCGAGGAGCCGGCGGGGACGCTGTTCTTCGGGCACCGCTCGAACGAATGCACCTGGGTCGCCGAACCCGCCGCCACGCCTGCCGGTGACGCTGATCCCCCGGCTCCCATCCGAATCACCGCCCGCGAGGCCGGCCTGCTTCAGACGTTCCCCGCCGACTACCCCTGGGCCGGCAACAAAGGCCAAATCTTCAGCCAGATCGGTAACGCCGTACCGCCCCGCCTCGCCGCCCACCTTCTCGCCCCGCACCTCGGCAAGACCCTCACCCCCGACGACTTCACCCTGGCCGCCTGATGCCCCGCACTCCCGACCCGCCCGAGAGCGACGACCCGTACGACCCTTCGCCGCCGTGGCCCGTGCACTACGCCGAGCAAGCCCTGCTCGGCGCTGTGCTGCTCGAACCCCACCGCCTGAAGACCATCGGCTTCCTGGAGCCGTACCACTTCGGCGCCCACGCCCACAGCGTGCTCTTCACCGCCATGCGCACCGTCCCGGCCCCCGCCCCGAGGGAGCATGCGAAGGACACCGCCTGGCTCGACGCCGTACTGAGCAAGGCGCGGCCCGAAGCGCCGGGGCTGACCGCCTCCCACCTGCACACGCTGATCCAGAGCTGCCCCCGGCCCCAGCACGCAGCGGCGTACGCGGGCATGTTGCGCGCGGGTCACGCCCGCCGGACGCTGCGCGAGCACGCCGACCGGCTGTGCCAGACCGCCACCGACACCACCCTGCCGAGCCCGGCGACCACTGTCCTCGCGCAAGCCGATGCCCTGAGCCGCTACCTCGACGAACTCGCCACGCGCTTCGCCGCGCACCCCGGCTCCCTGCCCCGCACTCCCGCCTCGCCGCCGCCACCGCGGGAGGCCGGCGAAGAAGTCCTCGACGAGGAACGTCTGCTGCTCGCCACCGCGACCGCCCACCCGAATGGCCTCCACCTCATGCGGTGGCTGCAGCCGGAGGACTTCGCGCTGCCCCTGCACGGAGAGCTCTACCGGTGCCTGACCGCCCTCGCCCGCCGTGGTGACGCGGTTGATCCGGTGACGGTTGTGTGGGAGGCCCAGCACCGGCAACTGCTCACCGAGCAAGTCGCAGCAGCAGACCTGATGGCGCTGGTATCCGATCCGGTCGGCCTGCCCGACTACTGGGGCGAGAGGATCGTGCGGCGGGCCTTGCTCGGCCAGGCGCACGCCGTTGGACTGCGGCTGGGCGTACTGACCGACGACCCGGCCAACACCCCACACCAGTTGATCACCGGAAGCCGCCGCGCGCTCGCCGGTCTGTCCGCCGTACGTAGCCGGTGGCAGCACGCCACCTCACCCGCATCGGAGAGCCGGCCCCCGCGCACCACCTCGTCGGCGGCGCCCCGGGCCGGTCCGCCGCGGACCACGGCTTCGCCCCCACCCACCGCACGCCTCACCCGCTGACCACAAACCCGCCGGTGGCCGGCCCCATGATCCGGCCGCCGGCAGAAAGAACGCCTCTTGGTGACACCGTCATCCATCGACGCGCGCGTCCGCCTCGATACCCACCCCACGCACCCCAGCGCCGTGATCGCCACCCTGACCGGCACCCAGGCTCACATCCCGCACATGGGTCTGGAAGCCGCCGACTGGCACGTTGTCGCCAAGAACACCTTGGTCCTGGCCCGCATCGACCACGAGGAGCCCTACTGGGCCGCGGACGCCGCCCGGGAACTGATCGCCTCGGGGATCGCCGTCGAGATCACGCCCCGGCTCCGGGAAGCCATCGACGAGGAATGGACATGGGCCGACTACCCCATGCACTGGTGCACCCGCACCGAGATCCGGGAGGTCTCCGCCGAGGCCCAGAAGATCTACGACGACATCCGTCACGGTCTCCTCCTCATCCACGCCCACGCCCACGATGGCCACACCACCGTCGCGGTCGGGACCTACCTCAACACCGGCAAGAGCATCTACCTCCACGGCGAGAACCACCTGCGGCAGGTCGCCCGCACCTTCGACTCACCCGCCAAGGCGCTGGTCGACTTCGAGCGGATCCACCGCGACACCATGCGCCCTGGCCCCGCACCTTTGACCGACACCGAACGCGCCGCTGCCGAAGCCCGGACCACCGTCGACACACCGCCCGCAGAGCCCGAACCTCCGCGCCCGGAGCCGGAGACCGTACCCTCCTACGCCGCCGATCCCGGCGACCACGACGCCCTCCTCGATGACTTCCTCGACTCCCACGGCGACTGGTCGAAGTGGCGCACCTGGTCCGACGAGACCACCCACGCCATCCACGAATCCCAGACCCTGCGCATCGAGCGCACCCACGACGTCCCCGCCCACGAGCCCGCCTGGACCATCGCGGCGTACGAGACGCCCGTCTCGGACCGCATGTGGCACCTCACCGCGACAGGAGCGACACCCGCCCCCGTACTCCAGGAACTGCTGGACCACCTCGCCGACGGCGACGGATGGGACACCGCCGTCGGCCGCGCGGTGGACAAGAAGGCGGTCACCGCCTCCACGAAGCCGCTCGGGTGGAAGCACACGGTCGACGGGCGCTTCATCCGTTGGACGGCTCCATCCGAGGACACGGGGGTGCAGTTCGACGTCTTCGCTGCCGAGAGGTCGAGCAGCTCCGCCGCCTGGACCGTGTGGGCGGGCCCCAGCATCGACCGGCCCCGCTGGGCACTGCACGCCTCGCCCCACGTGCCGGCTTCGATGCTCGCCGGCCTGGCCGCAGAACTTGCGCTCGGCACCGGCACCCGCTGCCACGGGCTCGGCATGAGTGCGCCCCGGCAGCCGACCCCGCCAAATGCGAAGCTACCCGCCGCTGCCCCCACCAGCCCCGCACCCCCAGCCCGCCGACTCCACTGACGAGTACCCGCCGGTGGCCGGCCCCCGCGCACCAAGGCCACCGCGGCACTCCGGTCCGGTCCGTCGCGGACCATCAGTGCAGTGGCGCTTCGTGCCCGGCCAGCCTCGAAAGAAGGAAGCACGATGCCGCGGCCTATACGAGCCGGACGGGCCCTGGCCACCGCGCTGCGCTCCATACCCGGCGGCACCTCCGGGTTGTCCCGGTGGCTTGACGAGGGTCTCTCTGCAGCTGTTTGCGACAGAGGAACCCAGACCGTAAGAATCGGGCCACGGAGGTATTAAAGGTGAACGGACGGATCTTGCAGAAGAGGCGACAGGAGAAACCGCACTCGCTGCTCCTACGCATGTGACGCGCCTGCGCATCCGCTCGAGGACGTTGCGACTGGCTAGTGGTACTGAACGCCCCGGAAGGGCCAGTGGTGATGCACCGGGAGCGGACTCGGCGTGCTGCTCTGCGCTGCGCCAGTCGTCTTGTTGGCAGCGCAGCGGTACCTTCTGCCGAAGTCACACCCGTGGACATGGTGACACCGCAGATCGCTGCTCAGACCCCGCGGATGGCTGACCAGAACTCCTCTTTGCGATCAGCTCCTCTATCAGGGCACCGAGCGGTTCGGGCAGGGGGATCGGGCAGTCGCCGAGCGTGATCTTCGGCCTGTAGTCCTCCCGTTGCACGTGGTCGACAGTAAGGTGGCGAATGAGTGTTGACGTGCTGTGCGCAGAGCAGTAGGAGCAGGCCGACGCCCCGGGGACCGCGCTCCTTGTAAAGACTGGTCAAGCTCCCGAGGGAGGCGGTCGGCAATATAGCGGCGGATCCCCGGTTACCGAAACCGGGGATCCGCCGAATACTTGTGACTCCACCGCCACTTCCTGACTGCCCCGTCGAAAGGCCGCAGAGCGACGATCCATAACGTCAACAGCGCCAGGTACGCAACACCAGCCCCAGCCCTGTCAGGCCGCGGCGTAGCTGAGCCGGAACAGGTCCTGGGCGCGCTCCAGGTCCCGCTCGGTCCGCAGCTGCAGCTCCAGGTCGCCCGTGCCGTGGTGGCCGAGCCCTGTCACGTCCCGGGTGAAGCCGGGAATGAGGTCGACGCTCTTCGGGTCGGCCTTGAGGTAGACGAGGAGCTTGGTCTGCTGCGGCGGGCAGACACACGCGAAGTTCCGCAGTCGCTGGTAGGCACGGTACTGCTTTCGCTGGACCCGAGTGATGCCGTCCCCGAGGCCGAGCAGTGCTTCGTCAACCGCCACGGCCAGTTCCGTCAACGCCACGTCCCGCCGCCGCGTGCTCGGCACGCCGGCCACACGGCGACGGGCCGTCGCGGGTGCCGCACTCTGTCCCGTGTGCGAGGCAACGGCCTCAAGGGCGATGTGGTCATCGCCGAAGAGGCGGTAGCGGACGAGGTCGATGCTGCGCCGGTGCTCGCGCACGGCGTGGATGTCGTAGCGGGTGAAGTCGCCGGCCACGCAGATCAGCCTCGGTGCACTCCACAGCACCTGGGACGCGGCCGTGGCGCCGAGCCGGTCGCGGACCAGATGCCCGAACTCGGGCCGGTGATCCATCAGCCAGGACAGATAGAAGAGCCCCTGGTTGATCACGCCTGCATCCGTGCCGCGCTTGTACTCCACGACGACGGGTGCCCCGTTCTCGTCAACCCCCAGCGAATCGATGCGTCCACCGTGGACCGGCCCCGTGCTGTACTCGCTCGCCAGGAACCGGACGCCCAGCATCGTCTCCATGTGCGCCTCGATCAGGCACTGGATATCCGCCTCGATCTCGGCCAGACGCGGCGCGACCTCGGTCACGCCGCCCATCGTGTTGAACAGCTTCAGGCCCGACACCTTCCCCTCTTCGGCTACGTAGCCCGCAACACCCAGGGGCGCAAGATTGTTTCCGCGAAGGTCTTCGGTCCTGTGAAGATGGTGTGAGAGGCTACAAACGGCTCGCCGGGGACGCCCGCGTCCCACGGTCACCGAGGAATCGCACATCCCACGTGCGTCCCACGCGCCGCCGGGACCAGTGCTGGGAAGTAGCGTTTCCGCAGGTCAACCCCCGTAGCTCAGTGGATAGAGCAGGCGCCTTCTAAACGCCTGCCTCACGCCTGCATGACGGCCGACGAAGCCGCGCAACTCAATGGCGATGCAACTCAGCTTCCCTGGCATTGAGAACACACAGCGCAAACCCTCCAGGGCTGATGACGGCCCTGCTGCTCCTGCGGGGTGGATGGGCGGTGCTTGTGTGCGAACCCTCTCCCTCATCTCTTCCTCCGCGTGGCTCTGGTCCCATCGCTGCCACACCGCAGTGTCCCGCGGCAGCTTGGCCGATAGGAAGCGCCGGGGCGAAGCACTTCAACCGCCTGTGGCAGACTGGTCGGCTCGCGTAGGCCCGGGGGTTGCAGGCTTGTCTTTTCGTACGCACGCAGTTGACCTGATCAACTCCTCGTGGGGGATGCACACCCTCAACGAGCTGCTCATCGAGCTGGTGCTCGCGCTGATCAGGGAACTGGATGAGCAGGCCGGGATGGCCGGCGACGACGACGCTGGACGGGCCTTTGCCGCCCTGTACCACAGTGCCTCGAAGACAACCGTGAACCAGATGGGCGAGGCCGCGCACGCCATGGGGCGGGGAAGCGAGTCGCTGCTGCAGACGGCCAACAACTACATGGCGACGGAGAGCAAAGTCGCGGAAGACATGCTCGCCGCGATCGGGCAGCGCAGCACGTCCGAGCCCTACTCCGGCAAGTCGGCGGACTGCGCCCCAGCACCCCGGGGCCGTGGGAACGAACTGTCCGAGGTTATCGGGGAGACCTCCGCGATCGACAAGTACCTTGTCGGTGACCGCTTCCGTGGCGACCCGGAAAAGCTCCGGTCGGTGGCGCGAACCTGGCGAAAGGCGAAGAATATTTCGGAGCGCGTCCTGTCCGACGCGCAGGATTGTTGGAGGACGGCCGCACGTAACCATGAAGGGAAGACCGCAGAGGCGATCGACGTCTTCTACAACAAGTTCGTGGGCCGTGACCACCCGACGGCGAAGGCGGAGCCGTCGTGCACTCTGCTGGCCAATTTGCCAGCTGCCTGCCAGCAGCTCGCCAACGCCTGCGACAGCTACGCCGACCACGTCGAAGCTGCCAGCAAGAAGTCGTGGGGTGAGACCGCCTCCGATGCATTGTTCGACAGCGGCGGCGATTCCGTCTGGGACAACCCCGCCTTCGGAGGGAACGGTGAGGATGGTGGGCTCCACGCGGCGGTCTCTGGCGACGACCGCATCATGGGCCTCGCCAGCCTGGGCCATAGTCTGGACTCCTCGCAATCGCGCGTACGTGTTCCGCGGCCCGACCCGGCCCCCTGGAAGCCGAGCCCGATCCTTCCGCCAGGACTTCCTCTCCCGCTGCCGCCTCGAATTCCCATCATGATCCCGGCCGGCTACACCAAACCCGATCCGAGCCTCTACCGTCCCGCGATGCCGCCCCCTGTTCCCCCCGACCCGCGGTTCCCGGCGCTGACGCCCACCGAGCGACAAAGTTTCAACCGATGGGCACACGGCCTTCGCGACGGAGGCTTCTCCGGCGGCACCAAGGCCGAAAGGGACTACCAACACCGCACCGCGGGCTACCCGGAGAAGGAGGTGCCGATCGATCCGCGCAAGTCGGCCCTCGGCACACTGATGGTGGACGGCTTGCGCGACACCGACGGCATGGCGGTGGAGGCGAAGTTCGTCAAGAGGCCGGGATGCACATACCGGAACCTCGACGACCTCGAGAACAGCGACAGCTTCCACGAGAAGGTGCTCCACAAAAAGGACGAAAAAGAGCTGTACAAGTACAAGGCGGCGATCGAATACCCAGCCCACGCAGGACGCTTGCGCGGCGTAGAGGTCGCCACCAACGACCCCGAGGCCGTGCCCTACTGGGATGCTCTGCTCGTCGCCCACGGAGTCAACGGCTACAGCCGGCACGTGCCCTGATCGTGTTGGCGATCGAAGAGGAGAGGGAAATGGACGACGACGCCGCCGAATTCCGAACCATGTTCATCTTCAGTCCGCCCGAAGGCGCTCCCCAGGGATGGGGGCTCACCTTCCCCTCCTTCACCGACGCCTTGCGCACGAAGGAGCCCGGGGCGGTCATGGAGACATGGAGCGGGCAATACACGGGAGAGACGCTCTCCTTCCAGTTCGGCACATCCGTCGGCGACACCGCCGAAGGAATGGTGGGAGTGGAGCCAAACGGCGTAGCCATCGAGGACTGCACCGCTGCCGAAGCGGCCGACTTTGCAGCATGGCTCCAGCAGGCCATCGTGCCGGCGGGCAGCGGGCTCATGGTCAACATCCGCGAAGGCGTGGAGTGGGAGCTGCCCCTGGTGGAGCTCCGAAGCGGCACGGTGAATGAGCTGGAAGAGTGCCTGGTCGGACATGTCGACCGGGTGCTTCGGTATGAGGAGGAACAGCTCGGATAGGCGGCCAAAGCCTTTCTGAACCGCGGCAGGTAAGGGAGCGGGGCTGGAGGAGCGAGGCGCGCACTGCGATCGTGCCGGGAATGGCGCTCGTCCCGGACGTCGATGGCCGTCCCACCTCCTTCGTCGCCGACTAGGCGCGGTCGTGCTGGCGTCGAAGAGACCTTCCCCGTGGAGCTGGGCCGCCCCGCACGGACCCCTGCTGCGGGGGATGCGGGTGGAGGGCAGTCCTCTGGCGGGATCGCTCCCGACGACGCCAGCACGACCGCGCGCGATGAGGTGCCGGAGGACCCACGCGATCGGCTGGCACGGCTGCGCGGAGAGCTACCGGCCTCCGTCGGTATCTCCAGCTGGCGGCACGTCGCCGCCCCGCTTGTGACAGCCCCAACCTGGCACAGTTGTCGCGCTTATCCGCGATGCTCACCGGAGTGCCGTTCCAGCGCAACCACTTCCCCACAGGTAGCCGGACTTCGACGGCAACGAAGCGTGACATCGTACGGGCCGCCTGCACGCCGGCGGCCCGTTGCCTCACGTCAGAGCCACCTGCTTGCCCTCGTCTGACCGCTTGGGCGCAACGAGTTCAGGTGCGTCGTCCGGCGAGTTGTGGTGCGCGAGCAGCCACCAGGTGTACTGGGAACCATTGGGGGACTCGCCACCGCGGTTGGCGTTGCGGCTACGATCCGCGCATGTCAGTCAACAGCGTTTCTGATCTGGGCCGTTCGCCCCAACAACGGCCCAGGCGAGGCAATTCGCAACGGAAAGATCAGCCGGACTGGCTGACATACGAGGAAGACGTCGCGGAACTCGTGGACAGCCTTGACGAGGGCGCCACGGTGCGAATGAACCAGCAAGTGCCGGGGAACATCAGTGGCGTGCAGCGGCAGCTGGACGCTCTGCTCAGAGGCGAGGTTGCGGGCCAGCCCATAAGTATCGCGATCGAGGCGAAGCGGTATCAGCGCCGGGTGAGCATAGGCACGATCGACGAGTTCATTGGGAAGATCCTGGACGTAGGCTGTGACCGTGGGGTGCTCTACTCTGCCGGCGGCTTCACCGATGGGGCGTTATCGCGAGCGAGTAACGCACGCAACCCCGCGGTCGGCTGTGTTCACCTACCGCCCGATACTGCTGACGTGGATGCCCTGAACGCGGTGGTGTGTGACTACAGCTACACCGTGGATGAGTCCGGTCTCCACACCGGCGGGTACCGGCTGTGGCTAGAAGGCCATGATCTCTGGCTCTACCGTGACGAGCACTACTGGGAAGAGTGAGGGGCAGCCTGCGTGGAGTTGCTCCGGCCGTGATGTTGCTGAGCGCAACGTTGGTGGCAGCAATGATCACCGAGATGGTGCTCGGTCTGTTGAGGGTGACGTAGGCGCGGGTCCGGTCGAGGGTGATCGCCGCGGTGCTGTCCCGACGCCCCTGCGATGCCCTCGTCCAGCCCCGCAGCGCCGCTATGCCCCAGGCTGCGGCTGGCGCATGTACCCCCTGGTCTCGGTAGTCGGGCCTCAAGTGGGGCCCGCCTTTGATGGCGGGCTGTCCGCTCGAATCGCAGGGGCTGGTCAACCGCGCAATCCTGATTCGCCCAGGAGGGTGGAAGTCTCGGCACTGAGCACTTGCAGTGTCGACGGGAACCCCCGAGGTTCGGCCTGGGAGCGCAGCAGGGGCGATCACCCCACCCTTTCGTGGGACAGCGTTGTTCGATTTATAGTGGCTAGCATTTCATTCGGGCCGCCCATGAAATTTCATGACGGATTTTCGCGGGGCTTCTACCTGCGCAGATCTCGGCGGCTTCGAGAGGGAAGCGGAAAAGTGGGATCCTCGAACAGAGAGGGAGCGCCTCAGATGCAGAAGTTCATGAATGGCATGCCTGCTAGCCTCGTCCCCGGTAAGTGGGTGAAGAGCCGAAAGAGCGAGGCCAACGGCACGTGTGTCGAGGCTTTGAAGCTCCCGCAGGGGCGCGTAGCCCTGCGGAACTCGACCGACCCAAGCGGACCCGCGCTGGTCTTTACCGCCGACGAGATGGAAGCCTTCCTCGACGGCGCAAAGAAAGGCGAGTTCGACTCCTTCGCCAGCCTCAACTAGCAGTACCAGAAAGGAAGTTCGAGCAACTCTCTCCATCCGGGCATGTCATCATGTACATATGACACCCCGGTAAGGAGTAATCGTGTCCTCGAACTCGAATCCGATCCGTCTGGCCCGGACTCCCGGGCCAGACTGGACGAAGACGGCTGCGAACGTCTTTCTTGGACACACCGTCCGGGAGATGCGCGAAAATGCGGGCCTTACACAGAAGCAACTCGCGAAGGAAATCCTCGTCTCGAGCCCGACGGTCCATCGCTTGGAGGCCGCGGAGACGACGCCCGTGCGACGCACAGTTGATTCGGTAATCAACTACTTCAAGCCCGGTGCGAGCATGAGGGATACGCTGACGATGTTGCTCTCTCGCGCCTTGGAGCCTGAATGGTTCCAACACCGTTTTGGCGACTGCACGCCGGGCTACCTCCGCCGGCTACTCGGCCTGGAGTCGATGGCCATCACCATCACGACGTACGACGTGCGTCTGGTGCCTGGGCTGCTGCAGACGTCGGCCTACGCCGAACACATCGTCCGTACTGGTCTGCATCTGAGCGAGTGGGACGGTCCTGAGTTGGAGCTGCGTCTGGCTCAACGCGCGGAGCGTCAGGAGCGGGTGTTGGGGCAGGCGGCTCCGCCGCAGTGCATCTTCATGTTGGACCAGTCTGTACTGGGCCGGAAGGCTGGGACCAAGAAGACCATGCACGAGCAGATGGTCTTCCTGCGTGAGATGGCTGATCTGCCGCACATCACGATCAGGTTCGTGCTTTCCGGCCGGATGATCGCGGGCAACGCGGCCGCGATGGCCGGGTCCATGGCACAGCTGCAGTTTGGTCGCGGTGGCCTTCCTGACTTCGTCTATGCCGAGCAGTACGAGAAGGCGGACTATTTCTCCAAGCCGTCCCGGAAGGCCAAGGATCGGAACAGGCCCCTGACGCCCAGGCAGAACGACTATGAGCGGCACTTGCAGCTGCTGCTGCGGATCCAGGGCGAGGGATGCGCCTCACCGGCCAAGAGCCGGCGCATGCTGGACAAGGCCATCAAGCGCTACTCGTAACGGCTCGCCCGCCCTGGCTACCTAGCTCCGGGGCGGCACCTTCCCCAGGCCGCCGTACTCCGTCCACTCGATGCTGCGTTGACGCTGCTGAAGCTCGGAGTCAGGTCGCCAATCAGTGACATCGACGAGACCTGGCTCCTGCTCGATGAGGTTTGTGAAGATCTCCTCCACGTCCGTCTTCTCGCGCACGCGCCCCCAGTTGCCTTGGGTCTGGATCCGCATGAGCTCCGTGACGCCGTCGCGAACCTTGGGGTCGTCGCTGACGAGCTGGCACACAACGACGAAGCTGCCGGGCACGAGCCTGTCGACAACTCGTTCCACGAGTTGCTTGGGGCCGGCGCTATCAGGCAGGCAGTGCAGTACCGAGATGAACAGGGCAGCCACCGGCTGGGAGAAGTCGATGAGCCGGTTCAGGTCCCTATGCGCGAAAATCCTGTCGGTGTCCGTCATGTCGACGGGCAGGATCGTGGTGTTGTCGTTCTCGTCCAACAGCGACTGCCCGAGCGCCAGGACGACAGGGTCGTTGTCGATGTAGACGACGCGAGCATCAGAGTTGACTTCCTGGGCAATCTGGTGCACGTTGCGCTGCGTCGGCAAGCCGGAACCGAAGTCGATGAACTGCTTTACCCCGTGTTCCTTGGCAAGCACGCCAACCACACGCTGGAGAAACCAGCGGTTGTTCAGCGCAATCTCACGCGATGTTGGTGCGACTTCCAGAAGTAACTCGCAGGCTTCCTGGTCGACTTCAAAGTTATTACTACCGCCCAGTAGCCAGTCGTACATCCGCGCAACGCTCGGTACCGAAAGATCGACTACACGTTTGCGCTCCGACAACGGACGTGTCCCCTCGCCGATTCCCCCGCGTTCAAAGTGGAGTTGCCATCTTAGAAGGGCAGCGCACAGGGCACCACCGCCAGCAAGGGTGAAGGCGGTGGCGAAGGGTGGCGAATTAGCAAGCCAGAGGCCCGTTGCGAACACGCTCGCGGGTGGCGTTCAGGGGTACGTCAGAAGTGCCTCCCCCTCGAACAGGTAGGGGCGAGCACGCCGGGCGGCGCCAAGGCCGGCCTCGACAGCGGGAGGCTCCAGCCCCATGAGGTCGGCCGCCTCTCCGACGTCCAGGCCAAGGCGACGGCAAAGCAGCACGCTGTCAGCACTGGTCTCCGGCAGGCCGAAGTAGAGAGTGGCCACATCGGTGTTCTGCAGAGGCACAGTGTCGATCTGGCGGCTGACCTGGAATCGGAGTTCCTCCCAGACGTCTGCGGCGAGGCATGGCTGGCTCAGTAACCAGTTCCAGTGCCGACGCGCAAACGACAGCGTGGCGCGCACGGCGGCCGCGGCCGGTGCAGCCGCACGCCTGCCGAGCCGGGCCTTGGCATAGCACGCGTAACGGGGCTGGTTTCTTTCGGTGAAAGCGCGGAAGCCGAGATCTGTAGCGATGAGGGCGGGCCTCGCCCGCACCAGAGGGTGAAGTGAAGTGTCGACGAGCGGCACACTCGATCGAGGGGAGAAGGGCATGGGGCGCTCCTCAGGCATGCGGGTCCGCTACTCCGGCCTGGCACTCGATGCCGCACGGCGCGGCGGTAGGCGGCGAGAGGGCCCCGCGCCCTGATGAGCGCGGGGCAAGGAACGCCGGGCGCTAACTGCCCGGGGCCCAAGTGACGTTCAGGCCGGCATGCCAGGTGAAACCGAGCATGGTGACGATGAAGGCAGACTCGGTCGTGTCGACAGTGGTGCCCTTAATCAGGGTCCACATGAGGACGAATGCTGCGAGAAGAGCGCTCAACCGGACGACCGCATGACCGCCGAGGGCGTTGTGAAGCCCTACGGGAGCGATGTTGAAACTGGTACCGTGAAAATGCCCGGAGGGTAGCTGCAGGCTCCCTCGGCGATACGGTTCGATCATTTGCACGTTTTCCTTCGGACGGGTCGTCCCCGGGGCCGTGGTGATGCACTTTCCCGGGCGGGCCCTCAATCGGGAGCCCAAGAGGAAGCTACCGCGCCGAATCGGGCGTTCAGGGCCATCACCCCCCTCATGAAAACTCATTCCGGCCGCACATAATGTTTCGATCGGCGGCGATCGAAAATTGAGATCTTTCGATCGCGGCAGAACGACCGCAGCCGAATAGACGACACGAGAGAGTCAGCCACACAGTTGATGCGAGGCCCTGGCGGAGAAGCTGACAAGGCGAGACCTGAGCCATGATGGCCGGTGGCAGTCGAGGCCGGCTTGGAGGTGACGATGAGAGTCGTGTTCGTACACGGGGCGTGCGTGCGGAACGGGTCGTGGTGGTGGCACCGCACCGCCGAGCTGCTGCAGGAGCAAGGGGTGCCGAGCATGGTCCCGGCACTCCCGAGCTGCGGCGAGGTGGGCCTGCCCGGCGGCGTCGGCGGCCCGGGGCTGCCCGAGGACGTTGCCGCAGTGCGGCAGGCGCTACAGGCCGGCGACGAGCCGACCATCGCGGTCGCCCACAGCTACGGCGGCAACCCTCCTGGGCTGATGACGACGGCGATCCGGGGGGTGCCGCTGACCACCGCGATCGGGTTGCGAACCCTCCTGGGCTGATGACGACCCGTGCGCCCTGGCGTACGTCCTTGGCCAGTACGCGTTGCGAACCCTCCTGGGCTGATGACGACCCGACGCGGCCGAGAAACCCAGGACATGTAGGCGGCGTTGCGAACCCTCCTGGGCTGATGACCACCTACTCACCCGGCGCCCGCCCGCCGACCGGGTCAGGTTGCGAACCCTCCTGGGCTGATGACGACCAAGTGCCAGCCGGTGTCCAGGCCGAACGTGTCCTGTTGCGAACCCTCCTGGGCTGATGACGACCGGACCGGACTGGACCACACGCGCCATCGCGCAGACGTTGCGAACCCTCCTGGGCTGATGACGACGTGGGCGTGGGCGTCCGCGGGGAAGCTCGCGTACGTGTTGCGAACCCTCCTGGGCTGATGACGACACGCGCAGCCGGCGAAGGAGGTGGAAGCCCTGCCGCGTTGCGAACCCTCCTGGGCTGATGACGACCACCAAGGTTGCCGGGGCTGCCCTGCCGGAGGACGGGTTGCGAACCCTCCTGGGCTGATGACGACACGACCAGCAGCGCCGCGCTGACGTAGTAGACGAGTTGCGAACCCTCCTGGGCCGATGACGACCCGCGAGCAGGGCTTCGACCGGGATAAGCCACCCCGTTGCGAACCCTCCTGGGCTGATGACGACAGGATGACCGGCGCGGACAGCACCCGCCGCACCGAGTTGCGAACCCTCCTGGGCTGATGACGACCCGAAAGCGGCGGGGCCTGGTGCTCCACCTCCTACAGGTTGCGAACCCTCCTGGGCTGACGACGACGCTCTCGACCGGCGCACTTGCCCTCACGGACACGTTGCGAACCCTCCTGGGCTGATGACGACCCGTGTAGCGGGTGACGATCGCGTTGACCCGGTGCACGTTGCGAACCCTCCTGGGCTGATGACGACCGGAGACGGGGGCCTCTTGACTGTGTGCTCAGTGAAGTTGCGAACCCTCCTGGGCTGATGACGACTCAGGTCATCGACCCCCAGACCAGCGGCGCGGTGCTGTTGCGAACCCTCCTGGGCTGATGACGACGGGGGCGCCGGTATGAGCGTGATGGACCCGTACGAGTTGCGAACCCTCCTGGGCTGATGACGACATGGGTGGCGTACATCCCGCACCCCTGCCCCACCATGTTGCGAACCCTCCTGGGCTGATGACGACCAAGAAGATCGGGCTGACGTACGGCCCGAGGGTAAAGCCCCAGTTCAGGGACATGCCTCTGGCTGCGTTGGGATGGGTTGTGCGGTGATCTGTCGGTGCGGCATTACCGCAGGTCAGCGGTTCAGACTGGCCTTGCTGCGGAGCATGAGCCCATCCGCACTCTCGGCCGACGCCGCGTCGGGCCGTGGCGCAGCCGACTAGTCGACTGTTCACGTTCTGTCGACTTCCGGTCAGTGTGTGGTTTCACAGGATGTCTCCTGGGCCGCCCAGGGCGACGCCGAGGGTTGTGGTGTCGATCATGTCGGGCGAGCGGGTGGTGTAGGTGACGATGCTGTCGTAGTCGGGGTCGATGGTGGTGCGCAGGGCGGTGATCAGGGCGCGGTACTGGGCGGTGGAGAGTTCGCCCTGGAAGACGCTGCGTTGGGTCCAGTGGAGGTATTTGCGGCAGGTCTTGAGGACTTTGGGGTTGCGTTCGACGGCGGTGTCGTAGACGAGGATGACGAAAATGGCGGGTCACCACCAAGGGTGGAAGGGCTTGTAGGGCGTGTCTTCCAGGCAGAGGCGGACCAGTTTCAGTGCTTCGAGGTGGATGAGTTCCTCGTAGCTGACTTTCCGCTTGAGGGTGCGGTGATGGACGGTCGTTGACAGCTCTTCCCGCACGAGGGCGGCGATCTTCTTGCGGCCGTTGGTGCTGAGGGAGGCTCTTCCGACGTCGGTTTCGAAGTCGGTAGGTTTGAGGGCCCTTTGGTGGGCGGTGCGTTTGAGGAGTCGCTCCGCGAAGAGGGGTTTGAAGGGCTCGGCGAGGTCGAGGGCGAGGGTGTTGCGGCGTCGGTCGGTGTCGGAGTGGAGGAAGCCGATGGCCGGGTGGAGCGGGGTGCTGCGCAGGGCAGTCAGGACACGGGCGTAGACCAGGGCGTTGAGGTAGCTGATGAAGGCGTTGCCGGCGTTGGTGGGGGGACGGCGGGTGCGACCGTTGAGGCGGAGCCAGGGGGGAAGTTGGGTGTCGAGGACAGCCCAGGCGGTGCGGCGGAAGTTGCCTTCCTGGCCCATGATCGCGTCATCGTCCTTGCAGTCGGGCAGGTCGGTGCGCAGAGACTGCAGGGCGGGGTCGAGGAGGTCGGTGTCCAGGGCCCAGCGGAGGTTCTCCGCTGCGGCGAGGACGAGGGCTCGGCCGATGGCGGTGCGGCGATCTGGGTCGGCGGTGATCTCGACCTGGCGGCGGATGACGGCGGCCGAGGCCACGGATTCGGCCGGGCTGAAGTGGCCGGCGTGGTTACCGTAGTGGTCGAGGATGTGCAGGGTCACGCCGTTGCGGCTCAGCATGGACATCGCCGAGGTGTTGACGTCGACGTGGTCGAAGGCGATCAGGTCGCGGATGTCGGTGATGGGGATGCGGACGGGGCTGCCGTCGGGTCGTTCGACGCGGATGCTGTTGTCTTCGCGGCGGATGCGGCACGGTTCGGTCAGCCAGTAGGTGCGGCCGGCGGCGGGCATCAGTCTCCCCAGCAGTAGTCGAGGTAGGAGCAGCCGCGGCAGCCGGTGCGGGCCAGTCGCGCGGGTGGTTCGGTCGCGGCGATGACGTTGCGGGCTTGGGTTTCGGCGTCTTCGGCCGCCATGCGGGCGTCGTCGTCCCAGGGGACGTCGGTGGTGCGGCGGATCAGCGGGTAGTGGACGGTGCCGCCTCGTACGCTGATGCCCCGGCGCTCCAGTAGCAGGCAGTAGTGGCGGACCTGGGCTGCGTGTGCGGGTGAGGGGGCGCGTGAGGATTTCGTCTCGTGGACGACGGCGCCGGTGGTGACCCAGTCGATCTTCGCTTCGCCCAGGTCGATGTCGCGTCGGCGGGTGAAGGTGGTGTCGGCTACCACTTGTCCGAAGGCCACCCGGTCGCTGCGGTGCTCGGGCCGGTAGCCGCGTGCGTAGAGCCAGAGCTGTCGCGGGCAGTGGACGAAGTACTTGATGTGGACGCCGCCGACCGCGGCGCCGTCGTCGGCCGGGAAGTCGTCGAGGCTGCTCACAGGATGGTCTCCCGCTCGGCCCGCGGTCGTAGGCCGAGTGTGCTGTCGTACTCGCCGTCGATCAGGCGCATCTGCAGGTTCCGGTCGAATTCGGGTTGGTACATGGCGAGCTGGCGGTATCGCAGGGGGATGAGGAGGCGGGCCGCGAGCAGGGGGTCGCCGTTCTTTCCGCGCGTCAGCTTGCGGTATTCGTCGGTGTCGTCGTGGTGCAGGACTTCCACGCTGTCGAACTTCTCGCTCAGTTCCCTGGCGAATTCGCTGCGGTCGTGGAAGGGGTCGGTGAAGGTGAGGAAGTGCGTGGTGAACTCGTCACGGTGGCGGCGGGCTTCTTCCTCCCACCTTTTGCCCCACTCCGTTGCGTAGGCGTGGTCGAGTAGTTGGTCGATGTCCTGCTCGCTGAGGTCGGTGGCGCCGTGGTCGGCGAGGGTGATGAGGGCCGACCAGGCGGCGTCCACCGCCCCGGCCTCGTACGGCAGGTGCTTCTCGGTGCGGTGGACGCGGAACTCGGCGGGCCCGTCGGGGTGGAGTCCGCGCCGGTTGACGCGGCCGGCGCGCTGGGCGACGGCCTCGATGGGGGCGCTCTCGACGGCGCCGCGGTCGAAGTCGAGTTGGAGGGAGACCTCCACCGCCTGGGTGGCGACGACGAGACCGCCGCGCCGTGGGTTTTCGCCGGGCCGCCGCTCGGGGTGGCGCTTGAGGAGTGCCTTCTCGATGGCGTCCCGGTCGCCGTTCTTGAAGCGCGAGTGGAGGAGCAGGGCCGCATACGGGTCGCCGGGCAGCGCCGCGCGGGCGTCGTCGGCGAGTTGCTCGAACAGGCTCTGGGCGCCGGCGACCGTGTTGACCACGACGAGCACGCTGTGTCCCTCGCGCAGCCAGGACCTCAGCCGCTCGATGCTCGCCGCCGCGGTGACGGGGGTCTCGTCGAGGACCAGGCGATGCCGTACGGGGCTGGTCCCGTGGGGTGCTCGGTGAACGGTGACCGGATGTTCGACGCTGTCTTGGATGAGGCGGGTCATCGTGCCGGCGAGGGTCGCGGAGAGTACGGCGAACCGGCTGCCGAGCTGTTCCCACAGGCGCATTGCCGCCAGCAGGCGGCCGAAGGTGTCGGGCTCGTAGGCATGCAACTCGTCCAGGATGAACAGTGAGTTGGCCTGTTCGAGCAGGACGGAGGAGTACGAGGGTCCGGCGACGGCGCCGCTCAGGAGCTGGTGGGGCGTGGCCACCCGCAGCCGCTGGGTGAACAGGCGCATCGCACCGGCCTGTGCTCGGGCCTTGCGGGCCTGGGAGGCCGTCGGCTCGGCGTGCGGGGTGCCGGCGGCGCAGTCGTCGTCGAGGGCTTCGGTGAGCAGGGTCTGGGCGACGGTGCCGTGCAGCAGACCGATGTCGGCTCTCTTCTCGCCGGGGGCGGGGACGAGGTCGTCGGCGAGGCGGCGTCGGATCGCGTTCAGCGACGCCCGGTACGGCAGGGTCCACACCACCCGTGGCAGCCCGGGCATGGTGCGCAGCTGCTCGGCCGCCCAGGCGAGCCCGGCTTCGGTCTTACCGCTGCCGGTCGGTGCCGCGAGCACCAGATGGCCGCCAGTGCCTGCGGCCCGCTGCTGGTGAGGGTAGGGCTCATGCGGCAGGCGGGCGAGGTAGCCGGGCAGCAGGGGCATGTGCGTCTGGAGGCTCTCATGCGCCGAACCGGAGTGGTCGGCGAGGGTGAGCGCGCCCTGTGCAAGGACGGCGAGCAGCCCCTGGTGCGGCTTGGCGGGGTGTCTCCAGAGGTCCAGGAGCATTTCCAGCAGGTCCCGGGAGCGCTGCGCGAGGGACGGGGCTCCCAGGGCCGTCGTGGGTGGGTCGAGCGTGAGGAAGCCGGAGAGCCATCCCAGCAGTTCCCGGTGCAGGAACCGCGGGACCTGCACCACGGCCTGCTCCGGTGTGGCCCCGGGGGTGGTGCCGAACGCCTCCTCCCATGCCGTCTTCGGGTTGTACTGCAGGGCCAGGGCCGGCTTGCCGCCGCTGCCGGTGGCGGCGGCGTGCAGGGGGCGGTGGTGGGTGGCCACCAGCGTCGCCACCATCACCCGGTCCTCGTCACTCCAAGCGCCCGCTCCCGCGAGCAGGTCCACATACGCGAGGGACAGCACTTCGTGCCGTTCGCCCCACGGGAGGCCGCCCGGCTCGACCTGACGCTGGAACCCCTCAGCGATCTTGCCCGCGTCGTGGAGGAGGGCCGCCCGGCGGACGCGGGACCAGAACGCGGGCTCGGTGGCCAGGATTCCCGCGCTCTGGATGCGGTCCTCGATCTGGGCGACCGCGGCATGAACGGTGCGGGAGTGTGTGGTCAGCCGCTCCCTGTCCTCGGCCGGCGTGGATTTCGCCCGGATGTCGTCCAGAGAACCTCGCCGTGGGACCGGACCGGTCACGGAGCCAGCAGCCACAGCGCCCTCCCTCGTGCGCCGTCCGGACGCGTTCCGTCGTCGTACCCGGCATCCTGGTAGGCGCCGCGCACGCGATGGCGGCCGGCCGGCAGGTCGCACCACAGGTAGTCGGCCCAGTGGGTGCTCATCCGGTCGGTCGAGACCGACGCCGCCATGCGGTGGGCGATCGCGGACGGCACGTCGTGGCCCGAGACCGGCGCCAGCGCATGCCCGACGATCGCCTCCTCGACAGGCTCCAGCATCACCTGGACGCGCGCTTCGACGTGGACAAGGTCCTGCGACCGGCCCAGGCGCAGTGCCCAGCGCGGTCGCCGCAACGCCCGCGCGACACGGTCGCCCTCGCTGCCCGGCAGCCACACCGTCAGATGCACGCCGGCCAGGAAGGGGCGGCTGCGGAGCGTCATACCGCCCTTGCCGGCACGCACCCGCCCGGACACCGCCGGGTTCAGGCCGGTGGCGTCGATGGGGTGATACGTCTCGGCGTCCACGCCCTGGCCCTCGGACCAGGCCGCCATCCCGAAGGCCAAGGACTCGCGGGGCGCGCCGGTGGCTGCGGCGAGTAGTCCCCGTACCGTCGAGGGCGGCGGCACCGGAAGGCCCCGGGTCAGGCCGGGGAAGAACGGATCTCGGAAGGACGCCACGGGGGCGTAGAACTCAAGCCGCCAAGCGGGCAGCGGCTCACGCGGCACCTCGGTCACCGGGCGGGGTCCTCGAACCAGGCGTCCAGCGCCGTGGTCCGCATCTCGGCCGCCAGCCCGCGCAGGACCGCCCGCGGATGGTCGATCACGACGGTCTGGTCGGCGAGTTCCTGCGCGCACTCCTTCTCGAAGTCCTCGCGCAAGTCATCGCGGAACCCGGGACGCCAGCCGATGCGCACCGGGGCCTCCCACTCCCCCTCCCACGCGGCCAGCTCCTTGCGCAGCACATCGCCGCGCACTCGCAAACCTGTCGCCTCATCGCCGTCGATCACGTGGGCGAGCGGGTTGATGCCCCCCTTGAAGGGGACCATCACGATCAACGACGGGACGCGGTCCCCGTAGTGCAGCGCCTGCTTCGCTCCGCCGCTGAGGTGGGCCAGCGACTCCAAGAGCAGTGCGGCCCGTCGCTTGCGCTCCTCGATCGGCAGCCGTACGGCGGGCTGGTCCCGGAACGTCGTAGCGGTGGCGCCGAAGGCCGCCGCTTCGGCGACCTGCAGGGCCTGCTCACTGGTCAGGTAGTTCGGGCGTCCCACGCCGTCGGTGTTCGGCAGCGTGAAGGTGCCGATCCTCGGCAGGTCCAGGAGAAACGGGGCCGCGAGGTCGGCGGTGTAGAACTCGTGGCCGTGCAGCACCGGTTCACTGACCCCTCTGGACATCACACCGAAGTCCTCCGTGGGGTAGACCGGCGCCACCGACATGAGCGTGCCGAGCATGAACGGACTGTCCCGCAAGGTGGTCGCGGAATCGTCCTTCTTCGCACCGGCCCGCATGTAGCCGAACAGGTCATCATCGGCGTACCGGATCGGGTCGGCCGCGGTATTGGCCTTCTGCGCTTTGCCCTGGGCCTTGCCGACCCGCGTCACCGGCGAGGGAACGGACCCCTGCTCGACCATGCCGTCGCGGATCCACCGGCGCGCCGCTTGAGCGGAGACATACGGGTGCCGCCGGCCACGGACCGTCGCGTGCTTCACCCGCGCTGTCGTCTCCTCGCTCCGGCCGTTGTTGGGGGCTCCCGCCTCCACCGCGATCAACATCCTGCCCGCCAGGTACGCCATCAGGCACCTCCGAAGTGGTGGTGGTAGTTGTCTTCGTCACCGGAGAGGACCGGCTGCTGCACGAGCTGCTCGACCCGCTCCTGTTCGCGGGGGTCCTCGGGCTGTTTGCCCACCTCGACGCCGCGTTGGTCCAAGAGCCGCAACACCTCCGCCGCGAGCAGCATCCGCTGCTCCCACGCCCGGGGCCGTTGCTGGACAAAGGGCCGCCACGCCTCAGACCCGATCGCGACTGAACGGCCGTCGAGTTTCAGCCGGAAACTCGCCTGGTAGAGCAGGCGGCTCAACTGGTAGCCGTTCTGCCCCGCGTTGCGGTACTCCGCAAGCCGGCCGCGAGGGCTGCCGCTTCCGTGCTCGATCCAGTCGGCGATAAGGTTCGCCACTCCACTCAGGTCCGGCTCCACGCCGTACACCTCTTTCTCGTAGCTGAAGGCAAGCCGGGTCAGAGCCGCACGATCCTGGCTGCTCCAGCGATCCAAGTCCCACAGCAGCTGATGCAGTTGTCCCAGCAAGGAGCGACTCCGGCCGTCCTCGGCCTCGAACAGCAGGCGTGCCGCCTCCGCCGATCCGCCGACGGTGACCTGTCCGTCTTGGTCTTGCTGGGTGAGGGCGATCTCCAGCAGTCGCCAGCCACGCCTCAGGGGCGCGTTTCCGTCGACCGTCGCCAGGAACGCCGGCACTGCCCGGCGGGTGCGGGTCACCCGCAGCCACGGCTCCTGGTTGTCGTTCTTGAAGCTCCACAGCGTCGTGGCCGACAGCCCGTGCCCCATGGCACGCAGGGCTCGAAGAGCGACGAGTTCCGGGCGGGCACCGGCACCGAGCCCCCCGGGGAAACCGGCCTGGATGATGCGCCGCGCCCGCTGCACATTGGCCGCGGCGAACTCCCGCTCGGCCTGCCGGCCCTCACAGGACAGCACCGTCGCCGAGCCGGCCGTCACCCACGAGCCGTACGGCAGTGCCCACATCGCGATCCGGCAGCCCCGGCACACCGGCCAGCCCCGGATGCCGGGCGGGAGCGTGTTCAGCGCCTTGTTGGTGTCGAACATGGGCAACTTCGACTTGGCCCACACCGCCTTGGCGGGAGCGCCGCAGAACGTGCACGGCATCGCCGCTCCCCCGGCGTCATCGGGCGCGAACATCGCCGCCATCTCACTCTTCAAGACCGCTACGTCACGAGGCCGCCCGGCGTGCGTCACCTTGGCGTTCGGGTACAGCGCGAACAACACTTTCCACCAGTCGTAGCGCGCGTCGGTCTTCGCCGCCACAGCCGCACGAGCAGCGTCCGCCCCGACAACCTCCGCGACGGCGTCCAGGTCATCGGCGGTCACCTGGTCCGGGCGTTCCCGACCGGCCATCACCGCCACCGCCCACGCCCCCGCGCACTGCAACGGATGCCCCGTGGAAGTCAGCGCGCCCGTCCGCTCTCCGACGGCCACGTCCGAATTCACCTGATCCACCCGAACCCCTGCACCGTGTCGAGGCCGAGCCCCCAGGACCAAAGCGCCTCCACGAACCGGGGATCCGCCTCCAGCGCCACGCGCACCTGCGCTCCGATGCGCGGGGCTCCCCGCACGGAGAACCGCCGCCTAGGCCCCGCCTCCAGCACCTTCAGGCCCCCGGGCGCCGGCAGCCCCAGTACGTCAGCCTTGTGAGCCAGATTGCGCTCCATACGTTCGACGAAACGCTCGTCACCGGGCAGCAGGTCACGGCCCTCGTGCCGAATGACGACCGGCGTCGCCGTGACCAGCTCCACCACGCCGTCGACAGCTGCCGGAGCGCCGAAATCGACCGTAAATCCGCGTACCCGCAGGCGGGCCGTCCCCCACACGATCTCGGTGCGCGCCGCCAGCGCCGCCACCAGAGCGGACGCTATCTCCGGCACCGGAGAGCCGAACCACACCGACCCCTCGGGGGAGGTGGTGTACACCCCCTTCTTATGCGGCGCACCCTTGAACTGCGGGCTCGTCACCCCGACCGGCTTCAACGGGTGTCCCCGCCAACCCTCATCGTGCAACGACTTCGCCAACGCCGGGTCATGCTCTCCGATCAACCCGTACACCACACCCCGCGCCGGACCGTGCACGTCCTCCCACCGCAGACTCGGCACATCCGCAGTGACATCCACCCTCACCCGCATCGCGACCTACCACTACATGTCGGAGACGAAGCCGAAGCCCTGGAACTTCGCTCAACTGTCATGTCAATCAGGGTAGTTGCGCGGAAGGAGTTTGATGATGCTTTTCTCGTACATGTCATGGAAAGTGCCAATGCGTGATAAGTGGCATGCTGTCTCAGGGGCGCAGGAACGCGGTAGCGCAGATGGTCGCCAGGCTCAAGGTAGCGGCCACCACTGACAGCGGTCTCGAACTGGCTTACCGTTGCGCGATCCGCGACCGACTCAAGCTTGCGCGCTCCACCCGCCAGTCAGCAAAGCGCTTTGACCTGCACAGATGCACTACCGGCGAGTCACTGCAGTACCGCCCTGAAGACCAGGCTCTGGACGCAGACTGACCTGCGGCTTTAACGTCGGGTCGTCATCAGCCCTGGAGGGTTCGCAACACGCAGCACTCGCCAACATCGCCGGGGAGATCACCAGTCGTCATCAGCCCTGGAGGGTTCGCAACGCGGCCGGCAGATGCGGATGCTACTCGCCCACCTCGGGTCGTCATCAGCCCTAGAGGGTTCGCAACCAGATCAGCACCGGTGAGACGGAGGCTTCCCTGACCGCCGGCCGTCATCGGCCCGGGAGGGTTCGCAACGCCACACCGCCCCGACCCCGGAGGCTGTCGAGGTCCGTCGCCATCAGCCCTGGAGGGCTCGGAACACGACCTGGGGCACTGCGAAGCCGCGTTCGCCCACGGGTCGTCATTAGCCCTGGAGGGTCGCAACGCGATCTCGCTCACCGCAGCCTCCCCTGGGTGCCGGTCGTCATCAGCCCTCGGAGGGCTCGCCACGGCACCGCCCGCCCGCAGCACGTCCGCCTGCTTCCGGTCGTGATCAGCCCTGAAGGGTCGCAACGGCCAGGAAGCGGAGCTGCCGTGGGCGCGCTCACGGTCGCCATGGAGGGATCAGCCCAATCTGCCGCCCGATCACATACAGTTATCCCAGCGGCTCCACCTACGGGCTCAGGGGGACTGGCGCTCGGGACGGCCAACCGATGGACGGCACCGTCCGCTGGGGAGAATCTGGGGAGTTTCACTAGCGTTGGGGAGCGCGTGGGGAGAATCGTTTGCGTAAATCGGGATGAAGCTGAAAGCCCCCGAAAGATGGATCTTCGCAGGTCAGACGAATACTGAGCCGCATACCCGCAGGTCAGGGAAGTTCGGTAGAAGACTTCAAAAAGATCTCGTCCTCTCCGCGCAGACGGAGGTAGGTCTGATCCGGCCAGGGCAACCGGCATACAACTGCCGGTTGCCCATCGATACCGCAATCGAGGTGCCGGTACGCCAACACTGCACGCCTTGGGCTGGCTTACTTGAACCAGTACTTCACGCCGTGGTGGTGGGAACAGGTGCCGGAGAAGTGCTTCGAGTACGACCAGGTGCCGTCTTTGCACTTGGCCATAACACCCTTGGGGTGCTTGATGTGGGTGCCGCAAGTGCCAGTGGTGTGGTGAGCGCAGCGAACTGTGGCGGCCTGAGCCGTTCCTGTGCCGATGGCTACGGGTGCGACGACGGCGGCGCTAAGCACAGCGGCGGCCAACGCGCTTCGGATGCGGCGCGCCGGACGTGTGATGGTGCGAGTCAAAAGTCCCCCTTGGTTGGGATGGTCCGCCGAGCTTGGCAGCGTCTCGTCACCGTGTCGACGCCATGGAGATCATGTGACGGTTATGTGACAAAAGGTTCGATGCTGAACGAATACCAAAGCCGCAGAGTTCTCCGCGAGCGTGGAGGCGGGCCGAAGCTGGGACTTGTGGACGCCAGACCGCCGGAGTGCTCTGCGCGCGGGCGGAGGTGCGCCGATGTACGGGAGCGTCGAATGCGTCCTCTGCCCGTACTGCTGGCCCCTTGAGTCCGCTTCGGGGCCAGCAGGCAGCCGGGATAAATCCCAGCAGGACGAAACGCGTGGACTACACCCGCTCGAACTCCACGTCGATGCTCTCGCAGCCGGCGGCATCCATTGGGCCGGGTCCTGGTCGGCCTTGGACCGGTTGCTCTTGGCGGTGACGGCAACCAGGGAGCGGTCGTCGCCGAGGTCGTTGGCGTAAGCCTGCCGTCGGGTGGCGGTCCGCTGGGAGGCGCCAGCTGGCGGGGAGCGTCATTCGAATCCTGCGGAATTGCTGTGACTCCGATGCGCCTGATCAGCCATGGGGAGGGAGGTCAGCGGCCGTCTCGTCGCCACTCGTAACGCCATGCCTCACCGAGGTAGCGCTCCTCATCCGGGTAGGCGGGCTGCGGCGGGCCAAGTCGGCGTGCCCCCTCCACGCACCGTTCGTCATGGTGGAGGGCGAGCCCGTACACCGCGATGACCTGGACGCGGCGGTCCTCGTCGTCCAGCAGAGCAGCCGTGGCGTCGGTGAGGACGGGATCGCGGTCCTTGTCATCAGCAATCGTGAGGCAGGCGTTCTGTCGCACCCCCGCTTCCGGGTCGCGTATCAGCTCTCGCAGCGCCCTGCGAACGGCATCGGAGAAGGCAGGTGGCGAGGGCCAGACACTGAGCCCGCGCACCACCGCACGCCGGACTCGGGTGTCATGGTGGCCGGCGTAAGGCAGAAGGGCAGCTTGTGCTCCGGGGGCGGCGTGTTCTCCGAGAGCGACCAGCACCTCGGCGAGGACGGCGAGGTCCGTCTCCTTGGCCGACCAGTCGGTGAACGTGTCCAGGGCGGGGCCGGCGAACACGTCCTCGTCTCTGCCATCGAAGAGATGGGTCAGCCGCAGTACCTCGGCACCGAACAACCGGTGAACCGGGTCCGTGTGCGTGCGCAGCTCCGCAGCCGCAGTCCAGGTCGCCTGGTCGCGCCGGTGAGCCAGCGCAATGGTGGCACTTGCCCATGCCGTGTGGTTCTGGTCGGCGTGGGCCAATGCCCGGTCCATGAGCTCCTCGAACGAGGTGCGGACGCCGAGCAGCTCCTCCAGGTGCGTGAGGATCGCCCCATGCCCGTCCCGCACGGCAATACCGTCAAGGGTGTACTCGTCGACGCTGTTGAACTCGTCGTCCTGGACTCGGGCCCGGGTGACAACACCCTCGGAACCCGTGCGCCGCCGCAGTTCGGCCTCGACCCCCGTCTCACACCAGTGGCGGGCGAGGTCCCGCATGCTCAGCAGCTCCGACTTGGCGTAGCGCCCCCGGATCCTGTCGTCCAGGAGGGCTTCGACCAACGCGGGCGAGCCCGAATCAACCGCCTCGCGCAGCGGCACCAGGCTGCCCGGTGCGCTCTGACGCGGATCCGCGCCGTACTGGAGCAGCAGTTGGGCGATGGCTCCGGAGTGCGCCCGGACCGCCAGACGGAACGCGGCGTCGCCTACGTCGGGGGGGGACCGCAGTCCTCCCGGAGAAGCCTCTTCACCGAGGCAGTGTCTCCGGCCCGGACCGCACAGATCAGCAGAGACTCGGCGTCCGGAGCACCGTTCACACCCGTATCCCTACCGGGATCTGTACCCATGCTTCTGCTCCCCCTGGTCGCATTCTATTGGGCTTTCCCATCCTCGACAGTGATTCATGGTCATTTTCCAGTCGAGACGTAGGAATCCACTTTCGAATCTTCGAAGGCGAGGACCATTCAGCAGGTGCCGGGGTCAAAGCTGCCGCCGGTTAGGGGTGGGCGGCGCAGGTCGGCGTAGGCGCGGACGGTTACGCCGGCCTGGCCGGGGGTGTGCCAGGGGGCGGAGGGCCCGCTGGAGAGCCATAGCCCGCCGAGCGCAGCCGCTGCCTGGGTAGCGGTCTCTTCGTCGGCCGCGGTGATGTCCACGACGACAAGTCCTGGCTCCCTGAGGTGCTCTTCGTAGATCTTCATGGCCTCACAGACGCGATGCCCGAGTGGGCAGTTCGTCTGAGACGCAGAAGTCACCCGGTTGTGGGAGGCATGACGGACGACAACCGCACAGGGAGGGGCATTTGGCCGGCTGCCGCGATCACTGGGTTCACTGGTTGACGTGCCCTGGTGCGGTGGGTAGACCCATGGAGTCTGACATCACCCCACCCGACAGGGAGCCTTATGTACCGCACGCGCCGCCTGGCGGTCCTCGCCTGCCCCCTCCTGCTGCTTTCCGCGGCCGCGTGCACTCCCGCGACTCATCAGGACGCCAAGCCGTCGGCCGAGGCGAGCGCGACTTCCTCCGAGGGCGCGAAGGGCACCCTGCACCTGACGGACGCGGTAGGCCGGCTAACGGTGGCCCGCGAATCCCGGACCGGATACGAGCGGGACAAGTTCCGTCTGTGGACCGACGCGGACCACGACGGCTGCGACACGCGCAAGGAGGTCCTGTTGGCCGAGGCGGTCAAGAAGCCCCGCCAGGGCAAGAGCTGCCGTCTGACCGGTGGCACCTGGCGCTCCTACTACGACGATCGCACTGTTACCGATGCCCGCAAGCTCGACATCGACCACGTCGTACCCCTCGCCGAAGCCTGGGACTCCGGCGCTTCGAAATGGACCGCGCAGCGCCGTGAGCAGTACGCGAACGACCTGGGGGCCGACCGTAGCCTCGTCGCGGTCAGCCTGGGTCCCAACCGCACCAAGGGCGACAAGGACCCCGCCGAGTGGATGCCACCCGCCAAGGACGCCACCTGCACCTACGCCACCGACTGGGTCACCGCGAAACTCCGCTGGAAGCTGACCGTCGACCCCACCGAAGCCAGAGCCCTGCGGACGATCGCGGCCGGCTGCCCGGATGCGACCGTGACGTTCACGCCGGCACCGTAACCGCACCGAACCGATCGCCCCTGCCACAGACCATGGGCCCGGCGGCCCGCCCCGAAGCTCCCCGAGCATCCCAAGAGGCTTTTGGTAAGGCGTCTGGCTGGTGGTGCGATCGTCCAACGCATAGGTAATGAGAGGGGAATGATGCTGTCATGTTCGGTCAACGCGCGTAGCACGCAGCGTCGCCTCGCGGTTTGCTGAAGCGTCTCTCCAACCCCCACACCTTTGGAGACCTTCATGCGCCGTGCCGTCCTCGGCTCCGCTGCCGCAGCCCTTGCCTTCGTCGGCCTGACCGCGGCTCCCGCGCTCGCCGAACCGCCCACCCCGCCCAGCCAGTCGACCGCCCGCGCCGAACTCGCAGCCCTCACCGTCGCCGCCCCGCACTCCATGGACGGCTACGCCCGCGACAAGTACGACATCTGGGCCAAGCAGTCCGACGGCTGCACCACTCGCCAGGACGTCCTCGCCCGCGACGGCAAAGACGTCGTCGACGGGTCCGACAAGTGCCAGCCGGCCAGTGGCAAGTGGTACTCCGTCTACGACGACACCACCGTCACCAACGTCGCCCAGGCCACCATCGACCACATGGTCCCTCTCGCCGAAGCCTGGCGCTCCGGCGCCGACACCTGGACCGCTGACCAACGCAAAGCCTTCGGCAACGACCTCAAAGACCCCCAGCTCGTCGTCGCCTCCGAATCCTCCAACAGCTCCAAGAGCGACAGCGGCCCGGCCGACTGGAAGCCGGCCAACCACGCCTTCTGGTGCACCTACGCCGAGGACTACACCCACGTGAAGTCCGTCTTCAAACTCACCACCACCGACAGCGAGAAGACCGCCCTGACCTCCATGCTCGACACCTGCACCAACTAACCCGCGCGACCAACATGCCTGCGCGTTTTGATTGTGATGCGCGGGGCACACGCACTGCAGTCCCCGGCTGGTCACCCCCGTCCAGCCGGGGACTTGTGTTCCGCGTTGGCTAATCAGGTCATGGCGTTCGTTGTCGGCCGCGGCCGTCTCGCGGTGCGACTGCTTGAGTCCGTGGCGCTTGGTGTTGTCATGGCGAGAGGTGCGGTGTCGTGCAGCGGTCAAGACCAGTGCCAGCCCCAACAGATCCTGCCGCCCCGACGGCGATGCCGTCGAGGAAGAGCATGCGGCTCCGAAAAGACAGCTTGCCGGGCCCGCTGTGGCGAGCCTTGCGGACTAGGTAATTCCACCCTGAAGAATGTTTTGGTGGTCAAGTCGCCGCGCCGAGCCTTCAGCGCGCAACGGGCTTCGTCTGTAAGTGGCTGGCTGCCGACTGGAATTGACCTTTCGAGCTTCCCTTATTCCTGGTGAGATTGCGCCGACGAAGTGTGCGGCATCGCGCACCATCGCCAACTCAACTCAGGGGGAATGTTTTGAAATTGCAGAAAATGCTCGTGTCCGCTGCCTTAGCTGTTGGCGCTCTCGTCACGCTCACGGCAGGTCCCGCGGTTCCCGAACCGGCGGCAATGTCACAGGAAATCCAGTCTCACGCTTTGAGCGCGACTGGCCCAGGGGCTGAACCTGCTGTAAAGCCCGCACCAATACTTGACCCATCCGAGAACTGTTCTACCTCGAAAGCAACGGGCAAGGGGGTGTGCCTGAGAACGGGCGCAGTCGGCGCGCAGGCCACGGTGTTTCGCGGAAGATCTGCGCCTCAGGCGGGGGTGAAGCCACCGCAGTGGTGTGTGAACGCCCGTGGTCAGATCCTCGGAAAGCGCGAGGAGGTGTGCTGGATCTCCGGCCTGTCCTACCAGACTTTCCGCGTGGTCAACGGCCGCCGACAGGTGACAGGCTCGGCCGATATGAACGTCATCAACTACAGCTATGGTGATTCCGGAATGCCCCGATGGGGCTACCAGATTGAAGTCTCTGCCTACCGTGGCTGGGGAGATGCTCTGAAGGCATCTATCAGCGGCAAGGCAACGAAGGACGGTGCTTGCAAGGTCCACAAGTCGGCCTTTCCTTCCAGGAAATTGGCTCCGCTGAGTTCCTGGAAGCTGGGGGAGTCTTTCTTCGACACCACGGCAACGCGCTCCGGCGCTATTGGCCGCTGCGCCACCACGTGGACGCTGTCCGTGACAAATGGGACCTACGGAACGTCGAAATCCTCCTTCAAGCTCAACGAGTTCCGCTGCGACAACGCAACGGCCGGTAGGGCCGCGGTCGGATGTGTTGTCCCGTGGTACGCCTCACCGCTCATCTACAGCAAGAGCAGGGCACCGCAACTGGCATCGCACATCACTCGTGCTCAGCGCTCCGGTCTGCCGGGAGCTACCTTCAAAAGTCCCCTGACCCGGACGACGAACGCGGCCACCATGAAACGCAACCGTGACCTGGCCTGTCCCAGGGACGAGTCACGGCCTCAGGGGAAGAGCTGTGACGAGTACCCGGTGGCCACGTCGAAGGAGGGCCTGTCCGCCGGTGGTCAGCGTCGCACCTTCCCGGGGTGCTCCATACCCACAGTGCCCTCACGCACGGGGGCGAAGGGGGCAAGCGCCTGCATGATCAGTGTTTCCGATCAGAACTACCAGGGCGGCATGAACAGCAGCTTCTACAAGGCCGAGCGGATGCTGGACGGAGATCCCTACCGGGTGTTGATCGGCGACTGACCGCTCATGGAGGGGGCGCTGCGGGATTCTCCGTGGTGCCTCCTCCGTTCCTGCTCCCGGGTAGCCTCATACACGTGACCACATCGTCTGTCATGTTCGTCAACGAAGGCATTTTCGGCGTCTCGGACGACGCCCGGGTGCCCATGGAAACGGTTCGATGGTCGAACGGCCTCGCCGCTCCGATGGACCACGGAGCGTGGATCCTCACCGGCATCAACACCGGGCATGTGCGCGTGAAGGCCCAGTGCCTCGATGCCGCACCGTCCGTTGAGGCGGCCGACTGGGAAGAGATCGTAGAGGTCAGCGTGCGGTCGGTCGCCGGCGATCTGTGCATCAACTCCGGTTACGACATCACGCCCGATGACCTTCCCGCGCTCAACCCCCAAGGACCGGGCTGGTATCGCATGCGCGTCCATGCCTCGGGGCGTTCGATCAACCCGGACGGGGTCAGCGAAGAGCCTGTCGAGGACTACCTCATTGCCGTCTGGCCGCAAGAGCCGGCGGAGTCCGTCGTCATCCGCTCCAGCAAGATGATCGACGAGGCGCTGCTGGCCAACGCCGACACAACACCCGAGGACATTTCACACGCGACCCCGGAGCCGGACGACGCAGCCGAAAGAGACCGGAGGGCCGACGTACGAGCACGACTTCTGCGATCACTGCAAGACGACTGAACCACGAGTCCCCCGCCGTTCTCCTGCTGCTTCCCTGACGAGAATTCCTGGCCCGCTGTCCACCGACCGCATTGTCGGCCCTGGACATCCCGGGGCCGGCAGCAGCCCTTACGCCCTGTCGGCGGGCACCTGCGTTCCTCCATCAACGCAAGGACTGGCACAGCTCCACCGCCGCCCAGATCGCCGTCCCCCACGCAGGAGACAGGGATCCACAACACCTCGCCGCTCTCGCCGCCCAGTTGTGCCACCAGTCCCTGGCCTGAGACGCGCACACCCGCCACCCGTTCCCGCTGCATGTTGCCGACGCCATGGACCGCGCCCACCCCGAGTACCGCGGCCCCAGCATCGAGCCCACCGTCACGCCCGAGGCCGACGAAACACAGGACGGCGTGTAGAACACCGACTCCGGTCAGCCGTTGGCATTGCCCAAACGCTCAACCTTCCATGCGGTAACGGCTCTGGGACACGACTGCTTGGCGGATCTTGGTGGTGAAGTCGGAGGTACGGGCGATCCGATCCACGCCGCCGGCCTTGTTGCGGCGCAGGACGCTCTTGAAGCTCTGTTCCAAAGTTCCTGTCATGCGGAACATCAAGTCGTCGGTGAGATGGCCGAGGTCGATGTTGAGAAGGTCCCGCAGCGAAGGCTGCCGTAGTCGTGTGAGGGTGTAGGCAGACATGGCCGCCAATGGATAGAGCCAGTTTTCGAGCGAATCACCCAGCAAAGGCCGGTCCTCGGCATAGTGGGTGAGGAACGCGCGCAGCCTGGTGTGCACATCGAGGCACAAGGGGTAGATGTCCAGATCGTGCCTTGGGGAGAAAATCTGTGCGTAGTGCTGATCGTCGAGCAGCAGTGCGTCGGAGTGCCGCAGTGCGGTATGTGGTTCATGCATCACGAAAGCGGTGAACTCGCGCGCAAGTCTGGCCATGCTGACGACCCGATCGAGGGGGAACCCGAGATTGCGGTAGTAGCTGGCTCGGCGCTCGTAGTAGTAGCCGCCCGCCTGGCCAAGGCTCTCCTCGATGTCCTTCTGGATGGACTCGGTGGCTCGCAACGCGCCGGCGGGCAGCTGGGTCTGGCTGTTTGTCGCCCGAATGATGCGGTCGCGAGCTGTGCCGGACTCAGGCGCGACCACGATCTTCACTAGGAGGGACCGGTCGCGGTGCTGACCACCGTTCTGGAAGTAGCTATAGATCTCGTGGCTGGTCTGTAGCCCGTTGACGATCTGAGGCTCCTTGACCACGATCTTCTTACCAGCGATCTGGGCTGCGTCCGCGACGACGGTGACACCGTTGTTGAACCACCAGAAGTCCTCGCCCGTCCCAGACTTCAGAGTCTCACCGATGGCGTTGTTTACCGCCGTGGACCCCGCATAGTCACGCACGTTGGACTCGAACAGCTCCAAGCGCAAAGCCTCGTTGTCGGACGTGATGAAGCGGTAATACTCGTCCAGCCGCGCCAAACACACGTATCCCTCGCCGAGCGAAGTACTCATCGGCGTTTCGGTGAACACCATCTGTGCGACCGCTTTGGTTCCACGGGCAGTCCGCTCCCGCAAGTCAGCGGCGTTGAGATATTCCAGGTCGGCCCGCGTATCGGATGTGATCTTCGCAAGCTCGCGCCTAAGCCTGTCGCCCTTGGCCTTCACGTTGGGGTGCGGTGTCTCTGCCGACTTGTTCGCGTAGATGACCTTGATACGAACCTGCGGGAAGGAAGACGCCAATTCCTCAAGGACATGCAGGAACCGACGCGTGCGTTCAAGCAGCTTGGCGTTGGTGTGCGGGACCAAGTCCTCCTCGTCCCGACCCATGTCCAGCAGCGCAGGCAGGTGGAAGTGCAGCTTCTCGATCACCGACTCCTGGTAACCGGACGAGTTCTTCGCCTGCAGGATGACCAACTCGATCTTGCCGACACGCGACGGAAGGAACTGATGCGCATCAGCGGTGACGTAGCGCTCGTCCACGAAGGTCCAGATGCCGTCGATGCCGCAGTCATGCGCGCCGTCGACGATGCCGTCCGTGATCTCGTCGTTGTCCAGGTCCCAGTCCTGCAGAGCCTTGTCCGCGGCGAAGAACGTGAAGAAATCATCCCGGTTCTTGTCCGGCGCTAGCTTGCGATGCTGGTCCTCCAGGATGCGCTCCAGCAACCGCTGATCATTGCTTTGCACCGACACCACACGAGCCCCCCAACTTCATACTGACAGGGAGATGTTGGCAGGTCCGGACGGTCATGAACAGGCCGCGCACGGAATCCCCACGCGCCCCTCTGCGCGCGAGCGGAGGCGAGCCGACGTTCTCCAGCTACCTCTCCGACGACCTTCAGTGCTCTCCGGGCGGGCGGAGGTGGATGGCGAACTTGCGGCCAGCTTAAGTCTCTTCGCGGGGCCAGCCGCCAGGCCGGGCCAGGTTGAACACTTCTCGGGCAGCGTAGCGTTTGAGGCAGCGGATGATCTCCCTCCGCGTTTTGCCCTCCGCGATACGCCGCTCGTAGTAGTTGCGGGTACGCGCATCGAACCGGAGCCGTGACTGCACGATCCGATACAGGGCAGCGTTGGCCTGCCGGTCCCCACCGCGGTTGAGCCGGTGGCGACGCTGACGCCCGGAAGAGTGCTCGACGGGGCTGGCCCCGCAAAGCGCCGCGAACGACGCCTCACTGCACAGGCGTTCTGGGTTGTCCCCCATCGTGATCAGCAAGGTGGCGGCACTATCCGGCCCGATCCCCACCGGGACAAGTAACTGCGGAAAGTGACGCTCCACCAGCCCAGTCAGACGCCGCTCCAGGTCACGAATCTTGCTCGGTCAGCTGATCGATCCGCTGGGCCATCAGACACAGGGCGATACGGGTGGCCTGCCCGACGGCATCCTTCTCGCCGTCTTCATCCTCACGATCTCCGAACTGCGCGCAAGTCCTGACCAGGGCAGGATTCTTCAGACCAGCCAGCTGCTCGCGCAGATCCGGATCGGCGGTGACCAGGATCGCCTTGAGCTGATTGGTCGCCTGTGTGCGGGCCTTGACAGCAGAGTCCTTGGCCAGTTTGAACAGACGGGCGCACTGCACCGGCCCATCCCCAGCCTTGGCCTGGGAGCGAGCACGGCCACTAAGCACCGCCCGGGCCGCCTCCCGCGCATCCACCGGATCCGACTTACCCCGTCGTCGACGAACCGAGCGATCAGCCCGGTTCACCTCGAACACCTCGACCCGGTGAGCCAGCAAGTAGCGAGAGGGCAGCTCCGTAGCTTCCGGACCCTTCCACCCCGGCCCTGCGCACCGTACCCAGCTGGCTGGCCCACTCCCAGAGTTCGCAATAGCCCCCCCCGTCGTGGCGGGAAGGGGTGCGGTGTCCATGACCGCCCCTAGCGTGGAGAGAACGGCGGCCACATGAACATCCCGGAGCGTGTCCACACCAAGGACGACCTCGCCCGCAACAGGCGGACATTTTCTAGGGCTTCGGTCACTCGTCATGGCGCACCTCATGCTCTTTGAGCCTGCCGACCCTCGCCACCGGGCCGTCGGCGGTCAGCAGTGAGACAATGCCCAGAACACCGCGCCCGTCTCAGCCACTACCGCCGTCGAGGCCAATGCTCCCGTAGCACTGGCTGGTTACGGACTATGGATCAGAACCGCGCGGGACAATGGTGATCGCATTGTGCACTGGGGGGCTGCGTCATCCTTTTCTTGATTCTCGCTTGCGATGTGCTCTTTTGAATCTTCCTTGTGGGCAGTTTGGCCGCGCGCTACGCCGCTGGCTGGCGGATCCTCTATCGACGGCGCGCATCAGCTCATCAAGGCACCGATCGTGCTGGTGTGGGACGGGCTCAACACCCATGTATACCGCGCCATGCTCGAGTTGATTGACCAGCGCGACTGGCTGACGGTGTTCCTTCTGCCCGCCTATTCGCCCGACTTGAATCCGGTTGAGGGCGTGTGGGCGCACATCAAGCACAGCATGACCAACCTCGCCGTCATAGCCCTCGATCGTCTGGAGGTCATCGTCCGCAATCGGCTCAAACGCCTCCAGTACCGTCCCGAGGTCCTCAACGGATTCATAGCCGGCACCGGCCTGGCCCTGGACACCTCAAGAACACCCTGAAAAGCGAGATCCTCCACGAGGGTGGGCAGGCGGTAACTCGTTGGTTCAATACGTACTTACTCAGGCGCGTTGCCGGGCGGTCCGGCCGTCCCTATCCGGAGGGCGCATCCCCTCGATGTAGTCCGCCTGGCCTCCAGGGCACCGCCTCGACCTGGAAGTCAGCCGCCGCGGGTCGCCCAGACCTCGACATACGGCCCCTGGTCGACACCGTCGATCGTGAAGCCCGCCCTTGCCACCGCGGCGGCGAACTCATCTGGGTCCCACACGGTGTACCACCGTCGGCCGTCCGGTTCATCGAGCCAGCCTGTACGGCCGGTGGCGCTCAGACACACATAGAGCCGGCCCCCGGGCCGCAGCAGTCCGGCGAACTGCTCCAGTACGTCGACCGCATCCACCACGTCGAGGTGGACGAGCGATGCAGAGGCCCAGATCCCATCAAACGTTCCGGCCGGGAACCGCGACCCGACCTCGCGCAGGTCACACGCAGAGGTAGGCGCGTGGGCGTTGGCCATCGCCACGAACACCGAATTTAGGTCAACACCACGCACCACATGCCCGTGCTTCCGGAACCTCGCAAGGTCACGGCCCGGACCACACCCCGCGTCAAGGATCAGCGAGGGCACAGACAAGGAGCTAGCGAACCGCTCGACACGGTCCGCCATCTTCGGAGCATGCGCAGCCGCGTAATCGTCGGCGTGGCCGCTGTAGACGGCGACCGACTCAGCTACAGGGTCTGACTGCCCCCTGCGAGATGTGGTCCGTGACTTCATTCCCCCATCCTGAGCTGCCCCTGCACCACCGACCAACGGCCAGAACGAAAAGGGATCAAGCTCACTCGCCCTCACTCCAGCGATACAGGCGACGGTGCAGTGTCGATCGTCACCCTGACGCGCAATGGTCAGTAACAGCGCCGACCGGGCCTGTCGAAGCCATCCCGGACCCAATGGGACCGCCCGGTCGAACCCTTGATCTTGACGCCCCCTTAGCGCCTTCATAGCGGTCCACTGACGTATCGTTAACGCCAGGTGAGCCGGGAAGTCTGGTCGGCAGGCAATGCGTTTCTCCCCTTCGTCGGCCAGGAAAGGCTCTTCCGCCCATGGCTCTCCCCAAGGCTGCCGTGTCCGCGGCCATACCCCCCGTGCGCTCCAGCCGGGGACCTCGCACTTCGGTGCTCTTCATCGCCTTCGCCTTCGCGGTGATCGCAGATCCGGTTTCGTCCGTCGCGTACGCCATCGAGGCTGCCCTGCGCGCGCTCCACGGTGACCTGGCGCTGCTGCTGCCCACCATGTCCCTGGTCGTCGGCCTCGTCGTCGTGGTGACCGCGAACTACTGGCAGCTGGTGCGTCGCTTCCCCAAGGGGGGTGGTGCGGCCGCCGCGGCAGGGTGGGCGTTCGGGCCGCGCTGGACCTTCCTGCCGATCGGTGCGCTGGTGGTCGACTTCGTTCTGACCATCGGCATCTCGATCTCGGCGGCGGCCAGCGCGGCGATCGCGCTCTTCCCCGCGCTTGCCGGTGCGCGCGTCCCGTTGGCTCTGGGGCTGCTGGTGCTGGTGGCCGGGCTGACCTGGTTCGGACACGGCGGTCGCCTGCTGTTCGCGGCGATGACCGTGCTGTTCGTGGCGGTCTCCGTCGGCGTCCTGATACTCGGCTTCACCAACCCGCACGAGATGGGCCACGCCCAGGTCAGCACCGATACCGGCCGGCCTGCCGCACTGGCCGTCGTGCTCGCCTTCCCCGTCGCCATGGCGCTGGCCACCGGCGTCGAAGCGCCCTCCACCGCCATCGCCCAGCTCGGCCAGCTCGACGACGCCCACCGCCGCCGCTTCGGCCGCGGCACCCTCGCCCTGCTCCTGGTCATCGTCGGCGGACTGACCATCGCACTCACCGCGCTCGCGCTCCGCCTGCACATCGGCATCCCGGCCGCCGAATCCACCCAGATCGCCGACATCGCACGCTCCGCCACCGGACCCGGCTGGCTGTACGGGGCGTTCCAGCTCACCAGTTCCCTGCTCCTGCTCGCCGCCGCGAGTTCCTCCTTCCAGGCGGGCCCCGGCCTGCTCAAGGCCCTGGCCGGCACGGCAGGCGCTCCTGGGGTCCTGCCACCGATCCTCGGCCGCACGAACAAGCACCACACCCCGTACTGGTCCGTCGTCGCGTACCTGCTCGCCGCCAGCATGATCATCGTTGCCGCAGCGGGCGAGGAACAAGAACTGGTCCTGTTCTACGCGGTCGCTGTCTTCGTCAGCTTCCTGGTCGGCCTGGTGGCCATGGCCCGCTTCGCCCGCACGGAGAAGAAACCGGCCCTGGCCTGGGTCAACTCACTCGCCGCAGCCGCCGTCGCTTTCACCCTCGCCGTGAACCTGCTGCGCGGCTGGCCAGTGCTCTCCCTTGCCGCCACCGTGCTCATCGCCGGGGCCCTCTACCTCCGGTGGGTCCACGCCGGACGCCCCAGCGGCATCGAGGATGTCGAGACCAAGGCCGAGGCCCAAGCCGAGGCCCTGCCCGAGAAAACCGGCTGAATCGGTACAGCCGGCCTGGGCCCCGCCTGACCGTGCAGCAACCGTCGACGGGACGAAGAGCCGACTCACGAAGACGTGACACCCCATGAAGTGAGGTACGGGACCGGTCAACGGCGGTGGGCCGGTCTTTGCCGCTACGCGGGGCGACGACGTCCGCGGGAGCACCGCAGTTCGAGAAAGTGACGGTCGGCGACCTTCCAGTAGCTGCCCGGTTGCCAGCCTGTGGCCGCTGCTTTCCGGCGGAGTGCGGGGACCCCTACGTGTGCCCAGGGAAAGGGCCTGCCGAGGCGGCCGCGGCCGTCGTCGAACTGCACCTGCAGTTGTTCGTCGACGTCGTCGGCGGATGCTTCCACCAGCAGCAGGCTTTCCGTCGGTGCCACGAGCGTTCCGATCCGGGCGAGCAGGGTCTGCGGGTTGCCGCCGATGCCGATGTTGCCGTCCATGAGCAGGGCGGTGTTCCAGAACCCTTCGCCCGGCAGCCGCTCGAAGACGGACCGGCACAGTGCCCTGCCCCCGGTGTGCTCGGTCCGATGGACTGCGGCGCGGCTGGTGTCGATGCCGAGTACGAGGTGGCCGCGGGCCCTGAGGGCGGCGACCAGGCGACCCGGTCCGCATCCGATGTCGAGGACCGCCCCCGTACACCGTTGCAGGACAGTCATGTCGGCGGGGTCCGGTGCGGCGCACCAGCGGTCCACCTCTGACAGGAGGACACCACCATCCGTACGGCGCATGTACAGGGGACCCCGCCCGTTCTTGAGCGCGGTGGCGTAGGGGTCCTCGTGTCGGGAGACGGAGCCCCCATGCTGCTCAGGCGCACATTCTCGGTGCTCACAGAGGGGACACCTTTCCGATCTTCAAAGAGCGGTCCGGGGCGAGGACCCTTTGCCCTGCGGGGGCGCGGAGCACGAGATGCGGGGTGTCCACGAGAGCCGCTTCGACGCGCCTCGCCACCTCCACCTGGATACGGGACGGAGCGAGGAGTTCCTTGGTCCGGCCCGGTACGGGCTCCTTTGCCAGGACGATCAGTGTGGTTTGTTGAAGTGCACCGGCCATCGAGTCTCCGCTGTCACGTTCAGAGCATGTGCGTGGAGAGATCTTGTTGCTCAGTTCTCCTTTCGGCCGGGTGCCGTCGGTAGCGAGCCGTCCGTCTTCGTCCGGGGCGAACGTGCGTGCCACATGGCGACGAGCAGACACAGTGCGGAGACAGCGAAGAGGGCGGCGGTGATCAGCAGCCAGCGGTCCAGGAACCCGTCGGCCGGCAGGCCGGTGTAGGACGTGAACCCCGGCACCCGCCTGAGGATCAGCGGGTACCAGACGAGGAGCAGCAACAGGGCCACGAAGGCGGGCACACGGACGTAGTTGATCCAGCCCGCCACCGGGCGGGAGGGCTCCGCAGCACTCCTGCGGCGCCTGAAAATACCTTGAAGCACGCGGTCGGTGACCGTGTACAGGGGCAGGAAGACAAGGTCGTGCAGGAGGGCCGCGCCGACGAACCAGATGGCGACGCCGAGGGTGTCGCCCTTGAACAGTTGCAGGCCCGCGTACACGGCCAAGGCGAAGGAGCAGAGCACGAGCAGCAGGTGGAAGGGGGAGGCGCCGTAGCGCGTGCGGAAGCCTGTCACTGTGCTGCTCCGAAGGTGAGACGGGTGACCCATTTGGTGTTGTGCACACCGGGGTTGGCCGGGACGATGATCCGCGCGGGATAGCCGTGGTCCGGGGAGAGATCGGCGCCGTTGACCCTGAGGGCGAGCAGTGACCTGGGGTCGCGGACCTGGTTGTCGCGCAGGTGCGTCGAGCTGAAAGTGCCGCCGCGTTGCGCAGACTCGACGAAGACGCCCGGCGGACTCTGGCGCAGGCCGACCAGGGCGGCCAGGTCGGCCAGCCGGACACCGCTCCAGTCCTGGTCGTCGGTGGACCAGCCCTCGACGCACGCGATGGGCAGGCCGGCCACGTGTTGCGGCAGGGCCAGCACCTGCGCGCGGGTGAGGGCCACTTCCCTGCCGGGACCGCGTACGGTGAGGCGCCAGGCGGGTCCGATGTCGCGGGCGCGAATCCCGACGTCGGCGGCGGTTTTGTTGATCTGGAATCCGTTGGGCCCCGTGCCCGGCTCCTGGCCGTGCGGGGCCAACAGCGCGGTTTTGCGCAGGGATCCGCCGATGCTCTGGCCGGCCGTCACGATGAGCAGCCCCAGTGAACCTGCGCCCACCAGGCCCAGCACGCCGCGCCGCGACGTCGTGGGCGGCGCCGGGTCGGGAGCCACCAAGCCGGTGTCATCCGCCGGTTCCGGCTCCGTACGCGCGGTGGGCGTGCGCAGCACGGTGCGCCAGCGACGGCTGCGCAGCGCCTTTGTCATGGTGGGGATGCGGAAGGCGATGTGCACGATGAAGGCGCCGATGAAGACCCAGGCGCCGTAGAAGTGCAGGGTGTAGAACGAGCCGGGGAAGATGTAGTGCAGCTGGATGTTCAGCACGCCGGTGACGAATTCGAACAGCACCCCGCCCACGAGCAGCAGCACGGAAAGCCGCTCCAGCGCGTGACTCGGCGAACGCAGGGGCGGCCACGAGAAGAGCTTCGGGACAACCGACCACAGCTTCCCCAGCAGGATCGGAATCAGCACCACGCCGAGGGTGACGTGAACGCCCTGGGTGAGGCGGTAGAGCCAGTAAGGGTTCGTCGGCCAGGAGAACAGATAGAAGCCCAGCCAGCCCTTCTCCGGTGTCTGGTCGTTGCCCGGTGCCAGATCGGGGTTGTAGGCGGCGTACGACAGCAGCCCGGTGACGAACAGCACCGTGATGCCGACCAGCAGGACCAGCCCGAACACGGACGTCAGCCACGGCCCTCGCAGCGGGCTGCGCCAAAAGCTCGGGCGCGCCGGGCCCGGTGGCGGGGTGCTCGGCAGCGCGGTGAGGCGCTGACGGCTGCCGGTACGTGGCTTGGGAGCTGACTCAGCACGACGATCGGCATGGTTGCCGGAGTGCTTGGCGGCTCCGCCCTCCGGTGATCGTCTGCCGTCGTCCGGAGCCTCCGGCCGCGGCGGCGGCTCTGGGCGGCGAGGTTCGTCGCCACGGTCGCTACCCTCCACATCGGTCCTTTCACGAGGCCAGGGCGGCGCGTCCGCCGCGATAGAACCACCGTATGCCGCGAAACGCCCATAACCGCTCCAATACGCCCAATGGTCAGCCTTTCCGGTGTCACGTTGGCCTGGGAGCCGTTCTGGGGCGACAGGACCGAAATGCGTAACGCCGCCCTTGCTCCTTAGCCTGGAAGGACGACAGCAGTTCCACCGAGGGCGCGTACCGTCTCCGACGGCACCAGCCGTGATCGTTCCGTCAAGGCCGGCGAGCGCTTCAAGAGGGAGGCGAGCCGGCACTCATCCGTCCGGCTGACGTCGTGGAGCCGACCACGCGAGGGCGCGTGCGGCCGGCGATCCCGCGAGCGTTGGATTCGGCTCACCGGGCAAAGCACCCGACGGCCCGGAGAGTGCCGGAAAGGGGCGTCGCCGTGAGCACCAGACCGATCAATGACCATGCGCTGTTGTCCGATTGCCGGTCGGCTGCGCTGGTGGCCTCTGACGGTTCGGTGGACTGGCTGTGCCTTCCACGGTTCGACAGCCCGTCAGTCTTCGCCCGACTCCTCGACCACGACGCCGGGCATTGGTCCGTGCGTCCCGCCGGGCCGGCGGAGGTGACCCGACGCTACCTGGAGGGAACGATGGTCCTTGAGTCCACGTTCCGCACGCCCACCGGAACGGTGGTCCTCCTGGACACGATGGCGATGGGAAAGAGGGAACGCGGTCACACCATGGGCGACGACTCGCCAGGTGCGCTGCTGCGCCGGGTGGCCTGCACCACGGGCACGGTGGCCATGGACATCAGCTATGCCCCGCGGCCGGAGTTCGGTCTGATCCACCCGGTGATATCGCCGATCCGAGGCGGACTGATCTCCCACGGAGGAGCCCACACTCTGGTGCTCTCGGTATCCGTACTCATGGAGGTCGCAGAGTCCACCGCGCATGCGGAAGTCGAGCTGCGGGCCGGGCAGAGCCTGGAGATGGCCCTGCTGTCTTCGCCGGCCTGGGCCCAGGAGCCGGACGCCTGGAGTCCCCGTCGTATTCGCCGGCGGCTCGCTGACACGGCAAAAGCCTGGCGATCATGGTCCCACCTGCACCGACGTTACACCGGTCCGTGGCGCGAACAGGTCGCGCTCAGCGGGCGAGTGCTGCGGGCTCTTACCTTCGCTCCCACCGGTGCCATCGTCGCCGCGGCCACCACCTCACTGCCCGAGTGCGTCGGAGCAGGGCGGAATTGGGACTACCGCTATACCTGGGTACGCGACGCGAGCTTCACTCTCCAGGCACTGGCCACCTCGTCCTGTGAGAAGGAGAAGGCGGACTTCTTCGGGTTCCTGGCCCGGGCCTCGGCAACGGAGCTGGACCGCGGCGCGGACCTGCAGGTCATGTTCGGCGTCGGCGGCGAGCGCGACCTGAGCGAACGCGTTCTGCCACACCTGAGCGGGTGGCGCGGCAGCACGCCCGTGCGTGTCGGCAACGACGCATGGCGGCAGCGCCAGCTCGACGTCTACGGCGAGCTGCTCGACGCTGCCCACCAAACCCTTCCGCACGATGAACTCATCGATCCGCCGGTGCGCACCTTCCTCCTTCAAGCAGCGGAAACAGCAGCCAGACGATGGACCGAAGCCGACCAGGGGATCTGGGAGGTCCGTGGGGAAAGCCGCCACTTTCTGCACTCGAAGCTGATGTGCTGGGTCGCCCTCGACCGGGCCATCGCCATGGCCCCCGCACTGGGAGCCACCGACCGTACGGCGACCTGGCGAGTATCCCGGGCTCATATCCGTACAGCCATCGAAGAACAGGGCTGGAGTGAGCAAGCCGGAGCCTTCACCCAGACGTTCGGCAGCAGCACCTTGGACGCCTCCGCGCTCATGATTCCACTGGTCGGCTTCCTCCCCGGGGACGACAGCCGCGTGAAATCCACCGTCGAGGCGATCCGGACCCGCCTGTCCGACGAACGCGCCCTCATCCGCCGCTACGAGAGCGATGGCATGGTCACGACCGAAGGCACCTTCCTCCTCTGCACCTTCTGGCTCGCCCACGCCCTCGCCCTGACCGGCGACCGCGCCGGCGCTCACGCCGTCTTCCGCAACGCGATGGCCCACGCCAACGACGTCGGACTGCTCGCCGAAGAGATCTCCTCCGCCACCGGAGAAGCCCTCGGAAACTTCCCGCAAGCCTTCAGCCACATCGGCCTGATCAACGCCGCCCACGCCATCGAACGCCTCACATACACACGGCCGTAGACAGCGGCCGGCTCTCTTGCGGACGCCGGTGCCGTCACGTGCCGCCGAACGCGGGGCTACTTCCCCAGACCGATGCCAGGCGCACTCACCCGACCAATCCGCACCTCGACCGGCGACGAATGCACCCACAGAGACCGACCTGAAGGCCACGTTGCGCATGCGCCGGGCGGCTCCACGCGACCGGGAAAGGGTGAGCGATGCCGAAGAGCATGCGCATACGACTCCTGGCCGTGGGCGGCGCCAGTCGCTGGATCGCCGTAAGCGGCGCATTGAGCGACAGAACCCAGGATCCGCTGCGCGGCGCCATCAAAACCTATGCCACTGCGCGCCCGCTGCATCTCTTCGTCGACTTCACCGACTGTCAGGTCGCCGACCTGTCCGGCGACATGCTGCGCGAGGTGATAGCCGCGGACGGTGACCTACAGCTTCATCTCATCTGCGTCCCGGAACACATCAGCCGGTCCTGCGCCGCGGGTCGCCGCTGTGAGTTCCACCCCGATGTGAGATCTGCCTGGACGAGATGGGAACAGATCGAGTCAGCAGCACCCCCGATGTCCACAACCCACGCAAAGCGAAATAGAGCACAAACACCTCCTCCCTGACCAACCATCTCCTTCCGGATGGGACAACCCGATGGCCCCTGCCACCCAAATCGTCATGCGCGTAACCGACTTCACGTTGCCCGGTGGCGTTCTGACCGACGACCGCTTCGAACGCCGCGACTACACCCTCCCCCCGCAGCGCGGCCGCCCGCTCGTCCTGGCTTTCTACCCGGGTGACGACACCAGCGTGTGCACCAAGCAGCTGCGCTCCTACTCCAGTGGCCTGGAACAGTTCCAGAACCAGGACGCGGAAGCCTGGGGGATCAGTCCTCAAGACGTGGACAGCCACGACCGGTTTGCCCGCAAGTACGGCCTGCGGATGCCGCTGCTCGCCGACACCGATCGCCGCTTCGCCCGCGCCTTCGGCATCGCCGCCCCAGGCATCGGGGTGCGCAGGGCGGTATTCCTCGTCGGCTCCGACGGCACCCTGCACTGGAAGCACGTCGCGCTGATCGGCGCCACCTTCCAGCCCCTCGCCACATCCACCCGGCACCCCGCCGGCATGACCACCACCTGACACGATGACGGACCACATGAACACCGGCCAGCAGGCCGGCGCACGCGACGTCGTACAGGACCCTGATCTTTGCGAGTTCATCGAACTCCGCGCCGCGAAGGGCGCAGTTGACGCCCACACGTCCCGAGAGAGGGACGCAGCCGCAGCCCGGCTAGCGCAGGCCGTGGCCGTCGACCCGCCACCGGAGCTGCGGGAACGCGTGCTGGCCGTCACCTCAGCACTCCGGCAGGAACCAGCCGCACGAACGCCGGCAAGCCGGTTCGGCAGCGCTGCCGGCCGTGCCCGCCGGGCCTGGATGCGCTGCTGGTGTGCCCGCTCCCGACCGACTGGATGAGCAGCTGCGGGGTCGGACCACTGAAGCCGCTGAAAATTGATGGCGCGATCGACCAATCCGCTCGCAGGCGGGTTCCGAATACCGAGCATGAGCACTCGACGACGGACAGTCATCCACATGGCACGAGGCGCATGGAACGTCTCGTGGCCGAGTGCGCGGCGATGTCCGTTGCGGAGCTGACGTCCCTCGCGCCCGGCCTCGACCGGCCGACACGTCCCGGCAGGCCACCCGCCCGCCCTATGACCTCATCGACACCTTCTGGAGAAATACTGTGAGCACCCTGCGTTTCCGTCGTACCGCCCTCGCCGTCACCGCGGCCGCGGTCCTGCCGATCGCACTGGCCGCCTGCTCCAACGACATGGACAGCAAGGACAAGGCGTCCGACAAGTCCTCGACCGCCTCCAAGTCCTCGAAGGACAGCAGCGCAGACAGCGGCATGGACACCATGGCCAAGCCGTTCGGCCCGGCCTGTTCGACGGTGCCCAAGGACGGTAAGGGCAGCTTCGACGGCATGGCCAAGGACCCGGTCGCCACCGCCGCCTCGAACAATCCGGCCCTGTCCACCCTGGTCACCGCGGTGAAGAAGGCGGGCCTGGTCGACACGCTCAACAGCGCCAAGAACATCACCGTCTTCGCGCCGACCAACGACGCCTTCAGCAAGATCCCCAAGGCCCAGCTCGACAAGGTCCTCGCCGACAAGGCGATGCTGACCAAGATCCTGACCGGTCACGTCGTCGGCGAGAAGATCTCCCCCGACAGGCTGCCCGACGGCTCCTTCGACACCCTGGCGAAGAGCAAGCTGACGACCTCCGGCTCCGGTGAGTCGTACAAGGTAGACGACTCGGCCAAGATCGTCTGCGGCAACGTGCAGACCGCCAACGCCACCGTCCACATCATCGACTCGGTCCTCCTCCCCAGGAAGTAGGCCGGACCCGGGACTCCCCCGCCCCGGTGGGGGCAGACGGGCCTTTGGCTGCCGCGCATGGGACAGCGGCAGCCGAAGGCCCGCTTCTTTGTGATCGGAGCCGGACCCTACGGCCCGAAGCCTCCCACCGGCTGGGTGCGGCAGCTCCGCCCCCCATCTAGGGCTTGTCCTGTCGATCTCGGCCGTCCCCAGCGGTCACACTCCGATGAAGCTCACCGTCTCCGTCATGTCCGCCCGCCCGGTACGCAGCCGTGGCACGCCTTCCTTCTCAAATCCCACTGAGATGCCGCAGAACAGCACGAGCTCGTCATCGGCTCCGACTGTTCGGCTGACGGTCTTGCGGTACATGGTCCACATCACCTGGGGGCAGCTGTGCAACCCTTCCGCCCTCAGCAACAGCATGACCGTCTGCAAGTACATTCCCGCGTCACCCCACTGTCCGGGCCCCATCGTCCGGTCGAGGTAGCAGAACAAGACGACCGGCGCCCCGAACGCCTCCGAGTTCAAGGTAGCGACGAGAGCACTCCACAGCCGGGACAGCCGATCTGCTTCGTCGTGACCCGAGCCCGGACAACCAGAGACTCTCTGTCGAGCACTACGTTTTCGATCAGAACAACCTCGACCTGGTGGAGCCACAGCCCCTGACGCCTGATGTGGGGTTTCGCCGGCGCATGTGATCGATCCGTTCGCAACGGGCACTGGAACTACCGAGACAGGAGATCCATGCCCCTTTCGTACAGCGTCGTGCCGGACAAGAGCAGGAAGCCCACCAGCGCGAAAAGCCGCGCCGTGTTCTCCCGCGCATTGGCCTGAGCTCGTGCCACCAGGGAGCCCGCGCGGTCAACTACCTGCGTCTGATCGGGAAATTGATCCCTGTACCGCAGCCGGACGCCTCTCTCGTGCGGGCCAGATACGTCGCCGACACGCTGCCTGCGCCGTTTGCAGCCTCCGTTCACACGTGGATCAACGTCCTGTGCGGCGAGGCCAGTCACCCAAGCCGCCCACTGGCCTCGTCCACCATCTATCACTACGTCCTGCGTGCCCGCACCGCGCTGGATGGCTGGGCGCAAGCCGGCATCGACGATTTGCGCTCCGTCACCAGAGAAGACATCGACGGGGTGCTGAGCCCCCTGCGCGTCGCGGCGGCCAAGTCCATACGGAGCGCGCTGCGCTCGCTGTTCAGAGCGCTGAAGCGGGAGAGGCTAATTTTCCAGGATCCGGCGCGCAATGTCTCGCTGAGCGTGGCCCGCCCGTTACCCGTCCCCCTGGCCACTGACCTGCTGCGCGGTGTGCTGGACACCACGTCCGATCCAAGGGTTCGACTCTGCCTGGCGCTGAGCGCCATCCACGCCCTCGGTGCTGGCGACCAGCGTGCACTCCGGCTCGATAGCCTCGACCGCGCTCACGGCCGACTGGTCGTCCGCCCCGGCCACACCCATCTACCTGGATGACGTCACACAGGTCTTGGCCACCGAATGGCTCGGCGAACGCCACCGGCGGTGGCCGACCAGCGCCAACCCCTACCTACTGGTCACCCGCCGGACCGCCGTGGACGACACCCACCCCATGATCAACCCAACCGCGATCACCAAGCATTTCGCCCGCATCGGACTCCAGCCCAGCCGCATGCGCATCGACCGCATCCTCGACGAAGCAAAGCACACCGCCGACCCGCTGCACCTGATGAGACTCTTCGGCCTGGCCCCACCACCGCCATGAGATACCTCCACGCTGCCCACCCCGCCGGCTACCGCCCGGACCCTATCCACGCCTGCCCCCTCTGATCGCAGCACCAGCCCACCTTCACGCCCCGTGCTGTACCCGGTGCAGGTCGATGGGCGGCGTCGCGGGTATGCCGGACGACCAGGGCGGTGAACAGGCGCTGGATCTCGCTGCAGGTGAGCGGGAATCGGCGGGCCGATGTGGTTCGGCAGAGAGCTCGGCGGGGCAGGCCCGCAGGCGGAGCCTGCGGGCCTGCCTGGAGCGGGGCGAGCGGCTACGGGCGCCCGGGGTCGTTCTGCTTGCAGACTTCCGCGGCGCTGTCAGAGGTGCAGCCGATGACGCTGCTGTTCTTGGCGTCGGTTCCCTCCTGGGCAGGGACGGTGGCGGTTCCGGCCCCCGTCCACGTGGTCCCCAGATCGTTGGTGAAGGTCCACGTACCGGTCACCTCCTTCGTCAGCTGGGCGCGCATGATCCAACCGTACTGATTGGGCTTGACGTGGATGGTGACGTTTCCACCCTGCGCCTGATCCGTCCTCCAGCTGTTCGACCAGTTCCCTTGGATCGCGACGTCGACCTTCCCCTGCACAGGCCCATCCTTCGGACCGAAGGAGATGCCCGCCGTGGTGGTGACGGAACCTCCAGCAGTGTAGGTATATCCGGTGGTCTGGCTCCAATTCACCTGCTTGTCCAGGGGGTCGGTTGTGTAATTCACCGCCGTTCCACCGTCAGTCGTCACGTTTTTGAAGTCACCGAGAGTTGCGGTGGTGTAGCTATCCACCTTGTACGTTGCCGACTTGATGGCGCTGGACCCGGCCTCGAACTGGTTCAGGGCGTACCTGGTGGCCAGGCCCTTCAACGTGTCATCTGTGGCAGCTGATTCGATTCCGCCGACGCCGACCGACCACGCTTGGTTGGGTTTGTTGGTCCCGCAATCGTAGAGGCCCACCGTGGCGCCTTCGCTGCTACCTCCGTTGGCGTCCATGCACTTGTTGTTGCTGACGTTCCGGATGACATATTTGCTCTCCGCGGCATCGGAAGGCTGGAGGTACCAGTTCTCTTCGGCGGAACCGTCGCAGTCCCACTGGTCGATGCGCTCGGATCCCTCCTTGAAGTCGAGGCACATCCCCGTCTTTTCGACCTTGATCCGGAAACTCCCGTCCTCGTTGGGGAGGAAGCTCAAAGATCCGTCCTTCGGTTCCTTCCGCACGACGGTTTCAGTCCCGGCGACTGGCGGCTCGTCCGCCAAATCCAGATACCGCAAGCCACTGGTGAGGTCATCCTGATTCGGAAGCACAGCGATTTTCAGGCCCGTAATGGCGGGCATGGCAGTCGAATCGTCCGCATGGGCCGTTCCGGCACCCAGCGGCGATATCGCGATGCCGAGTGCGGTCAGGGCGACGGGGAGGAGCGTGGCGATCCCACGCAGCCCCGGGCTGCGTTGGAGCGTGGCTACAGTCATGCTTTCCGGTTCTCTTTCGGTAGGTCGTGCTTATCGGGCGGACTCTGATGGCCGGCCCAACAACGCCCACGGCAACGTCTCCCGAGCGTTGAGGAGGGCTGGCCTGGCGGGCGCGGCCTGGCCAAAGTACGTCCGTGCCAGGGCTGATACATCCCTCACCTGAAGTAGGACTTCTTCAGATGTCCGATGGGGGGTGGGGTGCGGTCAGTCCTGTGGGTGCGACCGGTCCGGGGTCCGCCGGCGAATGACCTCGGCGGCGAGTTCGACGCGTGAAGTCATTCCCAGTTTTCCGAGGATGTTCGAGACGTGTGTGCTGACGGTGTGTCGTGAGATGGACATACGTTCGGCGATCTCGGGGTTGGAGTGGCCGCCTGCGATGTGGTCGGCGACGATCCGTTCGGTCTGGGTGAGGGCGTTCCACCCGTCGCGGGCGCTGTTTCGTGGGCTTCGCACGCCTCGGCGGACGCCGACGGCGCGCAGGCGGGATGTGGCGCGGGCCGCGTCCCATTGGGCGTCCAGGCGTGTGTAGATCTCCCACGCTTGGTTGAGCAGGGTTCGGGCCTGGGCTGGTTGTCGGTTGTGGGCCAGCAGCTCCGCCGCGTCGGTGTAGGCATGTGCCTCGTTCAGTGGCCGTGGCGCGTTCCGGTAGCAGCGGGCCGCTTCCAGGAGCAGATCGGGGTCCTGTGCGAGGAGCCCTTGGCAGCGGTAGGCGTCACCGAGGTGGTACGGGCCGCCGCCTTGGTCGGCCCGTGTTCGGGCGGCCAAGGTGTATCGCCGCGCGTGAGTCGAGTCGCCCTGGGCCAGGGCGAGCCGGACGAGATCGGGCGTGAGAGAGGAGAGGCTCAGCTGGCCCGGTAGGTGGCCGATGCCATGGTCGAAGGCGTGGGCGAGCCGGGTGTAGGCGCGCTCGGGGCTGCCCTGGGCCTCGTCGACAAGGGCGCTGGCGCGCAGCGGCAAGTACTCGAAGAACCGGGCGACCGTTCCGTTGTCCGATGCTGCGGGCGTGTCGATCAGGTGCGCTTCGGCAGTGGTCTGCCGGCCTTGGTGCACAGCGATCAGTGCCGCCACCGCCCGCAGTGCCCGGCCCATCTCGAAGTGTTCGCCGGGAGTGAGACCGGCCTTGACTTCTGCGAGGGCTTCATCCCAGCTGCCGGTGTTGAATGCGAGGAGGGCGCGGGCGAGGTGGTACCGGGGCGGGAAGACTCCCCCGGTGTGTTTGGTTGCCGTGTGGATGGCGTCGAGGGTGCGCTGCGCGTCGGGGATGCGATCGAGATCGATGTAGCAATTGGCCAGGGCGAGTTGCAGCCCGATCCGCTGTGCCGGGTGGGTCGTTTCCGGTGTGAGCCGTGATGCCTGCTGTGCCAGTTCCAGCGCTTCGGCGTCAGGCGCTTCGAGCATGCGCTTGGATGCCAGGACGCGCAGAGCGTTGGCCAGGGCGGGGCGGTCGCCATGCTCCTCAGCCGAGTGCCGGGCAGTCACCGCGACCGCCTCGGCCTCCGGCATCTCGCCCAGCGCGAACAGGCACACCGCGCTGAACGCCTCGAACCGGATCGCCTCGACCGCCGGCACGCCGGCGCTCGCATGCGCGGCTCTCGCCTCGGTGAGCGCCAGGTCAGGCCGGTCGCGAGCGAGCATGGCCTGGACAATGATCCAGCGCATCGGGCTTTCCAATTTGGGATCACGGGTCCTGGCCAGTGCGCATCGGGCGCTTTCCTCCGCCTCGGCCAAGCGGCCGGAAGAGAGCTGCGCGAGGGCGCGGTGCAGGTGGAGGTGGTCGGTCCTTGGATCGCTGGGGTCGGCGAGCGTCAGTGCCGTATCGAGCAGGCGCAGGGCCATTGCCGGCGCTCGCGCCGTGAGCCGTGCCGCGGCCCCCTCGAGCCAGGTGGTCAAAAACTCCCCGGCCGGTGCCGCCTCGAGCAGATGCTCGGCGACCCGTTCGGGGGCCGCCCCGGCGCCTGCGAGGGCCTGCGCCGTTCTCAAGTGCAGCATGGCGCGGACCGAGCCCGGCACCGCGTCGTACAGAGCGTGCCGTATGAGGTCGTGACGGAAGACCAGCCGGTCGCCGGCATCCCGCAGCACTCCGGCCGCTTCGGCCTCCACGACGATGCCGAGCAGGTCATCTGCCGGCTTGTGCAGGACCGCCGCGAGATCGGTGACCGTGCAGCTGGCTCCCAGCACGGAGGCGACACGCAGCGCCTGCAGCACCTCATCGCGCAGATACCGCAGCCGATGCACCACCAGCGTGGTCAGCGGCGGCAGCGGACAGCCGACGGTGACCTCCGCGATTCCCTCGCGGGTCTCGATTGCCCCCTCGCGCACCAGAGCGGCGACCAGCTCCGTGAGGTACAACGGGTTTCCCGCCGCCCCCTCGGCCATGCGCCGCAATCGCGGACCGGCCTCACCGCCGCACAGGTCCGCCAGCAGAGCTGACACGGCCGGGCGGCTCAGCGGTGCCAGCTCCAGCACGGTGCGGTTGGCCATGGCCAGACACTGCGACAGCCGGGCGACTTGCCCGACCTTCGGCACCGGCCGGTAGGCCCCGACGATCAAAAGCGGCAGCTGAGGGACCGACCGCACCAGCCGGTCCAACACCGCCAGACTCGCTGAGTCGGCCCACTGGAGATCGTCGAGAAACAACGCCAGCGGTCCCTGCGAACACAAGTCTTCGACCAGACCGAGGATCGCCTCGACGGTGGCGGAGTCCGCCTCGTCCGTCCCGCCCATCGCACCCGGCATTCCGTACCGGGTGTCGCCTTGCAGGATCTCGGCGACCCGGGCCCGGGGTGCTTCGGTTGACGCCGCATCCACGCCCAGGCAGGCCGAGATCAAGGCGAAGGGACGCTGCTGTTCCAGCTCCTGGGCCGACCCGTACAGCGCCGGCATCCCCAGCGACTCCGCGGCCGCCGCGGCCAGCTCCAACACGACGGTTTTGCCCAGGCCGGCCTCACCGACGACGTACGCCGCCTGCCCCTCACCCGCCCTCGCGGATGCCGCCAGTCTCGCTATTTCCGCCGTCTCGGCCTCGCGACCCACCGGACGCCCTGCGGAATACACCATGCGTTCACCTCTGTGCGCCGATCCTTAAACGGAAGGGACACACCACGCTGTGCATCGGTCCTTAAACGGTAGAGGGGCAGGTCAAGCCGCTGCTGCCGATGCGGTCGCGGTGCACCGGCCGGCCCTGCCCCCGGCAGCCGTTTGCCGACCACGGCCATGACATCGACACAGAGTGGTGGAGCGCGCGCACGCCTGGATCCAACGGGCGGGGGCGGCGAACTGCGCTGCGGTCGTCTCGCGACCTGCTGCACCGAGCAGCTGGTCAGCAAGGTAGACGGGCACCATTACCCCTTGGGGCATGCGCCGTTACCCCGGGCGGCCGGTCGACTTGAGCGTTTTCAGTGCGGAGATCACCGCGTCGAGCTCCGCGTCGCGTAGTCCGGGAAGCATCCGTCGCAGAGTCGGCTCGGCGTCCCGGCTCCTGGCTTGCCGGGCCCGTGTGCGGGCATGCTCGGCGATCTTGGCGACGGTCCGGCGTCGGTCGGCCGGATCGGTTCCCAGCTCGACCAGGCCCCGCTTGTGCAGTGATGCCACCACGGTGGATACCCGGCTCTGGGCGAAGCCGGTGCGCTGGGCGATCGCTCCCACCGGCTGCGGACCGGTGATGTCCAGGCACTCCAGCACCAGCAGCCCGGTCGGCCCCAGGTCTGAGGCGCCCTTCATCGCCGAGGTCGCGGCAGCGGTGAGCCGCCTGCCGAGATGGTGCAGCTCAGCGAGGTTCATGGGACTGGTCAGTGGTAGCACGCACACTCCTCCAAATATCTCCGATGATACATCCATAGTAATGCATCACCAATGATGTATCGTGGGAGATGCTTTCACCCCGAGAGGCGTGCCGTCCCCTTGGGTGACGTCCGACTCATGACGCACGCCCATGCCGGTGTGCCTGAGGAGCGAGATGAGCGAGATGAGCGAGATGACACTTCCCACCACCCCGGCGCGGCTGCCCGTCCAGCCCTCGAGCGGCTGCCCCTTCGCCCTGCCCCCGGTCTCCGCCTTGTTCGACCAGGAGGGCCCCCACACGGAATTCAACACCCTGCGCACCGAGGAGCCGATCTCCAAGATCTGCCTTCCGGACGGAAGTTGGGCCTGGTTGGTCACGCGCTACAGCGACATCCGGGCGGTCCTCGGCGATACTCGCTTCAGCTCCGACACCACCGTCCACGGCTACCCGCTCAGCGGTATGACCGGTGGCCCTAACCCCCAAAATCGCAGCTTCGTCCACATGGACCCGCCTGAGCACACCCGGCTGCGCCGGATGGTCACCCGGGAGTTCATGGTCAAGCGGGTCGAGGCGCTGCGCCCGGAGATCCGGCAGATCACGGAGGAACTCTGTGATGCGATGGAGCGTGCCGAGCGGGATGTGCACAGCGGGGTGGACCTCGTCGAGGCGCTGGCTCTGCCCGTCCCGTCGCTGGTCATCAGTCTGTTGCTGGGCGTCCCGTACGACGACCACGACATCTTTCAGCAGCTCACCGGCAGGCTGCTCTCCCGCAATGTCCCCGATGGCGAGCGGGAGGCTGCCCGTCGCGAACTGTATGCCTACCTCGACCGGTTGGTTACCTCGAAGGAGGCGGACCCGGGGGATGACATCCTCGGCCGGCTCATCGTCGAACAGCAGCAGACCGGCGAGATCACCCACGACGAGGTGCTTGTCTTCGCCGCCTCGCTGCTGATTGCCGGGCACGAGACCACCGCCAACATGATCGGGCTCAGCGCCCTGAGCCTGATGCATGATCAGGAGTCCGCCGACCAGCTGCGCGAGGACCCCTCTCTGATCCGCGGCGCCGTCGAGGAATTGCTGCGCTTCCACAGCATCTCCCGCAACGGGCCGCGCCGGGCCGCCACCGTCGATATCGAGATCGACGGGCACCTCATCCGTGCCGGCGAGGGCGTCGTGGTGTCCGTGCCATCCGCCAACCGTGACGAGAGCGTCTTCGCAGACGCCGAACGGCTCGATGTGTGCCGCCCCAACGCCCAGCACCACGTCGCCTTCGGATACGGCATCCACCAGTGCCTCGGCCAGGCCCTGGCCCGCGTCGAACTCCAGGTGGTGATCGACACGCTGCTGCGCCGTTTCCCCACGATGCGGCCCGCGGTGCCGATCGAGGAGATCCCCTTCCGCACGGATATGACGATCTACGGCTGCCACGCCCTGCCGGTCACCTGGTGACGTCTGCCGACACCGGGCGGCCCGTCGCCCCGTCAGGCGGGCGCGGCCCCGCCGCCGCCCGCGTCCCCGAGTCCCCCGCCACAGAAACTGGAATTCCTGCCATGAAGATCACCCTTGACGCCGAGAAGTGCTGCGCCGCCGGACAGTGCGTGCTGGTCGCCCCCGAGGTCTTCGACCAGCGCGACGAGGATGGCGTTGTGGTACTCCTCGACGCCGAACCGCCCGCCGGGCAGCACGACGCAGTCCGTGAGGCGGCCGCCATCTGCCCGGCCGCCGTGATCGAGGTGCACGTATGACCGACCGGCCGATCGCCGTTGTCGGCGCCTCTGTGGCCGGCCTCGCCGCGGCCGAGGCGCTGCGCCGCTTCGGCTGGCGCGGCCCGCTCACCCTCATCGGTGACGAGCCCCATCTCCCGTATGACCGGCCGCCGTTGTCCAAGCAGCTTCTGTACGGCGCCTGGGAGCCGGACCGGCTGCTGCTGCGCACCGAGGACCAGCTCGCCCCGCTCGGCCTCGATCTGCGGCTCGGTACCCGGGCCACCGGCCTCGATGTGGCCACCCGCACCCTCACCCTCGACGGCGGGGTGGGGGTCCCCCCGCTCGAGCAAGGTCGAGAGTGGGGGAGGCTCGGCTGTGCCGGCGTGATCATCGCGACCGGCGTTACGGCCCGTACGCTGCCCGGTGCCGACCGCATCGCTGGTGTGCACACTCTGCGCACCCTCGACGAGGCACTGGCACTGCGAGGCCGGCTGGCCGACGGTGGACGGCGCCTGGTGATCGTCGGAAACGGCGTACTGGGCTGTGAAGCCGCAGCGGCGGCAAGGGAGTTGGGGCATGACGTCACCCTCGTCGGCATCGAGGCGACACCGATGGCCGCTGCCGTCGGCACCGAGGTCGGCGAACTGCTCGCCGAGGAGCACCGCGCCCGCGGCGTACGGCTGCTCACCGGGGCGGTGGACAGCTTCGAGACGGCGCCCGCGGACCCGGCCGGTACGGGCGACCCGCAGGTTACCGCCGTATGGCTGGCCAACGGCTGCCGGCTGCCGGCCGACCTCGTGCTGCTGGCGATCGGCTCCCGGCCCGCCGTCGAATGGCTGGACGACCCGGCCCTGGACACCACCGACGGGCTGCGCTGTGACGCCTACTGCGCCGCCGCCCCCGGCATCTACGCCGCGGGCGATGTGGCCCGCTGGGACCATCCGGTCCACGGCCGTCCGCTGCGCTTCGAGCACCGGATGAACGCCACCGAACAGGGCATGGCCGCCGCCCGCAACCTCCTGGCCGAACTGACCGCGACGACCGACGCCACCGGGATGGCGGAGGACGCCCCCGCCCCGGAGCGCCGCCCGTTCGCCCCCGTGCCGTACTTCTGGTCCGACCAGTACGACCTCAAGCTCCAGGCGTACGGGCTGACTATGGGCGCCGACCGGGTCGAGACCACCGTCCTGGACCGGGCGGAGCGCCGTGCCCTTGCGCTCTACGGCCGGGACGGCAACGCCATCGGCGTGCTCGCGGCCGGGCTCTCGCCACGCCAGGTCCGGGCGCTGCGCGCGGTCATCGCCACTCCGCTGCCCTGGGAGGAGGCGCGCGAGCAGATCGGCGCCACCACGGCCGTCGGCTGAGACACCTCTCCGGACAGGCGCTGACGATGCCCGACCATGGAGGGATGGCCGACTCGTCCGTATGGGTGCGCGGCGCTCGTGAGCACAACCTCCGCACCATCGATGTGGACATCCCGAGGGACGCGCTGGTCGCGTTCACCGGGGTGTCCGGATCGGGCAAGTCCTCCCTCGCCCTCGGCGCCCTCTACGCGGAGGCACAGCGCCGTGCTCTCCAGCGTGCCGGTTGCGCTGCCCAGGACGATCCGGCACCACAGGGCCGTGGCCTGCGGGGACATGCGGCGCCTGGCTCGTTGGGCCAACGTCGCACGCCCGTCATCGGTCAGCACCAACTCGGCGTTCGGCCGTCCCATCCCCGCCATCCGGCCATGATGTTGAACCGCAACTTTCCCTAGGTAGCGAATTGCCGACTCAGGACACTAGAGGTCGGTGCCGCTGGAGGAGGCCAGTGCCGCCTCGCCCAGGGCGGCGTTGAGTGTTCTGAGTGCGGAGATCACCGCGTTGAGCTCCGCGTCGGACAGTCCGGGAAGCATCTGCCGCAGAGTCGGCTCGGCTTCCCGGCTCCTGGCTTCCTTGGCCTGTGTGCGGGCATGCTCGGCGATCTTGGCGACAGTCCGGCGCCGGTCGGCCGGATCGGTTCCCAGCTCGACCAGGCCCCGCTTGTGCAGTGCTGCCACCACGGTGGATACCCGGCTCTGGGCGAAGCCGGTGCGCTGGGCGATCGCTCCCACCGGCTGCGGACCGGTGATGTCCAGGCACTCCAGCACCAGCAGCTCGGTCGAACCCAGGTCTGAGGCGCCCTTCATCGCCGAGGTCGCGGCAGCGGTGAGCCGCCTGCCGAGATGGTGCAGCTCAGCAAGGTTCATGGGACCGGTCAGTGGTAGCACGCACACTCCTCCAAAAATATCCCCGATGATACATCCTGAACAATGCATCATCAATGATGTATCTTGAGAGATGCGTTTGCCTCGTGAGGCGTGACATCCCGAGACTCCGTGGAGGAGACATGCCCAGAGCGATAGCCCGAGTGCTGTTGTTCCCGCTCGCCATGGCCGCACTGCTGGTCGGCATCTACACCGCAGCCATGCACGCACCGACCCCGCATCACCTGAAAATCGCGGTCGCCGGACCGCCCGCCCAGACCGGTCCGCTCACCGCCTCCCTGCGGCAGAAGCTGGGAGACGCCTACGACATCAGCACCGTCACCGCCACCGATCAGGCCCGACGGCTGGTAGCCCACCGAACCGTGACCGCCGCCTATGTCCCCGCCCCGTCACCCGCTGACCGAAGCGCTGGTACGGCGAGCACGACGTTTGCCCAGCCACCTCACCCGGACGGCCCCGTGCTCTACGTCGCGTCAGGCGCCGGCGCCACCCGCGTCGGCCCGGCCGCCCTGCCGTTCCAGAACGCCGCCGTCCAACAGCACCAGTTCCTCCAGGTCCGCGACCTGGCCCCGCTCAGCGCCCACGACACCAGCGACACCAGCACCTTGTACGCCTCGGTCGGCCTGACCCTCGCGGGCTACCTGTCAGCGGTCATGCTCTCGACCGTGTTCGGCACATCCCTCACCCGCAGGCGCATAGTGGCCGCGCTGGCCGCCTTCGGCGCCGTGGCCGCAGTGACCGTCTGGCTCATCGCCGGACCGATCGTGGGCGCCCTCAAGGGCTCCGTCCCCGCGATCCTCGTCACCGGCTGGCTCACCGTGATGGCCGCCGGCACGGCCACCGTGTTCCTCTCCCGCTTCTGCGGGCGCATGACCCCGCTGCCCGCCGTCGGGATCTTCATGTTCCTCGCCATGCCCGCCTCCGGAGCGGCCCTGCCCATCGAGACCATGCCCGCCCCCATCCGCGCCCTGCACGACCTGCTGCCGCTGACCTCCACATCCGGCAGCCTGCGCCAGATCATGTACTTCGGCAGCGAAGGCATCGGCCGCTACTGGCTCACCCTCGCCCTGTGGGCCCTCGCCGGCCTCCTGCTGACCCTCGCATACGACGCCATCAAGGGCCGCCGCGCCAGCCACCGCAACGAAGCAGCCGCCGTACCCCGTCAGACCGCCGAACCTGCCCTTTCCCGCTGATCGCCCCCGGCGAGCAGTCTCCGCGACACCCCAGAGCGAGGCCGAAACCATGACCCACGTACCACCGCCGTTCCACCCCCACGGCCACGACACCGACCCGGCCGGGCAGCAGGGTGACCCACTGACGCTGCTCGCCACCGAAACCGACCTGACCGGACTCGACTTCACCGGCCTGGACCTGCGCCCCACCCTGCGCCGCGATCCCCGCCCCCGGACGTTCACCCGCTGCACCTTCACCGAAGCCAACCTGCGCGGCGCCCACCTCCCCGAAGCCGTCTTCACCGACTGCACCGCCACAGCAGCCGACTTCACCGGCGCCCTGCTCGATCAGGCCCGCTGGCAGGGCGGCAGCGCCGCCGGCGCCAAATTCACCGACGCCGACTGCGGCGACCTCACCTGCGACAGCGCCGACCTGGCCAACACCAAATGGGGCGGCGCCCTGCTCGCCGACGCCACCTTCACCGGCTGCCGCATGATCGGAGCCCGCCTCACCGGCCACCGCGGCCTGGGCCTCCAACTCACCCGCTGCAACCTGGCCGTCGCCAACCTCAACGGCCTGAGCCTGCGCGGCGCCCACCTCGTCGGCATCCGCTTCACCGAGGCCGACCTCGGCGGCGTCGACTTCCGTGACTGCATCCTTGAGGACTGCCGTCTCGCCGAAGCCAACCTACGGGCCGCCGACTTCACCGGCGCAGATCTACGCGGCGCCGACCTCGGCGAACTGACCATCGCCATCGCCGCACAGTTCCGCGGCGCGGTCATCTCCCCGGACCAGGCCGCCCAAATCTGCACCGCCCTCGGCCTGAACGTCATCGACTGATCCGCCACGACCTCCCACGACAACAGCTCTACGTGAGGAGGCCGACCTTATCCAGGCCGAGCTGGCCGCGGCCGAGCTGGAATGGCAGGAGTGGGCGATCCCCCGCAGACGGGTCGATATGGTGCTGGCTCCGGGCGGCGGCGACACCGCTGGCACGGAGGTCACCCCGGATCCGCGGGATGCGGACGCGCAGTCGGCGCCCGGCGATGCGGCGAAGCCGAGATCGCAGGTGCCCATGTGGCGCGAGGGGCTGGCCTGGTCGGTGCTGTCGGTGGACTACCAGCGCATGCTGGAGACGCTCGCGAACCGGTCCCGGCTCGGTCAAGGACCGCTGACCTGCCAGGAAATGACCACCTTGTTCGGCATGGACGTGGTGCCGGCGCGGGTGGAGGCACTGCGGTCGAAGGCGAAACGGCTGGTCGCGCGCGGCTGGCTGGCCGAGCCCGCGCCGGGCCGGTTCACGCTCGCGAAGGCTGTGGCCGGGCCAAGCAGGGTTATGAGCGGCGTCATCGACCAGTAGGCCATCGCTTCGGTGCTGGTGGTGCGCTGCTCGTAGTCGCGTGCCAGGCGGCGGGTGCGCATCAGCTGGGCGAAGAACCGCTCGACGATCCACCGCTTGGGCAGCACCACGAAGCCGCGCATGTCGTCGCTGCGCTTGACGATCGCCAACACCAGCGCGAGCGCGGTGAAGCAGTACTCGACGAGGCTGCCGGTGTAGCCGCCGTCGGCCCAGACCAGCTCCAGCCGGTGGTGCGCGTCGACCACCTGCCCAAGCAGCACGTGGACGGCGGTGCGGTCGCCAGTGTCCGCGGCAGTGACCATCACGCCCAGCAGCAGGCCGAGCGTGTCGACCACAACGTGCTGCTTGCGGCCGTTGACCAGCTTGCCGCCGTCGAAGCCGCGGCTGTCCGTTCCGACGACGGCGTCCACCTTGACCGACTGCGAGTCGATGACGCCGGCCGACGGCTCGGCGTCCCGCCCCGGCCTCTCGCGGATCCTCGCGCGCAGCCGGTCGTGGAACTCCTTGACCAGACCGTGGTCGCGCCAGCGGCGGAACACCGGCGGCATGCATATCCAGGCCCGCCGCTGCCCGCCGCGAAGCCGGCAGCGCCGGCCGGAGCCCCTTAGGCCCTCACACCACCACCCCACACAGCACGCCCTGACGCACCGTCAGAAAAGTCAGCATGAGGTCAGCATGAAGACTGCCACACCCACCCACACCTGATCACATATGCGCACCGGCAAATCTGCACAACATGCCTCCCTACCTGCAAAAACCCTGGTCAAAACGCCGCCTGCAAATCAGGCGCAAATCGCGATACCAATGGAACCCGAACAAGTACTCGGTCGAGCGGCCGCGCTCCCAGATCGTACGGGTATGGCGGGTGCGGACCGTGCCTGCCGCTACCGAGACGCTCGGATCGTCGAAGACGGGCAGGACGGTCTCGATGTAGTCCGGTGCGAGGACGGTGTCCGCGTCGACGGCCAGGACGAGATCGGTGGTGCAGTGTGGAAGGGCGTAGTTCTGCGCTTTGGCCTTGCTGCCGAGATTGCGGGGCGGGCGCAGGACCGTGACGCCGTGTGAGGCTGCCACCTCGCCCGTACGGTCCGTGGAGGCGTCGTCCACGACCAGGATCCGGTCAGGCCGGAGCGTTTGGTGTGCCAGCGACTCCAGTGTGGCCGGCAGCCCTTCCTCCTCGTTATGAGCGGGCACGATGACGGTGATGGTGTGCAACTCGATCTCCCCCTGTCTTGCGGATCGCGCCGACTACGACCGTGAACAGTCCGATCACGCCGTAGACCATGGTGCTGATGCCGATGAACGGCAGTCCTCCGTGCATGTCACCGACGGTAGGGGGATGAGGCACCGGATGGTTCCGGAGGATGCCTCCTGTGGATAACTCATCGGAAGTCGTCAGGGATTGTCGACTCATCGGGGACCGTCAGGGATTGTCGGAGACGGCCGCGGAGGAGTTGCCCACAGGAGGTGCCAGGACGAGGGCCCTGTGCGAGAGGAGCGGGTCAGCCCGCGTGGGGGCGGCCCACACGGGAGCCGGTCAGCCCACATAGAAGAGCTGGGAGCGCTGGGAGTGCTGGGAGCGCTGGGAGCGCTGCGTCACGCGCCTTCCCGGGTGGCCGTGGTTCCCGTCGCCTCGCCGCCGTGCTGCTGCGAGGCGAGCAAGCGGGTGCGGAAGAGATCGAGTACGTCGTCCAGCGCGGTGCGGGTCGGCTGGCCGGGTTCGTCGATGAGGTGCTCGGTCAGCACGGAGTGCGGCGGCAGCACGGCATCGGGGTTCGCGGCGTCGTCGTCCAGTTCGACGGCGGTGAACGCCGCACCGAGTTCACGGCGCAGGAAGGCGAACCGGTCGCCCGGTACCAACCGGTCCGAACGGAACCGCAGCCCCATGACCCGGAGGTCCGCACGCTCACAGCGGCCCCGCACGGTGGCCAGGTCTTCGGCGGAGATGTCGATACCGCAGGACCGGCTCCTGGTCAGCGGCAGCGGCAGGGACGGCTGGGACAACACGGGGGCGAGAAGGCGGTCATCGGCCGCCATGGCCAGGGCGAAACCGCCGGTCAGGCACATCCCTACAGCGCCGACGCCGGGGCCGCCGCAGCGCTGGTGTTCGTGCGCGGCCAGCGCCCGAAGCCAAGTGACCACGGGGGACGACTTTCCCGTGGCCAGGACGGTGAATTCCCGGCTCACACACACCTTCCACAGCGATGAGGCCGTGTAGAGCCCGGACTTCAGCCGGCCGGCGGACGCAGGGTCCGCATCGCGGCCGGGCGTGCCGAACAACACCGGGAGCACGGCCGTGCAGCCGAGGGCGGCCACCCGTTCCGCGAATGCCAGCACCTTGGGCGTGATGCCGGGTATTTCCGCCATCACGATCACCGCGGGCCCCGTACCGCGCCGCAGAATACGACGGGTGGCGCCGTCATGGGTGAAGGTACTGCGGTCAAATCCGGTCAGGTCGTGATCTGCCATGGCGTCGGACTACCACCGTCCTGGTCGATTGTGTGGTCGGGGCCGGTCCGAACAGGTACGCCTCGCCCCCGCCCGGCGTGGCTCAACACGAGCCTATCCAGCGGTTCTTGTGGGCGCGCACCATTGTTCGGTTCGCCCCCCGGATCGCCGCCCCCGCCTGCGCCCTCACGCCCCCTGCCCCGGAACACCACGACGCCGGCCGTCGCGCCCCGTGGGGGCGAGCGCGACGGCCGGCGGGTGGAGCCGAGGAGGTCAGGTGACTACTTGACGACCTTCAGCAGCTTGTTGGGCGTACCAGCGCTCGGGTTGCTGATCTTGCCCTCCGTGGCGCCGTCCGTCAGGGCCTTCTCCACGTCGGCCGGCTTGGCGTCCTTGTGGTCGGCCAGGTAGACCGCGGCAGCACCCACGACGTGCGGAGTCGCCATGGACGTACCGGAGATGGTCTTGGTGGCGCCGTCGTTCCAGTCCGAGGTGATGTCGGAACCGGGGGCGTAGAGGTCCACCGCCTTGCCGAAGTTGGAGAAGTCGGACTGCTGGTCGTCCTTGGTGCTGGAGGCCACGGTGATGGCCTCCTTCACGCGCGCCGGGGAGCTCTGGCCCGCGTCGGAGGACTCGTTGCCCGCCGCGACACCGAAGGTGACACCGGCGTCGATGGCCTTCTTCACGGCCGTGTCCAGCGCCTCGTCGACGCCGCCGCCGAGCGACATGTTGGCGACCGAGGGGCCCTTGTGGTGCTGGGTGACCCAGTCGATGCCCGCGACGACCTGCTCGGTGGTGCCGGAGCCCTGGCCGTCGAGGACCTTGACGGCCACGACCTTGGCCTTCTTGGCGACACCGTGCTCGGTGCCGGCGATGGTGCCGGCCACGTGGGTGCCATGGCCGTTGTCGTCCTCGGCCTTGTCGCCCTTGTCGATGGCGTTGAAGCCGTACGACGCGCGGCCACCGAAGTCCTTGTGGCTGATGTGGATTCCGGTGTCGATGACGTAGGCGGTGACGCCCTCACCCGCGGCCTCGGGGTAGGTGTACTTCTTGTCGCCCTTGGTGTCCGTCTGGTCGATCCGGTCCAGACCCCACGACGGCGGGTTGGCCTGGCTGGCGTCGATGTGGAACTTCTTGTTCTGGACGACCTTGTCGACGGACGGGTCGGCGGCGAGCTGCTTGGCCTCTTCCGTGCTCAGACCGCTCGCCGAGAAGCCGTCGATCGCGGAGGAGTACTGCCGCTTGACCTTTCCGCCGTACTTCGCGGCAAGGTCGCCGCTCTCGGCGGTGTGCACCGACTTCTTGAGCATGACGATGTAGCTGCCGTTCACGGCGCCCTTGGCCTCGGCTCCGTAGATCTTGCCTTCGGCTGCAGGCGACGCACCCGCGGTGACCGCGGTGACGGCGGCGATACCAGTGGCGGCTACTGCGGCGGATATCGCCGTGACCAGCCGCTTCTTGCTGGAACGCTTGTGAGCCATTGCGAGGATTCTCCTCGTTCGTGGTGTGGGGGGAAAGCGTTGCGCAATAGCCCGACGAGACCGGAAGATCTACGCCGGACTGGCTCGAAACCCTGTCTGATTGATGAGTTCAATTCAAGGCTCGCCAGGGCGTGTGAGATAGCCAACAAGGCCGATGAATTGGGAAAGGGTTTCAGAAGTGGTCAAAAGGAACGGCTAGTTGAACCGGGCCGACTCAACTCCGTTTACGTATCCGCAATGGAGAGTGACGGAGAGGTGGACGACACCTCCGGCCGATCGCCGTTCGGCCGTCGACTGAGGCTTGTCACGAGAGTGCTCATGGCGCTCATTACGGCTTATTCCAGGGCCAGTTGAGAGACGTGGGGCCCCTCAGCGCCGGCAGCGGGCCAAGACCGGATTGCCGTCCCGGGCGAAGCGCCTACGCGCGGTGTCCATGTCGACGGCGCCGCTGTAGTACTCCCGCAGGCCAGGGGTGGCGATCTTGTCCTTCCACTCCGGGTAGCCACGGGACGGACCGGACCGGTGCGGAGCCCAGGGATTCCGCCGGCGCGGTGCCGTTGCCCAGTCGACGGGAGGTTTCCCGGGTCGCGCCGGCGGACCTGCAAAACTGGTCGCGTTCACGCACCGCAGGAGGTACCCGTACCCCAGGAGGCACACCCGATGACCGAACCGACCCCCGCCGCTTTCACGGAAACGCGCGCCCGGGACGTACTGGCCTCGGCCGGCCGGCCCGATGCGGCAGCCGACGCCGCGCTGCTCTCGCTCGGCGAGAACGCCGTCTTCGCCCTCGGCGACAACGGGCCGGTCGTACGGGTGGGCCGCAGCGCCGAACTCCTGGAGCGGGCCGAGCGGGAACTGGCGGTGGCGGGGTGGCTGGCGGCCGAGGGAGTGCCGGCCGTACGGGCCGCGGAGCCCGTGGCCACCTTGGTCGACGGACATCCCGTCACCTACTGGCACCGGCTGCCGGAGGCGGTCCGGCCGGCCGGGCCGGACGATCTCGCCGCCCTGCTGAAGCTGGTCCATGCCCTGCCGGAGCCGCCGTTCGCGCTGCCGCGGCGCGAACTGCTCGGTGGCGTCGAGCGGTGGCTGCGCCTGGCCGGCGACGCCGTGTCGGCGCCCGACGCGGAGTATCTGCGCGGGCGGCGGGACGCGTTCGCGGCGGCGGCCACGGCCCTGGAACCGCATCTCCCCCGCGGTCCCATCCACGGCGACGCGCTGACCCGCAACGTTCATGTCGGGCCCGATGGACCGGTGCTGGTCGACCTGGAAACCTTCTCCTTTGATCTGCGGGAACACGACCTGGTCGTCATGGCGCTGAGCCGGGACCGCTATGGCCTGTCCCCGGACGCGTACGACACCTTCGTGTCCGTTTACGGCTGGGACGTCCGGGACTGGGAGGGCTGCGCCGTACTGCGCGGGTCCCGGGAGACGGCGAGCTGCGCCTGGGTGTCCCAGCACGCGCCGGGAAACCCGGCGGCACTCAAGGAGTTCCGGCGCCGCATCGCCTCGCTGCGCGACAAGGACGCGACCGTGCGGTGGTATCCCTTCTGAGCCGCGCGGCCGGAGGCCGGGACTCGGAGACCGGGGCCCGGAGGGCGAGGCCGGACTCCCGGAGCGGGGAGAAGCGGGGAGAAGCCGGCAGAGTGGACCCGCGCCCGCCGCCCTTGGCAGCTTCGCGGGGGCCGGCCCGCGGCGCGGCCGTGACGACGCCCTCCGCTCCCGCCCAGGCCTCGGCTCAGGCCCCGGCCCCGGGCCCGGCCTGGTACGGAATCAGGGGCCAGGCCCGCTCGACTATCGCCTGTGGATCGCCGGAGCGCCGCAGATACGCCTGGAACGAGGCGGCCTGATCGGCGGCGGCCTTCTCCTGGAGGTCATGCAGCGCGCGGGGCGAGGGGAGCGCGACGGCCGGGAACGTCTCCCCGATGCGCCGGGCGACCCCGGCCGCTGCCGCCGCGTCGGCGCCCGCTTCGTGGGCCCCCTCCAGCCGGACGCCGTAGTGGCCGCAGAGCGCCTGCAGTGCACGCTTCCCCTTGCGGTAGCGGTCCACATGCTTGTCCAGGACGAGGGGGTCGATGACCGGTGCGGGGGCGTGTCCGAGACGGTCGGTCAGCGTCCGCAGGCCGTGGCGCCGGCACTCGCGGTCCAGGAGGGAGAGGTCATACCGGGCGTTCATCACCACCAGCGGGATGTCCGCGCGCAGGGCATCGGCCAGTGCCTCGGTGATCTCCTCTATGGCGGTCGCCGGCGGACGGCCGTGTTCTCGGACATATGCGGTGGAAATGCCGTGAATGGCCGACGCTTCCTCGGGGATCGGGACCCCCGGGTCGAGCAGCCAGGTCTGCTGCCCGGCCGCGCGGCCGTCCCCCTCCAACCGGATCAGCGCGGCGGTGACGATACGGTCCCGCTCGACATCGGTGCCCGTGGTCTCCAGGTCGAAGCTGACCAGCAGCTCCTGATGCCAGCTCATGCCGAAACCTCATGACGTCCGGTCTCGCACTCGCTCGGCGCGCCCCCGCCCACAGTTCTCTCGCTACGCTCGCTCATGCGGCCTCCTTCGGTGGTACTTCCCCCGTTGCCCGCCCACTCTCGCACGCACCACTGACAATCGACCGGCCGCCTGTCGCGACGGGGCAGCCCGGGGCCGGCCGCCACCCCTAGGCTGACCGCCATGGACCTACGGCTGGCAGGACAGGGCGCGCTGGTGACGGGCAGCAGCTCGGGGATCGGGGCGACGATCGCCGGGATGCTGGCGGACGAGGGCTGCGACGTGCTCGTGCACGGGCGCAGCGCGGGAGCCGCGGCGGCCGTCGCCGAACAGGTCGCGGCCCGCGGCGTACGGGCCGAAGTGGTGCTCGGAGACCTGACGGAGCCGGGCGTCGCCGAGCAGGTCGCCCTCACCGCACGCGACTTCGGTGCCCGCATCCTCGTGAACAACGCCGGTCCGTTCGCCGAGCACGACTGGGAGAGCTCCCGGCCGGCCGACTGGCGGGCCGCCTTCGAGGGGAACGTGCTGCCGACGGTGCGGGTCAGCCAGACGCTGCTGCCCTCGCTGCGGGCGCACGGCTGGGGCCGGGTGATCACCATCGGCAGCCGGGCGGTGCGGACACCACTGCCCAACATGGTGGCGTACTCCGCCGCCAAGGCCGCCGTGGTGAACATGACCACCAGCCTGGCCCGGCATCTCGCCGGGACCGGCGTCACCGCGAACTGTGTGAGTCCGGGAGTGATCGTCACTCCCTCCCTGTCCCGGATGTTCGAGCAGCGGACGGGCGGGGACGAGGCACCGGCGGAGGGCCCGGTGGGCGGACGGGAGGGCGGACCGGAGGGCGGACGGGACGAAGCGGAGATCGTCGCGGAGTACGCGCCCAACCCGAGCGCACGCCTGGGGCGCCCGGAGGACATCGCCGCCGCGGTCGCCTACCTGGCGAGCCCGCTCGCCGACTACGTCAACGGGATCGAGCTGCGGGTCGACGGAGGGATCACGGGGACCCCGTAAGACGCCTCCCGGTGGACCCGGTCAGGAAACCGGCCGCGAATCCGCCCACATGCTCTCGAATTCCTCCCGGTAGGTCTCGAAGAGGCCGTGGTCGCCGTCGCCGGCGTCCCGGGCGTCCTGGCGGACGACCTCCCGGCCGCCGCCGCGGAGCACGAGGACAGGGGACTCCATGCCGCGGCTCTTGCGGAGGTAGGGCTGGACGACCGCCACGCCGTCGGAGCCGTCCCCGTCGACGAGGTAGGCGGTGAAGCGCGGGGTCTCGTCGAAGACCTGGATCTCGAAGGCTCCGGGGTCGCGCAGCCGGGCGCGCACCCTTCGCATATGGAGGATGTTCATCTCGATGGAACGGCTCATCTCCCCCTTCTTCAGCCCGATTTCGCGCTCCCGGCGGCGGACCGCGCTGCTGGCCGGGTTGAGGAAGAGCAGACGGACCCGGCAGCCGGATTCGGCGAGCCGGACCAGCCGGCGGCCCGAGTAGTTCTGGACGAGGAGATTCAGTCCGATGCCGACGGCGTCGAGCCGGCGGGCGTTGCCGAACAGGTCCTCGGCGGGGAGCTGGCGCTGCAGCCGCACCCGGTCCGAGTGCACCCCGATGACGTCGGCGTAGCGGTCGCCGACCAGGTCCTCCACCGCGTCGATGGGCAGCCGTCCGGAGATCCGGGTGCCGACGCCGGAGCCGAGGATGTCCAGGAGGCGGGCGGAGGCGCGCTCGGCCTGCGCGAGGACCGTCTCGGACAGGGCGCGGTTGCGGGAGACGATGTTGCGGGCGACCTCCAGTTCGTCGAGGGCCAGCTCGAGCTCGCGGCGGTCGTCGAAGTACGGCTCGAAGCAGGGCCAGTGCTGGACCACCAGTTCGCGGAGTTGCGGCAGCGTCAGAAAGCTGACGATGTTGTCGTCCGCGGGGTCGAGGAGGTAGCCCTTGCGGCGGCTGACCTCGCGGACGGCGACCGCGCGCTGGACCCACTCCTGTCCGGCGGGGCCGGCCGCCGCGACGACCCATTCGTCGCCGTGCACCGGCTCGTAGATGGGCCGCAGCACCGCCGCGACGACGGCCCGCAGCCGCTGCTCGACGAGATTCAGCCAGATGTAGGCCCGGCCGGCCCGCCGGGCCCGGGTGCGCACCTCGCTCCAGGCGTCGGCGCCCCAGTCCAGCTCAGCGCCGATCTCCAGCGGTCGTGCCAGGGACACCGCGCCGGGCGGTGCGTCGACGGAGCCGCCCTCATGGCCCTCATGACTCTCGTCACCAGGGGGCAACTCCAGCCCGCCGCTCACCTGCCACCGCCTTCCGAACCCCCGTGCCAACGATCAAGGCAGACTACTGCGGTGCGGGAGGCGGTGCAGCAGGAAGGAGGGAGTCGGTTACCAACTCCCCTTATCCATAGTGCCCGTTGTGCCCGGACAGTGCGGGGGGAGTGAGCGGATTCATAGCGGTGACGTCACGGGGAACCAGCTGGAAGCCCTGCCAGTGAACAGGCATGGGTTCCTGGTCCTCGTCCCTGGCGATGTGGTGGAACCCGATGTTGACCCACGCGATGGGGTGTTTCAGCGGCTGGCCGTTGACCCAGGTGTCGACGCTCTTGCCGGCCCGCGCACCGCAATTGGCCAGGTTGTTGCTGGCGAACTGCTCGCATTTGTTGTACTCGGTGAAGTAAATGTCGTGTGTGGTGTAACTGCGTCCGGTGTACTTGCTGGAGGGGCCCGGCACGATTTGGTACGAGCGCGGGTGGCCGTCCTGGTTCTTTCCGGTGTCGCTCACCACCCGCCACCAGCGCAGCGGGCCGGAGTCCCCGGCCAGTTCCTTGGTGACCGGGGTACGGGTGGTGCGGATGGTGGGGGTGTTGCCGCCGGGCCGGATCGTGGTGGCGGAGTCGAACTGCTCGACCTTGTTGGCGGCGCTGCCGTCCAGGCCGAAGTTCAGCCGCCAGAAGACGTTGTGGCTGTGGCTGGTGGCGTAGTCCTTGGCGCCCTTGCCGATCGGCGTGCCCCGGCCGTCGCCGGCGTCGAAGTCGCTGGGTGAGAGGGTGCCGGTGGCGCCGATCTGCAGGGTCATGGTGCCGTCGCCGGAGAACCGCCACTCGCTGATGTACTCGTACCAGCCGGTCTTGTTGACGGTGTAGAGCAGCAGGTCCTTGCCCTGGAGCTGGTAGGTCCTGGCCTGCTCGCCGGGGTAGGGGCCCATCCGGTAGGCGTGGCCGCGGGCGCGGGTGGTGGCGCACAGGCCGCTGACGTCGGGGGGTGCGGGGTCGTAGGCGCCGGGTACCCGGACGGTCTTGATGGTGCCGCCGGGGCATTCGGCGGGGTCGAGCTTCATCAGGCCCTGGGCGAAGCCCTGACCGGTGAGGTCGTCGTATTCGTTGCTGCCGTCGTCGTAGGGGACGTGGATCTGGGCGAGCTTGGCGGTGGTGAGCACCTTGATCGGGGCGCGTTCGCCCTTGGGCTGGTAGGAGACGTCGTCCAGGACGAGACCGGCGTTGCCTTCGTAGTGCCAGCACATCCGCCAGACGGTGCCGCCCTCCAGCGTCTGGGTGATGCGGTAGGCGGCGCTGCAGCGGGGAGCGGGGGCGGCCGGGCCCGCAGGGAGCGGGGCTCCGGGGGCTCCGGGGGCGGCCTGGGCGGAGGGGCCGGTCAGCAGGGCGGTCGCCGTGAGCAGCACGGGGACGGCGGTGAGGGCCGCGGCACGGCGGCGCGGGCGGCGGGTACCGGTGGGGCGTCTTTCGGGCATACAGGGGCTCCCGGGGAAGGAGTGGCGGGATCGGCGGCGCGCGGGGCGGTCAGCCGAGGCGGGCGACGGTGCGGGCACTGAGGTCGATCACCAAGCGGCGGGTGTCGATCCACGGGCCGTCCTTCACCTTGGTGAAGAGGCGGATGCAGCGGTGTTCCCCGCAGTCGGCCAGGGCGCCCGGCGCCTCGCCCTCCGCGCGGCCGCGGTAGACGAAGCCGGTCACGGCGAGCGGGTCAGGGCCGGTGAGGTCACGTCCGGTGGCCTCGTGGAAGTCCTGGCGCAGCCCGGCTCCCAACGGGGCGGCGATCAGCAGCCGGACCGCCTCGACGGCCTCCGCGTGGCTGGGCGGCGGCTGAACACCGTGCTGGGTGTCCGTCGACTCCACCTTCGAGGTCGTGAGGTTGACGGTGGTGGTGAGGTAGCTGTCGCTCCGGTAGTCGTAGGAGGACACCAGGGCCCGGCGCGGCGGGTCGGCGAGCCCGGCCTCCGCGGGGGTGAGTTCGGCCAGGTCGGTGGTGAGGGGTTCGGGCCCGGACCGTCCGGTGACGTCGGCGGCGACACCGCGCCGGGTGCGCGGCCGGGCCAGATCCCGGGCCCGCCGCAGTTCGTCGTCGGTGAGCGGGTCCCGTCCCCGGCCGCGTTCCCCCTGCGGGCGGGCCGCCTCGACGACGCCGGGCGGCGGGGGCCCAGGATCGGCTCCCGGCACGGACCGGCCCACCGCACCGGGCCGGCTCGGGCCGCCCGCCCCGCCGGCGGCGTCCGCGCCGGCGGGGAGGGTGATCGCGGCCATGAGGGCGGTGCCGGTCAGTGCGAGGGCGGTCCCCGCGAGGACCTTGCCGAGGTGGCGGTGCATCAGATGGCGCACGGTTCCCCCCTGCTGTCACATTCCATGACATGCATGTCGGATCCCCCGTCCGTCCTCCAACAGGACGACCAGTAGGACGATCCGACATCGCGACAGGTTGCTCCACCATTGAGCGGAGATCCCGCGAAAAGCCCTCTGTGTGCGAGAAGTTGCGAAAAGTTGGGGAAGGATTTCGATTCGTTTCGCGGATGTGCGTCGTGGAGTCGCCGCTGCGCCCGAGAAGAAAGTGGAAGAGTCTACCCATGCAGGTCTGGCCGGGACAGATGTATCCGCTGGGTGCCACCTATGACGGGGCGGGCACCAACTTCGCGGTGTTCTCCGAAGCCGCGAAGCGCATCGAACTGTGTCTGCTGCACGACGACGGTTCGGAGACCGCCGTCGAGCTGCGGGAGAGCGACGCCAATGTGCGGCACGCGTACCTTCCGGGGGTGATGCCGGGAGCACGCTACGGCTTCCGGGCGCACGGTCCGTACGAACCGGAACGGGGGCTGCGCTGCAATTCGGCGAAGCTGCTGCTCGATCCGTACGCACGGGCCGTGAGCGGCCGGATCGACTGGGACGAGGCCGTCTACGGCTACCACTTCGGGCGTCCCGAGGTCCGCAACGATCTGGACTCGGCGCCGCACACCATGGCGTCGGTGGTGGTCAACCCCTACTTCGACTGGGGTGACGACCGCCCGCCCCGTACCGCGTATCACGAGACGGTGCTCTACGAGGCCCATGTGAAGGGCCTGACGATGCGCCATCCGGAGCTCCCCGAGGAGCTGCGCGGCACCTACGCCGCGCTGGCGCATCCGGCGGTCATCGACCACCTCACCAAGCTCGGGGTGACCGCGCTGGAGCTGATGCCGGTGCACCAGTTCGTCCAGGACCACCGGCTGGTGGACGCGGGGCTGACGAACTACTGGGGCTACAACACCATCGGGTTCTTCGCCCCGCACAACGCCTATGCGTCGTGGGGCGACCGCGGGCAGCAGGTGCTGGAGTTCAAGACGGCGGTGCGGGCACTGCACCAGGCCGGTATCGAGGTGATCCTCGATGTCGTCTACAACCACACCGCCGAGGGCAGCCATCTGGGCCCGACGCTGTCGTTCCGGGGGCTGGACAACGCCTCGTACTACCGGCTGTCGGACGACAAGCAGTACTACATGGACACCACGGGCACCGGGAATTCGCTGCTGATGCGCAGCCCGCATGTGCTCCAGCTGGTGATGGACTCGCTGCGCTACTGGGTGCAGGAGATGCGGGTGGACGGCTTCCGCTTCGATCTGGCGGCGACGCTGGCCCGGCAGTTCCACGAGGTGGACCGGCTGTCGTCGTTCTTCGACCTGGTCCACCAGGACCCGGTCGTCAGCCAGGTGAAGCTGATCGCCGAGCCGTGGGACGTCGGCGAGGGCGGCTATCAGGTGGGGAACTTCCCGCCGCTGTGGACCGAGTGGAACGGGAAGTACCGCGACACCGTGCGGGACCTGTGGCGGGGCGAACCGCGCACCCTGGCCGAGTTCGGGTCCCGGCTGACGGGTTCGTCGGACCTCTACCAGGAGGACGGGCGGCGGCCGCTGGCCTCGGTGAACTTCGTGACCTGCCATGACGGCTTCACGCTGCACGATCTGGTCGCGTACAACGAGAAGCACAACGAGGCCAACGGCGAGGACAACCAGGACGGTGAACGCTTCAACCGGTCCTGGAACTGCGGTGCCGAGGGGCCGACCGACGTTCCCGGGGTGCGCCGGCTGCGGGCACGGCAGATGCGCAACTTCGTCGCCACACTGATGCTGTCGCAGGGCGTGCCGATGCTCAGCCACGGGGACGAGTTCGGCCGCAGCCAGGACGGCAACAACAACGCGTACTGCCAGGACAACGAGCTGTCGTGGGTGCGCTGGCCGGAACGGGGACCGGCGGGCGGGGGCGCCGGCGCACCTGGCGCGCCCGGGGCCACGGACGAGGCGTACGGGGCGCCGGAGGGGGGCGAGGCGTCAGAGGCGGATGGGGCATCGGTGGGGGACGCCGCATCGGAGCGGGATGCGGAGCAGTGGGCGCTGCTGGAGTTCGTGCGGCAGATGGTGTGGCTGCGGCGCGACCATCCGGTGTTCCGGCGCCGGCGGTTCTTCCAGGGGCACCCGATGGAGGGCACCCACGACGAGCTGTCCGACATCGTGTGGTTCACGGCGGGCGGCGAGGAGATGGGGCCGCGCGACTGGCAGTCGGTGCACGCCAAGTCGCTGGCGGTGTTCCTCAACGGCAGCTCGATCTCCGAGCCGGGCCCGCGGGGCGAACCGGTCACCGACGACTCGTTCCTGCTGCTGTTCAACGCCCATGACCAGGAGAAGGAGTTCATCGTCCCCGAGCACCTGGGCCGGCAGTGGCAGGTCGTGGTGGACACCGACCGGCCGCGGGCGGTGGCGGACGGCGGCGGCGCCAAGGTCAAGGCCGGCGACCGGCTGACACTCATCGGCCGGAGCCTGCTGGTGCTGCAGCGGCCTGCCTAGCGGCGGGGCGCCGGGCAGGGGAGCCGAGGGTCCGTCTTCACGGTCCCGTCCGCCTCGCGGCGGCGGGCAGGGATTCCGAGGGCGAGGGCGAGGATCGCCGCGGCGGCTCCGACGGCGACGGCGAAGGCGGCGAAGGGGCCGTAGGCCTCGGCGAGCCGGCCCGAGGCGGCCAGGGACAGGGCCTGGCCGCCGACCACCGCGCTGGTGAGGAAGGCCATCGATTCGGCCAGTCTGCCGGCCGGCACCAGCCGTTCGGTGAGGCCGAAGACCGTGATCAGATGCGGGGCGATGGCCACCCCGAGCACCACGACGACCGGATAGAGCGTGCCCAGGGACCGTGCGAACAGCAGCGGCACGGAAAGCACGAGCAGCGCGGCGGCGGCCGACCGCCGGCGTGTCGGCAGGGTGATCCGGGCGGGGACCAGCGCCAGCGAGAGTCCGGCGACCGCGCTCATCACCCCCATCGCGGCGTAGACGAGTCCGGCCTGGGCGGGCTGGTGGAGGCGTTCGGTGAGCGCGGTGATGCCGGACTGGCAGGCGCCGAAGATCACGCCCTGCAGCGCCATCGAGACGCGCAGGCCGTGCACCGCGCGGGGCATCCGGGCACGGGGCGGACGGGCGCGGACGTCCGTCGCCTGCCGGACCACGGCCGTCGTCCGCACCGCAACGGCCGCCGGACGCACGACCACAGCCGTCGGATGCAGCGCGAACGCCGAGCCGCAGACCGCGAGCAGCAGCGCGGCCAGGGCCAGTGCCACGGCCGGGTGGGCCACCGTGGCGGACAGCCCCACCAGCGCCGGGCCGAGCACGAACGACATCTCGTCCAGGGTGCCTTCGAGGGACAGCGCGGTGTTGATCAGACGGTCGTCGGCCCGGGCGCGACGGGCGAGCGCCACGAGCCGGGTACGGGCCAGCGGCCCGATCTGCGGGACGCCGGCGCCGGCCAGCAACCCGGTCAGGGCGAGCGGCAGCGCCCCGGCCCCGGCGAGGGCGGCGGCCACCAGCGCGGCCACCGCGAGCGCATCGAACCAGCAGGCGACCAGCACCACCGGCCGCTGACCGTACCGGTCGGCGAGCCGCCCGAGCAGCGGCCCGCCCACCGTCTGCCCCGCCGCCAGCGCACCGCCCACCAGGCCCGCGGTCGCCAGCGAGCCGCTGGTCCGCGCCACCAGCAGCAGGCTGCCGAGCTGGCACATGGCCGTGGGGAGCCGGCCGAGAAAGGAGACGACGGGCAGCATCGGCCCGCTCAGGGCCAGCACCCGGCGATAGGTGGCCATTACAGCAGTCATTGCCGGACGCTATCGGGCGCGGTCCTCGCACCCCACGCACCGGACGTACGAAGATCTGCTGCCGTTCCGACCGCCCCGTTGGAGGAAGGGACGATGCTCATGCCGGGCAGGAAGGAGACAACGGGCCGTCAGCGGGGTACGGGTGTCCCCATGACGCAGCCACCGAGTCCGTCGCCGACCGCCACCTACCGGCTGCAAATCCAGCCGGACTTCCCGTTCGCCGCCGCCGAGCGGGCGGTCCCGCATCTCGCCGCGCTGGGCGTCTCCCATCTGCACCTCTCGCCGGTCCTGGAGGCGGTGCCGGGGTCCACGCACGGCTATGACGTGGTCGATCATGCGGCGGTACGGGCCGAACTGGGCGGTGAGCGGGGGCTGCGGGCGCTGGCGGCGACGGCCCGGTCGCACGGCCTCGGGCTGATCGTGGACCTCGTGCCGAACCATATGGCCGTGCCGGGGCCGGTGTCGCTCAACGGGCCGCTGTGGCAGGTGCTGCGCGACGGCCCGGCGTCCCCGTACGCGCGCTGGTTCGACATCGACTGGGACGCCGGACACGGCGGCCGGCTGCTGCTGCCGGTGCTCGGGGGCCGGCTCGGCGAGGAGGCGCGGCACTTCCGCGTCGAGGGCGACGTGCTGCGCTACCGGGAGCGCGCCTTTCCACTGCGCCCCGGTACGGAGGGGCTGGAACTGCCCCGCCTCCTGGATGCCCAGTGGTACCGCCTCGCCTGGTGGCGGCTGGCCCGCAGTGAGCTCAACTACCGCCGCTTCTTCACCATCGCGGAGCTGATCGCGGTCCGTGCCGAGGACCCCGAGGTCTTCGAGGCGACCCACGCCACGGTGCTGCGGCTGATCCGCGAGGGCGTCGTTGACGGGCTGCGCATCGACCATCCGGACGGCCTGGTGGACCCCGGCGGCTATCTGGCCCGCCTGCACGAGGGGACCGGCGGCCGCTGGACGGTGGTGGAGAAGATCCTCACCGGCGGTGAACTGCTGCCGGAGAGCTGGGCCTGCGCGGGCACCACGGGCTATGACGCCCTGCGCCACATCGACGGTCTGTTCGTCTGCCCGCAGGGCGCCGGACGGCTCTTCTCCCACTACCGGGACTTCGTCACCCCGCTGGCCGACGAGGGCGGCGACTGGGAGGAGACGGTGCGCCGGGCCGCGTACGAGGTCATCACGCACGATCTGGCCGCGGAGGTCGAACGGCTGGTGCGGACCGCGGTCCGGATCAGCGCACGCGTCCCCGCGCCGGGCGATCATGCGCCGTGGGCGCTGCGCCATGCCATCCGGGAGCTGATGGTGCGGCTGCCGGTCTACCGCCCGTACCCCGCGGATCCGGGGCAGGCCGAGCAGGACGCGGCGATGCTGGGCACGGCCGCGGCGGGGGCGCGCACCGCCTTCCGGGTGTCCGAGGAGGCGCGGGCGGTGGATCTGATCCACGATCTGGCGCTGGGCCGGCTGCCGGATCACCCGGACCACGACCGCACGGACTGCGCCGACTTCGCCGCACGGTTCGCCCAGACCGCGTCCGCGCTGCACGCCAAGTCCGTGGAGGACACCGCCTTCTACCGTTATCCGGTGCTGCTGTCGGCCTGTGAGGTCGGCGGCAGCCCCGGGGAACCGGCGCTGCCCCCGGAGGCGTTCCACGCGTACTGCGCACGGATGCAGCGGGACCGGCCAACCGCCGGCACGGTGCTCTCCACCCACGACACCAAGCGCAGCGCCGATGTCCGGGCCCGGATCGCGGTGCTGTCGGAGTGCCCGGACCGGTGGCGGGACGTGCTGGGCGCGATGGCCGAGGGGGCGGTGTGCGACGTCGGCGCCGGCGGCCCGGCCGGCGCCGGCCCGGCGGATCCGATGGTGTCGTGGCTGGCCTGGCAGACCGCGTTCGGCCTGGGTGCGCCGGGCGACAAAGCCGCGGCGGAGCGGGTGGCGCCCGCGGTCCTCAAGGCCGTACGGGAGGCCGGGCTGCGCACCTCGTGGACGGAGCCGGATGCGGGTTACGAGGAGGCGGTCGAGGAGTTCGTACGCAACGGGCCGTGCGGTCCCACGGCCGCCCCGCTCGCCGCGCTGGACGAGGAAGTCGCCCCCTTCGTCCGCGCCAATGTGCTGGGCGCGGCGCTGCTGCATCTCACCATGCCGGGCGTCCCCGACCTCTATCAGGGCACCGAACGCGCCTATGCCGCACTGGTCGACCCGGACAACAGGGGGCCGGCCCGCTTCGGTCCACAGCTGCTGGCCGAGCTGGACGCCGGTGGCGCGCCCCGCGATCTGTCCGCGGAAAAGCTCCGGCTGACCGCCACGGCACTGCGGCTGCGGCGCGCTCGTCCCCAGTGGTTCGGCGCCACCGCGTCGTACGAGCCGGTGTACGCGGAGGGCCCGGCGGCCGAGCACTGTGTGGCGTTCTGCCGCAGCGGCCGGGTGCTGACGGTGGTGACCCGTCTGTCGCTGTGCCTGGTGGAGACCGGCGGCTGGTGGGACACCCTGCTGCGGCTGCCGCCGGGCGGCCCCTGGCGCGAGCTGCTGACCGGCCGCGAGCTGCCGGGGGGCGCGGCGGTGGGGCTGAGCGAACTGCTGGCGGTGTCGCCGGTGGCGTTGTTCGTGGCGGAGTGAGGGGGCGCCGGATCATCAGGCCCCGCCCGTTAATTCGGTTGCGGCCCCGCGCACGGCTGGCACCATGACCGCGTACACCCGTTTTTCCCCACATCAGGAGCACGGAATGCGCGGATTCCTCGGAACTACTCATCGCCCCAGCCGGACGACAGTTCTTGAGGAAACCCCTTTCCATGCTTGTTTCGCACACCCTGAACATCGGGATTCTCGCCCACGTCGACGCGGGTAAGACCAGCCTCACCGAGCGGCTGCTGTTCGACACCGGTGCCATCGACCGGCTCGGCAGCGTCGACACGGGTGACACCCTCACGGACACCGGCGAGCTGGAGCGGCAGCGCGGTATCACCATCCGCTCGGCCGTCGCCTCCTTCACCGTCGGCGAGGTGCAGATCAACCTCATCGACACTCCCGGCCATGCCGACTTCATCGCCGAGGTCGAGCGCGCCGTGGGGGTGCTCGACGGTGCCGTACTGCTGCTGTCCGCGGTGGAGGGCGTCCAGGCCAGGACCCGGGTGCTGATGAAGACGCTGCGGCGGCTGCGGCTGCCCACCCTGCTGTTCCTCAACAAGATCGACCGGGCCGGTGCCCGGGACGAGGCGCTGCTCGCGGACATCCGCCGGCTGCTGACACCGGCCGCCGTCCCGATGACGTCGGTGACCGGCCTCGGCACCGCGGGGGCCGGGGTGGTGCCGTACTCCCTGGAGGACCCCCGAGTGCGCGAGCGGATCGCCGAACTCGTCGCCGAGGTCGACGAGTCGGTCCTGGCCCAGCTGGTGGATCCTGTCCCCGCAGGGCGGGAGCGCGGCGAGGACGGTGCGGAGCCGGACGGGCCGGGGCTGACCGCGGAGCGGCTGCGCGCGGCACTCACCGCCCGGACCGCCGACGGATCGCTGCACCCGGTGTACTTCGGCTCCGCGCTCGGCGGTCAGGGCGTCGGCGCGCTCATCGAGGGCATGGCGGGGCTGATTCCGCCGGCACCCGCCGTCCCCGGCACCACTGCGCGGGGCACGGTCTTTGCCGTCCAGCAGCCGCCGGACGGCGAACGGACCGCCCATATCCGGCTCTACGGGGGCGCGTTGCGGCCCCGTCAGCGGGTCGAGCTGCACCGGCCGGGGGCGGACGGCCCCGGCGGGCCCCTGACCGGGCGGATCACCTCGCTCCAGGTCGTCGGCCGGCCGCCCGGTGACGGCGGGCCGCTGACCCCGGGCAATATCGGGGTGGTCCGGGGGCTGCCCGGCGTCCGGACCGGTGACCGTCTCGGACCGGCCGCCGAGGCACCCGCCACAGGCGCCCTGTTCGCCGCCCCCACGCTCGAAACCCTGGTCAGTGCCCGCCGTCCGGCACAGGCCGCGGCGCTGCGTGCCGCGCTGCTGGGGCTCGCCGACCAGGACCCGCTGCTGCGGGCCCGCCCCGCGCCGGGCGGCGCGACCTCGGTGCTGCTGCACGGCGAGGTGCAGAAGGAGATCATCGCCACCACCTTGTGCCAGGAGCACGGCATCGAGGCGGAGTTCGCGCCCAGCCGGGTGGTGTGCGTCGAGCGGCCGTCGGGGGTGGGCGAGGCCTGCCACGAGATCGCCCGGCGCGGCCACACCGGTCCCTGGGCCACGGTCGGCCTCCGGGTCGAGCCGGGCGCCCGTGGCTCCGGCCCGGTCTTCACCTACGAGACCGAACTGGGCGCCCTGCCGCACGGCTTCCACCAGGCCGTCGAGGAGACCGCGCTGGCCACCCTGCGGTGCGGACCGCACGGGTGGGCGGTGACGGACTGCCGGGTGGTGCTGACGCGCTCCGGTTTCGTCGGCCCGCTCAGCACCGCGGGGGATTTCCGTACGGTCACGGCCCCGGTGCTGGGGCGGGCGCTGCGCGCGGCCGGCACCCGGGTCCACGAGCCGTACCACGCCTTCGAGGCCGAGGTCCCGCTCGCCGCGCTCGCCGCGGTGACCGCCCGTCTCGCGGCCCTGGGCGCCGAATTCGCCGACACCACCGGCGGGCGGCATTCCTGGCTGGTCAGCGGTTCGCTCCCGGCCCGCCGGGTCCAGGAGTTCCAGGGGCTGTTGCCCGGCCTGACACACGGTGAAGGGGTGTGGACGTCGTATCCGTCGGGCGACCGGCCGGTGCGGTGGGACGCAGCGCCGCGCGGTGCGTCCGGCTGAGGCGGCGGCTGCCGCGCCCCGGGCGGGGTGCGGCAGCGCGGCCGTCGGGGACCGGCGCGGTGGTCCCGGCCGCGCCGCCCGTTCACCGCTGTGTCAGGACGTAATCCACCTGGCCGAAGGTGATGTGGTCACCGGGGCCGACCGGCACCTCGCCCACCACCCGGCGGCCGTTGACGCAGGTCCCGTTGGTGGAGCCGAGGTCGCGCAGCAGCCAGCCGTTGCCCGCGCTGCGGAGTTCGGCGTGGGCACGGGAGACCGTGTCGTGGTTGAGGCGCAGGCCCACGCCCGGCGCCCGCCCTATGAGCAGCGGCAGCGGGCCCGGTTCGGGCAGCAGCAGCTTCGGCAGCCGCTCTCTGCGCCAGGCGCGGCGTACCCGGATGTGGAACGCGGAGACCCGGCCCACCATCCGCAGGAGGGTGCCCTGGACCTTGCCTCGGTCGGCCAGGTCGGCGGTGACCACATCGATTTCGGACTGCTGCTGAGCAGTGAGGACGAGTTCCAGTCGTCGCAGGAAGGTGTCCTGGGACAGCCGTCCCTGTGCCGCGCCGTCGCGCAGCAGATCAAGAGCGCGTTCCCGGTCCGCATCCGACGGGCGCGCGGGGCGCGCGGGGAACTCGAGCGAAGTCATAGCGTGATTCTCCGGCCACCACGACCCGCTGTCCAGGCGGTGTTGGGCGCTGGGTCGTTGCAGGTGGGCGGGCCGGAGGTGCTGATGGTCGGGGTGGGAGGTGCGGGTGGGCGGGGGCGGACGGTGCGGGTCGGTGCGGCGGACGGTGCAGGTGGGTGCGGGGGGGGGTGGTGCAGGTGGGTGCCGGGGGGATGGTGCAGGTGCGCGTACGGCTCGTAGTGACGGCCGGGGCGGATGGCGCTCAGGCGCCGTGTCGCCGCGAGGGGCTGCCGGGCGGCGGGCGGGCATGCTTTTCCCGTCGGGACCGGAGCGAACGAAGGAGGACGGCCGTGCTGTTCGAGGTGTGGGCTCCGAAGGCCGGGCGGGTCGCGCTCCAGTGGGCGGGTGACCGGGCCGGTGAGCCGGACGTCCCGCTGGAGCGCGACGCCGGACGCGCGGGCCGGTGGCGTGCCGAGGCACCGGCCCGCGACGGGGACCGGTACGGCTTCCGGCTCGACGACGGGCCGCCGCTGCCCGATCCGCGGGCCGCGCGGCTGCCGGACGGCCCCGGCGGCCCGGCCGCGGTCGTCGAGCACGACCGGTTCGTATGGCGGCACCCGTGGCCCGGCCGCCCGCTGCCGGGCGCGGTCCTCTACGAGCTGCACATCGGGACGTACACCCCCGAGGGCACCTTCGACGCCGCAGCCGCGCGGCTGCGCCACCTCGCCGACCTGGGCATCACCCATGTCTCCCTGATGCCGGTCTGCCCGTTCCCCGGCAGCCACGGATGGGGCTACGACGGGGTCGCACCCTGGGCGGTGCACGAACCGTACGGCGGGCCGGACGGCCTCAAGCGGTTCGTGGACGCCGCGCACGGCCACGGACTGGGGGTGGTGCTCGACGTGGTGCACAACCACCTCGGCCCGTCCGGCAACCCTCTCCCGCAGTTCGGGCCGTACTTCACCGACACCCATCACACGCCGTGGGGCGCGGCGGTCAATCTCGACGCCCCCGGCAGCGACGAGGTGCGCGACTACCTCCTCGGCTGCGCGCTGTCCTGGCTGCGTGACTACCGGCTCGACGGGCTGCGGCTGGACGCCGTCCACGCACTGCACGACGACGGCACCCCGCACTTCCTGGCCGCACTGTCCGCCGCCGTCGACACGCTGGCCGAAGAGCTGCGGCGCCCGCTGTTCCTCGTCGCCGAGTCCGATCTGAACGATCCGCGCACCACCGCGCCGCGGGCGGACGGCGGGCACGGTCTGCACGCCCAGTGGAACGACGACTTCCACCACGCCCTGCACACCGCGCTCACCGGCGAATCCCAGGGCTACTACGCCGACTTCGCGCGCGCCCCGCTGGCCGCCCTCGCCAAGACGCTGACCGGCGGCTTCTTCCATGACGGGACGTACTCCAGCTTCCGCGGCAGGACACACGGCGCGCCCCTCGACCTGCGGGTGACGCCCGCGTACCGGCTGCTCGCCTACGCCCAGACGCACGATCAGATCGGCAACCGCGCGCTCGGCGACCGGCTCGCGGCCGGGCTCTCCCCGGGGCTGCTGGCCTGTGCCGCCGCCCTGGTGCTGTGCGCGCCGTTCACGCCGATGCTGTTCATGGGCGAGGAGTGGGGCGCGAGCACTCCGTGGCAGTACTTCACCGCTCACACCGATCCGGAGCTGGCTAAGGCGGTACGCGCCGGGCGCCGTCGCGAGTTCGCGGCGTACGACTGGGCCGGTCACGCCGAGGACTGGCCGGATCCACAGGACCCGGCGACCCGCGACCGCTGCGTCCTGGACTGGAGCGAACCCTCCGTGGAGCCGCACACCTCGCTGCTGGCCTGGCACCGTACGCTGCTGGCGCTGCGCCATGAGCTGCCGCCGTTGACCGATCCCGATCCACGCCACACCGCCGTCCACTACGACGAGCGGGCCCGCTGGCTCCTGCTGCGGCGCGGACCGCTACGGGTCGCGGTCAATCTCTCGCGGGAGGCCACGGCGGCCATTCCGGTCACCGGGGACGGCGCGGACGGGACCCGCCCGGGCGGCGGGGGCGAGGGGGCGGACGGCCACGGCCCGGCCGGGGCCGGGCAGTCCCCGTCCGCTCTGCAGACATCCGCGCTGCAGAGATCCGCGCTCCAAACATCCGCTCTGCAGGCACTGGCGGGCTGGCCCGGTGCCCGGCTTCCCGGGGCTGACGGTGTGCTGCGGCTCCCACCGGAGTCGGTGGTGGTGCTCGGGCCATAGGGGCTGTTGCCACAGGAGCCACAGCCCCTCGCCCGATCGTCCACTCCCCCGGCAGGTGATGGACACTGTGTCCATGCCCCTGCATCTCTCCGATCTGCTGGCCCGGCCCGATCTCCGCCTGTCGGTCACCTACGACGTGCCGCCGCAGCAGCTGGCCCGCACCATCGAGGCGGCGACGGTCTCGGATCTGCCGACGCCCGGGAAGTGGCTGCAGGGCGGCGAACTCCTCATGACCATCGGCCTGTTGCTGCCGATGGAGCCGGCCGCCTGCCGGGCGTACGTCCGGGACGCGGCCGAGGGCGGGGCGGCGTGTCTGGCGCTCGGGCTGGGTCAGGGACTGCCGTACCAGGAGGCGCCGGAGCCACTGGTGCGCGCGGCCGAGGAGGCCGGCCTGCCGCTGCTGACGGTGCCCGACGAGGTGCCGTTCATCGCCGTCACCAAGGCGGTCTTCGACGCACGGGCCGACGAACAGCGCGCGCTGCTGCAGCGGGCGTTCGCGACCCAGCGCCGGCTGACCGCCGCGGCGACCGGCGACGGACTGCGGCCGATGCTGGCGGAGTGGACGGCCGCCACCGGCGTGGGCGCGGCGGTGCTGGACCCGCTCGGGCGGCTGCTCGCCACCAGCGAGCGCGCGTCGCGGCCGCTGCCGGCGCAGGCACACGAGCTGCTGGACCGGGTCGCCGCGCGCGGACTGCGCGGCAGCGCGTCCAGCACGGCCGCCGGGCAGCAGCTGGAGGTGCAGCCGCTGGGCGCACGGCGGCTGCGCGGACTGCTGCTGCTCACCGGCCGGCCGGACGACGCCGCCCGTTCGGTCGTACCGGGCCTGGTCTCGCTGCTCTCCCTGGAGCTGGAGCGCCGCCACCTCCGCGATGAGCCGGAGCGCCGCCGCCGGTCGGCGCTGCTGTCGGAGCTGCTGGCCGACGAGGATCCGTCCGTCGACCGGGCCCGGGACATGCTGCGTTCGGTGGGGCTGACGGCCGAGCGGGTGCGGGGGGTCGTGGTGGCGGCGGAGGGCGCCCCGGGAGGCCGTACGACAGCGGGTGCCGCGGCAGCCGGAACGGGAGGCGGAACGGCAGCCGGAACGGGAGGCGGTGCGACGACCGGAGCCGGGCCGGCCACCGGGGGCGGGCCCGCGGACGGGACCTGGTCCGCGGACAGTGCCGGGCCCGTGGAAGGCACCGGGCCCACGGACGGCGCCGCGCAGGAGATGGCCGCCGATCTGGCGCTGGCGGTGCCCGGCGGCCTGGTCAGGGTCGTGGAAGGAGGGCCGGAGACGGTCATCGAGGCGGTGGTGGGTGAGGAGCTGGACATCCGCGAAGTACTCGCCCGCTTCGCCCCGCGCTGCCCGGCCGGGATCGGGCCGGCCACGGCACCCGAAGCGGTCCGGGTGTCGCTGCGCCAGGCGGCCGGGCTGCTCGCGGTCAGCAGGGCGGGCAACGCGCCGGCACAGGCCCGGCAGAGCCAGGCCAGCCGGCTGCTGCTCGACCTGGGCGACCGCAGTACGCTGCACGGCTACGCCGACACCGTGCTCGGTCCGCTCGACCTCGCGGACCACGGCGAGGAGTTGATCGCCACCCTGGCGGCCTGGCTGGAGACCGGTGGCGCATGGGACGCCACCAGCCGGCGGCTCGGCGTCCACCGGCACACCGTACGCAACCGCCTCGACAAGGCCATGGACCTCACCGGCCGCCGCCTCGACGACCCCGACGACCGCTTCGACCTCTGGCTGGCCACCCGCATCCGCCGCGGCGGCGCCCCGTCAGGCGGGTCCGGCGGGTCCGGCGGGTCCGGCGGGCGGCCCGCTCCCCCACCGCCAGGCCGGTGACGCGGAGCCCCGTCGCCCGGGCAGCCCTTCACTCTCTCCCCCGCACCGTCTTTACTTCTGGGGTGACCTATGAGATCCGCACCCTCCCGCCCGGCGCCGCCGGCCCGGCCCCCACACCCGCTCCCGGCTCCCCCCAAGGGGGCGGCCACCGTGGCTCCCTGGTGGCCGTCAGCGATCTGCACGTCCGCTACCAGGAGAACCGCGACATCGTCGAGGGCTTAAGACCGGAGTCCGACGACGACTGGCTGCTGGTCGCCGGCGACGTCGGCGAATACGTCTCCGACATCTGCTGGGCGCTCACCCTGCTCAGCAGCCGGTTCGCCAAGGTGATCTGGGTGCCCGGCAATCACGAGCTGTGGACGCCGGAGCACGACCCGGTGCAGCTGCGCGGCGTGGCGCGCTATGAGCATCTGGTCGAGATCTGCCGCGAGTTGGGCGTCCTCACCCCCGAGGACCCGTATCCGCTCTGGGAGGGCGCCGGTGGTCCGGCCGTCATCGCACCGCTCTTCCTCCTCTACGACTACACCTTCCGGCAGCCCGGCATCACGTCCAAAGAAGCGGCGCTCGCCCAGGCGGAGAAGGCCGGAGTGGTCTGCACCGACGAGCACTTCCTGCACCCCGATCCGTATCCGACCCGGGAGGCGTGGTGCGCGGCGCGGGTGGCCGCCACCGAGGCCAGGCTCGCCGCCCTGCCGCCGGAGGTGCCCACGGTGCTCGTCAACCACTGGCCGGTGGTGCGCGAGCCCACCGCCCCGCTGTGGTACCCGGACTTCGCGCTGTGGTGCGGCACCGAGGCGACCGCGGACTGGCCGCGCCGGTTCCGTGCCGCCACGGTCGTCTACGGCCACCTCCACATCCCGCGGCTGCTGGTCTGCGACGGCGTGCCCCATCAGGAGGTGTCGCTCGGCTATCCACGGGAGTGGCAGCGCCGCTCCCGCGCACCGGGGCGGCCGGTCCGGATCCTGCCCGCGCCCGCCCCCGTCACCGCCGGAAGGACCGGGACCCCCGCGTGATCGACAAACTGCTGCCGGCCCCGGTCGTGACCGCCGAGGCCTTCGACGACGCCCCGGTCTCCGAGATGTTTCCCGAGGAGTGGGCGCTGGTGTCCGGCGCCGTGCCCAAGCGGCAGAAGGAGTTCGGCACCGTACGCCGCTGCGCCCGCAGCGCGCTGTCCGAACTGGGCATCGCCCCCGCCCCCCTGCTCCCCGGCCCCAAGCGGGAGCCGCTGTGGCCGGCGGGCATCGTGGGTGCCATGACGCACTGCGCCGGCTACCGCGCCGCCGCCGTGGCCCGCTCCGCGGACGTACGGACCGTCGGTCTGGACGCCGAGCCCCATCTGCCCGTGGACGATCCCGGCGTGATCGACCTCATCACCCTGCCCGAGGAACGCGCCCAGCTGCGCCGGCTGGCCGGCGCACAGCCCGAAGTCTGCTGGGACCGCCTGGTGTTCAGCGCGAAGGAGTCCGTCTACAAGGCGTGGTACCCCCTCGCCCACCGCTGGCTCGGCTTCGAGGACGCCCTCCTCACCCTCGACCCGTCGGACGCCACCTTCACCGCCCGTCTCCTCGTCCCCGGCCCGGTGGTCGACGGCAGGGAGCTCACCGAATTCACCGGCCGGTGGCTCGTGGAAGCGGGGTTGGTGGTGACGGCGATCGTGGAAATGGTGTGACGGGGCGGCCGCGGGAGACGGGTCGCCCGCGGCCTCCGGTGCCGAACGAAGCACCGGCCTCCGGATACCCGCCCTGCTTGCGGTATTTTTCATGGCCCGTCAGGACGTCGAAGGGTGATCGGCCCACTCATGCAAGAGCACTGCGACACCACCGGTGGGACCGCACCCTCCGATACCGAGCTGGTCCGGCGCATCCGTGCGGCCGCCCGGTCCGGCGACCGGGCGGCGGACACCCCGTTCGGCACACCGGCTCCGGACGGCACGGCCCGGACGGCCCAGATGGCCCTCAACGAGTTCCACCAACGGCACTACGCGGCCGTGCTGGCCTACGCCCGTGACTGCTGCCGCTCGTCCCAGGCCGCGGCGGATCTGGCGAAGGAGGCCATCAACCACGTCCTGCACTCCCCCGGCCCGGAAGAGGGTGCCGATCCGGCCTGGCTGACCGCCCTGCTCGCGGCGGTACGCCATACCGCCGCCGCCTGGAACCGCACCGCCCGCAACACCGAGCTGCGCGACGACGTCGCGTCCTGGCTGGCCGCCGAGTCGGCGCAAGCTCCCGGCCCCGCTTACGGCGCCGGGCCGTCCGGCGACGTCAGCGCGCCCACGGCCGGCCTGAGCTTCTCGGGGACGGTCCTGCCCGACGCGCCGGGCAAGCCACGGCGGGCGCGGTTCACACCGGCGCGGATCACCCTGCTCGCAGTCGCCGTGGCCGTCCTGGCCGGCGTCGCCATATCCGTCGGCCCGCTGCTCGGCACGGAGCGCGACGATGCCGCGGCCGGGCACCGCGCCCCGGCGGACCGCTCTGCGGCCCCCGCCACGGAGCAGCCGCCGTCCGCCAGGAGCTCCGCGACCGCTTCTCATTCGCCGTCGAGCTCGCCGTCCCCCACGCACAGCAAGAAGCCGAAGCACCCGAGCACCCGGCCCTCGTCGCCGGCGAAGCCGTCGCACTCGTCCCGCCCCGCTCCCGGCCCCGCGGACAAACCGCCGGCCGGCCACACCGCGCCGCTGGGCTCCCGGCCCTGGAGCTCCCAGAAGTACAGCTTCGCGCCGTTCCGGCAGGACAGCAGCATCGACGGACACCCGCTCACCATCCAGGGCGCCACCTACTCCCAGGGACTGGGCGCGCACGCCTACGACGAGGTCACCTACGACCTCGGTGGCAGCTGCTCCGCCCTCACCGTGGATGTCGGACTCGACGACGAGGTGGGCGCGAACGGCTCCGTGGTCTTCCAGATCTACCGGGACGCCACCAAGGTCGCCGACAGCGGCCTGATGACGGTCGACCAGCCCGCGAAGCGCCTCACCGCGGACCTCACCGGCGGCAGCCAACTACGGCTGGTGGTCACCGACGGCGGCAACGGCAACGACTCCGACCACGCCGACTGGGGAGGCCCCCAGATCACCTGCCGCTGAGCCGCTGATCAGGCTCCGCCCGGCAGCGGCCGGACCGGGACGGCCTGCCGTGGCCCGCCGGATCCGCCCCGGGGCGGATCCGCTACCTGGCGTCCGGCACGGCGCTCACTGATCGTCCGGGCTCAACCGCAGCGAGATCGAGTTGATGCAGTACCGCTGGTCGGTGGGGGTCGGGTAGCCCTCCCCCTCGAAGACGTGGCCGAGGTGGGAGCCGCAGCGGGCGCAGCGGACTTCGGTGCGGACCATGCCGTGGGTGCGGTCCTCGATGAGTTCGACGGCTTCGGAGTCCTTGGGGTCGTAGAAGGACGGCCAGCCGCAGTGGCTCTCGAATTTGGTGTCGGAGCGGAAGAGCTCGGTGCCGCAGGCGCGGCAGGAGTAGACGCCCTCGGTCTTGGTGTCGGTGTACTCGCCGACGAAGGCGGGCTCGGTGCCGGCCTGGCGGAGCACCTGGTACTCGGCGGGGGTCAGCTCGGCGCGCCACTGCTCGTCGGGCTTGTCGATCTCGTACGGCATCTGGGGTCCTCCTCAGCTCAGCTGCCCAGGCGGGACAGGATGGCGGGGCCGAGGTCGGTCACATCGCCCGCGCCCATGGTGAGAACAAGGTCGCCGGGCTTCGCCATTCCTGCGATGACCTCCGGGACGGCGGCCTGGTCGCTCTCGGGGGTGACGTCGGCACCGGCGGTGCGCGCGGCGTCGATGATCAGGGCGCTGGTGATGCCCGGGATCGGGTCCTCGCGGGCCGGGTAGATGTCCAGGACGACGGAGGCGTCGGCCAGGGCGAGTGCCTGGCCCATCTCGGTGCCCAGCTCCTGGGTGCGGGAGAAGAGGTGCGGCTGGAAGACGACCAGCACCCGGGAGCCGTCGGCGGCGCCGCGGATGGCCTCCAGGTCGGCGGTCATCTCCGTGGGGTGGTGGGCGTAGGAGTCGATGACCTGGACGCCGGCCGCCTCGCCCTTGAGCTGGAGGCGGCGCTTGACGCCGGTGTACTTGCCGAGCGCGGAGGCGAGGTTGTGCGGTGCGAGGCCCAGGGCGACGCCGGCGGCCAGGGCGGCGACGGCGTTGTGGGCGTAGTGCCGGCCCGGGACGGAGACGGTGAAGGTGAGGATCTTGCCGCTGGTGAGGGTGACGGTGACATCGCTGGTCAGGCCGCGGGGGTTGACCTTGAGGATGCGGACGTCGGCGTCCGCGGACTCGCCGTAGGTGACGACCTCGATGTCGTAGCGGCCGGAGATCCGCTCGGTCAGCTCACGGGCGCCGGGCTGGTCGGCGGCGATGACCAGGGTGCCGCCGGGGCGGATGCGGCCGACGAAGGTCTCGAAGGACTCGTAGATCTCGTCCATCGAGGCGTAGTTGGCGTGGTGGTCGAGCTCCACGTTGAGGATGATCGCGACCTCGGGGGCGTACTTGTGAAAGCTGCGGTCGCTTTCGTCGGCCTCGGCGACGAAGATCTCGCCGGCGCCGTGCTCGGCGTTGGAGCCCGGGGCGTCGAGGTCGCCGCCGATGGCGTAGGACGGCTTGAGGCCGAGGGCGCCGAGGGAGACGGCCAGCATGGAGGTCGTGGTCGTCTTGCCGTGGGTGCCGGCGACGGCGATGGGGCGCAGGCCGTCCATGAGGGAGGCGAGCGCGTCGGAGCGGTGGACCACCGGGATGCCGCGTTCGTGGGCGGCGGCCAGCTCGGGGTTGTCCGGGCGGATCGCGGAGGAGACGACGACGCTGGTGGCGTCCTCGGCCAGGTGTCCGGCGGCGTGGCCGAGGTGGACCGTGGCACCGAGGGAGCGCAGGGCCTGGGCGGTCGCGGAGTCCTTCGCGTCGCTGCCCGCCACCCGGGCGCCGCGCTGCGTGAGGATCTTGGCGATGCCCGACATGCCGGCTCCGCCGATGCCGATGAAGTGCGGCCGGTCCATCGAGGCTGGGATGGCGGGTGCCATGGGCGGGTCTCCCTGATCGTCGATCATCGCGAGCGGTGGTGCTGTCCATGATTCTCGCACCCGGCACCGACAGTGCCGGTCCGTGGACCCCTGACGGGTGCGGGAGGCCGGCCCGGCCGGGTGGAAAGGGCCGGTCCCGGCTGGGAAGGCCGGCCCGGCCGGGTCCGGGATACGGCCCGGGGCGCGGCGTTCAGCGGCGGATCAGCCCCTGGGCGGTGGCGGCGGCGACCGCGGAGGTGCGGGAGTCCACGCCCAGCTTGGCGTAGATGTGGACGAGGTGGGACTTGACGGTCGCCTGGCTGAGGAAGAGCCGTTTGCTGATCGCCGCGTTCGGCAGACCGTCGGCGACGAGCTGGAGGACCTCGGTCTCCCGGCGGGAGAGCGCGGTGGCGGGGGTCCGCATCCGGTCCATGAGGCGCAGCGCGACGGTGGGGGCGAGTGCGGACTTCCCGGCGGCGGCGGTGCGGACCGCGGCCGCCAGTTCCTCCGGAGGGGCGTCCTTGAGGAGGTAGCCGGTGGCGCCGGCCTCGATGGCGGCGAGGATGTCGGCATCGGTGTCGTACGTGGTGAGCACGAGGACGCGCGGCGCACCGGGACGGGCGGTGATCTCCGCGGTGGCCTGGGAGCCGAGCATCCGGCCGCCGAACTGGAGGTCCATGAGGACGACGTCGACGGCGAGCCGCGCGGCGAGGTCGACGGCCTGCTCGGCGGTCGGGACGTCGGCGACGATCTCGAAGTCGTCCTCGGTCTCCAGGACGGCGCGCAGACCGGCGCGTACGACGGGGTGGTCGTCGGCGAGCAGCAGCCGGACGGGGGTGTCCGTCGCGGTCACGGGGCGGCCTCCACGAGGGCGTCGGGCGGGGCGGCGGGACAGGGCAGGGTGACGGCGACCGCGGTGCCCTCGCCGGGGGCGGACTCGACGACGAGGGTGCCCTGGAGGGCGCGGGCCCGGGCGCGCATCGCGGCGAGGCCGAAGCCGCTGCCGTCCGCCGCCGCGGAGCCCGGGGCGGGCACCTCGGCGGGGACGAACCCGGCGCCGTCGTCGACGACGTCCAGCGCGACCTCGGTGTCCATGTAGCTGAGGGTCAGCTCGGCGCGTCCGGCACCGGCGTGCCGCACGGTGTTGGCGAGCGCGGACTGGGCAATCCGTAGCAGCGCGACCTCGTGCGTGGTGGGGAGCGCGGTGGGTGTGCCGGAGACCTGGCAGTGCACGGCGAGCGGGGAGGTACGGGCGGTGGTGGCGCACAGCCGCTCCAGCGCGGCCGGCAGCGAGCCGGCCTCCAGGTCGGGCGGGCTCAGCGCACGGACGAAGCGGCGGGCCTCGGCGAGGTTGCCGGCCGCGGTGGTGCGGGCCTGCCGGACATGGCCGAGGGCGGTGCCGGGCTGCCGCGGCAGGGCGCGCTCGGCGGCCCGCAGCAGCAGCTGGATGCTGGACAGGCCCTGGGCGAGGGTGTCGTGGATCTCGCGGGCCAGCCGCTCGCGTTCGGCGAGGACCCCGGCGGCGTGTTCCGCGGCGGCCAGTTCGCTGCGTGCCGCGGTGAGCTCCTCGATGAGACGGCGGCGCTGTTCGCTCTCCCGGTAGAGGGCCTCGTAGCCGAGGACGACGGCGACGGCGACGGCGGCGCCCAGGGCGGGACCGAGCACCGTGCCGAGGCTCAGGGTGTGGGTGTGCAGGGCGAATCCGGCGATGGCGGCGGCGGTGGTGGCCGCGACGGCGGCCAGTCCCCCTCGCAGCGGCAGCAGATGCAGCTGGACGAAGAACAGCGGGAAGGCCAGCCAGACGCCGTCCGGGGTGAGGGCGAGCAGCACCAGCCAGAGCAGGGCCACGGCGGCGAGCCAGAGGGCGGCGGCAGCGGTCGAGCTGCGGAGGCGGGGCAGCCGGGGGCCGGTCACGTACACCGCGAACAGCGCGGCCGCGCCGGCGGTCACGGCCGGGGCCGCGGGGGCGTGCGCGGCGACCGCACGCACGCAGGCCAGCGCCAGCAGCACGGCCACCATCAGGTGCAGGCAGCTGCGCAGGACCCGCAGGACGGGGGTGAGGGAGGGGGCGGTCGCGGATTCCCCGGTCGCGGTGTGTGCCGCAGATTCCCGGGTCGCGGTGTCTTCGGTCGCGGTGTTTTCAGTCGCGGTGTTTTCGGTCGCGGTTTCTTCGGTCACGGCTCCCCCAGGCTAAGCGGCGTCCCCACCTGCGGCATCAACCAAAGGGTTGATCGTGGGGCACATCTTTCGATCCGGGCGGACCCTTCCCCGGCGCGATGTCCGCGGCCCGCCCGGCAGGCGACGGTGGAGGCCGATGCCGGGCAGTGGAGTCCGGCACCCGGATCCGAGGAGGGCATCGCCGGTGTTCGTCGCCTGGAGGGACCTGAGATTCGCCAAGGGACGGTTCGCCCTGATGGGCACCGTCATTGTGCTGATCACGGTGTTGGTGGGATTGCTGTCGGGCCTGACGGCGGGCCTGGGCCGGGAGAACACCTCGGCGATCACCGCGCTGCCCGCCGACCATCTGGTGTTCTCGGCGCCCGCCGACGGCAGGGACGTCGCCTTCACCGATTCGCGGCTGACGGAGCGGACCGTACGGGCCTGGGCGCGGGTGCCGGGCGTACGGCACGCCGATCCGCTGGGGATCACGACGACGAAGGCCGAGTCCGGCGGCCGGACCGCCGCGGTGTCCCTGTTCGGCGTGCGGCCGGGGTCGGCGACGGCGCCCGCACGGGTGGGCGACGGCGCGGTGGTGCTGTCCGCGAAGGCCGCCGCCTCGCTGGGAACGCGGACCGGCGGCACGCTGACGCTCGGCGGCCGCACGGTCCGGGTGGCGGCGGTGTCGGGCGCGGCGATGTACGCCCATACGCCGGTGGTCTGGACGTCGCTGGAGGACTGGCGGCGGCTGGCGGGCGGCGCCGGGGCGGCCGCCGGTGGGCGCCCCGCCTCCGGTGACCAGGCCGCTTCCGGTGACCAGCCGGCTTCCGCGGAGCACGGCGCATCCGAGGGTTCCGGCACATCCGAGGGGACCGGCACATCCGAGGGGACCGGGGCCTCGGACGACGCCGCCGGAGCGACCGTCCTCGCCCTCTCCACCTCCGGCACCGCCGGCCTGGCCGCCGCCGACCGGGCGCTCGGCACACAGACCGTCGCCGCCGACGACGCCCTGCAGGCCATCGGCTCGTACGCCGCCGAGAACGGGTCCCTGCAGCTGATGCGCGGCTTTCTGTTCGCCATCTCCGCGCTGGTCATCGGGGCGTTCTTCACGGTGTGGACGATCCAGCGCGGTGGCGATGTCGCCGTGCTGAAGGCGCTGGGCGCCTCGACCCGCTCGCTGCTGCGCGACGCGCTCGGACAGGCCGTGGTGCTGCTGGTGGGCGGGACCGTCCTGGGCAGCGCCGTGGTGGCCGCGGTGGGCGCCGGGATCGGCGGCACAGTGCCCTTTGTGCTCGCCCCGGCCACCGTGCTCGCGCCCGCCCTGATCATGATCGCGCTGGGTGCCGCGGGCGCCGCGCTCGCCATCCGCCGCATCACGTCCGTGGACCCGCTCACCGCCCTGGGAAGTGCCCGATGAGCCTCGAACTGACCGATGTCACCCTCACCTACCCCGACGGCGACGCCCGGCTGACGGCGCTGGACGAGGTCTCACTGACCGTCCCCGCCGGATGTCTGACCGCGGTGATCGGCCCGTCCGGATCCGGCAAGTCCAGCCTGCTCGCGGTCGCCGCCACACTGATCCGCCCGGACCGCGGACGGGTGGTGGTCGGCGGCACGGACACCGCGGGGCTCGGCCGGGCCGCGCTGACGGCGCTGCGCCGCACCACCATCGGCACGGTCTTCCAGCAGCCCAATCTGCTGCCGTCGCTGACCGCCGCCGAACAGCTGCAGATGATGGCCCGCCTCGACGGGCGCGCGTCGCGTACGGCTCGGGCACGCACCCGGGAGCGGGCACGGGAGCTGCTGGCGGCGGTCGGCCTGGAGGACCAGGCCGGCCGGCGGCCGCATCAGCTGTCGGGCGGTCAGCGGCAGCGGGTCAATATCGCGCGGGCGCTGATGAACGAGCCCGCGGTGCTGCTGGTGGACGAGCCGACCAGCGCCCTGGACCACGAGAGGGGCGCCGCGGTGCTCACGCTGCTGCGCACGCTCACCCGGCAGCGCGCCACCGCGACGGTGCTGGTCACCCACGACCCCGACCGTCTGGACGCGGCGGACACGGTCGCCGAGGTGCGGGACGGCCGACTGGTCCCCCGGTCCGTCGCCCGCCCCTGACCGGCGGCGGGACCGGGGGGACGGGACCCGGGGGACGGGCCCCGGCGGACGGAACCCGGCGGATGGCGCGGGCCCCGGTACCGGCGGGCCGCTCAGCCTCCGGCCGTCCCCTGGGGCTGGTCGTCCGCCGCATGGGAGAACAGCTTGAGGACCGGGACGCCGACCTTGTGGCGGGCGCGGGAGGCCCAGTCGCGGTGGAAGAACTCCTCCACGAAATGCGGGGTGGTCAGCACGATCACCTCGTCCGCACCGGTCTCGTCGACGACGGACCGCAGCAGGTCCAGCGGATGGTCCTCGACCACCTGCCCGACGGCCTGCGCGCCGGTGTCGCGCAGGGCCTGCAGCGTGTGGGCCAGGGCGAGCTCGGCGGGGGCCTCCGCCCGGGCACCGCCCGGTTCCTCGCCCTCCCGTACGGCGTCGTCGAACTCACCGAGGGCCACGTCATCGATGGCCCGTAGCAGAACATCCTGCTTGCCGCGAGGCTGCATGAGCACGACGAACGAGATCCGGTCATCGCCGTGCAGGGTGGTCACAAACTCCACATCGGCAGGCGTCAGTGGCTTCTCGATCATCAATACGCTCGTGAACACGACGGACGCCCTTCTTCTCTTCGGGGCGCCGCATGGCACGGAGCCCGACAGACACCATCCTGCCCCGTAGCCGTGCGGGACTGTTGGCTTTCAGTGTGCCCAACAGAAGCTAAGCGGAACAGACAATTCCGACGATTGTCACGACCGGCGGTAGCGAGTGAAGAGGAATCCGCCCTCCTCCAGTACGGACGCCAGGGCGAACCGCTCCGGTACCGGGACGGCGGGGCCGTTCATGATCCTCGGCGCGTCGCCCACGGCGACCACCGGAGCCAGCGACAGACACAGCTCGTCCAGCGCACCGGCCGCCGCGAACTGCCCCAGCAGCTTCGGCCCGCCCTCCGTCAGCAGCCGGGTGTGGCCCCGTTCGGCCAGCACCCCGGTCACCCGGGCCGGATCGACGCCCTGGCCCTCCCCGGCGAACAGCACCTCGACGCCCGCCGCGCGGGCCTTCGCCACCCGGTCAGCGGGCGCGCCCGCACCGGTCAACACCAGGGTGGGGACCAGCGGCTCGGTGAACAGCGGCAGGGTGAAGTCCAGTGCGAGGCCGGCGGTCACCACGGCGATGGCGGGGGCCGGGCCCTGGCCGGCGGCGGCCCGGCGGGCGGCGAACGCCTCCCGGGCGCGGGCCGGCCGGTAGCCCTCCTGCCGCACCGTCTCCGCGCCCGCCACCACCGCATCCGCGAGGCCCCGCAGCACCCCGAAGATCCGCATATCGGCAGCGCTGGAGAGCGGCTGCGAGCGGCCCTCGTGGTGGGCCGCGCCGTCCATGGAGGACACCATGTTCGCCCGCAGCCAGCCGGTGCGGCCCGAGCGCACCGGGTCGTCCGCCGCCGGGTACGCGTAGGCATCGGCCAGTTCGTCCAGCGTCCACTCGCGGTCCGTGGGGTCGAACGTCGCCACCACGGTGTTCTCGCTGTCGGGGGCCGGTACGGACGGGGCGGGGAGAGGGAACAGGCGTCGCATGGCGGCAGTGTGACATGCCTCGCTCAGCGGACCGGCGGCCCCCGCACAGGAGATAGGCTGGACGGCTGTGTCGCCTTCCCAGCACTCCTCCCCGCAGCCCGACCCGACAGCCGAACCGCCGGCCGACGGGGACGACGCGGCGCCCGCCGCGCTCACCGCCCGCGCCCCGCACGTCCCGGCCGACCGCCTGGTGGCCGAGATGGTGCCGCCGCCGCGCTTCCAGGGCGCCCGCTTCGACACCTACATCCCGGACCCGAAGCAGCCCAGCCAGGCCGAGGCCGTCCAGGTCCTGGGCGACTTCGCGGAGAGCATCGACGCCGGGCGGGCCGGCTCGGGCAAACGGCGCTGGTTCGCCAGGAAGCCCGCGGCCCCCCAGGGCCCGCGCGGCGTCTATCTGGACGGCGGCTACGGCGTCGGCAAGACCCACCTGCTCGCCTCCCTGTGGCACGCCACCCCCGCCCCGGCCGAGCGCAAGGCCTTCGGCACCTTCGTCGAGCTGACCAACCTCGTCGGCGCACTCGGCTTCCAGCAGACCGTCCGCACCCTCGGCGAGCACAAACTGCTGTGCATCGACGAGTTCGAGCTGGACGATCCCGGTGACACGGTCCTGGTCTCCACCCTGCTCGGCAAGCTGGTCGACGCCGGGGTGGCGCTGGCCGCCAGCTCCAACACGCTGCCCGGCAAGCTGGGCGAGGGCCGGTTCGCCGCGGCCGACTTCCTACGGGAGATCCAGGGCCTGAGCGCCCACTTCCGTCCGCTGCGGATCGACGGCGAGGACTACCGCCACCGCGGCCTGCCCGAGGCGCCCGCCCCGTACGACGATGAGACGGTCACCCGCACGGCGTACCGCACGCCCGGTGCCTCCCTCGACGACTTCCCCTCCCTGCTGGAGCACCTGTCCCGGGTGCACCCCAGCCGCTACGGCGCGATGTGCGACGGCATCGAGGCGGTCTGCCTCACCGACGTCCAGGCGGTGCCCGACCAGTCCACCGCGCTGCGCCTGGTGGTCCTGGCCGACCGGCTCTACGACCGCGAGGTGCCGGTGCTGACCTCGGGCAAGGCCTTCGACGAGCTGTTCAGCGAGGAGATGCTGCGCGGCGGCTACCGCAAGAAGTACTTCCGGGCGATCTCCCGGCTGACGGCGCTGGCGCGCGACGCAGGCGCCCTGGTGGCCGACGGCTCACGGTAGACGCCCCGCGGCAACACCCGGGCCGCCGCCTGGTTCCCGGCGGCCCGGCCCCGTGGTACACACGAGCGGGTCACGTCACCTGTCCGCCAACAGGGAGTTGCCCATGTCCGCGACACGACGTCAGATCCTGGCGAGAACCGGAGCGCTGGGGGCGGGAATCGCCTTCTCCGGAAACCTCACGGAGCTCTTCACGGGGACCGCGACCGCACAGAGCATGGGGCAGCGCGGCTACGGCCCGCTGGTACCCGACCCGCACGGCCTGCTCGATCTCCCCCGGGGCTTCCGCTACCGGGTCCTGTCCCGGGAGGGCGACCCGCTGCGTTCGGGGGAGGGCAAGGTCCCCGGCAACTGCGACGGCATGGCTGCGTTTCCCGGTTCTCATGGTTCCTCCGGTTCACATGGTTCCTCCGGTTCCTCCGGTTCCTCCGGGCACGGCGGCACGTTTCTCGTTCGCAACCACGAGAACCGGACGGGCTCGCGCCAGGCCGTCCCCCGGGTCCGGGACCTGACGTACGACCCGGGCGGTGAGGGCGGCTGTACGGTCCTGGAACTCGGCCGGGACAACTCCGTCCGCTCGGAACGGGTCGCCATCGCCGGTACGTCCACCAACTGCGCGGGCGGCCCCACCCCTTGGCGCACCTGGCTGACCTGCGAGGAGACCGAGCACCGGGCCGGTGAGGAGAACTACGCCAAGGACCACGGCTTCATCTTCGAGGTCGATCCGTACGACCCGCGGCGCACCGGCGCGGTCCCGCTGACCGCGATGGGCCGCTTCCAGCACGAGGCGATCGCCGTCGACCCCGGCACCGGCACCGTCTATGAGACCGAGGACGCCTTCGACAAGCCGTTCGGCCTGTTCTACCGCTTTCTGCCGGAGAAGCCGAGGGGCGGCCGCGGTTCGCTCCGGGCCGGCGGCCGGCTCCAGGCGCTGCGGGTCCCCGGTGTGCCAGACCTCTCCACCGTCCAGCAACCGGGCACCACGTTCGACCACGTCACCTGGGTGGATGTGCCCGACCCGCTGGCCCGTCAGACCCCGATCCGTTTCCAGGACTTCGGCCCCGGCGGCATCACCCACGCCCAGAAGCTGGAGGGCTGCTACTGGGGCGGCTCCTGCGTCTACTTCGTCTCCAGCTTCGCGCACCGCGACGCCGGTTCGGCGGCCGACCACTACGGCCAGGTGTGGAAGTACGACCCGAGGAAGCGGCGGCTGACCCAGGTCGTCGTCTTCGGCCCGGACAGTGACCTCCAACTGCCCGGCGAGTCCCCCGACAACATCTGCCTGGCGCCCAGCGGCGGCCTGATGGTCTGCGAGGACGGCGAGGGCGCCCAGCACGTCTTCGGCCTCACCCGGCGCGGCGAGGTCTATGCGATGGCCCGTGGCCGGCAGAACATCGGCACCCCGCAGAAGCCGGAGTGGGGTGAGTTCGCGGGGGTGACCTTCTCGCCCGACCACCGGACGATGTACGTCAATTGCTATACGCCGGGGACGACGTTCGCGGTGACGGGGCCCTGGGAGCACTGAGCTTGCCCGGGTTCGGGGGTGAGGTTGGGTGGGGTGGTCGGCGGTGCCCGGGGAGGGCGTCGAGCGTGCGGCTGCTCCCCCCCACCCCCGAACCCACCCCCGCCCCCTCCCCCGAAGGGGGAGAGGGGGGAGGGGGCGGGGGAGACATCCGGGCCCGGTCCCAGCGCCGCGGCGGCGCTTCCACTCCGGCCATTCGTCCCGGCGCTTCAGCTCCGGCGGGAGCTGAGCGCGCACGCGACGGAGGTGGCGGCGGCCGCGAACAGAGCGGTGGCGGCGAGCGGCAGCCACGGGGTGGTGATCGTGCCGTGGGGAGAGCCGGTGACCAAGCCCGAGACGGCGGCGTTGGCGGGCGAGGCGCCCAGCACGAGGAGCAGCAGAGCGGCGAGCATGCCCACCGGGATGCTCCAGCCGCTGCTGCGCAGCACCGGCCGGTTGCTCAGCGCGCCGATCGCGGTACCCGTCAGCAGGCACGCAAGTGCGGCGAGCAGCCCGGCGGCCGCCGCGGGCAGGACCGGGACGGCGACCTGGTGGCCGGTGGAGTGCGGGTCGGACAGCAGCACGACCAGTGCCGTACCGAGCAGGGCGAGCAGCACCGCGGTACAGACCGCGGCCAGCACTCCGGCGAGGTGGGCCCGGCCGGGCCCGGCGGCCGCCACGGTGCAATTGCGGGCAGCCGGCGGCTCGTTGGTGACACAGACCCGGGTCAGCCATACGGCGACCGGCAGCAGACCGCCGGCGGCCCAGCCGAGCCCGACGAGGATCGGACCGCCGCTCTGGACGCCGATGGCCAGCCAGGCGGCGTAGAGGATCACCGGCGGCAGCCAGCGGTGCGAGCGGACGAGCAGCGCCGTCTGATAGCGGAGAAGAGCGATCATGTGAGAGGGGCCTCGCCGGGTGCGGAAGCGGATGCGGGCGCCGGCCCCTGGGTGGACGCGGGGTCCGATGCGGGCGCGGGCGCGGACGCCTGGGTGGACGTGGAGGCGGATGCCGGCGCGGATCCGGCGGCCGACGCCGGGCCGTCGTCGCCGGGCCCCTCCCCCGGCCCCGCCCCGGCGCTGGAGACCGACCGGATGTGCCACGGCGGCCGTGCGGTGAGCAGGGCGCGCAGCAAGGCGTCGGAGTGGACGGCGGGGACGGTCAGCCGCGTCGTACCGTCCGGCCGCAAAACGACCTGTGTCCCACCCGGCAGCCGTGGTGCTCCGGCGGGCGGCCGCTTTGGCCCCTCGGGCAGCCGCGCTCCCGGTGCGCCCTCCGCCTCGATCACCACTCCGGGGCCGGGCGCGGGCGCCTCGTCCCCCGCCGGGCCGCTCTCCTCGTGGGACAGCAGCCGCCCGTCCGCGACGCGGTAGCGGGCATCGGCCGCGCCCGCCAGCCGCCGCGGGTCGTGGTCGACGAAGACGACGGTGTCGCCGTCCGCGACCCGTTCGGCGACCGCACGGTTGAGCACCTCGCGGGCGCCCTGGTCCAGGCCGGTCCATGCCTCGTCCAGGACCAGGAGTTCGGGGTCGGCGAGCAATGCCTGGGCGACCGCGACCTTCTGGCTCGTTCCCTTGGACAGCTCGGCCAGTGGGGTGCGGGCGTGCGCGGCCGCCCCGAACCGGGCCAGCCACTCGGCGCCACGGCGACCGGCTTCGGGGCCGCGCAGACCGTGGATACGGCCGAGGTGGGTGAGGTAGTCGACGGCGGTGAAGGGCAGCGCCGCGGGGAACCGTTCGGGCACATAGGCGCTGCGCGGGCGGCCGGTGATACGTCCGGCACTGGGCCGGTCGATCCCGGCCAACAGCCGCAGCAGGGTGGATTTCCCGCTGCCGTTGGTCCCCTCGATGCGCAGCAGCGCACCCGCGGGCACCTCGAGTTGCACATCCCGCAGCACCCACGGGCCCCGCACCCCGTAGCGCCGCCCCACCCCGTCGAGCCTCATACCTGTTGGCACCTCCACCGCCGCCCGGCACCGCCACCCGGTTTTGTTATCGGCACTGCTGTCCGGTACTGCTGTCCGGTACTGCCACCCGGCGGCCTGGGCCGCTCCGCCGTTCCCGACGGTAGCCGGAACAGCTTCCCGGTGCCCGCCCCAGGGCGCGGCGCGCCGCGTCCGGCCGGAAACGCGGTGCCGGGTGGCGGCGTTGGCTCGGCGCTGCTGTGCCCACCGGCCGGCCCGCGGAACAGAGAAGCGGCGAGCGGAAGGCCTCGACGGTGACGGCTGTCGGTGACGCGTGCCCTGTCAGTGGCGGCTGGCAGACTGGACAGGTGACCAGCACAGAAAGCGAAACTGGACGGGTGACCAGCACAGAGAGCGCGAGCACACGAAGCGCGAACCCAGAGAGCGTCGGTAGCGCCAGTACAGAGAGCACCGGCACCGCGAGCACCGGCGCGGCGCACGCCGGCCGGCCCGGCAACGACGCCGGCAGCGCCGTGCGCCGTGAAGAGACCGGCCGGGACGCGGCACCGCAGTTCGTGCTGCCGCTCGTCGCGCGGATCGAGCGGGCCGAGCCGCCGTCGCGTACGGACGCGCTGGAGACCGCGGCGAGGGCGGTGCTGGTGCTGCTGTCGGACGAGCGGTCGGCCGGGGACGGCGAGTGGGCCGCGGCGGTGCGGGACTGGCAGGACGCCCGGATCCGGAAGGTGGTGCGGCGGGCGCGTGGCGCGGAGTGGCGGCGGGCCGGGGCACTGCCGGGCATCACGGTCACCGGCCACCACGCCGAGGTGCGGGTCTTCCCGCCGGTGCCGCTGGACGGCTGGCCGAAGGAGCTGGCGCGCCTGCAGGTCTCGGGCACGGAGCTGGACGACCCCCGGCCGCCCGGGGCACCCGTCGCCGGCGCCCCGGTGCTGTGGCTCAACTCCGGGCTGGGGATGTCGACGGGCAAGGAAATGGCGCAGGTCGGGCACGCTGCACAGCTGGCGTGGTGGGAACTGTCCGCGGAAGAGCGGGCGGCCTGGCGCGCGGCGGGGTTCCCGCTGTCCGTACGGTCCGCCCGGGGCGAGCACTGGCAGGAGCTGACCCGCAGTGGTCTGCCCGTGGTGACCGACGCCGGGTTCACGGAGATCGCCCCCGGGAAAACCGTGGTGGCCGAAGGGGGTGAGCGCTACTGCCCGCTCCCGCGCCTGCGGCAGCCGTAGACGGTCGCATGGTCCGAACCGAACCGAACCGGACTGGACCGGGCCGGACTGGACCAGACCGGACAGGACCGCCCACGAGCGTCCTGCGCTCGATGACTGGCTGGCCGGATCCCGGTTCCTGGACGATGCTGCACCCGTGATGGAGCGAGAGGCCGCGGTGCGGCTCGTCGAGGAAGAGCTGGATCGCGAGTATCAGAAGTGCTCGGCCCTGGGCATGGACGCGGTGCGCACGACAGTGCTGCGCGTAGCGGAACACGAGCTGGTCTGGAAGGTCTACTGGCAGTCGGAGGAGTACGCACGTACGGGGAACCACGCGGCCATGCTGATCGGCCACGGGCCGTACCTGGTGGACCGCATCGACGGAGGGCTGCACCAGATCGGGTTCCTCTCCGAGAAGAGCGGGAAGTGGGAGGCGGATTACCGCGCCCGTATCCGGGGGATGCGCGTCCGCACCGCGGTGGACGATCTGCACGACGAGCTGTGCGAGATCGCCGCCACACGAGGTCGCATGCAGACCGTCCGCGCTCTGCGGCAGACGCTGACGATGCTCTCTCCGGCTCAAGCGCTCGACTATGTGCAGGCCTTGCTCGGCGCGAACCCCCGCCCCGGCTCGTAGCCCTCGCGGTCGGGCAACTCATCGAGCCCATCAACCCGGTGTTCGCCGTGCAGACCGTCCACCTGGGAGGACCTCACCGCACTGCCTGACTCCCGGATTCGGCTTCTCCCTCGGGAAGCCGAATTCCCCATGGGGCGGCCGGAGAAGCGCGGCCCGCGCCGATGCCCTCCGGCTCCGAGGGACCGGAGGACCAGCGGACCGGAGGGCATCGGCACCGCGTTCGGGCGGTGTATCAGGTGGCGAGGGTGGCGACGGGGTCGAAGCCGTAGGTGCGGGCGTAGCCGTTCTCGGTGCCGACGAGGAGGTCGACGACCTCGAAGTAACGGTCCCAGAACGGGGTTTCGCGCAGCGCGTCGATGAGGAGCTGGTAGGCGTGGTGGTCGTCGGCTTCCCATACCCAGACGTCGGTGACGCGGGTGGAGTAGAACTCCGTGTCGTAAAAGCGTGACCGGACGCCGGTGGTCTTGGCCCGGATTGCGGGGACGACCTGGGTGGCGAAGGCGTTCGCCCGTTCCTGAGGGGTCAGGGCGAGCCATTCAGGTGTGGTCTTGACGAGCATGAACGCAGTGACTGGTGGTGCGGTTTCCTCGGACGGCATGACGGGCGACTCCGGAGTGGCAGATCGTCGTGGTGTGGTGGGCATCGTGTGCGGTGGAGGGTGCGTCTTCAGGAGAGGTGCGTCTTCAGGAGAGGTGCGTCTTCAGGAGAGGTGCGTCTTCAGGAGAGGACGGCGGGCTTGAGGGTTCGGGCGCACCACTCTTCGAAGGTGGGGCGGGAGGCGGTGTCCGGGGTACGGGAGACGCCTGCGTCGAGGCCTTCGTCCTTGGCCCGTTTCATGTCGACGAGGCCCTGGGCGAACGTCTCGTCGAGGCCGTGGCCGACGAGGCCGGTGTACAGCTCGTCGAGCGACTGGCGTTCGTAGCGGACGGGGCGGCCGAGCTGTTCGGTCATGATGCGGGCCAGGTCGTGAGGGGAGAGGTCCTGCGGCCCGAGGACCGGGACGCTGTCGTTGCCGGTCCACGAGCGCTCCAGCAGCAGACCGGCGGCGACCTCCGCGATGTCGGCGACGGCGACGAGGGGAGCCCTGCGCTCGGCGTGAACGGTGTCGGTGAAGACGCCCTTCTCGCGGATCGAGTCGGCCTCCTCCAGCAGGTTCTCGAAGAAGGACGGGTTGGCCAGGGCCCGGTACGCGACGCCGGTGCCGGCGATGAGGTCGTCCATGGCGAGGGAAGCGGTGACGAGTCCGGCGCGGTCGGCGACCGGGGTGCCGCGGCCGAGCGCGGAGACGCCGACGGCATGGCCGACGCCGTGAGCGGCAAGGGCCTTCGCGGCGGGGCGGGTGAAGCCGCAGAAGGCGTCCTCCGGAGGCAGGGAGGCGTCCGGGGGGACGAGCCAGAACACGGCGTCCGCACCCTCGAAGGCCCAGTCGACGACGTCGGCGTCGCCGTGCGAGCCGGTGACCACCTCGACGCGTTCGCGCACCGCGTCGGGAAGCCGGGCGGGGTCGCGCACGACCACCCGCAGCTCCTCTTCGTGGGCGGGGGCGGACTCCAGGAGCAGGGACAGCAGGTGACGGCCGATGTTCCCGGTGGGAGCAGTGATGACGATCATGAAAACCTCGTGGGACGTGCCGGATCGGTATGCCCCTCATCCTCGGAGGACCGCGGCGTTGCCACAATGACAACTTCAGTACGGGATAGTTGCCCGAAATGGAATTATGCAGGTGAACGGCCGGAACAGCCCGAACGGCTGGAACAACCGAACAGCCGGAACGGCCAAACAGCCGGAACAGCCGGAACAGGCCACCGGCGGGTACTCCACACCCCGGGTACAGCGGGGCCATGTCCCTCGCCGCACCCGGGCCGCGACCCCGCTGTGCCGGGGCCACCGCCAGTCCGGCACCCTCGCGTAGGAAACTCAAATCAACCTCTGAACTCGTCCGCTGCAGGGTTCGCTCCGTCCCGCCGCGGCCATGAGTACCGAGACCACGGAGCAAGAGGGGGAGCCATGGAGCGCCTGGGTACGGGAATCGGCTGGCGGCCGGAAATCGCCGCGGAGATCGCGGAGCTGCCCGGGGTGGACTGGGTCGAGGTGGTGGCGGAGAACCTCTGCCCCGGCCATCTGCCCCACGCCCTGCAGGAGTTGCGCGAGCGCGGCACCACCGTCATCCCGCACGGTGTCTCGCTCGGCCTCGGCGGCGCCGACCGCCCGGACACCGGCCGGCTGACCGCGCTCGCCGAACGCGCCGAGGCGCTGGACGCGCCGATGGTCACCGAGCACATCGCCTTTGTGCGGGCCGGCGGTCCGCTCACCGCCTCCCCGCGGATGGAGGCCGGGCATCTGCTGCCCGTACCGCGCACCCGTGACGCGCTGGACGTGCTCTGCGAGAACGTGCGCATCGCCCAGGACGCCCTGCCGGTGCCGCTGGCGCTGGAGAACATCGCCGCCCTGGTCAACTGGCCGGGCGAGGAGCTGACCGAGGGGCAGTTCCTGGCCGGGCTCGTCGAGCGGACCGGGGTGCGGCTGCTGATCGATGTCGCCAACCTCCACACGAACCACATCAACCGGGGCGAGGACCCGGCCCTCGCCCTGGACGAGCTGCCGCTCGATGCCCTCGCCTACGTCCATGTCGCGGGCGGTGTGGAGCGGGACGGGGTGTGGCACGACAGCCATGCCCACCCGGTGACCCGGCCCGTCCTGGACGTCCTTGCCGAGCTGTGCGCCCGGACCGCCCCGCCCGGTGTGCTGCTGGAACGGGACGAGGACTTCCCCGAGGGCGCGGAGCTGGCCGGTGAACTGGACGCGATACGCACCGTGCTGGAGGAGGCCCGTCATGCAAGGGCGGCTTGAACCGGTACCGGAGAGCGCGCCGGGCGACGGCGAGCGCGACAGCGGGGACGGCGAGCGCGACCGCACCGCGGGCACCGAAGCGGCGCGGCAGCGGCTGGCGCTGGCGCAGACCGCGCTGCTGTCCGCGCTGGTCGCCGGGACGCCGGCCCCCGAGGGCTTCGACCGGGTGCGGCTGCGGGTGCAGAGCCGGGCGCTGATGGCCAAGCGGGCCGGCGTGGTCGCCAAGGTCGCGCCCGAACTGCCGGACCTCCTCGGCGCGGACTACCGGGCCGCGTTCCGGGACTATGCGCGGCACCGCCCCATGAGCGGCGGCTACCGCCAGGACGCCCTGGACTTCGCGGCGCATCTGCTGGCCCAGGGCCGCCCCGAAGACCCGGCCGCACGGCAGCAGTTGACGCGCTGGTGGCGGGACCGCGCGGGCCCGAAGCCGCCGTCCGCCCGGCCCCTGGCCCGGCTGGTACGGGCCGTGCGGCGCGCCCTGGACCGGAGCGGGACATGACGGGGCTCGCGCCCTGGGTCTTCCTGGAGACCGGTGTCGTGTCGCTGGTCCTGCTCTTCGGCACGGCCTCGGTACGGCTGCGGACGCCGTCCGTCCGGCGGCGGGACGGCGTGGTCCACGACGTGTGGGAGACGGCGTTCCTCGCCGGCGGCCCCGGGCGGGTGGTGGACGCCGCGATCGCGGGGATGCACCAGGACGGCCGGCTCGCCGTGGGCGGCCCGGGAGTGGTGACCGTACGCCAGGCCTTCGCCCATGACGCGGTCGAGGCGGCCGTACTGGACGCGGTCGCCCGGACGCCGGGCGGCGCGCTGCCGGTGCTGCGCGCCACGGCGAGGCGCGGCCCGGCGGTCCAATCGGTCGGCGACCGGCTGGCGGCCCGTGGCCTGCTGCGCCGTCCGGAGCCCGGCCTGCCGTGGCGCCGGTTGGCGAGCGCTCAGATGACGGCCTGTGTGGTGCTCTTCTTCGTCGCGATGCTGCTGTCCTTCACGGGGAGCGACGTGACCGCGTACGCCGGCCCGCCGCCGGTGCTCCGGACGGTGCCCGCGGTGGTCGTGGGCCTGGTCGTGGCGTCGCTGTGCAAGAAGGCGTGCACCCGCCGGATCACCAAGGCGGGGGCCTTCGCGCTGCGCTCCGCCAGGGCGGCCCGGCCCCGCGGGGGCGGCGCGGCCGGGGCCTGGCTGCCCGCCGCGCCGGTGGTGGCGCTCGGCGGTACGGCGCTGATCGCGGACGAGCTGCTGCGGCGGCAGTTCGAGGAGGCGCACCGTGCCACGGCCGCCGCGGCGGCCGGCGGATCCGGGTCGTCCGGCGGCTCCTCGTGCGGCGGGGGCGGCGGCTCGGGGAGCGACGGCGGATCCTGGTGCGGCGCCGGCGACGGCGGCTCCGGGTCGGGCTGCGGCAGCGCCGGTTCGTCCTGCGGCGGCGGCTCGTCGTGCGGGGGCGGTGCGAGCTGTGGCGGCGGATCCGGCTGCGGGGGCGGTTCGAGCTGCGGGGGCGGCGGCTGAGGCGGTGGCTGAGGCCCCGGGACGCGCTGTGGCGGGCCCCGGGGCCCCCGCCTGCCGCGCCCGCCGTCAACTGCCCGCCGCCCGCCGCCCGCATGGTGAGAAATTTTGTGGCGGTATTTGTACTCATCGCGTAGAACCTTCGGCCATGTGGCTCTTCTTCTTCCTCCTCGCCTCGGCCGTGGCGGCGCTGTCCTGTGCGCTGCTGTGCCGTGCCGCGGTCGCCGCCGCGCGCACCACCCGGCCGTCGCCCGGGACCGCCCCGGCCCCCTCCACCGCGGGCGACCGCGCCGGGCTGACCCTCTACGAGGTGGCCTACCTCTCCGGCGGCCCGCACCGGCTCGCCGACCTCGTCCTGGTGCTGATGGCCCAGCAGCGGCGGCTGCTGCTCACCGACACCGGGTGGGCGACCGTCGTCGACCCGGTCGGCAAGGACGCCGTCGAGCGCGCCACCCTGACCGCCATGGGCCCGGAAGGACAGTGCCGCATACCGCAGATACGGGACACCCTCGTCGGGGATGTCGCGGTGCGGGAGGTGGCCGACCGGCTGGTGACCGACGGGCTGGCGCTGCCCGCCGCGGTCCGTCCGGGCGTCGCCACCGCCGTCCGCCTGGTGCGGGGCGCCGCCCTCCTGGTGCCGCTGTTCGCCGCCGCTGCCGCCTGGATGGCGCCGGCCGGCACGGACAACGGGCTGCTCCTGGGCTGGTTCGCGCTCCCGCTGATCCTCACCCTCGGCACCTGGGCCGTGGCCCGCTTCGAGCTCCACCCGTACAGCGACTGGGCCACCGACGCGGGGGGCCGGAAACTGCCCCGCACTTCCGGCTCTCCCGCCCCCCTTCCCCCTCTCACCTCGTTCGCCCTCCGAGGCCCCATCGCCCTCACCGACCCCACCTTGCGCGCCGCGCTCCACTCATCCGGGGCATAGCCTCCGACACCGGTGCCAGGTGCTTTACATCGACAATCGCCGCCCCAACTATCCCTTTTGTATGCACACACGAAGGGACGGCCAGTGAGAGCACTTGCGTTGTACGGCACCATCGGGTCGCTGTTGGTGACCGCCCTCGCCACTGCCCCGGCAGGCGGCGCCACGGGGGCCGCCGCCACGCCACCCGCGCCCGTTGCCCACCGCATCGGCTTCGGCCGCTGCGCACCGGTGGAGCATCTGCCGTCGACCGTCGAGTGCGGCACCCTCACCGTTCCCCTCGACTATGCGCGCCCCGACGGCAAGAAGATCCATCTGACCGTCAGCCGGGTACGGGCCACCGCACACCGCGAACGGCAGGGAGCCCTGATCTTCAACCCCGGCGGCCCCGGCGCCTCCAGCATGGAATTCCCGCTCTACGGCGGGCTCCCCAAGTGGGACAAGCTGGCCCGGGCCTACGACTTCGTGGGCTATGCGCCGCGCGGGGTGGGCCGCTCGGCACCGCTGTCGTGCCAGGACCCCAAGGAGTTCGCCCAGGCGCCCACCGACAGCCGTCCGTACCCCGACGCGGCCTTCAAGCGCCGGAAATTGGCCCAGGCCAGGGCGTACGCCCGTGGCTGCGTCCGCCGGGCCGGCGCCGACCTGCCGTACTACAACTCCGTCAACAACGCCCGCGACCTGGACATGCTGCGGGCCGCGCTCGGCGAGAAGAAGCTGAACTTCATGGGCGCCTCGTACGGGACGTACTTCGCGGCCCTCTATGCGACGCTCTTCCCCGGCCACGTCCGGCGGATGCTCTTCGACAGTGTCGTCAACCCCGCGCCCCGGCAGATCTGGTACCGCAACAACCTCGACCAGGACATCGCCTTCCAGCGCCGCTGGACCGACTGGCTGCGCTGGGCCGCCAGGCAGCACGGCCGCTACCACCTCGGCACGACCGCGCGGGCGGTGCAGCACTCCTACGACACGGCCGCGCACAGGCTGCGCCGGCACCCGCTGGGCGGGAAGATCGGTGCCGGCCAGCTGCAGTCGGCGTTCCTCAAGACCGGCTACAACGACGCCTTCTGGCCGCGGAGCGCCGAGGCGCTGTCGGGGTATCTGCACGGGGACCCCAAGCCGCTGATGGCCCAGGCGATGCCGCGGTCCGACGGCGCCAGGGCCGAGGAGAACGGCAACGCCGTCTACACCGCCGTCGAGTGCAATGACGCACGCTGGCCGCACGACTGGCACACCTGGGACCGGGACAACACCGAGGTCGCCCGGACCGCGCCGTTCGAGACCTGGGACAACGCCTGGATGAACCTGCCCTGCGCCTTCTGGCCCGACCGGTGGCGGACCGCCACCGCCGAGCTCGGCGCCGCCGCGGAGCAGGCCGGGCACCACACCACCGGGCAGGACCTGGCCGAAGCCGCCCGTCATGCGACCTCGGCCGCGTTCGACGAGGTGCTCGACGGGCAGCGCGGTCCGCTCGACGTCCACACGGCGCCCGGCGCGCTGCCGCCGGTGCTGCTGCTGGCGGCCGAGCGGGACGCGGCGACCCCGTACAAGGGTGCGCTGGAGCTGCAGCGGCGGCTGCCCGGCTCCTCGCTGGTCACCGAGAACGGGGCGGGCACCCACGGCATCGCGTTCGGCGAGAACGCCTGTGTGAACCGGTACGTGGAGGCCTATCTGCTGCACGGGAAGATCCCGGCGCGCAAGGTGTACTGCACGCCGCGCACGGAGCCGGCGCCGGGCCAGCAGATGACCCGGGCGCAGCAGCACGCCGTACCGGGCAAGTAGCGGACCGGGTACGCCGACGGGCCGTCCCCGGGAGGGGGCGGCCCGTGGTGCTGTGTGCGCGGCCCGCACCGGCCCGGGCTCCCGGGCCGGACGCACCGCGCGCCCGGTTACGCCAGGCCCGCGACCAGCTCGGAGACCGGCTTGCGGCGCCCGGTGTAGAAGGGGATCTCCTCGCGGACGTGCATCCGCGCCTCGGAGCCGCGCAGATGACGCATCAGGTCGACGATGCGGTAGAGATCGTCGGCCTCGAACGCGAGCACCCACTCGTAGTCGCCCAGCGAGAACGACGGCACCGTGTTGGCGCGCACGTCCGGGAAGCCACGGGCCATCTTGCCGTGGTCGGCCAGCATCCGGCGGCGGTCCTCGTCGGGCAGGAGGTACCACTCGTAGGAGCGCACGAAGGGGTAGACGCTCACATAGGCACGCGGCTCCTCGTCGGCCAGGAAGGCCGGGATGTGCGACTTGTTGAACTCGGCGGGGCGGTGCAGGGCCATGTTCGACCACACCGGCTCCAGCACCCGGCCCAGCCGGGTACGGCGGAAGAGGTTGTACGCCTCCTGGAGGGCGCCCGAGCTCTCCGAGTGCCACCAGATCATGACGTCGGCGTCGGCGCGCAGGCCGGACACGTCGTAGGTGCCGCGCACCACCACGTCCTTGGCCGCGAGCTGCGCGAACAGCTCCTCGACCTCCTCGGCGTAGCCGCTGCGGTCCTCCGGGAGGACGTCGCGCAGCTTGAACACCGACCAGAGGGTGTAGCGGATGATCTCGTTGAGGTCCTTGGCCTTCTTGCCGGCGTGCGGAACCTTCTCGGGCGCCGCGGGTGCCTGCGGCGCGGAAGCGGGAGTGGAAGCGTCTGTCATACCGTCCATTCTCACTCGGCGGGGACGGAGTCCTGGCGCAGGGTGGTGAGGATGTCGTCGGCGGCCGTGCGGCCCGAGGCGATACAGGCCGGGATGCCGACGCCCCCGTAGAGCGCGCCGCACACCCGCAGGCCCGGCAGCTGCGCCACACCGTCGCGGATGCGGGCCACCCGCGCCAGGTGGCCGACCGGGTACTGGGGCAGCCCGCCGTCCCAGCGGGTGACCGTCGAGGCGACCGGCGCGGCGGTCAGCCCGACCGCCTCGCGCAGGTCGGCGCGCGAGAAGCCGACGAGCTCGGAGTCCGCACGCGTCAGGTCCTCCTCGTCGCCGTGGCGGCCGATCGAGGTGCGCAGCACGAAGAGGTCCGGGTCGAAGCGGCCTGACCAGCCCCACTTGTTGCCGGAGAAGGTGGACGCCTTGATCTTGCGGCCGTCCACGGGCGGGACCAGGAAGCCGCTGCCGGTCAGCCGCCCTTCGACGTCGGCGCGGCGGAAGGCCATGGTCACCAGGGCCATGGAGGCGTACTCGACGGAGTCCAGCTCGGCGGCCGCGGGCCGGCAGACGGGGGCGAGGAGGCGGGCCGCGGCCTGCGCGGGGGTGGCGAGGACGACGGCGTCGGCGGTGAGCGCGGCGCCGCCGAGGTCGAGCTGCCAGCCGTCGGGGGTGCGCCGCACCGCGGTGACCGGCGTGCCGGTGCGGATCTCGCCGCCCTTGGCCCGTACGGCGTCGGCCACCGCGCCCGGCAGCGTCCCGATGCCGCCCTCGATGCCCATGAAGACGGGTCCGGTGGCGGCGGCCCCGGCCTGGTGGACGGTCGCGGCGGTGCGCGCCTGGATGCCCCGTACGCCGTCGAGCAGGGAGCGGTGCGTCCGCGCGGCCTCGAAGAGCGCGGGGACGGCGGCACGCATCGAGATCCGGTACGCGTCGCCCGCGTACACCCCGCCGAGCAGGGGCTCCACGAGCCGGTCGACGACCTCGCGGCCCAGTCGCCGGGCGACATAGGTGCCGACGGCGACGTCCTCGCCGACCTCGGTGCGCGGCAGCCGGGCGTCCTCGTCGATCCGGGCGATGCCCTCCGGGGAGAGCACACCGGAGGCGGTGAGCGGGCCGAGGTCCCCGGGGACGCCCATGACATGCCCCGTGGGCATCGGCCGCAGCGCGCCGCGCGTCCACAGACGGGCACCGGCCGTGGCAGGCGGCTGCAGCCGGTCGCCGATCCCGACGGCGCGCGCGAGATCCACCGCCTCCGGCCGCCTGGCCAGCATCGATTCGGCGCCCAGATCGACCGGCACGCCCGCGATCTCGCCCGCCCGCAGCTTGCCGCCGAGCCGGTCCGCCGCTTCCAGGACGGTCACCCGGGCGCCGCCTTCGAGCAGACGGTGCGCCGCCGCGAGCCCGGAGATGCCTCCGCCGATGACGACCACATGACCGGTGCTGCCGGGCCCTGGGCCCGTGGGGGGGTGCGCTGCGCTCATGCCCCCACTCTCTCAGAGCGCACCGGCGGGGCCGGGGCCGGATGAGAAGCCGCGCGCACCGTCCGCGGCGGGCGGGCAAGCGGAGCGGCAGACGGGCGGTCACGGTGTCCGGGAGCCCCGTTGACAGCGGGCAGCGGCGGGCAAAGACTCGGGGGCGGCGGCCGGCGATCTTCGTACCGTCCGCCGACCGTCGAGCCGGGACAGCGAGGACAGGGCCTGATGACCGACCCACGCGTACGGGATGTGTACATCGTCGATGCCGTACGGACCCCCGTCGGCAAGTACGGCGGCGCGCTGGCCGCGGTCCGGCCGGACGATCTCGCCGCCCATGTGGTGCGGGCGCTGGTGGACCGCACACCGGACCTCGACCCGGCGCGGATCGACGACGTCTGTTTCGGCGACGCGAACGGCGCGGGCGAGGACAACCGCAATGTGGCGCGGATGGCGGTGCTGCTGGCCGGGCTGCCGGTGACCGTCCCCGGCGTGACCGTGAACCGGCTGTGCGGGTCCGGTCTGGAGGCGGTCATCCAGGCGGCGCGGGCCATTGCGCACGGCGATGCGCATATCGCGGTGGCGGGCGGTGTGGAGTCGATGAGCCGGGCGCCCTATGTGCTGCGCAAGCCCGAACGCGCCTTCCCCGCGGGCCATCAGGAGATGTTCTCCTCGACGCTGGGCTGGCGGATGGTCAATCCGCGGATGGCCCCCGAGTGGACGGTGGCGCTGGGCGAGGGCGCCGAGCTGATCGCCGACCGGCACGGCATCACCCGCGAGCAGCAGGACGTCTTCGCGCTGGCCAGCCATCAAAAGGCGGTCCGCGCCTGGCGGGAGGGCGCCTACGACGGCGAGGTGGTGCCACTGCCGGAGGTGGACCTGCCGCGGGACGAGGCGATCCGGGAGGCGTCGTCCCTGGAGTCGCTGTCCAAGCTGAAGCCGGTGTTCCGCACGGCCGGGGGCACGGTCACCGCCGGGAACTCCTCGCCGCTCAACGACGGTGCGGCGGCCCTGCTGCTGGTGGACGAGGAGGGCCTGCGGGCCACCGGCCGCGAACCACTGGCCCGTATCCGTGCGAGCGCGGTGACCGGTATCGAGCCTCAGCTGTTCGGCCTGGGGCCGGTGGAGGCGGTGCGGCGGGCCCTGGAGCGGTCCGGGCGCGGCTTCGCCGAGGTGGCGACGTTCGAGCTCAACGAGGCTTTCGCGGCCCAGGCGTTGGGCTGCCTCGGGCAGTGGCCCGACCTGGACCCCGCCGTGGTCAATCCGCGCGGCGGCGCCATCGCCATCGGCCACCCGCTGGGGGCCTCCGGTGCCCGTCTCGCGGGGGCGGTGGCCCACCAGCTCGCCGCGCTGGGTTCGGGTACCGGGCTCGCCGCGCTGTGCATCGGCGTGGGGCAGGGGCTCGCGCTGGTCCTGGAGCGCTGAGCACCGCGGCGCGGTCCGGCCCGTAATCTGGCCGGCGGAAGCGAGCGGCACCCTGCGCATACGGCGCGGCGGTGCCGGCACTCGGCGAAGGGGCACAGGGCATGGCGGCGGAGCACCTGGTCATTGTCGGCGGCGATGCGGCGGGGATGGCCGCCGCCTCGCAGGCACGCCGGCTGCGGAAGCCGGCCGAGCTGGCGATCACCGCGTTCGAGCGCGGCCACTACACCTCGTACTCCGCCTGCGGTATCCCGTACTGGGTGGGCGGCGAGGTCGACGGCCCGGACGCGCTGATCGCCCGCACGGCGGAGGAACACCGCGCCCGGGACATCGATCTGCGGATGCGCTGCGAGGTCACCGAACTCGACCTGGACCGGGGCCGGGTACGTACCCGGGAGCTGGACGACGGCGGCCGGGAGTCCTGGACCGGCTTCGACAAGCTGGTGCTGGCGACCGGTGCGCGCCCGCGCCGGCCCGGTCTGCCGGGGATCGACGCACCCGGCGTGCACGGGGTGCAGACGCTGGACGACGGCAGGGCCCTGCTGGACAGCCTCGACGCCTCCCCGGGCCGACGGGCGGTCGTCGTCGGCGCCGGCTACATCGGTGTCGAGATGGCCGAGGCCCTGATCCACCGCGGCTACCAGGTCACCGTCCTGGAGCAGAGCACACAGCCGATGTCCACCCTCGACCCGGACATGGGCGCGCTGGTCCACGAGGCGATGTGCGCGCTGGGCATCGAGACCGTGCGCGGGGCGACCGTCACCGGTGTGCTGACCGACGAGGGGAGCACCCCCGGGGGCGGCCGGGTCCGCGCGGTCACCACCGAGGACGCCGAGTACCCGGCAGATGTGGTCGTGCTGGGCCTGGGCGTGCGCCCCGAGACCACGCTCGCCGCCGCGGCCGGTCTGCCGCTGGGCGCGTCCGGCGGGCTGCTCACCGACCTCGCCATGCGGGTGCGCGGCCACGACCGCATCTGGGCGGGCGGCGACTGCGTCGAGGTCCTTGACCTGGTCTCCGGGCAGCTGCGCCATATCCCGCTGGGCACCCACGCCAACAAGCACGGGCAGGTCATCGGCACCAATGCGGGCGGCGGCTATGCGACCTTCCCCGGTGTCGTCGGCACGGCCGTCAGCAAGGTCTGCGATCTGGAGATCGCCCGGACGGGGCTGCTGGAGCGCGAGGCGCGGGCCGCCGGACTGCGCTTCGTCACGGTGACCGTCGAGGCCGGCAACCGCGCCGGCTACTACCCCGGCGCCCGCCCGATGCACGTCAAGATGCTCGCCGAGCGCCGTACGGGCCGGCTGCTGGGGGTGCAGATCGTCGGCCGCGAGGGCGCCGGCAAGCGGGTGGACATCGCGGCGGTCGCGCTGACGGCCGGGATGACGGTGGAGCAGATGATCATGCTCGACCTCGGCTACGCCCCGCCGTTCTCGCCGGTCTGGGACCCCGTCCTGGTGGCGGCCCGCAAGGCCGTCGGTGCCGTACGGGAGGCCGGGGCCTGACACACCGCGGGCGCCGGCCCGCCGGCCCCGGATCCGTCGCCGTCCGCCGCGCTCGGCTCAGCGCGCCGTCTGCGTGTGGACGTACTCGACGAGGCGGGTCAGTGCGTCCGGGTCGGTGGAGGGCAGGACACCGTGGCCGAGGTTGAAGATGTGGCCCTCCAGCCCGGCGGCCGCGTCCAGCACCTCGCGGGCCTTGGTCTCGACGGCCTCGCGGGGCGCGAAGAGCACGGCCGGGTCGATGTTGCCCTGCAGCGCCTTGCCGGGACCGACCCGGCGGGCCGCCTCGTCCATCGGGACCCGCCAGTCGGCGCCGACGACATCCGCGCCCGCCTCGCCCATCAGGCCGAGGAGTTCGCCGGTGCCGACGCCGAAGTGGATCCGCGGGACGCCCAGGCCCTCGACCGCCCGGAAGACCTTGGCGGAGGCGGGCATCACCGAGCGGCGGTAGTCGGCCGGCGAGAGCGCGCCGACCCAGGAGTCGAAGAGCTGGACGGCGCTCGCCCCGGCCTCGATCTGGACCTTGAGGAAGGCCGCGGTGATGTCGGCGAGCCGGTCCAGGAGGTCGGCCCACAGCTGCGGGTCGCCGTACATCAGGGCCTTGGTGCGCTCGTGGTTGCGGGACGGGCCGCCCTCGACGAGGTAGCTGGCGAGCGTGAAGGGCGCACCGGCGAAGCCGATCAGGGGCGTGGTGCCCAGCTCGCGGACGAGCATGCCGATGGCCTCGGTGACGTACGAGACGTCACCGGGCTCCAGGGTGCGCAGCTGCGCCAGGTCGGCGCGGGTGCGGATCGGGTTCTCGACGACCGGGCCGACGCCGGGCTTGATGTCGAGGTCGATGCCGATGGCCTTGAGGGGGACCACGATGTCGCTGAAGTAGATGGCGGCGTCGACGCCGTGGCGGCGCACGGGCTGCAGGGTGATCTCGGTGACGAGATCGGGCCGCATGCAGGAGTCGAGCATCGCGATGCCCTCGCGGACCTTGCGGTACTCGGGCAGTGAGCGCCCGGCCTGGCGCATGAACCACACCGGGGTGTGCGGCACCGGCTCACGCCGGCACGCCTTGAGGAAAGCCGAGTCGTGTGTACCGGTCTGCTGCTGGCCCGTGGGGCATTCGTTGGCGCTCACGTCCCAAATCTTCGCACGCCGGGCCGCACGCCCAACGGGCCAGGTGGCCGATATCTCCACATGCGCCCGAAGGCGCCTCCGAATGGGCGACGCGCGCACCGGGTGTCCTCCCCGTATGCGGGCCCGGTTCCGCCTAATCTTCCGGGCATGGCTGCGGCTCACGAACACCTCGCGGACGGCGCGGACGAGGCCCCGATCCCCTTCCGTCAGGCGGTCGAAGCGCTCCGCGCGGCACGACTGCGGCCGGAGATCGAGATCGATCCGACGCCCGCCCCCAAACGGCTCGCCCCGTATGCGTACGCGCTGGAGGCGGCGGTCGTCGAACGCGGCTCGGGTCCGGGCGGCGAGGACAAGGATCTGGCGGACGGCCGGCTGGTGGTGCTGCACAACCCGGCCGGTGACGACACCTGGCAGGGCACCTTCCGGGTGGTGACGCTGGCGCGTGCGGAGCTGGAGCCGGAGATGGGCGCCGATCCGCTGCTGCCGGAGGTGTCCTGGTCCTGGCTCACCGGTGCGCTGGATGCGCGCGGGGTGCGCTACGGCGCACCCAGTGGCACGGTGACCCGAGCCGGCTCGCACTACTTCGGCGGCCTCGCGGCGCGCGAGCCCGCCACGCAGATCGAGATCCGGGCGTCATGGACACCGGCCGAGGGCCCTGGCGGGGTGCCGGAGCTGGCGGTGCATCTGTCGGCGTGGTGCGATCTGCTCTGCCAGGTAGCGGGCCTGCCGCCGGCCACGCCCGATATGACGCCGCGCGGCGGGATCGTCCCGCTGCCCAAGCGCCGCGGTGCACAGCCCCGCTGAGCTGCCTTTCCCCCGTTTCCCGGCCTCGATGAGCACCTGCTTTCCCGGCCTCCAATGAGCACCTGCGTGAGCACGTGGGTGAGCACATGTGCGCGGAGCCGGTCCGGTGGTGCGCCCGCGTCGGCCGGCGCCGTGATCACCGCGACGTCGCCTCTTGCGGGAATCCGGACGGGATTGCGTACGGCTTTGATCATCTTGGTGCACACCCGGTGCCCACCTCTGATCGATCACCCATCCGATTTGCCCGAATTGCCCCTAACTAAATCGTGATCAAAGTCTAAAGTCCCGCCGGATTGCTGCCGAAGAGGTCAGTGACCCTTCAAACACGGATTCTTCCGGCTTCCCCCAGCCGGCTTCCGTCCCTCGCCACTCCCCCCAGGAGGCCCGGTGTCTGTTCTCCTCGAGCAACCTTCGAGCCTGGTCGCCTACCGCCCGAACAAGCCGACGGCCATGGTCGTCGTGGCCGACCCTCGCGTCCGCTCCACCGTCACCCGCCACCTGTGGGCCCTCGGAGTGCGTGACGTGATCGAGGCGTCGTCCATCGCGGAGGCCCGTCCCCGCGTCGGCAACCCGCGCGACATCTGCGTTGCCGACGTCCACCTTCCCGACGGCTCCGGCCTCACCCTGCTGTCCGAGACCCGGGCGGCGGGCTGGCCCAACGGCCTCGCGCTGTCCGCGGCCGACGACATCGGCGCCGTGCGCAACGCCCTGGCCGGCGGCGTCAAGGGCTATGTCGTCACCGGCACCCGCACCAACCTGGGTCTTCCGGGCCGTCCGGGCACCTCGCCCATCGGCGCCACCGCGGCCCGTATGCAGCGCCGCCCGCCGGGCGCCCCCGGCCACCCCGGCGGCTACCGCGAGCTGTCGGGCCGCGAGGTCGAGGTGTTGCGGCTGGTGGCGGAGGGCCAGTCCAACAAGGCCATCGGCGTCTCGATGGGGCTCTCGGCGCTGACCGTGAAGAGCCATCTGGCCCGCATCGCCCGCAAGCTCGGTACCGGTGACCGGGCCGGAATGGTGGCGGTCGCCCTGCGCACCGGCATCATTCACTGACCGTTCATCCGCCCTGCTCGCCCGTCGAGGGAACGTTCCCTCGACGGGCGACGTGCATACACAGATACCCTTGACTGGTGACCGACGCCCAAAAGACCGCAGCAGACATGACACTGCGAGCACCCGGAGACTCGCCTCCGGATTCCCGACCGGCGCCGGTCCCTCTCCTGGAGCCCCGCGAGGGCATCCCCCCGGTGACCGCCACCGACGGGGCGCTCGCAGAGATCGTGGCCGCCTTCGCGGCCGGCACGGGCCCGGTGGCCGTCGACGCCGAACGGGCCTCGGGCTACCGCTACGGCCAGCGCGCCTACCTCGTACAGCTGCGCCGCGAAGGCGCCGGCAGCGCGCTGATCGATCCGGTCGGCTGCCCCGACCTGTCGGCGCTGGGGGAGGCGATCGGCGACGCCGAGTGGGTGCTGCACGCAGCCACCCAGGACCTGCCCTGTCTGCGTGACATAGGGATGGTCCCCTCCCGGCTGTTCGACACCGAGCTGGCCGGACGGCTGGCCGGCTTCGCCCGGGTCGGCCTGGGCGCCATGGTCGAGAACGTCCTCGGCTTCGCTCTGGAGAAGGGCCACTCCGCCGTCGACTGGTCCACCCGCCCGCTGCCCGAGCCCTGGCTGCGCTATGCCGCGCTCGATGTCGAGCTGCTGGTGGATCTGCGCGACGCGCTGGAGGAGGAGCTGGAGCAGCAGGGGAAGCTGGAGTGGGCCCGGCAGGAGTTCGCGGCCATCGCCGCCGCTCCCCCGCCGCCGCCCCGCAAGGACCCCTGGCGCCGCACCTCCGGCATGCACAAGGTCAGACGACGCCGTCAGATGGCGGTCGTACGGGAGCTGTGGACGGCCCGTGACCAGGTGGCCCAGCGGCGCGACGTGTCACCCGGCAAGGTGCTCGGGGACGCCGCGATCGTGGAGGCGGCGCTGAATCTGCCGCCGAACAGCCACGCCCTGGCCGCGCTGCCGGGCTTCGGCCACCGGATGGGCCGCCGGCAGCTGGAGCAGTGGCAGGCCGCCGTCGACCGCGCCCGCGCCCTGGCCGAGAACGAGCTGCCGCAGCCCGGCCAGCCGCTCAACGGGCCGCCGCCGCCCCGTTCCTGGGCCGACAAGGACCCGGTCGCCGCGGCCCGGCTGTCGGCCGCCCGCGCGGCCGTCACCGCGCTCGCCGAGGAGCTGAACCTCCCGCAGGAGAACCTGATCACTCCGGACACGGTGCGCCGGCTGTGCTGGGAGCCGCCGGCCGAGCCGAGCCAGGAGTCGGTCGCCGAGGTGCTGACGGGCCATGGCGCCCGCCCCTGGCAGATCGAGCAGGTCACACCGATCCTCACCGAGGCGCTGCTGACCGACGCCGGCTGACACGGGCGGCGCGGCACCCGACGCACAATGCGGCGGCATCCCCGAGGGTGCCGCCGCATTCCCGTTCCCGCTAGCCGTTGTTGGTGTGCGTCCACAGGACCTTGCGGTTGGTCGCGTCGATCCCATAGGTCGTCTGGTTCCAGTCGGCGGGGGTCACGACACCCACGGTCCAGGCCACCGCGTCGCTCCCGTTCTCGGCGTTGCCGAGTTCGATGGTGGTGACGGTGCCCTTCGTCTTCTCGGTGGCCGTCTCCGCGGCCTGCTGGGCCGTGACCTTGGCCTTGGACAGCTGGCCGGCCAGATGCTTCTTGTCCTCGGCGTTACCCGACTCGGTGCGCGACTGCGTCAGCTTTCCGGAGACCGCATCGACGCGGCCGTCGTGCACCGTCCCGTCGGACGTCGCGACCGCGGTGCTCCAGTAGGGGCTGGTGGGTGAGCCCTTGAGCTCCGCGGCGATCGGCTTCGAGGAGGGGACGGCCGCCACGGCCGCCTTCAGGGCCTGCTGGTACCCCATCTTGGCCTTGGGGATCAGGGCCTTCCGCTGGGCCTGGTCCGAGTTGAGCGAACTGCTCGGGGAGGCGGGGGCGGAGGCGGGCACCGCCCGCGGGGGGCCGGCGTCCTTCTGGGGGGCCTTGTCGCTGTTTCCGCAGCCCGACAGCAGCGCGCCCGCGGCGGCGACGGCGCAGACCAGACCGATCGCGCGCGGCCCCGCCGGGCGCCCGCACCGGGTCACGACACCACTCATATTCGTCTCCATATGGGCACTTTAGGTGTGTGATGGGATGAATTGCGCCAAGACCCGACCGCGTTCGGCCGTTTTCGGTCGCCCCGTTCCGCCACTTGCCATGCCGTCACCCGGCGGACACCCCCTTCGTCCGGTGTGACGTTCACCGCTCCGGGCGGTGGGGGTGTGCAGTCTGGTTACCCGTAAGTAGCATGTCGGTGTGAAGCGTCCCCCGGGGCGCCCCGCAGCAGTGCCATCCCGCACCTGGAGGAGAGCCAACGTGCCTCGTACCGCTAGGGACGTCGTCTTCGTCGACGGCGTCCGCACCCCGTTCGGCAAGGCGGGCCCGAAGGGCATCTACCACGAGACCCGCGCCGACGATCTCGTCGTGAAGGCCATCCGGGAGCTGCTGCGCCGCAACCCGGCCCTGGACCCCGCGAAGATCGACGAGGTCGCCATCGCCGCCACCACCCAGATCGGCGACCAGGGTCTGACCCTCGGCCGGACCGCCGGCATCCTCGCCGGCCTGCCGCAGTCGGTGCCCGGCTACTCCATCGACCGCATGTGCGCCGGTGCGCTGACCGCCGTGACCGCCACCGCGGGCTCCATCGCCTTCGGTGCGTACGACGCCGTCATCGCCGGCGGTGTCGAGCACATGGGGCGCCACCCCATGGGCGAGGCCGTCGACCCCAACCCGCGGTTCGTGAGCGAGAAGCTCGTCGACCAGTCCGCGCTGTTCATGGGCATGACCGCGGAGAACCTTCACGACCGCTACCCGCAGATCACCAAGCAGCGCGCCGACGAGTACGCCGTGCGCTCGCAGGAGAAGGCGGCGAAGGCGTACGCGAACGGCAAGATCCAGCAGGACCTGGTGCCGATCTCGGTGCGCAACACCAACGCGGAGGTCGGCGAGACCGGCTGGGGCCTGGTGACCGCCGACGAGCCGATGCGTCCGGGGACGACCCTGGAGAACCTGGCCGGTCTGAAGACGCCGTTCCGTACCCACGGCCGCGTCACGGCCGGTAACGCCGCGGGTCTCAACGACGGCGCCACCGCCTCCCTCCTCGCCTCCGAGGACTTCGCCCAGGAGCACGACCTCCCGGTCAAGATGCGCCTGGTCTCCTACGCCTTCGCGGGCGTCGAGCCCGAGGTCATGGGCTACGGCCCGATCCCGGCCACCGAGAAGGCCCTCGCCAAGGCCGGGCTCTCTATCGAAGACATCAACCTCTTCGAGGTCAACGAGGCGTTCGCCGTGCAGGTGCTCGCCTTCCTCGACCACTACGGCATTGCGGACGACGACGCGCGCGTCAACCAGTACGGCGGCGCCATCGCCTTCGGCCACCCGCTCGCCTCCTCCGGCGTCCGGCTGATGACCCAGCTGGCCCGGCAGTTCGAGGAGCAGCCGGAGGTCCGCTACGGCCTGACCACCATGTGCGTCGGCTTCGGCATGGGCGCGACGGTCATCTGGGAGAACCCGAACCACAAGGACGCCGGAGGCGACAAGTGAGCACCACCACCACCGCCGAACTCCTGAAGGGTGCGGCCGAGCTGTTCCCGGACGAGGTCGTCACCTCGGCGCACGTCCGCCACCTCGACCTGCCGTACGGCGCGGGCAGGTTCGCGCTGATCACGCTGGACAACGGCTTCGACCACACCAAGCCGACCACCTTCGGCCCCGGCTCGCTGGCGAACCTCAACGCCGCCATCGACCAGGTCGAGAAGGAGGCCGCGGACGGCGACATCGTCGGCGTCGGCGTCACCGGCAAGCCGTTCATCTTCGCCGTCGGCGCCGACCTCAAGGGCGTCGAGCTGCTGAAGCGGCACGAGGACGCGCTGGCCATCGGCAAGGGCGGCCACGAGGTCTTCAAGCGGCTCGCGAAGCTCGCCGTACCGACCTTCGCCTACTACAACGGTGCCGCGATGGGCGGTGGCGTCGAGGTCGGTCTGCACTGCTCCTACCGCACCGTCTCCAAGGCCCTCCCGGCCTTCTCGCTGCCCGAGGTCTTCCTCGGTCTCGTCCCCGGCTGGGGCGGCTGTGCGCTGCTGCCGAACCTCATCGGCGCCGACAAGGCCGTCTCGGTCATCATCGAGAACTCGCTCAACCAGAACAAGCAGCTCAAGGGCCAGCAGGTCTTCGACCTCGGCATCGCGGACGCGATCTTCGAGGGCGCGGACTTCCTGGAGCAGTCGCTGATCTGGACCGCGAACGTCCTCAAGGGCGACGTGGCCGTCGAGCGCGCCGAGGTCGACCGCGGTGAGGCCTGGGACCAGGCCGTCGCCAAGGGCAAGTTCATCGCCGACGGCAAGGTGCACGGCGCCGCCCCGGCCGCCTACCGGGCGCTGGACATCATCGCCGCCGCCAAGGACGGCGACCTGCAGGCCGGTTTCGACGCCGAGGACCAGGCCCTGGCGGACCTGATCATGGGCGGCGAACTCCGCGCCGGCATCTACTCGTTCAACCTGGTGCAGAAGCGTGCCAAGCGGCCCGCCGGTGCGCCGGACAAGAACCTGGCGCGTCCGATCAGCAAGGTCGGTGTCGTCGGCGCCGGTCTGATGGCCTCGCAGCTGGCCCTGCTGTTCCTGCGCCGCCTGGAGGTGCCGGTCGTGCTGACCGACATCGACCAGGAGCGCGTCGACAAGGGTGTGGGCTACGTCCACGCCGAGATCGACAAGCTGCTCGGCAAGGGCCGGATCAACCAGGACAAGGCCAACCGCCTCAAGGCCCTGGTCTCCGGCGTGCTCGACAAGGCCGAGGGCTTCTCCGACGCCGACTTCATCATCGAGGCGGTCTTCGAGGAGATCGGCGTCAAGCAGACGGTGTTCGCGGAGGTGGAGGCCGTCGCCCCGGCGCACGCCATCCTCGCCACCAACACCTCCTCGCTGTCGGTCAGCGAGATGGCCTCGAAGCTGAAGCACCCCGAGCGGGTCGTCGGCTTCCACTTCTTCAACCCGGTCGCGATCCTTCCGCTGCTGGAGATCGTCCGTGGCGAGAAGACCGACGACGCCTCGCTGGCCACCGCCTTCGCGGTCGCCAAGAAGCTGAAGAAGACCGCGGTGCTCACCAAGGACGCCCCGGCGTTCGTGGTCAACCGCATCCTGACCCGCTTCATGGGCGAGATCCAGAACGTCATCGACGAGGGCACCCCGGTCGAGACCGCGGAGAAGGCCATCGAGCCGCTGGGTCTGCCGATGTCGCCGCTGGTGCTGCTGGAGCTGGTCGGCCCGGCGATCGGTCTGCACGTCTCCGAGACGCTCAACCGCTCCTTCCCGGACCGCTTCACGGTCTCCCCCAACCTCAAGGCCGTCGTCGAGGCCGGCAAGCGCGGCTTCTACGTCTACGACTCCGGCAAGCCGGAGCTGGACCCCGAGGTCGCCGCCCTCCTCAAGCAGGGCGACTCGGTGCTGACCGAGGAGCAGGTCCGCGACCGCGTCCTGGACGCGGTGGCACAGGAGATCGGCCTGATGCTGGACGAGGGCGTGGTCGCCGAGGCGCAGGACATCGACCTGTGCCTGATCACCGGCGCCGGCTGGCCCTTCCACCTGGGCGGCATCACGCCGTACCTGGACCGCGCGGGCGTCTCCGAGCGGGTGCGGGGCAAGAAGTTCCTGGCCCCCGGCATCGCGAGCGTTCCCGCGTAAGGACGCACTGATCACCATGGCGCGGGCCGGCTCGGCGGAGCCGGCCCGCGCTGTCGTGTGCGGGCAGCGTCCGCCCGGGTGGTCGGGCGCCGCGGACGGCCTGGAGGGCATGACGGTCAGGCGGGCATGACGGTCCGGACGACATGACGGTCCGGACGGCGCCACCGTGACATGGGAGGGTGGCGGTATGGATTCCCTGCTCATTGTCGATGCCGCGAATGTGGTCGGCTCGGTGCCGGACGGCTGGTGGCGCGACCGGCACGGCGCGGCGGAACGGCTGCGCGACGCGCTGTCCGGGTACGCCGGCACGGGGCTGCCGGGGCTGATGGCGCCTCCCGTGGAGCTGGTCCTGGTCGTGGAGGGCGCGGCGCGCGGCGTCGAGTCCGCCGAGGGTGTGCGGGTGGTGGCGGCGAGCGGCAGCGGCGACGACCGGATCGTGCAACTGGTGGCGGAGGAGCGCGGCGACCGGGACTGCCTGGTGGTCACCGCGGACCGCGAGCTGCGCACTCGCGTCCTGGCGCTGGGGGCCCGGGTGACGGGCCCGCGGGCCGTGCGGGGGCGGGGCGACGCGTAGGGGCTGTCGTCACCGTCCCGCCTGCCCCTATGCGTCGCCGCGCCCCCGCGGACAAGGAGCGGACAAGGAACGGCCCGTACACCGCGACGAGCGGCATACGGGTCTGCCGGGGCCGGTTCTGCGGCCGGGCCCCAGCCCTTGGGGTGCAGAGCCGGGTATCAGCCCTTCCGATGCCGCCGGGTGTCAGCTCTGTCCCGTCTGCCGCCCGCGGATACCCAGGCGGCTGTGCGAGCGCCCGTACAGGAAGTAGACGCCGAACCCGACGACCATCCAGAGCGCGAACCGGACCCAGGTCTCGGCGGGCAGATTGAGCATCAGCCACAGCGACGCGGCCACCGACAGCATCGGCACCACCGGCACCCACGGGGTACGGAAGGAGCGGGGCAGGTCGGGACGGGAACGGCGGAGCAGGACGACACCGACGGCGACCACCACGAACGCGAAGAGGGTGCCGATGTTGACCAGTTCGGCGAGTTCGTCGATCGAGGTGAAGCCGGAGACGAGGGCGACGACGGCACCCAGCACGAGGGTGGACCGGTAGGGCGTCCCGTAGCGGGGGTGGGACCGGGAGAAGACCCGCGGCAGCAGCCCGTCCCGGCTCATCGCGAAGAACACCCGGCTCTGGCCGAGCAGCAGGATCATGCAGACCGAGGTCAGGCCGACGGCGGCGCCGAAGCTGATCAGGTCGGCGAAGAAGGGGTGTCCGAGGTCCTTGAAGGCGTCGGCGAGCGGGGCGTCGGTGGAGAGCTTGCTGTACTTCTCCATACCGGTGACGACGACCGACACGGCCACGTAGAGGACCGTGCAGATGGCCAGTGAGCCGAGGATGCCGCGGGGGACGTCGCGCTGCGGGTTGCGGGTCTCCTCGGCGGCGGTGGCCACGATGTCGAAGCCGATGAAGGCGAAGAAGACCACGGCCGCCGCGGCGAAGATGCCCATGACACCGAAGCTGGACGGGGTGAAGCCAAAGATCAGCTCCGCCAGCGGTGCGGCCAGTCCGCCGCCGGCCTCGCTGGGCTTGCTGGGCGGGATGAACGGCTCGTAGTGGGCGCCGTCGATGAGGAAGGCTCCGGCGACGATGACCAGCAGGACGACGGTGACCTTGATCCCGACGACCACTGCCGTCACCCGGGAGGACAGCTTCATCCCCAGCACCAGGATGCCGGTCAGCACCAACACCAGGATGGTGGCGAGCAGATCGAAGCCGAAGTGCCCCTCGTGGGTGCCGGAGAGCCCGGCGGGCAGGTGCAGCCCGGCGGTATCCAGCAGGGAGCGCACATAGCCGGACCAGCCGACGGCGACCACCGCACAGCCCAGGGCGAGTTCCAGGATCAGGTCCCAGCCGATGATCCAGGCCGGCAGCTCGCCGAGCGAGGCGTACGAGAAGGTGTAGGCCGAGCCGGCGACCGGCACGGTGGAGGCGAACTCCGCGTAACACAGCGCCGCCAGCGCACAGACCACGCCCGCGACGATGAAGGACACCGCCACGGCAGGCCCGGCCTGTTCCTTGGCGATCTTCCCGGTGAGAACGAAGATGCCGGTGCCGATGACGACACCGACGCCGAAGACGGTCAGATCAAGGGCCGACAGGGACTTTTTGAGCGCGTGCTCCGGCTCCTCGGTGTCCAGGATCGACTGCTCCACAGTCTTCGTCCGGAACATGCCGCGATTGCGGCGTGAATCATGTGGTGCGTCGTGCTGTGTGCTCATGGGCGAACCTCCGCCTGGACGGCCCTCGCAACTCTCGTGAACTGACCGAGTCTCCGCAATGACGGGAAACAGTCAGCTCCGGCGGGCCTCCGGACGGCGGGGATTCACCCGATGGGGTGTGGCCGCGTCCATGCCGATGGGCCGGGCGGAACATCCGTACGGATGACCGGCCGGCCCATCGGTGCCGTCTGGCGCGTCAGTCGCGGGCGACCTCGGCCGGCTCGGCCGTGCCCTTGGTGCGGGCGGAGTCGGTGCCGGCGGACTCGGTGTCGTAGCGACCGTCGATCTTGGAGACCAGGCCGGTCACCTGGCGGGCGATGTCCGGTGCGGTGAGCCCGATCTCCGCCATGACCTCCTTGCGGGAGGCGTGGTCGAGGAACCGCTCGGGGATGCCGAAGTCACGCAGCGGCAGGTCCACCCCGGCGTCCCGCAGGGCCTGCGCGACAGCCGAACCGACGCCGCCGGAACGGACGTTGTCCTCGACGGTGACCACGACCCGGTGCCCCGCGGCGAGACCCGGCAGCGCCTCGTCGACCGGCTTGACCCAGCGCGGGTCGACGACCGTGGTGGAGATGCCCTGCTTGTCGAGCAGGTCGGCGACCTCCAGGCACATCGGGGCGAGCGCGCCCACGGAGACCAGCAGGACGTCCGGGCGCTTGACGCTCTCGGCGGGCTCGCGCAGCACGTCCATGCCGCCCACCCGGCCGATCGCCTCGACGGCCGGGCCGACCGCGCCCTTGGAGTAGCGCACCACGGTGGGCGCGTCATCGACCTCGACGGCCTCGCGCAGCTGGGCGCGTACCTGGTCGGCGTCGCGCGGCGCGGCGATCCGCAGGCCGGGGACGACCTGGAGGATCGACATGTCCCACATGCCGTTGTGGGAGGCGCCGTCGGTGCCGGTGACACCGGCCCGGTCCAGGACGAAGGTGACGCCGCACTTGTGCAGCGCCACATCCATCAGCACCTGGTCGAAGGCGCGGTTGAGGAAGGTGGCGTAGACGGCGAAGACCGGGTGCAGGCCGCCGGTGGCCATGCCGGCCGCGGAAACCGCGCCGTGCTGCTCGGCGATGCCGACGTCGTAGACCCGGTCGGGGAAGGCCTTGGCGAACTTGTCCAGTCCGACGGGCTGGAGCATGGCCGCCGTGATGGCGACGATGTCCTTGCGCTCCTTGCCGAGTTCGACCATCTCGTCGCCGAAGACGGACGTCCAGTCCTTGCCGCCCGAGGAGAGGGGCAGGCCGGTGTCGGGGTGGATTTTGCCGACGGCGTGGAAACGGTCCGCCTCGTCCTGGAGGGCGGGCTGGTAGCCACGGCCCTTCTCGGTGAGGCAGTGGACGATGACCGGACCGCCGAAGCGCTTGGCGCGCGTCAGGGCGGATTCCAGCGCCTCCAGGTCGTGGCCGTCGATCGGGCCGACGTACTTCAGGCCCAGGTCCTCGAACATGCCCTGCGGGGCGATGAAGTCCTTCAGGCCCTTCTTGGCGCCGTGCAGGGTCTCGTAGAGCGGCTTGCCGACGACCGGCGTGCGCTCCAGCAGGTCCTTGCCGCGGGCCAGGAAACGCTCGTAGCCGTCGGTGGTGCGCAGCGTCGCCAGGTGGTTGGCGAGGCCGCCGATGGTCGGGGCGTAGGAACGCTCGTTGTCGTTGACGACGATGACGAGCGGACGGTCCTTGGCGGCGGCGATGTTGTTGAGGGCTTCCCAGGCCATGCCGCCGGTCAGCGCGCCGTCACCGATGACCGCGGCGACCCGGTCGTCCGACCCCAGCACCTCGTTGGCCTTGGCGATGCCCTCGGCCCAGCCCAGGACCGTGGAGGCGTGGCTGTTCTCGATGACGTCGTGCTCGGACTCGGCGCGGGAGGGGTAGCCGGACAGGCCGCCCTTCGCCTTGAGCTTGGAGAAGTCCTGACGGCCGGTGAGCAGCTTGTGCACGTAGGACTGGTGCCCGGTGTCGAAGAGCACCTTGTCCTTCGGGGAGTCGAAGACCCGGTGCAGGGCGATGGTCAGCTCGACCACGCCGAGGTTCGGCCCGAGGTGTCCGCCGGTCTTGGACACCTCGTCGACGAGGAAGGTACGGATCTCCCCCGCCAGCCGCTCGAGCTGCTCCGGGCTCAGTCGGTCCAGATCGCGCGGTCCCCTGATACGGGAAAGCAACGCTCTCCCGTCGCCCGCCACCACCCCGGCCGGACGCGCGTTGCGCGGCACCTCCTGCACCCCTGCCTCCTTGCTGCCTGCTGCTTGCTGCCGTGGATCGAGCTTGCCGATCAGATGAGTCTAATGTCGCGCCCGCCGCGCCGACGCCCGGGCCTTGCGATGTATGTCACTCGGGTGAAACGGGCTCCGGCGCGCCGCCCGCGGGTCGCCGCCGCACGCGCGCCGGCCCCCACCGGATGATGCCCGGTGGGGGCCGGCGCCGTCGGAAGCGGGGCGCGATCAGGTGCGTCCGGCCGTCTTCTGCGTCCGGCGGGAGACCGAGTCGATCACCACCGCGGCGAGCAGCACCGCGCCGGTGATCATGTACTGGATCTCGCTCGCCATGCCGAGCAGGTTCAGGCCCTGCTGGATCGACTGGATGACCAGCATGCCCAGCAGCGCGGACCAGATCTTGCCGCGGCCGCCGAAGAGGCTGGTGCCGCCGATGACGGCCGCCGCGATCACATTCATCAGGGTGTTGCCGGAGCCCAGGTTCTTGGTGGCGCCGCCGGAGAGGCTGGCGATGAACAGTCCGCCGAACGCCGCGAGCATGCCGGAGATGGCGAACACGCTGATCCGGATCCTGTTCACATTGATGCCGGCCCGGCGCGCCGCCTCGGCGTTGCCGCCAACCGCGAAGATCTGCCGTCCGTAGGGGGTGCGGCGCACCACGAAGTCGGCGATGACCAGGACCGCGAGGAACAGCACCAGGGCCAGCGGCAGACCGCGGGCGCCGGCCGGCTCGTTCAGGACATAGGCGACGGCGAAGGCGATCACGGCCACCACGCCGGTGCGCAGCAGGATCTCGCTGAGCGGCCGGGAGGGCAGTGCGGCGGCCCTGCGGCGCTTGCTGTCGAGCAGCAGCGACCCGGCGTAGGCGAGGACCGCGATCAGCGCGAGACCGTAGGCCGCGGCCTTGTCCTCGAAGTAGTAGCCGGTGAGGTCCTCCACCACGCTGCCGCTCGGCGTGTTGAGGGAGCCTTCCTGGCCCATCATCCAGATCTGCAGACCGCTCCAGCCGAGAAAACCGGCCAGCGTGACGACGAAGGCCGGCACGCCGATCTTGGCGAAGAAGAAGCCGTGCAGGGCGCCGATGACCACTCCGGCCACGAGGGCGATCAGGACGGCGAGCCAGTCGTTGACGCCGTGGGTGACGCTGAGCACGGCCCATACGGCCGCGCCGACGCCCGCCACCGAGCCGACGGACAGATCGATCTCGCCGAGCAGCAGCACGAAGACGATGCCGACGGCCATGATGCCGAGGCCGGAGGTGTAGACACCGATGTTCGCGAGGCTGTCGGCGGACAGGAAGCTGCTGTTCTTGAGCTGGAAGACGACCGCGATGACGATCAGGCCGATGACGACCGGCAGCGAGCCCAGCTCCCCGCCGCGCACCCGGCGCCGGAAGTCGTTGAGGTAGCCGGCGAAGCCCTGTTCGCGGACGAGCAGGCGGGGGTCGACGGCGGCCGGCCGGTGGGTGTCGGCGGCCGGGGCGGGGGTCTCCCGGCCTGCTGTCGCGGCCGCCTCGTCCTCGTCCGCGGCGGGCCGCTTGGTGAGGTCACTCATGCGCCGGCCTCCTTCTTCACCTGGTCCGTACGCGCCTTGCGGCGGGTCACGGCGTTGTCCGAGGCGCCGGTGATGGCGGCGATGATCTCTTCGTGGGAGGTGCCCTCGACATCGAAGACACCGTTGTTGCGGCCCAGCCGCAGTACCGCGACCCGGTCCGCGACGGCCTGTACATCGGCCATGTTGTGGCTGATGAGGATGACGCCGAGCTCGCGCTCGCGCAGCCGCTCGACGAGGTCGAGGACCTGGGCGGTCTGCTCGACACCGAGGGCGGCGGTGGGCTCGTCGAGGATGACGACCTTGGGGTCGCCGATCAGTGCGCGGGCGATGGCGACGACCTGCCGCTGGCCGCCGGAGAGCGCGGCGACGGGGATACGGACGCTCGGGATGCGGATGGACAGGGTGTCCAGCAGCTCCTTGGCGCGCTTCTCCATGGCGATCTCGTCGAGGACGCCCGCCGTGCGGATCTCGTTGCCGAGGTAGAGGTTGGCGACGACATCGAGGTTGTCGCAGAGCGCGAGGTCCTGGTAGACGGTGGCGACGCCGAGTTCCTGGGCGTCGTGCGGCTTGGTGATGCGCACCGCCCGGCCCTCCCATTCGATGGCGCCGTCGTCGACCGGGTGGACGCCCGAGATGGTCTTGACGAGGGTGGACTTGCCGGCGCCGTTGTCGCCGACGAGGGCGACCACCTCACCGGGGTGGATCTCCAGGGTGACGTCCGTGAGTGCCTGGACGGCGCCGAACCGCTTGGAGACTCCGCGCAACGCCAGCACAGGCGTAGCGGACACGTGAATCATCTCCTTCGCCGCCGTCACTACGGCGGGGATGGTGGTGCGTGGAGCGGGGGGCCTTGCGAGGGACGGTCCGGCTCCGGGAGGGGGTACGGGGCGGAGCCGGGAGGGGTGCGGGGCGGGACCGGTACGAGGCCGGGCGGGGTGGGGCCGGGGCCGCGGGCCGGGGTAGGGCGGGAGGCCGGGATACGGCCTGAGGCGGAGGTTGGGCCGGGATCAGGCCGGAGCAGGGGCCGCGGGCGGGTGCCGCGCGGCCCCGCCTGGCGGGGGCCGGAGGGGAGGCCGGAGGGCCGGGGTCCGGGCTGGGTCCGGGGTCCGGGGTGGAGAGGTGTGCCGGCGGGCCGGGTGACCGTGGCCGGGAGGCGTGGCCTACGGGGCCGGGGCCGCCGACCGGGGCAGGAGGCCGCGGGTCCTACTTGATGCCGGCCGCCGCGCAGGCCTTCTTGACGTCGCCGGTGCAGAGCTGGCTCGCCTTGTAGACCTTGTCCTTGATGATCGTGGAGGCGATGTTGTCCTTGGTCACGATCTGCGCGTCGTAGAGCTTGGCCGGGATGCCCTTGACCTCGCCGCTGAGGCTGTCGACCTTGGTGTCCGTCAGGGAGCCGATCTTCTCGCCCTTGAGCAGCTTGACCGCGATCTCGGCGGTGGAGTCGGCCTGCGGCTTGATCTGCTTGTAGATCGTGAAGGCCTGGTCGCCCTTGAGGATCCGCTGTAGGCCCGCGAGCTCGGCGTCCTGGCCGCCGACCGGGACCTTGACGCCCTTCTGCTTGAGCGCGGTGATGATGCCGCCGGCCATACCGTCGTTGCCGGAGTAGACGCCCTGGATGCCGTCCTTGCCGAGGGAGTCGAGAGCCGCGTTCATCTTCTTGTTGGCCTCGTCCGTCGACCAGTCCGGGATGTCCTGCTCATAGGCGACCTTCTTGACCTGCTTGTCGAGGACGCTGTGGGCGCCCTTCTTGAAGAACGGCATGTTCGGGTCGGTCGGCGAACCGTTGATCATGACGACATTGCTGTCCTTGGCCTTGTCGCCGAGCGCCTTGACCAGGGCCTGGCCCTGCAGACGGCCGATCTTCTCGTTGTCGTAGGACACGTAGGCGGAGAGCTTGCCCTCGGCCAGCCGGTCGTAGGCGATGACCTTGACACCCTTGGCGGCGGCCTGGTTCACCCAGGACTTGGTCGCCTTGAAGTCCACCGCGTCCAGAATGATCACCTTCACGCCCTGGGTGATCAGCGCGTCGAACTGCTTCTTCTGGGTCTCGGTCTCCTGCGCCGCGTTGTTGTACTTGACCGTGCAGTCGCTGCACAGCGACTTGATCTTCGCCTCCATCAGCGGGCGGTCGAAGGTCTCGTAACGCGTGGTCTTGTTCTCCGGCAGGAGCAGGCCGATGGTCTTGTTGTCGCCGCCGCCCTTGGCGTTGTCGCCGGCCTTGCCGCAGGCGGCCACGGAGAGCGCCATCGAGACGGCGGCGGTGCCTATGACGACGCGACGCGTCCAAACGTTCATGGGGTTGCCTCCCTGACGAGGCCGCGCCGTTGCGGCCGAGGTGGCTGGAAGTCAACTCGGCCCCCAGCCGACCGTCAAGGAGTAAATCCTTAACGAGATGACAACGGTGCCATGCGTTAGCTGTATGAACTCAGTGATCTCATGCCAGGGCCGGAGCGTCCGTGGACTGCGCTCCGTCGAGCAGGGTCGAATCGCCCATCTCGCTCAGCACCAGCGCCAGCGCGCCCAGCACCTCCGCACGGCCCCCGAGCGTGCCCGGGACGACCCCCAACTGCCGTGCCGCACTCGGGATCGCGTACCGCGACACCGATTCCCGGATCGGCGCCAGGACCAGCTCACCGGCCTCGGCGAGATCACCGCCGAGCACCACCCGGCTGGGATTGAGCAGATTGCACAGGTTCGCCACACCGCTGCCGATATGACGGCCGACGTCCGCGATCACCCGCCGGCAGCCCGGGTCGCCCTCGCGGGCCAGCTGTACCACCCGCGCCATGGTCAGATCGGGCCCGTGGCTCGGCTGCAGCAGCGGGAGCACATAGCGGGCCGCGGTGAAGGTCTCCAGGCAGCCGCGGTTGCCGCAGCGGCACACCGGGCCGGACTCGTCCAGCGTGATGTGCCCGATCTCGCCCGCCGTGCCGCCCGGCCCCCGGTAGATCTGCCCGCTGATCACCAGGCCGGCCCCGACACCGCTGGCGACCTTGATGTACGCCAGGTCGGCGGCCCCCCGGCCCCCGCCCCACACCAGCTCGCCCAGTGCGCCGAGGTTGGCGTCGTTGTCGACGTGGACCGGCACCCCGAGGCGCCCGGACAGCTCCTGGCCGGGGTTCGTCCCCGACCAGCCCGGCAGGATCGCCGTCGAGCCCAGCGTCCCGGACTCGACGTCGATGGGTCCCGGTACGCCCAGGCCGACGCCGATGACCTTGCCCACGTCGAGTCCGGTGGCCGTGATCAGCCGGTTGACCAGCTCTTCCGCCCGGTCGAAGCCTTCGGCGGCGGAGGCGTCCACATCGATCGGCTCGGACTGTTCGGCGAGCACCTGGTGGGCGAGGTTGCCGATCGCCACCCGCAGATGGGAATGCCCGAAATCGACCCCGACGACGATGCCCGCGTCGCCGGAGAGGGAGACGCTGCGCGCCCGCCGCCCGCCGGCCGAGGTCGGGGTCACCTCGACGGTCCCGCCGTCCTTCAACTCACGAACGATGTTGGAAACGGTGGCCGCGGACAGCCCCGTGCTCCGGGCGATCTCCGCCTGCGTGAGGGAGCCCGCCATACGCACCGCACGTACGACCCGCTCCAGATTGGCCCGGTGCAGCGAGGACTGCGACCCCGGAGTCTCCATCGACTCATCCACTCCCGTCTGGGGCCGGGGGTACCTCCCAGTGGTGACTGGGGGAGGTACGACGACCGCCCGCCGGCCGCACCCACACCTTTGTAGGACGGCCCTCGATTCAACATGTGAACTCTAAGCAGAACTCCAGCCGGGAAGTCTCGTCAAGGCGTTGAGCCCGCACATGATCAGGAGAGGCCGCGCCGGGATGCCCGCGGGGGCGGTCCCGCCGCAGCGGAACCGCCCCCTGGCACACACCGGGCGCCACCCGAAGTCGGCGCAAACACATCGCCGCCGGCGGCCGGTAAACGGCGCCACGGCCCGCTCCCCTGTACGCCGTCCCGGTCCACTCCCCTGCACAGCGCCTGCAGGGCGCCCGTCCCGCTCCCCTATTTGAGGGCGCCCGCGGTCAGCCCGGCCACCACCTGCCGCTGGAAGATGATGTACGCGGCGAGCACCGGCAGCATCGCGATCGTCAGCCCCGCGAACAGACCGGACCAGTCCCCCTTGTAGCCCTGACTCACCGCCAGCGCCACCAGCCCCTGGGTCAGCATCTTCTTGTCCGGGTCCCCGACGTTGAGCACCGTCGGCAGCAGGTACTGGTTCCACTGGCCGAGGAAGTTGAAGATCCCGACGCTGATCAGGCCGGGCTTGGCCATCGGCAGCATCACCTGGAAGAAGGTGCGGGTGTGCGAGGCGCCGTCGATGAGCGCGGCCTCGGCCACCGAGGTGGGCAGGGTTTTGAAGAACCCGCTGAGGAAGAAGACCGTGAACGGCAGCGAGTAGGCGATGTAGACCAGGATCAGGCCGTGGTAGGTGTCCAGCAGCGCCATGTTCTTCATGACGAAGAACAACGGGACCAGCGCCAGGATGACCGGGAAGCCCATCCCGCCCACGAACAGGAAGTACAGGAAGCGGTTGCCCGGGAAGTCGAAGCGGGCCAGCACATACGCCGCCATCGCGCCCAACAGCATCGTGCCGATCAGTGAACCGCCCACGACGATCAGCGAGTTGAGGAAGTACTGGCCCATGTTCGCCTTGTCCCAGGCGCGTGACCAGTTGTCGAAGTGCAGGACCGAGGGCAGGCCCCAGGGCGAGCCGAAGATCTCGGAGTCATCCTTGAAGGAGCTCACCACCGCCCACAGCAGCGGCATGGTGACCAGAAGGCCCCAGATCACCAGCACCCCGTGCGAGAAGACATTGAGGACCGTGCCCTCGCTGCTCTTGCCGTCGGCGCGGACGGCGTCCTTACCGCCCTGTCCGCGGCGCGGTCCGGGCACTCCCGGGCCCGGGGACGCCCCGGCGGGCGCCTGCTCCTTCGTCACACCCGGGAGGTCCGCGGGATCCGTCTGCGCACTCATCAGAACTCCAGTCGCTCGCGTCGTCCCAGCCGCATCACGACGGCCGAGAAGACGAGGGTCACGATCAGCAGGGAAACGCCGATGGCCGTCGCGTATCCGGCCTGACCGTCGCGGAAGGTCTTCTGGTACACGTACAGCGGAAGGACCTCGGTCGAATAGTCGGGACCGCCCGGACCGACGCTCATGATCTGCACGAACGCGAAGGCCGACACGTCCAGGGCGAGGATGCCCATATAGATCCAGCCGGTCTGGACGGTGTCCCACAACAGCGGCAGAGTGATCCGGAAGAACGTGTTGAGGCGGTTCGCGCCGTCCAGCAGCGCGGCTTCGTAGAAGTCCTTGGGAATGGAGCTCATTCCCGCGGAGAAGAGCACGACGTAGAAGCCGACATTGGCCCACACCATCGCGGCCATGACGCACCACAGCGCGATCTGCGGATCGCCCAGCCAGTCCGGCTGCACATTGTCGAGCCCGATCGCCTTGAAGAAGGCGTTGAGCGCACCGCTCTCCGGGTTGTAGGCGAACTGGAACAGCAGCGCGACGATCGGGACCGACAGCACCTGCGGGAAGAAGTAGAGGATTTTGTAGGCTCCCGAGCCACGCACCCCGCCGATGACCGCCTTCTTCCGGCGACGGCCACCGACGTTGAGCATAAAGGCGAAGAAGAGCCCGAGCGAGAGCGTCACCACCGGCAGGAGCAGCAACAACGTCACGCTGTTGCCCACGGCGGACCAGAAGACATCGTCCGTGAAGAGGCGCGCATAGTTGTCGAAGCCGACCATCTTCATGTCCGGACTCAGTCCGGTCCAGTCCGTGAAGGAATAGTAAATGGCCTGCACGAACGGCGAGATCACGAAGATCGCGTAAATCGCCAGCGGGAGGACCAAGAACCCCGCGATGAAACGGTACTTACCGTGTTTCATGACTACCGAATCCCGTTCTCTCCCTGCGTGTGCCGCATCCGGTGACGCGCCCCGGCCCGAATGGGGTGGTGCCTTCAAGAACTCGTCGGTCAGCGCTTGTACTTCTTGACGCTGGAGTCGTCGCGGGTGTCGTCCGCGTACTTCTGGATCTTCTTGATGGCCTCGTCGGGCGTCATCCGGCCGGCCATCATCTCGCCCAGCGCACCGACACCGATCCGCTCCTTCTGGAGCGCCACATACCAGTCCTGCAGCCGCGGATTGACGATGTTCTGACCGGCCTTCTGCAGCGCGGCCTGCGCCGACGCCAGACCGGGCGGAAGCTTCAGCCCCTCGGTCCCGCCGTTGAGGGAGGTGAGGGAGGAGACCTGCCGGATGAAGTTCTGCGAGGACTTCTTGCCGAGCATGATGCGCAGCAGTTCCATACCGCCCTCGGCGTTCCGGGCCTTCCTGGGCACGATGTACGGCTCGCCGCCGGAGGCCCAGAGGGTGCCGAACGGCATCTTGTCGGAGGGGGACAGGCTGGACGGGGCGCCCACCGCGAGATCGAAGTGCGGGTTCTTCGCGATCTGCTTGGCCGACTCGTTCTCCACCCAGGAACCGTTGGGGATGAACAGCGCCTTGCCCTCGGCCCATGCCTTCTGCGACTGCAGGTGGTCCAGGCCGGGCGAGCCCTTGAGGACGTAGCCCTTCTTGTAGAGCTCGTAATAGGCGTCGAAGGCCGCCTTCACCGCCGGGTCCTTCCAGGCGTTCGGCTCCAGATTGTCGATCTTCCGCAGGACCTCTTCACCGCCGATCTTGGCAATGAACGGGTACAGGCTGAAGGGCAGGTAATACGGGTACTTGCCCGGGTACGTCCAGCCGGCGACGCCCTTCTTCTTGGCCTTCGCGCACAGGGCCAGCATGTCGTCCCAGGTCTGGGGGTATTCCGCATCCAGTTTCTGCAGATTGCTCCGGGAGTACCAGACGCCGTAGACCGTGTAGGCGTAGTAGAGGATCCAGGTTTCCTTGCCACCGAACTGCCCCATCTCGACCACACCGGGACGCAGTGTGTCGCGCACCTTCTTGCGCGGATCGTCGACGGAGGGGGCATCGAGGAGCGCGGTGAGGTCGGTCAGCTGGTCCTTGGCCACCAGCGTGCCGAAATCCATCTGTTCCGCACCGGAGTTGTCGACGAGGTCGGGCGGATTTCCGCCGTTGAAACGCGGCTGCAGCGTCGACTGGATCTTCTGGGTGGACGAGAGCTTGACCTTGCCGTCGGCCTTCGGGAAGGACTTGAGGTACTCGCCCTGCGCATCCCTGGCGTACTTGTCGCCGAATCCGCCGTCGAAGATGACCACATCGAGGCCGGCCGAATCATTGACCGCAAGTGGGTTCTTGGCTGATTTCTTGCCCTTCTCCACCTTGTTGTCCTCACCGCCACCGCCGCCGGCGCACGCCGACAACACCCCCATGGACGGTACGGCGATGATCCCCAGGGCCGCGGCCCGCTTGACCAGATCGCGACGGTTGAATTCAGAGGTGGATCCCATGCTCAAGTCCTCGCCTTCTTCAGGACTCAGGCGGTGTACCGGAGCCACCCCGGCACCGCAGGTCAGATGAAGCTGAGTTGTACGGGATGTGCACCGGGCTCACCAGCGAAATGCGGGGCACTCATCCGTTCCCGCATTCCCCCCGGCTCCGCGGCCGCGGTCGTACGGCCGGTCGGACGCCGACAGGTATAGTCCACTTCCGGCCTCAGGGGCAAGATCGAATGCAGGTTTGGACGGCAGTCTTTCCCTAGTTGAGACCTCCCCGGTATGCAGGGGATTGCCCGGACGTCACCCTGCCGGACCGCCCGGCGACACCGCGGCCCACCGATCTCAGCGACACCCTTGACACCAAAGACCCCACGCACCTTACTTATCTCTGTTTATCTTGGCGTCATGTAACTGACAACGATGTCAATCTTGTTGAGAGGGCTCGCGTGCGGATCGGATACCGGCACCGTCCACGGCGGGGGATCACCCGCCTCGCCGCCCTCGCGGCGGCCGCGCTACTCGTCGTCACCGTGCCCGGCCCGGCACGGGCCGCGCCGCCCCGACAGCCCCAGGGGGACACGGAATTCCGCTCCTCCTTCGAATCCGGCGAACCGCAGCCGGACTGGACCGACAGCGTCGACACCGGCCCCGACGGCACCCCCCGGGCCTCGGGTGTCAGCCCGCAGACCGCCTCCGCCGCGCCCGGCATGAACACCCGGACCGACACCGGCCCCGACGCCTCCCCCACCGCGAAGGCGCACGCCGGCTTCAGCGGCACCCATGCGCTGCGCTACTCCGGCACCCACACCGCCGACGGCCGCGGCTACTCGTACAACAAGATCTTCGATGTCGATCTGCCCGTCACCGCGGCCACTTCGCTCTCGTACAAGATCTTCCCCGAGATGGCGAAGAGCGATCCGGACTATCCGGCGACCCACGCCGCCGTGGACCTGGCCTTCACCGACGGCACCTACCTCAGCGAGCTGTCCGCCGTCGACCAGCACGGCGCGCCGCTGACCCCGCAGGGCCAGGCCGCCGCCAAGACGCTCTACGCCAATCAGTGGAACGACCGGGAGTCGCGGATCGGCGCGGTCGCCGCCGGCAAGACCGTCGACCGGATCCTGGTCGCCTACGACGCACCCCGGGCGCCGCGCACCGCACCGGCCTTCCGCGGCTGGGTCGACGACATCGTCCTCGGGCCCAAGGCCCCGGAGAAGCCCCTCGCGCACCTCTCCGACTACGCCGTCACCACCCGCGGCACGCTCTCCAGCGGCAGCTTCTCGCGCGGCAACACCTTCCCCGCCCTCGCGGTCCCCAACGGGTTCAATTTCTGGACCCCGGTCACCAACGCGGGCTCCGCCGACTGGCTCTACGAGTACGCGCGCAAGAACAACGCCGACAACCTCCCCACCCTCCAGGCCTTCAGCGCCAGCCATGAGCCGAGCCCGTGGATGGGAGACCGGCAGACCTTCCAGGTCATGCCGTCCGTCGCGGCCGGTACTCCGGACGCCTCCCGCGCCGGCCGTGCGCTGCCGTTCCACCACGCCAACGAGACCGCGAAGCCGCACTACTACGGCGTGACCTTCGACAACGGCCTCAAGGCGGAGATCACCCCGACCGACCACGCCGCGCTGATGCGCTTCACCTTCCCCGGCGACCGGGCGAGCCTGATCTTCGACAACGTCAACAACAAGGGCGGGCTGAGCCTGGACACCGAGCACGGGACCGTCACCGGCTTCTCGGACGTCAGGAGCGGACTGTCCGTCGGCGCCACCCGGCTCTTCGTCTACGGCGTCTTCGACGCCCCGGTCACCGGCGGCGGTGCACTGGAGGGCGGGGGTGGCAAGGACGTCACCGGTTATCTCCGCTTCAAGCCCGGGGCGGACCGCACCGTGACCATGCGGATCGCCACCTCCCTGATCAGCGTGGACCAGGCCAGGGCGAATCTGACCCGGGAGATCCCGGCCGACGCGACCTTCGCCGACGTCAGGGACCGGGCGCAGGCACAGTGGGACGGCCTCCTGGGCCGGATCGAGGTCCAGGGCGCGAGCCGCGACCAGCTCACCACCCTTTACTCCAACCTCTACCGCCTCTACCTCTACCCCAACTCCGGCTTCGAGACGGTAGGTTCGCGCAGCCGCTACGCCTCTCCCTTCTCTCCGCAGACCGGCCAGGACACCCCGACCCGCACCGGCTCGAAGATCGTCGACGGTGAGGTGTACGTCAACAACGGCTTCTGGGACACCTACCGGACCACCTGGCCCGCCTACTCCCTGCTCACCCCGGAGCGGGCCGGGAAGATGGTCGACGGCTTCGTCCAGCAGTACAGGGACGGCGGCTGGATCTCCCGCTGGTCCTCGCCCGGTTATGCGGACCTGATGACCGGAACGAGTTCCGATGTGGCCTTCGCCGACGCCTACGCCAAGGGGGTGAAGTTCGACGCCGAGGCCGCCTATGCCGCGGCCGTCAAGAACGCCACCGTCGCCCCGCCGAACTCCGGCGTCGGCCGCAAGGGCATGAACACCGCGCCCTTCCTCGGCTATACGAGCACCGATACCCGTGAGGGCATGTCCTGGGCGCTGGAGGGTTGTCTCAACGACTTCGGCATCGCCCGGATGGGCAAGGCCCTGTACGAGAAGACCAAAAAGCCCCGCTACAAGGAAGAATCCGCTTATTTCCTGGGCCGCGCCCAGAACTACGTCAAGCTCTTCGACGACAAGGTCGGCTTCTTCCAGGGCAAGGACGCCCAGGGCCACTGGCGGCTGCCACCGGGCACTTTCGATCCCCGGGTCTGGGGCAACGACTACACCGAGACCAACGCCTGGACCGCCGCCTTCACCGCGCCGCAGGACACCAGGGGCCTGGCCAACCTCTACGGCGGCCGCGCCGGTCTGGCCGGGAAGCTGGACGCCTACTTCTCCACACCGGAGACCGCGTCCAAGGAATTCGCCGGCTCCTACGGCGACGTGATCCATGAGATGACCGAGGCCCGCGACACCCGTATGGGTATGTACGGCCACAACAATCAGCCCTCGCACCACATCGGCTATCTGTACGACGCGGCCGGGCAGCCCTGGAAGACGCAGGAAAAGGTCCGCGAGGCGATGTCCCGGCTCTATCTCGGCAGTGAGATCGGCCAGGGATATCCGGGCGACGAGGACAACGGCGAGATGTCCGCGTGGTACGTCTTCAGCGCGCTCGGCTTCTATCCGCTGGTGATGGGCCAGGGCGAATACGCGGTGGGCTCCCCGCTGTTCACCCGGGCCACCGTCCATCTGGAGAACGGGCGCGACCTCACCATCGAGGCGCCCAGGAACAGCGCCCGCAACGTATATGTGCAGGGCCTGACCGTCAACGGCAGGCCCTGGCACTCCACCGCCCTGCCGCACGGACTGCTGGCGCGCGGCGGCACCCTGGAGTTCGCCATGGGCGACCGGCCGTCCTCCTGGGGCTCCGGCCCGGACGACGCGCCGGCCTCGCTCACCAAGGGCGACGCGGCGCCCACACCGCCGGCGGATGTCACCGACCCCGCGGCCGGCCCGCTCTTCGACAACACCTCCGCCACCGCGGCCACGTTCACCACGGCCGCGGCCGATACGGGCGGGCAGGTCCGGGCCGTCTCGTACACGCTGACCTCGGCGGATCGCGCCGCGGCGCCCGCGGGCTGGCGGCTGGAGGGCTCGGCGGACGGGCGGCGCTGGCGGGTGCTGGACCGCCGCTCGGGCGAGCGCTTCACCTGGGACCGGCAGACGCGGGTGTTCACCATCGCGCACCCCGGCACATTCCGGCACCACCGCCTGGTGAGCGAGGGCGGTCCGGGCACCCTCGCGGAGATCGAGCTGCTGGATCGCGGAAAAACCAGTTGATCCGTCAGGTTCTTGTGGAACTATTCACCTGATCATGCGACGCGTCCCTTATGAGGCGCGTCATGCCTCTTGTTCTCACATATGGAGTCATCAGGTGATACCTTCCTTCGGCCGTCGGCGCGGACGCACTCTCGCCCGGCTCGCGGCCGTTGCGCTGACCGCCACGCTGACCGGTTCGACCGCGAGCGCCGCGCTGGCAGACAGCCCTACCCCGTCCGACGCCGCGCGGCGCCAGGCGGTGGCGGCCCCCGAGCACGCCCCCGCGGCGGCCGGGACCACGCACACCACCCCGTTCTTCCTCGTCCTGGAGTGCGTGGACCGGCGCGGCAGCCTGTTCATGTACGCGCCGGACGGCACCGGGAACTTCGGCCCCCGGGACAAGATCTTCGACGGCGACGACATCCCGGACTTCAAGTACCTCCGGGCCGCCGCCCAGGTCGACAGCGACAAGGACGGCTACGGCGACGCCACGTACCACTGGATGAACAACGGCGCGCTGTCGTACACCTACACCGCCGCCGATGACAAGGTGAAGACCCGTGCCATCGGCGGGGGTTGGCAGATCTACTCCAAGGTCTTCTCCCCCGGTGACGTCGCCGGTGCCCGGGCGTCGGACATCCTCGCCGTGGACAAGTCCGGGGTGCTGTGGCTGTACCAGGCCCGGACGGACGGCACGCTCACCGCGCGGATCCGCGTCGGCGCCGGCTGGGGCGGCTACACCCAGTTCGCCGGCCAGGGCGACCTCACCGGTGACGGGCGGGCCGACCTGGTCGCCCGGGACAAGGCCGGGGTGCTCTGGCTCTACAAGGGCACCGGGAACGCCAAGGCGCCGTTCTCCGCCCGCACCCGGATCGGCGCCGGCTGGAACGGCTACAACTACCTGCACTCCAGCGGGGATGTGAACGGCGACGGCGTCGCCGACCTGCTGGGCCGCGTCGGCAATGGCTCGCTGTACCTCTACGAGGGCACCGGCAAGGCGTCCGCGCCGTTCGCCAAGCCGGTCAAGGTCCGTGGCTCGTACGGGAGTTACCGCCTGATCTTCTGACGGCCGGGCCGCCGGCCGCCGATAACGCGGACGGGCCGCACCCCCTCGGGGGGTGCGGCCCGTCGTGGCGTGGTGGCGCCTTACTTGCGGATCAGCGACCGCAGCACGTACTGCATGATGCCGCCGTTGCGGTAGTAGTCCGCCTCGCCGGGGGTGTCGATGCGGACGACCGCGTCGAACTCGACGCCGCTGTCGGTGGTCACCTTGACCGTGCGGGGCGTGGTGCCGTCGTTCAGCTCGGTCACGCCGGAGAAGGAGAAGGTCTCCTCGCCGGTCAGGCCCAGCGACTCGGCGGACGCGCCCTCCGGGAACTGCAGCGGCAGGACGCCCATGCCGATGAGGTTCGAGCGGTGGATGCGCTCGTAGGACTCGGCGATGACGGCCTTGACGCCGAGCAGCGCGGTGCCCTTGGCGGCCCAGTCGCGGGACGAGCCGGAGCCGTACTCCTTGCCGGCCAGGATGACCAGCGGGGTGCCGGCGGCCTGGTAGTTCTGCGAGGCGTCGTAGATGAACGACACCGGGGCGCCGTCCTGCGTGAAGTCGCGGGTGAAGCCGCCCTCGGTGCCCGGCGCGATCTGGTTGCGCAGGCGGATGTTGGCGAAGGTGCCGCGGATCATGACCTCGTGGTTACCCCGGCGCGAGCCGTAGGAGTTGAAGTCGCGACGCTCGACGCCGTGCTCGGTGAGGTACTGGCCGGCCGGGGTGTCGGCCTTGATCGCACCGGCCGGGGAGATGTGGTCGGTGGTGACCGAGTCGCCCAGCTTGGCCAGCACGCGGGCGCCGGAGATGTCCGAGACCGGGGTGGTCTCCATCGTCATGCCCTCGAAGTACGGGGGCTTGCGCACGTAGGTCGACTCGGCGTCCCACTCGAAGGTGTTACCGGTCGGGATGGGCAGCGCCTGCCACTGGGCGTCGCCCGCGAAGACGTCCTGGTAGGACTTGTTGAACATGTCCTCGCCGATGGCGTTCGCCACGACGTCGTTGACCTCGGCCTCGGTCGGCCAGATGTCCTTCAGGAAGACCGGGTTGCCCTCGGTGTCGGTGCCCAGCGCGTCCTCGGTGATGTTCACCTTCATGGAACCCGCGAGGGCGTACGCGACGACCAGCGGCGGGGAGGCCAGGTAGTTCATCTTGACGTCGGGGTTGATCCGGCCCTCGAAGTTGCGGTTGCCGGAGAGCACCGAGGTCACGGCCAGGTCGTGGTCGTTGACGGCCTTGGAGACCTCCTCCGGCAGCGGGCCGGAGTTGCCGATGCAGGTGGTGCAGCCGTAGCCGACGAGGTTGAAGCCGACCTTGTCGAGGTACGGGGTGAGCCCGGCCTTGTCGAAGTAGTCGGTGACGACCTTCGAGCCCGGGGCGAGGGTGGTCTTGACCCACGGCTTGCGGGTCAGGCCCTTCTCCACGGCCTTCTTCGCGACCAGCGCGGCGGCGACCATGACGTACGGGTTCGAGGTGTTGGTGCAGGAGGTGATGGCCGCGACCGTCACGGCACCGTGGTCGATCTCGTAGGTCGAGCCGTCGGGGGCGGTCACGGTGACCGGGTTCGTCGGGACGCCGTTGGCGGAGGCCGGCGCGTCGGACGCGGGGAAGGACTCCTTGCCTGCCTCCTCGTCGTCGGCGACGTAGTTGCGCACGTCGACGGCGAACTGCTCGGCGGCGTTGGCGAGGACGATGCGGTCCTGCGGGCGCTTCGGACCGGCGATCGACGGGACGACCGTGGAGAGGTCCAGCTCCAGCTTCTCGGAGAAGTCGGGCTCGGCGGCCGGGTCGAGCCAGAGGCCCTGCTCCTTGGCGTACGCCTCGACGAGCGCGACCTGCTGGGCGTCGCGGCCGGTCAGACGGAGGTAGCTCAGGGTCTCGTCGTCGATCGGGAAGATCGCGGCGGTGGAGCCGAACTCCGGCGACATGTTGCCGATGGTGGCGCGGTTGGCCAGCGAGGTGGCGGCGACGCCCTCGCCGTAGAACTCGACGAACTTGCCGACGACGCCGTGCTTGCGCAGCATCTCGGTGATGGTCAGCACCAGGTCGGTGGCGGTGGTGCCGGGCTTGAGCTCACCGGTCAGCTTGAAGCCGACGACACGCGGGATGAGCATGGAGACCGGCTGGCCGAGCATCGCGGCCTCGGCCTCGATGCCGCCGACGCCCCAGCCCAGGACGCCCAGGCCGTTGACCATGGTGGTGTGCGAGTCGGTGCCGACGAGGGTGTCGGGGTAGGCCTGGCCGCCACGCACCATGACCGTGCGCGCCAGGTGCTCGATGTTCACCTGGTGGACGATGCCGGTGCCGGGCGGGACGACCTTGAACTCGTCGAAGGCGGTCTGGCCCCAGCGCAGGAACTGGTAGCGCTCCTTGTTGCGGCCGTACTCCAGCTCGACGTTCTGGCCGAAGGCGTCCTTGGTGCCGAACTTGTCGGCGATAACGGAGTGGTCGATGACCAGCTCGGCCGGCGCCAGCGGGTTGATCTTCGCCGGGTCGCCGCCCAGCTCCTTCACGGCCTCACGCATGGTCGCGAGGTCCACGACACAGGGCACACCGGTGAAGTCCTGCATGATCACGCGGGCCGGCGTGAACTGGATCTCCTGGCTGGGCTGAGCCTGCGAGTCCCAGCCGCCGAGCGCCCGGATGTGGTCGGCGGTGATGTTCGCGCCGTCCTCGGTACGGAGCAGGTTCTCCAGCAGCACCTTCAGGCTGTAGGGAAGACGCGCGGCGCCTTCGACCTTGTCCAGCCGGAAGATCTCGTACGACTCGTCGCCCACCTGCAGCGTGCTGCGGGCGTCGAAGCTGTTCGCCGACACGACAGTCTCCTTCATGCATGAATTCGCGCGTACCACCGCAATGCTGCCGTCACAGCTCCTTGACCATCCGCTAAGGTATGCCTAAGTTAGGCACGCCTTACTGGCGCGGCAGCGGTACGCCTCTCGGCAGATATCTCGATGTCGAGATAACTCTAGTACATCGTCGCGGCCTGGTCATGCCCTGACCGCCACCACCTCTCCCCGTGACCTCTCGCAGCGAAGGCCGAGCGTTGTCAGCGACGATTGGTGACCGCTGGGTTTTCTCAGCGAAGGTCGGGGGCTGTCCGGGGAGGCCGTGGAGGATCCCGCTCCCGGCGACTGCGATCTGGACTTCTTCGACGAGAGCGGGAGCCGCTCCGCCTGCCCCAGTACTGTGGCTTCGCATGACCGACTCCGAGATCGAGATCACTGCGGACCTGGTCCACGATCTGCTGCAGGAGCAGCATCCGGACCTTGCAGGACTGGCCATCCGCGAAGTAGCGGGCGGATGGGACAACAAGCAGTGGCGCCTTGGGGACGAGTTGGCCGTGCGCATGCCGCGTACCGAACGTGCCCCGGATCTCCAGCGCAAGGAGTGCCGATGGCTGCCCGTCCTGGCCCCGCGCCTGCCGCTCCCGATTCCGAACCCTGTGCGGACCGGTGAACCTTCCACGCGCTTCCCGAGACCCTGGGCCATCATGACGTGGGTTCCTGGCGAGCCACTGGACTACACCTCGATCAGTCGCGGCGACCACGCGGCTGACACGCTGGCGGGCTTCCTCAGGGCGCTGCATAGGGAGGCGCCCGCCGAGGCGCCGACCGGTTCGGACCGCGGCGCTCACCCCAAGAAGTACACGGACGGCTTCGACCACTTCTTTCAAGCCGTTGTCCCCAGCGGCATTGCCGACGAGGTCCGGGCCGTCTGGGACGGTGCCGTTGCGGCCCCCGACTGGGAGGGCCCGCGGGTATGGGTGCACGGTGACCTTCATCCCGCAAATGTCGTCGTCTCGGACGGGACGCTCTCAGGTGTGATCGACTTCGGTGGCATGTTCGCCGGCGATCCGGCATGGGACCTTGCGGCCGCATGGGTAGTCCTTCCCGCGGGCGCCGCCTCACGGTTCTTCGACGTATACGCGCTTGCGGACGAAGCGACGATCCGGCGCGCCCGCGGACTGGCTGCTCTGAAAAGCCTGTTCCTCATGCTGATGGGCCAGAACGGAGACCGGGGCCTTCCCGGCGGCAAGCCGACATGGGGACCCGCAGGCCGGGCAGCGCTCGATCGTGTTCTGAGATGCGGTTTGATGCAGACACGGTGAACACTCGGCGAAGGCTGGTGACAGCTCGGCATTCTCAGCGAAGGTTGAGTGGCCGCTGCGGCCTGGCTGTCCGGGGAGACGGTGAGGAAACCGGTACTCGCGTACGGCGATCCTGTGCTGAGCCCTTTCGACCTGGACTTCTTCGATGGCGGGCGACGTCGGCGTGTCGCGTTGGGCGCCGGGTGGGACGTCCGGTTCGAGTGTGCGGCGCCGGTACGTGGGGTCCGATGGAACAAGGGCGATCGCAGCTTCCCCGGCTGGTACTACGCAGCGACCACCGGCGGCTGCATCTGCGGTGGCCGGCCCGCTACCGGCACCAGCGGTGCGTACGTGAGATGGATATCGGCGAGCGTCCGGTGGAGGTCTTCCGGCAGCCACGCCAACTGCGGGCGGGAGCCGCGGAAGCCGTGCACCAGGTCGGGAATGCCAGGATGTGCCCGTCTCGGACCCGCCGTGCCGGACCGGACACCGACCGTGGTCACGGACCGTTGCGGCGTCCTCCCGCAACGCCGCAACGGTCCCGCACCCCGGCTGTCCGGAAAGCCTCTCCGACACGCCGAACCTCTCCCGGGCATCGCACATCTTCAGGTACGCAGGCGCGCGCCGACCTCGCGTGCCGATTCGCCTTCGAGGGGAACCTGACATGAAGAGCAAGCTGACCGCCGTGGCCGTTGCGGCCGTCGTCGTCGCCGGCACTGCCGCTACCACCGTCCCTGCCTCGGCCGCCCCCGCCAAGGCCGAGCCGACCCGCTGCCACACCGCCGACCTGAAGGCCGGCTTCGCCACGGGGGAGGACGCGAGGCCGGAGATGGAGCAGACCGGGAAGCAGACGCAGGCACACATCTGGTTCACCAACCGGAGCAAGCGCACCTGCACCCTCTCCGGTTTCGCGGGTGTCGACATGATCGGCGCTCAGAAGACCGACGGCACCTGGTCGCTGGCGCGCTCCTCCACGAAGCCCGAGAAGATGGCCCTGGAGCAGGGGGACACGGTGGACTTCAGCATCACCCTGCTCCCGGTGACCGGGTCCACGCCGCAGAAGGAGAAGTTCGTTCCGGCGACGTTCCTGGTCACCCCGCCGAACGAGACGGAGCACTTCACCCTGAAGTGGCCGTTCGGCGGCCAGATCCTCAAGCAGGACGGCGCCACCCACCCGGCCACCTACCTCAACCCGGTCGGGCGGTAACGAACCGGACAGCGATCTGGAAAGCGGACCGGAAAGCCACTGACCCTTCCTTCAGCGTCGCTGGTGGCCACCGCAGGACTCCTGGAATGGGGGAAGCCTCCCGGGTGGTGCGGTGGCCACGTCCGACAAGCGGCACGCCCGGTCTTCCCGCCTCTCCCCCGCCCCGCCTCAGGCCCCCGACAGCCCTGTACGGACCACCGTCACGATCTCCTCGTCGGAGAGTCCCAGGTTGCGGGCCTCGGCGATCAGGCGCTGGGCGGTCTCGCCGAGGCGGGCGCGGGCCGGTGATGCGGCGCCGGTGACCACGGCGCCGCGGCCGCGCCGGAGTTCGATCAGGCCCTCTTCCTTGAGTCGCTGGTAGCCGCGCAGCACGGTATGGACGTTCACGCCGAGCGATACGGCGAGGGCACGGGCGGCCGGCAGCCGCTCCCCGGCGTCCACCGTGCCGTCGGCGATCGCACCGCGGACCGAGGCCGCGATCTGGTCGCCGAGCGGGACGGGCGAGCAGGGGTCCACCCTGAAGAGCACCTCAGGCTCCTTCGTTCCACGAGCGCGCGCGGTCCAGGTACGTATTGAGCAGGGCGACGGCGGTCACGGCATCATCGACCGTCACCACGAACTCCTTGCCACTGGTCAGCCGTACCACCATGCCCTCGCCCGAGCGCAGGACGAAGCCGCTGGCGCCGGCCCGGATGCGATAGCCCCACCCGCCGAACTCCTTGAAGGGGCTTATCGGGCGGCTGGTGGCCTCCGTGATGCGGTCGAGGGGCAGATGCCGGATGCGGAGGGGCGGCGGCAGCAGGGGCGACGTCACGGTCAGCCCGCGGCGGTCGACGGTGACCCGCGCGGCGGCATAGGGCAGGACCGCGATCGCGCCGATGAGCAGGCCGATGCCCGCCGGCCAGTCGGTGAGAACGAGGGCGAGGAGCCCGGCGCCGAGCAGCAGGGCGCCGAGCGCGACGATCGGCGGCGAGCTGATGGTGCGCGACCAGCCCGCCGACGTACCCGCCGGGAGGTCGAGCCGGGGGCCCTCGCCCGCTGTCCGGCCGGACGGCCGGGGCGCAGGGCCGGCCAGCAGACGGCCCAGGGCCCCGGCGAGCAGAGCCACGGCGAGTGTCACGGCCAGCTCCCACAGAGGCAGCCGGACCTCCGAGGTGTCGGTGGCTCCGGCGTTGGCGAACAGGGTCCGGCAGGCGAGAAACCCGATGGCGGCCGCGAGGGCGTAGCCGCCGGCGATCAGCCAGGGCGTCAGCTCCGAGGGCTCCGGCAGCCGCGCGAGAAGGCCGAAGACGGCACCGAAGACCAGCAGCAGCGTGAGCGTGAGCGTCAGGAAGCCGCGGGTGGAGGTGAATCCGTCGGCCCGGGAGCCGACACCACCGAAATGGGTGGCAAGCGGTTCGGGCAATCGGGCGGAGATCGAGAAGTAGACGACGGCGACGGCTGCGGCGGCCGCGACGAACGGCAGGACGGCAATCGGGGCCCACGGACGGGGTTTTGAGGACGAGGAAGAACGCGGGGCACTCTTCATGGGCGTGGCAACCACCTCTCAGTTGTTCGCATAGTAGTAGAACAACTCGGCCATCAACAATTGCATACCCATCTCATATCTGAGATACGGTCACTCCATGGGAGACGACTACCTCGTACGTATCGGCAGGCTCATCCGTGACGCCCGGCAGCACCGTGGCTGGACACAGACGCAGCTCGCCGAAGCTCTCGGCACCAGCCAGAGCGCGGTCAACCGCATCGAGCGCGGGAATCAGAACATCAGCCTTGAGATGATCGCCCGTATCGGCGAAGCACTCGACAGTGAAATCGTCTCGCTCGGCTACGCCGGCCCGATGCACCTGCGGGTGGTCGGCGGCCGCCGGCTGTCCGGCAGCATCGACGTCAAGACGAGCAAGAACGCCTGCGTGGCGCTGCTGTGCGCCACCCTGCTGAACGCGGGCCGCACCACGCTGCGCCGGGTGGCCCGTATCGAGGAGGTCTACCGCATCCTCGAAGTGCTGGGCAGCATCGGCGTACGGACCCGGTGGATCAACGACGGCAACGACCTGGAGATCGTTCCGCCCGCGGAGCTCGACCTCGACTCGATGGACACCGAGGCGGCCCGCCGCACCCGCAGCGTCATCATGTTCCTGGGCCCGCTGCTGCACCGCATGGACCGCTTCAAGCTGCCGTACGCGGGCGGTTGCGACCTCGGCACCCGCACCGTCACGCCCCACATGACGGCACTGCGCCACTTCGGCCTGGAGATCACCGCGACCGACGGCACCTACATCGGCGAGGTGGACCGCAGCGTCGCCCCCAAGCGCGCGATCGTCCTGACCGAACGCGGCGACACCGTCACCGAGAACGCGCTGCTGGCCGCCGCCCGGCACGACGGTGTCACGGTCATCCGCAACGCCTCCTCCAACTACATGGTCCAGGACCTGTGCTTCTTCCTGGAGGAACTGGGCGTCCGGGTCGACGGCATCGGCACCACCACCCTCACCGTCCACGGCGCCGCGCACATCGAACGCGATGTGGACTTCGCGCCGTCCGAGGACCCGGTCGAGGCGATGAGCCTGCTGGCGGCGGCCGTCGTCACCGAGTCGGAGCTGACGATCCGCCGCGTCCCGGTCGAGTTCCTGGAGATCGAACTGGCGGTCCTGGAGGAGATGGGCCTGGACCACGAGCGCAGCGCGGAGTACGCGGCCGACAACGGCCGTACCCGGCTGATCGACCTGACGGTCCGCCCCTCCAAGCTCCAGGCCCCCCTGGACAAGATCCACCCGATGCCCTTCCCGGGCCTCAACATCGACAACGTCCCCTTCTTCGCGGCCATCGCCGCCAGCGCCCAGGGGCAGACCCTCATCCACGACTGGGTCTACGACAACCGCGCCATCTACCTCACGGACCTCAACCGCCTCGGCGCCCAGGTCAAACTCCTCGACCCGCACCGGGTCCTGGTCGACGGCACCACCCGCTGGCGCTCCGCGGAAATGATGTGCCCCCCGGCCCTCCGCCCCGCCGTAGTCGTCCTCCTGGCCATGATGGCCGCCGAGGGCACCTCCGTCCTGCGCAACGTCTATGTCATCAACCGGGGTTACGAAGACCTGGCCGAACGCCTCAACTCGATCGGGGCGCAGATCGAGATCTTCCGGGACATCTGAGGGGCGGATGCCGCCGCGCCCTTTCTGACCTGCGTGAATACGGGCCAGGAGGGGGTGCGGCGGCACCTGAGGGACCTCTCTGGGGCTTTGCGGATGCGGCGGGCACTTGGACGCCGTTTCGCTTGGTGAGTCGACCGCCGCACAACACCGGCCGCCCGTCCCAAGGCGGATACCGCCACGACGACCGTAGTGACACCCCAACTCGTCGGCATGCGGAAAGCCGGACGGGCGGGTACGGGACGCGGTCTGTATAGCCGTCTCGTAGGCACCGCGGTGAGGGTGTGGCGGACGGCACGAGGGCCGTCCGCAGGAGTTTGTGAGGAAGCCCTTGAACACGGCGGCGATTGACGTGATCTGCCCGGCCTGGAACCGTTCGGAGGCCATCCGTCCGACCATCGACAGTGTGCTGGCCCAAACCTTCGACGACTGGCGGCTGATCGTCGTCTCCGACGGCTGCACCGACGACACGGACGACGTGGTGCGCTCCTACGACGATGAGCGTGTCCAGCTGATACGAACGGAGCGGCATGGTCATCCCGGTGGCCCCCGCAACATCGGTCTGGCCGCGTCCACCGCGCCGGCCATCGCTTATCTGGACTATGACGACCAGTGGCTGCCCGGGCATCTGGCTGTGCTGCGCCGGGAGTTCGCACGTGGTGCGCGCTGGGTGGCCACCGCGAGCATCGGGGTGAACGAGCAGGGCGAGGAGGAGTACCGGTCCCATCCGCTCAACGGGCTGTGGCATCCCGAGCTTCAGTTGCTGTGGCCGTTGTACGAGCCGTCGCGCGTCGGGCACGTACGCGGGCTGCCCGAGAGTGTGGGCGGCTGGACCACCGATCGCACCGGGATGGAGGACTGGGATCTGTGGCTGCGGCTCGCCGATGCCGGGGAGCGCTTCACCACGGTCCCCGACCGTACCGTCGTGATGCACCTCCGGGACACGTCGCGCCGCCACACCATGACCGTCAGCCACCGCCTGACCTTGGGGACGCTGCCCGACGAAGCCGCTTGCGACAGACTCACCGAGGCCGTCCGGGCTCCCGAGGTGCAGGACGAGCTGCGCTCCTGTTTCGCCGACGAGATGCTCCGCTTCTACGACGCGATCGCCGAGGCCGGTGAGCTGGTGATGCCGCACGGCATGACCACGCAGGAGGCGCTGTCCGGCCTGGAGAAGTTCGTCACCGACCCGGCTGTTCCCATGCTGCGTGAACTCTCCTTCGTGCAGGAGGAGGACCACTTCGCGGTCATTCATCCGCTGCAGTGCAGCAGTGATCGGCACGCGGAGCGGCTCCGGGCGTTCCTGCGTCTGCACGACGCCGGGCGGCACGCCATCGTGCGCCGGCTCATCGAGGCCGTGAGCGGGTAGCTGCGGCGCGAAGTGGCGGTCCGTACGACTCGGCGACGTCCGCAGCCCGCCCTCAGCGAATCGACAGCACCGTAGGGAGAGTCCATGAAAGCTTTGGTTCTGGCCGGAGGTGCGGGCACCCGGCTGCGTCCGATCACCCACACCTCGGCCAAGCAGCTGGTGCCGGTGGCCAACAAGCCGGTCCTCTTCTATGGACTGGAGGCAATCGCCGAGGCCGACATCGTCGAGGTCGGGATCATCGTCGGCGACACCGCCGACGAGATCCGCGAGGCGGTCGGTGACGGCGCGCAGTTCGGTCTGAAGGTCACCTACATTCCGCAGGAGGCGCCGCTGGGCCTCGCGCACGCGGTGCTCATCTCCGCGGACTTCCTCGGCGACGACGACTTCGTGATGTATCTGGGGGACAACTTCATCGTCGGCGGGATCAGCGGTCTGGTGGACGAGTTCCGCGCCGACCGGCCCGCGGCCCAGATCCTGCTCACCCAGGTCTCCCGTCCGTCGGCGTTCGGTGTCGCCGAACTCGACGCGCAGGGGAACGTCATCGGCCTGGAGGAGAAGCCGAACCGGCCCAAGAGCGATCTCGCCGTGGTCGGTGTATATCTGTTCACACCCGCGATCCATGAGGCGGTGCGCTCCATCGAGGCGTCCTGGCGTGGCGAGCTGGAGATCACCGATGCCCTCCAGTGGCTGATCGACCACCGGTGGGGCGTGCGTTCCACCACAGTCTGCGGCTACTGGAAGGACACCGGGAACGCCGCCGACATGCTGGAGGTGAACCGCTCCGTGCTGGAGACCCTCGAACCTTTCGTGCACGGCAAGGTCGACGAGAGGTCCGAGATGATCGGCCGGGTGGTGATCGAGGAGGGAGCCGAGGTGAGCGGCAGCCGGATCGTGGGACCGGTGGTGATCGGTGAGGGCACGGTGGTGCGAGATGCCTATATCGGCCCCTACACCTCGGTGGGCGCCAACTGCCGGATCGAGGAGAGCGAAATCGAGTACTCCATCGTTCTGCGGGGTTCGTCGGTCTGCGGGGTCCGCCGCGTCGAGGCGTCCCTCATCGGCCGCGATGTCGAGGTGACGCCGGCTCCTCGTGTTCCGTCCGCCCACCGGCTCGTGCTCGGTGATCACAGTAAGGTGCAGATCTCATCGTGAGTACCAGGATTCTCGTGACCGGCGGTGCCGGTTTCATCGGCTCCCACTACGTGCGCACGCTGCTCGGTCCCGGAGGGCCGGGCGACGTCTCGATCACCGTGCTCGATCTGCTCACGTACGCCGGCAACCCGGCCAACCTCGATGAGGTGCGCGATCACCCGGAGTTCGCTTTCGTGCACGGCGATGTGTGTGACGGCGAACTGGTCGGCAAGCTGATGGCCGAGCACGACCAGGTGGTCCATTTCGCCGCCGAGTCGCATGTCGACCGTTCGATCGACGGCGGCGGCGGGGAGTTCGTACGGACCAATGTCCTCGGCACCCACACGCTGGTCGAGGCGGCGCATCTCGCCGGAGTCCGGACCTTCGTGCAGGTGTCCACCGACGAGGTCTACGGGTCGATCGAGACCGGGTCCTGGCCGGAGACGCACCCCCTGGCACCCAACTCGCCGTACTCCGCCGCCAAGGCCGCCGGCGATCTGCTCGTGCTGTCCTATCACCGTACGCACGGTCTGGATGTGCGCGTCACCCGCTGTTCCAACAACTACGGGCACCGCCAATTCCCCGAGAAGCTCATCCCCTTGTTCGTGACCCGGCTGCTCGACGGCGAGAAGGTCCCGTTGTACGGCGACGGCGGCAATGTCCGCGACTGGCTGCACATCGACGACCACGTGCAGGGCATCGAACTGGTCCGCACCAAGGCCCGGGCCGGCGAGGTCTACAACATCGGCGGTGGCACCGAGCTGTCCAACAAGGAACTCACCGCACTGCTGCTGGATGCCTGCGGAGGCGACTGGCGGACCAGCGTCGAGTACGTCGAGGACCGCAACGGCCACGACCGCCGTTACTCGGTGAACTGCGCGAAGATCCGTGAGGAGTTGGGGTACGCACCGCGCAAGGACTTCCGCGAGGGGCTCGCCGAGACCGTCCAGTGGTACCGGGACAACCGCGCCTGGTGGGAGCCGCTGGAGCGGCGCGCCTCGGCACACCGCTCGGCCTAGCGGCCGGTGAGGGACGGACGACAGCAGCCCCGGCCGGATCGGCCGGGGCTGCCGCGTCGGTGAGGGCCGGGTGCGGGTCGCCCGTCGGGCACGCCGTCGGACACGTCGCAGGAAACGTATAGGACGGCGTCCCACCATGATGCGGTCCGCAGTTCCGCACGCTCCTGTGAGGTGTCATCGTGGCCAATCCCTTCGAGAACGACGAGGCGTCCTACTACGTGCTCGTCAACGACGAGGGCCAGTACTCGCTGTGGCCGGCCTTCGCCGAGATCCCGGCCGGCTGGCACACCGTGCACGGTCAGGACACCCGTGCCGCCTGCCTCGCCCACGTCGAGGAGAACTGGACCGACATGCGCCCCCTCAGCCTCGTCCGCGCCATGGAGAGCGACGCGGCCTGAGCCAGGGGCAGGTGCCGAAGGGGCCGTACGGCGAGGGCCGTACGGCCCCTTCGGCATGTCCGGGATCTCGGGACCCTGGGTCGGTCCCGGTCGCCGGGTTACGGGGCGCAGCTCGCAGGGACCTGCCAGCGCAGTCTCCTGACACGGAGAAAACACCCACACGGGCCCCTCTGATCCCAGACTGGTGCGCCGGAAGCAGCAGCCAATTCGGGGGATGCCATGGAGTTCCGGATTCTCGGTCCGGTGCAGGTCTGCAGGGACGGCGAGCACGTCACACTGTCAGGCACCAAGATCAAAACTGTGCTCGCAGCGTTGCTGCTGGCCAGGGGGCGGGTGGTGTCGGACGCGCGGCTGAGCCATCTGCTGTGGGGGTGGCATCCACCGGTCACCGTGAGCGCGCAGATCTACACGTACATCTCGCGGTTGCGGATGCAGCTCGGCGACGGGGTGCGGATCGTCCGGCAACTGCCCGGCTACGCCTTGGAGGCCGGGAACGCCCGGCTGGACTTCCTGGAGTTCGAGCGGCTGGCCCGGCTCGGTGGCGAGGCCCAGGAGGCGGGGGACCTGGAGCGGGCGGACGCGCACTTGCGCGGCGCGCTCGAACTGTGGCGCGGAGCGGCCCTGTCCGATGTCACCGAGGTCCTGGCGAACGCCGAACTGCCCAGGCTGGAGGAGGCCCGGGCCGCGGTGACCGAGCAGCGGATCGAAGGGGATCTGGCGCTGGGCCGCCATCTGCGGGTGGTGCCCGAACTGACGTCGCTGGTGGCCGAGTTCCCGGTGCGGGAGCGGATGCGGGCGCAGCTGATGAAGGCGCTGTATCTGAGCGGGCGGCAGGCCGACGCGCTGAACGCATTCCACGAGGGGCGGCGGGTGCTCGCCGAGGAGCTGGGCGTGACGCCGGGCACGGAGCTGGCCGAGGTGTATCAGGCGGTGCTGGCGGGGGAGCCCGTCGTGAAGGCGGAGGCGCCGACGGCGGTGATCCGGACGGTGACACCGGCGATGCTGCCCCCGGATGTGCCCGACTTCACCGGCCGCGAGGCCGAGTTGGCGCAGTTGCGCAGGCTGCTGCCGCCGAGCGAGCAGCGCACGTGGCACGCCCGCCGGTTCCTGCTGTCGGGGATGCCGGGCAGCGGGAAAACGGCGCTGGCGGTGCGGGCGGCCAATGAGTGTCTGGACGCCTTCCCCGACGGGCAGTTGTACGTGAATCTGCGGCACGCGGACGGCTCGCCGCGTGATCCCCGGGATGTCCTGGTGGGCCTGTTGCGGGCGCTCGGGGAGCCGGTGGATGCCACCGAGCCGGATCTGGACGAGCTGATCCGGTTGTACCGGACCCGCACAGCCCGCCGGCGCCTGCTGATCCTGCTGGACAACGCGGTCAGCGAGCTGCAGTTGTCCGGGCTGTTGCCCGGGGCACCGGAGCCCGCGGTGCTGATCACCAGTCAGACGGCGCTGGGGCCGATCGGCGGGCTGCACACCATGGTGCTGCCCGCCCTGAGTGAGGCGGAGAGTCTGCGGATGCTGTCGTCGGCGGTGGACCCGATGCGGATCGAGGCCGAGCCGGAGGCGGCGCGGGAGATCGCCCGGCACTGCGCCGGACTTCCGCTCGCGGTGCGTGTCGCCGCGACCCGGCTGGCCGCGCGGCCGCGGTGCTCGCTGCAGCGGATCGCGGAGCGGCTCGCCGATCCGTACAGCCGGCTTCAGGAGCTGCAGGTACGCGGGCTGTCGGTGTCGCACCGCCTGGAGATGTCGTTGCGCCGGCTGGGACGTGCGGATCACGAGCTGCTGCTGCGCCTTTCGGAGCTCGGGCACGAGGTGTTCTCCGTCCACGCGGCCGCCCGCTGCCTGGGTCTGGCGGCCGCCGAGGTGGAGGAGGGGCTGGAGTCCCTGGTCGACGAAGGGCTGTTGTCGTTCTCGGACGAGTCGGGCCGGGCGACGTACCGGCTCAACAGCCTGCTACGGCTGTTCGCCCGGACCAGTCGTCCCCGGCAGGAGCCGGCGGCCTGAGCGGGACGGGCTGCGCCGTGAGCGCGGAGGCGCCGGCGGCGGGTTGAAGTCGAGTCCTGTGCGGGGGTGGACCACGCGGGGCCGGCCGTGGGCGGGGGCCGGGCGGCGTGGGAAGGGTCGCAATGTGGACGGCGTCCGTCTCGCGCAGACCTCGGTACGAGGCCTCGTGCATGAACGGGCTCCCTGGGGTTCTGACGCGGCGGGCTTCAGTGAGCCATCCCGACACGGACGCGGCGCGTCCCGGTGAAGGGCCGGCGGCCGTGGGCGAGAGCCACGTTGTCGAGGAGCAGCAGATCGCCTCGACCCCAGGGAATGTCCACGGTGGCGCGGGCCGCCGACTCGCAGATCTGGGTGACTTCCTCCGTGAGGATCGCCGAGCCGTCGGCGAGTGTGACGTTCCAGGGCCTTTGGTCCGCGGACAGGCTCCGGGACAGGACGTCGCCAGGGCCGCGGCCCGCCGGGTGCCAGCGGTGGACCTGGTTGAACCAGACGTCGGCACCGGTGACCGGGTGGGTGACGACGGCGGGCCGGACGCGGGAGATGTGAATGCCTCCGTCGGCCGTCCAGCGCCACTCGGTGCCGGTTCCGTCGAGGAAGACCTCGACATCGTCTCGGCGGGTGGTGACGAACGCGCGCTGCCAGCTGACGCCAAAGCCCACGCCGTCGTGCAGATAGCGGACGTAGCGGACGCCGGGGGCGAACCGTTCGCGCAGTTCGAGGGTGAGGGAGGCGAGCCAGATCGCACCGTCGACCACCATGGTGGGGCCGCCGGTGGCGGGGGCGGTGTGGCAGTACAGGGCGATGCGGCCGGGCCAGGCGTGCGTACTGCTCATCTCGTTGTAGGGGCGAACCGCCATGTGGGGCTGTTCGCGGCCGACCGACCAGACGTCGTCGATGTAGCGTTCGCGGGCGGGGCGCAGCGCCCCGCCGATGCGGTGGGGCAGGACCCGGTCGAGTACGTCGTCGAGTGTGTCCGCGGGAATGTCGAAGCCGCGGAAGGCGATGGCTTTCTCCTCGGTGAGCAGTCGGCTCATCTCCGCCGGGGTCATGGCGCCCAGGCGCTCGATCAGCTCCTCCGGGCCGCCTACGCCCTCCGGTTCGATGTCCAGAGGCGTCCAGGACTCCTGGCTCGCCACTCCGGCCTCTTTTCCGGGGATCTCGACGGATGGCCGGCGGGAACGGTCTCCCGGGGGCCTGCGGCACGTCGCCCATCGAAGGACATGGCCCTACGGAGTTCCTATGGCGCCGGCCGCCTGCCGGTCGTTGCGGGGTGGATCACCTCGGGTATCGGCCGGGTGCCGGGTGTAGCTGTCGTGTAGGGGGCGCGAGGAGCGTGCGTCATCGACGTGACCGTCCGCTCTCTTCCCTGTGAGGTATGCGTGAACTCGACCGCCACCGCGCTCCGCTTCGACCGGAGCCGTTTCCGGGATGTGCTCGGCCGGTTCTGTACGGGGGTGACGATCATCGCCGGCGTCCATGAGGGACAACCGATGGGGTTCGCCTGCCAGTCCTTCGCCTCGCTCTCGCTGGAGCCGCCGCTGGTGTCGGTCGCGGTGGCGCAGAGCTCGGTGAGCGGGCGGCGGATCGAAGAGTCGGGGTCGTTCTGTGCGACGGTGCTGCGCGCCGACCAGGCGGAGCTGTGCCGCAGGTTCGGCCGCAGTGGTGCGGACAAGTTCGCGGGGGTGGCCTGGGACCCGGCCGAGGTGACCGGGTCGCCGCGGGTCGGTGGTGGTCTGGCATGGGTGGATTGCCGGATCGAGAGTGTGGTGCCGGCCGGCGACCATCGGATCGTGATCGGCCGGGTGATGGATCTGAGCGCGCCCGAGGAGGGCGGGGACGGTGCACCGCTGCTGTTCTATCGGGGTGCGTTTCTCGGTGCGACTCGGCAAGCCGTCGCCAAGAGGTAGTTCACAGGCCGACCAGTCGGCATTCGTCGCCGGCCGATGCGGTGGGCGACGGGCCGAGCAGCCCGGTCTCCGAGGGTGTGCCCACCTGGGGGACCTCGTCGAGCCAGCCGAGGCGGGCCGCGTGCAGGCCGGCCTGGAAGCGGCTCTTGGCCCCGAGCCGTCCCATCAGGTCGGCGGTGATGCGTCGTCCGGTACGCACCGACACACCGAGTTTGCGCGCCACGCCCTCGTCGGTGAAGCCCTCCCCCAGCAGGCGCAGGACCGCCTTCCCCTGGCTGGTGAGGCCATGGTCGTCGGTGCAGGTGCGCTGGCGGCGGGCGCTGGTGACGGGAGCGGCGCGGTCCCACACCAGACGGAAGAGTTCGATCAGGGCGACGATCACGCCCTTGCCGCGAAAGAGCAGTGCGCCGTCACCGCTGTTGTCCGGGTCCATGGGCAGGATGGCCGACTCCCCATCGAAGATGATCATGCGGGTGGGCAGCCAGGCCACGGTCCGGACCTGGTTGCCCAACTCCATCAGCCAGCGGGCGTGTTCGACGGTGGCGGGGTCGTTGTAGATGCTGTCGAGATAGATGGTCCGCATCGTCACCCCGCGGTCCCGGAGGGACTCGGTGAGCGGGCGGCTGGCTTCCCTGTTGTCCGAGGTCTGGTGTCCGCCGGGGGCGAAGGCGACCAGGCTGCGTTCGCAGCCGAGGGTGAGTTCGCCGATGCGATCACGGATCCGGTCCAGGCCCTCCAGCTGCTCGACCTCGTTGTGCCGCAACCGGCGGCGCGTGACGGCGAACTCCTCGGACAGGCGGGCGACTTCCACCCGGGTCGCGGCCATCTCGCGCTGCCGGGCCACCAGTGCGGACTCCTGTCGGGCGAGCAGCGCGTGGAGGGCGACGTCCGGGCTGACCGCGTGCACCCGCCCGGGGGTCTCCCAGGAGGGGCGGATCAGGCCAAGCCGCACGCATTCGTCCAATGCGCTGCGTACGATCTCTATCGGGCGCCCGACCAACCCGGCCAGCTCCTCGACCGAGCCACATGAATTAAGCAACGAAGCACGATATATCTCAGTAGCTTCCACACTCAGCCCGATGGGCTCGAGCATGCCCCCACCCCCGTCTCAGGAAACCCCCGAAGTCCGTCAAGACGGCGGCAGAGTAACACGGGAAACACGACGAAAATTACCCCGTAACGAATGAAGATCACCCCGTTCCGGAACGCCGGTCGGGGTGATCTTCTCCGTCAGGTACCCGCGAGGGTCATTCGGAGACGTCCACGGAAGGGCCCTGCCAGCCGGGGTCGCCGGTCACGTCGTCGGCAGTCGCGGCGGTGTCCGTGCCCGGTGCCTGCCGCCCCGGCTCCCCGGCCGACGCGGTGCCCGCGGTCATCGGCACGAGGACCAGCGCGGCCACGGCGGCAGCGACGGCGGAGACCATTCGGAATGCGGACTTCATTTATGAACTCCCAAGTCGAGCGTGGATCGTCAAACAATTCCAGTTCCTGCGTGCGGTGCGTTCACCTCTGTCGAGCGGCGCGTCGCGTTTGCACAAGATGATTCTCGCTGCGCGCATCGCACTTCACCAAGCAAAAGGTCTGACAGGCTGCTGCGCTGGCAGGCAACTGACAGGGTCGCACACCGGAGAATGACCGCGCTCACCGCCGCTGCCAGCGAAAACAGGAAAGGGATCCCTTGCCTCCATTCCACCGGTCGGAATGGAATGCCGAATTCCGAGTATCGCTCCGTCGGGTGTGGCAGGTTTCGGCCACGGCAGCCAGCAAGACCGTTTGCCATAGGAATGCTGTAGGCCGGCGTCCGAGGGTCGGACCGACCGCAGTTCCGCACGCTCCTGTGAGGTGTCATCGTGGCCAATCCCTTCGAGAACGACGAGGCGTCCTACTACGTGCTCGTCAACGACGAGGGCCAGTACTCGCTGTGGCCGGCCTTCGCCGAGATCCCGGCCGGCTGGCACACCGTGCACGGTCAGGACACCCGTGCCGCCTGCCTCGCCCACGTCGAGGAGAACTGGACCGACATGCGCCCCCTCAGCCTCGTCCGCGCCATGGAGAGCGACGCGGCCTGAGCGGCGCACAGCACAGGGGCCGGGGTGGGATCACCACCCCGGCCCCTTGCTCGTGGCCGTGCCCCCGGGCCGGGGGGAACGGATCCCGGGGACACGACCGGTCCGTCAGGCGGCCTGCGGCCGCCGCTCGGCCAGCTCGGCCGCCAGATGCTCGGCCAGCTCGCCGACACTCGGGTAGTCCCATATCGCCGTGGGATCGACGGCTATGCCGAGTTGCTCCTCCACATCGGCGGCGAACGCCACCACCGCTATGGAGTCGAGGCCGTACTCACCGAGCTGCCGGGTGGGGTCGACGGCCTCGCCGAGGTCCGGCAGGTACTCGGCGACGCGCTCGACGAGCCAGCGCTGCAGATCGGACGGTGCAACCTGGTCGACGCCGTACGTGGTCATCAGGATCTCCTCGGAACGTGGGGTGAAGGTAGGGAGGGGTGAAGGTGGGGAGGGGTGCAGGGGCACGGCCCGGCCGGCGGGGCCCGCGTACCCGGGGCCGCACGGCACCGGCGCGCGCGGGGGCACGCACCGGCAGCCGCTCGCCTCACGCGTACGGGCGGCCGACGAGCCCGAAGGACAGACCGCGGTCGTCGCGGTCCGTCAGCTCCTCGATCAGCGCGTCCTCGACCTCCCGCGGCAGGTCCCTGGAAGGGCCCCCGGCCGGCCCTTCGAGCCGGCTGAGCACGGCGGTCAGCCACTGCGGCCGGGCCAGGAAGTCCTGCGCCGCAGCGGCGCGTCGAACCCCCAGGCACGCGGCCGCGGCGAGCGAGACCGTATAGCGGGCGGCCAGTTCGCGTACCGGCACCTCGGCCGCGATCGACAGCTCCCGGGGCCGCAGGGCCGCCCCGACCTCGCACAGCCGCACGAAGTCCCGCACACGTTCCTCGACGAGCGGCCGCACGGACCGCGGCAGGTCCTCGTCGAGCGCGGTGCCGAGCGAAGCGGCCAGCACATCCCTGCCGCCCGCCACCAACCGCAGCCCGGGCAGATCGAGTTCGGGCAGCTCGGCCACGGCGGTGAACAGCGCTTCCGGTGCCGGGGCCGGAGCACGCCGGGCCCGGCCGAGCAGCCCGGGCAGCTGCGGCAGGAGGGCCGACAGACAGGCCGCGCGGGCGATGTGGCCGAAGCCGACCGGCCGGATGTCCCGGGCGATCTTCTGGAACACGGCGTGCCGGCCGTCACGGCGGTAGAACTCCGCGCCCATCACCGTCGACAGCCGCTGCACCGCGTCCGTGAGCACCCCGGCGACCAGGTACTTCACGGCGGGTGCGTGGACGCTGCCCGACTCGGGGCACAGCTGCAGGGCACGGGCCGCGGTACGCGAGAGGGCTTCGCACAGCAGCAGATCCGCGAACGCCTCGGCCAGGGTGGTGCGCACCATCGGCAGCTCGGCGGCCGGACGGCCGTAGAGCCGCCGCCGTCGGGTGTGGTGCAGGGTGACGCGCAGGGCGGTGTCGAGCAGGGCGGTACTCATGGCGGGCAGCGCCATCCGGGTCACCTGGAAGGCCCGCGAGGCGGTCTCTACTCCGGTGCCCGGGGCGCCGAGCACCACCTCCTCGGGGACCGGCAGACCGCTCACCCGCATGCCGCCCAGATGCACTCCGCGCAGGCCCACGGAACGGAACCGCGCCAGCCGGCGCACCCGGTCGGGGTCGAGCAGATCGGCGCCCAGGAACAGCTGCGAGTGGGCCCGGGGCCCGTCGGCGGGGTCGGTGCGGGCCAGGAGCACCAGGGCGTCTGCCCGGTCGAGGTTGGCGATGGACTCCTTGCGGCCGTGCAGGGTCAGTCGTGAACCGGCGCGCTGCGCCGCGAACTCGTTGCCGGCGATGTCGTTGCCATGGGCGAGTTCGTGGAAGGCGCAGGCCATGCGACGGTTGTCGGTCAGCAACTCGGCTGCGGCCCAGCGCTGTTCGGGTCGGCCGGCGGTCCAGACGTTGACGCTCGCCAGCAGCTGGCCGGCGCGGGCCAGCCCCAGGGCCGCATCCCGCCGGTACACCGACCGCATCAGTTCGATCATGTCGTCGAGGCGCTCGAGGCGACCGCCGAGCGCCCGGGGGACGAACTCGGCGTGCAGACCGAACTCGTCGAGTGCCGCCTCGGCGGCCGGTGCGGTCTCCTCGCGTTCGTCGGCCGCCACGGCGGCGGCGAATCCGGCGGGATTGGCGGGGTCCCAGGGGTCGCCGAGCAGTTTCTCCAGGTGGTCGGCGCGGGTGGCGATGTCGGTCATGTCGCGGATACCTCCACAGATCCGTCGCGCGCCGGCCCGTCCGGCCCCCTGTCGTCGAGCACGCTCACCGGGACGTCCGGTGCGCTCGCCACGACCGTGCCGAGCCGGTCGTAGGTCCGCGTAGCCTGGGCCGGCCGGCGGCCCAGGCCCTCCAGGACCAGGGTGAGACAGCCGTGCAGCCACGCCTCGTCCGTGCCCCACGGGCCGGTGCGCAGGCGGGGCCGCGCGTGGTGCAGGGCGAGCGCGGCGGCGCCCGCGAAGCACCACTCGTAGCGTTCGGCGAGCCGCATCGTGGCGGTGCTCGGCGGGCCACCGGTGGGTCGTACGTCCGCGAGGTCCGTGCCCAGACGCTCGTACGCCTCCAGGAGGGCACCGGCCAGCGAGGCGGTCTCGGCCGCCGCCTTCGACGACTCCTCCCGCGCGTCGAGTCCGGCCACCAGCGCGGGCAAAGCGCCGAGAACCGAGTCGCGGGGCGCCATCAGCCGCAGCCGGCGCATATCGAGGGGAGCCGGGTGGTGTTCCTCGCGCAGCCAGTGCACCGGCGACGCGGCCTCGGATGCCGCGGCCCGTCGGCCGGGGCGCAGCAGCGGCAGGACACCGGCCAGGGCGGCCCGGTTGACCCAGGTGCTGCCGTCGAAGATCGGCACGACCTGATGGTCGCGCTCCAGCTTGGCGAAGGCGCCGTAGCCCTCGACTCCGGTGAGGAAGCCACGCGTCCCGAGCAGGTCGCCGATCAACCGCAGTTGGCTCTGTATCAGCGACGGGACGAACGCCTTGGCGACGGCGGAGATCACGCTCAGTTCCTCGGGCACCTGATGGGCGGCGCGGGCCGCCGTGTGGGCGACGGCCTCGGCGAGGAACTGATGGGCGGCGGCGCGGCCGGCCGTGGTGCGCACATGCGGCAGGCTCGCCAACTGCCGTCCGTACAGCCGGCGTTCGTGCAAAAAGCGGCGCAGCAGACCGAGTGCGTGGTCACCGGCGCCCAGGGAGAGGGAGACACAGACGATCCGGGTGAGCTGGAGCGCCTTGAGGACGAGTTCGAGGCCGCCGCCCACCGTGCCGACGAGGGCGTGGGCGGGGACGCGTGTCTGCCGGAACTCCACACCGCTGATGTCGGCGCCGCGGACGCCGTGGGTGGGCATCTTCGGCAGCGGGCGTACGGTGTCCACGGCGGTGGCCCGTTTGTCGATCAGGAAGACGGTGAACCCGCGGGGTCCGCCCGCCGGATCGGTGCGGGCCAGGACGCACAGCAGATGGCCGCGCGTCGCGTTGTTCACCGGCCATTTGCGCCCGCTCAGCTGCCAGCCGGAGCCGTGTCGGGTCGCGGTGAGCGACCCCGCGAGCAGATCGCTGCCGCCGTCGGGCTCGGTGAGTCCCCAGGCCACCGGCTCGCCGGCCAGGACCTGCCGGGCCAGCAGGTCGGCCGGCCCGGCGTCCCCGGCGAGCCAGGTGCACACTCCCCCGAGGAAGGTCTTGCCGTGGGCGACGGCCACCGTCAGGTCCTGGGCGGCGACCGTGCGCAGCAGGGCGAGGAACTCGTCGAGGCGATCCTGCCGGCCGCCGTGCCGGGCCGGAACGTAGTACGCGGGCAGCCCCCAGGCGTCGAGGGCGGCGCACGCCTCGGCGGGGAAGGTCTCCGCCTCGTCGTGGGCGCTCAGTACTGCGGGGTCGAAGGGGCCGCCCGGGCGGGACCACTCGGCGAGCCGGGAGGGGAGGTCGACTGTTCTCATCTGTGCTCCCCCGCGGTGACGGTGACGCCGTGCGCCGGATAGCCGTCGGCCCACAGGGGCTCCAGCTCGCCGTTCGCGTACAAGGTCTGCATCGTGGACCGCTGGACCTTGCCGCTGGTCGTACGGCGCACGGCACCACGTCGCAGCAGCAGGACGGAGTCGGCGCGCAGGCCGAACTCGCGGGCCACGGTGGTGCGCATGCTCGCGGCCAGGCGGGCCAGTTCCTCGTCGACGGCACGTCGGCGGACCTCGTGGATGACCACAAGCCGGCCCTCGGTGTCGTCGGCGTCGGTGGGGACGGTGACGACGGATCCGACCGTGTCCCGCAACTCCGCGTGCTGGCGCCGCAGTTCGTGCTCGATGTCGTGCGGGTAGATGTTGCGCCCTCGGACGATCATCATCTCCTTGATGCGTCCGGTGACGTAGATCTCGTCGTCCACCAGGGCGCCGAGGTCGCCGGTGCGCAGCCAGCCGCCGTCGTCCTCGGGGCCGTCGGCGACACGGTTGCCGAAGGTGGCGTGGGTGGCCTCGGCGTTGAGCCAGTAGCCGTCCACCACCAGGTCGCCGCGCAGCCAGATCTCGCCGACCGAACCGGCCGGGAGGGCCCGGCCGGTGGCCGGGTCGACGATACGGGCCTCCAGTCCGCGCGGCGCGCCGCAGCTGACCAGGGTGCGGCCGACGCCGTCCGCCGCGGGCGTCACGCGGCCCGCTTCCAGCGCGGCGACGTCGCAGGTGAGCACGAGCGGGGCCCGGCCGGACGTGGTCGAGATCATCAGGGTGGTCTCGGCCATGCCGTAGCACGGGGTGATCTGTTCGCTGCGCAGCCCCGCGGCGGCGAACCGCTGGGCGAAGTCCGCCAGGACGCTTGCCTTGACCGGCTCGGAGCCACTGATGGTCTGGCTCCAGCGGGACAGGTTGAGGTCGGCGATCGAGTCCTCGGGGACGCGGGTGAGGCACAACTCGTAGGCGAAGTTGGGGGCGGCGGACAGGCCGATGTCGAAGTGGTCGATCAGCTCCAGCCAGGCGCGGGGGCGGCGCAGGAAGGCGGCCGGGGTCATGAGGGCGATGCCGTGGCCGACGAGCAGCGGGGACAGGATGTGCCCCATCAGGCCCATGTCGTGGTAATTCGGCAGCCAGCCGCCGTAGCGCTGGCCTTCGCGCACGGGCAGGTAGGTGTCGATCGCGAGGGCGTTGAGCAGCAGGTTGCGGTGGGTGACCCGGCTGCCCTTGGGGTCATGGGTGGATCCTGAGGTGTACTGGAGCAGGGCCAGGTCGGTGGGGCCCGCGGCGTGCGGTGTGAACGGCTCGGCCGGCCGCACCGGGTCGACGTCCGGGATGAGCACCGGGATGTCCAGGGCCTCCGCACCGGCCCAGGCGCGGACGTCGGTCAGTTCGTCGGGGGCGGTCAGTACGCAGCTCACCGCGGCGTCGCGGGCGATGCCGCGGACCCGGCGCTGGTCCTGCTTGTAGCGGCCGGGCATCGAGGAGGGCACCGGCACCACACCGGCGTAGAAGCAGCCGAGAATGGCGACGACGAACTCGGCGGAGTTCGGCAGGAGCAGCAGGGCGCGGTCGCCCGGGCGGCAGGAGTCCAGCAGCGTCCGGGCACAGACCCGGGCCGCGCGGTCCAGCTGTTCGTAGGTCAGCCACTGGGCGGTGGAGGGGTCGCTGGGGTCGCGCACGATGGCGACCGCGCGGTGGTCGCCGCGGGCGCGGGCGTGCTCCGTGAAGATCTCGACGACGTTCGAGGCGCCGGACAGGTCAGCCATGCTGCGCGTACTCCTGTGGTCGTGGGGTCGGGCCGGGCCCGGGCGGCGCCGGGTCACAGCGCCGGGTGAGCTGTCGGGCGACGGTGGGGAAGCCAGGGGGCGAGCGCGTCGAGCACGGGTGCCTGGTCGGCCAGGTAGAAGTGGCCGCCGGCCATGACGCGGGTGCTGAAGGCGCCGCCGGCGCAGGCCCGCCAATGGGTCAGGTCCTGTGCGGCGACGTCCGGGTCGCTGCTGCCGCCCAGGGCGAGCAGGGGTGCACGCACGGGGAGCGGCGGGGTACGCAGATAGCGGGCCACCACACCGAAGTCCGCGCGGATGGCGGGCAGGATCAATTCGAGGAGTTCCGGCGCGTCCAGCAGGTCGGTGAAGTCGTCGTTCAGCCGACGCAGTTCCTCGATGAGGGCGGCGTCGTCCAGTGCGTGCCGCTCGTGTTTCTCGCGGTGGTGGGGAGCCCGCGAACCGGAGACGGCGAGCAGGTCCACGACCTGCCCGTGCCGACGTTCGAGTTCGAGGGTGACCTCATAGGCGACGACGGCGCCCATGCTGTGGCCGAACAGTGCCAGCGGCTCGCCGAGGGACGGCTCCACGGCGTCGGCGACCGGGCCGACCAGCTCGTCCATGGAGGCCGGGACGGGTTCACCGAGCCGGTCCTGACGGCCGGGGTACTGCACGCCGATCACCTCGATGCCGGCCGGCAGCCCGGCGTGCCAGGTGCGGTACGCCTGTGCGGTGCCGCCCGCGTGCGGAGCGCACACGAGCCGGCACCGCGGCCGCGTCACCGGCTTCAACGTCCTGAGCCACCGTGATCGCGTGTGCAGGTCCGGAATGGTCACTGTCATCGCCTCCCATCGCGCTTGCGCCGCTCAGCACAACCAGAGGTGCTATCGGTGCTCTATACGCGCGGCTGCGGGAGGGAGGACGCGCACACGAACAGCGGCCCCCGAGGGGGGGATTCCCCGGGGCCGCCGGCTTGTGCCGTCTCGTGCTCGTCGGTTACGCCGTCTGCCTGCGCAGCGTCTTCGCGGTGACCGCGAGCCCGGCGAGGACGGCTGCCACGAGGGTGCCGACAACGGCGGTGGTGAGGGTGCCGGTGCTCAGGTGCAGGCCCACGTCCGAGGAGGTGGCCTGGGAGAGGCCGGAGGCCATGCCCGCCAGCGGGGGCAGGGTGACCAGGACGCCGAGGGCGGCGCCGATGAGGATGACCAGGGACGTCTCGCCGGCGGAGACCCAGAGCAGCTGGCGGACGGTGCCGCCGGCCGACTTCATGACACCGAAGTCGCGGCGCCGACCGTGGGCGGCCATGGCCATGCTGTTGGCGACGGCGATCACGCTGTAGCCGACGGCGATCACGACCAGCATCATGGCGAGGCTGTCGGTGAGCTTGGCGTCCGTCTCGTAGTCGGCGAGCGCGTACTCGGCGGCGTCGTGCAGGGCGGTGCCGGGGACGGACGCGGACGCCTTGGCGCTGCCGGGGACGAAGATGTCGTCGGTGAGCGCGCCCGGGTCGTGGGCGCGGACCAGGTCGCGGGCGACGACGAAGTCACCGCGGGCCGGGTCGTCGGGCAGCACCGCGCCGACGCGCAGGGGGACGGTGGCGCCGTCGGCGAACCGGACCGGGACCTCCTGGCCCTTCGTCAGGCCCAGGTCCTTGGCGATGTGCTCGCCGAGGACCGCCTCGCCGGGCGTGCTCCAGCGTGCGTCACGGCTGCCCAGGATGTCCAGAACGGTCGCGTCGGCCGTCTTCTCGGTCTGCTCGGCCTCCTTGGAGCTCTGTGTGACCTTCAGGACGAACGCGCGGGTCGGCAGCGCGGCCTTGCCCACCGGGTTGGCGGCGACGACCTCGTCGGTGTTGCCGGGCGTGCCGTCCGACGTGACGATCGTCTGGCCGACGACCTTCAGGGCCTCGCCCGCCGGGTAAGCGACCCGCATCGTCTCCACCATGCCGCTGAGCAGCACCGCGAAGCCGACGGCGGCGATCACGGGGGCCACCAGGGAGGCGGCGCGGCGCGGGTTGGCGACCAGCTCGGCACGGATCAGGACCGGCGCGGCGGAGCCGCCGCGCTGGAAGGGAGCGGTCAGGAACCGGCCGACGGGCCCGATGAAGACGGGGGTCAGCAGGGCAGCCGCGACGATCAGCGTCATGGTGGCGGAGATCGCCATGTTGATGCGGTTGTCGGCGCTGGAGGTGGCGGTGCCGATCGCCAGCAGCACCCCGATCCCGAGAACGGCGAGGCCGGCGATCCAACGGCCGCGACCCATGCCCTTGTTGGCGGAGCGGCTGTCCAGGAGGGCTTCGACGGGGGCGACCTGGGCGGCCTTGCGGCCCGCGGTCCATGCGCCGATCACGCTGACGCCGATACCGACCACGCAGCCGGTGAGCAGCGGCCAGGGGGCGACGGTGACCTGCATGTCCGGCGGCGTCACGTCCAGGCTCTGGAGGATGTCGCGCAGCAGCGGGGCGGCGGCGACCCCGGCCATGCAGCCGGCGATCGAGCCGAGCAGGCCGACGACGGCGGCCTCCCCGAGGATCATGCGCTTGACCTGCTTGGGAGCGGCGCCGATGGTGCGCAGCAGACCGATCTCGCGGCGGCGCATACCGGTCGCCAGGACGAGCATGGAGGCGACCACGAACACGGTGGTGAACAGGCCGAGGAGAGCCATGGCGCTGATGAGCTGGACGCCCAGGAAGCGCTTGTGCTCGACGTACCGGGGCTGCAGCTCGGAGCGGGCGTCGCCGGAGACGATGTCGCCCTTGTCGCCGATGGACTTCTTCGCCGCGGCGACGATCGCGCCGCTGTCGGCCCCCTTGCCGGCGACGAGGGCGATGACGCCGATACCGGGCTGCTGCCGGGCGGCGAACTCCTCGCTGAAGTAGTAGCCGGGGCCGTCCACGGTGCCGACGACGGTGAACTGCCTTCGGCCGTGGGTGATGTTCACGGTCAGTTCGCTGCCGACGGCCGTGTGCAGGGCGCGGTCCACCACGACCTCGTCGGCGGCGCGAGGGGCCCGGCCGGAGGTCAGCCGGTAGGGCGCCATCTGCGCGCTGCCCCATCCGTGGCCCGACTCCAGGGCGCCCTCGTCGCTGACGGGCTTGCCGTCCTTGATCGCCTGGGCGTAGAAGGAGCGGTCGACGACGGCGTGGGCCAGGCCCGGCACCTTGTCGAGTCCGGCGAGAAGCGGCTGGGCCTCGGCCTTGCCCCACGGCATTCTGTCCTTGGGGCTGCCGTCGGCCTCGACGGCCTTGTGCGGCAGGGCCAGTGCGGCGGTGCCCGCGTAGCGGGGCTGGACCCTGGGCCGGGCGGAGTCGTAGATGACCAGTGTGGTCGTGATCAGGGCGACGCCGACGAGGACGGCGACGAAGGCTCCCAGGAAGCCGGACCAGCGTTCGCGGACGTTCGCGAGGATCAGCATCACGCCTCCATCCGGGCCATGTGGGTGGCGATCGCGGCGGCGTTGTCGCTGCCGGAGTGACGGTCGAGCACTACGCGGTCGGCGATGCGCCCGTCCTTGAGGAAGACGACGACGTCGGCCATGGCCGCGGCCATCGGGTCGTGCGTGACCATCAGGGTGGTCTGGCCCTCCCGGTCCACCAGCATCCGCATCATCCGCAGCACCTCGCGGGAGGTGTTGGTGTCCAGGGCGCCGGTCGGTTCATCGGCGAAGAGGACATCGGGCCGGGTGACGAGGGCGCGGGCGAGGGCGACACGCTGCTGCTGGCCGCCGGACAGCTGGCTGGGGCGGTGCCCGGCGCGGTCGGCGAGGCCGACGGCGCCGAGCGCCTCGGCCACCTGCTGGCGGCCCACCTTGCGCCCCGCGAACCGGGACGGCAGCTCGACGTTCTGGGCCGCGGTGAGCGACTCCACCAGGTTGAACGCCTGAAAGACGAATCCGATGTGATCGCGGCGCAGTTCGGTGCGCTGCCGCTCGTTCTGCTCCACGATGTTCACACCGGCGAGGACGATCCGCCCCTCGGTGGGCTGCTCCAGCCCCGCCGCGCACTGCAGCAGGGTCGACTTCCCGGAACCCGAAGGGCCCATGATCGCGGTGAAGGTCCCGCGCGGGAAGCTGCTGGAGACCCCGTCCAGTGCGGTGACCTGGTGTCCACCGGTGCCGTGGACCTTGCGCACACCGTGGAGTTCGACCGCGTCCTGCGCCGGGGCTTGCCTCGTTGTCGTCATGCGTCGATTCCACTCCACCGGGGGTGGGTGGGGCACTGACCCACTCTCTACTCCCGAGGTAGAGGCAGCTCTACCTTTCGCGGTCCGGGGCGGCTGTCCACGAAGACGCCCCCCACAGCGCTTTTCGCCCGGTTACGTTGATTGCATGCAACCCACAACAGCCTGGCAGGCCATGGCTCAGCGCCCGTTGAGCTTCCTGACCTCAAGCTGGCCCTGGCGGTCGCTGGCCTATCTCAGCGGCGGCGTCGTGGTCGGCGCCGCGGCGGTGCTGGTGTTCGCGCTGGGCCTGGCCGCGGGGCTCGCCCTGCTGGTTGTGCTGATCGGTGTCGCCCCTCTGGTGGGCATGGTGCTGGTCTCCACGCTGGTGGCCCGGGTCGAGCGCCGCCGGCTGCGCCTGGTGGACCGGGACCCTGTGCCAAACCCGCATCAGGCCCCCGGCAGCCCCGGTCTGCGCGCCTGGACGGCCAACCGGCTCAAGGAGCAGGTGACATGGCGGGAGTTGATGTTCACGCTGCTGTCGGCGGCCGCGCTGTGGTGGCTGGACCTGATGGTCCTCGGGTTCTCCTTCGGCCTCCCGGCCACCACCATCGCGTCCACCGACGGTGCCACCTGGCCCTGGACGGTGTTCGGGGCGATCGTGCTGCTCGCCTCGCCCTACACGGTGACCTCCTGGGCCGGCGCGCGGGCCGCCATGGCCCGCACCTTCCTCGCGCCGCGCGACAAGGAGCTGGGTGAGGAGCTGCGCGAGGTCCGTGCCTCACAGTCGCGGCTGCTCGATTCCTTCGACGCCGAGCGGGTCCGGATCGAACGCGATCTGCACGACGGGGCGCAGCAGCGGCTCGTCTCGCTCGGGATGACGCTCGGGCTGTTGCGCCTGGAGGTCCCGGAGGGCTCCGTACAGGCCGAGCTGCTGACCGAGGCGGAAACCCAGCTGTCCACCGCGCACAAGGAGTTGAGGGCGCTGATCCGGGGCCTCAATCCGCCGGTGCTGGCCGACCACGGCCTGGTCGCGGCGATCGAGGACTACGCCGGCCGGTTCCCGGTCCCGGTGAGCGTGGATCTGCGCCTGCCCCAGCGGCTGCCGCGCAAGCTGGAGACGACGATGTACTACTTGATCAACGAGGCCATGACGAATATCGCCAAGCACAGTGGCGCCACCAGAGCCGAGGTGCGTGGCCGCTACCATTCCGATCTGTTGATCCTCGACATCACGGACGACGGCCACGGCGGGGTCGCCCCGGAGGCGGGCAGCGGCGTGACCGGGCTCGCGGACCGGGTCACGGCCCTGGACGGCCGGATGCGGGTGTCGAGTCCGGTGGGTGGTCCCACCCTGCTGCATGTGGAGGTGCCGTGTCGCTTCGCCTGATCGTGGCCGAGGACGCCGTTCTGTTGCGCGAAGGACTGGTCGGGCTGCTCGAACGGGTCGGCCACGAGGTGACGGCCGCCGTCGGGGACGCCGACACGCTGGTGGCGGCGGTCCGCGCCGACCGGCCGGACCTGATCGTCACCGACGTACGGATGCCGCCTTCGCTCAGCGACGACGGCCTGCGCTCGGCCGTGGCCCTGCGCGAGGAGTTCCCCGGTCTGCCCGTGCTCGTCCTGAGCCAGTACGTGGAACGCTCCTATGCGCTGCGCCTGCTCGACTCGGGCGGCGGCGCCGGGGTGGGGTACCTGCTCAAGGAACGGGTGAGCGCGGTCGCCGACTTCGTGGCCGCGATCGAGCGGGTCGCCGCGGGCGGCACCGTCGTCGACCCGGAGGTCATCACCCAGCTGGTGCGGCTGCGCCAGGACCCGCTGGAGCGGCTGAGCGCCCGCGAGCGGGAGGTGCTCGGGGGCATCGCCGAGGGCCGTTCCAACGCCAGCCTCGCCAAGCACCTGTTCATCAGCGAGGCGGCCGTGAACAAGCACATCGGCAACATCTTCAACAAACTGGACCTGCCGGTGGACACCGAGGGGCACCGCCGGGTCCTCGCGGTCCTCGCCTTCCTGCGGGCATGACGGTGCGGCCTCGTCCACCCCGGTGCGCGGGCTGGACGAGGCCGCGGCCCGTCGCCGGGCGGTCAGTCGGTCATGGCGACCAGGATGCGGCGGGTGCCCTCGAAGGGACGTCGGCCGTGCCCGGTGAGCACGTTGTCGATCACCAGCACGTCGCCGAACCGCCAGTCCACGTCCACGGCCAGCTCCAGACCCCGGTCCCGGATCTGCGTGATGTACCCGTCCGGTATGGGTGTGCCGTCGGCGAACGTGACGTACTGGGGGAACTCCTCGGGTTCGAGGATGTCGTACAGCTCCCGGGAGGTCTCGTCGCCGAGGCCGGCCGGGTGCCACTGGTCGGCCTGATTGAACCAGACCTCGGCGCCCGTCACCGGGTGCGTGGTGGTGGCCGCGCGGTGCTGGACCACGCGGATGCCGTCCGGGCCCCACTCCCACTCGGCCTCCGAGGCCGTCAGGAACCGCTCCACCTCGGCGCGGTCGTCGGTCTCGAAGGTGTCCTGCCAGCTCTTGCCGAGTCCGTATCCGTCGTGCAGGTTCTGGACGTAGCGGATGCCCCCCGCGAATGCCTCGCGGATCTCGGCGTCGAGGGAGTTGAGCCACAGTTCGCCGTCCACGACCGGGGTGGCGCCCCCGGACTCGGCGGCCTTCTCGCAGTAGAACGCGAGTCGGGTCGGCCACTTGCGGGCGTAGTTCAGCTCGTTGTGCATGGAGATGGTGAGGCGCTGCGGGTACTCGGTGGAGGTGTAGAGGTTGCCGCGCACCCGGGTGCGCGGGGAGTTGCCGTGCACGTAGGGCAGCCGGGAGGGCAGCAGCTGGTCGAGGACGGGTTCGACCGCGTCGGGGCCGACCCCGAAGTCGCGGAAGACGAGCGCCTTGTGCCGGGTCAGCAGGTCGGTGAGACGGTCGGCGCCGAGTTCGGTGAGGTGTGCGGCCAGGTCCCGGCTCCCGGTCGCGGCGGCGGTGATCTCGTGCGGGGCCCAGGTCGGGCCCGCGCTCAGGGTGGTGCTCATGACGTCTCCTGTCTCATCGGGAGATGATCTCGTTCAGCTTGCCGAGCTTGTCGATGCCGTCGAGCACGGCCCGGGACTCCACTCCGAAGTCCACGAGGCAGCCGATCTCGTCGACCCCCAGAGCCCGTATGTGCGGGAGCAGTTCGGCGGCCCGCTCGACGCTGCCGAAAAGCCCGCCGGTCTCGAAGTAGCGGTCGAACGCCCGGGCCGCGAGGTAGTCCATGTCGTCGGCGTTCAGCTCGGACAGGTCCATGTCCTTGCCGGTGAACGACTTGGCGGTGAGGTTGGCTGAACTCTTCAGGTAGTTCGTGAAGGGCTCGCGCACCTGCTCGCGGACCTGGTCGACGTCGTCGCCGAGCAGGGTGTGCAGCATCAGCACCACATGGCCGGACCAGCCGTCGTGTTCCTCGGCGGCCACCCGCCGGTACTCGGCGATCTTCGCGGCCACCTCCTCCAGGGACTGGCCGAGCAGGTGGGTGAGGATGCCGGCCTTCATCCGGGCGGCGGCCCGGAAGGTGTCCACGCCGCCGGCCGACGTCAGCCACACCGGCAGCTCGGGCTGCACCGCGGGCGGATAGGTACGGATCTCGACGGGCCGGCCGAGTCCGTCGGTGGTGGCGTGGGTCTCGCCCCGCCACAGGCGGCGGACCTCTTCGGCGGTGTCACGCACGAGGGTGCGACGGTCCGCGTGGTTCTCCGGGCGCAGCGCGAAGTCCACGGTGTTCCAGCCCGACGCGAAGGCGATACCGGCCCGGCCGCCGGAGAGGTTGTCCACCACCGACCACTCCTCGGCGATCCGCGCCGGGTGGTGGAGCGGGGCGACGACACTGCCGGCCCGGATGCCGACCCGCTGGGTGGACATGGCGACGGCGGCGCCGAGCACGGCCGGGTTCGGGTAGGCGCCGCCGAAGGGGTCGAAGTGCCGCTCCGGGGTCCACACCGCGGCGAGCCCGGAGCGGTCGGCGAGTTTCGCTCCCTCGATCAGCAGCTCGTAACGGCCGGCTTGCCCGGGCGCGGTGGAGTCGTGCGCGAAATAGAACAGGCTCAGATCCATGGACGGTCCTTCGGGTGGTCCGGTGGTGGTGACGGGCACGGCGAACGGGCTTCGGGTGTAGGGGGCAGGGGAGGCGGGCGGATTCAGCCGGCCGGGGCGGGTCCCGGGCGGGACACGGCCGGTATGCGGGCCCGTCTGACGGCCGGGACCGCCGCGGCGACCAGGGCGGTCAGGGCCATCCCCACGGCGGCCACCAGCAGGGCGGACCGGCCGCCCCAGGCGTCGAGCAGCTTTCCGGCGCCGGACGCCCCGACGGTGGAGCCGAGGGCGATGACGAGACCGGACAGGGCCGCGACCCGCCCCTGCAACCCGTGCGGAGTGGTGGTGACTTGGTAGACCGCGGTGGCCACTCCGAAGACCGCCCCGATCAGATTCATCACGGCGAACAGCACGCCGAGCAGAAGGGCACCGGTGCTGACGGCCATGGCGGCCATCAGTACGGCCCACAGGGCCAGGCCGCCGATCAGCAGCACGGGCAGACGCAGCCGGTCCATGAACCAGCGCCCGGTGAGGGCACCGAGCAGACCTCCGCAGCCACTGATGCCGAGCACCAGACCGACCGTGGACTCCGGCTGTCCCTGCTCCTTGACCAGCACCACGACCAGGCCGAGCATCACCACCTGGAGCAGCGCGGTGGACGCGGTCACCACCGGCAGCATGGCGCGCAGCGCCTGCTGTCCGCGCAGCCAGCGCAGAGCGTCGGCCAGGTCCTGGTGGAGGGGACGGCGCCGCTCCGGGGGCCCGGCCTGCAGGTCGGCGCGGATGTACCGGAGGTTGACGGCCGCGATCAGGGCGCCGAGCGTCGCGGCGAGAAAGGGGCTCCAGCGGAGCCAGGTGAACAGCACGGTGCCGGCCGGCCCGCCCAGCAGGCCCGCGATCCTTCCGCGGGCCTCGTTCTGGGAGAGCGCGGCGGGCAGGTGCGACGCGGGGACGACCGTGCGTACGGCGGCTCGTTCGGCGAGCGAGGCGACGATGGCGAGGGACACGTCGGCGGCGATCAGCACGAGGAGCAACCCCATCCCGAGCCCGTGCAGGGCCATGGCCGCGGCCACCGCGGCGAGCACGAGGACCCGGCCGATCGCACACCAGCGCATCACCGCGCGCCGGTCCCAGCGGTCGACCAGCACCCCGGCCGGCAACTGGACGACTGCCTGCGGCAGCACGGCGGCCGCCGAGGCCAGGCCGACGGCCTGCGCGGACCCCCCGGAGATCTGCAGGGCCAGCAGCGGATAGCAGACGGTGCTCATCCGGGAGCCGAAGAACTGCAGCCAGTTGCCGGTCCACAACAGGACGAAGTCCCGGTTGTGGCGCAGGGGTGGCGCCGGGGCCGTCGCCTCGTCCAACGCTGTCATGCGCCGAGCCTGTGCGAAGGGTCTACGCCGTTTCTACGAGCGCCGGCCCCGGCGGTGTCGAGTGCCGCCAGGCGCTGTGCCAGCACCCGGCCGACCTCGGCGACCGGGCCCGGCCGGGTCATCAGCCCCTCGTGGTCGGAGTCGACGTCGTGATTGACCACCTCTCCCCCGACGTACTGCTGCCAGGCCAGGTGGCCCCGCTCGCGGGCGAGTGCTCCCTGGTCGCGCCGTGCGGTAACGAAGATCATGTCGCCGCTGAACCGGCCCGGGGTGTGGGACCACATGAGTCGGGTGTTGTTCACGTAGACGTCCTTCATGGCAAGGATCTCGTGCTCCTCGAAGCGGGCCATGACCTTGTTCTCGCGCGCCAGGAAGGCTCGGTAGCGCTCGATGGGGAAGGTCTGCGCGGTGAGTTCGCTCTCCTGGAACTCGAAGCCGATGGCTCGCAGATTGCGCGCGATGATCGTGTGCTCGGACGGCGGCTCGATGCCGGCCGCGTCGGCCACCGGGTAGGCGTCCAGCACGGCGAGGAGGTCCACCCGCTGGCCTCGGCGCTCCAGTTCGGCCGCGACCGCGTGGGCGACCGTTCCGCCGACGGACCAGCCGAGCAGCCGGTAGGGGCCCTCGGGGGACGCCGCGCGGATCTGGTCGGCGTAGTCGGCGGCCATCTCCTCGATCGAGGCGGGCAGCGGTTCGCTGCCGTCGGTGCCGCGTGCCTGGAGACCGTACAGCGGGTACTCGGGGCCGAGGTGGGCGAGGAGTGCGAGGTAGCACCAGCTGAGCCCGGCCGCCGGATGCACGCAGAACAGCGCCGGGGGCTGCGAGGCGGCGGAGGGGGCGCGCAGCGGCACCAGCACTCCGTGGCCGTCGCGTGCGCCGTCCGGTTCGAGGTCGCGCAGCAGTCCGGCCGGGGTGGGCGCCTGAAAGAGCCTGCGCAGCGGCACCTCGGTGCCCAGGACGGCGCCGACCCGGCCGACGAGCCGCGTCGCGAGAAGGGAGTGCCCGCCGGACTCGAAGAAGTTGTCGTCGGGTCCGAAGCTCGCCAGGCCGAGGACCTCGGCGAACAGGGCGCACATCAGATCTTCGCGCGGGGTGCCCGGCGCCCGGCCCGTGGCCGGTGATCCGTAGTCGGGGACCGGCAGCGTCACCCGGTCGACCTTGCCGTTGGGGGTCAGTGGCAGGGCGTCCAGGACGACGACGGCGGCCGGCACCATGTGCGCGGGCAGCGTCTCCTTGAGGCGGTCGCGCAGGACGGGGCCGAGGCCGGTGTCGTCGCGCCGCCGGGCGGGGTCGTTGGCACGCCCCCGGGAGTCGGGCCCGGGGTTGGGCCGGTACACCCCGGTCAGGCCCAGGTGTACGGGGGCGTCCGGCTGCGCCGGGACGAACACCGCGTCCAGCGCACCCGCTTCGGCGTCGGTGGCCGACCAGGTGACGGCCACCCGATGGCCGGTGCGCTCGGCCAGCGCGTACAGCTCCTCGGGGTCCACGGCCGCGACGGCGGGCGGCGTCGCCTCGTCGAACAGGTGCCCTGCGGCCGCGGCCTCGTCCCGCACCCGCCGGTTGGCCATGCCCGTGACTCGGCGCATGGTGCGGTTCCCGGCAAGTTCGGCGGCCAGCTCGTCGAGACCGGACAGGTGCTCGCCCCAGACGAGGGCCGGGACGTCCGCCGTCTCGGGGCCGGGAGCGGCGCCGGTGTACAGCACCACGTCGTAGCGGTGGCGCGTCAGTTCGTTGTGGTGGACGCCGCGCCGGATCCTGAGGTCGACGCCGCTGACGCCGGGCAGGGTGTCGGGCAGCGCGGTGAACCACTCCGGGGCGAGCAGGAGTTCCTTCTCGCGGGCCACGGCCTGCTCGACCCCGGCGCGCAGCCGGTCCCGCTCGGCCCCTTCGGGTCTGGTGTCGCGGCCGGTGAGCGCGACCGCCGTGCGCAGCGTACGCAGCGTACGCAGGTTGCGGACGTCGCCGACGAAGACGGTGCCGCCGGGCGCGAGCAGCCGCGTCACCTTGGCCAGCACCTCGGCGAGGTAGTCGGCGCTGGGGAAGTACTGGACCACCGAGTTGAGCACCACGGTGTCGAAGACGCCCAGCGGCAGCCCGTCGATGTCGTGGGCGGGCCGGGCCGTCAGGGTGACCCGGTCTGCCAGCTCGGGCCGCTCGGCGACCTGGGCGCGCAGCCGCTCGACGACGGAGCCCGACAGGTCGGTGCCCCAGTAGCTCTCACAGTGCGGGGCGACATGGGCGAGGATCAGGCCGGTGCCGACGCCGATCTCCAGGATGCGGCGCGGCCGGCCGGCGAGGATGCGCTCGAAGGTGCCCGCGCGCCACTCGCGCATCTGCTCCAGCGGGATCGGGTCCTTGCTGTACGTGCTGCGCCAGATGCCGAAGTCCTCGCCGAAGGTGTCGGAGCCGGGCTCGCCGTAGAGGGCGTCGTAGGCGGCCTCCCACTCACGGACCTGGCTCTCCTCCCGGCCGGTGTCGCGGCTCCCGTCCCCGCGGTCCGGCACCGCGTACGCCACCAGGCGCTTGTCGCCGGGCGTGTCCTCACGGGCGACGACCACGGCCTGGGACAGCTCCGCCTGGGTGGTCAGCGCGGCCTCGATCTCACCGAGTTCGATACGGAAGCCGCGCACCTTCACCTGGTGGTCGGTACGGCCGATGTACTCCAGATCACCGCCGGTGCTCCAGCGGACCAGGTCGCCGGTGCGGTACATACGGCTGCCCGCGGGGCCGAAGGGATCGGCCGTGAACCGCTCGGCGGACAGGCCGGGCCGGTTCAGATAGCCGCGGGCCACACCGGCGCCGGCGATGTACAGCTCGCCGGCCTCGCCGGGGGCCACCGGGCGCAGCCCGGCGTCCAGGACGTAGACCCGCGTGTTGTCCAACGGCCGTCCGATGGGCGGGCGTTCGCAGGTGCCGGTGTCCAGGTCGGCGGCCGTGGACCAGATGGTGGTCTCGGTCGGGCCGTAGACGTTGGTGAGGGAGCCGCCCAGGTCGTGCAGGGCACGGCCGAGCGGCCCGGGCAGCGCCTCGCCGCCGACGAGCTTGACCAGGCCGCGCAGGGCCTGGGGCCGCGCGGCGACCAGGCCCTGCCAGGCGGTCGGGGTGGCCTGCAGGACGGTGGCGCCGGACTCCTCGACCAGCCGGGCCAGGGCGATGGGGTCCTTGACGGTCTCGCGGGCGGCGAGCACCAGGCGGGCTCCGTACGCCAGCGGTGTCCACAACTCCAGGTTGGAGATGTCGAAGCCGATGGTGGTGACGGCGAGCAGCCGGTCGTCCCCGGTCAGCGCGAGGCGGCCCTGGATCGCGGTCAGCAGATTGAGCAGGTTCCGGTGGCCGACGACCACCCCCTTGGGCCGTCCGGTGGATCCGGAGGTGTAGATGACGTACGCCGGGTGCTCGGGGTGCGGCGGTGCGATCCGGCGCACCCGTGCCACCTCGGCATCGGTGACGGCGTCGAGGGCACGGACGGTGTGCGGATCGTCCAGGACCAGGCGCGCGAGGTCGGGCGCGGTGTCGGCGGGGAGCACGTCGGCGCTCTCCCGGTCGGTGAGCAGCAGCACGGGTGCGGCGTCGGCCAGCACGTAGGCGACGCGGTCGGACGGGTACTCGGGGTCGATCGGCACGTACGCGGCACCGGCCTTGAGGACGGCGAGCAGGGCGACGACCATCGTCGCGTTCCGCGGCAGGGCCACGGCCACCAGATCCCCGGCGCCGACACCGCGGGCGGCGAGGGCGTGGGCGAGGCGGTCGGAGCGCAGGTCCAGCTCGCGGTAGTCGAGGGTGAGGTCCTCGAAGACGAGGGCGGGTGCGTGCGGGGTGCGGGCGGCCTGGGCGCGGAACAGGGCGGGCAGGTGGTCCGCGGGGAGCGCGCGGGCCGTGTCGTTCCAGCTGACGAGCAGTCGGCCGCGGTCGCTCTCGGGAAGGGTGTCGAGGGCGCCCACCGGTGCGTCGGGGCGGGCTGCGGCGGCTGTCAGTACGGCGACGAGCCGGTCGGCGAGACCTTGTGCGGTCTCCCGGTCGAACAGGTCGGCGGCGTACTCGAGCACGCCGGCGATCCCGCCGGGGGCGCCGTCCGCGGTGTGCCGTTCGCCGAGCCGGAACATCAGGTCGAAGCGGGCGACCCCGGTTCCGACCTGCCGGCCGGATGCGGCCACGTCCCGCGGCGGTCCCGCACGGCCGGTGACCTTGGCGTCGACGGCGTCGCGGGCGGCGACGTTGTCGAAGGTCAGCATGGTCTGGAACAGCGGGTGGCGGGCCATGGAGCGGGCCGGGTTGAGGACGTCCACGAGCCGTTCGAAGGGCACGTCCTGGTGGGCGTACGCGGTCAGGTCGGTCTCCCGGACCCGGGCCACGAGTTGTGCGAAGGTCTCCTCGGCGACCACCTCGGTGCGCAGGACGAGGGTGTTGGCGAAGAACCCGACCAGGTCTTCGAGGGCTTCGTCGGTGCGGCCCGCGATCGGGGTGCCGATCGGAATGTCGCCGGCCCCGCTCAGCTTGGACAGCAGGGCGGCCAGGGCGGCCTGCACCACCATGAAGAGGCTGGCGTGATGCTCCCGGGCCAGGCCCGTCAGCAGGGCGTGGGTCTCGGCCGGGATCTCCACGTCCAGCAGGTCGCCGCGGTAGGAGGCGACGGCCGGACGCGGCCGGTCGGTGGGCAGGTCCAGTTCCTCGGGGAGTCCGGCCAGTGCTTGTCGCCAGTAGGCGAGCTGGGTGGAGGCCAGGCTGTCCGGGTCGTCCTCGGAGCCGAGCAGTTCCCGCTGCCACAGGGTGTAGTCGGCGTACTGCACCGGCAGCGGCGACCAGGCGGGGGCCGCACCGGCGCAGCGGGCGGCGTACGCGGCGGTGAGGTCGCGCACCAGGAGCGGCATCGACCAGCCGTCGGTGGCGATGTGGTGGACCAGGAGCAGCAGTACGTGCTCCTCGGCGCCGACGGCGAACAGGACAGCCCGCAGCGGGAGTTCGGCGGCGATGTCGAACGCGTGACGGGCCTGCCGCTCCAGCGCCCCGACGAGCTCGTCCTCGGTGGTGTCGAGCACGGTGAGCTGCGGGCGGGCCCGCTCCGGGGCGAGGACGGTCTGGTACGGCCCTTCGGCGTCCTGGGCGAAGACGGTGCGCAGGGTCTCGTGGCGGGTGACGAGGTCGCCGAGGGCGGCGGCCAGCGCCTGGCGGTCGACGGCGCCGGACAGGCGCAGGGCGGTGGGCACGTTGTAGGTATGACCGCGGCCCTCGAACCGGCTGAGGAACCAGAGGCGTTGCTGGGCGAAGGAGAGCGGCACCCGCTCGGGGCGGGCGCCCGCGGTCAGCGGGGCACGGGCCGGTCCGCCCGAGCCGAGGGCGGCGGCGATTCCGGCCACGGTCGGCGTCTCGAAGAACTGGCGGATGGTCAGCTCCTCGCCCAGAGTGGCGCGGATGCGGCCGGACAGACGGGTGGCCAGCAGCGAGTGGCCGCCGAGCGCGAAGAAGTCGTCGTCGAGGAACACCCTCGCAACGCCGAGCACCTCGGCGAACAGGCCGCACAGGATCTCCTCCTGCGGGGTGCGCGGCACGCGGCCCGCCCGGGCCGGGCCGTAATCGGGCGCGGGCAGCGCGGCCCTGTCCAGCTTGCCGTTGGGGTTGAGCGGCAGGGCGTCCAGGGTGACGAACGCGGAGGGCACCATGTGGGCGGGCAGGGCCTCGGACACATGGGTACGCAGCCGCGCGCGGTCCACGGCGCGGCCGGCGGCGGGGACCACGTAGGCCACCAGGCGCTTGTCCCCCCGCCGGTCCTCGCGGACCAGGACAGCGGTGTGGGCGATGTCCTCGTGGCCCAGGACGGCGGCCTCGATCTCGCCGAGTTCGATGCGGAAGCCGCGGACCTTGACCTGGAAGTCGGTGCGGCCGAGGTAGTCGAGGTCGCCGTCGGCGCCCCAGCGGACCAGGTCGCCGGTGCGGTACATGCGGCTGCCGGCGGGGCCGAAGGGATCGGCGACGAAGCGTTCCGCCGACAGTCCGCGCCTGCGGTGGTAGCCCCGCGCCAGTCCGGTACCGGCGATGTACAGCTCGCCCGCGACACCGACCGGGACCGGCTGGAGGGCCGCGTCGAGGACGTAGAGCCGGGTGTTGCGGATCGGGGCGCCGATCGGCGGGGCGCCGGTGATCTCGCCTCGGGTGTACCAGGCCGCGGCGTAGACGGTGGCTTCGGTGGGGCCGTAGATGTTGGCGAAGCGGTCGGCGCCGACGGCTCGTACGACGGCGTTGGCGTCGCGCGCCAGGACGGCCTCACCGGCGAGGACGACCTCGCGGGCGGCGACCTGCAGGCCGCCCTCACCGACGAGTTGGGCGATCGCCGACGGGACGCCGCTGATCAGCGACACCGAGCGGCCGGCGTGGACTGCGTCGCCCAGCTCCAGGACATCGCGCATGACCTCGACGGTGCCGCCGCACAGCAGCGGGCCGAACATCTCGAAGACGGAGACGTCGAAGTTCAGCGAGGTGGAGGCCACGACATGGGACAAACCTTCGGTGCCGAACTCGCCGAGGGCCCAGGCCGCCAGGTCGGCGACGTTCTCGTGCGGTACCACCACTCCCTTGGGCGCTCCCGTGGAGCCGGAGGTGTAGATCGCGTACGCGGCGTGCGCGGGACGCAGGGGGGCCCGGCGCTCGGCGTCGGTCAGGTCGTGGGCGGGCAGGGCCGCCCGTGCCGACTCGGTGGCCGCCTCGTCGAGGACGATGCGTCCCGGGCCCTCACCGGGCAGCCGGTCCAGCGTGTCCCGGGTGGTCAGCAGCAGGCCGGGGGCCGCGTCGCCCAGCAGGTGGGCTATGCGGTCGGCCGGATACCCGGGGTCGATCGGCACGTACGCCGCACCGGCCTTGAGGACGCCGAGCACCGCCACGAGGGTGAGGTCGGTGCGCGGCAGGGCGATACCCACGAAGCTCTCGGGCCCGGCGCCTCGCTCGACGAGGAGGCGTGCCAACTGGTTGGCTCGGGCGTTGAGTTCGCCGTAGGACACGGTGCGGTCCGCGTACCGCACCGCGGGGGCGTCGGGGACACGGGCGGCCTGCGTCTCGAAGAGGGCGGGCAGGGTCGCCCGGGGCACCTCCTGCGCGGTGTCGATCCATGTGCCGAGGATGCGGCGGCGCTCATCCTCCTCCAGGATCCCCATACGGCTCAGGGGCCGCTCGGGGTGTTCGGCGAGGGCGTCGAGCAGCAGGACCAGGCGGCGCACAAGGGTCTCGGCACTGGCCCGGTCGAACAGGTCCTCGTTGTATTCGAGGTGTCCGGTGATCCCGGCGGGGGCGCCGTCGTCGGCGCGGCTGTCGGCCACCGCGAGCAGCAGGTCGAACTGGGCGACACCGGTGGCGACCCGGTCGCCGGAGACGGTCAGTCCGGGCAGTCGGCCCTCGCCCAGCGCCGCCTTCTGGTCGACGTTGTTGAAGGCGAGCATGGTCTGGAACAGCGGGTGGCGGCCCATCGCCCGGAGCGGGTTGAGGACTTCGACGAGCCGCTCGAAGGGCACGTCCTGGTGGGCGTAGGCCGCGAGGTCGGTGGCCCGGGCCCGGGCCACCAGGTCGGTGAAGGCCGGGTCGCCGGAGACGTCGGTGCGCAGCACGAGAGTGTTGACGAAGAAGCCGACCAGGTCGTCCAGGGCCTCGTCGGTGCGGCCCGCGACCGGGGTACCGATCGGGATGTCGGTGCTGCCGCTGACCTTGGCGAGCAAGGCGGCAAGGCCGGCCTGGACGACCATGAACAGGCTGGCCCGGTTCTCGCGGGCGAGGTTCTCCAGACGGCTGTGCAGCGCCGCCGGGATGGTCACCGGGACGGTACCGCCGCGGTAGCTGCTCACAGCGGGGCGGGGCCGGTCGACAGGCAGCGCGAGTTCCTTGGGCAGGTCTCGCAACGCCTCACTCCAGTAAGCGAGTTGGCGGCTGACAAGGCTGTCGGGGTCGTCCTCGGAGCCGAGCACCTCGTGCTGCCACAGGGTGTAGTCGGCGTACTGCACCGGCAGCGGCGACCAGGCGGGGGCCGCTCCGGCACAGCGGGCGGCGTACGCGGTGGTGAGGTCACGAACCAGGACGGGGGTGGACCAGCCGCCGTCGCTCGCGATGTGGTGGACGAGCAGCATCAGGACGTGCTCGTCGGCGTCCAGCTCGAACAGGTGGGCGCGCAACGGCGGTTCGGCGGCGAGGTCGAAGCCCTGGCCGACGGCACGGCGCAGTTCTTCGTCCAGGCCCGCCTCGTCCGTGCGCACCACCTGGGGTTCGGGCCGGAACTGACCGGGGGCGAGGACGATCTGGTGGGGGCCGTCGGCGTCCTCGGCGAAGACCGTGCGCAGGGTCTCGTGGCGCGCGACGACATCGGCCAGTGCCGCGGCGAGGGCCGCCCGGTCGAGCGAGCCGGACAGGCGCAGTGTGGTGGGGATGTTGTGGGCGGCGGTCGGTCCCTCCAGGCGGCCCAGGAACCACAGCCGGCGCTGGGCGAAGGAGACCGGCACGCGCTCGGGGCGAGGCCGGGCCTCCAGCGCGGGACGGGCCGCGCCACCGGACCCGAGCACGTCGGCCAGGCCCGCCACGGTCGGTGTCTCGAACAGCTGCCGGACCGGGAGGTCCACGCCGAGGGTGGCACGGACGCGGGTCATCAGCCGCAGCGCGAGCAGCGAGTGCCCGCCGCGCGAGAAGAAGTCCTCGTCCACCGACACCCGCGGGACGCCGAGCACCTCGGCGAACAGGCCGCACAGGATTTCCTCCTGCGGGGTCCGCGGAGCTCTCCCCGCGCGCTCCAGACCGTAGGCGGGGGTGGGCAGGGCCGCTCGGTCCAGCTTGCCGTTGGGGGTCAGCGGGAGGGCGTCGAGGGCGACGAACGCCGCCGGCACCATATAGTCCGGCAGACTCGCGGCCGCGTACTTGCGCAGCACATCGGCATCCGGCGCCCCACCCGCGACCGGAACGACATAGGCGACGATGCGCTTGTCACCCGGAGCGTCCTCACGGACAAGGACGACGGCCCGGGCGACATCAGGGTGACCGGCGACCACCGTCTCGATCTCACCCAGCTCGATACGAAAGCCACGCACCTTGACCTGAAAGTCACTGCGGCCGAGGTACTCCAGCTCACCCCCGACCGTACGACGCACCAGATCACCGGTGCGATACATACGACCACCCGCCCGCCCGAACGGATCGGCCACGAACCGCTCCGCCGACAAACCCGGACGCCGGTGATAACCACGAGCCAGACCCGCCCCGGCGATATACAGCTCACCCGCCACACCGAGCGGCACCGGCCGCAGACCCGAATCCAGCACATACACACGGGTATTGGCGACCGGATCACCAATGGACACACGACCCGAAGCCCCGACCCGGGCCGCCGTGGACCACACCGTCGTCTCCGTCGGACCGTACAGATTCGTCACCGACCGACCACCCGCGGCAAGCGCCCGCGCCAGCGACACCGGCAACGCCTCACCACCGACCAGCACCCGCAACGACTCCGGCACTCCCCCGGCCTCCACCACGGCATGCCACAAACCAGGAGTGGCCTGCATCACCGTGGCACCCGACCCACGCACAAGAGCAGACAAAGCAGCCGGATCACGCACCACATCCCTCGGCGCCAGCACCACCTGCGCCCCGTGCAACAACGGCAGGAACAACTCCAGACCCGCGATATCGAACCCGACCGTCGTCACCGCGACCAGCCGGTCACCCCGACCCAGAGCGAACCGGTCCTGCATCGCCGTCAGAAAATTCACCAACGCCGCATGCGACACACCCACACCCTTGGGCCGCCCCGTGGAACCCGACGTATAGATCACATACGCCACCTGCTCACCCGAACACCCCACCACCACCGGGTCCTCGCCGCTGTACGCCGACACATCCACCCCGGCGACAACATCCTCACTCAGCGTCAAAACCGGCACCGCATCACCGAGGATGTACGCGACACGCTCCGACGGAAACTCCGGATCCACCGGCACATAACCAGCACCCGACTTGAGCACGGCAAGCAGAGCCACCACCAGATCCACCGAACGCGGCAACGCCACAGCCACCAAACGCTCCGGCCCCGCCCCACGCTCAATCAACCAACGCGCAAGACGATTCGCCCGAACATTCAACTCCCCGTAGGAATAGGTGAGGTCGCCGTAGGCGAGGGCGGGCGCCGCGGGATCGGCCGCGGCGCGCGCCGCGAACAGTTCGGGGACGCGGGACGGTGCGACGTCCCGGAAGGTGGCGTTGGCGTGCTCCAGGACCTCATACCGTTCGGCGGGGGTGAGCAGGTCCACGCGGGCCACCGGCTCGTCCGGGGCGGCGGCCACCGCCGCGAGGACCAGGGCGAACCGCGCGGCGATGTGCTCGGCGGTGCTCCGGTCGAACAGGTCCGTGCTGTAGTTCAGGGCGCCGCTCAGCCCCTGCGGCGCGCCGAGGGACGCCTGGCGCTCCTCCAGCGTGAAGGAGAGGTCGAAGCGTGCCGTGCGGGTCTGCGCCGTGTGCCCGCGGACGGTCAGGCCCGGCAGGTCGGCGGCGGCCGTACGGGCCTGCCGCTGGTCGTTGTCGTTCCAGGTCAGCAGCGTCTGGAACAGCGGGTGGCGGGCCATCGCCCGGGACGGGTTGAGGACTTCCACGAGCCGTTCGAAGGGCACGTCCTGGTGCTCGTACGCCTCCAGGTCGGCGTCGCGGACCCGGGCGAGGAGTTCCCGGAACGTGGGCGTGCCCGACAGGTCGGTGCGCAGCACGAGGGTGTTGACGAAGAAGCCGACCAGGTCGTCCAGGGCCTCGTCGGTGCGGCCCGCGACCGGGGTGCCGATCGGGATGTCGGTGCTGTCGCTGATTTTGCCGAGCAGGGTGGCGAGAGCTGCCTGGACCACCATGAACAGGCTGGCGCGGCTCTCGCGCGCCAGCTCCACGAGGCGCGCGTGCACCTCGGCCGGTACCGCGAGGGGCACGGTGTCGCCCCGGTGGGTGGCGCTCGCCGGGCGGGGCCGGTCGGTCGGCAGGTCCAGCTCCTCCGGCAGGCCGGCGAGGGTCCGGCGCCAGTGGGCCAGCTGCCGGGAGATCACGCTGCCGGGGTCATCCTCGGAGCCGAGCAGTTCCTGCTGCCAGACGGTGAAGTCCGAGTACTGGACGGGCAGTTCGTCCCACCCGGGCGCCCGCCCTGCCTGCCGCGCCGCGTAGGCGCCGAGCAGGTCGCGCACCAGGACGGGGACCGACCAGCCATCGCCCGCCACGTGGTGCAGGAGCACCAGCAGGACGTGGTCGTCGGGCGCCAGCTCGAACAGGGTGCAGCGGATCGGGATCTCGCCGAGCAGGTCGAACTCGTGGCGGGCCGCGACGTCCAGCAGCCGGTCCAGGCCGGCCTCGTCGGCGGGCGCCACCGTGAGGACGGGTGCGGCGGCCTCGGCTTCGGTGTCGAGGACGACCTGGCGCGGGCCCTCGGGGCCGTCGGCGAGCACGGTGCGCAGCGTCTCGTGGCGGGCGACCACGTCGGCGAGGGCCGCGGTGAGGGCGGTGCGGTCGAGGGTGCCGGTCAGGCGCAGGGCGGTGGGGATGTTGTAGATCGCGCTCGGGCCGTCCAGCTGGTTGAGGAACCACAGGCGGCGCTGCGCGAAGGACAGCGTGGTCACGAGTTCTCCTTGTTCCCGGTACGACGGCGCAGCGCGGGACGGGTGGTGGTGGTCTGCACGCGTTCGAGGCTCTCGGCCAGGGCCGCGACAGTGGGCTTCTCGAAGAAGCCGCGGATGCTCATTTCTTTTCCGAGGGCGGATCGGACCCGGGCCGCCAGCCGGTTGGCGAGCAGCGAGTGGCCGCCGAGGACGAAGAAGTCGTCGTCGATGCTCACATCGGCGACGCCGAGGATCTCGGCGAACAGGGCACACAGGGTCTCTTCCCCCGGAGTGCGGGGGGCACGGCCCTCTCCGAGCGCACCCGGCGCCGGGGCGGGCAGGGCGGTGCGGTGGAGCTTGCCGTTGGGGGTCAGCGGGAGGGCGTCGAGGGCGACGAACGCCGCCGGCACCATATAGTCCGGCAGACTCGCGGCCGCGTACTTGCGCAGCACATCGGCATCCGGCGCCCCACCCGCGACCGGAACGACATAGGCGACGATGCGCTTGTCACCCGGAGCGTCCTCACGGACAAGGACGACGGCCCGGGCGACATCAGGGTGACCGGCGACCACCGTCTCGATCTCACCCAGCTCGATACGAAAGCCACGCACCTTGACCTGAAAGTCACTGCGGCCGAGGTACTCCAGCTCACCCCCGACCGTACGACGCACCAGATCACCGGTGCGATACATACGACCACCCGCCCGCCCGAACGGATCGGCCACGAACCGCTCCGCCGACAAACCCGGACGCCGGTGATAACCACGAGCCAGACCCGCCCCGGCGATATACAGCTCACCCGCCACACCGAGCGGCACCGGCCGCAGACCCGAATCCAGCACATACACACGGGTATTGGCGACCGGATCACCAATGGACACACGACCCGAAGCCCCGACCCGGGCCGCCGTGGACCACACCGTCGTCTCCGTCGGACCGTACAGATTCGTCACCGACCGACCACCCGCGGCAAGCGCCCGCGCCAGCGACACCGGCAACGCCTCACCACCGACCAGCACCCGCAACGACTCCGGCACTCCCCCGGCCTCCACCACGGCATGCCACAAACCAGGAGTGGCCTGCATCACCGTGGCACCCGACCCACGCACAAGAGCAGACAAAGCAGCCGGATCACGCACCACATCCCTCGGCGCCAGCACCACCTGCGCCCCGTGCAACAACGGCAGGAACAACTCCAGACCCGCGATATCGAACCCGACCGTCGTCACCGCGACCAGCCGGTCACCCCGACCCAGAGCGAACCGGTCCTGCATCGCCGTCAGAAAATTCACCAACGCCGCATGCGACACACCCACACCCTTGGGCCGCCCCGTGGAACCCGACGTATAGATCACATACGCCACCTGCTCACCCGAACACCCCACCACCACCGGGTCCTCGCCGCTGTACGCCGACACATCCACCCCGGCGACAACATCCTCACTCAGCGTCAAAACCGGCACCGCATCACCGAGGATGTACGCGACACGCTCCGACGGAAACTCCGGATCCACCGGCACATAACCAGCACCCGACTTGAGCACGGCAAGCAGAGCCACCACCAGATCCACCGAACGCGGCAACGCCACAGCCACCAAACGCTCCGGCCCCGCCCCACGCTCAATCAACCAACGCGCAAGACGATTCGCCCGAACATTCAACTCCCCGTACGAGAGCACCGCATCGCTGAAGACCAGGGCAGGCGCCTGAGGCGAAAGGGCCACACGTTCGGCGAAGAGGTCCATGAGCGAGGCGTCCGGGACCTCGCGGTCGCTGTCGTTCCACTCACCGAGAACCCTCTCCCGTTCGCCCGGGGCCATCACGTCCACCTCGGACACCGGTGTTCCCGGTGCTTCCGCCACCGCGCGCAGCACCCGCGTGAACTGCTCCACGAAGCGCTCGGCGGTGGCCCGGTCGAACAGGTCCTCGGCGAACTCCAGGTGACCGTGCAGGCCGGCCGGGGCCCCGTCCGCGGTGTGGGCCTCCTTGAGGGCGAGGGTGAGGTCGTACTTGGCGACCTTGGTGCCCAGCGGCAGCGTCCGGGCGATCAGTCCGGGGAACCGGTCCGCGACGCCGGCGCCGACGCGGTCGTCGTTGTTGTTCCACATCAGCATGGTCTGGAACAGCGGGTGGCGGGCCATCGACCGGGCCGGGTTGAGCACCTCCACCAGACGCTCGAACGGCACGTCCTGGTGTGCGTAGGCGCTCAGGGACATCTCGCGCACCCGGTCGACCAGCTCGGCGAAGGCGGGGTCGCCGGACAGGTCGGCGCGCAGCACGAGGGTGTTGACGAAGAAGCCGACCAGGTCGTCCAGGGCCTCGTCGGTGCGGCCCGCGACCGGGGTGCCGATCGGGATGTCCTCGCCCGCTCCCAGCTTGGACAGCAAGGTCGCCCAGGCCGCCTGGACCACCATGAACAGGCTGGCCCTGCGGTTCCCGGCGAGGGCGGCGAGGTGCGCGTGCAGCTCGGCGGGGACCTGGAAGGGCACGGTCTCACCGCGGTGCGAGGCCTCCGGGGGCCGGGGGCGGTCGACGGGCAGCGACAGTTCCTCGGGCAGGTCTGCCAAAGCCCTCTGCCAGTAGGCGAGTTGGCCGGCGGCGATGCTCTGCGGGTCGCTCTCGGAGCCGAGCACCTCCTGCTGCCACAGCGTGTAGTCGGCGTACTGGACCGGCAGTTCGCCCCAGGCGGGAGCCGCGCCCGTCGTCCGGGCCGCGTACGCCTCGGTGAGGTCGCGGGCCAGGACGGGCGCCGACCAGCCGTCGGTGGCGATGTGGTGCAGCAGGAGCTGCAGTACGTACTCCCGCGGCCCGGTGCGCAGCAGAGTCACCCGCAGCGGCGGCTCGGCGGCCAGGTCGAACGGGTGGGAGGCGGCCTCGGCGAGCCGGTCCGCGAGCTCCGCGGGCGCCACCTCGACGGCATGCAGGGCACCGAGGGCGGCCAGGGTCTCCTGCGGGGTGCAGATCACCTGGTGGCCGCCGGAGCCGTCCGCGTCGTCGGCGAAGACGGTGCGCAGCGACTCGTGCCGGGTGACGACGTCGGCGAGGGCCGCGCCGAGCGCGCCCACGTCGAGGGCGCCGGTCAGCTGGAGGGTCGTGGGCATGTTCCAGGTCGCGCTCGGCCCCTCCAGGCGGTGCAGGAACCACAGGCGACGCTGGGCGTGCGAGAGCGGTATCCGCGCGGGGCGCTCGCGGCGCGTGACCGCGCGGCGGGCGCCCTCCGCCTGGTCGAGCAGGGCGGCGAGTCCGGCCGGGGTGGGCTCCTCGAACAGGTCGCGGACGGCGAGTTCGGCCCCGAGGACGGTGCGGCTCCTGGCGACGAGGCGGGTGGCGAGCAGGGAGTGGCCGCCCAGGTCGAAGAAGTCCTGGTCCACGCCCACGGACGGGCGCCCGAGGACCTCGGCGAACAGGGCGCACAGGGTTTCCTCGCGCGCCGTGCGCGGGGGGCGCGCGGCGGGGTCCGTCCCGTGGGCCGGGGCCGGCAGCGCCGCCCGGTCCAGCTTGCCGGTAAGGGTCAGCGGCAGTTCGCCGAGGACGACGTACGCCCCGGGCACCATGTGGGCCGGCAGCAGTCCCGCGAGATGGGTGCGCAGGGCCGCGGCGGCCGGGGCCGTGCGGCCGGGGCCCGCCACCACGTAGGCGACCAGGCGCTCGTCGCCGGGGGTGTCCTCGCGGACCACGACGGCGCACCGGGCCACGTCCTCGTGTCCGCTGAGCACGGCCTCGATCTCGCCGGGCTCGACGCGGAATCCGCGGATCTTGACCTGGTGGTCGGCGCGGCCGACGTAGACGAGGTCACCGTCGGCGGTCGTGCGGGCCAGGTCTCCGGTGCGGTACATGCGCGAGCCCGCGGGTCCGTACGGGTCGGCGACGAACCGCTCGGCCGTCAGGTCGGGGCGGCCGAGGTAGCCGCGTGCCAACGCCTCGCCCGTCAGGTGGATTTCACCGACGACACCGGGCGGCACGGGCAGCAGGCCCGCGTCCAGGAGCTGGACGCCGGCCCCGTCGACGGGACGGCCGATGGGCGGGGTGTCCGGCCAGCCGGCCACGTCGGCGGGCAGCGTCCAGGCGGTGACCACATGGGTCTCAGCGGGCCCGTAGTGGTTGTGCAGCCGCGTCGGGGCCGCCGCGTGGTGGGCCCGGACCGGCTCGCCCAGGGTCAGGGCCTCGCCGGCCTGGACCAGGTGGCGCAGGCCGGACAGGTCGGTGCCGCACTCGCCCGCTGCCTCCAGGACGCCGTCGATCACCAGGTTCGGGGCGTACAGCTCGGCCACCCGCTGCCCGGCCAGCCAGCGGGCCAGCTCGCGCGGGTCCCGGCGGGTGTCCTCGGGACAGACCGCGAGTGTCTTGCCGGACAGCAGCGCGGAGAGGATCTCCTGCACGGACACGTCGAAGCCGACGGCGGTGAACTGGGCCACCACGGTGCCCACTTCGCCGGGCACCGCCCGATGGTGCCAGTCCAGCAGCCCGGCCAGGGCGCGGTGCGGCATCACGATGCCCTTGGGGCGCCCGGTGGATCCGGAGGTGTAGATCACGTACGCGGGGTGCTCGGGCAGGGCGGACGGGAAGGCCGTGTCGGCGTCGGCCGCCGCACGGGGGGCCTCGACGAGGAACCGGGCGATGTCGCTCCCCGGCAGGTCCGCGCCGGTCTCGGCGGTCGTGATCAGCGCCCCGGGCGTGGTGTCGGCGAGCAGCAACGCGATCCGCTCGGCCGGCAGATCCGGGTCGATCGGTACGTACGCGGGGCCCGCGGTGAGGGTGGCGAGGAGCGCGACGGCCAGGTCGGTGCCGCGGGGCAGGGCGACCGCGACCCGGTCCTCGGGGCCGAGCCCGATGCCGCGCAGTTCGGCGGCCAGGGCGCGGGACCTCTCGTGCAGTTCGCGGTAGGTGAGGCTGCGGCGGTCGTCGGTGACGGCGACCGTGTCGGGGGTCCGGGCGGCCTGCTCCGCGAAGAGGCGGGCGAGCGGCCGGTACGGGCGCGGAGCGGCGCCCTGCCCGGCGGCGCGCAAAGCGGCGCGGGCGGCCTCGGGCAGCACGTCAACGCGGTGCACGGGACGTTCGTCGTCGGCGGCGACCGCGGTGAGCACCGCGCGCAGGGCGGCCGCGAAGAGTTCGGCCGTGTCCGGGTCGTACAGGTCGGTGGCGTATTCCAGGCGGACGGTCAGACCGTCCGGTGCGCCGCGCTCGGTGCGCAGGTCGAAGAAGGCGAACAGCAGGTCGAAGGTGGCGACGCCGGTGCCGACCTCGCCGACGCGCATGCGCAGGTCGGGCAGGTCCTCGGCGAGCCGGCCCGTGGTGTCCTGGGCCGCGTTGTTCCAGGTGACCATCGTCTGGAACAGCGGGTGCCGGCCCAGCGAACGGTCCGGGTTGAGGGCCTCCACCAGGCGCTCGAACGGCACGTCCTGATGGGCGTACGCCTTCAGGGACGTGGCCCGGACCCGGTCGAGCACCTCGGTGAAGGAGGGGTCGCCCGACAGATCCGTGCGCAGCACCAGGGTGTTGACGAAGAAGCCGATGAGGCCGTCGAGCGCCTCGTTGACGCGGCCCGCGCTGGGGGTGCCCAGCGGAATGTCCTCGCCGGCGCCGAGCCGGGACAGGGTCACCGCTACCGCGGCCTGGACCACCATGAACAGACTCGCCCGGTGCTTCTGCGCCAGGGACTCGAGAGCGGCGTGCAGGTCCGCGGGTATCCGGAAGCGCAGGTCCGCGCCCCGGCCGGTGCCCTTGCGGGGGCGCGGGCGGTCGGTGGGCAGTGCCAGCTCCTCCGGAAGGTCCGCCAGCTCCGCTCGCCAGTGGGCGAGTTGGCTGCCCAGCTCACTGTCCGGGTCGTCGGCGGAGCCGAGGACTTCGCGCTGCCACAGGGTGTAGTCGGCGTACTGGACGGCCAAGGGCCGCCAGGCCGGTGCGGTGCCGCGGCGCCTGCCCTCGTAGGCGGTGGCGAGGTCCTTGACGAGCAGCGGAACCGACCAGCCGCCGTCGCCGGCGATGTGGTGCATGACCAACAGCAGGGCGTGCTCGTCGGGGGCGAGGGCGAACAGGTGTGCGCGCAAGGGGGGTTCGGCGGCGAGGTCGAACCCGATCCTGGCGGCCTCGGTGAGCAGGACGGGCAGCTCCTCCTCGGTGGCGGGCCGCACTGTCGTCGGGACCGGGCGGGGCTCCAGGACGATCTGGTACGGGCCCTCGGCGTCCTCGGCGAAGACCGTGCGCAGGGTCTCGTGGCGGGTGACGACGTCGGTGAGGGCGGAGGCCAGCGCGTCCTGGTCGAGCGTCCCGGTCAGGTGCAGCACCACGGGCACGTTGTACGTCGGGCTGCCCGGCTCCTCGAACCGGCCCAGGAACCACAGGCGTTGCTGGGCCGGGGACGCGGGCAGCCGGTCCGGGCGCGGCCCGGCCACCAGAGGGACGCGGCTCGCGCTCGCCCCGGTGACGCGGGCGGCGAGGGCGGCGACCGTGGGCGCCTCGAACAGGACGCTGATCGGCAGGTCCACGTCGAGGACCGAGCGGATGCGGCCGACCAGACGCATCGCGGCCAGGGAGTGGCCGCCGACGGCGAAGAAGTCGTCGTCGATCCAGACGCGGGGACGGCTGAGGATCTCCGCGAACAGGCCGCAGAGGATCTCTTCCTGAGGGGAGCGTGGCGGACGCCCGGCGGTGTCGTGAGTCTCGGCCGGGTCGGGCAGCGCGGCCCGGTTCAGCTTGCCGTTGGCGGTCAGCGGCAGCTCGGGCAGCAGCACGAACGCGGCGGGGACCATGTAGTCGGGGACGGCGGCGGCCAGATGGGCTCGCAGCGCCGTCGGATCGAGGTCGGCGACCACCCAGGCGACCAGGCGTCCCTCGCCGGATCCGTCGGGACGTACGCCGACGGCCGCGGCCGTGACATCCGCGTGAGCGGCGAGCACGGCCTCGATCTCGCCGGTCTCGATCCTGAAGCCGCGCAGCTTGACCTGCAGGTCCCCGCGGCCCACGTACTCCAGGCGGCCCCGCGCGGTGCGGCGCACAACGTCGCCGGTGCGGTACATCAGGGAGCCCGGAGCGCCGTACGGATCGGACACGAACCGCTCGGCGGTGCCTGCGGGACGGCCGAGATAGCCGCGGGCGAGTCCGCTGCCGGACAGATACAGCTCGCCGGGCACCCCGGGCGCGACGGGGCACAGCCGGTCGTCGAGGACGTACACGCCCGTGTTGTCGAGGGGTTCGCCGAGGTGGACGGCGGCCGGGTCGGTGATCTGCGCGGCGGTGGACCAGACGGTGGTCTCGGTGGGGCCGTACACGTTCAGCACGGAGCGAGCGCCATCGGTCAGGACCGCGGCCAGGTCGGCCGGCAGGGCCTCGCCGCCCACCAGGACGCGGACGCCGGCGAGGAAGGTGGCGTCCCGTCCTGCGGCGGCCCGCCACAGGGTGGGAGTGGCCTGCATGAGGGTGATGCCGTGCCGGGTGACGGCGGCGCGCAGCGCAGCGGGGTCGCGGACGGTGTCGGGTCCGGCGATGACCACGCTGCCGCCGCAGGCCAGCGGCAGATACAGCTCCAGGGCCGCGATGTCGAAGCCGATGGTGGTGACCGCCAGCAGGCGGTCGGCGGCGGTCGCGGCGCACCGGTCGGCCATCGCCCGCAGGAAGTTGTCGAGGGCGCCACGGGGCACCACCACACCCTTGGGCACGCCGGTGGAGCCGGAGGTGTGCAGGACGTACGCGGCACCGCTCGCGGGGACGCGCACGTCGAGGTCGGTGTCCGCGTGGGGCGTGAGGTCGGCCTCTTCGGTCAGCACGGTGGGCACGGCAACGTCGGGCAGGCCGGGCAGCAGGTCGGCCGTCGTGACGAGGACGGCCGGGTCGGCGTCCGTGATCATCCGGCGGATGCGGTCCGCGGGGAAGTGGGTGTCGATCGGCAGATAGGCGGCCCCGGCCTTCTGGACGGCGAGCAGGGTGACGAGCAGGTCGGTGGTGCGGGGCAGGGCGACGGCCACGAAACGCTCGGGCGCGGCGCCACGCCCGGTCAGCAGCCGGGCCAGGGCGTTGGCCCGCCGGTTCAGTTCGCCGTAGCTGAGGGCGCTCTCCCCGTCGGTCACGGCGGGTGCGTCGGGGTGCTGGGCGGCGTGGCGCTCGAAGCGGTCCAGGAACCAGCGGTCCCGGGCCGGGCGGGCGCTGTCGGCCGGCCCGGCGAGCGCGGCGGCCCGTTCCGTGCCGAGGAGGACGTCGACGGCGCCGATGCGCTGGTCGGGCTCCTCGACCAGGCGGGCCAGGACGGTGACGAACCGGGTCACCAGGCGCTCGGCGGTGGCGACGTCGAAGAGGTCGGCGGCGTATTCGAGGATGCCCGTCATACCGTCGGCCGCGCCGTCCGCGCTGTGCCGTTCGCGCAGGTTGAACGCCAGGTCGAACTTGGCCACGCCACTGCCGACGCCGCCACGGGCGGTCACCGTGAGATCGCCGAGCCGGGCTTCGGCCGGATCCGGACCGGTGTGCTCACCGGTGTTGTTGAAGGCGAGCAGGGTCTGGAACAGCGGCGACCGGGCGAGGGACCGGGTCGGGTTGAGCACTTCGACGAGCCGCTCGAAGGGCAGGTCCTGGTGGGACCAGGCGGCCAGGTCCGTCTCCCGTACACGGGCCAGGAGTTCGGTGAAGGTCGGGTCGCCACTGACGTCGGTGCGCAGCACCAGGGTGTTGATGAAGTCGCCGACGAGGTCGTCGAGCGCCTCGTCGAGGCGGCCCGCCACCGGGGAACCGAGCGGGATGTCGTCCCCGGCACCGAGCCGGGACAGGGTCACCGCGAGCGCGGCCTGGACGACCATGAACACGGTGGCGTCGGCGGCCCGGGCGCGCTCGGCGACGGCTCGATGCAGCGCTGCGGGGACCGTGATCGTCACGTTGTCGCCGCGGTAGCTGGCGACGGCGGGGCGCGGGCGGTCGGTGGGCAGGGCGAGTTCCTCGGGCAGGCCGTCGAGGGTTTCGCGCCAGAAGGCGAGCTGGCGCGAGGCCCGGCTGTCGGGGTCGTCCTCGGAGCCCATCAGGTCGTGCTGCCACAGGGCGAAGTCGGCGTACTGGACGCGCAGTCGCTCCCACTGCAGGGCCTCGCCCGCACAGCGGGCGGCGTACGCGCGGGTCAGGTCGCGGGTGAGCAGCGGGGTGGACCAGCCGTCGCCGGCCACGTGGTGCAGCAGGACGAGGAGTTCGTGCCGGTCCTCGGCGATTTCGTACAGGAACATGCGCAGCGGGATCTCGGCGGACAGGTCGAACGGGTGCCGGGCGTCCTCGGCCAGCCGGTCCGCCAGTTCCTCCTCGGTGCAGCGCACATGGACCGGCTCGGGGCGCACATCGGTCAGGACGACCTGGTGGGCGCCCTGTTCGTCCTCGGCGATGACCGTGCGCAGGCTCTCGTGGCGCTCCAGGACGTCCGCGTAGGCGGCGCGCAGGGCGGCCTGGTCGAGCGGTCCGGTCAGGCGCAGGGCGGCGGCCAGGTTGTAGACCGGGTTCGGTCCTTCCATCCGGTGCAGGAACCACAGGCGCTGCTGGCCGTAGGAGAGCGGCAGACGCCCGGGGCGCTCCTTCGGGGTGAGCTGCGGGCGGGCGTCCTCGGCCTCATCCAGGGCGCGGACCAGGGTGGCCGGGGTGGGGTTGCGGAACAGGTGCTTGACGGACAGTTCGATGCCCAGGCCCGTGCGCAGCCTGCTGACCAGCCGGATGGCCAGCAGGGAGTGGCCGCCGAGTTCGAAGAAGTCGTCGTCGGGGCCGACGGCGGCGCGGCCGAGGACGGTGGCGAACAGGTCGCGCACGAGTTCCTCGCGCGGGTCGCGCAGCACACGCTGGACGGGCAGCGCGGTCTCGGTCTCCGCCGGGGAGGGCAGCGCCTTGCGGTCCACCTTGCCGTTGGGGGTCAGCGGCATTGCCGGCAGGGCGACGATCGCGGCCGGAACCATATAGGCGGGCAGGGCGTCGGCGAGGTGCGCGTGCAGGGCCTCGGTGTCCACGGTCCCGGGGGTCACCCAGGCGACCAGCCGGACGTCTCCGGGGCGGTTCTCGCGGGCCAGCACGACGGCGCGGGTGACCTCGGCGTACGCGGCGGCCGCGGTTTCGATCTCACCGGGCTCGATACGGAAGCCACGCAGCTTGATCTGGTCGTCGGCCCGGCCCGCGTAGCCGAAGGTGCCGTCGGCCAGGCGGCGGGCGAGGTCGCCGGTGCGGTACATGCGGGCACCGGGCGGCCCGGACGGGTCGGCGACGAAGCGCTCGGCCGTGAGGTCGGGGCGGCCGAGGTAACCACGGGCGAGGACGACGCCGCCGATGTACAGCTCGCCGACGACGCCCGGGGCGACCGGGCGCAGTGCGGCGTCCAGGACGTAGGCGCGGGTGTCGGCGAAGGGACGGCCGATGGGGACCGGCCCGTCCGGGAGGTCGCCGCCCGGCTCGATCCTGAACTCCAGGCAGTTGACGGTGGCTTCGGTGGGTCCGTACGCGTTGATGACCGTGGCGTCCGGATGGGCCGCGCGCCAGTCGCGCAGGGCCTCGCCGCGCAGAGCCTCGCCACCGAGGACGAGGGTGCCGGACGGCGAGACCTCGTCCGGCAGGGTGTCGAGCAGCTCCAGATGGCTGGGGGTGCCCTTGAGGAAGGTGGGCCGGGGGGCGCCGACGGCGTCCGGGAGTTCGGACAGGTGGGCACAGCCGCCGGAGACCAGCGGGGTGTACAGGCCGGTGACGGTGAGGTCGAAGGTGACGGAGGAGTGGACCAGGGTGAGGCCGGCGGCGTCGGGGTAGGCGCGGCGGGCCCGCACGAGGTAGGCGCCCAACGAACGGTGCTCGACGACGACGCCCTTGGGGCGGCCGGTGGAACCGGACGTGAAGATCAGGTAGGCCGGGTCGTGCGGATGCGGCGCCGCGCTGAAGGAGGGCCCCTCCTCGTCGGTGACGGCGAGCGTCCCCACACCGGAGGCGGCGGGCAGTCGCACGCCGGGCGCGGTCAGCGCGAGGACCGGGTCGGCGTCGGCGAGCACCGCGGCGATCCGCTCGGCCGGGTGCTCCGGGTCGAGCGGTATGTAGGCGCCGCCGGACTTGGCGACGCCGAGCAGCGCCACCACGAGGTCGATACCGCGCGGCAGCAGTACGGCGACCGTCCGGCCGGGGCACACCCCGCGCTCGATCAGGGTGCGCGCCACGAAGGCTGCGCGAGCGTCTAGTTGACGATACGTCAGGATCTGGTCGCCGGCCCGGACCGCGGGGGCGTCCGGGGTGGCCACGGCCTGGGCGGTGAACAGCTCGGGAAGGGTGGGCAGGCGCTCCCCCTCCGCCGCGGGGCCTTCGGGACCCGCGGCGGCGGCCAGCGCGCGGGCCGTCTCGTGCGCGCCGATGACGTCGATCCGGCCGATCGGTCGCTCGGGCCCGCTGACGAGGGTGTCGACCAGGGCGAGGAAGCGGTCACCGATCGCGGCGGCGGCCGCGTCGTCGAAGAGGTCGCGCTGGTGGAACAGCTTGAAGCGCAGGGCTTCCTGCGGCATCCCGACCAGACTGAGCGGGAAGTGGTTGGCCGAGTGGCTCTCGGCGCCCACCACGCGCAGCGGGTCGGCCTCGTCGGAGACGGCCGGACCGGACTCGAAGGGGAAGTTCTCGAAGACGACGGAGGTATCGAAAAGCGGGCCGAGCCCGGTGCGGTGCTGCACCTCCGACAGGCCCAGGTACTGGTGGGCGATCAGCTCGGCCTGGGCGCGGTGCACCCGGCCGAGCAGCTCGCCGACGCTCTGCCCGGGGTGCAGACGGATGCGCAGCGGCAGGGTGTTGATGAACAGGCCGACCATGGACTCGATGCCGGGCAGCTCGGCGGGACGCCCGTTGACGGTGACACCGAAGACCACGTCGTCGGAGCCGGTCAGGCCGGCCAGCACGAGCGACCAGGCTGCCTGCACCACCGTGTTGACGGTGACGCCGGAGGCACGGGCCAGGCCCGTCAGGGCCCGGGTCTGCTCCTCGGTGAGCCCGAACTCGTACCGTCCGGGGTCCTGCGGGGTGTGCTCGCTGGTGCCGGCCACCAGGGTGGGGGCGCGCAGCCCGTCCAGCATGGTGTCCCACGCGGCACGTGAGGCGTCCGCGTCCTGGCGGGAGAGCCAGGCCAGATAGTCCCGGTAGGGGGCCACCGACGGCAGTCCCCTGGCGTCCCCACCCGAGAGATACAGGGCGTGGTACTCCTTCAGCAGCGTCGGCAGGGACCAGCCGTCGAGCACCGTGTGGTGGATGGTGAGGACCAGGCGGTGGCTCTCGCCGCCGAGCCGTATCAGTGTGAACCGGATCAGCGGCGGCCGGCCGGTGTCGAAGCGCTGCTCGCGGTCGGCGAGCGCGGCCCGCCGGGCCTCGGCATCGGCCTCGTCCCCGGGGAGGTGGGACAGGTCCGTCTCGGTCCACGGCAGCTTGTACCGGGCCGCGACGATCTGTACCCACTCCCCGTCCTTGCGCCGGCGGAACGCCACCCGCAGGCTCGCGTGCCGGCGCAGCAGTGCCTCGGCCGCCTCCCGGGCGCGGCCCGCGTCCAGCGGGCCGGCCAGGTGGAAGGTGGACTGGACGGTGTAGATGTCCGGCGTCGCCTCGTCGAAGACACTGTGGAACAGCAGGCCGCTCTGGAGTGGGGAGAGGGGCAGGATGTCATCGACTGTGCGGGTGGTTCTCGCCACTTCATATCTCCCAGTCCGAGGCCAGTTCGTCCTCGAACTCTTCAATCTCGCTCTGTGTGATCTCTATAAGCCCCACGTCGGTGGGGGTCAGACCACCCGCGTCGGGACGCTGGGCGTGGTCCGCCAGCGCGGTCAGCGCCTCGAACCAGCCGTCGGCGAGGGCACCGACCTCGCCCTCGGTGAGCACGGAGGCGGCGTACGTCCATGTCGCACCGAGGCGTGGGCCCTCGGGGCTCTCCTCGACGTACGCGTTGATCTCGATCTCATGTGCCAGCGGGGTCGCCCGGTCCTCGCCGTCGGGACGCGGGGCGTCGGAGGCCACCGACCAGTCGCCGCTCTCCCCGGGCACGAACCGGCCCAGGTAGTTGAAGCCGATCCCGGCGCTGCCGAGGCCTTCGAAGGCCGCGGCGGTCTCCGGGTTGAGGTAGCGCAGCAGCCCGTAGCCCAGGCCCTCGGACGGCACGGCCCGCAGCTGCTCCTTGACGTGCTTGAGGACGGTGCCCGCGGCGTGGCCGCCCGCGAACGCCTCGTCGAGGTCGACGCCCGCGGTGTCCAGGAGCACCGGGTACAGGGCGGTGAACCAGCCGGTGGTGCGGGACAGGTCCGAGACGCCCTCGCGTTCGCGACCGTGACTCTCCACGTCGATCAGGACGGACGCGTGGGCGTCGCGGCGTCTGCGGGCCTCGGCCAGGGCCAGGCCCGCGAGCAGTACGTCGTCCACGCCGGCGCCGACCACGGCCGGGGCCGTGGTGAGCAGATGCCGGGTGGTCTCGACGGGCAGTGCGCGACGCAGTCGCCGGGCGCTGCCGAGCACGTCGTGGGCCGGGTCCAGCGGGCGCGAGCCGAGCCGGGTCCGGCCGCGCCGCAATGTGCCGGTCCAGTGGTCGAGTTCGGCCAGGGTGCCTGGTGCGCCGGCGCGCTCCGCGGCCCGTGCGGCCCAGCGGCGCAGCGAAGTGCCGCCGGAGTCGAGCCCCGGATCGCTTCCTGCCGTGACGTCACTCCACGCACGGAACAGGTCGGGCAGCAGAATGCGCCAGGACACCCCGTCGATCGCCAGGTGGTTCACGGCGACCAGGAGCAGGCCGGGGCGCTCGCCGCGATCGAACCAGACGACTTCCACCATGGCCCCGTCGGCCGGTGAGAGCCGGCCGACGGCCGCCTCGCCCTGGACGCGTACCGCCTCGGTGAGTTCGGCTTCGGACAACTCGCCGGCGGCGACCCGGCGCACCCGGTCCCCGGCCCGGACCGCGTCCGGCGCGAGGACCTCGACGGCCCAGGTCGAGGCGTCACCCGGGTCGCCGACGGCGACCTTCAGCCGCAGACTGTCGTGGCGGGCGAGCACTGCGGCGATCACCGCGTGCAGCCGGTCCAGGTCGAGTTCGGCGGGCGCGTGCAGCACGGTCGTCTGGTTGAACCGGTCCAGCGGGACCTGCCGCTCGGCCAGCCAGTGCAGCATCGGCCAGGCGGGCAGCTCGCCGACGGGCTCGTCCGGTTCGGCCTCCTCGGGCTCCCCGGCCGCCGCGGCGGCGCGGGCCAGTCCGGCGACGGTCCGGTGAGTGAAGACGTCGGCACCGGTGATCCTCAGGCCCGCGCGGCGAGCCGCGCTGACCAGCTGGATGGCCATGATGCTGTCGCCGCCGAGGTCGAAAAAGGCGCTGTCGGCGTCGACTGACTCCTCGGGCAGGCCGAGGGTCCGGGCGAACAGCCCGGCCAGGATCTCCTCCTCGGCGTTCTCGGCCGCCCGGCCGCCGGCACTGCCGAACTCGGGGGCGGGCAGCGCCTTGCGATCGAGCTTGCCGGCCGCCGTCAGCGGCAGCTCCGTCAGTTCGACGATCGCCGCGGGAACCATGTAGTCGGGCAGGGTGCGCCCCAGGTGGGCGCCGAGCGCGGCGCGGTCGTAGCCGGGTCCCGCCACCGTGTACGCGACCAGGCGCTTGTCACCCGGCCGGTCCTCGCGGACGATCACCGCGCAGGCGCTCACCCCGGGTCCCACGGTGAGGGCCGACTCGATCTCACCCAGCTCGATACGGAAGCCGCGCAGCTTGACCTGCTCGTCAGCGCGTCCGGCGAACTCGACGAGTCCGCCGGCCGTCCAGCGGGCCAGGTCGCCGGTGCGGTACATCCGGGTGCCGGGCGGGCCATAGGGGTCGGCGACGAACCGGTCGCAGGTCAGGTCCGGGCGGTTCCAGTAGCAGCGGGCCAGGCCCGCGCCGGCCGCGTACAGCTCGCCGGTGACGCCCGGTGGGACCGGCCGCAGCGCGTCGTCGAGGATGTAGTGCCGCATGGCGTCCAGGGAGCGGCCGATCGGGACGCTGTGCGAGCGCGGGTCGAGCGCGTCCGGGTCGACGCGGTGGGACAGCGCCATCACGGTGACCTCGGTCGGCCCGTACGCGTTGACGACGCACAGGCCGGGGGCGTGCTCCAGGACTCGGCGCACGGCCGCGCCCGACACCACGTCACCTCCGGTGGCGACCTGACGGACGGCGGCGAACGCCTCCGGGATCTCCTGGGCAAGTACCCGGAAGAGTCCGGCGGTCAGGAACAGCGAGGTGATCCCGTGGTCCGCGATCAGCGCGCCCAGGTCCGCCACGTCGAGGTCTCCGGGCGGCGCCACGAGCACCTCGCCACCGCGCAGGAGCGGCACCCAGAACTCCAGGACGGAAGCGTCCCAGGCGTGCGGGGAGTGCAGCGGCACCCGGGCGGTGACACCGTCCCAGCACCGGTCGGCAGCGAGTTGGACGATGTCGCCGTGGCAGATGGCGACGCCCTTGGGCAGGCCGCTGGAGCCGGAGGTGAACATCAGGTACGCGAGCCGCTCCGGGGTCACCGACGTGGCGGGCGCCTCGGCGGACAGGGCGGAGACGTCCGCCTCCGCGTGCATCACAGCGGCCGTCGTCCCCAGGAGTTCGGCACGCTCGCGGCATGCCTCGTCGACGACGAGGAGCGGTGCCTGCACCTGGTCCAGCAGCCACACCAGGCGCTCGTCGGGGTTGGCCGGGCCGAGCGGCACGTAGGCACAGCCCGCCTTGACGATGCCGAGCAGGGTGACGGCCAACCACTCAGAGCGCTCCATCAGGACGCCGATCCGCGCCTCGGGGGCGACCCCGCGGGCCAGCAGGGCATGCGCGAACCGGTTGGCACGCGCGTCCAGTTCGGCGTACGTGAGGGTGGTGGCGCCGAAGGTGACGGCGGGCGCGTGCGGATGCTCGGCCGTCCTGCGGGCGATGGTCTCGACCAGGGTCGCCGGGGCCGCCGGGGCGGCGTTCTCCAGCCAGCTGCCGAGAATGTGCTCGCGCTCCGCGCCCACCAGGACGTCGTGGGAGGAGACCGGGTCCCCGGGCCGGGCAGTGAGGAGGTCCAGGAGCCGCACCAGGCGGCCGGCCAGCCGCTCAACGGTGTCCGCGTCGAACATGTCGGCGCTGTACTCGACGGCACCGCTCCAGTCGACCGGGGCGCCCTGTTCGCCGAGCCGTTCGGTCAGGGTGAAGGTGAGGTCGAACTTGGCGGCCGAGGGCGCGACCGGACGCGGCTCGACCGTGAGGCCGGGCATCCGGGCGGTCTCGGCCAGCGCCGCGCCGCCGGCGCTGTCCAGGCTCAGCGCCACCTGGAACAGCGGGTGGCGGGCGGCGGAGCGCTCCGGGCGCAAGGCCTCCACCAGCCGCTCGAAGGGCAGGTCCTGGTGGGCGAAGGCGGCCAGGTCGAACTCACGCACCCGGTCGACCAGTTCGGCGAAGCTCGGGTCCCCCGACACATCGGTACGCAGCACCAGGGTGTTGACGAAGAAGCCGACCACGTCGGCCAGCGATTCGTCGGAGCGGGAGACGACGGGCGAGCCGAGCGGGATGTCGGTGCCGGCGCCCAGCCGGGACAGCAGGGTCGCCAGGGCCGCCTGCACCACCATGAACGGGGTGGCCCGAAGCTCGCGGGCCACCCGCCCGACGCGCTCGTACAGCTCCTGCGGCACGGCGAAGGTGTGCCGCCCCGCGCGGTGCGGGCCGGTGGCCGGACGCGGCCGGTCCACCGCCAGCGGCAGCTCCTCCGGCAGACCGCTCAACGCCTGCTCCCAGAAACGGAGTTGGCGCCCCATCTCACTGTGGTCGCCGTCGCCGAGCAGCCCGCGCTGCCACAGGGCGTAGTCGGCGTACTGCAGGGGCAGCGGTTCCCAGGTGGGGGCGGTGCCGTCCAGGCGGACCGCGTAGGCGGTGGCCAGGTCCTTGGCGAGGACGGGCATGGAGGTGCCGTCGCCCGCGATGTGATGGACCACCACGAGCAGCACATGCTCCTCAGGTCCGACCTCGAACAGCCTTGCGCGGATGGGCACTTCAGCCGTCAGATCGAAGCCGGCGGCGGCGCCGGCCTCGAGCCGCTCGTCCAGGTCGTCCGGGCGCAGCCGCACGACGGGCAGGTCGACCGGGACCTCGGGCAGCACCCGCAGCCATGCCTCGGTGCCCTCCGCGCCCCGGTCGTCGACCAGGGTGCGCAGGCTCTCGTGCCGGGCCACCACGTCCCCGAGTGCGAGCCGCAGGCTGTCCGCGTCCAGGGGGCCGGTCAGCCGCAGCGCGATCGGGATGTTGTAGGCGGCGTCGAGGCCGCCGAGCCGGTCGAGCAGCCACAGGCGCTGCTGCGCGTGCGAGAGCGCGATCCGCTCAGGGCGCGGCCGTGCGGTCAGTGCGGTACGGCCGGTGGTCCCGGCGCCCGCGGCGCGGCGGGCCAGGGCAGCCGGGGTCGGCGACTCGAACAGGTCGCGCACCCCCAACTCCACGCCCAGGGCCGCCCGTACGCGGGTGACCAGGCGCATCGCCAGCAACGAGTGCCCGCCGAGGTCGAAGAAGGAGTCGTCCACACCGACCCGGTCCACACCGAGCACCTCGGCGAAGGCATCCACGAGGAGTTCCTCGGCAGGTCCCGCGGGTGCGCGTCCGGCGGCGCGGACGGCGGCCCGCGGGGCGGGCAGCGCCGCGCGGTCGAGCTTGCCGTTGACGGTCAGCGGCAGCCGGTCGAGCACGACCACCGCCGAGGGCACCATGTGCGTCGGCAGCGCCTCGGCGGCCGCCTCGCGCAGCCCGGCCGCGGCGGACTGATCCGCGGTGCCGTCAGTGACCACATACGCCACCAGGCGCCGGTCCCCGGGGGTGTCCTCGCGGACCACGACGGCGGCCTGGGCCACGGACTCCGTCGCGAGCAGCGCCGACTCGATCTCGCCCGGCTCGATGCGGAAGCCGCGCACCTTCACCTGGGAGTCGGCCCGGCCCAGGTGGTCGAGCGTGCCGTCGCCGCGGCGGCGTGCCAGGTCGCCGGAGCGGTACATCCGGGTGCCGGGCGCGCCGAACGGGTCGGCGACGAAGCGGCCCGCGGTCAGTGCCGGCCGGTGGGCGTAGCCGCGGGCCACGCCCGCGCCGGAGACGTACAGCTCGCCGACGACACCGGCCGGCACCGGCCGCAGCCGCTCGTCGAGGACGTGCACCCCGAGGTCGGGGATGCCGACGCCGATGGCCCCGGCCGTTCCCGCGCGCACCTCGGGCGCGCTCAGCGCGCGGTGGGTGACGTGCACGGTGGTCTCGGTGATCCCGTACATGTTGACCAGGACCGGGCTGTCGTCGGCGTGCCGCTCGTACCAGGGGAGCAAGCGGGCCGGGTCGAGGGCCTCGCCGCCGAAGACGACGTAGCGCAGCGCGAGGTCGGCGCCGCCCGCCTCCTCGTCGGCGCGGATCAGTTCGTTGAAGGCGGACGGGGTCTGGTTGAGGACGGTGACCCGCTCACGGCGCAGGAGGTCCAGGAACGCGGCGGGCTCCCGGCTGACGGAGTGCGGCACCACCACGAGCCGGCCACCGTGCAGCAGCGGGCCCCATAGCTCCCACACGGAGAAGTCGAAGGCGTAGGAGTGGAAAAGGGTCCAGGTGTCCTCGGCGCCGAAGCCGAACCAGTGGTCGGTGGCGTCGAACAGGCGCAGCACGTTGCGGTGGGTGACCACGACGCCCTTGGGGGTGCCGGTGGAGCCGGAGGTGTGGATGACGTACGCGGCGTGGCCGGCCATCGCGGCCGGCGCCGGGTCAGTGCTCTCGCGTCCGGCGAGGTCCTCGACGACGCTCTCGTCATCCAGGGCCAGCCAGGTCCCGTCGCCGCCGAGGGCGGTCACGGTGGCACGGGTGCCGACGGTGACCACCGGCCGGGTGTCGCCCAGCAGCAGGGCCACGCGCTCGGCAGGGTAGGCCGGGTCGACCGGCAGATAGCCGGCACCGGACTTGAGGACCGCGAGCACGGCCGCCACCAGGTCGGGCACCCGGGGCAGGGCGAGGGCGACGAACCGCTCGGGCCCTGCTCCCCGTTCGCGCAGCAGGGCGGCGAGTCGGTTGGCGCGGGCGTTCAGCTCCGCGTACGTCAGGGCGCTCACGCGCCCCTGCTCGTCCTCGCCGGTGACGGCGACGGCGTGCGGGCGGGCGGCGGCGGCCCGCTCGAAGCGGCGCACGATCGTGTCCCCGTCGGCGATCGGCGCGTACGGCCCGGCGGGCGTGTGGGCCCAGTCGGTCAGCAGCGAGTGCCGCTCGTCGTCGAGGAGCACGTCCAGGTCGGTGACCGGCCGGTCGGGCTCGGCGAGGGCGGCGCCCAGCAGCCGGACCAGACGCTCGCCCAGGCGCGCTGCGGTCGACGCGTCGAACAGGTCGGCGCTGTACTCCAGGTCCACCGCGATGCCCGCGGGGGCGTCGTCGACGGTGTACCGGGGGCGCAGATGCAGGACGAGGTCGAACTTGGCCGCCTCCACGTTCAGGCGCAGCGGCTGTACGGCAAGGCCGGGCAGGTCCGCCAGGGAGTTCAGGGCGCGTGTCTCGTCGTCGCCCCATTCGAGGACCACCTGGAACAGCGGGTGGCGGGCGGCGGAACGCTCCGGGCGCAGCGCCTCCACCAGCCGCTCGAACGGCAGGTCCTGGTGGGCGAACGCGGCCAGATCCGTCCGGCGTACCCGGGTCACGAGGTCGGTGAAGCTCGGGTCGCCGGACACGTCGGTACGCAGCACCAGGGTGTTGGCGAACAGGCCCACCACGTCGGCCAGCGCCTCGTGGGTGCGGCCCGCGACCGGGGAGCCGATCGGGATGTCGGTGCCGGCGCCGAGCCGGGACAGCAGGGCCGCGAAGGCCGCCTGCACCACCATGAACGGGGTGGCCTTCATCTCCCGTGCCGTGCGGGCGATTTCCTGGTGCAGGCCGGCGGGGACCGTCAGGCTGTGGCGGCCCGCACGGTGCGGTCCCGACGCCGGGCGCGGCCGGTCGGTGGGCAGCGTCAGCTCCTGCGGGAGACCGGCGAGCGTGCCGCGCCAGTGATCGAGCTGCCGGCCGAGCGCGGAGCCGGGGTCGTCCTCGGCGCCGAGCACCGACCGCTGCCACAGAGTGAAGTCCGCGTACTGCGGGGCGGCGCCGGGCCGTTCGGGGGTGTCGCCGGTGAGCCGGGCGCGGTAGGCGGCGACGAGGTCGCGGGCGAGCACCGGGACGGAGGCGCCGTCCCCCGCGATGTGGTGGACGACGATGAGCAACACGTGCTCCTCGGCGCCGACCGTGAACAGCTGTGCCCTGATGGGGAGATCGGTGCTCAGGTCGTAGGGCCGGGCGACGGCCGCGCGCAGGGCGCCGTCCAGTTCGCCCGGGTCGGCCACGGTCCGCTCCAGGGGCAGGCCGGCGACGACGATGCGCTGGCAGGGGCCCTCGGCGTCCTCGGCGATCAGGGTGCGCAGGCTCTCGTGCCGGGCCACCAGGTCGTCGAGGGCGGCGGCGAGTGCCGCCTCGTCGAGGGCTCCGGTCAGCCGCAGTGCCATCGGGATGTGGTACGCGGTGTTCGTGCCGTCGAAACGGTCGAGGAACCATTGGCGCTGCTGTGCGTACGACAGCGGCAGCCGCTGCGGGCGGGGCAGGTCACCGGGCGCCTCGGTGGCGCCGCGCGGGCCGTCGGCGGTGAGGCGGGCGAGCTCGCGGACGGTGGGTGTCTCGAACACCTCGCGGACGCCCAGCTCCGTGCCGAGGACCGCTCGGGCCCGGGCGACCAGTCGCATCGCGAGCAGGGAGTGCCCGCCGAGGTCGAAGAAGGAGTCGTCCACACCGACCCGCTCCACGCCGAGCACCTCGGCGAAGACCCCGGCGAGCAGTTCCTCCGCGGGGCTCGCGGCGCCGCGTCCGCCGCCCGCGTCGTAGCGCGGGGCGGGCAGAGCGGCCTGGTCGAGCTTGCCGTTGACCGTGACCGGCAACCGGTCCAGGGCGACGACGGCTGCCGGGACCATGTGGTCGGGGAGTGTCTTTCGCAGCCGGGCCCGCAGCGCCTCGGGCACCACCGTGGCGCCGTCGGCGGCCACCGCGTAGGCGACCACCCGGCGGTCGCCCGGCCGGTCCTCGCGGACGACGACGGCGCTCGCGGCGACCTCGGGGGCGGCCACGACGGCGGCCTCGATCTCGCCGGGTTCGATGCGGAAGCCGCGCAGTTTGATCTGCCGGTCGGCCCGGCCGACGTAGACCAGCTGTCCGTCCTCGCGCCAGGAGACCTGGTCCCCGGTGCGGTACATCCGGGTGCCCGGCGCGCCGAAGGGGTCGGCGACGAACCGTTCGGCGGACAGGGCGGGACGGTCCAGATAGCCACGGGCCAGGCCCGCGCCGGTCACGTACAACTCCCCCACCACGCCGACGGGGACGGGCTGCAGGTGCGCGTCGAGGACGCGGACCCCGAGCCCCGGCAGGGCCGTGCCGACGGGCGGGACCCCGGAGCCCGACAGCGGGGCGCTCATGGTGGCGCACACCGTCGTCTCGGTCGGACCGTACGCGTTGATCATGCGGCGTCCGGTCGACCACTCCTCGGCGACCTGCGGCGGGCACTGCTCACCGGCGACGGCAAGACTGCGCAGCGTCGGCAGGTCCTGCGGCGCCAGTTCGCGCAGGGCAGCGGGCGGCAGGGTGGCGTGGGTGACACCGTGCTCGGCGACGGTGCGCGCCAGCGGGAGTCCGGGCAGCAGTTCCTCGCGGGCGGCGAGGATCAGGCGGGCGCCGGCGAGCAGGGTGACGACCGTCTCGGAGACGAAGGCGTCGAAGCTCGGCGAGGCGAACTGAAGCACCCGGCTGTCCGCGTCGACGTCGAACCCGGCGCGCTGGGCGCGGGCGAGCCCGGGGATGCCCTCGTGGGTGACGACAACTCCCTTGGGACGGCCGGTCGAACCGGAGGTGTAGATGACATACGCGGCCTGCTCGGGGCGGATGTCGCGGACCAGGCCCTCGCCGGACAGGTCGAGCCCGTCCAGGTCCATCCGGGGCAGCCCGGTCTCGGGCAGGACGGTGTCCGAGGTGGTCAGGATCAGTTCGGGCGCGGCATCGGACAGGGTCTGCGCGATGCGCCCGGCCGGGTGGGCCGGGTCGACCGGCACGAAGGCACCGCCCGCGAGGGCGACCGCGTGCAGGGCGACCACGAGGTCCACCGAGCGCGGCAGCACGATCGCCACGCGCTTCTCGGTGTCCACCCCGGCGTCGGCCAGTGCGCGGGCCAGCACCCGGGCCCGGCCGCTCAGTTCTCCGAAGGTGACGGTCTGCTCGCCGGCGCCGAGCGCCACGGCGTCGGGCGTGCGGCGTGCCTGGTCGAGGAAGAGTTCGGGCCAGGTACGCGGGTCGGTGACGTCCGCCGGGCCGGCGCCGAGCGCGAGGAGGGCGACCCGGGATGCGGCGGTGTGCCCGCTGATCCGGCCGACCGGGGTGGTGGGCTCGGTGACGACGGCCCGCAGCAGATTCGGCAGCAGGTCGGCGATCTGCCCCATCCGCTCGTCGCTCAGCACGTCCGGGCGGTGGTGCAGGCGCAGCCGCAACCCGTCCGCGACCGGGCTCGCCTCCAGGGCGAGCGCGTAGTGGGTGACGGCGTGGTGCGCGACCTGGCCGGCCTGGAGCCCGGCGCGGCGGGCCACCCCCGCCAGTGCCGCCACGTCCAACGGGTAGTTCTCGAACACCATGGAGGTGTCGAACAGTTCGCCGTGCCCGGCGGTGCGCCGGATGTCGACCAGGCCGAGATGGTGGTGCTCGACCAGGCGCGCCTGGTCGAGCTGGAGGCGGCGGGCGAGGTCGCCGACCGGCTCGTCGGCGCGCAGGGCCGCGCGCAGCGGCACGGTGTTGACGAAGAGACCGACCATGTCGGCCGCGCCCGGCAGATCGGCGGGACGGCCGCTGACGGTGGTGCCGGTGACCACGTCGTCCCGGCCGGTGAGCCGGGCCACCAGCAGCAGCCAGGCCGTCTGGACGAGGGTGTTGGGGGTGACGCCGAGGCGGCGGGCGGCGGCCTGGACGTCGAGCCCCTCGACGGTGAGGTCGAGCCGGCCGGGTTCCTGCTCGTGTGGGGCCGGGCCGGTGGCGAGCAGGGTGCCGCCGTCCAGGCCGGCCAGGGCCTGGCCCCAGGCGGCGTGCGCGGCCGCGCGGTCCTGGCGGGCGAGCCACGTCAGGTGCTCGCGGTGCGGGCGGACCTGGGGCAGCGGCTCGCCCAGGTAGTGGGCCATCAGCTCGCGCATCACGATCGGCATGGACCAGCCGTCGCGGATGCTGTGGTGGGCGGTGGTGATCAGGGTGTGCCGGTCCCCATGGGAGGCGAGGGTCCAGCGCATCAGCGGTCCGGTGGCGATGTCGAACCCGCGCCGCCGGTCGGCCGCGCAGAGGGCGTCCAGCTCGCCCGCGCCGGCCACCTCGGCCTCGGTGAAGTCGACTCGGGGAGCACGGAGCACCACCTGTACGGGCGTGCCCTGCGAGGTGCGGCGGAACGTGGCGCGCAGCGCCGGGTGGCGACGCTGCACCTCGGCCGCGGCGGCACGCAGCCGGGCGGGGTCCAGCGGGCCGGTCAGCTCCACGCGGAGCTGGGAGATGTACGGGTCGTCCGTGCCGTCGCCGTACTGGTGGTGGAAGAGGAGGCCCTCCTGGAGCGGGGTGAGCGGCAGCAGCTCGGCCACGTCACCGGCCGCCTCCAGCTCCCGTATCTCCGTCTGCTCCAGGGGGACCAGCAGGTCGGACGGGGTGTGTCCGCCGGCCTCCGGGTGCTCGCCGTGCGCGGCGAGGCCGCTCAGCGCGCCGGCCCACAGCTCGGCCAGGCGGGCCGCTTCGGCGTCGGGGACCAAGGCGCGGGCCCAGGTCCAGGTGGCGACGAGTTCCGGTCCCTCGGGGCCCTCGTGGGCCGCGACGTTGACCTCGACGGTGTGCGAGAGCGGGACGTCCGGGGCGTTGTCGCCGCCCACCGCGGCCAGTTCCCAGCCGGGGGCGAGTGCCCCGGCCAGGCTCACGCGGCCCAGGTAGTTGAAGCCGATCTGTGCCTCGGGCAGCTGCCCGAACTCCGGCGCGGTGCCGGAGTCGCAGAAGCGGACGAGACCGTGGCCGATGCCTCGGCGCGGGGTGGCGCGCAGTTGTTCCTTGACGGCACGCAGGGCGTCACCGGTCGCTTCTGTTCCGTCCAGGACGGCACGCGGGTCGGCCGCCTCGGTGTCGAGGCGTACGGGGTGGGCGACGGTGAACCAGCCGACGGTGCGGGCGAGGTCGGCGCCCGGTACCAGGTCCTCGTGCCGGCCGTGGCTCTCGATGTCCACGAGCAGACCGGCCCGGTCACCGCGCCACAACGGCAGGGCGGCGGCGAGCGCGGTCAGCAGGACGTCGTCCGGGCCGGCGTGGAAGGCCGCGGGCAGGTCCTCGAGCACGGCGCGGGTCATGTCGGCGGGCATCCGCTGAGTCAGGCGTCCGGCGTCACCGCGCAGGTCGAGGGCGGGGTCGAGGCGCCGGGGGCCGATCAACGGGTCGTCCGCGGCGAGCAGTTCGCGCCAGTGGTCGGCGTCGTCGGCGGGGAGCGCGGTGAACGCGCGGGCCCACTGGGCGAAGGAGGTGCCCACGGGCGCGGGGTCGGGCCGGCCGCCCTCGGCGAGATCCTGCCATGCCTGAGCGAGGTCCGGCACGATGATCCGCCAGGAGACGCCGTCGACGGCCAGGTGGTGCACGATGAGCAGCAGTCGCCCGGCGTGCTCGGTGCCGCGGTCGAACCAGACGGCGCGCAGCATGCGTCCGGCGGCCGGATCGAGGCTGTCGCGGGCGGCGCCGGTGTGCCGGGCGGCCAACGCGGTGAGTTCCTCGTCGCTCGCGTCCGCGCGGGCCTCGACCCGGGTCAGCAGGGAGTCGGCGAGAGCCGCGGGGCCGTCCGCCCCCACGGGTGCGACGGTGAAGCCGTCGGCGTCCGCGACGCGCATCCGCAGCGCCTCGTGCCGCTCCAGGACGGCGCCGAGGGAGGCCGCCAGCTGCTCGCGGGTGGTCGGGGGCAGGGTCAACGTGACGGACTGGTGGTACTGCGCGTACCGGCCTCGTGTGACCAGGCGGCGCATCAGGGGAAGCAACGGGGCCTGTTCCGGGCCCTGTTCGGCGGTCTCGGGGGAGGCTGCCGGTGCGTCCTTCTCGGCCAGCGCCGCGGCGAGGCGGGCCGGCGTGCGGTGCTCGAAGACGTGCCGCGCCGAGAACCTCAGACCCGCCGCACGCGCACGACCCACCAGCTGGATCGACATGATGCTGTCGCCGCCCAGCGCGAAGAAGTCGTCCTCCACCCCCACGTCCGCACGCCCCAGCACCTGCCGGAACAGTCCCAGCAGACGCTCCTCGGCGGCGCTGGAGGCGGTGCGGTGTGCGGTGCCCGTGGTGAGGGCGGGCTCGGGCAGGGCCGCCCGGTCCACCTTGCCGTTGGGGGTCAGCGGCAGCTCGTCCAGGACCACGAAGGCGGCGGGCACCATGTACTCGGGCAGCGCCGCACGCATCCGCCCCTCGGCCTCGGCCACGACGGCGGCCTCTGCGGCGCCGGGTGCCACGAGGTAGCCGACCAGGCGGGGTCCGCCGGCGGAGCCGCGCACGGCCGCGGCGGCACGGGCCACGCCGGGCACGGCCTCAGCCGCGGCCTCCACGTCGCCCAGTTCGATCCGGAAACCGCGCACCTTCACCTGGTCGTCCACCCGGCCCAGGTACTCGACGGTGCCGTCCGGGCGTTGCCGGGCCAGGTCGCCGGTGCGGTACATCCGGCCGCCGGCGGGGTCGAACGGGTCGGCCACGAAGCGGTGCGAGGTCTGGCCGGGCAGCCCGAGATAGCCGCGGGCCAAGCCCTCGCCGGCGAGGTACAGCTCACCCCTCGCACCGGGGCGCACCGGCCGCAGTCCGCTGTCGAGCAGGTGCACGCGCGCATACGGGAAGGGCCGGCCGATCGGCACCGGTCCGTCGGCGACCGGCTCGCCCGGCTCGATCCGGAACTCCATGACGTTGACGGTCGCCTCGGTGGGACCGTACGCGTTGATCACGGTCGCCTCGGGGTGCGCGGCCCGCCACGCGGTGAGCATCTCGCCGCGCAGTGCCTCGCCGCCGAGCACGAGGGTCCCCGACGGTGAAACCTCCTCGGGCAGGGTGTCGAGCAGGCGCAGATGGCTGGGCGTGCCCTTGAGGAAGGTGGGGCGTGCGGCCGCGAGGGCGTCCGGGAGTTCGGCCACGTGCACCTGGCCGCCCGCGACCAGCGGGGTGTACAGGCCGGTGACGGTGAGGTCGAAGGACACCGAGGTGTGTGCGAGGGCGAGGCCCGCCACGTCCGGATAAGCGTCCGCGGCCCGGGCCAGGTAGGCGCCCAGGGCCCGGTGTTCGACCACGACGCCCTTGGGGCGGCCGGTGGAACCCGAGGTGAAGATGGCGTAAGCGGCGTCCTCGGGCCGGGGCATGCGGCCGGGCGCGTCGGCCTCGGCGTCGGTCGGCCGCACCGTGGGCAGGCCCCCGGGTACGAGCCGCGGATCGGCGGTGACGGCCAGGGCCGGGGCGCTGTCCTGAAGGATCACGGCGATCCGCTCGGCCGGGTAGGCCGGGTCCACCGGCACGTAGGCGGCGCCCGACTTGAGCACGGCGAGCAGCGCGACCACCAGGTCCACCGACCGCGGCAGCAGCACCGCGACCAGCCGGCCGGGCCCGGCGCCGTGCGCGATCAGTTCGGCGGCCAGCGCGTTGGAGCGGCGGTCGAGCCGGCGGTAGGTGAGGGTTTCGCCGTCGGCGAGCACGGCAGGCGCGCCGGGGGTACGGGCCGCCTGCGCGGTGAACAGCTCGGGCAGGGTGGTGGCGGCCGGGGCGGGCTGTGCGCGGCCGCGGTCCGCCGGTGCCGCCTCGCCGGTCCTGGCGAGGCGGCCGAGCGGTGTCGCGGGCGCGGCGGCGAACGCGCGCAGGGTCGCGAGCAGCTCCGCGCCGGCGGCCAGCGCGGTCCGGTCGCTCACCAGCTGCGGCTGGTGGCGCACGCGCAGCCGCATCCGCTCGCCCGGTTCGACGACGACGCTGATCGCATAGTGGCTGCCGTCGCGGACCCGGGCACCGGTCAGGGCGAGCCCGGCGTCCTGCGCGGCGGCGGTGATGGCGGCCAGGTCGAGCGGGTAGTTCTCGAAGCTGAGCAGGGTGTCGAAGAGTTCGCCCATGCCCAGGGCGCGCTGGATGTCGCCGAGCGCGACGTGGTGGTGGTCGAGCAGCGTGGACTGCTCGCGGCCCAGCCGCGCGGCGAGGGCGTCCAGACTCTCGGCCGGATCGAGCCGTACCGCCAGCGGCACGGTGTTGATGAACAGGCCCACGAGGTCTTCCGCGCCGGGCAGTTCGGCGGGCCGGCCGGCCACGGTGACGCCGAACAGCGCCTCGTCACGGCCGGTCAGTCCCCGCAGTACGACCGCCCAGGCGGCCTGCACGAGGGTGTTGACGGTGACGCCGGTGCGGCGGGCGACGTCGGCGAGCCCGGCCGTCTCCCGCGCTGTCAGCAGGTGGTCCTGGCGGACCGGCTCCAGCACCCGAGCGCCGTGCTCCGTCGCGACCCGCGAGGGCTCGGTCACCTCGGCGAGCGCGGCCCGCCACACCTGCAGCGAGGTCTCGGTGTCGGTGCCGGCCAGCCAGGCGAGGTGGTCGCGGTAGCGGGCCTGCTCCCCGGTGGACGCTACGGTGCCCGTGGTCCCGGCGTACTCGGCGAACAGGTCCCGGGCGACGATCGGCAATGACCAGCCGTCCACCACGATGTGATGCAGAGTCAGGACCACCGACGCCGTGCCGTCGGCGCGGCGCACCGCTGTCGCCCGTACCAGCGGCGGGCGGGACAGGTCGAAGCGGGTGGCGCGGTCCTCGTCGAGGAGCGCGCGGAACCCGGCGTCGTCGGCGACGGACACCTCCCGCACGGGCACACTCGGCGCCTCGTGCACCAGTTGCACCGACCGCTGGTCCTCGGTGGTGCGGAACCCGGCGCGCAGCGCCTCGTGCCGCAGCAGCACCCGGTCCAGGGCGGCGCCGAACCGCGCCGCGTCGACCGGAGCGGCGAAGTCGAGGACCACTTGCAAGGTGTAGGGGTCGGCGTCGAAGTCGTCGAAGGCATGGTGAAAGAGCAGCCCCTGCTGGTTGGGCGAGAGCGGCAGCACGTCCGACACCCCGGGCTCGGCGGCGAGCCGCTCGCCCTCCTCGGTGGTGACGGGCAGTGTGATCCGCCGCGGGGTGCGGTCCGGCTCGTGCGCCGTGCACACCTCGGCGAGCGCGGCCACGGTGCGCCGCTCGAACATGTCGCGGAAGCCGAACGAGACACCCTGTGCGCGAGCCCGGCTGAGCAGCCGGAAGCCGAGGATGCTGTCGCCGCCGAGCGCGAAGAAGTCCTCGTCGACACCTACCGTGTCGAGGCCGAGCACCTCCGCGTACAGCGCGCACAGCAGTTCCTGAAGTGGGGTCCGCGGCTCCCGGGAAGCGGCACCGGCGATGACCGGGACGGGCAGCGCGCGCCGGTCGATCCCGCCGCCGGGGGCCGGCGGGAGGGTGTCCAGGGTGACGAGCACGGACGGGACCATGTAGTCCGGCAGGTCCGCGGCGACGGCGTCCCGCAGGGACGAGGGGGCGATCGCGGCACCCCGGCGGGGCACCACGTAGCCGACCAGACGGCGCTCGCCGGGGGTGTCCTCGCGGACGACGACGACGGCGGCACGCAGCACGTCGTCGTGGGCCGCGAGCGCGGTCTCGACGTCGGCCGGATCGAACCGGAAGCCGCGCAGCTCGACCAGGTCGCCCCGGTCCTCGCCGTCGGCCGGCTCGCAGTCGGACACCAGGGCGCCGACCAGGGTGCCCGGGGCGTTCGCCAGCCGGGCAAGGGTGTCGCCGAACCGGTCGAGGAGCGACTGGGCGGCGGTCGGCGTGAACAGGTGCGGGCGGCAGACGAGCCGGGCGGTCAGCCGCTCGCCGGGGACGGCGGTGAGGGTCAGCGGGTAGTGGTTGGTGTCGGTGACGTCGGCGTCCCCCACCACCAGGCCGCTCTCCCGGGCCACGGCGTCGAGAGCGGCCAGGTCCACCGGGTAGTTCTGGAAGGCGACGACGGTGTCGAAGAGGCCTGCGACGCCCGCCGCCCGCTGTACCTCGACGAGCGGCAGGTACTGGTGGGCGAGGAGGTCGGCCTGGTCGTCCTGGACGGCGCGGGCCACCTCGGCCAGGGTCCGGTCCGAGCCCGGACGGGCGCGCAGGGGCACGGTGTTGACGAACAGTCCGGCCATCTCGCTCGCCCCGGGCACCTCGGCGGGGCGGCCCGCCACGGTGATACCGAACACGACGTCGTCCTGGCCGGTCAGCTCACGCAGTGCGACCGACCAGGCGGCCTGCACCATGGTGTTGACGGTGACGCCGAGGCCGCGGGCGCTTTGCTCCAGGCGCTTGGTGGTGTCGGTGTCCAGGCTGCTCTCGAGACGTACGGGCTCCTGCGCCCGGACCGCGCCGGCGCCGCCCACCAGGGTCGGGCGGACCCCGGAGAGGGCCTCGCCCCACGCGGCGGCGGAGCGCCGGTGGTCACGGCCGGCCAGCCAGGCGAGGTGGTCGCGGTAGGGCCGGGGGTCGGGCCCCATCGGGCCGCCCTGGTAGGCGCGCAGCATCTCGGCAAGGAGGATCGGCACCGACCATCCGTCGAGGACGAGGTGGTGGCAGGTGACGACGAGCCGATGCCCGTCGTCGAGGCGCAGCAGGGCGGCGCGCAGCAGTGGCGCGGCGGCGATGTCGAAGGGTTCGCCGGCCTCGGCGCGCAGCACCGTGTCGAGTTGGTCGGCGCGCCCGCGCAGGTCGTGCAGGCGCCACGGGACGGCGGCCCGTCGGCGTACCGCGAGCACGGGCCGGCCGACCCCCTCGTGAAGGATCCCCGAACGCAGCACGGGGTGGCGGGAGACGACGGTGTCGAGGGCGGCGCGCAGCCGCTCGGGGTCCACCTCGCCGGTCAGGTCGAGGCCGATACGGACGGTGTAGAGGCCCTCGGCCGCGTCGGTGGTGAGGCTGTGCACCACCAGGCCCTCCTGGAGCGGTGTCAGCGGCAGCACCTCCTGGAGGTCGGGGTCGGCGGACAGCGCGGCCAGTTCGTCCTCGGGCAGCGGCGCGGGCAGCACGGCCACCGCCGCGTCGCCGTCCGTCGGCTCGCCGAGCGCGCAGGTGGGGGCGAGGCGGGCGACGGTGCGCGCCCTGAACAGGTCACGGATCGCCACGGTGAGTCCCTCGCGGGCGCCGCGGGAGACGACGCGGGTGGCCGAGAGCGAGGTGCCGCCGAGCGTGAAGAAGTCGTCGTCGACGGTGACGGATTCCAGGCCGAGCACCTCGGCGTAGAGCCGGCACAGCCGCTCCTCCAACTCGGTGCGCGGGGCCCGTCCGCCGGGCAGCGAGACCCGCACGGGCGCGGGCAGGGCCCGTCTGTCGAGCTTGCCGTTGGGGGTCAGCGGCAGCGCGTCCAGGACCACCACGGCACCGGGGACCATGTACTCGGGCAGCCGCTCGGCGAGGTGGGCGCGCAGGGCCGGTGAGTCGCCCTCCGGGGTGACGACGTAGGCCACCAGGCGCTTGTCCCCCGGCCGGTCCTCGCGCATCAGCACAGCGGCCCGCTCGACCGGCGGATGGGCGAGCAGCGCGGCCTCGATGTCGCCGAGTTCGATACGGAAGCCGCGCACCTTGACCTGGTGGTCGAGGCGGGACAGGAAGGTGAGGGCGCCGCCCGCCTCGACCCGCACCAGGTCGCCGGTGCGGTACATGCGGGCGCCAACGGGTCCGTAGGGGTCGGCGACGAAGCGCTCGGCGCTCAGGCCGGGCCGGCCCCGGTAGCCACGGGCCACACCGTCACCGGCGATGTACAGCTCGCCGCTGTAGCCGGCCGGCACCGGGCGCAGCGCCGTGTCGAGCACGTACACCCGCGTGTTGAGGACCGGGGCGCCCAGCGTCACCGGCCCGCCGTGCCGTTCGACCGGTGCGGTCATCGACCAGACGGTGGTCTCGGTGGGGCCGTACATGTTGGTGACGCCCGCGGCGTGCCCGGACAGCAGGTCGGCCAGGACCTGCGGGAGGGCCTCACCGCCGGTCAGCACGCGTACCTTGGCGAAGACCTCCGGACGGGTCTCGATCAGCGGCTGCCACAGGCTGGGGGTGGCCTGGACGACGGTGATCGCCTCCCGTTCGACGAGGGCACGCAGGGCGTCCGGGTCGAGCACCTCGTCGCGGCTCGCGAGCACCACGCGGGCACCGGCGAGCAGCGGCTGGAAGATTTCCAGGACGGCGATGTCGAAGCTCACGGTGGTGACGGCGAGCAGCCGGTCCTCCTCGCCGACCGGCACGGCCTCGGCCATCGCGGCAAGGAAGTTGTCCATGGCCGCCCGATCCAGGACCACACCCTTGGGGCGGCCGGTGGAACCGGAGGTGTAGATGACGTACGCGGCGGACCGGCCGTCCTGCGGGCGGCCGAGCGGTCCGGAGTCGGCGGCAGAGAAGTCCACCGCGTCGAGCATCAGGGTGGGCACTCCGTGCGGCGTCTCGGTGCCGGAGTCGGTGACGAGCAGTTCGGGGCCCGCGTCCTCCAGGATCATCGCCCGGCGGTCGGCGGGGTGTTCGGGGTCGATGGGCAGATAGGCGCCGCCGGTCTTCAGGATGGCGAGCAGGGTCACGATCAGGCCGGCGGTACGTGGCAGTGCCACGCCGACCACCCGCTCGGGGCCGATGCCGCACGCGGCCAGCCGGTGCGCCAGCAGGTTGGCGCGGGCGTCCAGCTCGGCGTAGGTGAGCGTCTCGTCGGCGCGCAGCGCCACGGCGTCGGGGCGCGCCGCGGCCTGCCGCTCGAACAGCTCGACGAGAGTGCCGGGGACCTGCCCCGCGGTGTCGTTGGGAGCGTGCAGCAGCTCGTCGGCGCTTGCCGCATCGAGCAGTTCGGCCCGGCCTACGGGGGCGTCCGGGGCGGCGGCCAGCGAGGTCAGGAGGGTGAGGAACCGCTCCTGGTGGGCGCGCAGCGCTTCCTCGGAGTACAGCTCGGGGTTGGCCGCGAACTCCAGGCGTACGGCACCGTCGCCGGGGTCGCCGTACGTGGCCACCGCCAGGTCGGCGACCGGGCCGTTGGACAGCTGGCGGGGCGTCAGGAGCTGATCGCCGAAGCGGACGCGGGCGTCGAAGGACATGGCGTTGACGGCCGTGCCGAACAGCGCGGCGTCGGTGCCGGTGAGGTCGCGGGCCTGGTGCAGCTCCTCCCGGCGGAACCGCTGCGCGCGCAGCAGTGCGCCCAGTTCGGTGCGGACGGTGGCGACCAGTTCGGTGAAGGAGCCGTCCGGAGTGACGGTGACCCGCAGCGGCAGGTCATTGGCGAGCATCGACGGGGTCGCCAGCGCGGCCGGGGTGCGGCGGGCGGCCACGGGGATGCCCAGGACCACGTCGTCGACGGAGAGCATCCGGTGGTGGTAGACAGCGGTGGCGGCGGCGATCACGGCAGGCCAGTGCCCGGCCGCGGTGAGCGCCGTGGTCAGTTCGGCGGGCAGGTCGGTGTGCCGGCGCAGGGCGCGGGGGGCCGGGCCGGCCGCACCGTCGGCGAGGGTCTGGCGCTGCTCCGCACCGGCGAGACGCTCCAGGAGGAAGTCCCGGTCGCTTGTGTGGTGCGGGGAGTCGCGGTACGCGCGCTCCTCGGCGAGGAGTTCATCGAGCCCGCGGCGACGGGCCGGTGGGGGCTGTGCACCGGCGAGCAGCGCGGTGTAGATCCGGGCCAGGCGGTCCAGGTAGCGGGTCTGCCCGAAGCCGTCCAGGACGATGTGGTGGTAGCGCAGGTAGAAGAAGTGCCGCTGGTCGGAGTGGACCAGCAGGGCGTGCCGGAACAGGGGGCCGGTCTCCAGGTCGGCGAGCGTGGCGAGGTCCCGGTCCATCCAGGCACGGGCGGCGGCCTCCGGGTCGGTCTCGGCGCGCAGGTCCACCAAGTCCACCGGGGCGTCCACATCCGTCCGGACGATCTGGAACACGGCACCGTCGTCACCGAACCGGGACCGCAGGGTGTCGCTCTCGGCCACCGCCTTCCGCACGGCCCGGCGCAGTACGTCGATGTCGAGGGGCAGGGAGTCGAAGTGGACGGCGCACTGGTAGAGCGGGCTCTCCGGTTCCAGTCGCTGTGCCACCCACACCCCGAGTTGAGCGGCGGTGACCGGCAGGCGGACCTCATTGCGAACTTCGGAAAGTGCCAACCCACTCAGCTCCCAGAACGGTGTACCCGGTGCGGACCACAGCGGAGGCGTCGGCCCACGACGGCGCGGCGCTCCGGGCGGAGGATCTCCTCGCCGCCTATCTGGCCCCTATAGGCGGCTCGCGTCCCCCGTTGAGCGCCCCGGCCAGCGGGCTCCCGCCCGCGGCGTGTACAGCGCTGTCGTTGAGGCGGACGGTCTCTGCTGGGCACGGCATGACGTCACCGAGCCACTCTGCCGGGGGTCTTGCGTGACCGGCTCGTTTGCCTTGTCGTCGGTCTGGCTCCGATACTGGGACCGGCAACTGCCGCCAGGTTCATCGAGCGCCCCGACCCCGCCATCCGCGAGGCAGCCGAACGCACGGTCAGTGCGGCTGCCGATCCGGGCGGCCCGCAAAAGACAAGTCCGGCAGCCGGCAAACAACCCGAGAGCCCGCGAGTGCCCTCCGACGATGAGCTGAGCGGCCGCTCCGACCCTCGTGCGGAGCTAGCCAGGTTTCTGCCGCTGAAGGGACGTGCGGCCTACAACGCCACCAAGACTCTGACCGTACTTCTCACCGAAGTACGAAGCAGCTGCGCACCAAATTGACTTCACGCGGGTGTGGGCGCCTTGACGTCGCGCCCACCTCGCTTGCGCCCGACTGTGCGCATCGCTTCGCCCAAGCAATCCGCGCACAGCGCGCCCCAGCAACGCAACGACCACGAAATCGGCCCCTGCCACAGCCGCGTCGGGCCGTCGCGCCGGTGTCGGGCTGGATAGCTCGGAGCGCGGCACCTCCGTTGCCGGTCCACAGCGATGAAGAACTCACTCGGCGTAAGGGAGGACCGTGGCACGGCCCACGCTCATGTAGGTGAAACCGGCAGAGGCCATCGCGTTGGAGTCGAGGACATTCCGGCCGTCGAAGAGAAGCCGACGGCGCATGGAGCGGCCCGCTGCCGACCAGTCGACGCTTTTGAGTTCCGGCCACTCCGTCACCACGATGGCGGCGTCCGCGTCGTGCATGGTCCCGGCAGGAGTGGAGTGGCGCACGGTCGCGTTCCACGGGGCGACGTCGGCCGGCCGGGCCATGGGGTCCCAGCAGTGCACCTCGGCGCTCTCCGCGAGCAGTCGGGCGGCGATGACCGCGCTGGGCGCTTCGCGGAGATCGTCGGTTCCCGCCTTGAAGGTCATGCCCAGGAGAGCGATGCGGCGTCCCTTGAGGCCGCCGAGTTCGGTCTTGAGACGCTGGATGGCGCGCCGGGGCTGGAGGTCGTTGACCTCGATGACGGAGTTGAGCAGTTGGAAGGGGTATCCGGAGTTGCTTGCCATGGCTCGCAGGGCGCGGGAGTCCTTGGGGAAGCAGCTGCCTCCGTACCCGAGGCCGGCCTTCAGGAAGTGTGGGCCCAGTCTGTGGTCCAGGCCGATGGCCGTGGCGACCTGTTCGACGTCGGCGCCCGTGGCCTCGCAGACGGTGGCGATTTCGTTGATGAAAGTGATCTTGGTGGCGAGCAAGGCGTTGGCGGCGAGCTTGACCATCTCCGCCGAGGCGACCGAGAGGGCCTGCACCGGCCCCTCGACGCCGTCGTGAAGGTCCGCGATCAACTGGGCGGTCGCCGTGTCGGAGGCTCCGATGACAATGCGGTCGGGGCGCAGGAAGTCCTCCACTGCCCTGCCTTCAGCCGTGAATTCGGGGTTCGCCGCGTAGCCGACCTGGGCGAGGCCGGCGTCGTCCAGGGCACAGCGGACCCGGTCGCCGGTGCCCACGGGCACGGTGCTTTTGATCACCACAGCGGTCAGGTGCGGGGCGTCTTTGAGCGTCTCGATGACTGCCCAGACGCGTGACAGGTCGGCGTCGCCGGATGCGGTGGGCGGTGTGTCCACACAGATGTAGGCGATCTCGGCGTCCTGGAGCGCTTCACGGGCGTCGAGCGTGAAGGTGAGACGCTCCTTGTTCGCCGCGATCAGCTCTCCGAGACCGGGCTCGTAGATCGGCACATCGCCCGAGTTCAGCAGTCTGATGCGCTCGGGCTGCACATCGCGTACCGCGACGCGGTGCCCCAGTTCCGCGAAGCAGGCCCCTGTGACGAGGCCGATGTACCCCGCACCGAAGACGGCGACGGATCGTGAGGTGCTTGCCATGGCACGGATCTCTCTCTGAGGAGTGAAGGCCGGCCGCCTCAGCGCATGGAGCGGCCGGTTCTGCGGTCGTTCAGGACAGGTCAGACGGCGACTGGGGCCGGTGGGGTGTCGAGGGCGACTTCGGCACCGTTTTGGCGGGTGTTCCAGCCGGTACGGGCACAGGTGAAGATGCCATACCAGCGCAGCCAGCGCAGAACGGTCCAGGCCATGACGATGGCCAGCGGCATCATCACCCAGGTGAGGGCGCGAGAGCGGATGCGTTCGTCGCTCCGGATGATGCTGAGGTATCGCAGACCGAGTGCCCAGCCCAGGAGGAAGGGGACCCAGACCATGGACAACGGCGGCAGGTTGTCGTAGGCGACGGGCTCGACGACCAGCAGCCACACCGTCACCACCTGTGTCATCACCATCTGGAACCACCTCATCAGGTGCAGCCAGAAGGCAGGGCGGACAGGTGAGAGATAACGCATCCGCCACACCGAGCGGATCGTCGAGCCCCGCATCCACCGCAGATACATGCGCGTGAAATGGCTCCACTTCTCCGGCATGGCGGTGAAGACGATCGCCGAGGGCTGCTGAACGGTCAGCCCACGTTCCTGGGCGTAGAGCGTCAGCAACGAGTCGTCGGAGAACATCACCGTGTTCCCCATGAAGGTTTCACCCAGATAGGAGCCGAGATTGTCGCGGACGACCTCTGCACGGTAGGCGGCCAGCGGACCTGAGTTGACCATGACGGCACCGACAGCCGACTGGCCCGAGCGGTCGACCAGCTGGCTGGTGACGAACCAGAGGTCGGTGATGCGTGCCAGCAGGTTGGCCCGGTTGTTGGTGGCGATGACGATGCCGGCGGCGGACTGGACCCGGGGCCGCGCGAAGGGCGCGAGGATCTCCTGGATGGCGTGCGGCGCCAGGCAGGAGTCGCTGTCCACGGTGACGTAGATCTGTGCCTCCGGGCTCATCCGGACGCCGTGCGCCTGTGCATGGCGCTTTCCCTGGTTGGGTACGCGCTGCCAGGTCGTACTGACTCCCCTTTCCGCAGCGGCTCGTTGCCACCATTCGCGCACCTCTGCGTACTCCGAGGTGGTGGATCCGTCGTCGACGACGTGCACGCTGTCCGGCAGACGGGTCTGCTGCAGAAACGACTCCAGCCCGAGCCGGAGGTAGCCGGGATCCTCGTTGTAGACCGGCATGAGGATGGCGACATGCAGAGCGTCCAGCTGGCGTGCGACGCGGTCCGTTACGCGCCGGGGGCGTTCGAGATGGTAGAGCAGAGTCTGGATCAGGAAGATCACGAAGAGGGTGAGCCACACATAGGAGAGGCGTCCGGTGACCTCCGCGTCCCATCGGGCCGCGGACAGCGCGTGCTGAGCGGTCCAGCCACTGGCCAGGATCAGCACGATGATGCCCATGAAGACGGTCGCGGACCGGTGCTGACGGGCGGTCAGCATCGGCGTCCGCTTGACGGTCACTGCTCACCCACCCCACGGCGAGTCCGGAACCCGAACCGGATCAACGCGAAGCCGGCCAGGACGGCGAAGGCACTCACACCCAGCAGCCACCAACCAGTACTGAACGTCATGGTCCCGATGGTGACCGTTCCGAATAGGCCCGTCTTGGCGAGCTGCCCGTAATCAGAAGGCATGCCGACTTCCCCCCACGAAAGATGATTTTCACACTTGCGGCGGCCATCCTAGGGATGCTTGAGCCTTCACATACCGGCGAACTGTTGTTCGCTGCATGCGACAACGATGTCCATTCGAGGGGAAGTTGATTACGGGATACACATCAACACTTCTCGACACCCACACGCACGGAAGGCTCCCTTCCGGTCCGCATGCAGGCCAGCGCCCCTGACGGACATGAGAGGGGCACGCCTGACCGGCAACACGCGCCCTTTGTGGCCCTGTTGATTCTTGCCGATTTCAGTCGCGAGTTGATATGTCCCAGATTGATAACGGGGAGAGCCGAGCAATCCCACACGTCCCATGTGCCACACACGGCGCAGGGCACCTTCTTCACCTCGGCCGCTGTGCCTACGAGTCAGCGTGGAGGGGACGGTCCGGGGTGTTCCAGCCAGCGCCCGGAGACGGAGGATGTTCTTCCGCGACGGCCGTCGCCGTGGCTGCCGTATATCTCTGGCTCCGCGCCCGGCTCACCGGGCGGCCAGGCGCGGTCTCCCGGAAGGCCGCGGTTCACCGGCACAAGGCGGTGTCCACGACGCGCTCGGCGCGCTTCATGGCTGCCTTGTCGGTCGGCTGGGCGGTTACCGCGATGTCGGCAGCGCGGCCGTCGTCGGTGGCGCCGCCCCGGGTCTCGTATCCCGGGAGGCTGCCGCCGTGGCCCCACTAGACACCGCCGCACGACAGGGGCCGGCTCACGATCCCCAGTCCGTAGCGGGCGCCGGGGCCGAGGTACGCGGCGGGGACGGTGGTGCGCATCTGGGCGAGCTGGGCCGCCGGGAGGAGGCGGCCGGCCAGGAGCGCGGTGAAGAACCGGTTGAGGTCGGAGTTGGTGGAGATCATCTGACCTGCCGCCCAGCCCCACGAGGGGTCCATGTCCGTGACGTCGCGCAGCGGCGCGCCGGCGAAATCCCTTGGGTAGCCGTGGGGATGGGGTTCTTTGAGGGTCCTGTCACCGGGGGCGGGGAAAGAGGTGTGGCGCAGCCCGATGCGCTGGATGATGCGCCGGTCCAGCTCCTCGGAGAGGGGCCGGCCGGTGACCTTCTGGATGATCAGGCCTGCCAGCACGTAGTTCGTGTTGCTGTACTCCCACTTCGTCCCGGGTTCGAAGTCGGCCTTGTGCCGGAGAGCGATGTCGAGGAGGTCGCGGGGCTCGAAGTACCGGGCGTCGTCGCCGAGGTAGGAGGTGTAGTTGGGGAGTCCGCTGGTGTGCTGCAGGAGCTGACGGACGGTGAGGTGACGTCCGTCGATGCCGTCTCCGCGTACGAGGCCCGGCAGATAGGTGTCGACCGTGGCGTCGAGGCCGATCTTCCCTTCGCTGACCAGTTGCAGCACGACCACCGCGGTGAACACCTTGGTGTTGCTGCCGATCCGCACCTGACCGTCCTCGGGCACCTTCGAGCCGGTGGCCAGGTCGCCCACCCCCGCGGTGTAGGTACGGGTGCGGCCCTCGCGGTCCTTGACGCTCGCCAGCGCGGCGGGCAGGCCGTCGGTGTGCACCAGTGTGCTCAAGCCCTGCTGGACGGTGTCCGGCCGCACCCTGGCGGCAGCGGACGCCACGGGCGGCGCCAAGGCACCCGTCATCAGGATGCCGACGGCCGCCGCGGCCACGGCTGGCACGGCTCCACGCCGGCCACCGCCCCTCGGCCGCCTGGAAGAACGAGACTTCTGCCATGCCTGCTCACGCACGGGTCAACTCCTACGGATGTGCGGGGAAACCAGCGGTTTTGCGCTGGGCCCAGCATGCCCGGATGCCGCTGCCCGGGACGATCCCGCTGTCCCCGGGCTCCGGGTAGGGCTCTCCCCCTCCGTACGGGTGCGTTCAGCCGGTGGCCGGGTGTCCGACCCCACGGCGTTCGGGGTGGCCGAACTCGCCCGCGACGGCCGGGTGATCCGCCTGGAGGAGAAACCGGAGGTCCCCAGGCGTGACCTCGCGGTCATCGGGGTCTATCTGTTCACCAGCGCGGTGCACACCGCGGTTGCCGCCATCGAGCCCTCCTCGCGGGGCGAGTTGGAGATCACCGATGCCGTCCAGTGGCTGATCGACGCGGGAAACCATGTACGCGCCGACACCATCGACGGCTACTGGAAGGACACCGGCAACGCAGCCGACATGCTGGATGTCAACCACCGTGTGCTGGCGGACATCGAACCCGCTGTCCTCGGAACGGTCGACGACACCAGTGTCGTGCTGGGCCGGGTACGGATCGAACCGGGCGCCAGGATCATCCGCTCCCGCATCGTGGGCCCGGCCGTCATCGGAGCCGGCACCACGGTGGTGGACGCCTGCGTCGGCCCTTCCACCTCCGCCTCCGAGGGCTGCGTCATCAGCGGGAGTGACGTGGAGTTCTCCATCATCCTCAAGGACGCGCACATCGCCGGCGCCGGCCGCATCGTGGGCTCGCTCATCGGCCGTTCGGTCCACATCACCGGCGCGGCCGGCACCCCGCCCGCGCATCGCTTCGTCCTGGGCGATCACAGCCGCATCCAGCTCGCTTCCTGAAAGAAAGTCCACCGCATTCGTCATGAAGACCCTCGTCACCGGCGGAGCCGGCTTCATCGGTTCCCACTTCGTCCGCTCTCTTCTGGCCGACAGCGCGGAGCAGCAAAAGGTCACCGTTCTGGACGCCCTGGCCTACGCGGGCAACCTCACCAATCTCGAACCGGTCCGGGACGATCCGCGACTGGAGTTCGTCAAGGGCGACATTCTCGACGGCGAGCAGGTTGCCGAGCTGATGGCCGAGCACGACGCGGTGGTCAACCTCGCCGCCGAATCCCATGTCGACCGGTCCATCGCCCATGGCGGCACGTTCGTCTCCACCAACGTGCTCGGCACCCAGACACTGCTGGAAGCCGCCGTTCGCGTGGGCAGGACCACCGTCGTCCATGTCTCCACCGACGAGGTGTACGGATCGATACCGGAGGGGACCTGGACCGAACGGGCCCCCCTCGCACCGAACTCCCCCTATGCGGCGGCGAAGGCGGGCTCCGACCTCCTGGCCCTCGCCTACCACCGCACCCACGGCCTCGACGTACGCATCACCCGCTGCTCCAACAACTACGGGCCCTACCAGTTCCCCGAGAAGATCATTCCACTGTTCGTCACCCGTCTCCTGGAAGGGCGCCGGGTGCCGCTCTACGGAGACGGCAGCCAGGTGCGTGACTGGCTGCACGTGAAGGACCACTGCCGCGCCATCCGGCTGGTTCTGGAAGGCGGCCGGGCCGGGGAGGTCTACAACGTCGGCGGCGGCACGGAGCTCACCAACAGACAGCTCACCGGCCGGCTCCTCGCCGCATGCGACGCGGACTGGGACAGCGTCGACCATGTGGCGGACCGCAAGGGCCACGATCTGCGCTACTCGGTCGACTGGTCGAAGATCCGCACCGAGTTGGGGTACGAGCCGCGTCACGCGTTCGACGAGGGACTGGCGGAAACGGTGGCCTGGTACCGGGAGAACCGTGAGTGGTGGCGCCGTTGACCGGTCCGGTCCGCGGCGGCCATCGGGTGATCATGGTCCGTCCGCTTGCCGCACAATGGTCGCATGACAAACAACGAGGAACAGCGCACTCCGTCTCCCGACACGGTGCTCGCTCTCAGCATCTCCTTCGGTCTGCTGGCCGGAGTCGGACTCGGACTGCTGGTCTTTGACAACCTCGGCCTCGGTATCGGCGTGGGTGTCGCGTTGGGCGTGGCGGTCGGTGTGGCGCGTCGGCTCCGGCGCTGAGGGGGCGCGCATGGCTGCCCCTTGAGCGGTTGGCATCGGACCCGGCGCCCGCGCCCCGGCGGTATCCGGGCGGCGCGGCGGAGGGCGTCGCCCGGGGCGGCCGGCGGTCGTGAAATCGAGGGCGGCGCGCGGTCACAGGGCTCCCTCGGGGGTGAGCACCACGAACTCCGCTCCCGAGGAGTCGTCGCAGACGGCGAGCCGGCCGACGCCCGCGGCGGTTTCCGGGCCCATGGACAGCGTGCCGCCGTTGCCCGTCACCAGGCCGACGGTGGCGTCGCAGTCCTCGGAGCCGAACACCGGGTGCCAGTACGGCTTTCCGCCGGGTCCGAGCAGATCGGCGGGGACGCCCATGAGGCCGCCGTGCGTCCGGTCCTCGCCGCATCCCGCGGGGGTGAGCAGGGTGTAGATGCCGCCACCGCCGGGGAGCGGTATGTCCCGGGTGCGCCAGCCGAAGACCGTCGAGTAGAAGGTCTGCGCGGCGGCCGGGTCGGTGGTGTACAGCTCCGTCCAGCACAGACTCCCGGCACCGTCCGCGGCGCCGATGCCCTGGTAGCGCACCGGCTGCCAGACGGCGAACTCCGCGCCCTGCGGGTCGGCGAGCCGGGCGAACCTGCCGTCGTCCACACCGACCAGGGCGGGCGCCGAGCGGACCGAGCCGCCGGCCTGCTCCACCGCTTTGGCCGTGGCCTGTGCGTCGGGGGTGTGGAAGTAGAGCGTCCAGGCAGAGCGGGCCCCCTGCCCGGGGAGCGGGCCGACCGCGCCGACAGCCGTGCCGTCGAGCCGGAAGAGCGTATATCCGCCCGCGTCCTGATCACCGTAGGGTTCGGACCGCCAGCCGAACACGGCCCGGTAGAAGGCCGTTGCGACCTCGACATCGGGGGCGCCGAGATCGAGCCAGCACGGGGAGCCGGGGACGAAGTCAGTAGTGATCATGACGATTCCCTTCGCGGATCCTCTGAATTCAGCCTGCCATCCGGCACTGACAACCGCCCGTCGGCCGGGCTCCGGCGTCCGCCCGTACGGGTAGGCGTACACAGCGGGCGTCGACGGGGCACCGCACCCTGCGGCCAGGTCCGGAAGGTCCACTGCCGAGACGGGCAACGTCCCCGCTCCGCAAGGGAGTTCAGGGACGGTGCCGGTACAGCTCCTTGGCGATGATCGAGCGCTGCACCTCCGTGGCGCCCTCGTAGATGCGGGGTGCACGGACCTCGCGGTAGAGGTGTTCCAGCAGGTGGCCGCGGCGCAGCGCGCGGGCACCGTGGATCTGGACGGCGGCGTCGACGACGTACTGGGCGGTCTCGGTCGCCAGCAGCTTCGCCATGGCCGAGCGGCGGGCGATGTCCGGGGCCCCGGTGTCGTACGCGGAGGCGGCCGCGTACACCAGGAGGCGGGCGGACTCGACCCGGGTGGCCATCTCGGCGAGCTGGTGGCCGACCGACTGCAGGTCCCTGAGCGGGCCGCCGAACGCGGTGCGCGCGCCCGCGTGCGCCAGCGCCGCGTCCAGCGCGGCCTGCGCCATGCCGACCGCGAAGGCGCCGACGCTCGGCCGGAAGAGGTTCAGGGTGGCCATCGCGACGGCGAAGCCGCCGTCCACCTCACCCAGGACATCCGCCCTGGTCACGGGCGTGCCGTCGAACTGGAGCGTGCCGATCGGGTGCGGGCTGAGCATGTCCAGGTGCGCGCCGGTCAGGCCCGGCCGGCCGGCGGGCACCAGGAAAGCCGTGACACCACGCGCGCCCGCCCCGCCTCCGGTACGGGCGAAGACGGTGGCGAAGTCGGCCTCGGGGGCATTGGAGATCCAGCACTTCTCGCCGGTGAGCCGCCAGCCGTCCGGGCCGTCCGGCTCGGCGGCCAGGGACAGCGCGGCGGCGTCCGAGCCCGCGCCCGGCTCGCTCAGCGCGAAGGCGGCGACCGCGCGGCCGGCGGCCACCTCGGGCAGCCAGCGGGCACGCTGGGCGGCGGTTCCGGACTGCACCACCGGATAGGCGCCCAGGCCCTGCAGCGCCAGCGCGGTCTCCGCCTCCGTGCACTCCTGGGCGAGGGATTCCCGCAGCAGACATAGATCCAGGGCGCGCAGCGCGCCGTCGGAGGGGAACAGGCGGCGCAGCAGGCCCAGTTCGCCGAGGGCGGCGACCAGCGGGCGGTTGACCCGGCCCTCCTCGCCCTTCTCCGCCAGCGGGCTCAGCCGTTCGGCGGTCAGCGCGCGCAGTTCGGCGCACCATTCCTGCTCTTCCGGTCCCAGCGCGAATACGGTCACGAGGCGGCTCCCTGGTAGCGGTCCTCTATCGCGGTCTGTTGACTGCCGTCACGAACACGTTACGCTGACGACGGATCCGAACGGCAGTACCCGACCCGTGGAACGAGCAGGCAACCGCGCCGCCCCGACCGGTTACCGCATCGTCCCGCACCCTCGCCCCGCCGTCTCCCGGCCGCTCGTCGGCCCCCTTCTCGCGAGTCCGCCATGATCCGTAAGACACGCCCTGGGGGGCATACGCCATGGAGCTACGGTCCTCGGCCCACACCGACACCTTCGCGCGCGACCGGCTGCCGCCCCACGACCAGTGGCCGCACCTCACCGACCTGGGCTACCCCGACCGGCTGAACTGCGGCGCCGAGCTGCTGGACGGCACCATCGCGCGGCTCGGCGCCGACCGGCCCGCGGTCCGTGACGCGAGCGGCCCGGTCTGGACGTACGGGCAGCTGCGGGCGCAGGTCGACGCGATCGCCCATGCGCTCACCGGCCCGCTGGGGGTGCTGCCGGGAAACCGCGTCCTGCTGCGCGGGCCCACCACGCCCTGGCTGGCGGCCTGCTGGCTCGCCGTGATGAAGGCGGGCGCGATCGCGGTGACCGTGCTGGCCGCGCAGCGCCCGAAGGAGCTGGCCACGATCGCGGGGATCGCGCAGGTACGCCATGCGCTGTGCGACGTCCGCTCGGTCGACGACCTGGCCGGGGCCGGGATCCCGGGGCTGCGGATCACCACGTTCGGCGGGGACGGGCCGGGCGATCTGCGGCAGCTGGCCCGGCCCGGCGGCGCGCCGTACCGGGCCGTGGCGACCTCCGCCGACGATGTCGCGCTGATCGCCTTCACCTCGGGCACCACCGGTCGCCCCAAGGGCTGTATGCACTTCCACCGCGATGTGCTCGCCATCGCGGACACCTTCTCTGCGCAGGTGCTGCGCCCGGAACCGGGCGACGTGTTCGCCGGCAGTCCGCCGCTCGGCTTCACCTTCGGCCTCGGCGGGCTGGTGATCTTCCCGCTGCGGGCCGGTGCCTCGGCCTTTCTCGCCGACTGGGGCGGGCCCGAGCGCCTGCTCGGCGACATCGCGGCGCACCGGATCTCGGTGCTGTTCACCGCGCCGACCGCCTACCGCGCCATGCTGCCCAAGCTCGCCGGGCACGACGTCTCCTCGCTGCGCCGGTGCGTATCGGCCGGCGAGAACCTGCCCGCCGCGACCTGGCAGGCCTGGCACGAGGCGACCGGTCTGCGGATCATCAACGGCATCGGCGCCACGGAGCTGCTGCACATCTTCCTCTCGGCTGCCGACGGCGCCGCCCGCCCGGGGACGACGGGGGTGCCGGTCCCCGGCTTCCGGGCGCGGGTGGTCGGCGCGGACGGCACACCGCTGCCGGACGGCGAACCGGGACTGCTCGCCGTACAGGGGCCCACCGGCTGCCGCTATCTCGCGGACCCCCGGCAGACCGACTACGTACGGAACGGCTGGAACCTCACCGGCGACACCTACGTCCGCGAACCGGACGGCTACTTCCGCTATGTGGCCCGCGCGGACGACATGATCATTTCGGCCGGCTACAACATCGCGGGCCCCGAGGTGGAGGACGCGCTGCTGCGGCACCCCGATGTGACCGAGGCGGCGGTGGTGGGACGGGCCGACGAGGACCGCGGGCAGGTGGTCGTCGCCCATGTCGTGCTGCGGCCCGGCGTCTGCCCGGGAGAGGACACCGTTGCCGCGCTCCGCGCCTTCACCAAGACCCGGATCGCGCCCTACAAATGCCCCCGCGAGATCGTCTTCCACACCTCGCTGCCGCGCACCCCGACCGGCAAGCTCCAGCGCTTCCGGCTGCGGGACCCGATCTAGAGTGACCCGGTGAACGACCAGCAAACACAGCGCACCCCACGGTCCCTGATCGTCACGTTCTACGGCGCCTACGGACGCGGCGGGGCCGGATCCGCGGGCGGAACCGGATCCACGGGCGGGGCCGACGCTCCGGTGCCGGTCGCCGCCCTGATCAGGCTCCTCGGTGCGCTCGGAGTGGATCCGCCGTCGGTGCGCTCCGCGGTCTCCCGGCTCAAGCGGCGCGGGCTGCTGGTCCCCGCGCGTACGGCCACCGGCGCGGCCGCGTACGGGCTGTCCGAAGCGGCCCGCCAGCTGCTGGAGGACGGCGACCGGCGGATCTTCGCGCGCCCGGCCGCCCGGCTGTCCGACGGCTGGGTACTGGCCGTCTTCTCCGTCCCCGAGGAGGAGCGCCACAAGCGGCATCTGCTGCGCTCCCGGCTGTCGCGGCTCGGTTTCGGCACCGCGGCACCGGGTGTGTGGATCGCCCCCGCACACCTCTGCGAGGAGACCCGGCACACCCTGGAGCGGCTGCAACTGTCCCCGTACGTCGACCTGTTCACCGGCGAGCACGCCGGTTTCGCCCCCACGGCGGACGCGGTGGCCCGCTGGTGGGACCTGGACGCCCTCGCCGCGCGCCACCGCGCCTTCCTCGACGAGCAGGAACCCGTCCTGCGGCGGTGGTCGCGGCGCCGCTCGGTGCCCCCCGAAGCGGCCTACCGCGACTATCTGCTGGCGCTGGACGCCTGGCGTCAGCTGCCCTACGCGGACCCCGGACTGCCCTCTCCCCTCCTGCCGGAGGACTGGCCGGGGGGCCGCGCGGCGGAGGTGTTCAGCCGGCTGCACGCCACACTGCATACCGCCGGGGCCCGCTACGCGCACGAGGTGACGAGCGGGCCGTAGCGTCCTCGCTCCGTCACCCGCCGTCTCAGCGACGGCGCGGCTGGGCCCCCACCCCGACGCCCGGCCGTGGCCGGGCCGCAGCGATCACCGAGACCACATCCTTGAACGAGCCGCACATCCGGGTGCCGGCGACCGCGGCGAGCTCACCGAACGTACCGACCCCGTAGGTCACCGCGACCGGCTCCATCCGCGCGGTGACCGCCATCCTCATGTCCCCCACGGTGTCCCCCACATACGCGCTCTGCCAGGCCGCGACGCCGAGCCGGCCCGCCGCCCGAAGCACCATCTCCGGGTGCGGCTTGCCGCGCCGGACCATGTCCTGGCCGATGACCGGGCCGACCAGGTCCCTGATGCCCATGACATCGAGCAGCGCCTCGGCGCTGCGGGTGGTCTTGGACGTGGCGACGGCCAGCTCGACACCATGGGCACGCAGCGCGGACAGCCCCGCGGTCACCCCGGGGAAGAGCAGCTGCGGTCCCTGGCACAGGACTTCATAGGCGAACAGTTCGCGGTAGCGGGAGATGGCCGCCTGCACCCGGCCGTCGTCCTCGGGCTTGCCCAGCAGCCGGCCGAAGGCGGGGCCGGGCGGTTTGCCGATGGCGGAGGCCGCCTGCCGGGCGGTCACCGAACACCCCTGCTCCGAGGCCACCTTGACCAGCAGCTTGCTGATCGGGGGCAGGGTGTTGGCGAGGGTGCCGTCCAGGTCGAAGACGGCGGCCCTGATCGTCTCGCCGCCGGCGCCCCGTGCACCTCTCACGGGACGTTCGACTTCCGTTGCTACGCGCATGGCTGGAGACCTTTCCGGATTCCGATGGGGGGTGCAGGGGGTCGGGTGACGTTGCTGGCTCGGCTGGTGGGGCGGCCTGCGGTCGAGGACCGGTGAAGGCAGAGGCGGTCTCGCCATGACGCACCGCCGTCCAACGGCGGTACGCGACCGTCAAGGCGGCTGCAACGGAAGGGACCTTCCCGATTACCGCCTTTGGAGATTTAAAAACCGCCTGCGCTGTTTGTCAATGGACCGCGACGACCCCTGACGGGTCGACAACACCCGGGCCGGGGGCCAAACTGGGGGGCGTAGCGCCGGAAAGGCCGCCGGGGCTCCGACTGATCCGCCGACCGCTGACTTCACGTCAGGGCCCGCCAGTTCTGGCCATTCACCCGGAGCATACAGAACCGCATGGTTGGTTTTCTATGTAGACTGCATTGAGCTCGCAGCCGTACTAGAGACGGGACGGACACCGTGCCCACCCAGCATCGCGCCATCCAGAGCCGCCAGGCACTCATCCGCTCGGCCGCAGAGACCTTCCTGGAGAAGGGGGTACCCGCCGCGGGCATGGTCGAGATCAGCCGGCGGGCCCGGCTGAGCAAAGGTGCGCTCTACTTCCACTTCACTTCCAAGGACGACCTCACGCTCGCGGTGCGGGACGCGGCGCTGGCGACCCTCCAGGAGATCGAGGACGTCTTCACCCGCTCCCCGCAGCCACTGGCCGTCGCCGTGAGGGACTTCACCGTCGAGCTGTTCGGGCGGGTGGAGTCGGACGCCGTGCTCCGCGCCGGGCTGCGGTTGCGCCCGGAGACCGCGCCGGGGCTCGGCATCTACGCCCTGGAGCAGCGCTGGTACGCGCTCTTCCTCGACAAGGCGGTGACCTGCGGGACCGGCGGGCCGGTCGGACCGCATGCGTCGGACACCGAACCGCGGCGCACGGCACAGCTGTTGACCTCGCTCGTGGTGGGTCTGCTCCACCTGGGCAGCGAGGACCGGACGTGGTGGGAGCGCGAGGCCGTGGTCGGCCTGTGGGCGCTGCTGCCGGCCGCGCCCGGACAGGTTTCCGCCGCCGGCCTCCCGGCGCCGACGCAGATCAGCGCGGCCGGCTGATCCGGACCGGCCGCGCTGATCCGGACCGACCGCCGTCCCGCGTCCGCCGTCCGGCCCCGGCCCTCGCGCCCCGGTCTCACAACTCGACCAGCACGGCCCCGATATGACACCCCTGGGTGAGTTCGCACAGCGCCCGCGGCGCCTGCTCGATCCCCTTCAGAAGGGCATGCGGGAAGACCAGGGAGCCCTCCCGCAGGCCCTGGCCGAACTCCTTGGTCCACTCCTGCGGCAGCTCCGGGTGCGCGTGCAGGCCGAAGCCGCGCAGGAGCACCCGCCGCGTGATGATCAGCGACGCGTCCAGCTCCACCGGGGCGACGGCGCCCATGCCCCCGTCCAGCTGGCCGGAGAGCGCACCGACCAGCGCGAACCGCGCATCGGGGCGCGCCATGGCAAGCGCCGCCGTGAGCTGTTCGCCGCCCACGGTGTCCAGCAGCACATCGATGCCGCCCGGCGCCGCCCGGCGCAGCTGGCGTTCGATCGGCGCGGCGCCGCGCACGATCGTGTCGTCGTACCCCAGCTCGGCACGCAGCCGGGCCGCCTTGCGCTCCGAGCCGGTGCTGCCGACGACCCGGCCGGCGCCCAGCCGCCGCGCCAGCTGCCCGGCCAGACTGCCCACACCGCCCGCCGCCCCGGTGACGAAGACGGTGTCCCCCGGCCGCACCTCGGCGGCACGGCGCAGCGCGCCCCAGGCCGTCGCCCCCTGCGAGAGGTGCGCGGCCAACGTCGGCAGCTCGTCCGCCGCCAGCCGCCGCACGCGCGACTCCTCGACGGCCGCGAACTCGCGCCAGCCGCAGGGGTGGTGGACGAGTTCGCCGGGCGTGAAGCCGCCGTCGGGAGCCGCCACCACCTCACCGACCGCGGACCCCCACAGCGCCTCACCCGGCACAAATGAGGCCATCGGCAGCCGCATTCCGGCCATCTGCGTCCGCATCGCCGCGGTCACCGCCATCAGACGGTTACGCACCAGCACCTGCCCCGGCGCAGGCTGTGGCACCAGGACCTCGGCGACGACGAAGTGACCTGTGGTCAGTTCACCGTCGGGCCTTTCGGCGAGCCGGATCTCGCGATGCATGGTGGGTATGGCGGGGACGACGGTGGGGGGCATCGGACAGCTCCTCGCGCTCGTAGTACTCGACGGCATCGCAGCGGTGCGCGGCGCCGGATCGCACCCTTCGGACTTCCCGCTCGTTCCACGCAATTCAATACCGCATGGTTGGCTTCTTTATGATGCGGAAATAGACTGCGCGGCCACGGGCAGCGGGTCGCACTCAGGCACAACAACTCCAAGAGAGCATACGGAGGATGATCGGTGGTCAAGCAGGAACGCGCAGTGCGCACCCGGCGTGCCGTCCTCGAAGCAGCGGCTCATGTGATCGGCAGCCGCGGATACCAGGCCGCCACGATGGCCGAGATCATCCAGCGCGCCGGGGTCACCAAGGGAGCGGTGTACTTCCACTTCACGTCCAAGGACGCGCTGGCCCGCGCGGTGATAACGGAGCAAACCGATCCGTTCCTTCCACAAGTCAGCGAGTCCCGGCTGCAGGACGCCATCGACTTCACCCATCAGGTGGCGCTGGCCCTGCGCAGTGACCCGTTGCTGCAGGCCGGCACCCGGATCGCGGTGGAGACGACGTTCAGCGAGGACCCGCTGGTGCCGTACCAGGCCTGGATCGACATCATCACGACGATGTTCACCGAGGCCCGCGACAACGGCGAACTGCTGGTAGGCGTGGCGCCGGACCGGGCGGCCGAGTTCTTCGTCTCCGCGTACATGGGAGTGCAGTTGTTCTCCCGGGCCGCGACCAACCGGGCCGATCTCCCGGAGCGCGTCACGGCCCTGTGGAAGCACACCCTGCCGGGTCTGGCGTCGCCGGGCGCGCTGGGCCACCTGGACCCGCACGGCCGCAGCGTGAAGATCCCGGCCTGAGAGCCTGCCGCCCCGCGGAACAGGGCTCGCTCAGGGGCAATGAACAAACCGCTTGGTCCGTATCTTATGGTCGGGCTGTCATCACCGAGGCTCGGCCCGTAAGGGCGTCGAGAGCCACACACGGAAAGGAAGACCCATGACCGGCGCCACGCTCACGCCGTACTCACGCGATCAGCGCCACGACCTCGGAGGCCGGTTCGCCGACGGCATCCCACCGTCGGAGCTCACCATGACCGTGCCACGCGAGTACGTCCACCGTGCCGCCTTATCCGAGGTCTTCCTGACCAACTGGCGGCGCGACGACGACGGCTGGGAGGTCAGCGCCCAGTGGCCGCGCGCCCACACCTTCTACGGTCCGGTCCGCGGGCTGCACGACCCGGTGCTGCTGATAGAGACCGTCCGGCAGGCCGGGATACTGCTGAGTCATGTCGGGTACCAGGTGCCGCTGGACCACCCGATCATCTGGCAGCGGGTCCGCTATGACCTCGCGCCTCAGGCGCTGCGCACCGCGGACCGTCCGGCCGAGGTCACCCTGCACGTCACCGACCACGACATGGTCCTCCGCGGCAACCGGCTGGTCAGCGCCCACCAGGAGTTCCGGATCGTGTGCGACGGCGCCGACCTGGCCTCCGCGACACTCATCTACTCCTGTCACAGCCCGGCCGTCTACCGCCGGCTGCGCGGCGAGTACAGCGATCTGGCCCTCGCCAACTCCCGGAAGGTGCCGCTGCCGGGGGCCGTCGCCCCGCAGCTGGTCGCCAGGGAACACGACCGCGATGTGGTGCTCTCCCCCACCGACCGCCCCGACCGCTGGCAACTGCGGGTGGACACCTCGCACCCGGTGCTCTTCGACCATCCCGTGGACCATGTGCCCGGCATGCTGATCGTCGAGGCCGCCCGCCAGGCCGCGCAGGCGGCAACGCCCGGCTTCACCGTGCCCGCCTCGATCGACTGTGCCTTCGAGCGCTACGCCGAACTCGATGCGCCGACCTGGGTGGAGGCACGCACCACGGGCCACACCGACGACGACCACCGGCAGGTCGAGGTCACCGTCGAACAGCACGGCAAGCCGGTGGTCTCGGCGCAGATCGCCTGCGTACCGACGCCCTGACCGGCCCCGGAACGGCCCCGCCCCGCTGCCGGCGCCTCCCCGTCACCGCAGCGTGAGGCGGGGCTTCGGCGCATCGGTACGTCCGGTGGGCGGGGTGCGGCTGCCTGCCTGATAGGGCAGCGGCCAGACGGCGCCCGGCCCCGCGTACCCCTGCTCCGCGGCGGCGTGCAGCGTCCAGTGCGGGTCGTACAGATGCGGCCGGGCCAGTGCGCACAGGTCCGCGCGCCCCGCCAGCACCAGGGAGTTGACGTCGTCCCAGGAGGAGAGGGCGCCGACCGCGATGACCGGCACGCCGAGGGTGTTGCGGATGCGGTCGGCGAACGGGGTCTGGTACGAGCGGCCGAAGTCGGGGCGTTCGTCGGGGACGACCTGTCCGGTGGACACATCGATGGCATCGGCGCCGTGCTCGGCGAAGGCCCGCGCGATCGCCACCGCGTCATCCGCGGTGGTGCCGCCGTCCGCCCAGTCCGTCGCGGAGATACGGACCGTCATCGGGCGGCCGGCCGGCCAGACGGCGCGCACCGCGTCGAAGACCTCCAGCGGGAAACGCAGCCGGCCGGCGAGATCGCCGCCATAGGCGTCGGTGCGGTGGTTGGTGAGCGGGGAGAGGAAGCCGGAGAGCAGGTAGCCGTGGGCACAGTGGAGTTCGAGAAGGTCGAAGCCCGCCCGGACGGCCGACTCCGCCGAGCGGACGAACTGCGCGCGGACGGTCTCCAGTTCGGCGCCGGTCAGCGCATGCGGGACCTGGTTGACGCCGGCGCGGTAGGGGAGCGCGGAGGGGGCCACGAGCGGCCAGTTGCCGTCCTGGAGCGGCTGGTCGATGCCCTCCCACATCAGCCGGGTCGAGCCCTTGCGGCCGGAGTGGCCGAGCTGGACGCCGATGGCGGTACCGGGCGCGGAGGTGTGCACGAAGTCGGTGACCCGGCGCCAGGCCGTCTCGTGTTCCGGCGCGTACAGCCCCGTGCAGCCCGGTGTGATCCGGCCCTCGGGGCTGACGCACACCATCTCCGTCATCACCAGCCCGGCGCCGCCCAGCGCGCGGGCTCCGAGGTGGACGAGGTGGAAGTCACCGGGGGTGCCGTCGCCGTCCGCGGCGGAGTACATGTCCATCGGGGAGACCACGACGCGGTTGCGCAGGGTCAGCTCCCCCAGCCGGAACGGCGTGAACATCGGCGGCGTGCCGGACGGGGTGCCCGCCTCGTGCTCGACGGCGGCGACGAAGCCGGGGTCGCGCAGCCGCAGGTTGTCGTGGGTGACGCGGCGGCTGCGGGTGAGGAGGTTGAAGGCGAACTGGTGGGGCGGCTGGCCGAGGTAGGTGGCCAGCTCCTCGAACCAGGCGAGGCTGGCGCGGGCGGCGCGCTGGGTGGAGGCGACGACCGGGCGGCGCTCCTCCTCGTAGGCGGCCAGGGCACGGGCGGTGTCGGGCTGCTCCTGGAGGCAGGCCGCCAGCGCGAGGGCGTCCTCGACGGCGAGCTTGGTGCCGGAGCCGATGGAGAAGTGCGCGGTGTGCGCGGCGTCGCCGAGCAGCACCGTGTTGCCGTACGACCAGCGGTCGTTGACGACCGTGCGGAAGGCGATCCAGCTGGAGTTGTTGGAGCGCAGCGACCGGCCGCGCAGCGCGTCGGTGAAGACCTTGGCGCACCACTCCGCCGACTCGCGCTCGTCACAGCGGTCGAGTCCGGCCGCCCGCCAGACCTCCTCGCGCATCTCGACGATCACCGTGCTCGCCCCGAGGGTGCCTTCCGCCGTCCCGGAGGGCGGCGCCCCGGGGGGCCGCGGGGCGGGCGAGGGGCCGGCGAAGGGGTAGGCGTGGAGCTGTACGACGCCGTGTTCGGTCTCGGCGATCTCGAAGCGGAAGGCGTCGAAGGCGAAGTCGGCGGCGAGCCAGATGTAGCGGCAGCGGTGGGTGGTCAGCTGGGGGCGGAAGGCGTCGGCATGGGCGGTGCGGGTCGCGCTGTGCACCCCGTCCGCGGCAATCACCAGGTCGTGCGTCCGGGCCAGCTCGGCGGCGGGCGGGGCCTCGCTGCGGAAGCGCAGCTCGACGCCGAGGTCGCGGCAGCGCCGGTGGAGCACGGCCAGCAGCCGGCGCCGCCCCAGCGCGGCGAAACCGTGCCCGCCGGAGGTCAGGGTGCGGCCGCGGTGCACGATGTCGATGTCGTCCCAGCGGACGAACTCCGCCTGGAGGGCGCGGTAGACCTCCGGGTCGGCGTGCTCGATACCGCCCAGGGTCTCGTCGGAGAGCACCACGCCGAAGCCGAAGGTGTCGTCGGGCGCGTTGCGCTCCCAGACGGTGATCTCGCGGGTGGGGTCGAGGCGCTTGAGGAGGACCGCGGCGTACAGCCCGCCCGGTCCCCCGCCGATGACGGCGACCCGCATGGCTATTTCCCCTGCCACTTGGGGGTCCGCTTCTCGGTGAAAGCGGCGTGGAATTCCGTGTAGTCGGCGCTGTTCATCAGCAGCGCCTGGGTGGCGGCGTCCATCTCGACGGCGGCGGCCAGCGGCATGTCGAGTTCCGCGGTGAGCAGCGCCTTGGTCTGGGCGTGTGCCAGCGCGGGTCCCTCGGCGAGCCGTCGGGCGAGCGCCGCGGCCGCCTCGTCGGCCCGGCCCTCGTCGGCCAGCTCACTGATCAGGCCGAGCCGTTCGGCCTCCGGGGCCCGGACGGCGTCGCCGAGCATCAGCAGGCGGGTGGCGTGGCCGAGGCCGATCACCCGGGGGAGCAGATAGGCCGCGCCCATGTCACCGCCGGAGAGGCCGACCTTGGTGAAGAGGAAGGCGAAACGGGCGGACGGGTCGGCGACACGGAAGTCCGCGGCCAGCGCGAGCACCGCGCCCGCACCGGCCGCGACCCCGTGCACCGCCGCGATCACCGGGAAGGGGCACTCCCGCACCGCCCGTACGACCTGACCGGTCATCCGGTTGAAGTCCAGGAGCTGGGCGGTGTCCATGCCCAGGGTGGCGCCGATGATCTCCTCGACATCGCCGCCGGAGCAGAAGCCGCGCCCCTCCCCCGCGAGCACCAGGGCGCGTACGGAACGCTCCCTGGACAGCTCGGCGAGCAGATCACGGAGGTCGGCGTAGGCCTCGAAGGTGAGCGCATTGAGCTTGTCCGGGCGCGCCAGCGTGACGGTGGCGATTCCGTCCTTCCTGGTCACGCGGATGTGCTGCCAGGCGTCTGTACTGCGGGCTGATCCTGCGAACGGGCTCATCGGGCTGCCTGCCCCCTTTGGCCGACCGGCCGGGTGGATGGTGTTCCGGATGCCTTGTCGAAGTTATCACCGGTTGGTGACTGTCGTCACGAGGGCGCGATAGCGGCGCGGCTGGGGACGTCGTCGTGTCCTTGCCTCATGGCGTCATGGCCTCATGGAGTCACGGGGTCACGGCTTCCTCCCGCCACGGCGCCATCGCGTTCCGGCTTCGTCGCGTCATGGCGTCACGGCGTCATCGCGGTGATGGCGTCATCGCGTCACGGCGTCGCCACCGGTCGAAGGTCCCGGTCTCCGTATGACTTAGGTCGTGCCCTTCCTGGTCGCTCGCCCCTGCTCCGACCACCCGCGCGCTTCCTACCGTGGACGGGTCCCATCAGGCCTCAGGTATCCGGCCCGGCCTTTTGCGAACGGAACGGACAGCACATGCTGGAACCGCCCGCGCCCTCGATCTGGCGCATCACGCTGCCGCGCGGCGCGACGGCCGTCCCCATCGCCCGCGCGATGGTCAGGACCGCCCTGCAGGACCTCCGGGCCACGGCCGACCGCACCACCGCACAGCTGCTGACCGCCGAACTCGTCGCCAATGCCCTGAAGCACACCTGCGATACGGACCCCATCGAGCTGGTGGTGGAGCTGCGGCCGGCCGGCTGCCGGATCGAGGTGCACGACGGCGATCCCGTCCTCGTCCGGGGCCTCGGCGGCCCGCTACCCCTGCCGGGTCTGGACGTTCCGGTCACGGTGGGGACGCCGGCCGGCTCCGCAGCGTTCTGCGCGGCGGACGGGGCGGGGGAGGCAGACAGGGCGGGCGGGGCGGACGGTCCTCATGGGGCGGACGGTCCTCGCACGGCGGACGGCTCTCGCGGGGCGGACGGCTCTCGCGGGGCGGACGGCCCCCACACGGCGGACGGTCGCCCCACCGGTGAGGACCACTTCCCGATCCAGCGCATGGAGCGTGGCGGGCAGATGGCAAGTGCGGAGGTGGGCGCGAAGGCGGGCGGGCGTGCAGGTGCGGGCGCGGATGCCGATACCGATACCGATACCGATACCGGCGACCGTGACCGCGGCCGTGGACTGCTGCTGATCCGGTTCCTCAGCTCCGCCTCCGGCTGCCGCCCCACCCCCCGCGGCAAGGCCGTCTGGTTCACCCTGCCGGAGCTGAAGCGCTCATGCCGCCACTGACACCATGGCCGGCGTCGGCCCCGCCCGGTGGCCCGCCCGGCCCGGCCCTACCGGCCGAGCGTCGCGACCAGCACCGCCTTGATCGTGTGCATCCGGTTCTCCGCCTCGTCGAAGACGACGGAGTGCTCGGACTCGAAGACCTCGTCGGTGACCTCCAGCGACGACAGCCCGTGCCGGGCGTGGATCTCCCGGCCGAGCGCGGTCCCGAGGTCGTGGTACGCGGGCAGACAGTGCAGGAACTTCACCTCCGGCTTGCCGGTCGCGCGCAGCACCTCCATCGTGACCGCGTACGGGGCGAGCAGCGCGATCCGCTCGTCCCACACCTCCTTCGGCTCCCCCATGGAGACCCAGACATCGGTCGTCACGAAGTCCGCGCCGCGCACGCCCTCGGCAACGTCCTCGGTGAGCGTGAGGCGGGCGCCGCTGCTCTCGGCGAGCACCTGCGCACTGGCGACCACCGTCTCGTCGGGCCAGAGCTGCCGGGGCGCGACGATCCGTACATCCATGCCGAGCAGGGCCCCGGTGACGAGGTAGGAGTTGCCCATGTTGTTGCGGGCGTCGCCGAGGTAGGCGAAGGCGGTCTCGGCCAGGGGACGGCCCCCGCCGTGCTCGACCATGGTCAGCACATCGGCGAGCATCTGGGTCGGGTGCCAGTCGTCGGTCAGTCCGTTGAAGACCGGCACCCCGGCGTGGGCCGCCAGCTCCTCGACGTCGGACTGGCGGCTCCCGCGGAATTCGATACCGTCGAACATCCGGCCGAGGACCCGGGCGGTGTCCTTCACCGATTCCTTGTGCCCGATCTGCGAGCCGGACGGGTCCAGGTAGGTGGTCGAGGCGCCCTGGTCCGCGGCCGCGACCTCGAAGGCGCAGCGGGTCCGGGTGGAGGTCTTCTCGAAGATCAGGGCGATGTTCCGGCCCTGGAGACGAGGGACCTCAGTCCCGGCGCGCTTGGCCGCTTTCAGCTCGGCCGCCAGGTCGATCAGTCGGCCGAATTCCTCGGCACTGAAGTCCAGCTCCTTGAGAAAGTGGCGGCCGGTGAGGTCTATCGCCATGGGTGGGCTCCTGGTGTGCGGCAGTGGGAACAACGGACTCAGACTCTGGAATTATATACGCACTTCCGCATCCCTATACGGAGCCATCGGTCCGGTACGACCGACGGCTCTCCCACGGACCAGGGCCACGCCCCACGGAAGGGCGCCCATGGAAGGACATCCACGGAAGGGACATCCATGGCAGGGATACCGGGTCACACTCCCCGGACGGCTCCGGGGTCACACCTTGCCGAACGGATCCGGGTTCACGCCCAGGCTGCCCCCGGCACCGCGTCCCTCGCCACCGGACAGCTCATACAGCGCGGCCCTCCGCGTCCGCGCCCCAGCTCGCTCCCCGGAATCGTGATCACCTCGATGCCGCGCTTGCGGAGAAAGGTGTTCGTGGTGACATTGCGCTCGTACGCCACCACCACGCCCGGCTCCACCGCCAGCACATTGCAGCCGTCGTCCCACTGCTCTCGCTCCGCCGAGTGCACATCCTGGGTCGCGGTCAGCACCCGGATGTCGGACAGGCCCAGCGCGGCCGCTATGGCGCGGTGCATATGCTCCGGCGGATGATCGGTGACCTTGAGGTCCTGGTCGCCCGAGCCCGGTTCGATGGTGTACGAGCGGAGCATCCCCAGCCCCTCGTACTGGGTGAAGGTATCCCCGTCGATCATGGTCATGACGGTGTCGAGATGCATGAAGGCCCGGCGCTTGGGCATGTCGAGCGCCACGATCGTGCGCGCCGAACCCGCCGCGAACAGTCCCCGCGCCAGCAACTCCACGGCCTGCGGAGTGGTGCGTTCACTCATGCCGATCAGCACCGCGCCACTGCCCATCACCAGGACGTCGCCGCCCTCGATGGTCGAGGGGAAGTCCGCCTGCCCCTCCGACCAGACATGGAAATCCTGGTCACGGAAGAGCGGGTGGTGGCGGTAGATCGCCTCGTAGTGCACGGTCTCGCGCTGCCGGGCCGGCCAGCGCATCGAGTTGATCGAGACCCCGTCGTAGATCCAGGCCGAGGTGTCGCGGGTGAAGAGGTGGTTGGGCAGCGGACCCAGCAGGAAGTCGTCGAGATCCATCACATGGAAGCGCACCGAGGTCGGCTCGGCATGCCGTTCCAGGAACTCACGCTTGGTCATGCCGCCGACCAGCGCTTCCACCAGCTCCGGCACCGGCAGCTCCTCGAAGGCCGCCCGCAGGTGGTCGGTGGCCAGCGGCCCGTACTCCTTCTCGTCGAAGACCCGGTCGAGGACCAGCTTCCGCGCCGCGGGGATCTGCAGGCTCTCGGCGAGCAGGTCCCCGAAGAGGTGCACCTCCACCCCCCGGTCGCGCAGCACATCCGCGAACCCGTCGTGCTCGGCCCGCGCCCGGCGCACCCACAGCACGTCGTCGAAGAGCAAGGCGTCCTTGTTGGAGGGCGTGAGCCGCTTCAGCTCCAGATCGGGGCGGTGCAGGATGACCCGGCGCAGCCGCCCGGCCTCGGAGTCGACTTGGAATCCCATCCACCCATCTTGGCCGCTCGGACGGCCCGGCGGAGGGAGTCGGCGGATGTCGGTCGCCCGGGGCATGCGGCGGCGGGCGGCGCGGGGGGCCGGGGGCGCTGCCGAGGCGCTACCGGTGGCGCCCCTCCCTCGCGGCCCGTACGCCGCTTCGGCCCGCCCGCAGCCGCGGGTCCACCGGCCTACAACCGCGGGTCCACCGGCTCCGACTCCAGCGCGAGCACCGCGAAGACCGCCTCGTGCACCCGCCACAGCGGTTCGCCGTCCGCCAGCCGGTCGAGCGCCTCCAGGCCCAGTGCGTACTCGCGCAGGGCCAGCGAACGCTTGTGGCCCAGATGACGGACGCGCAGGCGCGCGAGGTTCTCCGGGCGGGTGTACTCCGGCCCGTAGATGATCCGCAGGTATTCGCGGCCACGGCACTTGACGCCCGGCTGGACGAGCCGTCCGTCGCCCTGCCGTATCAGCGCCTGAACCGGCTTGACCACCATGCCCTCGCCGCCGTCGGCGGTCAGCCGCAGCCACCAGGCGGTACCGGCCGCGACCGACGTCTCGTCCTCGGTGTCGACGATGATCCGCCGGGTCGCGGCGAGCAGGCCCGGCCGCTGCGGGGTGCCGTCGGCCGCCGCACCCTCCTCCCTGGCCGTCACCACGGCCTCCGCCGCGATGATCCGGTCGATCAGCGCCAGCTGGTCGGTGTGCGGCAGCCCGGCGAGGCTGCGGCCCCGCACCGCGAGTATCTGGAACGGCGCGAGCCGGATACCGTCCGGCACACCGGTCCGCCCAGCGTGCGGTGCCTCGTCCGCATCCGGGGCCGAGGCCTGGACGGACGCCGCGTCGCCCGCGTCCGGGGCCGGAGCGCGCACGGTGCCCGGCGCCTGGGCGACATCCGCGTCCGGCACACCTGCGGCGTCTGCATCCGGCAGACCGGCAGCATCCTTGTCCGGCACACCTGCGGCCTGTGCCGGCTCCGCACCCACCCGCCAGCAGTAGCGCCGGTAGGCCTGGGTGAAGGCGGCGGCGTCCACGGCCCGGTCCCGCTGCCGGGCGAGCAGCGCGGACACCTCGACCCCGCGGGCGGCCGCCGACTCCAGCGCGCCGAGCACGCCGGGGAACGCCGCTCGGGACGCCGCGCCCACGGCCGCGTACTGCTTGCGCAGCAGACCGGTCGCCTTCAGCGACCACGGCATCAATTCGGCGTCCAGCAGCAGCCAGTCGGTCTCCAGCTCCGCCCACAGACCGGCCTCTTCGACACAGTCCCGGATCCGCCGCAGGATGCGTCCGGTCGTCTCCGGGTCGTCGAAGAACGGCCGGCCGGTGCGGGTGTACAGGGCGCCCGGCACCCCCTTCGACAGCCCGGTGGGGGTGCCTCCGCTGCCGTCGGGTCCGTGCGGGAACGCCTCGGCCACCGTCTCGTCACGGCACACCAGGACCACGGCACGGGAGCCCATGTGCTTCTCCTCGCACACCACTTCCCGCACCCCGTCCGCGCGGTACCCGGCGAACGCCTCCGCGGGGTGCTCCAGGTAGCCGTCCTCAGCCGAGGTCGCACACGGCGCCATGGTCGGCGGGAGGTACGGCAGCAGGCGCGGGTCGATCGCGAAGCGACTCATCACCTCCAGGGCGGCCGCGGCGTTCTCCTCCCTGACCGCGAGCCGGCCCATGTAACGGGTCTCCACGATCCGCCGCCCCGCCACATCGTTCAGGTCGAGCGGACGGCCGTCCGCCCCGCCCGGCGCCTCGGTGGCGAGCGGTTTCGTGGGCTCGTACCAGACCCGCTCCGCTGGGACGTCCACCAGCTCGCGCTCCGGCCAGCGCAGCGCGGTCATCGCACCGCCGAAGACACAGCCGGTGTCCAGGCAGAGGGTGTTGTTGAGCCAGTTGGCGCGCGGGGTGGGGGTGTGGCCGTAGACGACGGCGGCACGGCCGCGGTAGTCCTCGGCCCACGGGTAGCGCACCGGCAGGCCGAACTCATCGGTCTCGCCGGTGGTGTCGCCGTACAGCGCGAAGGAGCGCACCCGGCCGGACGTCCGGCCGTGGTACTTCTCCGGCAGCCCGGCGTGGCAGACCACGAGTCTGCCGCCGTCCAGGACGTAGTGGCTGACCAGACCGCGGATGAACTCCCCGACCTCGGTGCGGAAGGCGGGGTCCTCCTTCTCCAGCTGCTCGATGGTCTCGGCGAGCCCATGGGTGGGCCGGACCTTGCGGCCCTTGAGGTGGCGGCCGAGCTTGTTCTCGTGGTTGCCCGGCACACACAGCGCATGCCCGGCTCCCACCATGCCCATCACCAGACGCAGCACTCCGGGGCTGTCCGGCCCACGGTCCACGAGGTCGCCGACGAAGACCGCGGTACGGCCCTCGGGGTGTGCGGCGTCCACGGCCCGGCCGTGTCCGTCGCGCACCAGCGCATAGCCCAGCCTGCCGAGCAGGGTCTCCAGCTCGGAACGGCAGCCGTGGATGTCGCCGATGATGTCGAACGGGCCGGTGAGGTGCCGCAGGTCGTTGAACCGCCGCTCCGTGACGACCTCGGCCGACTCCACCTCCTGCGGCCCCCGGAGGACGTGCACTTTGCGGAAGCCCTCGCGCTCCAGATGCCGCAGCGAACGGCGGAGTTCACGCTGGTGGCGCTGGATGACCCGGCGGGGCAGCCCGGCCCGGTCGCTGCGCGCGGCGTTGCGTGCGGCGCAGACCTGCTCGGGCACGTCCAGGACGATCGCCACCGGCAGTACGTCATGCTCCCGGGCCAGCCGCACCAGCTGGGCGCGCGCTTCGGACTGCACATTCGTCGCGTTCCCTGTCAAGTTCTAATGTTCACGTCGAGCGAATCCCGGCGGGGCCGTGAACGCGGTTGGCTCACGGCAGTAGAGGCGGTCGCTGACGGCCCTTCATCCGGACGCGGCGTTTCGGCAATCAGTTTGGATGGCTGTGCCTAAAGTGCTCCGCAGTGAACGCGCGCTGGCCGGCCGCGGTCCCCATCATGGGCCGATGGGGCGCCGGTGGAGTAGGGACCTGCGTCGGTGCGGCGTGTCGCGGTTTCCCACGAAATCCGGTGGAGTCTCAGCGGCCGGAAGTGGTTGGGTCCTGCTCAATGCTTCGCTGATACGGCCCGGCACAGTGCGAGGCGCAAGGTCCGAATCGCAGGCGCGGTCTAGCCCGCGTGTCGTCGAGTGATGGAGGTTATCGCGGTGGCTGGTTATGGGGCGCTTTCTGACGTATACGAGTGGCTGATCGGGGACGACAGGTTGACCCCCGCCAATGCAGCCGCGGTTTATTACAGCGATGTCGTGGGCTCTCTGCCGCCCAACGCGCGCGTCCTCGACTGCGCGTGTGGAACCGGCCAGCTCGCCGTCGGTCTCGCGAGTCTTGGCCTTGACGTGGTCGCCGCAGACGCCAGCAATGGGATGGTTCGCCGGACCGAGAAGGCCGCCGACGAGCAGGGTGTCTCGCTTCGAGCCCTCCGCGCGAGCTGGGACGAGCTGCCCGACCACCTGGAGGACTCCACGTTCGATCTGGTGTTCTGCGTCGGCAACTCGCTCGGGCACGCTGAGGGCGCAGCCGGGCGCCTGACCGCACTGGAAGCTATGTCGCGGCTGCTGAATCCGGGCGGACGCCTCGTGCTCACGTCACGCAACTGGGAGCTCGTGCGCTCCGCCGGCTCACGGGTAGACGTCCGCGATCGACTCATCCGCCGCAACGACCGCGATGCGGTCGTCAGCTACTACTGGCAGATCGAGCAGCGCTGGGAGCAGGAACACTTCCTCGAGATCGTGGTCGCCCAGATCGAGCCGGATGGGGCAGTGCGAGCCTGCTCGGAGCGGTTGTCCATCTGGCCCTACCGGTACGAGGACCTCGTGGCGCAGTTGCGGAGTGTCGGGCTCACGGTGCAGTCCACCACCTTCGACCCCGAGAGCGATGGATACCTGGTGGTCGCCAGCCGCGACCAGGCGCGAGGCACGTCTGAGCCGGCGCGCTGATCCGCTTTTCGTCGTTGTCGTTGCCGACCTGTGGGCTCGCGACCGCCTGCAGCGGGTTCTTCGCGAAGTGTTCAGCGCTTGGAGCGGTTGCTGCGGGTGCGGTCCTCGCCGCGCTTGCTTCCAAGCTGCGGACCGCGGCCTGCACGGCGTCCACCAAGGCCTTCGTGACCCTGGACGGCACGCTGCTGCCGATCGACCGAATCGCGGCCGACCGGCCCTTCTACTCTGGGAAACATGAGAAGCACGGCATGAACGTGCAGATCATTACCGATCCCGCCGGGCGACTGGTGTGGGCATCGCCTGCACTGCCCGGCGCGGTCCACGACATCAAGGCCCCGCGCCGCTCACCCCCGCTGTCACTTCGAAGCAGCTCCCGCAGTCACGCACAATGACAGCCCTGGGAGCTGGACGGGTTCAGGCCTTCGGCGGGCGGAACAGAACGACGTTGTCCGGTTCAAGTGCGTGTCCAGCTTGCCTGTCGTCCTCTTGAGTGAGCACAGCGCTGGCGAGGGCGAGCCTGGTCACCTGCCGGCGGAGCTCTTCGATCTCGGTTCTCTGATTGGCAATGGTCTTCTTCAGCTTGGTGACGGTTTCCCGGAGTCGTTTCTCGGTCTCCGGGACTTGGCGGGTTTCGGCGCGAACGCGTTCGTAAAACTCGTTCTTCAGGTCGACGTGGCGTTTGAGGAGAGCCATGCGGTGGACGTCGGCCTCGGCGGCGAGGGCGACGAGGGCGACGAGGGCGACGAGGGCGACGAGGGCGACGAGGGCGACGAGGGCGACGATCGTGAGGCTGCCGTTGGAGGCGGTGGCTTGTCCGGTCAGGAGCCGGTCCATGGCCTCGCGGATGCGGGCGCGTTCGTCCTGGTGCTGCTGGTTCATGTGAGGGCCTCGGCGGAGTGTGCGGTGGCGTCGTGGGCGGCGGCCGTCTCGCGGAGCCGGTTGGCGTTGGCCCGCAGGCGCTTGCTGACTGGTCCGGGGGCGTGGGCGGCGAACTGGTCAAGTTCGCCGGCGCGTTCGCGGAGTTGTCGGGCGTGGGTGTCAGTGCGGACGGTGTTGCCGCAATTGGGTCGGCAGTCGTACTGACGTGGGGCGGTCGCGCCGGGTTCTGGGTCGCAAAGCGCGTTGTCGTGCTTGAAGGCGCAGATCAGGAACGCATCGGGGTTGTCGTAGAGCACGATGCCGTCACGGGCGAGGAAGGCGCTGGCTTTCCTGGCGAAGGTGCGGAGGACGATGCGGCCCTCGAAACGAGGGGTGTGGGCGGCGGCGGTCAGGGCCCGGCGGGCGGCGGGCCCTGAGACGTTCTCTCCGGCGGCGACGCGGTCGCGCAGTCGGGCTGCGGTGTCGGCGGCGGCGAGGGCCGTTTCGACGTCGAGAATGGCGTGGATGCCTCGGCGGCCGCGGGCGCCGTAGCCGCTGGAGGTGCGGGCGTCGAGGACGGTGCGCATGTGCCCGTACTGAATGGCGAGCGCGATCAGTCCTCCGGGGCGCCGGGCGACATGCCAGGCCAGGGACCTTCTGAACCGGCTCAGTCCGATCGCGCCGTGGGGGTCGTCGGGGATGGTCTCGCTGGGGAGGCCCTGCGTCTCGGCCTCGCGGTTCACCCAGTTCACGAAGGACTCGATGCGCAAGGTCAAGGTGGCCTTCTTCAGCGCGCCCGCGTAGCTGTGGCTGGAGCGGAATGCGTGGTGGGCGGCGCCGAGGAGGAGTTTGCCCTTGGGGACGATGCGTTCCAGCACGCGGATGGCGCGGACTACCGGTGTGATCGCGACCCAGGGCACTTGGCGGACTTCGCCTGCGGAGATGTGGTTGCCGTCGTCGTCTGTGACGTTCTTGTAGTGGTGGCTGTGGATCAGGTGCCGTCCCTCTGTGCCGTCGGCGGTGGGTTCGGGGTCGGGGCAGCAGCCGGAACGCAGCCCCTGCACCTCCTGGGGACGCATCCCGGTCAGATAGAGCAGGATGATCGTCGCGGCCGTACCCAGGTGCCGCATGAGCTCGGCGGCCTCGTTGAAGTCCACGTGCTCGCGCCAGGGCTTGCCGTTGATCTGCCCGGCGACCGGCAACCGCAGCGGGCAGGGCCCTGGTCGTGCTGCGGCGATCTCTGCGAGGCCGTGCTGCTGGACGAACCTCGACACCTGGCCGCGGTTCGAGCCGGTGAGAGCGGCGATGTAGGTGGTGGCCATCTGGATCTCGCGTTTCTCCGAGCTGGCTGGCAGCGGGTGACCCGCTCGCGCCATGGGCAGCAGCCACTCCTCCAGCGCGGCCCATCCGGCCGGCGAAGCCTTCGTGGCGGCGGTGACGGCGATCAGGCGGCGGCGTTCGGCCCAGGCCGCCAGGATGTCGTCGGCGAAGTCGTCGACGAACCGGATGGCCCAGATCAACAGCGGCCCGAGAACCAGTGGGTCCAGCGGTTCCGTCGCGTTCTCCCCGCCGGGGGCTGTACCGGTTGCGGGGAGGAAGTCGTCGACTCCTTCGGTCTCCCACGGAGGCCGGGTGATGCCCGATGGTCGTGCGCTGAGCTGGTCGAACGCCCACAGGTTCGCCAGCCGGACGCAGATGATCGCCGCGGTGTCGCGGGACACCTGGTGCAGACGCTCACGCGCGTAGGCCCGCCATTCCGTCTCGGTGCAGGCCCCCAGGCTGGTGATCTGACGCTCGTGCAGCCAGCGGGCGAGCCGCATCCACTCCAGACAGGTGGCGAGCATGTCCGGGGCACCCGAGCGGGACCGGGCCTGGACTCCTCGGGTTTGGAGGTAGGTGGGCCTCAGCTGGCCGTTGAGCATCGTCCAGGCCGCGAGTTTCACCTGGTCACGCAGGGGTTCCGGACAGTTCTTCCAGTGGAGCTTGACCAGGCCCGTGCCGGGGTTGTCGATCAGCGGGGCCATGGACCAGATAGCGTCCTGGTAGCGAGAGTTCGGGTGCGAGTTGCCCGGACTGATCCACTGGGGCAGCACCACGGGGCTGTCCGGGGCCGGCATGGCCAGCACGTACGTGTCGATCTCGGCAGCGGCGCCGACGGCGGTCATGGGGTGAGATCTCCCTTCACCAAGAGGTGGACCAGGGCCCGGTCCTCGTCGTTCACGCGGGCGAGCGCCGCGTTCCAGGCCGCCGGGCCGACCTTGTCGCGCAGGTCCTCAAGGCGGAGCACGTGCTCCCTCCAGTGCTCGTTCCAGGTGCGGTCGGGCAGGACGGACCGAAGGCTGTGCAGCTTCTGGTGCAGATAGGCGAGCCGGGGGTGATGGCCGGGGTGGACCCGGGCGTTGGGGCAGGCCAGGCAGAGCAGGAAGTCCGCGCCGCAGCCGCCCTTCGCGTCGGGCCAGGGGCTGGCCGTCTCATCCGCGCAGTCCGCGGTCACGGTCTGCTCGTGGCCGGGGGCCGGGGCATCGGCAATGTCGCCGACGAAGACCACGGCCTGGGCCTGTTCGAGGGCCTCGCGGGCACCGGCTTCGAAGACGCTCCGTGAAGCGTGCTGAACATGCTCGTCGGGCAGCACGTAGATGCTCTGATGGGCGCCCTGGCTGTGCTGAAGGGGACGGCCTTCCCGCGTCACCGTCGTCCTGCGCGCCCTCTGGAACGGAGATCCGCCCAGGTCATGCGTGGTCCACCACAGCTGGGCGTCACCGTTGCCGATACCGAAGGCGCAGGGGCCCACCGGGCGGGGCCGTTCCGTGCGCTGGTGCCTCCGCTTGGGGTAGTGCATCCGCGCAACCATCAACAGGTTGTTGTCGGGCGCGAGACGATGAACCAGGGCCCGTCCATGTGCGGTGGCTTCCAACGCCTGAGTGATCAGTCTGCCGGAGGAGTCGGCTCCGGAGTCGGTGATGTTCTCCGTGGAGAACCATCGGCCTCCGCCCTGCCTGCGCTTTTCGATCTGAACCTGATAGGTCACCGTGGCCGTCGATCCGGCGGACGGGGCGGTGGTCGGGGCTGGCATCCGGTCGTAGACGGACAGGTTCCAGCCGAACCGGTCGGTCAGCAGCACGCCCAGCGCGGTGAGTTCGGAACGTGACAGGAAGAGCCTGCCCCACATGTTCTCCGGGCTGGTGCCGCCGAGTAGCGCACGGTCCTTCACGAACTCCCCGCTCGGCATGACCGCGTGCGGGACGTAGCCGGTCTGGGCGAGGTGATCGAGTACCTGGCCCAGGCGCTCATCGTGGCTGCCTTCCTCCAGGTCGCCAGCCCGCCACCTCTCCAACAGGATGGTGTTCTCGCGGATCCGCAGCAGGGCGGTCCGAAACTGCCGCTGGGCCACCCGCAGGACCCGCTCCCGCTCCTCCTTGCCGTACGACTGCTTGATCGGCACGGTCTTCGGGATGCGCCGGGCCAGTTCTTCACCCACCGGCCCCGCAGCCAGCCGCGGATCTGCTCGCAGCAGTGGCCGAACCTGCCGCAGCACGTTCTTGCCGCTGTTGGTGCCGATATGCCTCGCGCGCCAGCGCTTGAGCATGGCGGACGTCAAGTCCCCCAGGTCCTGCGAGGGATGCTCCAGCTCGGCGACGAACCGCGCGAACATCTTCACCGTGATCCAGGAAGCCCGTGCGGTCTCGTGACTGTTCCAGCCCGCGGACCGGATCGCGAAGACCTCGGCCAGCGACCGCTGCATCGCCTCGGCGACGGGTAGTTCGGCGAAGTCGAACGTCATCTCGTATCCGGCCTTGTTGACGACCGTCACCACAAGCCCGTCGGGAGCCAGCGGCGGCTCGGTGCGGTGATCGGCTGGCGGCAGGATGGCCCGCCGTCCCCGCCCGGTCACCGGGCCGCCTCAAGGACGGCGTCGATGTCCTGGATGCCCTCCGACTCCCGGGCGAGCCGGGTGAACACACCGTCCAGGTCCTCGACCTGCTGTTCCTCCTCGCTGGCGGGTTCGGCCGCGGCCAGGATCGACTCCAGTTGCAGGTGCGTGACCGGCGCGAGGTAGTGCCGTTTCGTCACCTCCACGTCCGCGTGACCGAGGAGTGTCTTCCCCAGCCACCACGGATCGCCGAACAGCATGGCGAAGTCCCGCCGGTCTGCGGCCGAGAGCCCATAGCGGGTCTCGACCAGCTGGTTCAGCAAGACCAGCATGTAGAGGGCCATCGAATGACGCGCGGCGTGCGGCGTGGCGTACGGACTCTTTCCGCGTACCTCCGCCAACCGGAAGCCCCGTTCGACCTCCCGTTCCTCCGCGGTGAGCAGGACCTCCTCACAGCGCAGGTTCGCCGCCCTGAATACGCCGTTCCACCGGTCCGGGGCCATCGGCAGTCCCTGCTCTGTCAGCCACAACCACGCAGGCTCCGGCCCGTCTGGTCCCTCCAGGAACAGCCACTGCCGCTCACGCCACCCCAGGCGGCCGAGCTCCTGCTCGCCAACGACGCCGTCCGCATCGACCCACTCGACCTTCGGTCTCAGACCCCGCGTCACCTTCGTGACCCGCCGCATCATGGGCAGCCGCTCGTAACGGCCTTCCACCTGGGCACGTTGCACCGCCCACGCCCGCTCGGACTCGACGTATGCCTCGGCCTGACCGACCGCGTCCACCGACGCGTAGAAGACCCGGCTCTGCTTCGACCGGGTGGCCGCCGCGGCAACGCGGCCATGGCAGTAACGGCCGAACCGCAGACGCTGGCAGGGCAGTTCAAAGGTGAGCAGTGAACCACCCTCCTGCCGGCGCAGGCCGGAGCTGAGCAGCAGCTGCACGAAGCTGGTGTTGCGCAACTCCGTCCGTGACTCCCACCCCGGCGCCGGCATCCCTGTACGGATGTGACCGCGCAACCCGATGTCGGACCACAAGCCCCAGGTCCGCGGCGTCAGCCAGAGCACGCGCGAGCTCACCGAGTCCGCGGCCCGGTCCTCGCGGCGCACGATGTCCACCGGCAGCGGGGACACCTTCGCCCACCGGAACAGCTTGGTGAACGCGGCCGCCTCTCGGTTCCACTTCGTCCCGCCGATCCGGCGGGGATTTTCCGGAGCTCGGCATCTCCAGTGCCGGTAGTCCGCCAAGTCCTGCCGCGTCGCCCGCCTCCACGAAACGCCGCGCGAGGAAAGGAAAGTCAGAAGCGGCCGGATATCCGTCGCGTAATTTCCGCTTGGTCTCCCGCTCCAGATCCCGGAATTCGACGGACCGGACGAAATTCAGCAGGTCCCGGTCCACCGTTCCGTCCGGCGCAATGAACACCGGATCACCTGGCCGCAGACCGATCCGGGCGACCTCGGTTGGCAGGTCCTGTACCCCCAGGACGCCCTCAGGCGGCAGCGATCCCCACTGCCCCGGATCGGGCACCCACACCACGCACCACTCTTGCAACTGACGCCTCCCCTGACGCTTGAACACGCTCAATCATCAGGGAAGTCGCGTCCACGACCGTCAGCCGCCCGGCGGCCAGCCGCTTGGCCGCGATGAAGTGCAGCACCTCGAACGCATCGCCACTGGCGCTCTGGTCGTTCTCGTCGTCGCTGACCAGTCCCCGGCAGAAGTCGGAGGAGAGGACTTCGGTCGGCCGGAAGTGCCGGGCGGCAAAGGTCGATTTCCCGGACCCGGTGGCTCCGACCAGCACCACGAGCGAGAGATCGGGCACGGCGAGCGTGCGCCCCTCCGGCGCGGACTGCGGCTCCGGCTCGGACCGAGGCGGTGACTCCGGCCCCGGCTCAGGTCGAGGCAGCGGCTGCGGCTGCGGCCCGCGCTCCTGCTGGGCCCTGTCCCTCTGCCGGTCCTCGCGCGCGTGCTGCGCGTGCTGCTCTTCGTCTCCGTACTCCGTACGGCCGTCGTCCGTCATTCCCCGACCTCCTTCCCGTTCGCCGACGTGCTGCTGTCTTCACGGTTACCGCTGCTCTCACAGTTACCGCTGTTCTCACGGTTACCACCGCCTTGGCCGTGGCCGCCGTCTTCACCGTGGATACGGAAGTGCGCGAGCTGGGTGGGCGGGCCCACCTCGGGATCGTCCGGGCCCACCGGGGCGAAGCTCACCTCGTAGCCGTGCCGCGCAGCGACCTCCCGTGCCCACTGCCGGAACTCCTCCCGTGTCCACTCGAAGCGATGGTCCGCATGCCGGGCCTGGCCGGCCGGCAGCGACTCCCAGCGCACGTTGTACTCCACGTTCGGCGTCGTCACCACGACGGTCCGCGGCCGGGCCGACCCGAACACCGCATACTCCAGCGCCGGCAGCCTCGCCGGATCTACATGCTCGACGACCTCGCTGAGCACCGCCGCGTCATAGCCCTTCAGCCTGCTGTCGGTGTACGCCAGGGACCCCTGCACGAGGCGCACACGCTCCGACTGCCGTTCGGGCATACGGTCCAGCCGAAGCCTGCGCCGCGCCTCGTGCAACGCGCGCATCGACACATCCACACCGACGATCTCGGTGAACTGCCCTTCCTCGAGCAGCGCACCGACCAACTGACCCTGCCCGCAGCCCAGATCGAGCACCCGCGCCGCCTTGGCCGAGCGCAGCACGGTGAGGATCGACTCCCGCCGCCGCGCGGCGAGCGGCACCGGCTTCTCCTCCGTGTCCGCCTCCTCGTCCACCGCGTTGTCGATCATCTCGGCGGCCACGTCGTCCGACTCGGCCAGCCGCTCCAGCTCCAGCCGCTCCATGGCCTGACGTGTGAGCGACCAGCGGCGCGCGAGGTAGCGTCCGACGATCACCCGCTGCTCAGGGTGGTCCTCCAGCCAGCCCTCGCCGGCCCGCAGCAGCTTGTCGACCTCATCCGCCGCGACCCAGTAGTGCTTGGCGTCGTCCAGCACCGGGAGCAGCACATACAGATGCCGCAGCGCCTCGGCGAGAGTGCACTCCCCTTCCAGCGCGAGCCGTACGTAGCGCGAGTCACCCCACTCCGGGAACGTCTCGTCCAACGGCAGGGGCTCGGCCTGCACCGTCCATCCCAGCGGCTCGAACAGCTTGCGCACCAGCGCCGCACCACCCCGGGCGGGCAGCACCGGCACCTCGACACGCAACGGCATCGTGCGCGTCACCAGTTCGGGCCGCGCCGCGCACTGCCCCTTCATCGCGCTCGCGAAGACGCTCCTCAGCGCCACCGCCAGCAGCGACGAGGCCGCGTACGGCCGGTCGTTCACATACTGCCCCAGCGCCGAATCCGGAGCACCGCCGCGCCCCTTCCCCCGGCTCCGGCGCACCAGGGCGATCGGATCGACGTCCAACAGCAGTGCGGCCGTGCACCGTTGAGCGTCGGCCTCGGGATAGAGGACGTGCGCGGTGCCGTGCGACGTCGAGAACTGCTGCGCCTTGTCAGGATGCTTGTGCAGCAGGAATCCGAGGTCGGTCGCGGGACGGTCGGCGCTGCCGGTGGTGGCTATCGTCAGGAACACGCGTCCGAGTATTGCCCTAGTACGCCGCGATCCACACCGGTTTTCCGGCGGCGCCGTCCGACGCCCGCTCAGCCGTCAGGCCAGCTGGGACTGCACCTGCGCGGAGATCAGCTCGAGGTGGTCGAGATCATCCAGGTCCAGCATCTGCAGGTAGACACGGGACGCCCCGACGGCGGCATACCGCCCGATCTTGTCGACGACTTCGGCGGGTGAGCCCGCAAGGCCGTTGGCCTTCAGTTCGTCCACGTTCCTCCCGATGGCCGCGGCCCGTCGTGCCACCTCGGCATCGCTCCTGCCGACGCAGGCCACGAGGGCGTTGGAGTACACCAGCTCATCGCCCTTGCGCCCGGTGGCTTCAGCGGCCGCCCGCACCCGTCCGAACTGGCGCTCGCTGTCTTCGAGCGAGGCAAAGGGGATGTTGAACTCATCGGCGTACTGTGCCGCCAGCCGCGGTGTGCGCCTGACACCGTGTCCGCCGACCAGCACCGGCACCTTGCCCTGGACGGGCTTGGGCAGCGCAGGCGAATTCTCCAGCTGATAATAGGTCCCGTCGTAGCTGAACTCCTTTCCTGCCTCGGTGGCCCACAGGCCGGTGACAATCGCCAGCTGCTCTTCCAGCCGTGCGAACTTCTCCTTGGGGAACGGAATGCCGTAAGCCTTGTGCTCCTCCTCGAACCAGCCGGCACCGAGGCCGAGTTCCACCCGGCCGCCGGACATCTGGTCGACCTGCGCCACCTGGATGGCCAGCACACCCGGCAGCCGGAAGGTGCCCGCCGTCATCAGCGTCCCGAGACGGATGCGCTTGGTTTCCCGGGCCAGCCCCGCCAGGGTGATCCAGGCGTCCGTCGGTCCGGGCAGCCCGTCGGCATTGCCCATGCGGAGATAGTGATCCGAACGGAAGAACGCATCGAAGGAAAGGTCCTCCGTAGCTTTGGCGATCTTCAGAAGACTGTCGTAGGAAGCCCCTTGCTGGGGCTCGGTGAAAATGCGTAGCTCCATACCTCCATCCTGCGCTCCGGACGGCGAACCAACCGTCGGAGGCGCATTGATGCACCGGTCGGTCGATGCACTGCGGGTCGTTGGTTATTGCACTGGCGGGTTGTTGCACCAGCCGATTGTTGCGTCGGCGGCTTGATTCACCGGCCGGTTGTTGCGCCGGCTGGTTGTTGCGTCGGCCGGGGCAAGCGGCTCAAGTGGGCCCATCCCTGGCCGGCACCGACGAGGGCGACGAGGAAGAGGTCCGGCGACGGGGAAGGCTGTGGGCGGCCGGAACGATGTGGGCGATACGGATGCCACGCGGAAGGGGCGGCGGGGCGTCGGGGCGGTCCCGGCTCACCAGGTCGGCGCGGGGGCAAACGGCGACCGGCAGCGGAAGGAGAAGGGGGAACGGGAAGGGGAATGGCAGCGGGCAGCGGTCTTCTTCTTGCTTCAGGCAGGATTCCGGTCGCGCACCTCCAGCCTCTCCAGTATCCCGGCCACACGGTCTCTCGCTTCGTCGACCGTGTCCATCGCCTCGACGCACGTCCAGTACATCCCCTCCTCGTCAGCGAGCAGCACCACGCTCACCAGCGCTTCGCACACTTCCCGCAACAGTCGGCACAGGCCGGTCAGCGCCTCCCTGACGTCCCGCACCTCGGACAGCTGAGCCGCCCGCAGCCCACCGGTGGCCGATACCGGGCACAGCAGTCCCCCGCTGAACCGCCCGCCCGCGTCGCCCAGCCCTCGGGCTCTGGACCGCACTTCGTACGGCCCGAATATCGCGAGATGGCTGCCGATCGCCTCCGCCAAGGCCTGCGCCTGCCACGCCTCGACGATCACTCCCTGCACCGTGTTCGCCTCGGCCAGACCGCGCCGGCTTGCCGCGATGATCCGCACCGCGTCCATCCGCTCCCTCCTCTCCTCATCATTCGCGTGCACCTTGCACTCTTTCCACTACCCAGAGTGAGGGTGAACACCCAAAAAAGCCAGGGGAATTCGCAAATCTGTGGACAAGCAAGGCGATGTGGAAAGATCCATGACTCCATAGAGTGATAAAGGGTGGCCGCGTCCCCACTCTCTCCCCGCGCGCCTCAACACCCCCACCCTCCACACGCCCTGCGCAAGTCTCGCGAAACATCCGAAGAGGGGCACCGCAGGAATCGTCAGCGACGGAAGGAAGCGGTGGGAGAAGCGGTGCCGGCCGGACTCCCGGCCCACGACCGTGCCGCCGAAACCACAACCGGCACCAGGGCCAGGACCGGGATCAGGACCAGGACCGGCCCGAGGCCGCCACCGCCCCGGCCCCGTCACCGGCCCCGGATGAAGCCAGGAACGCCGGTGGGCGGGAACCGACGCCCCGCCCCGCCGGTCCCCGCCCGCCCCTGGCTGCCCGCCCCTCCCCGCTCAGCCGACCCTCCCCTCCCCGCTCAGTCCGCTATTCCTCCCCCTCCCGCGGGCGATCGGGCCGCGCCGAACGGACCGCCGGGAACCGCGACTCATTGCGCTCGATCTTCGCGGCGAGCGCCGCCGCCGCATCGACCCCCAGCGCCTCGCAGAACTGCAGCAGATACGCCAGGACGTCCGCGACCTCGTCCTCGACCCGGCCGGCCTTCCGCGGATCCGACATCACCTCCGCCGATTCCTCCGGTGTCAACCACTGGAAGATCTCGACGAGTTCAGCAGCCTCGACGCTCAGCGCCGCGGCCAGGTTCTTGGGCGTGTGGTACTGCTGCCAGTCCCGAGCGGCCGCGAACTCGGCCAGCCGTCGCTGCAGCGCATGAAGATCCTCACTCATGCCTCCAGGTGTAGCACCTGCACGCCGGGCAGCCCGTCGGCGACCGAGGGATCCCGCACCGTCCCCAGCAACCGCACATGTCCGCGCTCGGTCATCCGCACCGCCAGCGACACCAGTTCACGGGCCTGCCTGCGGTCCATACAGCGATCCATCCCGTCCGCCATGACCGTCATCTGCTGATGGGCCGACGGGACCTCTCCGACCGGATCCATGGCCAGGACGTCCGGCCCGGTGAGCAGCACCAGTGCCAGCGCGAGAAACCGCAGCTCACCATCGCCGAGCTGCTCGACGGGCAGTTCCCCCAGTTCGCCCCGGTCCAGTACGGCCCGCACACCCGCCGCATCTTCCGGCCCCTGTGCGCCGTGCGGCCCCGTGGAGCCACCGCGCCCCACCGCCGCAGGAGCACCGGCGGCCCCGTCGCCCGTCCCGCCCGGCTGCCACGGCACCGCACGCAGCCCCTCGACGGGACCGGCACACGCCCCCCGCACCGCCGCGACCAGCACCGCATGCCGCCGCGCACACTCCCGGCTCGTACGCTGCAACACCGTGGGCAGGTTGTCGCAGGACGACCGCAGCCGCCCCTCGTCCTGCGGCTCCCCCACCTCACGGCCCCAGCCCGCCTCGCCACCGCTCGTCTTCCGTGCCCGCGCACCCCAGGCCCCCGCAGTTCCTGCCGCAGCGCCCGCCCCGCCGGACCCTCTCGCCCTCCCCGGCGCAGCCACCGCTTTCCCGCGCCCGGCGCCCGCGCCGCCCCCGCGCGCCCCGGCAGTACGTCCCGCACGCCCGGCACCAGGCCCCCCGCCGTCCGTCCCCCGTCCGTCACCCTCACCGGCCACACCCGTACCGCCCGTCCCCGCTCCTCTCATGACCTCAGGCCGCGGGTCGCACACGAACGCCGACCGCAGGGCGACCACGACCTGCTCCGCCGCGGCCAGCACCAGCCGCTGCCCCGCCGTTTTGCCCGCGACGCGCAGCGGCAGCAGGGAGGTGCCCAGCCGGTCGTCGGGCAGCGGCGCGCGGGTCACGGGAGTCGCACCCGCCGTGTGCCAGGCAGCCTGGACGGCCGGCCGGGTGGGGTCGGTGAGCGCGGTGGTCAGCAATGTCTCGCCACCGCCGGTCAACCGCTCGCCGACGATCCGCAGGTCGGGCTCGGCCTGGACGGCGAGATCGAGGCTGACGGGGCCGGCCGGGCCGTCGACCGTGCAGCCGATACGGAAACCGCGCCGTCCCTGTTCGTCGGGGTGCGCCCCGGCCGGCACACAGGCCGCAGGATCGCCCGCCACTTCCCTCACCGCCCGTGCGAGCGACTCCCCGCTGCCGAGCCGGGCGAGGATTTCGTACGCCTGCAGCGCACTGGACTTGCCGCTGCCGCTCCCACCGCTCAACAGGGTCAGCGGGGAGAGCGGCAGGGTGACACCGCGATGGGACTTGAAGGCGGACAGCCGTAACTCCGTGACCGCCGGCCGCACACTGTCGGAATTCATGAAGGGACGCTATGCAGCGCCCGGACGGAGAACCGTTACGCCCAACAGCTCTTCCTACGAACGGGGGACACCGCCCGCCACCTCTTCCGCGACCTCGGTGCCGGTCGGCGCCAACAGGAAGACATTGGTGTCCACGCGGTGCATCCCGCTGCCGAGCCCGAAGACGACTCCGCTGGAGAAGTCCAGGATGCGCTTGGCGACATCGGCGTCGGCGCTGCTGAGGTCCAGCAGGACCGGGAGCTGCGCCATCAGGTACTCGGCTACCTCACGGGCGTCCGCGAAGGTCTGGACGCGAATGACGATGAACCGCCGCGCCTCCTCGGCCGGCTCCTCCTCAGGGAGGGCACGGTGGTCGGGCCAGGAAGGCCATTCACTGCTGCCACGGAGCGGGACGACCTCGGCCAGCCCTTCCCACTGCTCGTCGGTGGCATCGGGGCCGTTCACCGAATCACCTCGCCCGGGAGAGTGTTGGCTGTCTGCGGTATCTGCATCGCACAATTCTAGGGATAAACACACAAACCTCGGCGGACGTGACACACGCCGCGGCACGCCCCGCCCCATCCTGCACCATGCCCGATGACCTGTTCCGACATCCGCGACAGATATCCTCCGTCGAGATTCTGTGTGCCCTTTCATCCCCGTGTGACGGAGGTTGGTGCTGTCGTGGGGTCCGAGCCTCCCGGTCGTCGGCCGCGTGGCCTGCGCGGCCTGCGCAAGCCCGCCAAAAAGCGCCCCGCCGAGCCCTCGCCCGCCCCGGCCGCGGACGATTCCGGCACAGCGACGGGACCCCCCGCCGAAGCCGGCGGCAGCATCATCAACGCCGTCCTCTACCGTGACGGCCGCCGGGTCAGCACCCATGACACGCTCGCCGAGGCCTTCCGGCAGCAGCGCGCGGCCTCCGGCACTCTCGCCTGGATCGGGCTGCACCGTCCCAGTCACGACGAACTCCTCGCCCTGGCCGCGGAGTTCGACCTCCATCCCCTCGCCGTCGAGGACGCCCTGGAGGCCCACCAGCGCCCCAAGCTGGAACGCTACGGCGGCACTCTCTTCGTCGTCCTGCGCGCCGCCCGCTACCTCGACGACCCGGAGGAGGTCGACTTCGGCGAGCTGCATGTCTTCGTCGGCCGCGACTTCGTGCTCACCGTGCGGCACGGCGGCGCCCCCGACCTCTCGGCCGTACGCGCACGCATGGAGGACACCCCCGAACTCCTCAAGCGCGGCCCCGAAGCCGTCCTCTACGCCATCCTCGATGCCGTCGTCGACGGCTACGAGCCGGTCGTCGCCGGCGTCCAGAACGACATCGACGAGATCGAGACCGAGGTCTTCGGCGGCGACCCCCGGGTCTCCCGGCGTATCTACGAACTCTCCCGTGAGGTGGTCGAGTTCCAGCGCGCCACCCGCCCGCTCAACGGCATGCTGGAGGGCCTGACCGCGGGTTTCGAGAAGTACGCCATCGACGAGGAGCTGCGCCGCTATCTGCGCGACGTGGCCGACCACGCACTGCACACCACGGACCGCGTGGACGGCTTCCGGCAGGCCCTGCAGGACATCCTCGCCGTCAACGCGACCCTGGTGAACCAGCAGCAGAACGCCGAAATGCGGGCCCTGGCAGAGGCCGGCTTCGAGCAGAACGAGGAAATTAAAAAGATCTCCTCCTGGGCGGCCATCCTCTTCGCCCCCACCCTGGTGGGGACCATCTACGGAATGAACTTCGCCCGCATGCCGGAGTTGCACTGGGCATTCGGATACCCCTTCGCCATCGTCCTCATGGCGATCGTGTGCACCAGTCTGTACTTCGTCTTCAAGCGGCGGGACTGGCTCTGAGCAATCGTGGGGGACTACCGAAGACCCCGCCTGGTGGGGTTTCTTCGTTGGGCCCCGCCGGAGATCACTCCGGCCGAACCGGTGCACCGGTTCGGCCTACCCGCACGAAGAAGTGCTACTCGCTGGGATCTTGTAGCTGGCCGCAAGATTCTGGTCGAAGACCAAGACCAGAGCATCAGGCAGGTACGTGAATCCGACCCCTTCAGCATCGCCCGGCGCAATTACCAGACTTTGACTCGTTGGAGAAGTCAAAGTCTCCCTGCGGCACTACGTAGCGAACCGTTCTCCGGCCTCTCCCGCGACAGCGCCCTGAGGGCAGCAAGACCGGTGCCACCATGCGCCCGAGCAGCCCACGACTGAATGACCAACATGCCCAATACCGCCCAAAGTGCTGGAACTGACGATCTCGGCTGCCGATCCGGGTGTGACGGCCGGGTACGAACGACACACACCGCGATCATCGCGAAGCTGCGATCACCCATATCTCCTGTACAGATCCCTGTCCCGCCAGGAGTCATGGAAAGCTTCGAGCATGGCTTCGTAGTGCCGACGGTTACTGACATCTCCCGTCGGGTGCGCGAGCCGTCGCTCGATCTCTGCTTTGACGGCAGGCCACCGGAGTTCGTGCATCACGAACGAGACCAGTTCGACAACTCCCTCTGCCGGAGCGTCCAACAACGACACGAGTTCCGCCTCAAGCCGGTCTCTCAGGTCGAGGTTGCCTCGTAGAATCAGGCGGGCGTGATCCAGTTCTGGCTCCAACTCCTCGACACCGTACGAGGATTCTGCGATGCGGAGCACCTCGTGGACGCACCGACGGAACCCTCGACAGCATCAGAGGCATCCCCATGCGGCATTGCATTTTCCATCGGCTTTCCTTCCGTTTCTGTTGAATGCGTCGACCGCTGCCTTCTCGGCGTGCGGCCCATACGGACGGCAATGGCCGGACTTGTTATCGAGGAAGACAACCTCGCCTCCCTTGGTCTTGAAATCGCCAGCAGCAAGCACCTCGACTCACCGCCGCCAGCGGCGAAGTGTGCTGCCTGTTCGCCGACGACGCCGACGACGACGCCGACCCGATCACACGGAATCACCACCTCGGATGCACCATGTCCCTTGACCACACGTGTTGCTCCGCGAGCCGGAGCAGTCAGCTCCTCGCCTGTCCGCGCGGCGGCGGGAAAGGCAGCCCGGGACAGATGCGGATTCCTGTATGAGCCCCCGCTACGTCGGACGCCACAGCGGCGGGCGTCCTCCTCGCGACGCAAACACGCCCAAGGTATCCCCGCCCCACCCTCCAGGGCTTGCCGCCAGGACCGTTGACCGCCGTACGGTCAAGAAGATCGCCCTGTGGGTGGCGCTTGCCGTCGGCCTCGCGCTCTCCCTGGCAGTCCTCATCGGGCTGGTGCAGGGCTTTCACGCGATGGACCACCCACCCGGTGGCTGGTGCCAGGACAACTCGGCGACCTGCGTGCACCGCTGACAGCCCTGGGCAGGGAACCTCTCAGCGGCCGAGCACCTGAGGAACCCAGCGCCCGAGCGCCAGTGGAACCGGGCCTCGCTCCAGCCTCGCGTGGGTCTCGCCAGGTGTGTTCGGGCTTGGTCACGTCCATGGCCTGCGGCTTCCGAGGGCCGACGTTCGGCACGGTCACCCGCACGCGGACCAGGGACGCGAGGGTTGCCGTCGGCATCGGCCGGAAGGACGCGAAAGGCGGGTGATAGATTCTCAACAAGCGTTTATTTTTGAGCAGTCGGCCGTGAAACCCGCGGCGAGGCCCACCCCGTGGCGCCTGCACCGCTTCGTGGAGAGCGAGCATCATGCGCATCCTCATCACCGCACACGCGATCTACTCGCACCTCGCGCCCCTGGTACTGCCGGTGGCGGAGAGAGCCCAGGAGGCAGGCCACGAGGTGGCCGTCGCCACGGGGGCCGATGTCATCGAACACATAGAAAAGCGCGGGCTCACCGCGTTGACGCTGCCCCATATGGCGTCGATGGGGGAGGCGCTACAGAACGGCACCATCCAGCCCCCGCCGGGCATGGAGAACGTCGGCTCCGTGACCGTTGAGCTGGTGCCGGAATTCTTCGCCGCGACCTTCGTCGGGCACCTCTCCGCGGCCAGCGTCCCCGACCTCCTCGACGTGGCCAAGAGCTGGCAGCCGGACCTGATCCTCCACGAGTCGACCGAGTACGGTGGCTATCTGGCGGCGGAAATCCTCGGCATCCCACACGGCGCTCTGGATATCGGGCCGATGGCGCCCTACGCCCACCCCGCCGTGACGGAGGAGCTCAACAGGCAGCGGGAGAAATTCGGCCTGGCGCCGGTCACCGACCCCTGCCACCCGTTCCGCGCCTTCCGTGCCGGAGTCGTTCCGGAGGACTTCTACCCCACGGACAGCCGGCTGCCCAGCGCCCGCTACTACCAGGTCCCCGCCGGGGCGGCACAGGGTGCTCTCGATCCGGAGATCGCCCGACTCGACACGGACCGGCCGCTCGTCCTCGCCACCCTAGGCTCGAACGCTTCCCGGCTTCCCGGCGGCGCCCACGCCCTGCTGGAGACCATCATCGAGGCCCTTGGAGAGCTGCCGGTCACCGGCGTCGTGGCCCTGGGGGCCAACCGCGACCCGCGGCAGTGGGACGGACCACGCCGCAACAACGTCCATCTGACGTCGTTCGTCCAGCAGGAACTGCTGCTCCGGTCCAGCGATCTGTTCCTCACGCATGCGGGCTTCAACGGCACCCGGGAGGCGCTGGCCGCCGGAGTCCCCATGGTGGCCGTACCGCTGTTCGCGGAACAGTCCCACAACGCCTCCCGGCTCGAGCAGTTGGGCGTCGGGACCCGGATGAATGTCCAGGACGTGACACGCGATGCGCTGGCCGCGGCGCTGCGCAACGTTCTCGATGACCGCTCCTACCGGTCCCGCGCCCAGGGACTCCAGCGCCGGTCCCACGCTCTGCCGGACCTCGGCCAGCTGGTGGCGGATGCGGCGGCGCTGGCCGCCTGAACCGGACGGGTCTCGTCCGTACACCACCACGGTGACGGTTCTGCCGGACCGTTCCCGTCCCGCTCCGGCCGCTGGGAAGTGACACCAGCGGCCGGAGCTGGCGGGCGGTGAGGGGCCGGCTCCCGGCCTGCGCCGGCGTCGGCCACTCCCCCGCGGAACCTCGCGGTCCGCCATTCCCGCGACGAAGCTTTCCGATCGGCCGTTCCTCTGCGAGGCTTCCCGATCCGCCGTTTCCAAGGCCCCGGCGCTGTCCGGAGGTACTTGTACCATCGGGACCGGCACCGGAAAGGGGACCGACTTTGACCTGCGCCGATGCAGTGACGAACGCGCCCGGACAGGCCGCGCGGCGCACGTCCGGTTCCGGGGGCCCGGCCGAGGAGGCAGCCCTTCCGGAGCGCAAGGGCGAGCGCACACGCCGGCGCATCCTGACGGCCGCACGCCGGAAGTTCGGGGAGGTCGGCTACGAGCGCGCGACCATCCGCGCCATCGCTGCCGAAGCCGATGTGGACAAGTCCTCCGTGATCCAGTACTTCGGCAGCAAGCAGGCCCTGTTCCGCGAGGCCGTCCACTGGCAGATCCCCCACGACGAACTCACCACCAGCGACCCCGGCCACACGGTGGAGAACCGCCTGCGCGGCATGCTGGACACCTGGGCGGCGGATCCGGACAGTCCCATGGCGGTGCTCCTGCGGACGAGCATGACGAGCGACGAAGCGGCAGAGCTGCTGCGCCGGCATATGACCGCGGAGGTCACGGATCACATCGCAGCCACCATCGATGCCCCGGACGCGCGACTGCGTGCCGCGCTGTTCAGCGCGATCATGATGGGGGTCGCCGCCCAGCGCTATCTGCTGCACCTGCCCGACCTGGCCGAGGCGGACGTGGAGGACATCGTGCGGATCGCCACTCCCCTGCTCCGCAGCCTCGTCGCCCCGGACGCCTGAGCCACCCCGATTCCATCGTCAGCCGCATCCCTCGAGCCCGTCCGTCAGTCCATCCCCCAAACCCATCCGTCAGGCACATCCATCAGGCCCACGCGTGGCTCGCGATGAGGCCCGCGATGAGGCCCGCGACTCCGCATCGTGCGGAATTGCCGAGGGCCGGGGGATGCAGCGCCGGGCGTTATCTCCTGCGGAGCAGGGTGATCCCGTCCTCCTCGGCGACCTGGACGTAGCCATGCGCACGGTAGAGGCGCAGCATGCGGTGGGTCCGCTCCACCGGGCAGGGGGTTTTGACGGTCGGGTCGTGACGGTCCGAGACCACCCAGCGCGGCGGATGCGCCGGGAGGGCGGTCGGTGCGGCGGGATCGGGGCCGGTGCCGAAGCAGACCAGACTGACGGTGGTACGGCCGGTCAGCATCGGCGCCAGGCGGTTCGAGGAGGCGACGGTGTCCCCGTCGGGTATGCGCTGCAACAACCGCTCCGCCGTACGGACATGTGCCGGGGTCCGCCAGGCCGAGGGGAGGACCAGGTCGTGGAGCGGATAGACCGCGGCCGTGACCGCGGTGAAGGCGGCGGAGAAGGCAAGGACCTTACGGCGTCTGCGCGGCGGCGCGATATCCGGCCGCCGGTGGAGCACATCGATGAGACCGGCGAAGACGAGCGGCATCAGGATCGCGTTGTAATGGAAATTCGGCTGCCAATAGTGCTCGTTGCCGGCCAGCAGCCGCCAGGCGAGAGTGGGTACGCACAGCAGCGTCAGCGGGGAACGCAGGCCGAAGAATGCGGTGGGCGCGGCGAGCATGAACAGCAGCAGCCACTTCATCGGCGGCCAGAGCACATGGAGTCCGGTGGACGCAAGACCGGCGAGGCTGCCCGACGAGGAGGCCTCGCCCGGCATCTGGTGCCAATAGTCGAAGCCACCGCGGGGATTCATGGCAGGCAGAAGAACGAGAATTTCCACCGCGGTGCCCGCCACGCCGAGAAGCATCACGGCAACGCCGAGCAGGACGGGGAAGTGTCGCCGCTCCGCGGGGTGGTGAGCCGAGTCCCCGGGCTCGTGAGGCCGGTCCCCGGCATCGCGACACCGATCCCCCGGCTGGTGACGCCGGTCCTTGGCTTGATGGCGCCGTTCCCTTGACCTGTCCTGCCGTTCCACGGAATTGTGCCGCCCCTCGCGCCGCCCCTGCCATGCGATATAGCCGCCGATGGCGGCGAGCGTGAGGCCGAGGTCCTCTTTCACCAGAAGCAACGGGAGCGCCCACGCTGCCGCCGCCCCCCAGCGGCGCTGTCCGAGGGCGGTCACGCTGAATGCGAGAAGCGGAACCGCGAAGCATATTTCGTGGAAGTCCTTGGCGACTCCCGCCACAAGGCCCCAGGAGGCGCCCAGCCCGCAGCCCACCGCCAGGCCCGTGACCGGTCCGACGGCCCGGTGTGCCCAGCGGGTGAGCGGATAACAGGCGAGTGCCATCAGTGCGGCCTGCACCACCAGCAGCGTCACACCACTCGGGAAGAGCCGGTAAACGGGGGCGACGAGCACCAGGATGGGGTGAAAGTGGTCTCCGAGGAGGTGAAATCCCGGTCCCTTGAGTTCCACGACCGGAGCCCGGCCGTGCGCATAGGCACGAATCGCCTGCTCGAATATCCCCAGGTCGTAGCCGGCATTGAGCATGCGCTCGTTCCGCAGCACCGACACCACGGTGTACAGCACAAAAAATACCGCGGTTACGGTCCACCCCATGGCCCGTGGGCCTGGTAGGCGTCGACCGAACGCGGCGCCGGCATCCGAGACTTGGCGGTCCGAGGGTATGCGGAAAAACCACGTTCGCCGGGGCCGCTCCGACCGCTCGAACCGCGCCGCCCGCTCCGACCGTTGCGCCGTTTCCACCCTCGCACCCACCGTCATCGACTCGGCAAAAGGAACACGATGTACTGCCCCGGCGGAGAGACGCAGTGGGCCGGCCAGACAGACCTACCGGCGGCGGCGCATTACTCACGTCCCGGATTTGTCCGGACGGCGGCACGACCGCGGGAACGCATCCCGCGTGAGTGTATCGCCGGGGCCGCAGGGAGAGTTCGCGGCGAAGCGCGGTCGGCGACGGGCGCGGTGACGTGACGGGAGGGGGACGGGCGCGATGACGTGACGGAAGGGAGTCGGGCAGGGTGACGTGACAAGCCGATGATGCGGGGTCAGCGGGCCAGGCGGCCCAGGAGCGAGGAGGCCGCGGCGATGCCCACTGCGGCGGCGGCCACCAGGACGGTGAAGTCCAGAGCCAGATGGGCGTGCGTTCCCAGGAGGAGGCCGCGGAGGGCATCGACCTGGTAGCTCAAGGGGTTGATCCTGCTGACCGTCTGGAGCCAGCCGGGCATGATCGCCACCGGGTAGAGCGCGTTGGAGGCGAAGAACAACGGCATGGTGATGGCCTGGCCGATACCCATCAGGCGGTCGCGGGTGAGTACGATCCCGGCGATCGTCATGGACAGGCAGGAGAAGAAGGCCGAGCCGAGGATCACCGCGACGCCGACGGCCAGGAGTCGTAGGGGGTTCCAGGTCATGGCCACCCCGAGCAGTGCGGCGATGACGATCACCACCACGGCCTGGATCAGCGCCTTCACTCCGGCGGCGAAGGCCTTTCCTGCGATCAGGGCGGAGCGTGGGGTCGGTGTGACCAGCAGCTTGGTGAGGATGCCGGCGTCCCGCTCCCAGATGATCATGATGCCGTAGAAGATCGCGATGAACATGGCCGACTGGGCGATGATGCCGGGCGCCAGATAGTCGATGTACGGGGTGCCACCGGTCGGGATGGCCTTGATACGGGTGAAGGTCTCGCCGAAGACCAGGAGCCACAGGGCGGGCTGGACGGCTCGGGTGTAGAGCTCCGTCCGGTCGTGACGCAGCTTCTGCAATTCGACCACGCACATCGCGACGACTCTGGCGGGCAGCACCCGCCAGCCGGTGCGGGCACGCGGCGGTACCAGCAGCAGGTCCAGGCGTCCGGGACCGGTGGCCGGTTCAGCCGACTCGGTGTGCGGTGCGGCGGGTGCTTCGGACATCTCGGAAGTCTCCTGACTGCTCGTCGAGGCCGCTGCCGGCGACGTCCCGGAAGACGTCCTCCAGAGTCGGCACGGCATCGGACGAGCCCGAGGGGGCCGATGAGGGGGAGGGGGAGGAAGGGGAGGCGGAAGAGGTAGTGGAGAGGGACGAGTCCGATGAGGCGGCGGCTGGTGCGGGGGCGGCCGAAGCGCTCGGTGCCGTGGGAGCGGTGGGCGGGGCAGCGGCGGCGCGACGCCGTGCTCGCAGGGCGGACCGGAGCTCGTCGGGGGTGCCGAGGGCGCGGATCCGGCCGCGGTGCATCAGGGCGAGGCGGTCGCAGTACTGGTCGGCCTCGTCCATGTAGTGCGTGGTCACCAGGACGGTCATGCCGGTGGCGGCCCGTACGGCGTTGATGTGCTCCCAGACGCTGGTGCGGGCGATCGGGTCGAGGCCGATCGTCGGCTCGTCGAGCATCAGCAGACGGGGTGCACTGACCAGCGCCTGGGCGAGTTCCAGGCGACGGATCATGCCGCCGGAGTACGTCTTGGCGAGCCGGCCGGCCGCGTCGGTGAGACCGACGGCCTCCAGTGCCTGGGTGACGCGTGCGGCGCGCTCACGGCGCGGGACATCGAAGACCCGGGCGAACAGGGCGACGTTCTCGCGACCGGTCAGCCCGGCATCCGCGGACAGCTGCTGCGGTACGTACCCCAGCAGCCGGCGCACCGCCATCCGCTCCTTCGCCGCGTCGTGCCCGAAAACCCGCACCATGCCGGAGGGCACAGGCAGGAGCGTGGTGATACAGCGGATCGCGGTGGTCTTGCCCGCGCCGTTGGGGCCGAGCAGGCCGAAGACCTCACCGGGGCGGACGGAGAGGTCGACGCCGTCCACGGCCTTGGTCTCGCCGAAGGCGTAGCGCAGGGCTCGGCAGGTCACGGCGTCGGGGGCGGTCCGGTCCGGGCCGGGTGCCCGCCGCGGCCGTTCTTCGTCGTCGCAGGTCATATGCGCTCCGCCTCCTCGTGCAGGTGGTGGGCGAGCCTGCGCAGGGCAGGAAGGGCCGCCGGCGGCGGATCAGCCGCTGGACACCGGTCGGCGCGTCGGCCGCCAGGTCAGGGGAATTCCCCTGCAGCCACGCTCCGGATTTTAGCTCTGCGGGCAGGCAGTGGCCCCGGACGCGCGCGGAGCGGGCATCGAACGGCCCAGCCGGAGCGGGGCAGGTCCGCACCGTGGGGGTCGGCTCCGCGCGGGTCCGCGCCGTGCCGTGCGGTGCCGTACGCACAGGGAGCCTGCACCGGTGCGATCCGGCTCAGCCGGCCGCGGGTGGCGGGGCCGGCGCCCCCACCGGCGGCGCGATCTTCGCATGGCCCCGGACCGGCGCCGAGTCCGTGCCGGACAGCCCGGAGGCCGTAAGTGGCGCGGATGGCGCAGGTGCCGTGGATACCGCAGGTGCCGTGGATGCCGCCCCCGGCAAGAAGCCATCGCGGCGGGCACCCGGATCCCAGCCCGTCTCCACGACCCGCTTCTGGAAGAGGATCGCCGCCCCCAGGAGTACGGCGCCCAGGGCCGGCATCACCATGATGCCGCCGGTGGCGCCCGCCTTGGCGGCATTGCCGATCAGGGTGCCGAACCAGCCGAAGTCGGCATCGCCGAACGTGGTGTTCTCCTTGCCGAACGCACCGAGCACCTTGAGCAGCAGCGCGGGCAGGAACGTGATCAGCACACCGTTCAGGAAGGCGCCCACGGCCGCACCGCGCCGGCCACCGGTGGCATTGCCGTAGACGCCGGCCGCTCCCCCGGTGAAGAAGTGCGGCACGAGCCCCGGCAGGACCAGGGCGAGACCGAGCGCCGGATGGCCGACCCAGGTCAGCAGGGCGAGGCTGACCAGGCCGCCGACGAAGCTGGCGAGAAAGCCGATGAGCACCGCGTTCTGCGCGTACGGGAAGACGATCGGGGCGTCCAGGGCCGGCACCGCACCCGGTACGAGCTTGCCGGCGATGCCCTGGAACGCCGGGACCAGCTCGCCCAGGATCGTCCGGACGCCGAAGAGGATCACCGCGACCGCGATCCCGAACTGCAGGCCCTGCATGACGGACTGCATGACGTAGTTCCCGAGGCCGTCGGCCGCACTGCCGCCGTCGGCCGCGAACACCTTGAACGCCGTCGCCCGGCCCGCCCGGCCCAGATAGACCAGCGACATGACGATGTAGATCAGCACCATGGACAGCGCCGTGGCGACCATCGAGTCCCGCAGAAAGCGCAGGCCCTCGGGCAGCTTCATCTCCTCCGTACTGCGGCTGCGCTTGCCGACGAGTTGTCCGGCGGCGCCCGCGACGAGGTAACCGGCGGTGCCGAAGTGGCCGATGGCGATGCTGTTGTTACCGGTGATGCGCTTGGTCCAGGGGTGCGCGAAGGCCGGCATCGCGACCAGCAGAATGCCCAGCAGCAGGCCGCCGACGGTCACCACGCTCACCGAGGAGAGGCCGGAAGTGGCCAGGACCATGGTCAGCATGGTGGCCATGAACAGCATGTGGTGGCCGGTCAGGAACACGTACCGCAGTGGGGTGAAGCGGGCCAGCATCAGGGCGACCGCAAAGCCGAGGATCATCAGCCAGGCGACCCGGGCGCCGAACTGCGCCTGGGCGATGCCGACGATCGCCTCGTTGGTCGGGATCACCCCATGCGCCCCGGTCGCCCCATGGATCATGCCGCCCAGCGGGCCGAGCGAGCTGACCACCAGCCCCGCCCCGGCACCGATCAGCAGAAAGCCGAGCGTCGCCTTGATCGCACCTCCGACCACCTGACCTGCGGTCTTCTTCAGCGCGATCAGACCGGCGGCCGTGATCAGGCCGATCAGATACGCGGGTTGGCTGAGGATCTCGTTCACGAGAAACGTGGCGAGGGATATGAGCCAGTCCATGGTGGCGGTCCGTCCTCCCGTGCTCCGTTGCCGCACTCAGGTGCCGTACTCAGGTGCCGTACTCAGTTGCCGTACTCAGCTGCTGTGGTCCGTTGCCGCACTCACACGTCATAGGTGTCGCGGAGGATGCGGTCGACCTCGGGACCGCTGGTGAAGTCCTCCACGACCTTTACCGGTACGCCGACCTCACCGAGCGTCCTGGCAATCTCCCGGGAGGTGAGGATCGCGACGGCCTCGGACGCCTTGCCCTTGGCCGAGATGGTGTCCGTCGCCTCCACCGTCACATGGCGGGACCAGCCCCAGCGGTCGAGCACCTGCTCCAGCGTGTTCTTCAGGAAAAGGCTGGTGCCCACGCCGTTGCCGCACACGGTAAGGATCTTGTGTACCGCCCGCGGGGCGGCGCCGGACCGCTCGCGTACGGCATCCGCGCCCCGCGGCCGGTCATTGCCCTCACCCTCGCCCTCGCCCCGCTGCCCGGCCAGCACCGCATGCAGCTCGTCCGGACCGGCCGCGTCCTGCAGCGCCTGCACGGTCTTCGGGTCGGCGAGCAACCGCGCGAGTGCGGCCATCGCCGCCGTATGGGCCCCGGAGTCCTCGGCGGCGAGCCCCACGACCAGATGCACCGGGTCATTCGACTCATGGCCGAACTCCACCGGTTGCGCCAGGCGGACCCAGGACATCCCGGTCCGGAGCACGGCGGGCGAGGGACGGGCATGGGCGAGAGCAAAGCCCGGCGCAATGACGAGGTACGGTCCGTTCTCCTCGACGTTGCGGATCATCTCCGCGGTGTGGGCCTCGGTGGTGGCACCCGTCCCGACCAGCAGCCCACCCGCCGTACGTATCGCTTCCCGCCAGTCCGTCACCCGGACGTCGAGGCGTACGGCCGCCTGCGGGAGAAGATCATTCAGCGCTGCCATGGCAGGGGACTCTACATACGCCCAGGTGGCCGCGCACGGGTGCGGAAGCAGGAATTCCGAGGGATTTCCGCGGAACTTCCGCCCCGGCAAACGGCCTTGACAGTCACTTGTGGGCGGAGAAGCCTGTTCTTTCGGCAGTTGCCGGATGTCGGGGGATACCGGGGGAATCGGGGGACTCATGGCGAGGTACACCTCTGCGCGCACGGCGAGCGAGACAGCGGCGGACACGGGCGCACCACCGGCGCACGGCGGGAGCCGGACCGCCACCTCCACACGCCCGGCGCAGTCGGCACGGAGACCGCGCCTCAGGAGCCGGGCCGCCGTCCTGGGCGCGGCAGCGCTCGCTCTCTCGCTGCCGCTGACGGCCTGTTCCTCTTCCTCAGCTCCGGACGGGGAGGGACCGGCGGACGGCCCCAGCAGCTCCGCTACCGGTTCCGCATACTCCCCCGGCCCGACACCGTCCGTCGCCCCGGCCGCCTACCGCCATGCACTGACCAAAGCTCTCGGGCCGCTCGACAGCGCCCTGCGCGCGGTCGACTCCGCCCACGACGGCGGGCCGCTGAACAGGGCCCTGGACGCGGCAGCAGCCAAGGCGGACACCGCCGCCCGCGCACTGCAAGCAACCGCCACACCGGACGACGCCCTTGCCGGCAACGGTCAACTCGTCTCTTCCCTCAGCGCTTTGGCGCAGGACCTGCGGAGCTCCCGCGGCAGCGGCGGCCGCTGCGCCGCCTCACCGCGCGTCGCACTCGGCGCGGCCCGGAGCCCGCAGAACGTCAAGCTGGCCGGACACGTGCTCACCGCGCTGGGCTACGACGCCACACTGCGTCTGCCGCGTACGGAGCGGGCCGGGCACCGACGGCTCGCGAACGGCGCCTTCGTCCACGACGGCAACCGGGGCGGTCTGGGGCGGCTGACCATCAAGAACGGCACCGGAACCGATGCGGTGATGACGCTGACCCGCAGCACCCGGACGGCGTTCTCCGTGTATGTGCGCAGCGGTTCGGAGGCGACCGTACGCAGCGTCAACAGCGGTTCGTATGCGGTGTACTTCACTACGGGCGAGGACTGGAACGGGGCAAAGAGTTCCTTCACCCGCGAGTGCCGCTTCGAGAAGTTCGACGACAGGGCGACCTTCCGGACGGTGCGGGTGGCGGGCGGAACGCAGTACACGGTGCTGACGTTCAGCCTGAACAAGGTGATCGGCGGCAATGCCCGCACGAGCGCGGTTCCGCCGGGCGAGTTCCCGTCGTAGCGGTGGCCGAGGGCGAGGTGACCGGGAAGGGGAGCTCCACAGCGGCTCGGTAGGGTGCGCCGTGCGGGCGGCAGTACGTGGTGGACTCTGGCGATCGCGGCGGTGACCGGTGGCACGGCGGTGCTCGCCAGTTGGGTCACCAGCCGTGGCAGCGCCCAGGCCGCAAGGATTCAGGGCGAGATCTCCGCGCGCTCACAGCGCGCCGAGCGGCTGCGGGAGAGCCGGTGCACCGCCTACCTGGATCTGATCGAACAGACCCACCGGATGGGCGAGTTGTTCTGGGAGATCTCCGCGACGCTGCGGCTGCCGGGCTCCGATGCCCGTACCGCCGCACTCGACGAGCTGCGGGACCGCGAGGTCGCCGAGTACGCGAAGATCCGTCGCTGCGCCCGTGTCGTCGAGCTGGAAGGCCCGCCCTCGGCCGCCGCCTGACCGTCGTGTGACTGTCGTGTGACCGCTGCGGTGCTGGACGGCCTGTGCACGGGGACCCCCTGCGCAAACTCACCGCCCGTGCTGGAGAAGCCCCTCGGTGAAGTCCTCGGTAGCCGGTGCGTGCCGCGAGGTATAGGGGCACTTCCAGTCCTCCTCGGTGAACCGTCCGGAGAAGTGCCGTGCGGGCTGCTCGTATTCGTACTCGGTGAAACTCGGATTGACGGAACCGTTGTTCTTGGCCTCACGTCTGCGGATCGCACCCTGCATCGAGTAGAAATTCTCGCCGAGGAGCACGAACTGTGTAAGGGAATTGAAGGCGATTGCCGAGGTCGTGAAACGCCGGCTCGCCCGGGAGGAGCCGGGGTGCATCCCCACCACGAAGAAGGCGTGTCCGCCCGCGTGAAATCCGAAATTGGGCCGGTCGGGGTCGGAGGACGCACCCGTGTCCAGGCCGAAGGTCCGGCTGTCGAGGTCGTGCATGAGTTGCAGATGCCGCCAGATGAGCTCCTCGTAGGCGCGTTCGTCCACCGTCCCGGGCTCGTCGAACGTCGCGACAAAGGTACGGAAGCTCTGACCGGACAGCAGCGGACGGACCGCCTCGACGTACTCCACGAGGTCGCGGTGGTTTTCCTCGGCCGAGACCTCGTCGCCCATTCTTCGGTAGTGCCGGTGTGTGAGGGCGCGGCGCTTCACTGCGGCTCGTGCGCCCAGACAGCTGAACTCCCGCGTCTGAATGAATCGTTCCAGTTCGGTGCGTATCGCGGTTCCGGGTTCATTCATCGTGAGACCTTGGCTTGATCCAATGCTGGCCCCATGACAGTGCGGGGTGCAGGCGCAGGCGGCAAGGCACAAACAGGACGAAGGGCAAAGAGCCGCAGACGAAGAGCGAAGACGAATCGCGGGCGAACTGGCGAAGGACGGGAACCGAAGAGGCTCAGGTCATACAGTTCACCGGTGCGGGGAGTGTGGTGGCGGCCGAAGCCGCCACCACAGGTGCGTACGCGGTGTGCCGTACGGACCAAAAGGTGCCGCCAGGGCCCTACGGAAGCGTGAAGAAGATCATCGGGTTGTGGTCGCTGTCCCGTACCGGCTCGTCGAGCCCCAATTCCTTCTTGACGGCAGCCAGTTGCTCGGTCACCTGCGGCGCCTTCGCCGTGGACGGCGTGAAGAACTCGATGTTCTGCTCGGCCAGCCACTTCACGATGACCGAGCCTTCGCTGAACGGCTTGGGGCGCCGGCCGTGGAACACGTCGTGGACGCTGGTGGGCGTCCGCGGAGGGACGGCGGGGAACAGGTTCTCGATGTACCAGTGGGCAAAACGAGACCCGTGGTCCGCGTCGATGAAGAGGTAGTCCGCCTCGGCAGGGACCTTCTCCGGGTGCTGCTGGATGTCGCCCTTCGTGAACGTCCAGCGGTCCGCGGAGAGTTCGGCCGGCACATTGCGTACCACGTTGTCGACGATGTCGAACGAGTGCAGATGGCCGATCCCGTTGTCACGGAGAGCGCTGAGGATCCACATCGTGGACCAGCCGTAGAAGGTCCCGACCTCCACCACGACTTCGGGGCGCATATCGCGGAGGAGCAGATACGTCATCTCCGCTTCGTAGTCGTCGAGCTGCGCCTTCATCGACTTTCCGCGGTCACGGAGAAACTTCCGCTGAGCGTCACGCACCACCCGCAGGTCGTCCTGGTACTTCGCATACAGACCGCTGACGTGCTCAACAGTTATGGCTTCCATTTTTCCTCCACCGGGATATTGCGTGCTGATGAGAACGGACACTGTGGTGCGGGGGATGCAAAGGATGCGGGAGGCGCAAGGGTCGGGGGGTGCAGGGGATGCAGGAGGACCCAGGATGCCCCGGGAGAACGCACCAGGGGAGGGAAGAACGCAGGGGACGCCGCACACAAGGGGCAGGGGCGTCATATCGCTGTGTGGCGGGCTGACGGAGGCAAGTGCTCCACTCGCCGCAATACCGTGGGCCCCGCTCTTTGCACCGCGACGCACACAGGGGCCGCCCGAGGCCGGCGGGGAGAGACCGGGGCGATGCCGAGACCGGTGCGCCGAATCCGGCCCTTCCGCACGGGGTAACACCGGCCGGCCCGGATGCGGTTCCGAAGGGCGTCGAGCCGAGGTCGTCGCCATGGAGCGCAGAGCCGTCGGACCGGCATGGCAAGCTCTCCCGCAGGGGTCCCCTCCCCCACCTCGCAGCGCGCATAGCCGCCGTTCCCCCGCTCCTTGCCCCGACCGAGGACCACCCTAGTTTTCACAGCCGGGAACAACATCACGCTCAAGAACCATTGGCGCGTAGCTCTCAGGTATGAGGATCCCCTAGGGAGCTGGCCGGCGCGGCCGCACGCTCCCTCTTGGGCAGCCGTCTGCACACCACCGCGCCGAGCCCTGGCCGAGACCCGAGCCGCGCCCTCTCCTCCTATGGCTACTGCGCAACTGCCCCGCAGGCAGCAGGCAAAGGCGCAGACACGGGCGCGGACACAGGAGAGGGCACCGGCACAGACACAGGCGCGGGAATCACCGCTCGGTGAACATCCCGGCGCGGAGCTTGGACAGAGTACGGGTGAGCAGCCGGGAGACATGCATCTGGGAGACCCCGAGCTCGGCACCGATCTGCGACTGGGTCATCTCCTGGCCGAAGCGCAGCTCGATCAGACGCCGTTCCCGTGCGTCGAGCGTCTCGAGCAGCGGAGCCAGCACATGCAGGTCTTCGACGGCCTCCAGCGCCGGGTCGTTGTCCCCCAGCACATCGACGAGGGTGCGGCGCTGCTCGGACGGGTCCGGGTCGGCGGGGGTGTCGAGCGAACCGGCGGTGTAGCCGTTGGCGGCGACGATGCCCTCGATGACCTCGTCCTCCGACAGGTCGAGGTGGGCGGCCAGTTCACGGACGGTGGGGTCGCGGTCGAGGGTGGCAGCGAGGTGCTCCTTGGCCTTGGCCAGGTCGCTGCGCAGTTCCTGGAGGCGGCGGGGCACATGGACCGCCCAGCCGGTGTCGCGGAAGAACCGCTTGATCTCCCCGAGGATGTAGGGGACGGCGAAGGTGGAGAACTCCACCTCGCGCGAGAGCTCGAAGCGGTCGATGGCCTTGATCAGACCGATCGTGCCCACCTGGATGACGTCTTCCATGTCATCGCCGCGGTTGCGGTAGCGACGGGCGACATAGCGCACCATCGACATATTCATCTCGATGAGGGTGTTGCGCGCGTACTGGTACTCGTGCGTCCCCTCCTCCAGGACCTGAAGCCGCTCGAAGAACTGCTTCGACAACTCCTTGGCGTCGCGCGGGGCCACCTTCTGCGGTTGCGTCACCTCCGGCAGTACGGAGTCCGTGTCGGCGTCCCGCTGCCCGGTCGTGGTCCCGCTCACGATGGTGGTCATCTCGCCTTCCCGCGCGCCCGGCACCCGCGGACGCTGCAGCGGGCGCCTACCCCGATCTCATGCCGGCATACCTCCGAACCGGAATCAGATGCTCTCGACCTCCAGGACCGAGAGGTTCGTGGTGGCCCGCGCCCCGCAGGAGCCGGGGGAACTCCCCGCATCCCCACCGAAGCCCGCCGCCCCCCGGTACTCCGCTCCGCCGTTTGACGGGACAGTGCGGGGGCACGCGAAAAGTGCCGCCAACGGAAGGACCTCACAATGAGTGCCAGCGAAAAGGTCAAGGCCATCGCCGAGCAGACCATCGGAAAGGTCAAGAAGGAAGCGGGACGCGCGGTCGGTAACGAGAGCGCCACCGCCGAGGGCTCCGCAAAGGAATCCCGGGGACACCTCCGCGGAGCGAAGGAGAAGGCCAAGGACGCCTTCAAGAAGTAACCAGGCACGCTCCACACGGGAGGGGCCACGGCTTTTGCGCCGTGGCCCCTCCCGCACGTCGGGATATCCCCGCTCTTCCCGAACGTCGGGACGCCATCCTCCTTTTCGCTGATCTCGCCGCCGGCATCAGGCCGAAGAGGCCGGAACCGGGCCGACATCACCTCTGGCTGAGCATTCCCCTGCGGAGCTGCTTGATGATGCGGGCAAGCAGGCGCGAGACATGCATCTGGGAGACCCCGAGCACGGCTCCGATCTGCGCCTGCGTCATCTCTTGGCCGAAGCGCAGCTGGATGATGAGGCGATCGCGGTCGCTGAGCAGCTTCAGGAGTGCGGCCAGGGTGCACCGGTCCTCGACGTTCTCCGTGGCGGGGTCGGTCGCGGCGAGGACGTCGGCGAAGGACGGACCGCCACCTTCCGGCCCCGCATCGCTGTCGCAGGACACGTTCAAGGAGATGGCCGAGTAGCCGTTGGCGGCCGTGATGCCCTCGATGATCTCCTCTTCGGTGAGCTGCAGATGCCCGGCCAGCTCTTTGACGGTGGGTTCCCGGTCCAGGAGCGTCGACAGCTCCTCCGTTGCCCGGGACAGGTCGGCGCGGAGCTCCTGCAGGCGCCGGGGGACGTGGACGGCCCAGCTGGTGTCGCGGAAGAACCGCTTGATCTCACCGAGGATGTGGGGGATGGCGAAGGCCGCGAACTCCGTACGGCGTGAGCGGTCGAACCGGTCGATGGCCTTGATCAGGCCGATCGTGCCGACTTGGACGATGTCCTCGAGCTGGTCACCGTGACTTCTGTACCGCGAGGCCACATAGCGCACCAAGGAGAGGTTCATCTCGATGAGCGAATTGCGGGTGTACTGATACTCGGGGGTGCCTTCTTCGAGCTCCCCGAGCCGATCGAAGAACAGCGGTGACAAAGCCTTGGCGTCATGGGGAGCAACGCTTCTGGCATCCTCGATGGGAGGAAGCGTGGTGGAAGTTTCTCCGGCGCGCGGCGACAGCCCGTCACAGGCCCTCTGCAACTCCCTGTCCGATACGTCCTCGAAAACCGCGTTCATGATTCACCTCCGGATTTCAGGTCGTTTGAGCACGCCCATTTCCCGAGGCCGCGGTTCTTATGCATGCCGACCGAACAATCACCCCGCGGAGTGGCGCAGCCGGTGTACCGGAGGAGCCATCCGTGAATTTCCCCGCACGGGAATGACGCGCCGGCCGGGAACTCGGCTGCCCCATCGGCCGGATCAGATGTCCCAGCGCTGCGTGTACCCCTCCCGCAACGGCCCACCGATCAGATCGAGGACCTGCTGTACCGCGGTCGCCATGGGCATCGGGTCGGCGTGTTCGGCGACGGACCGATGGCCGTCCAACAGAGCCGTGCCTCGCGCCGGGTCCGCGCTCAGCAGTCTGCGGGGAAGCCATTTGCCGATCCCCGTCCATGCACCGTGGTGAGCGGTGACCAGGTGCGCCGCCTCGCGCAGGGCGTGATCGGCCAGGGAGAGCTGTTCGTACCGGTTGGCCGGCGAGGTGTCGGCAAGGTCGTCCAGGTAACAGGTAAGGACGTAGCGACCGCGTTCCCATTCCGCCGGAGTGAGCGGGGGAGGCCCGGTCGCGATGACCACTCGGGCCTGTTCGCGCGTACGGGCCACATGGCCATGGGGGTCGGTCAGAATCAGGCCTTCGTCATAGAGGAACAGGACCGTGCCCCGGCGGCGGGCTCTGTCCCATGCGAAGAACTCCGGCATGTCCGCGACGGTGTGCAGGAACAACTCGGCCAGGCGGCCGTCGTGGCGGATCACTTCCCGACGGCTGGTGTCCGAGTCCGGGAGGAGGATGGCGATGTCCAGATCGCTGGTCGGGGTCGCCCGGCCCTGAGCAGCGGACCCTCCCAACAGGGCGCCCACAGCGTGCGGGAAACGCTCGGTGACCAGACGTAAAGCGTGGTCCTCAACGGTCTCTTGATCATTCATGGGCGCTCATGGTGCCAGCCTCACGCATCGGGAGCCAGGCGGTATCCGCCGGTGCAGGTCCGGCCCACGTTCGGTGCAGGTCCGGCCGACGCGGGGTGCAAGTCCGGCCCACGCGGGGGGGGTGGGTGGCTCACCCCATGAAACCGTCCAGGCTTGTGGCCGCACTGATCAGCGCGAGGTGGGTGAACGCCTGGGGGAAATTCCCCAGATGGTCGCCCGTCATCCCGATCTGCTCCGCATACAGACCGAGGTGGTTGGCGTAGGTGAACATCTTCTCCAGTGCCACCCTGGCCTCGTCGATCCGACCGGTGCGAGCCAGCGCCTCGACCCACCAGAACGAACAGATCGAGAAGGTCCCCTCGGTTCCGTCCAGGCCGTCGGGAGACTCTTTCGGGTCATAGCGGAACACCAGGCTGTCCGTGACGAGACTCTTGCCGATCGCGTGCACGGTGGAGCGGAATCGCGGGTCCTGGGGCGACAGGAATTTGACCATCGGCAGCACCAGGAGCGAGGCATCCAGAATGCTCTCGGGTGGCTGTTCCGGGTCGCCGCTGAGGCGTTGGACGAAGGTCTGGTCCTGGGCGCTCCAGCCTTGGTTCATAATCTGGTGGTAGATCTTGTCGCGTTCCGACATCCAGCGCCCCAGATCACCCGGCAAACCGCGCTGGCGGGCCATTCTGATCATGCGTTCCACCGCCACCCAGCACATCACCCGTGAATAGGTATGACGCTGCTGCCCGGCCCGGGTCTCCCAGATTCCCGCGTCGGGACCGTCCCAGTGCTCCAGGAGCCAGTCGAGGATGGTGCACAGATCCATCCAGCTCTCGTGGGAAATACCGTCACCGTGCTTGCTGAACAGATAGATGGAGTCGAACAGCTCACCGTAGATGTCCAGTTGAAGTTGGTCCGCTGCGCCGTTCCCCACGCGGACCGGAGCAGAACCGCGGTAGCCCTCCCAGTGGTCGAGGACCTGCTCGGGCAACGCGGCATCTCCATCGATGGAATAGAGCACCCGTAGCGGGCCGCGGTCACCGTCGCGTGGCTTGCGCAAACACTCGGTCAGCCAGCTGATGAAGGCCTGTGCCTCACGGGTGAAGCCCAGCCGCAGCAGGGCGTGGAGAGAAAAGGCCGCGTCGCGTATCCAGACATAGCGATAGTCCCAATTCCGTTCACCGCCGACCTGTTCGGGGAGCCCGAGGGTCGGTGCGGCGACGATGGCGCCGGTGGGCTCGTGGGTCAGGAGTTTCAGCGTCAGCGCGGAGCGGTGCACCATTTCGCGCCAGCGGCCGGTGTAGGTGGACTGACTCAGCCACTGGCGCCAGAACCGTACGGTGGACTGGAACAGTTCCTCGGCCGCCGGTGCATCGACCAGGTCGACGGTCGGGTCGGTGCGAGTGGGTCCGGTGCAGGTGGGTTCGGTGGCCTCCAGCACAAAGAGGACCGACTGGCCTTCTGCCAGATCGAATTCGCCGACCGCGTCCTGGCCCTCCGCGTGGAGGCTCACACTGGCCTGGAGCGAGAGTTCTCGTGCCTCACTCGTAAAACACACACCGTGCGGCTGGGATTCCACCTTGTGCGGATCCCGCCCGTAGTTCATCCGGGGTGCAATGACCGCTCGGATACGCGCGCTGCCCCGCACACTGACCACCCGCCGCACCAGCCGCTGCCGGTGATCCCGGTCGCCCTCCGCTCGTATCGGCATGAAGTCCTGGATTTCGACGATGCCGTTCTCGGTCAGCATCCGCGTCATCAGTATGTTGGTATCGGGAAAGTAGTACTGCTGCCGCTTGGCCACCTCCCCGACGGGGCTGATGCGCCAGTGGCCGCCATTCTGTGCGTCGAGCAGCGAGCCGAAGATACTGGGCGAATCGAAACGAGGAGCACAGAACCAGCTGATACCGCCGTCGGTCCCGACCAGCGCGACTGTCCGCAGATCGCCGATCATTCCGTGTTCGGCAATGGGGAGATAGCGCGCGTTCGTGGCGCCGTCCGTTGATGTTTGACCTTCAGTCACACGTCACCCACCCGTCGACCGCGCCGCCGACCGTCCACGGACTCCCGCGGAGAGGGCCATGGGCAGCACGGTGCCGTCAATGCCGCTCCGCCGGAATTCCGCTCCGCCCGGAGGAGGCTCGCCTTCTGCAGGACGGACACTGCGTCTGCGCATGCCGTGCGGGCCGTGCGGGCCGTGCGGGCCGTGCGGGCCGTGCGGGCCGTGCGGGCCGTGCGGGCCGTGCGACGGTCTTCCATCAACTGCCTTTCTCGGCGATGCGGCGCTCCGCCCGCCGCTGCTCCACGGCAGGGGTGGCCACGGGCCGGGGGTGCGGGGATACAGGCAGGCCTGAGAGAGCGGCTGGAGACATTTCCGAGGACTCGGAGTCAGGTCCTGAGGTCTCTCCTCATTCCTGGGGCGCCGGGTCCGGTTTCACCAACCTCCCGTCGTTCACCGGTAGGTACGGGTCTCCTCGACGTCGACCACCGGAGCTCCGGGGGCCGGCGGCTGGACCCGCCGCCGCTTGAGGATGCTCACATAGGCCGCCAGGCCGATCACTCCGACAACCATCATGATGAGCCCGACCAGGTCGAGATTGACGCCGGACAGATGCCAGTCCACTGCGAACGTCAAGATGGCACCCACCGCGATCAGTCCGATACATCCGCCGATACCCATAACCATCCTCTCCCTTCGGTAGGCAAAAGCTGCTGAACTCGCGTATGCCCCGGCCGAACTCATTCATGAGTCGCGGCAGTTGCGGGTGACCGGGATCGCCCTGCCGGGCGGCGGGGGCAGCCTGCCGGGCGCGGGGGACCTCTCTGCCCGGTGCGGATGAAGACCCTGACCCGTGCGGATAACCGCCGTACGGTCAGCCACCATGGCCGGCCCCATGCCATGGCCGACAAAGGTGACGACTGACCGGCGGCACCGCGCGCCTCGGGACCGAATCACCGCCGGACCGCACTCGGCCGGACCGATTGTGTCAGAGGGGCAAAGTCACCCGGATGGTCTTGCCTGTCGCGGTCACGGCGATGTCGATGGTGCGGGCCAGCCGTTCCACCAGGGGCCAGCCGTATCCGCCTGGGGCGCCAGGGTCACGAGAGACGGCAGTGCGGGGGCAGTGCTCGCTTCGGTCCTCGACCGCCAGCTCCAGGTACCCGTCGACGACCCGCGCGGTGAACCCGATGAGCCCGCCGCCGTGCCGCTGGGCATTGGTGACCAGCTCGGTGGTCACCAGGAGGGCATCGACAAGGGCCAGGTCATCGACCGGGGTGTCTGCATTGTGCAGCAGGTCGTGCACAAAATTGCGTGCCTCGGCCGCTCTTGCAGGTACTCCCCGCATCACGTCTTCCACCTCAATGCACCGCACCGCGACTGCGGCGCCATCTCCCTCGTCCCACCCGCCGGGCAGGGACGGCCGGCCGGGGCAGTTCTCCCGCACGGCAGGACGGCAATACTGTCAGGCCCTGTTGCCGACGCCACGGCGGGTAGGGACACAAGGGGCACTCGTCACCTGTGACTCGTCACACGGCACACAGAAGCGGGATGCCCGGCGGGTGTCACACCGGAGAGGACAGCAGCGGGCCAGGTGGGGCGAAGGTGAGGGGAATGTCAACCGTAATAGCCTTGCCGCCCGAAGTGGGAATAATGACGACGCAGGCGGTAAGTTGCTGAATCATCGGCCATCCATATCCGCCGACCGCAAATTTTTCGCGCCCGACGGCCGTGGCGGGTTGCCGACAGCTGCGATCGGAGACGGTCACTTCCAGGCGATCGGCCACGATCCTGGCAGAGAAACCGGAAAGTCCGTCTCCATGGCGCTGCGCATTGGTGACCAATTCCGAGGTGACCAGCAAGGCGTCAATCATGGAAATTTCATCGATGGCCGGACGGTGAGCGCTCAGTAGCTCCCGAACCTGGTCCCGGGCCTCCGCCGCTTCGCACACCGGGGCCTGCTGTGCACCCGTCATACCTCTCACCTCCCGCCTGATCCATCTCCACGCCGTGGAGTTCCACCGCCGCCCCACCCGAGGGCCGCGTAGAAGGCTACTTCGACGAGAGGGTTCCCCGACGACTGCCCCGTATCCGAGGGTTTATGCCCCACCCTCACGACGCGGCGAGGGGAACAGCCCCGGAAGGGGAGCCCGTGGCGGGCCGACCACCCCGGCGGCGGCCGGTCCTTTCGACTCCGGACACGCCTCACACAAGGGGAAATCCACCGAAATAAACTCCCACCTGATGGAGGTAGTCAGAGCTGCTCAGGTGCGCTTCCCCCTCAAAGGCAGGCGCGTCCTTGACCTCTTGCCTGGTGCGGCCGACATAGACCTTCTCCTCTTCGTGGTCGATGCCGGTCACCGTGCCGGCGGGCAGCACGATGCGCCTCCCGAGGATCCAGGGACCGGTGTCGACGACGAGGTGTGCCGAATCCACGTCATCGGAATGCTTGTCGACCTTGCCGATGCTCCCGTCAACGGCTTCGACGCTGTACCCCACCAGAGTCGTGCCCGCCCGGTACCCGGAGTCGGGAAGATATCCCCAGACAGTGGAACTCATGCGAAATCCCTTCGACGCGATGCGAGAGCAGGCTTTACTCCGTCTCCGTTTCACCCCCTGACAAAGGGGAACGGTGACGGGCTCTTTTCAGCATGTCGGTCATCCCGACAGTGCTCTGCTGCCCCGAGACCTGTGTCCAAAACAGTGGGAGAAACGGGTCCCGGATTCCATCCGGCGTCATTGACCGACGGAGGGGGCGCGGACAGGCCGTCTTTCGGTAATTGGACGGCCCCGCGCGGGGCGAGAGCATCCCGCCCCTTCGCCTCCCCTCCCCCTTCGTCCAGTTCGAAGTCCCCGATGCCCACCCGGATGCGGATGCCCACCCGGATGCAGATGCTCGCGACGCCCCGCCGGTGGGCAGAGGCGAGACGAGGGCGCCCACCGGCTCAAGGAAGGCGCTCTCTCCGAGACCGTGCACAATGGCCCTCCCGTTCACGGACATCACCTCAACGGCCCGTCATGGAGCTCCCGTTGCCGATAACCGTCAACACGTCACATCAGGTCACATCACGTCGCGTCACCTCGCGCCGCAACGATGGCGCGGCGGACTGGGGGCCTTCGGCCGGGGCAAGCAGGCTGCGCCGACGTCACACCATGTCTCACCCAAGGGCGACGAGCCGCTCACGGATGTCGCGGACCAGCTCGGCTTCGTGAGTGACGAGGTAGAAGTGCCCCCCGGGAAACGCGCGCGCATCGCAGCGCGCCGAGGTCAGCTCTGCCCATGCCCGGACTTCGTCGGGGGCCGGCTGGGGGTCTTCCATCCCGAAGTAGGCGACGACGGGAATATCCACGGCAGGAGCCTTGGGCTCCGCCACATACGCTTCGACCAGCCGGTAATCCGCCCGGATCGGCGGCATGAACAGCTCGCGCATCTCGGGGTCCCGCAAGAGCTCCGCCCCCGGTCCGCCATGCCCGCCCACCGTGGCGAGCAACTTCTCATCGGTGAGGTCCCCGTCACTGAGGCGCCGCAGGAGGTGGGGAGCAGCCCTGCCGGAGACGAGGAGCGCCGCCGGGCCCGCACCGCGCCCGGCGAGCAGTGCAGCGACCTCATGCGCCACGGAGGCGCCCATGCTGTGACCGAAAAATACCGTGCGGAGCGTCATATGAGGTGCCAGCTCGTCGGCCACCCGACCGGCGAGTTCCGCCATGCTCGTGATGCCGGGTTCCGCGATGCGCTCCTCACGGCCCGGGTAGCACACCGCGCTCACTTCCCAGTCAGCCGGGAACCGCTGCGGCCAGGAGCGGTAGAAACTCGCCGAGCCGCCGGCGTGCGGGAAGCAGACGAGCCGCAGCCGGGGTGCGGCCACCGGCCGGTAGGTGCGCAGCCACCGTGTGGCGGGCCGACCAGAGGAGAGAGACATATGCAAAAGTCTAGGTGCCGGCCCCGGGTGCGCGCCGGACAAGATCACCTTCCAACTCAGAACGTCCCGCAATGGGCACTGCGTCATCTTCCGCCATCCGCCCTCCCGTTCGGTCGACACGGCGCACCGCCCTGACGCCTATGTTCACCGCCCGGTTCCGCCGTGTGTGGCAGAGAGCGCGCTTCCCGGTACGTCTGGTCCCCACACCTGCACCGCCTCGCAGCCCGGGGGCCGGGGGCCGGGGGCCGGGGGCCGGGGGCCGGGGGCCGGGGGCCGGGGGCCGACAGCAGGGTCGCAGCAAACGAGCCGGTCGCTGCGAGGCGGTCGCTGTCTTCACCATGCTGCTTCCGGGAAACCTCAGCTCGGCCGCCGAGCCGGCCATCGTCGCCCCCAGACCCTGCACGGTGGCCACCCCGGACGTGTGCAGGCCCAGCGCCTGGCCGCTCAGCTCTTCGGGCGTCAGCACGCCGGCGGCCCTGCAGCATTGCTCCAGCCGCGTACCGATTGCGACGACCACGACCAGGGCTCCGGAAACCGGACCTGACAACCCCGGATTCAGCGCGAAGAGCAAATACGGGGATGCGAGCAGCCTGCACAGTGGAACGGCAGATCAGTCCCGCCCCACCTGACCCAACGCCAACGCACCAGCCGACCGGTCATCGGCCCTCCACCACCGCACAGCAGCGGACCAGGCAATCCAACCCTGGACGACGCACAGCCCACGCGGTTCGAGGCGCCCTAGCTGCCCTTGAGAGAGGAACGGTCAAGGATGAGCGGGGGGGACGAGCTGCCGTGGCGTTCTATCGGGGCATGACCGGGGTGACGGGCTGATCCGGCTCAGGTCATCCCCCCGGTTCAGCCGTCCCCGTCGGATCAGCCACCCCCGTTTCAAAGGCCAGGACGACCGCCTGTGTGCGATTTCCGACGCCCAATTTGGCCAGCACATTGCCCACATGCGTCTTCACGGTCTCCAAACTCACCACCAGCCGGGCGGCGATATCCTGGTTGGACAGCCCGCGTGCCATCAGGCGCAGCGTCTCTGTCTCGCGGCCGGTGAGCGCGGCGGTCACAGAGGCGTCTCGTCGAACGAGACGGCTCGCAGCCATCCGGCGGACCGCCTCCGGGAACAGCACCGAGTCGCCGGCCGCCACCAACCGGATGGCGTGCGCAATCTGCTGTGACGGGGCACGCTTGCGGATGAACCCGCTGGCTCCGGCCCGCAGGGCGTCCCAGACGTACTCGTCATTCTCGAATGTGGTGATCACCACGACCTTCGGCGGGTCGGGCAGCGCCCGCAGTCGCCGGGTGGCCTCGATCCCGTCCACCAACGGCATGCGCACATCCATCAGCACCACGTCCGGCCGCAGCCGGGTCACCGCGGCTACCACCTCGGCGCCATCATCGGCCTCGCCCACAACGTCCAAGTCGGGCTTGGCCGACAGCAGCGTCCGCAGACCGGTGCGGGTCAGTTCATCGTCGTCCACGACGAGCACGGTCACGGGCGGGTCGGCGTCCGGGCCCAGCGCTGTGAAGGCGTTCATGACGCCGACCGTAGCGGTATCCGGACCAAGAGCCGCCACCGTACCTCCCCAGCGTCCCGCTCACCTCCACCGCCCGAACAGGGCCCACATTCACCGCCGTTGCTGCCTTCCCTGCCCTCGCTCCAACTGCTGCAACCGCTGCAACCGTTCTCCACGACCCCGGAGTGCATGGTCCCCCGCAGCAGCCGCACCCGGTCCCTGATCCCCTGCACTCCCTGGCCCCCGGGCCGCTGCCGGGCAGGTGTCCTCGTACCGACCGGATTGGTCAGCTCCAGCTCCAGCCACCCGCCCCGCACCGTCGCCCGCAGCCGGATCCCGGCCTTGCCCCCGTACCGCAGGGCATTGGTCAGCCCCTCCTGGACCACCCGGTACGCCTCGCGCGACACCGTGGTCGGCACCCGGGTCAGGTCGCCTTGCACCTCCACTGTCAATTGCGCGCCGGCTCCACGGACTCGCTCCACCAGCGGACCAAGGTCCATGAGGGTCGGCCGGGGCACTGTGGACGGCGGTTCCTCCCGCAGCATCCCAAGCACGTGATCGAGATCGTCCATGGCGGCCCGCGATGTCTCCTCAATGCTGTTCAGGGCGCGCCTGGCTGCCGCTGGGTCACTGTCCAGCAGCTCCACCGCCACCGCCGCCTGGATCGTGGACGCCGTCAGCGTGTGGCCGATCGAGTCATGCAACTCCTGTGCCAGTCGATTCCGTTGCGCCAACAGGTTCATCCGCTCCTCGGCTTCGGCCAGCCGCTCTCCGGGCCGGTGGCCGAGGAGTACGGGGGCGAGCCGTCGAAGCAGCACCGCACCGCCGAGTGTGACCCCGGGCGCAAGCGCCAGACATCCCACGGCGGGCAGCAACGCCCACGTCCCCCGCCAGCCCTCCCCGATCCGCAGGGACAGTCCGAAGACGGTCATGCGCTCCCCACCGCCCAGCCAGACCGAGGGAAACGCGACAGCTCCGAACACGGCCAGGCACGAAACTGCCGTCACCACCCCACCGAGCGCCATGTGCGGCACCAGCCACACCGCGGTGCGCAGCCGGTTGACCCAGCGCGGCCCCGTCGTGTCCACCGGCGCGGGCAGACCGGCCCGCAGCAGCCCGTTGGCCAGCCGCACACTCGCGCGCCTGGCCGGCAGAGGAGCGCCCATGGCCACTGTGACCACAGCGAACGCACACACGAAGCCCAGCACACGGAACCCCGTCGGCCACCTCGGCGGCGCGAACAGCAGCGCCGCCGTCAGCGGCAGCAGGCTCAAGGCCGCGCCGAGGACCGCATACACCCAGTCCCGGAACCCAGCCCCGCACGAAAGCGGGCGAATTAATTTATCCACGGCCGGACCGTACCCCGGCGCCGCCCCCGGTCACCTCCCCCGAAAGCGCCAGAACGCACCGCGAAATTGGGGGAATCAGCATTCGCTCTCGACAGCGATGCAAATCCTTGCCGTCTGCTGTGAGAGTGGGGAGGCCGCAGAAAAATCAGCGGCGGAGAGAAGAACCTCGCCCAACTCACCCACGGGACCACCTCCCCGAACACGGGTATCAGAAACCCCGAAGACGAAAGGCAGGCATGCGTGCTCGCCCACCATCCGAGATCCGTCACCCGTAGAGGCGTGACGGTCTTCCTCCTGATCTCCTTCGCCGGCACCTGGCTCTGGCTGCTGTTCGCACGAGCCGGCCTGGGCCTGTCCCCGCTCGATCCCCTCCTGCAACTACCCGGCTTCTGTATGCCCGGAATCGCCGCAGTGGTAGTCCGCCGTTGGATCACCAACGAAGGTTTCGGCGACGCCGGACTGAAACTCCGCCTCAAGCCGGCCTGGCGCCACTACGTCGTGGCCTGGCTGGGCCCGCCGCTCATCGCGGCGGCCACCCTCGCTCTCGCCGCTGCACTCGGCCTGTGGGACCTGGACCTGTCCGGCCCGGGCGGCTTACCCGGAATGCAAGAACTGGCGACCGTGCTTGGCCTCATGATGGTGGCCCTCTTCCTCACCCCCCTCTATGCGGGTGAGGAATTCGGCTGGACCAGCTACCTCAGGCCACGCCTTTTCGGGGGCCGTACAGTGCCGTCCATCATCGCCACAGGACTGATATGGGCCGTGTGGCACTTTCCGCTGGCCTTCATCGGCTACGTCGAGTTCACAAATGCAGTGATCGGCCTGGCGGTGTGGACCTTGTCCTTCCAGCTTCAGGAGATCATTCTCATGTGGCTGTACCAGCGCAGCGGCAGCGTCTGGGTCGCGAGTCTGGCCCACGCCGGAAACAACATGGTCCTCTTCCTGATCCTCGGCGAAACCCTGGACACGAGGGAAGGCCTGGGCCCGGTCACCCCGATGCTCCTGGTCCTCGCCCCCATGGCCGCCATCTGCCTGTGGCTCGTCGGCACTCGAAGACTGACCCGCGAACGCCGGACCGCGGAGCCGCTGCTCGCACCGCACGTCGCCGGAACGGACTGAGGGCAACGACAACCGCAGAGCCACACCACCCAGACCAAGCCTGCGCCCGCGGATGCGGGCACAGGCGCTATTCGGCAGTTGGCAATCAGCGACCACTGCCATGCCATACAGCTGTGCAGTGGCGGCCAGATCCTCCAGGAGTACATCGGCGACCAGTTCCTCGATCACGGCGGTGCCGTGGCCGGTCATCGCTGTGGTCAGTTCCGGGTCCCAAGGTGCCTCGGTGAGGCGCCCTGGCCGAAGGCCGTGGGAGATGCGAGCGACAGCAGCGTGGTAGTCCACCGCGGTCATGCGCCAGGGGTGGGCAGGAGTCTTGTCGAACACATACGCGGCGATGCGGATGCCCTCGCCGTCGAAGTCTCCGTGGTAGCGGAGGGCGGCGCCGTGGTCCGCCAGCAGACGGAGGAGGTGGATGGCCGCGCTGTTGGGCCAGCCGGAGGTGCACACGAGGGGCGGGCAGTACGCGCCGAAACGTCGTAGGGCGAGGGCCACGACGCTGGGGTTCTCCACGACGTGGACGACAGGGGCGGGCTCCGTGGCGAGCATCAACTCGTCCGGGGCACGTATCAGGGCAAGGGTCAGACTGGCCGCCTGCCCGGCCTCGGAAGCGCATCAAAGCGGCCGTCCCTCGGAACCGCGCCGCTCAGGTGAACTCTGCCGCCAATCTCACCTTCGGCGCCTACAAGCACCTGCTCAAGTTCCCCGAGAACTGGGCAGCGCTGGGGTGGGCCATTGACCAGCAGCACTTCCTGACGGCCCTTGAGGACTGCCGCAGGTTCCGCAACGATCTGATGCACTTCAGCCCCGACCCCGTCACCGATGAGCAACTGCTCCCGGCGCAGGGACTCCTGGAACTGTTGCGTTCCGTGGACCCGCAGGTCTGACCGCCACAGGCGGGCATACCGGACGCAGGCCACATAGCCACTATTCTCAACAACCTTACCTATCAACGCAGTTAAACGAATATGATCCATCCAAGGGGGCACGCCGGGCGTCTCCCACGGGTGGAGGGGCACCAGTGCCATGAGCGTCATGGATCAGCTCACGCTGCGACGAGAAGGAACGGCGCGGAAGGGCCTTGCCGGCACATGCTCCGGCGCACAGTCCGAGGGCATGGCGGATGTCTGGCGGGTTCAGCTGCCCGGACGCCCTCTGCTGACGATCCACGACACACGCTGGGACAACGGAGAGCGCGACCTCGTCCTGTACCAGCCCGCCGTCGTGCCGGAAATGCCGGCACCACTGTCCAATCTTCACAACCGGCGGCGGGCCGGCATCCAGGCTGCCGGAGGACGAAGGCTGCGGATCATGGGATGGGTCGCCGTCCCCGGTGACCGCCCCCGTTTCAAGAAGACCTTCACCACGGCCGAGTTTGCCGACGTATGTGGTATCGACGACCTACGCCACCTGACCGCGCGTCCCGGGGTGGACCTTGATGCGGCCTTGGGCGGTCCGCATCCGCGCCTGGTCGATCTGGACAGACCACAGGACACGGATTCCCTTCAGCACGCTCTCTACTTCCCGCAGGACGATACCGAAACGCCGGTCGTCTTCTACGTCCTGAGCCGTATCGCACCTACCCTGCGCCACATAGGCTGGCTGCCCGGCCTCGTCCGGTCCTAGCCGCGGGCCCTTTGCCGACTCGGCGGGCTTGCGGCGCAGCCGCCAGGCAGATCCTGGTGCAGAGCCGCCCTCTGCCCGCACACAGCCCCGCCGTGTCCTCCGCACCACGGGCCGCGGTGCGGAGGACACGGAGCGGACCGACCGAACGGTGTCACTCGCCGAGTTCCACGCACTGCCGGAGCAGGGGTTCCAGGCGTAGCTGTGCATCGTCCGCGTGGTCGAACACCTGCAGAGCATCCAGGCACGCGAAGACCCAGCGGGCCTCCGCCTCGTCCCCGGTCTTGTACACGATCGCGGTCACGACGCTCTCCCGGTCCGCCAGGTCCCCTTCGAACGCCTCGACAATGGATCGATAACCCGCCGCCAGCATCGGATCCGCGTACATACCGGTCGCTTCGACGAACGCACGGGCCGCCGAGCGGTCCGTGCGCATGCCGGCCAGACGCCGTAAGACCTCTTCGGGGTCGCCGAGTTCGCCGTACAGCTGATGCGCGCGGTCGACAAGGAGGGGCCAGCCGCCGGTCAGGGTGTAGAGCCGGTCCAGGCGTTCATCCGTGCTGAACACCTCGGTACGGTGTGCCCAGCCCCGCAGACTGCGGCGATCATGCCGGCGCAGCACCACCGGAACCGCGGTGGTGTGTTCCTCGCCTGTCAGCAGGACACGCCACAGGTCCAGTTGTCCGGTATCGGTCACGAGCACCACTGCGCGCGTCACCCCGGGAGTACCCGGCAGCAGGGCGTCGGCCAGATCGACGGCCTCACGGAGGGTCTCCGGCTTCGCGGGGTAGCGGGCGAAGTCGCTGATGAGCACCCGCCGTTCACGCGGATTCCCACCCGTGAGCTCCTGCTTGAAGACGCTGAGCTTGCCGATGGGCGGGAGCTGCCAGTCGGCGATGCGCCCGGCGACCGCACGCAGGGTGTCGCCCACGTCGCCGACCCCGGTAGCCGGGGTGCCCAGGACGACCCTCGTCTGATTCGCGCGCTCACCGAGGAGATCGTCCAGCTGGGTGATGGTGAGCGGGGCGGGACGGCCGTCGGGGAGCTCCGGCCGCCCCTCCAGCACGATGCTCTCCTCCAGCTTGCAGTCCTGTTCGGCCCGGACCAGACGGGTCTCCACCTCGTGGGACGTGCCGATCATGCGCAGTGCGTTCGGGCCACGCAGATGCCAGCCCTGGCCCTCGTGGTTGGGAGCCAGAACCCCCAGCCCCACCATCTCGGAGAGGTAGGCCCGGAAACCCTCGGTGTCGAGCTGCCGGAAACCCTCCCGCCAATAGGTCTCGCATTCCTCGCGCAGTTCGGCGTCGCTCAGCCGCACTTCCAGACCGTGGTTACGGGCCTGGTACGCCAAAACGTTGGCGATCACGTCGTATCGGTGGTCCAGGCTCAGGGTGTCCTTGAAGGCCGCCGAGATGCCGGTCCTGAGGGCGGCGTCCGACTCCACCGCCTCGATGTCGGTGACCCGCACCGTGTACGGAGGTCCCTCCGCTCCGCGCCGCGCCCGCTTGCGGTGCATCACCTCGACCAGCCGATGGCCGAACATCTGAAGCAGGAACGGCTGGTACGAGCAGTAACCCAGCACCCGGTTCACCAGGTCCACGTCGTCGAACTCGAAGCCCAGCGCCCGCATCGGCTCGACCAGCAGATCGGCGGCGAACTGCGGGGCGAGCGGACCGATCACCTTCGGGGTCTGCGCGAGATGCCCGAACGGTCCGTTGCTCGCCAGCTTGGAGAAGCGCTGCACGGAGTGCAGGCCGGCAAAGACGACCTTGGCCCGGTCCTTGGTGTCCGACCCGAGTCCCTTCAGTTTCTTGGTCTGGTCGAACCGAGGAGCATCCGCCTCGAAGAACTGGTCGCACTCGTCGAGCAGGATCAGCAGGCGGCGCCGCGAGTCCCCGTCGAGCCAGTTGCGTGTTCCCTCGCGCACCCGCTCGGAACGGTCCTTCTGCGACTTGCGGCCCTGGGGCCGGCCCAGCACCTGGGCATCGGTCAGCTCCCGGTCCAGGACGCTCCACAGGGCCTGAGGCCCGAGGGAGCTCCCCTTGCCGATGTTCTCCTGGTCCAGGTTCAGGTACACCGACTGGTGGAACCCGGGGCGCTGATCCATGAAGCGTTCCCCGGCATCGCTGAGCAGCGCCGACTTGCCCAGGCCGCGGCCGCCGAAGATGACCTGGGTGCCGCGCGGGTCGAGGATGCTCTTGCGTTCCGCGTCCCGCCCGTAGAACATCTCCCCGCCGATCCGCCCGCGCTTCTCCCTGATGTACGGGTTGACACCGGAGAACGGCAGCAGGGTCTGGGTGGCCGTACTGGCCTGCCGGTTGCCGCGAGCCGCAAGATAGGCAAGGGCCGCATCGTCCACGACCAGCAGCGGCTGGAGACGGTCGGATCCGGCGGCGAGTTCCGCGCGGGCATCCCGGCCGAGGGTGCCGAAGTAGACGACCAGGAGACTGGTCTCACTGGTGTCCCGCAACGCCAGGCTCATGACGACCTCGGCAGGCGGGCGGCCCCAGAGCATCAGCACACGGAGGTTGCCGCCCTGCTCCTTGATCTGCGAGCCGAAGGCCGGCACCTTGGCCCGGCCGTTGACCTCCACGCCGCTCGCTTCGAAGAAGCGGTACTCGCGCCGGTGCGGCGACAGCTCCTCCAGCGACCGGGCGCTCTCGGCGTCGTATCCCAGGAGTTTCAGTGCCGGGAGCAGCTTCCGCCCGGCGGGGGCCTTGGGCCGGTCCTTCGCCTCGGTGGCGCCCAGCTCACGCCAGTCGTTCAGGGCGTCCGCCGCCAGTGCCGCCTCGTCACTGGAGAGGTTTCCGTAGTCCAGGACGGGAACGGTCGGGTGCTTCCCCCCGGAGCGGACCATGGCGACGAGTTCGTGATCAATGCCCTTGGGCAGCCCTTCGGGCACGACAGGGAAGAACTCCGTCAGGTGGGACTCGCCCGCCTCGATCTCCGGGACGGGTTCGCCGATCTCCAGGAAGTAGACGAGGTCGGCGGCGGTCGCCAGGCCACCGGTATCCAGGTGTCGCAGCACCTGTGCCCGTTCGTCTGCCGGGAGGTCCAGGGCGTCGAGCCGGGCCCGGATCCGGCCGGCCGCTTCTTGCCGGTGCATGGGCAGATCCGCCCGTACCGTCTCCAACGCCCGTCGCACGTCGATCAGGTCATGGTGGCCGGTGTCGTCGAGGTGCGTGCGCGCATCCGCCAGCAGCTCCTGCAGGCGCAGATCCTGGTCGTCCGTCACCGCACCGTCGGCCTGGGCCCGGTGCAGCTCCGTGACGAGTTCGTCGTGCTCCGTCCGGAGAGCCGCACGCCTCGTGGTCTCCAGCTCCTCGATCTCGGCCAGCCTCTGCGGCCCGAACGCTTCGCCCTCCGAGGCCGGCAGTGCCCCCCGGGCCGACAGCTCCACCATCGTGCGGGCCGCCGTGAACGCGTCGCGGTCGAGCCGCTCGCGCAGCGCCTCTTCCCAGCCGCGGTCGGCTGCCGTCAGGAGCCCGTCGAGCGAGGGCTGCTCCGCTGCTGTGTCACAGATCTTGAGCAGTTCCGCATCCAGGACCAGCTCCGGGTCGGCCCCACTGCCGGGGGGCATGGCCCCGGTGCCGCCGGACAGCAGGGCGAAGAGCTCCTCCATGGCACTGCGCGCCGCCCACGCGGCCGCGGTGGCGGCAGTACCGGATCGCCCCGCCGGCCGTTCGAGTTCCGTCAGCACGGCGTCACGCCGGGCCAGCATCGACTGACGCAGGGACGAGATCTCCTTGGCGGCACGGTTCCCCTCCGACCGTCCGCCCCGGCGAGCCCTGTCGGCCGCCAGGCACCATTCCTTCGCCAGACCGACCGCCCGCTCGACGATATGCACCAGGTCCCGGCGTCCGGAGCCCTGGAGGGGTTTGCCGCTGGACGGACGGTACTCGCGGTCCATCCGGTCGATCTCACTGTTGACCTCGGACGGCTTCGACAGGCGCTCCGCCTCCTCCCGGACGGCCGGCAGCGCGTCACGGTCATTGTTGAGCACGGCCGTGAGCATCGAACCGAGCAGCCCGTCGTCGGGAGCCAGCCATCGCTTGGCGATCTCCGTCGCCCTGGCGAACCGGAACCGCTGCGGTGCGATGACCGTGCCGCACTGTTCGCGCAGCTCCCTCAACCGGGCCTCGGTCTCGGAGGCGTCGGCGATCACGACCAGCGGGGAGGCGATCATCAGAGCCCCACTGAGCGCACGGTCCGCGACCGCGGCCGCCACCTCCCCCAGCACGTCCGGAAGCCGCGGCACCATGACCTTGAGCTGAGCACCCGCCAGGTGGTCGCCGGTGACCAGGGCCGCGCGCAACAGGGCAGGAAGCAGAACGAGTTCATTGCCCTCCGCGTCCTCTCCGACGAATTCGCTCTGCTGCTGTAGCAGGTCGGCGACCAGCCGGGCGCCGTGGCTGGTGCCGGAGGTGAGCAGTGCTGTCGCACCGGCCAGCCGGAGCGCCGCCGCCTGGGGCTCGGGGCGGCCTGCGGCCCGCGCCACATGGTGCGCGAGTCCGAAGCGCCGCTCCGCGACCAGTCGTGCCAGGACCCGTCCGGCCGATGCGGTGTCGTCGTCCTGGTCCGCCTCCTCCTTCAGGGGCTCCGTGTCGTGGGGCGTGGCGACGGTATCCGTCGGCACCGTGACGGTGTGCTCCACAGCGGGGGCGGTGCGCATGGTCGCGGGGTGGGAATCCGAGGACACGGCCTCATCCCCCGCGAAGACCGGAGCGGGCCGGGGCGCCGCATCCGGACCGTCGGCCGGAGGTGAGCCCGAGAAATCCGTTTCCGGGAGGGTGACCGCTTCCACGACGGCGTCGCGCCGGGTCTCGGCATCCACGGCTGGCGTCTTGGCAGCGTTTTGAGCGGGGCACTCAAGGCTCTCCTCGACGGAGTCCTCGGTGGGGGTTGCGCCCACATGCTCGCCCCTCGCCGGGCCGGCAGCCGGTCCGGCCGCGTCCGCCACGACATCACCGGTCCCGCCCGTCTGCATGCTCTCCGCGGCCTCGGGCCCGGAGCGGACTTCCGTCGGCCCTGGCAGCGTCAGTTCGTGTGCCATCACCGCGGCCGTGGCACATGCGGGCAACACCCGTACGACGCGTTCCTGCAAGGCCAGAATCTCCGTCGCGGCCGCTGCCTGACGCCCCAGCCGGACCAGGTCGGCGAGTGCAGTGAGCGCGGCGCTCTCCCGTCGTTCCGTCTCTCCCCACACCGGTACGCCCAGAAGGCGCCGGGCGACGGAGCGTACGGCCTCGGCGGCGGATACTGCGGGACTGTCCTCCCGGCAGCTGATGGCCGGCAAGTCCCGCAGGGTCGCCCGCGCGACGCGGTCACGGTCGCGTTCCACCCGATGCGCGTACGCCGCCCGTGCCATGTCCTCCAGGCGAAGCGGTCCCCCTGCGACGCCGGCCGCGTCGAGCACGGTCCGGGCGCTGTCGAAGACGGCCCTCAGACCGGTCAACGGCGTCAGATCGGCTGCGGCGGGAGGGCGCCCGTCCCCGACCGCCACGGTCACTCGCCGGACGGCCCGCCCGGCCTCTGCGAGGGTGCGCTCCAGCCGTCGGCAGACCTCTTCCGGATCCGCGCCGTCCGCCGGCCCGGTCGCATCGGTTACCCCGCCCGGTGGGTCCGGGACAGGCGCGTCCAACGTCGATGCGTGCGCGACGCGCTGGTCCAGGAGGGGCCGGTGCGGCGCGGGCGAGGACGGGGCAACGGCGTCCGACGTGATGGCGTCCGTCCCCGTCCGGCCGGCCCCGGCAGGCCGGTCCTGGGCCGTCGCGGACTGCCGCTCCTTGCGTCCGGGTTCGCCGTAGGCTTCGTGCAGGCCGAGAGCGAAGTCTGCGTTCGCCTCGACGACGGACCGCGCGGCGGCGCGTACCGCGTCAAGGTGTTGCGTCTGTGCTGCGCACGCCGCCTCCGCCCCGAACCAGTCCCGGTCGGCCGCCCAGACAAGGACAAACGCGTCGGCGACCGAGGCGTTGCACCACGCGAACACGGCGGCCCGGACCAGCGTCGCACCCCACCGGAGAACAGGATCGGAGGCGGCGGCGCCCTGCGCGACGGCGGCCCTGCCCACATCGTTCATCACGGTCTGGGTGAGCGCCATGACACCGCAGGTGCACGAGTGCTGTCGTGCCTCGCGCCGAAGCCTTGCCAGGACGTCCCGGCACAATGCGCTGCCTGCCCGCCGGGGGGCTGCCATCCGGATTCCTGTGCGGCCGAGCAGGCGCTGGCGGTCCTTGGGGGCAAGGGAGTTGAAGGCCAGTTCCACCATGTCGGCCTGTAGGTCGTCCAGGGCGGCGGCAGCCGGGCGATCCAGTGCGTTGAGTGCTGCGGCCAGAGCCCCGAGGCCCTCGACCGACACGCCGACCGGGGACATCGGGGGCCCCGCGATGACGTGATAGCGGTCCTGCATACGCGCTCCGTTCGATGGTGAGCTGTGGGTGGTTCAGTTCGTCCGGCGCCAACATGACTGGGGAAGTGTGGTGTTGGCCGGGTACGCGGGCTCGGCGGAGGACTCAGCGGCCACGGGTGTACTGGGTGACGAAGGTGTAGCCCTCGGGCAGTTCCCAGCCGTCCGCCTTGCCGAGTCTGCGGCAGTGCTCCCGGAAAGCCGTCCGCTGGGCTTCGCTCGCCGAGCGCTCCGGCAGCAAACGGCGCAGATGGCCGGGTACGTACTGCACACCGCGCATTCGCCCGGTCACCGGCCCCGTGGCGCCCCAGGGCTGTATGACCCGGATCAGGGCGGGGCGGTAGCCGATCAGTGGAATCGTCCGCTCCCCGGGGCGTGCCGGGAAGTGCGGCCGACCGGTCGTGTCACGGCTGCCGACGGCCGGTTCGAGGAGTCGTTCGGCGAGCAGTTCCGCAACCGCCGCTTCCAGGGCGGTGGACCGGGTCCGGGCGGGCCGACGGCCATAGACGGCAAGGGGCAGACCGGAGCGGTCGAGCAGGGCATGGCCGTCCGGGGTGAGCAGCCCGCAACGGCGGACCGTGCGCAGCACCAGTTGTCTGGGCCCGAGGCCCGCAGCCGTGTCGCCGTTGCGGTCACTGCCCGGGGCGTCCTCGCGGGTGAGGACGCACGGGTCGTAGCAGTGGCCGATCACTCGGTGGCCGACCTGCACCGCCCGATCGAGCCGCGTCGTGACCGCCCGGATCACCCGGCTGCCCCGCAGCCAGTGGAGCTGCACAACCAGGCCGGGAAAGAAGTCAAGGGGCCAGACCACTCCGGTCAGGCGGTCGGCTCCCGCGCCGAGTTCCGCGACGGTGTGCCGGACGGCTTCGGCCGCGTCGAGGGATCCGCCGGGGTGGTCAAGTTCGAGCCGTAACGCGGGCCGGCGCCCGAAGGCCGTCCGCAGTTCCCCGGCAATGGGCGAGCGCAGCGGAAGACAGCCGTCGATGAGATGGGCCAGGCGCAGCGGCAGCCGCCAAACGATCTCGTCCTCGCCGGTCTGCAGCAGCTCACTCAGCCCAAGGGCAGCATCGTCCGCGAGCGGCGCGTCGACCGGCTCCTGGTCCTGCTCCTGCGCCTGCCCGGGGGCCGTTGCCGTAGTTGACGTCCAGCCCCGTCCGGCCGGGTCCAAAGGATCGCCCGTGCGGTCCCTCTCACCTGGGTAATGGGAACGCCAGACGCCCCCGCCCTCGAAGGCATCATCGAGCGTGACCCGGACGCCGTTCGCGAACAGTCCCTGTGCGCTGTCCCGTTGGACGACATCGGCGAGCGTCACGTTCGCCCGGCACACCGCTGCGGCGTACTCCACGCCCTTGAGCAGCTCCTCGGCGCCGGGGAAGGCGCGCAGCCTGGGCCCGACCGCGGTGTAGACCGTGACAGGAGCGGCCAGTCCGTAGCGGCGCCGCGAGGGGGTGGCCGCATGCTCCACGGCCGCTGCCAGTGTTCTCAGGTCATCGCCGCCAAGCGGTCCGGTGTCACGCCAGCAGGCCGCAAGTGCTTCCCGGGTCACGGCGTACGGACCCCACATACGCAGCAGGTCGCTGGAGGCGAGAAGGCGTCGCACCGTATCGAGGAGCCGGAGCAAACCGATACGGAGCACGTCGTCGTGCGTGCTGCCCACGAGTTCAGCGAGGGACACAGGGACGTAGGGGCTGAGGAGCTGCGCCCGTGCGGTGGTCAGCAGATAGTCCGCGTAGGCAGACAGATCACCGCACCGAGCCGCTTCCCGCGATGGGTAGCAGGCATCGATGACGATATGGCCGTCCTCGTTGATCCATCGCCGATGGGTACGCAGGCGGCGGAGTTGGGCGGGCGAAAGACTCACCCCGGGGCCGAATGCGTTCGGGTCCGGCACAAGCAGTTCCCGGCGCCGTGGAGAGGCCTCCGCCCCCTGCCTTCCCGGGCCCTCGGCACCCGCCGGCGCTCCGGACACCCAGGCCGGTACGTCCCCGAGGCTGCCCACGTCCGGATGGGTGCCCTCCTTGTAGAGGATCTCTGCGTAGAGCGGATCCGAGCCGGTCGCCACACACACCATCGCGCCGACGGGGAGGGCGGCTGCGCGCGCGCCGAGCGTTACCACGGGGAAGTCGTCGAGCCGCAGAGGGCTGCGGCCGTAGCCGTCACCGTTAAGGTGGTAGCCGAAATACACGGCGTTGAAGGCGACGGCGGCGTGCACCGGGGCCCGGCGGACCGCGACAACCGCTTCCAGGTACCGCAGCAACCGCTCCCGCTCCAGACCCGGTACGGCGTCGTAGCCCTCGGCCATGGCAGCGGTCAACAATGGATGCTCGCCGTACGGATCCGGCACCTCGGACACGGTGTAGCGCAAGTGAGATGTCGCCCTTCCGTCAGCGCCTCCCACGCCTTCCTGATGGTCAGCCAGATTCGTCGGCTGCTCTCCGGCCGGTCGGCCACATCCCCTGACAGCCACCGGACTTTGCGGCTCCCCGCCCATGCCACCTCCGCGCACCGCAGGCCCTCCCGACCCGCTTGCCATGCCTCACGCAGGCTATGTCGGTCGCCGGCTCTCCGGCCATGCTTTCGGCACCTGCACCCAAGGCCACGGGGCGGCGCAGAGAAGCGCACGCCCGGCGCGAAATGGAAACCCCGCGCACCGGTCAGGTCAGCACCTGCGCGTCCGGTGTGAGCCGGTGGGCCTCCGGTCGCCGGTCACCTGCTCAGCGTGGGCCGGTCCGCCTGTTCAGGCAGCAGCCGGAAGTCTCCGACAGCGGCTGCCCTTCCTCACCATCAGGTCCGGGTCCCACGGAGCCTCGGCCCGCGCGCCATGAGAGACGGGCCGGTGGGCAGCGCGCGCCCTGCGGCACAGCCCAGGCGAGGTCTTCCGACCCCCTTATGACAGCGCCGTCGAGGCGGTCTTCGACGGCGCTGTCACGGTGAAGCAGCTGATGCGGGACACCCCGGGCATCCCGGACGAACTGCTGACCGCGCACGGCCGCGAGTTGCTCGCACACCCCCCGCACCCGCTCGCGGCGGCGCTGCGCACAAGCGGCGCCGTATGCACCGACCGGCCCCCGTGCGCCACTTCGGCTCGACGACTGGCCCCCGTAGAGCCGGCGCAGGCGCCCCGGCACATGGAAGCGGGAAAACGGACTCGGAACGCAGAAAAGCCCCGCACCATAAGGTGCGGGGCTTCCCCACAATGATTGTTCGGCGGCGTCCTACTCTCCCACAGGGTCCCCCCTGCAGTACCATCGGCGCTGAAAGGCTTAGCTTCCGGGTTCGGAATGTAACCGGGCGTTTCCCTAACGCAATGACCACCGAAACACTATGAAGTTAACCAACCCGGCAATATCACAGGTCGTTACTTCAGAACCTACACAGTGGACGCGAGCAACTGAGGACAAGCCCTCGGCCTATTAGTACCAGTCAACTCCACCCGTTACCGGGCTTCCATATCTGGCCTATCAACCCAGTCGTCTACTGGGAGCCTTAACCCCTCAAAGGAGGTGGGAGTACTCATCTCGAAGCAGGCTTCCCGCTTAGATGCTTTCAGCGGTTATCCTTTCCGAACGTAGCCAACCAGCCATGCCCTTGGCAGGACAACTGGCACACCAGAGGTTCGTCCGTCCCGGTCCTCTCGTACTAGGGACAGCCCTTCTCAATACTCCTACGCGCACAGCGGATAGGGACCGAACTGTCTCACGACGTTCTAAACCCAGCTCGCGTACCGCTTTAATGGGCGAACAGCCCAACCCTTGGGACCGACTCCAGCCCCAGGATGCGACGAGCCGACATCGAGGTGCCAAACCATCCCGTCGATATGGACTCTTGGGGAAGATCAGCCTGTTATCCCCGGGGTACCTTTTATCCGTTGAGCGACGGCGCTTCCACAAGCCACCGCCGGATCACTAGTCCCTACTTTCGTACCTGCTCGACCCGTCAGTCTCACAGTCAAGCTCCCTTGTGCACTTACACTCAACACCTGATTGCCAACCAGGCTGAGGGAACCTTTGGGCGCCTCCGTTACCCTTTAGGAGGCAACCGCCCCAGTTAAACTACCCACCAGACACTGTCCCTGATCCGGATCACGGACCCAGGTTAGACATCCAGCACGACCAGAGTGGTATTTCAACAATGACTCCACCATGACTGGCGTCATAGCTTCAAAGTCTCCCACCTATCCTACACAAGCCGAACCGAACACCAATATCAAGCTATAGTAAAGGTCCCGGGGTCTTTCCGTCCTGCTGCGCGAAACGAGCATCTTTACTCGTAATGCAATTTCACCGGGCCTATGGTTGAGACAGTCGAGAAGTCGTTACGCCATTCGTGCAGGTCGGAACTTACCCGACAAGGAATTTCGCTACCTTAGGATGGTTATAGTTACCACCGCCGTTTACTGGCGCTTAAGTTCTCAGCTTCGCCACACCGAAATGTGACTAACCGGTCCCCTTAACGTTCCAGCACCGGGCAGGCGTCAGTCCGTATACATCGCCTTACGGCTTCGCACGGACCTGTGTTTTTAGTAAACAGTCGCTTCTCGCTGGTCTCTGCGGCCACCACCAGCTCACCGAGTAAATCGGATCACCAGCAATGGCCCCCCTTCTCCCGAAGTTACGGGGGCATTTTGCCGAGTTCCTTAACCATAGTTCACCCGAACGCCTCGGTATTCTCTACCTGACCACCTGAGTCGGTTTAGGGTACGGGCCGCCATGAAACTCGCTAGAGGCTTTTCTCGACAGCATAGGATCATCCACTTCACCACAATCGGCTCGGCATCAGGTCTCAGGCTTCATGTTGTCCGGATTTACCTGGACAACGCCCTACACCCTTACCCCGGGACAACCACCGCCCGGGCTGGACTACCTTCCTGCGTCACCCCATCACTTACCTACTACCACCTTGGATCAGCGGCTCCACCACTCCCCTACGCTCCGAAGAGCTCAGGGCGGCTTCACGGCCTTAGCATTAATGGATTCAATATTTGGCGCTTCAAAGCGGGTACCGGAATATCAACCGGTTGTCCATCGACTACGCCTGTCGGCCTCGCCTTAGGTCCCGACTTACCCTGGGCAGATCAGCTTGACCCAGGAACCCTTAGTCAATCGGCGCACACGTTTCCCACGTGTGTATCGCTACTCATGCCTGCATTCTCACTCGTGAACCGTCCACAACTCGTTTCCACGGCTGCTTCACCCGGCACACGACGCTCCCCTACCCATCACAACGGACGTTGGTCCTCATGTTGCAATGACACGACTTCGGCGGTGTGCTTGAGCCCCGCTACATTGTCGGCGCGGAATCACTTGACCAGTGAGCTATTACGCACTCTTTCAAGGATGGCTGCTTCTAAGCCAACCTCCTGGTTGTCTCTGCGACTCCACATCCTTTCCCACTTAGCACACGCTTAGGGGCCTTAGTCGATGCTCTGGGCTGTTTCCCTCTCGACCATGGAGCTTATCCCCCACAGTCTCACTGCCGCGCTCTCACTTACCGGCATTCGGAGTTTGGCTAAGGTCAGTAACCCGGTAGGGCCCATCGCCTATCCAGTGCTCTACCTCCGGCAAGAAACACACGACGCTGCACCTAAATGCATTTCGGGGAGAACCAGCTATCACGGAGTTTGATTGGCCTTTCACCCCTAACCACAGGTCATCCCCCAGGTTTTCAACCCTGGTGGGTTCGGTCCTCCACGAAGTCTTACCTCCGCTTCAACCTGCCCATGGCTAGATCACTCCGCTTCGGGTCTTGGGCACGCTACTCAACGCCCTCTTCGGACTCGCTTTCGCTACGGCTTCCCCACACGGGTTAACCTCGCAACATACCGCAAACTCGCAGGCTCATTCTTCAAAAGGCACGCAGTCACGACTGCATGTGCAAGCACATACAGCGACGCTCCCACGGCTTGTAGGCACACGGTTTCAGGTACTATTTCACTCCGCTCCCGCGGTACTTTTCACCATTCCCTCACGGTACTATCCGCTATCGGTCACCAGGGAATATTTAGGCTTAACGGGTGGTCCCGCCAGATTCACACGGGATTTCTCGGGCCCCGTGCTACTTGGGTGGTTCTCAAACGAGCCGTCAATGTTTCAGCTACGGGGGTCTTACCCTCTACGCCGGACCTTTCGCATGTCCTTCGCCTACATCAACGGTTTCTGACTCGTCTCACAGCCGGCAGACTGTGAAAGAGAACTCCCACAACCCCAGCCACGCAACCCCTGCCGGGTATCACACGTAACTGGTTTGGCCTCATCCGGTTTCGCTCGCCACTACTCCCGGAATCACGGTTGTTTTCTCTTCCTGCGGGTACTGAGATGTTTCACTTCCCCGCGTTCCCTCCACACTGCCTATGTGTTCAGCAGCGGGTGACAGCCCATGACGACTGCCGGGTTTCCCCATTCGGACACCCCCGGATCAAAGCTCGGTTGACAGCTCCCCGGGGCCTATCGCGGCCTCCCACGTCCTTCATCGGTTCCTGGTGCCAAGGCATCCACCGTGCGCCCTTAAAAACTTGGCCACAGATGCTCGCGTCCACTGTGCAGTTCTCAAGCAACGACCAGCCACCCGTCACAACCCACCGAAGTGAGCCTTTACCGGGGCCGGCATCGCGAAGGTCCAGACTCACAGTCCGTACCCTCAGATACCCAACAACGTGCCCGGCCCACTTCACCGATCACCACGTTCCACGCCGAAGCAGTACTAGTGACAACCAATCAAGTGTGCCGAATAGTCAACGTTCCACCCATGAGCTAACCACCGCCGGACGTTTGCCGGCGTAGTGGCTCTGGACAACCTTGCGGCTGCCTAGATGCTCCTTAGAAAGGAGGTGATCCAGCCGCACCTTCCGGTACGGCTACCTTGTTACGACTTCGTCCCAATCGCCAGTCCCACCTTCGACGATTCCCTCCCACAAGGGGTTGGGCCACCGGCTTCGGGTGTTACCGACTTTCGTGACGTGACGGGCGGTGTGTACAAGGCCCGGGAACGTATTCACCGCAGCAATGCTGATCTGCGATTACTAGCAACTCCGACTTCATGGGGTCGAGTTGCAGACCCCAATCCGAACTGAGACCGGCTTTTTGAGATTCGCTCCACCTCGCGGTATCGCAGCTCATTGTACCGGCCATTGTAGCACGTGTGCAGCCCAAGACATAAGGGGCATGATGACTTGACGTCGTCCCCACCTTCCTCCGAGTTGACCCCGGCAGTCTCCTGTGAGTCCCCATCACCCCGAAGGGCATGCTGGCAACACAGAACAAGGGTTGCGCTCGTTGCGGGACTTAACCCAACATCTCACGACACGAGCTGACGACAGCCATGCACCACCTGTACACCGACCACAAGGGGGACCCTGTCTCCAGGGTTTTCCGGTGTATGTCAAGCCTTGGTAAGGTTCTTCGCGTTGCGTCGAATTAAGCCACATGCTCCGCTGCTTGTGCGGGCCCCCGTCAATTCCTTTGAGTTTTAGCCTTGCGGCCGTACTCCCCAGGCGGGGAACTTAATGCGTTAGCTGCGGCACGGACGACGTGGAATGTCGCCCACACCTAGTTCCCAACGTTTACGGCGTGGACTACCAGGGTATCTAATCCTGTTCGCTCCCCACGCTTTCGCTCCTCAGCGTCAGTATCGGCCCAGAGATCCGCCTTCGCCACCGGTGTTCCTCCTGATATCTGCGCATTTCACCGCTACACCAGGAATTCCGATCTCCCCTACCGAACTCTAGCCTGCCCGTATCGAATGCAGACCCGGGGTTAAGCCCCGGGCTTTCACATCCGACGTGACAAGCCGCCTACGAGCTCTTTACGCCCAATAATTCCGGACAACGCTTGCGCCCTACGTATTACCGCGGCTGCTGGCACGTAGTTAGCCGGCGCTTCTTCTGCAGGTACCGTCACTCTCGCTTCTTCCCTGCTGAAAGAGGTTTACAACCCGAAGGCCGTCATCCCTCACGCGGCGTCGCTGCATCAGGCTTTCGCCCATTGTGCAATATTCCCCACTGCTGCCTCCCGTAGGAGTCTGGGCCGTGTCTCAGTCCCAGTGTGGCCGGTCGCCCTCTCAGGCCGGCTACCCGTCGTCGCCTTGGTAGGCCATCACCCCACCAACAAGCTGATAGGCCGCGGGCTCATCCTTCACCGCCGGAGCTTTCCACCACCAGACCATGCGGTCGGTAGTCGTATCCGGTATTAGACCCCGTTTCCAGGGCTTGTCCCAGAGTGAAGGGCAGATTGCCCACGTGTTACTCACCCGTTCGCCACTAATCCCCTCCCGAAGGAGGTTCATCGTTCGACTTGCATGTGTTAAGCACGCCGCCAGCGTTCGTCCTGAGCCAGGATCAAACTCTCCGTGAATGTTTACTCGGCCAGTAAATAAATTACAGCCGGTGAACACACACGAGAGCGGAACGAGCGGACGGAATAGGTCTGCTCGTTCACAGCGTCCTCGCTGTGTGTGCCACCCCGACCCGTGGGCCGTGGTGGGCTTTCAAAGGAACCTCATCCGCCGGATGTTTCCGGTGGACGGGGTATCAACATATCTGGCGTTGACTTTTGGCACGCTGTTGAGTTCTCAAGGAACGGACGCTTCCTTTGTTCCTGTTTCACCAGGATCTCCGGGCACTTCCCTTCGGTCTTGCGTTTCCGACTCTATCAGATCCTTGCGGGCCCGATTTTCGCCGGTGCGTTTCCGCCTTTCGGCTTCTTCGCGTTTCCAACCTTACCAGATCCGTTTCCGTGTCCGGCGCCCTGTTGGAGCGGGTCGGCCGTTCCGCTTTCGCTTTCCGGCCTTTCCGACTCTACCAGACCCGATTTCGTTCCGTTGCCGGTCCGAAGTCGTTTCCGATTCCCCGTCGGAGGGGGTTTGCCTCGGGTGCGACTTCTTGCGTTGCCGCGCCTTTCGGCGTGATCACTACTTTAGCGGAATTCCTCGTTGACGCATAATCACGTCACGGTCGAATTTCGGCATGCCGAAATTGGTCCCGATGAGGGGCCGTGCAGTAGTGGTGTGCCGCTGTTGCGGCGGGATGGCTGCCCCGGGCCTCTCGGCTCCGTGGCAACTCGAATAACTTACACGATCCTACGAGGACGGCACGACTGGGGGCACGTCTGCGGTGGTCCGAGCCACACCGGACCGCTAGGTCACTGGGTCACCGGCCACGAGGGCGTACACCGAGCGCCGCCGTCTGCAGCGGCGGCCACAGCGCCTCGACGCTCTCGGCGGCCCCGTCGGAAGAGCTGGAGCAGGCGAACGTGGGCACCGCATGAGGCGCCACAAGAGCTGTTCCTCTCCTCATGGGATCAGAGTGCTCCCCGGCTCATGCATCACACCTCCGATGCCGGAGACGCCAGCTCCTGGCACCGGAGTGCCAGGCGTCCAGGCGTCCAGGCGTCCAGGCGTCCAGGCGCCGAGGGTTGCTCCGTGCTCCGTGCACCAATCGACTGCGGAACCACGTTGCCCCATGGCTTGCGGCGCGCTCGCCATGGGGGGGACGGCCGCCGACGGCGCTCTTCCGGGCTTTCGCGAAGCCAGCCCCCGGGAGCCGGACCATCCGCTGACAGCCGAGTTGATGCCGTCGCGCGGTGAGCTGGGGTGCGCCATGGCGAACGGGCGGCGCCGGGCAGTGTGCGCCGGCCGCCCATCGCACCGCTCCACGACGCCGGACTCCACTGCCACCGGTACGCCATGTTCGGCGCTCTCACGCTTGCCGGACAGCAGCGGCAGCAGGCTGTCCGAAGACCCCGATCCCGTGTGTTTCGCCCCCTGCTACGGTGCGCGGAAATCAACGACCTCAGGGGGGACGGTTGGGAACCGTCGAGCGGCCGACAGCGGAGCGGCAGCGACAGGCGAAGATCCTTCGGTTCTGGCGAGCGGTGGAGTACTTCAGCCCTCCGAAGGTCGACCCGGTGAACCAGAAGAAGAACATGTTCGCTGTGGGAGCGAATCGGCCACTGCCTTGGGAGCCTGGTTCCAAGATCAGTGAAGCTCGGCCCCGTCCGAACAAAGTGTGGCGGCACACTGTCTACGCCGGGATCTTCGCTGTCGACAAAGTACGCAACGTCCTGCTGGAGGCGTTCCGCGTACCGGATGCCGAACAGGACTTTGACGGCCGGACCGGCGGCGACGGAGCCGTCCTGTGCTTCATGGTGAATGAGGACGGGCAGCTGATCAAGGACAGTGTCACGCTGTCCTCCTGCGCCTGGGCGATCGGACAGACCCTGGTCCCCGGACCGCACGACGACCAGTGGCTGACCGGGTTCGAGGAACAGAGCACGCTGCTGCTGCAGCGCCTACTGGACCTGGGGGACGGAAAGGTCGACGTGGAGCGCTGCCCTGCGCCCGACCGGGAGTCGACTTCAGCAGGGCTCGGCACGGTCGCGGGGCTCATGTCCCGGATCGCCGTCAGCGCGGCCAAAGGCGGGCTGGGCGTGGCGGCCGCAGCAGCCGGCGCCGGCCTCGGACCTGTGGGCGGGGCCGTGACCGCGAAGGTGATCGAGCAGGTGGGCGGCGAGATGCTCGACGCCGCGGCCTCCGGCCTCGCCAACCGGAGGGCAGGCAACGCAGTGCCGCCGGACCAGGAGCAGGACGGCGCCGCGGAACAATCAGTGGAGGAGCCCGAGACCGCGGCAGAAGGCCCCCCGGCAGAGGTCGGCACAAAGATCCTCGATGTGCACGACCTGGCCGCTGTCACTCGCTGGGTGGCCGAACAGCTGGGCGTTGCCGAGGCCCTGAAGCCCAACGCGATCCGCGTCAAGAGTTATCTGGTCTCGGCCAAACACGCCGATGACTCGAGCGGCGACGTCTTCCTCAACAGCTTCTACGCGGACGATCTCGAACGGGTCGCGGATTCCGTCGAGGCCGGGCAGGCCGGCACCGCCTTGCTGGACTACCTCCGTGACGAAGCAGATCTGGACGCGGCGCTCCGCTGCGATGTGCGCAGCACACCCGCGACCGTCCTGGAGCATGTGCAGCCCGTCGGCATGCCCCTGGGGCGGTGGCCCGCCGACAATGACAAGCCCCTCGTTCTCAGCCAGCAGTTCGCGGTCAACCGCATCATGGACACTCTTGGGGCGGACGACGGACGTGGCGTCTACGCAGTCAACGGGCCGCCGGGCACCGGCAAGACCACCATGTTGCGCGACCTGATCGCGGCTCTCGTGGTCCGGCGAGCCGAGCGATTGGCGACCCTCGACAGCCCGGAACTCGCCTTCGACCGTAAACCGTTGTCGTGGCGCACCGAGGAGACCGCCGGCAGGCCGTTCCCGCGCAGCATCCGTCCGTTGATCCCCGAGCTCACCGGCTTCGAGATGGTGATCGCATCGTCCAATAACGGGGCGGTGGAGAACGTGACCTTGGAAGTTCCGGGAGCACGGGCGATCGGCGACGCCTGGAAACCGTACGCGGACTACCTCTCCGGCCCTGCCAGCCTTCTTCTGGACGACGACGCCTGGGGCGCGATAGCCGCACGGCTCGGACGGCGAAGCAACCGTTCCGACTTCGTCGAACGCTTCTGGTGGGGTGAGGCGGCAAAGAACTCCGGTCGACGGCAAAAGGGGGTTGCGGGCGAGGCTCCTCCCCGGCAGGGGCTCCAGGAGATGTTGCAACTACAGCGCACCCACGTCGCCGCGGCCTCGCGGGAGCATCGGGGAGCGGAAAACGCGAGTCCCGATGCTCCCGCGACACCACTGCCGCTGGGGCGCGAGACATGGACACAGGCCGTCGATCGCTTCTCACGGGCCCGGACCCGGGTGCGGGAAATGGCGGCGGAGCGCCAGGAGATCGCCGACCTCTCCGCGCGGATGACGGGGCCGGACGCCCTCCTGGATGAGCTGCTGACCCTGGAGTCCCAGGCCCATGACGCCGTCCGGCTCCTCCAAGAGGAACAACGCCACGCGGAGTCCGCCGTCTCCCGCACCCGCGACGAGTACACCCGGCGTCGGACTGTGGTCTCCTCGGCGCGGACTCGGCTCGACTCGGCCGAAACCGCGGTGCGAGGAGGAGAGGAGAGCGTCAGGGCGGCAGAGGCCTCGCTCCGCGCCCACGACGAGACCAAACCCGGCCGCTTCAAACGAGTGTTCACCCGGGAACCCATGCGGCGCTGGGAGGCCGACCGCGTTCCCTTCGCGTCGCACGTGGCTGCCGCGGATGCCCGTCTCGCCGGCCTGGATTCCCTTCGCGTCGCGCGGCACGCCGATCTGCGCACCGCACAGGAGCAGTTGGACGAGGCACTGGCCGCCGTTCGGAACGCGGAGGCCAGACTCGCCATGTGTGAGCAGGCTCGCGAGCGGCAGATCGTCCTGGCTTCCGAAGCCGGGCAGCAGGTGACCCACAGACGCCGCGAGCGGGAGGCCGAGCACCGACGACTGACCGAAGCGTCCGAGCGGTGGGGCGCCTCGCTGCCCGGAGCGGAGTGGCAGGCGAGGCCCGACGACCGAGGTGCGATGGAGAAACGGGAACTGTCCGCCCCTTGGATGGACCCCGAGTTCGCCGCTGCGCGCTCCGAGCTCTTTCTCGCCGCCCTGACCCTGCATCGCGCTCTGCTGGCCACATCGCCCGATCTCATGCGCAAGAACCTGCAGGCCGTGATGGACGTGATCAAGGGCCAGGCACCGGCCGACCTACCCGCGCGGACGGTGCTCGCCGCCTGGCAGATGCTGTTCCTGGTCGTCCCCGTGGTTTCTACGACCTTTGCTTCGGCAGGAAGGATGTTCAGTCGGCTGGGAAGCGAGGCGCTTGGCTGGCTGTTCGTCGATGAGGCCGGCCAGGCAGCGCCACAGGAGGTGGTTGGCGCGCTGTGGAGGTCGCGGCGCGCTGTCGTCGTGGGCGATCCTCTCCAGCTCGAACCCGTCGTCACCCTTCCGTGGACCGGCCAGCAACGGCTCGCCGGGCACTTCTCCGTGCACCGCCAATGGGCCCCGGCCGCAGCCTCCGTACAGACTCTTGCCGATCGGCTCAACGAGTACGGCACCTGGCTGAGGGGAGATGACGGTGAGCGCGTCTGGCTCGGCTCGCCGCTCCGCGTCCACCGGCGTTGCGATCGCCTGATGTTCGACGTCAGCAACAAGATCGCCTACGACGGGATGATGATCTACGGGGTCTCACGCGACCAGGACGACTTCGCGCCTGCTCCGTGGAGTATCTGGATGGATGTGGGCTCGCTGCCGGGCGAGGAGAAGTGGAACCCTGAGGAGGGAAGGCGGCTGGAGCTCTCCCTCGATCAGATCGGGAGGCGCATCGCGGCGACGATGCGGGAGGAACGCCGGGACACCGGCGCAGTGCCACCCGCACAGGGCGCGGCGGGGGGCGAGTTCACGGAGGAGCTGACACGTCTCCTGAATGAATCGGTCTTCGTCGTCAGCCCGTTCCGCGATGTCGTCAGCGGCATCGGCAGGGTGGCGGGGAAACGTCTCGACCCCCGTCGCTACGGAACCGTGCACACCACACAGGGCAAGGAAGCGGACATCGTGATCCTGGTCCTCGGCACCGGTGCGGACCAGGTGAACTCTCGCGCCTGGGCCTCCCAGAAGCCCAACCTGCTCAACGTCGCAGTCACCCGCGCACGCCGCCGGCTCATCGTGATCGGAGATTTCGACGCCTGGTCACGGCACCGCTATTTCAGAGACCTGGCCGAGCACGACGAGATCCGCAGGTGGACACCTGGGCACTGAGCCCTTGGCTGCCGGGATGTGGGGGCGATCGTCAGCCCGGGGCGCCGGGGGCGTGGCCGCGGTGGTCACGCACCCGGACCTGAGAGGGCGTGGTGCCGAGCAGCCGTTCGGGTCGGGGGCCACGGCCGCGACGGGGCGCGGTGTGCCCGATGCCGTGTCGGGTCGGGTCGGGTCTTGATGGTGATCCGGGCGGCCAGTTCGTGGGCCAGGACACGCGCTTCGTCGGCCGACTCGCCACGTATTGCGTGTCGGTAAGACGCCACCGCATCGACGGGTTCACGCTCGCGACCTGTAATTCAACGCACCTGACGCCCCATCCGAACGAGCGTCAAATGATCGTCGCGAGCGCCATCCCAGCGCCAAGGTGCCGCCCGTAAGGCCCACACCGTACATAATGCGCACGGACAAAACCGCAGGTCAGGAGCCCTTGGCTGCCTTCTCCAGCACCACAACGCACTCCACATGATGCGTCATCGGAAACAGATCAAACGCCCGCATCCGCCGCGGGGCATACCCCGCCTCCGCGAAGTACTTGAGGTCGCGGGCGAGGGCTGCCGGGTCGCAGGCGACGTAGGCGATGCGGCGGGGGGTGAGGGAGGCGAGGTGGGTGACGGTCTTTTTGCCGGCGCCGGCGCGGGGTGGGTCGAGGACGATGAGGTCGACGTCGGTGATGCCGGTGCGGGGGAGGATCGCCTCGACCTTGCCGTGTTCGATGCGTACCCGGTCGAGGTCCTGGAGGTTGTGGCGGGCGTCGTCGACGGCACGCTTGCCGGACTCGATGCCGAGGACCGCGCCCTTGTCGCCGACGCGTTCGGCGAGGGCGCCCGCGAAGAGGCCGACGCCGCAGTAGAGGTCGAGGGCCATGTCGCCCTTCTTGGGCATCAGGCCCTGCATGACGGCCTCGACGAGGAGGTCGGCGGCCTTCGGGTGGACCTGCCAGAAACCACCGTTGCCGACCCGCCAGGTGCGGTCGGCGGCGCGCTCGCGGACGAAGGGGCGGCCGTGCACGCGGTGGACGCCGCCGTCCTTCTCGCCGATCCGCAGGACGGAGACCGGCTTGTCGAGTTCGACGATGGGGAGGCGGCCGCCGGGGCGGGGGGTGAGGATGACCTGGCGGTCGTGGGAGCCGGTGGCGGCGATCGCCTCGACCGCGGCCATCTGGGGCCACTCACGCTTCTCGATGCCGAGTTCGGAGACCCCCGGGGCGGCGATCATGCAGTGGGTGACCGGCTCGATGTCGTGCGAGCGGTGCTTGCGCAGGCCCGCGTGGCCGTCCGCGTCGACGGCGTACTGGACGCGGGTGCGCCAGGCAGGGACCTCGCCCTTGGCGACCTTGTCGCCGGGGGCGGGCTCGACCGTGCCGTCCCAGTGGGCGTCGTCCGGCGACAGGCCGGCCAGTCGTTCCAGCTGCTCGGCGATGACCGAGGCCTTCAGGCGGCGCTGGGCGCCGGGGGCGGCGTGCTGCCAGTCGCAGCCGCCGCACTTGCCGGGGCCGGAGAAGGGACAGGGAGCCTCGACCCGGTCCTTGGAGGGGGTGAGGATCTGCACCGCGTCGGTGCGCAGGAAGCGTGCGCCCTCCTCGCCGTCGGTGACGCGGGCGATCACCCGCTCGCCGGGCAGGGCGTGCCGTACGAAGAGGACCTGGCCCTCGTCGGTGCGGGCGATGCAGTGGCCGCCGTGTGCAACCGGGCCGACCTCGACCTCGTACTCCTCGCCGACCAGCGATTTCTTCGGTTCTGCCTGCATGGCGGGAGGGCTCCTGTGGTGGGTGGTGCGGGGCGAGACGGGGGCGGTACGGGGCGCGCGGTGCGGCCGGACCGACTTCTGTACGGCGGGACGCCGACCGTCAAGTCTACGTCCCGGCGTGCCGTGTCCTGCCCCGGTCCCGTGCCGGGAGGGGAGCGATGGGATGGAGTGGGGCGGGGCGCCTCCTGCGGATCGCCCGTCGTCGGCGCATGGGGCTCACCGCTGGATCGCCCCTCGTCGGGGCCGCGGCCCACCACTCCCCGTCGTGGCGTCCCCCCCGCCCGTACCGCGCCCTGGTGCCGCCGCCGTACCGTGCTGCCCCGGCAGGACACCGGGGCGGCACGGTACGGCGACGTCCCTACTTCTTGGTGGCCGCCTTTTCCTTCTTCGGCTGGCTGACCGGGCCGCGGCGGACCGCACCCGGGGCGTTCCAGTCCGCGCGCTTGCGGGCGCGCTGCTTGGCGGCCTCGGAGGAGTCCAGCTGCCAGGGCACGGAGGTGACCATGACGCCGGGGGTGAAGAGGAGGCGGCCCTTGAGGCGGAGTGCGGACTGGTTGTGGAGCAGGTGCTCGTACCAGTGGCCGACGACGTATTCGGGGATGTAGACGGAGACGGCGTCGCGGGGGCTCTCCCGGCGCAGCGACTTGACGTAGTCGATGATCGGCCGGGTGATCTCGCGGTACGGGGAGGCCAGGACCTTCAGGGGCACCTCGATGCCGCGGCGCTCCCACTCCTCCCGGAGGGCCTTGGTGTCGGCCTGGTCGACGTCCACGCTGACCGCTTCGAGGCTGTCGGAGCGCATCAGCTTGGCGTAGTTCAGGGCACGGAGGGTGGGCTTGTGCACCTTGGAGACCAGGACGAGGGAGTGCACCCGGGAGGGGCGGACCACGTCGTCGTCGGGGGTCTCCTCGGCGGCGATCTCGTCGGCGACCCGGTCGTAGTGTCGGCGGATCGCGGACATCGTCACGAAGAAGATGACCATGCCGAGCAGCGCGACCCAGGCGCCGTGGGTGAACTTCGTCAGGAGGACGACGACCAGGACCAGGCCGGTGAAGAAGGCGCCGAAGGCGTTGATGGCGCGCGAGCGGTGCATCCGGCGGCGCTTGGCCGGGTCGGTCTCCGAGCGCAGATGGCGGTTCCAGTGGCGGACCATGCCGATCTGGCTGAGCGTGAAGGAGACGAACACGCCGACGATGTAGAGCTGGATGAGCCGGGTGGAGTCCGCGCCGTAGAGGTAGACGAGGATCGCGGCGGCGCCGGCCAGCAGGACGATGCCGTTGGAGAACGCCAGGCGGTCGCCGCGGGTGTGCAGCTGGCGCGGCAGGTAGCGGTCCTGGGCGAGGATCGAGCCGAGCAGCGGGAAGCCGTTGTAGGCGGTGTTGGCGGCGAGGAACAGCACCAGCGCGGTGGCGGCGGCCAGGATGACGAAGAGGAAGCTGCCCTTGCCGAAGACCGCCTCGGCCACCTGCGAGATGACCGGGTTCTGGGTGTAGCCGGAGCCGATCGGCTTGCCGTTGTGGAGCAGGTCGGTGGCCGGGTTCTCGGCCATCCTGACGTGGGTGGCCATGGCCAGGCCGATGATGCCGCAGAACATGGTGACGGCCAGGCCGCCCATGAGGGCCAGGGTGGTCGCGGCGTTCTTGGACTTCGGCTTGCGGAAGGCCGGGACGCCGTTGGAGATCGCCTCGACGCCGGTGAGCGCGGCACAGCCGGAGGAGAAGGCGCGCAGCAGGAGGAAGACCAGCGCGAAGCCGGCCAGTCCGCCCTGTTCGGCGTGGATGGTGAAGTCCGCGGTGGGGGCTTGCATCGTGTCGCCCAGGACGACGCCGCGGATCACACCCCAGACGATCATGATGAAGACGCCGGCCACGAAGACATACGTCGGGATCGCGAAGAGCTTGCCCGACTCCTTGACGCCGCGCAGGTTCATCAGCGTGAGCAGCACGATGATGGCGATCGCGCACAGGGTCTTGTGCTGGACGACGAAGGGGATCGCGGAGCCCAGGTTCTCCACTCCGGAGGAGATGGAGACCGCGACGGTCAGTACATAGTCGACGAGCAGTGCGCTCGCGACGGTGAGACCGGCCTTGGGGCCGAGGTTGGTGTTGGCGACCTCGTAGTCACCGCCGCCGCTCGGGTAGGCGTGCACGTTCTGCCGGTACGACGCGACGACGGTGAACATCAGCACCACGACCGCGACCGCGATCCAGGGGCTGAAGTGGTATGCAGACACACCCGCGACGGACAGGACGAGCAGCACCTCGCCCGGCGCATAGGCCACGGAGGAGAGCGGGTCGGAGGCGAAGACGGGTAGTGCGATGCGCTTGGGAAGCAGGGTCTCCCCGAGCTTGTCGCTGCGCAGTGCGCGCCCGATCAAGATCCGTTTGGGCACGTCGGTCAGTTTGGACACGCAGAGGATGCTAAGCCTTCGTCAAGGTCTGCGCCCACCCGCTACCGGATCGGGTGGCACCGGCGAAGCCCGCGGTGCGGCGAGCGGGGCGCGTCCGCCCTGCTGAGGGGCGCATCGTGGCCGGTCGCCTCCACAGGATTCGCACGTCACACGCACGGGGCGGCCCCGGCAGGCCGTATCCGTGGCGTTCGTCACGGGGTGAGGCGATCCGTCATGGAGTTGACGCCGTCCGTCACGGGAATGACGCGGTCTGTCACGAGGAGGGGCGGAGCTGTCACGAACTGACCCCGCCTGTCACGGAAAGTGACGGGTGGGTCATCCCTGGCGGGCGGCCCCGGCCTCGGCCCCGGTGTCCACGGCCCGGTGGCGCCGGACGTGCAGATCGCCCAGCCCCTGCCGGGTGGCGACCAGCAGCACCCGGTCCTGTGGCCGCAGGACATAGCCGTCGCCGAGCTCGTGCACCAGGTGCGCCGGCTCGCGCTCCGCGTCGGGCGGTGGCGCGGCGGCAGCGTCGTCCGTCTCCGGATCGCCGGGGGCCGAGGTGTCGACCGCCAGCACCCGCAGCCGCCCCGGCCGCAGCACCTCGGCGACCGTACGGCCCTCCAGCGCCACATGGCCGCGTACTTCGACCCGGGCGACCAGCAGTACCCGACGCTCGACGGGGATGGCGCCGAGGATCTGGCGGCCCATCATCGCGCCGGCGAAGGCGGGCGCGGCCAGGTAGCTGACGCTGCGGCTGCGGGTCAGCGCCCGCGGATGCGCGGCGCGCAGGGTGCGGTAGACGGCGGTGGCGAACCGATCGTCGAACAGCCGCAGGGTCACCCGCAGCCGGGGCTGGACCGAGCGGGCGTAGAGGGCGGCCTCCAGGTTGGTGGTGTCCTCGCTGGTCAGGGCGAGGAGGGTGGCCGCGCGCTCGATCATCGCGGCTTCCAGGACACCTTCGTGGGTGACGTCGCCCAGTACGGTCGGCACCCGCAGCCGGCGGGCCAGCGCGATGCCCCGCGCCTCCGGGTCCCCTTCGATGCACACCACGGGGATGCCCATCTCGTGCAGCCGCGCCAGCACCCGGGTGCCGACCTTGCCGAGACCGAGCAGCACCACATGCCCCGACAGGCCGCGTGGCGGGCGGCGCAGGGCCGAGGCGCTGCGGAAGGTGCCGAGCCCCTCGAGTGCTGCCGCGACGAGCACCGGCAGCAGCAACAGGCCGGTCAGCCCGGACAGCAGCTGCAGCACCTTGCGGGGCGTCGGATCGTGGATCGCCGGGTCGTTGATCGCGAAGAGGTCGAGCAGCGAGAGGTAGGCGGCGTGCACCGGATCCTCACCGGTGGTCAGCCAGCCGGCGACGGCCAGCGCCAGCACCGCCCCGACGACCCCGGCCAGTGACCAGCGCAGCCGCCGGGAGAAGAGCGAGGCGAGCGGCGCACCCCGACCGCGCAGTCCGCGGGGCCGCACCGGCCGCCCCGTATAGGAGACGGTCTCCAGGACGACGGTTCCGCAGCCGACGGCGGCCGAGGCCGAGGCGTCGTCCGGCAGGAGTACGGGACCCTCGTGTCCTGCCGCCGAACTCGGTGCGTCCTCGGGGTCGTTGGCGGAGGCGGAGAGCAGCGCCAGGGTGCACAGCCCCGGAGCGCCGGGCCGGCCCGGCGGCACCGGCGCACGCTCCACGGCGCGCAGCAGCAGCCCGTCCGCCTCGATGACCTTGCTGGTACCGGCGACCGCGGCGGCCGCGAGCGCGGGAGCCACGGTGTCGGCGTCGGACAGCACGGTCGTGGAGGCATCGACGGCCTCTGCGTCCCCGGCGTCGTCGGAGCCCAGGGCGGCGACCGCCGCCGCCTGGTCCAGCAACTCCTCCAGATGCTGGCCGAGTTTGCGGTTGTAGAGCCGGATGACCAGCCGGAGCCGCGGGTTGAGCCGGCGGGCCCGCAGCGCGGCGTGGATATTGAGCTCATCGTCGTCGTAGACCAGCGCCAGGGCGTCCGCCTCGGCGACTCCGGCCGCGTCCAGCGCCGCATCGTCCGGCTGGGCCGCCTCCAGGAGCCGTACGGTCTCCTCCGGCGCCTGTGCGCCGCCGTCAGGGCCCTCGGGCGGCAGCGGTGTCGTACGCGTCATCACTGCCGACATCCGGCCCAGCAGCGCGGTCGCACGGTCCAGCGCACGGGCGGGCGGGATCCGGGGCCGGTGCGGCTCCCGGGAGGTGGGGACGACGAGCGTCACCCGTTCGCCGTAGACGTCCCGGAGTTCGGCGGCGAGGCGATGCGCCAGAGCATCGTCGCCGCAGACCACCATGTGCGGGGTGCAGTGGCCCTGTTGGGGCTGGAGAGGCAGGTTGGGCACACCTCGTAGCGTGCCTTACGGGTGCAGCCCGGCGCAGCCCGGCGCGAGAGGCGTCGCGCGGACGGCGCGGATCCGCATCCGACCACGGCCCACCGCGCCCCCTACCGGGAGCGCCATTACGGATACGGTTGTACCGGACCACGGTGCGCCCAGCGCCCCCGCTGCCGCGCCCGGTTCTGTCGCGAGCCGTGGCTCCGTGTCGCCGGTACTGGGAGAAGAAAGTAGTGAGCAGGGTGTTTGTGCAGGTCAGCGCGCTAGTGCAGGGCACGGGGTAATCAGCATGCACATCGTCATCATGGGGTGCGGGCGCGTGGGCTCCGCGCTTGCGCAGACCCTGGAGAGCCAGGGTCACACCATCGCCGTGGTGGACCAGGACCCGACGGCGTTCCGTCGCCTGGGTTCGTCCTTCGGCGGCCGCCGGGTGACCGGCGTCGGCTTCGACCAGGACACCCTGCGCGAGGCCGGCATCGAGGAGGCGGGCGCGTTCGCGGCCGTCTCCAGCGGTGACAACTCCAACATCATCGCCGCCCGGGTGGCCCGTGAGATGTTCGGTGTCGAGAATGTCGCGGCCCGTATCTACGACCCGCGCCGCGCCGAGGTCTACCAGCGCCTGGGCATCCCGACCGTCGCCACCGTCCGCTGGACGGCCGACCAGATGCTGCGCCGGCTGCTGCCCTCGGGCGCCGAACCGCTGTGGCGGGACCCGAGCGGCGGCGTCCAGCTCGCGGAGGTGCACACCTCCCCCTCCTGGGTCGGCCACAAGATCAGCACCCTCCAGGAGGAGACCGGCGTCCGCGTCGCGTTCCTCACCCGGCTGGGCGAGGCGATCCTGCCGACCTCGCAGACCGTGCTGCAGGAAGGCGACCTGGTGCACGTGATGATGCGCACCGACGAGGTCGAGAAGGTGGAGGCGGCATTCGCCACGGGTCCTGAGGGGGCGCACGCATGAGGGTCGCGATCGCAGGCGCGGGCGCGGTGGGCCGTTCCATCGCGGGCGAGCTGCTGGAGAACGGGCACGAGATCCTGCTCATCGACAAGGCGCCGACCGCCATCTCGGTCGAGCGGGTGCCGCTGGCGGAGTGGCTGCTGGCCGACGCCTGCGAGATCACCTCGCTGGACGAGGCGGCGCTGCAGCGCTGCAACGTCGTCATCGCGGCGACCGGCGACGACAAGGTGAACCTCGTCGTGTCGCTGCTCGCCAAGACCGAGTACGGCGTGCCGCGGGTGGTGGCCCGGGTCAACAACCCGAAGAACGAGTGGCTGTTCAACGAGTCCTGGGGCGTCGATGTCGCGGTCTCCACGCCGCGTCTGATGTCGGCCCTGGTCGAGGAGGCGGTGAGCGTCGGCGATCTCGTCCGGCTGCTGCGCTTCAGCCACGGTGACGCCAACCTCGTCGAGCTGACGCTGCCCCCGGAGGCCGCACTGGCCGGCACCCGGGTCGGCGATGTGGAGTGGCCCGAGGACACCTCCCTGGTGACGATCATCCGCGGTACGCGGGTGCTCACCCCCAACAAGGAGGACGCGCTGGAGGCCGGCGACGAGCTGCTGTTCGTCGCGGCCCAGTCGCGCGAGGAGCAGTTGGAGGACCTGCTGTCGGTGCGGCGCGAGGACGCGTAGCTCCGGCCGGTGGTCACCCGGTGTATGCCCCGGCGGACGGCCGCCGGGGCACACCACTGACGTGAAACGCCCGGGGCCCGGGAACCAAGCGGTTCCCGGGCCCCGGGCGCAGCTGTGTGCGGTGTCGGCCGCCCGTCCCGTCAGCGGCGGTGGCGGGCCCGCCGCGGCCGCTCGTCGGCGGCCTCCGCCGCGACCTCGGACGCCATCCCCGGGTAGAGGTCGTCGGCGACCCCGTCCAGCACCTCGCGCTCGCCGCGGCGCCGCTCCTCCGCCTCCTTTTCGGCCTGCTCCTTGGCCTCCATCTCGGCGAAGACGTCGATCGGCGGCGGTGACTTCGCCAGGAAGACCCAGGTGAGGTAGACGGCGAGCAGGAAGGGCGGGATCTTCAGCGCGATCAGGACCCAGCCGAGCTGGGTGGTGTCCGCCCACCAGTACAGCGGGAAGAGGATCGCGCACTTGGCGAAGAGGATCAGCCCCCAGGCCCAGCTGGCCTTGGCGTACGCCTTCTTGCGTCCCGGGTTGCGGGTGCGCCAGGAGAGGTTCTCCTTGAACACCGGCCCCAGGATCAGGCCGATGAGCGGGAGCCCCGCGGCCGTGGTGATCATGTAAGCGAGGGACAGTCCGAGGGTGTAGAGCATCCCCGGCAGATAGAAGTCCTTGGCGTTGCCCGTCATCATCGCGAAGACCACGCCGAAGACCACGCCGAGGACGCCGCTGAAGGCGTGCTTGACGGTGTCCCTGCGGACCAGACGGATCGCCGCCAGCACCAGCGAGACGGCCAGCGCGGCGATCGCCGAGGTGTGCAGATCCTTGTTGATGGTGAAGATCGTGACGAACAGCAGGCCGGGGACCACGGTCTCCACCATGCCGCGGACGCCGCCGAACGCCTCGAACAGCGCTGCCTCGGTCACCTGCCTGTTGTCGGCGTCACTTCGGTCGCCCGGATCGGGCGAAGGGCCTGCGGGGGCGTCGGTGCCGCCCTCCGCGTCAGTGGTCGGTCGGTCGTGAGACGTCACCGGCTACTCCTGTCCGAGCGGTCGGAGTTCGTACTTCGGATTGAAGAGCACCCGGCGTCCGTGGCTCAGGGAGACCCGGCCCGAGGCGATGAGCTTACGGCCCGGCTCGATCCCGACGATGGAGCGGCGGCCGAGCCACACCACGTCGAGTGCCGCGGAGCCGTCGAAGAGCTCCGCCTCGAGCGCGGGCACACCGGCGCGCGGCCGCAGCGTCACATGCCGCAGGGTGCCGGTGACCTTCACTATCTGCCGGTCGTCACAGTCGCAGATACGGGTGCACCCCGCGTCCTGCGCATCCTGCTGCAGCTCGGCGGACTGCAGCTCCTCCTCGGAGGAGGACAGCCTGTCGAGCAGCCGGCGGAAGCGGCCGGCCGGCTTCTCGGAACGGGTCCCAGCACTCATAACCCCAGCGTACCGGTGGCCGGGTCCGCGGATCACGGTCCGCACACGGACTTCGTACCGGCCTCACAAAGCCGCGCCCCCTCGCGGGGCCGGATCCCGGCCGCGCCCCGCCGCCTCACTGCTCGAAGCGGTACCCCATCCCCGGCTCCGTGATGAAGTGCTTCGGGTGCGAGGGATCACTCTCCAGCTTGCGGCGGAGCTGGGCCATGTACACCCGCAGGTAGTTGGTCTCGGTGCCGTACGAGGGCCCCCAGACCTCCTGGAGGAGCTGCTTCTGGCTGACCAGCCGGCCGGCGTTGCGGACCAGGACCTCCAGCAGATGCCACTCGGTGGGGGTCAGCCGGATGTCCCGGCCGCCGCGGTTGACCTTCTTCGCGGCGAGGTCGACGGAGAAACCTTCCGTCTCCACGATCACCTCGTCCTCGGCAGGCCCCGTCGGCTCGGCCCTGCGCACCGCCGCCCGCAGCCGGGCCAGCAGCTCGTCCATGCCGAACGGCTTGGTGACGTAGTCGTCCGCGCCGGCGTCCAGCGCCTCCACCTTCTCGTCGGAGGTCTGCCGCGCGGAGAGCACCAGGATCGGCACCCGCGTCCAGCCCCGCAGTCCCTTGATCACCTCGACGCCGTCCATATCGGGCAGACCGAGGTCGAGGACGATGACATCGGGGTGGCGGGCGGCCGCGAGTCTGAGCGCGGTGGCCCCGTCGGGGGCGGCGTCGACCTCGTATTTGCGCGCCTTCAGGTTGATCACGAGGGCGCGGACGATCTGCGGCTCGTCATCGACCACAAGCACCCGGTTCACTGGCGTTCTCCTCGTGGTGTCGTCGGCCCGGCGGGGCGGGCCCGCCGGGGGTGTGGTGAAAGTGGTCCGTGCGGCCCGGCTCATGTCGTGGCCTGGGCCGGAAGGCCGGGCCTGGCCGGCGGCCGGCCGGGGGCGGCCCGGAGCGTGAGGACCATCGTCATGCCGCCTCCGGGGGTGTCCTCGGCGGCGAGCGTGCCGCCCATCGCCTCCGCGAAACCGCGCGCCACGGCCAGTCCGAGGCCCACGCCCGCGCCGCGCGGAGCGTCGCCGTAGCGCTGGAAGGGTTCGAAGATCCGGTCCTTGGCGCTGTCCGGCACCCCGGGACCGCGGTCGGCGATCCGCAGCTCCACCCGGTCACCGAGCGCGCTGGCCGAGACCAGCACCACCGCACCGTCCGGGCTGTATTTGACGGCGTTCTCGACGAGATTGGCCACCGAGCGCTCCAGCAGCCCCGGGTCGATGGCGACGATCGGCAGCTCCTCGGGGATGTCGAGGGTGACGCTGCCTTCCGGGACGCCGCCGAGCGCCATTGGTACCACCTCGTCGAGGTCCGTCTCGCGGATCAGCGGGGTGACCGTGCCGGTCTGCAGCCGGGACATGTCCAGGAGGTTGCCGACCAGGTGGTCCAGCCGGTCGGCGCCCGCCTCGATGCCGGCCAGCAGCTCCGCCTCGTCCTCCTCGGACCAGGCGACGTCGTCGGAGCGCAGGGAGGTGACCGAGGCCTTGATGCTCGCCAGCGGGGTCCGCAGATCGTGGCTGACCGCGGCCAGCAGCGCCGTCCTGATGCGGTTGCCCTCGGCCAGCTCCCGGGCCCGCTCCGCCTCGCCCACCAGCCGCTGCCGGTCCAGTACGACGGCGGCCTGGGCGGCGAACGCGGCCAGCACCCGGCGGTCCTCGGCCGGCAGCACCCGGCCCGTCAGCGCCAGCGCCATGTGGTCGCCCACGGGCATGTCGACATCCGCGTCCTCGGGGCGCATCAGCGGCTTGCCGTGGTCGCTTCCGGCCCGGCCCGCACAGGTCCACGGCTCGACGTCGCCGGCCCGCTCCAGCAGCGCCACCGTCTCCATGCCGAAGGTCTCCCGTACCCGCTCCAGCAGCGCGTCCAGGGTCGTCTCACCCCGCAGCACACTGCCGGCGAGGAAGGACAGGATCTCCGACTCGGCACGCAGCCGGGCCGCCTGGTGGGTGCGGCGGGCGGCGAGGTCCACCACGGAGGCGACCGAGACGGCCACCGCGAAGAAGATCACGATGGCGACGATGTTCTTGGGATCGCTGACCGTGAGGGTGTGGGTGGGCGGTGTGAAGTAGAAGTTCAGCAGCAGCGAGCCGACCGCGGCCGACGCCAGGGCCGGCAGCTGCCCGCCGAGCAGTGCGGCGACGACCGTCAGGAAGAGGAAGAGCAGGACGTCGTTGGCCAGCCCGGGGCCGTTCACCATGCCGGTCAGCAGCAGCGAGAGCAGGACCGGGCCGACGACGCCGACGAGCCAGCCGGCGAGGATCCGGGCGCGTCCCAGCCGCGCACCGCGCGCCACCGGCAGCCCGCGGCCCTTGGCGACCTCGTCGTGGGTGACGATGTGCACATCGAGATCGGGCCCGGATTCGCGGGCGACGGTCGCCCCCACCCCCGGCCCGAAGATGTACTGCCAGGCCTTGCGGCGGCTGGAGCCCAGCACGATCTGGGTGGCGTTGACCCCGCGCGCGAACTCCAGCAGCGCGCTGGGAATGTCGTCCCCGATGACGTGATGAAACGTGCCGCCCAGGTCCTCCACCAGCGTCCGCTGGACGGCGAGTTCCTTGGGCGAGGCCGAGGTCAGCCCGTCGCTGCGGGCGATGTAGACGGCGAGCACCTCGCTGCCCGACCCCTTGGCCGCCATCCGCGCCGCGCGGCGGATCAGCGTACGGCCCTCCGGCCCGCCGGTCAGTCCGACGACGATGCGCTCACGCGCCTGCCAGGTGGAGCGGATCGAGTGCTCCGCGCGGTACTCCTGCAGATACTCGTCCACCCGGTCGGCGACCCACAGCAGCGCCAGCTCGCGCAGCGCGGTGAGGTTGCCGGGGCGGAAGTAGTTGGACAGGGCGGCGTCCACCTTGTCGGGCTGGTAGATGTTGCCGTGCGCCATACGGCGGCGGATCGCCTGGGGCGACATGTCGACAAGCTCGATCTGGTCGGCCCTGCGGACGATCTCGTCCGGCACGGTCTCGCGCTGCCGCACTCCCGTTATCGATTCGACGACATCCCCGAGTGACTCCAGATGCTGAATGTTGACGGTCGAGATCACATCGATCCCGGCTTCCAGCAGCTCCTCGATGTCCTGCCAGCGCTTGCCGTGGCGCGAGCCGGGGACGTTGGTGTGGGCCAGCTCGTCGACCAGCGCCACGGCCGGAGCGCGTTCCAGGACCGCGTCCACGTCCATTTCGGTGAAAACGGTGCCGCGGTACTCCAGCTCCCGGCGCTGTATCTGCTCCAGCCCGTGCAGCATGACCTCGGTGCGGGGCCTTCCGTGATGCTCCACGAACGCCACGACGAGGTCCGTGCCCCGCTCCACGCGCCGGTGCGCCTCGGACAGCATCGCGTACGTCTTGCCGACGCCCGGTGCCGCGCCGAGGTATATCCGTAGCTTGCCGCGTGCCATGGCCCCATTGTCTTACGTGAAAGCCGCCCCCACCGGGCTGAACCTGCTGCGACCCTACCGACCGGACAACTGGACAAAAGGGGCAGTCGACTACTTGGCGGCCGGTCTTGACGCGACTCTGATACGGGCGGACGGCAGCGGCTGAGGACCGGACCGGCACGGCGAGGAGGGCCGGCCGGCCGAGGCAGCGAGGACCGGGCGCACGGCCGGAGGAAACGAGGCACCATGGCCGGAAAAATGCCCTCGCCGGGCCTCCGGCCGACTGCGACGATGCCCCTCATGACCGAGGCACATCCGACGACGCCCCGCACGCCCGGGGTGCGTATCGTCCACACCTCCGACCTGAACACCGGCACCCTCGAGGCGGCCCGCGCTCTCCTCCACGACGTCTTCGACGACATGACCGCGGAGGACTGGGAGCACGCACTCGGCGGCCTGCACGCCCTCGTCCATGAGGGCGGCGAGCTGGTCGGGCACGCGGCCGTGGTCCAGCGGCGCCTGCTGCACGGCGGCCGAGCCCTGCGCTGCGGCTATGTGGAGGGCGTCGGCGTCCGCGCGGACCGCCGCGGCCGCGGACACGGCGCCGCCATGATGGAGGCTCTGGAGCGGATCGTGCGCAGCGGCTACGACCTCGGCGCACTCGGCGCCGCCGACGAGGCCGCCTCCTTCTACGCCGCCCGCGGCTGGCAGCTGTGGCGCGGCCCCTCCTGGGCCCTCACCCCTCACGGCATCCGGCGCACCGCCGGCGAGGACGGCTGCCTCTACGTCCTCCCGACCGCGTCCGCCCCGCTCGACCTCGACACCGACCTCACCTGCGACTGGCGCGACGGCGACGTCTGGTGACGCGGGAAGGGGCGGTCCCCCTTGGAGGAGAGAACCGCACACTCCTCCAAGGGGGCCGCCCCGTGGACCCCTGTGCTCAGCCCTTGGCCCGGCCCGCGACCAGGTCCTTCAGTGCGATGTTCAACTCCAGCACGTTGACCCGTGGTTCACCCAGGAAACCGAGGGCGCGGGCGTCGGTGTGGCGCTCGACCAGCCGGCGCACCGTGCCGGCAGGCAGGTGGTTCTCCCTGGCGACCCGGTCGGCCTGCAGCGCGGCGTAGGCGGGCGAGATGTCCGGGTCGAGTCCGGAGCCCGACGAGGTGACCGCGTCCGCCGGAACCTTCGACTCCGGGACGCCGTAGGTGCCGGCCACCCACTTCTTGCGCTCCTTCACCGCCTTGACGAGGTCGGTGTTGGTGGCGCCCAGGTTGGAGGCACCGGAGACCTGGAGGTCGTACCGGGTGTTGACGCCGTTGGCCCGGTTGCTGCCCAGGCCCGCCGAGGGGCGCGGCTGGAAGAACTTCAGATCCGGAATCGGGTTGCCGGCCTTGTCCTTGCCCTTGTCGTAGCGCTGCCCGATGAGCGACGAGCCGACGACCGTGCCGTGGGAGCGCACCTCGGACCCGTTGGCCTTGCCCGGGAACGCCGCCTGCGCCACTCCGGTGACCACCAGCGGGTAGACGACTCCGCAGATCACGGTCAGCACGAGCAGGGCCCGCAGGCCCGCCCCGAGCAGCCGGGCGGTGTTGCGTACGGAGTTGTTCACGGCGGTCACCCGATTCCGGGGAGGAGAGCGAGGAGCAGGTCGATGAGCTTGATGCCGATGAACGGTGCGATCAGACCGCCCAGTCCGTAGACGGCGAGGTTGCGGCGCAGCATCCGGTCGGCGCTGACCGGCCGGTACTGCACGCCCCTGAGGGCGAGTGGCACCAGCGCGACGATGATCAGCGCGTTGAAGATGATCGCCGAGAGGATCGCGGACTGGGGGCTGGACAGCCGCATGATGTTGAGGGTGTCCAGGCCGGGGTAGGCCACCGCGAACATCGCCGGGATGATCGCGAAGTACTTCGCGACGTCGTTGGCGATCGAGAAGGTCGTCAGCGCGCCCCGGGTGATCAGCAGCTGCTTGCCGATCTCGACGATCTCGATGAGCTTGGTCGGGTTGGAGTCCAGATCCACCATGTTCCCGGCCTCCTTGGCGGCCGAGGTACCGGTGTTCATGGCCACGCCGACGTCCGCCTGGGCGAGGGCCGGGGCGTCGTTCGTGCCGTCGCCGGTCATCGCGACCAGCTTGCCGCCGGCCTGTTCCCGCTTGATGAGGGCCATCTTGTCCTCGGGCGTGGCCTCCGCGAGGAAGTCGTCCACGCCCGCCTCGTCGGCGATGGCCTTGGCCGTCAGCGGGTTGTCACCCGTGATCATGACGGTCTTGATGCCCATCTTGCGCAGCTCGGTGAAGCGTTCGCGCATGCCGTCCTTGACGACGTCCTTGAGGTGGATGACTCCCAGGACCCGCGGGCCGCTCTCGTCCTCCAGGGCGACCAGCAGCGGGGTGCCGCCGGCCTGTGAGATGGCGTCGGTGAGCTGCTGGGCGTCCTCGGCGACGCTGCCACCGCGTTCCTTGACCCAGGCGATGACCGAACCTGACGCGCCCTTACGGACCTTGCGCCCGTCGACGTCCACACCGGACATCCGGGTCTGGGCGGTGAAGGGGACCCACTCGGCGTCCGTCAACTCGCCCTGGTGGCGCTCGCGCAGCCCGTACCTCTCCTTGGCGAGCACGACGATGGAGCGGCCCTCGGGCGTCTCGTCGGCCAGCGAGGACAGCTGGGCGGCGTCCGCGACCTCGGCCTCGGTGGTGCCGCGTACGGGCACGAACTCGGCGGCCTGGCGGTTGCCGAGGGTGATGGTGCCGGTCTTGTCGAGCAGCAATGTCGATACATCACCCGCGGCTTCGACGGCGCGGCCCGACATGGCCAGGACGTTGCGCTGCACCAGGCGGTCCATACCGGCGATGCCGATGGCCGAGAGCAGCGCACCGATGGTCGTCGGGATGAGGCAGACCAGCAGCGCCAGCAGAACGATCATGGTCTGCTCGGCGCCCGCGTAGATCGCGAAGGGCTGGAGGGTGACCACCGCCAGCAGGAAGACGATGGTGAGCGAGGCGAGCAGGATGTTGAGCGCGATCTCGTTGGGGGTCTTCTGCCGTGCGGCCCCCTCGACGAGGTTGATCATCCGGTCGATGAAGGTCTCGCCGGGCTTCGTCGTGATCTTGATGACGATGCGGTCGGAGAGCACCTTCGTACCGCCGGTCACGGCCGAGCGGTCACCGCCGGACTCGCGGATCACCGGGGCCGACTCGCCCGTGATGGCGGACTCGTCGACGGAGGCCACGCCGTCGACGACATCGCCGTCACCGGGGATGATGTCGCCGGCCTCACAGACGACCAGGTCGCCGATGCGCAGTTCGGTGCCGGGTACCTGTTCCTCGGTCGTGCCGTTCAGCCGGCGCGCGACGGTGTCCGTCTTGGCCTTGCGCAGAGTGTCGGCCTGCGCCTTGCCGCGGCCCTCGGCGACCGCCTCCGCCAGGTTGGCGAAGATGACGGTCAGCCACAGCCAGGCGGCGATCGCCCAGCCGAACCAGTCGGAAGGGTTTGTGCAGGCGAAGATCGTGGTCAGCACCGAGCCGACCTCGACCACGAACATCACGGGGGACTTGGCCATCACCCGCGGGTCGAGCTTGCGTATCGCGTCCGGGAAGGACGTGACCAGCTGCTTGGGGTCGAAGAGACCGCCGCCCACGCGGCCGTCGCCGGGCTGGTGCCCGCCGGGAACGTCCTGGTGCGGGGCGCGAGTCGGAGTGGCGGTGGACATGGAGCCGGGCTCCTCTTGTTTTACGGAGGCGGTCATGACAGCCCCTCCGCCAGCGGCCCGAGGGCCAGCGCCGGGAAGTAGGTCAGACCGGTGATGATCAGGATCGTGCCGACGAGCAGCCCGGCGAACAGCGGCTTCTCGGTGCGCAGGGTGCCCGCGGTCTCCGGGACCGGCTTCTGCTCGGCGAGCGAGCCGGCCAGGGCGAGCACGAACACCATCGGCAGGAAGCGGCCGAGCAGCATCGCCAGGCCGATCGTGGTGTTGTACCAGGGTGTGTTGGCGTTCAGGCCGCCGAAGGCCGAACCGTTGTTGTTGGCGCCGGAGGTGAACGCGTACAGCACCTCGGAGAAGCCGTGCGAACCGGCCCCCAGCGCCTTGGTGTTGAGCATCGAGCCCAGCGCGTCGGGCAGCACCATCGAGACCGCGGTGAAGCCGAGCACCAGCGTCGGGGTGATGAGGATGTAGCAGGCGGCGAGCTTGATCTCGCGGGTGCCGATCTTCTTGCCCAGGTACTCGGGTGTACGGCCGACCATCAGGCCGGCGATGAACACCGCGATGATCGCCATCACGAGCATGCCGTAGAGGCCGGAGCCCACGCCGCCGGGCGCGATCTCACCGAGCATCATGCCGAGCAGCTGGATCCCGCCGCCGAAGGCCGTGAAGGAGGAGTGGAAGGAGTCCACCGCGCCGGTGGACGTGAGGGTGGTGGCCACCGAGAAGATCGAGGAGCCGCCGATGCCGAAGCGGGTCTCCTTGCCTTCCATGGCGGCGCCCGCGGCCTGCAGGGCCGGGCCGCCGTGGGCGAACTCGGTCCACATCATCAGAGCGGTGAAGCCCAGCCAGATGACGCCCATCGTGGCGAGGATCGCGTACCCCTGTCGCACGTTCCCGACCAGCTTGCCGAAGGTCCGGGTGAGCGCGAACGGGATGACGAGGATCAGGAAGACCTCGAAGAGGTTGGTGAAGGCGCCGGGGTTCTCGAAGGGGTGGGCGGAGTTGGCGTTGAAGTAGCCGCCCCCGTTGGTGCCCAGTTCCTTGATGACCTCCTGGGAGGCGACGGCGCCACCGTTGGTCTGCTGGGAGCCGCCCATGAACTGGCCGACCTCATGGATGCCCGAGAAGTTCTGGACGGCACCACAGGCGACCAGGATCAGGGCGCCGATGACCGCGATCGGCAGCAGCACCCGTACGGTGCCGCGGACCAGGTCGGCCCAGAAGTTGCCGAGGTCGCCGGTGCGGGACCTGGCGAAGCCGCGGACCAGGGCGATGGCGACGGCCATGCCGGTGGCGGCGGAGACGAAGTTCTGCACCGCGAGACCGGCGGTCTGCACGACGTGGCCCATCGCCTGTTCGCCGCTGTAGGACTGCCAGTTGGTGTTGGCGACGAAGGACGCCGCGGTGTTGAACGCCTGGTCCGGGCTGATCGCCGCGAAGCCGAGGGAGAGCGGCATATCGCCCTGGAGGCGCTGGAGCAGGTAGAGGAGGAGCACACCCACCGCGGAGAACGCCAGGACACTGCGCAGATAGGCGGGCCAGCGCATCTCGGCATCCGCATGGGCACCGATGCAGCGGTAGACGATCTTCTCGATACGGAGGTGCTTGGGGGACGCGTAGACGGCGGCCATGTAGTCGCCGAGGGGGCGGTACGCCAGGGCCAGCGCCACCATGAGCGCTGTCAGCTGGAGCACGCCTGCGAGAAAGGGGCTCATCCGGTGCTCAGAACCTCTCCGGGAAGACGAGGGCGAGGACCAGGTATCCCAGCAGGGCGACGGCAACGATCAGGCCGACGATGTTCTCGACGGTCACAGCTTCGTCACCCCCTTGGCGACCAGAGCCACCGATGCGAAGACCGCGATCGTGACAACGACGAAGGCCACGTCGGCCATCGTGTGCTCCTAGAGGGAGGGGAGATCAGGACCCCCACAGCAAAGCGCCCTTCCGACGCGGCTTGAACGCTGTTGACGCCTCCCTTACGGCCATTGGCGCTCCGTTGACGGATTCCTTACGCGACCGGAGCTGACCTGCACAAACAACAAGGGCCCGGCCCCCTTGACGGGGGCTCGGGCCCTGACGACCGTCGTTATCCGGCCGAGCGAGCGGACGCCTGCGCGCCGCTTCACCGCGATGTGTGCTCAGCGGATCTCGGTGATCTCCGGTCCACGCTCCAGACGCTCCACACCACCGCCGAAACGCGACTGCTCGACCTGGTCCTGCTGCACGCCGTCCGGCACCATCTGGGCGTCGTCCGGCAGCTTCAGGACGATCGGGTCGCGGGGGGCCATCGGGCCCTCGCCGCGGACGATGACGGTGTCCCGGAAGATGTGTTCCAGCACGCCGGCGGCCTGCGGCTGCACCGCGCCCTGGCCGGAGATCACACCGCGCAGGAACCACCGGGGCCCGTCGACACCGATGAAGCGCACGACCTGCACACCGTTCGTGCCGTCCGGCAGCTGTACGGGGACCTGGGCACGCAGCTCCCAGCCCAGCGGGCCCTCGACCTCGTCGATGACACCGCCCTGCTGGGTGATGCCGGCGGCGATCTCCTCGCGGACCTCGCCCCAGATGCCCTCGTTCTTGGGGGCGGCGAAGGCCTGCAGCTGCACGGCACTGTCCTGCAGCACCACGGTCGCGGCCACGATGGCGTCACCGGCGACCTCCACCCGGAGCTCCATGCCCTCGACACCGGGCACGAACAGCCCGCCGAGGTCCACCCGGCCCTCGCCGGGCTCGGAGACCTCCGACGCGTCCCAGGGACCGTCGGGGCGCGGCGCGGGCGGAAGATTGAGCCGCTGCTGCGGCGCCTCGTCCTCGTCGGCGTCGCTCACCGCGTGCTCGTCGAGCGTGGTGTCCTCGACCGACTCTTCAGGAGCCTCGTTCTTCTTGCGACGTCCGAACACGTCACTGTCCTTCCCGGTCGGCACCGACCGATGCGTATTCATTCCCGCCCGTGGAGCCGCCCACCGCCGCATGACCGCCGGTGGAACCGAATCCCCCCTCGGCCCGCGCCGAGCCGGGAAGTTCCGCCACCTCGTGGAAGCGCACCTTCTCGACCTGCTGGACGACCAGTTGGGCGATCCGGTCGAACCTCTCGAACCGCACGCTCTCGCGCGGGTCCAGATTGACCACGATCACCTTGATCTCTCCACGGTACCCGGCATCCACCGTCCCGGGGGCATTCACCAGCGCCAGGCCGCAGCGCGCGGCCAGTCCGGACCGCGGGTGCACAAACGCCGCGTACCCGTCGGGCAGCGCGATCGACACCCCGGTGGGCAGCACGGTGCGCTCCCCCGGCGCCAGCTCGGCGGCCTCGGTGGTCACCAGATCCACGCCCGCGTCGCCGGGGTGCCCGTACGCCGGAACGGGCACGTCCGGATCCAGCCGCCGCAGCAGTACGTCCACCGGATTCCGTCCCTGACTCATGGGTTCACCTCGAAGGCACGCGCTCGCTTGGCCTGGTCCGGGTCGGACATCGCCGCCTGGATCTCCTCGGTCCTGCCGTTGTCGATGAAGTGGTCGACCTTCACCTCGATGAAGACGGCCTCGGCGCGCACCGCGACGGGACCGTCCGGACCGCCTATGCGGCCCACGGCCATCGAGTAGATCTTGCGCCCGTGCACCGCGGTGACCCGCGCGTCCAGGTGCAGCACCGTGCCCAGCGGCACCGGCCGTACGAAGTCGGTCTCCAGCCGTCCGGTCACCGCGATCACCCGCAGCAGCCAGTTCAGCGAGCCCAGGGTCTCGTCCAGCGCGGTGGCCAGCACCCCGCCGTGCGCCAGCCCCGGCGCCCCCTGGTGGGCCTCCTTGACGGTGAACTCGGCGGACACGCTCACGCCGTCGCCGGCCCGCGCCTCCAGATGCAGGCCGTGCGGCTGGCCCGTGCCGCAGCCGAAGCACCGGTCGTAGTGCGCGCCGAGGAGTTCTCCGGGTGCCGGCGCGTCGGCATGCCGGACCGGGGCGACAGCGTCCGCCGGTGGCGTCAGCCGCGCCCTGGGTTCGTCAGTTCCACTCACGAGGTCAGACCCTACCCGCGCGCGTAACGGGCCCGCGCCGCCGTGCCAAGCTGGAGCCATGCAGCCGTACGAAGAACGCCTCACCGCACCCCGGTCCTGGTGGGTGATCGCCGCGCTGATCGGCGTCGCCTGCGCCCTGATGCTGCTCCCTCTGGGGACGCTGTGGATGCTGGGCGGACTGATCGGCGGGGCGGCCCTGTCCGCGGTGGCGGTGAGCTCGTACGGCTCGGCGCGGATCCGGGTGGTGGGCGGCGCCCTGATCGCCGGCGACGCGAAGATCCCGGTGACGGCACTGGGCGAGGCGCGGGCGCTGGACGCGGACGAGGCGCTGGCGTGGCGTACGCACAAGGCCGACGCCCGGGCGTTCATGCTGCTGCGCGGCTACATCCGTACCGCGGTGCGGGTGGAGATCACCGATCCGCAGGACCCGACGCCGTACGCCTATCTCTCGACGCGGACGCCGGAGCGTCTGGTGGCGGCGCTGGCGGCCGGACGGGGCTGACCGGCGCGCGGGGGCGGGGTCAGCCGCCCGGTGAGGGCGGGGTTTCCCCGGCCCGTTCGCCGCCCGCGGGAGCGTCCGGAGCGGAGGGGGGAAGGGCCTCCCAGGGGACCCGCTTCGTGCGCAGGTCCTTACGGATTTTTTCCGCAAGCTTTCTGGTGTCCCTGCGGTTCATGAACGCGCCGACGGAGGCACCGATCATGAACGGGGCGAGGTTGGGGAGATTGCGCAGCGTGCGCTTCATGATCTGCTGGCGCAGCTCACGCCTCATCTGCACCCCGAGGGCGATGTTCAGCGAGGCCGGTTTGCTGAGGTCGACGCCCCGCTCCTCCGTCCAGGACGTCAGATAGGCCATACCGCGCTGCCGGAAATTCCCGGCGGGCCGCAGGCCGTAGACCTCGTGCAGCTCGGCGATCAGTTTGATCTCGACCGAGGCCACGCCGGTGACCTCGGCGGCCAGCTCGGCCGGCATGGCGGGCGGTACGGGCAGCATCGCTGCCGCGCCCACGCCCGCTCCGACGGCTCCGGTGGCTGCGCAGGCGCCTGCGACCAGCTTGTCGGCCAGGTCCTCGGGGGTCAGTCCGGGGAACTGGGCGCGCAGGGTGGCGAGGTCACGGACCGGAATCCGCGGGGCGGTCTCGATGATCCGGTCGGCGATCACGGCAAGTCCGGCCCGCACCCTGCCGCCGCTTCTTCCGGCGGCACGGCCGACCATGGCCGCGAACGAGGCCGTGCGGCCCCTCCCCCGCTCTCGGCTTCGCCCGAGCGGGAGGTGCCCCCGGTGCGGTGCACCGGTCGACCGCTCCGCGGGGAGGGCGCTCGGGTCGGCGGGCACGGGCGCGGTTTCCTCGCGTGATCGTGCGCCGGCCGCCGAACCTTCGACGCCCTTGGAGCCCTTGCGGAACGGGTTCACGCCTGCCACGGCGTAGACCGGACTCAGGCCGCGCAGTCGCGGCAGATCGGCTGCCCGTTCTTGTCCTCCGCGGCGAGCTGGCTGCGGTGGTGGACCAGGAAGCAGCTCATGCACGTGAACTCGTCCTGCTGCTTGGGCAGCACGCGCACGGCCAGTTCTTCGTTGGACAGGTCCGCGCCGGGCAGCTCCAGGCCCTCGGCCTGTTCGAACTCGTCGACGTCGACGGCCGAGGCGGACTTGTCGTTCCGCCGCGACTTCAGCTCTTCGATGCTGTCCTCGTTGAGGTCGTCGTCGGTCTTGCGTGGGGTGTCGTAATCCGTAGCCATTTTCGCTCTCCCCCTCTGGGTGTCTGCGGTGTCTCAGCGCTCGTAACGCGTGAGAGGCCGGACTTGTGCCCGACCTGAGGCGGAGATTTTGCCTCACATCAAGGTCTGTTACTCAATCGACACCCAACCGCACCCCTGAAGAGGTGATCGGTTTGGATGGCGATCAGGACCGTACACGGTCCGAATGTCGCACCTCGCGCAGCCCATCACCTCTACTTCCCGTGATCTCACCCCCCGGAAACCCGGACGTCCCCGGGCATTCCGACAGGCTTTTCGATCACAGAGCGTAAATGGCCGGAAAATCGCGTCTGTGAGGCATCACACACACGCAGACCGGTGGGCGGACCGGCTCAATTCCGCGCAAAGCGAACTCGGCGAAGGATCCACGCCGACCCCCCTTGTCGTCAAACCGGCAGGCGAGGCGGTGTACGGCCGCGAGACGGGCGATCGTACGCACAGATGTCCGACGACTACCCAGAGGGGTGCGCAGCGGCTCCAGCGGGCGTACACCCCCCCTGTGGCCTGCGTCAGAGCGGCAGGACGACCCGCATCGTCAGGCCACCGCCCTCACGGGGCCGGGCCGTGATCGTCCCGTCGTGCGCCCGCACCACCGAACGCACGATGGACAGCCCCAGCCCGACCCCCTTGTCACTACCGGTCCGCTCCGTACGCAACCGCCGGAACGGCTCGAAAAGGTTCTCCACCTCATAGGCAGGCACCACCGGACCCGTATTGGAGACCACCAGCACCGCACACCCCGGCTGCGGCTCGGTCGTCACCTCCACCCACCCCTCCTCCGGCACGTTGTACCGCACCGCGTTCTGCACCAGATTCAGCGCGATCCGCTCCAGCAGCACCCCGTTGCCCTGCACAAACACCTGCTCACGCACCCCCCGCAACTCCACCCCCTTGGACTGCGCCTCCTCACGCGTCTGCTCCACCGCCTGCGAAGCCACCTCCGACACATCCACCGGCTTCTTGTCCACGACCTTGTTCTCACTGCGCGCCAGCAGCAACAACCCCTCCACCAACTGCTCACTGCGCTCATTGGTCGCCAACAGCGTCTTCCCCAGCTGCACCAGCTCCGCCGACGCCCCCGGATCCGCCAGCTGCACCTCCAGCAACGTCCGGTTGATCGCCAACGGCGTCCGCAACTCGTGCGAAGCATTCGACACAAACCGCCGCTGCGACTCGAACGCCCGGTCCAACCGGTCCAACATCTCGTCAAACGTGTCCGCGAGCTCCTTCAGCTCGTCATCCGGACCCCCCAGCTCGATCCGCCGATGCAGATCCGAACCCGCCACCCGCTGAGCAGTCCGCGTAATCCGCCCCAACGGCGACAACACCCGACCCGCCATCGCATAACCAAAAGCGAACGCCACCACCGTCAAACCCAGCAAAGCCAGCAGGGAGCGGTTGAGGAGGCTGTTGAGGGCCACTGCGCGCTGATGCTGCAGGCACTGTTCGACGGCCTGCTGGAGCAGCTGCCCGGACGTCTCGGTGGGCAGGTCGCAGATGTCACTGGTCGACTGGAACTTTCCGCCGAGGATCTTCAGCGGCAGCGCGCTGCCGTCGTGCAGCGCATCGGCGGCCAGCATGTAGATGATCGTCAGCAGCACGATCCCGGCCATCAGGAACATGCCGCCGTACAGCAGCGTCAGCCGTATCCGGATCGTCGGACGCAGCCACGGGAACGGGCGCACATCAACCGGCCTGGGGTCCCAGGTCGGCTTGGGCGGAACGGGGGGCGGCGGGTTGGCCGCCTTGGAGAACGAGGGCAGGGAAGGCATCGCCGGTCAGATCCGGTATCCCGAGCCGGGGACCGTGACGATCACCGCGGGCTCGCCGAGCTTGCGGCGCAGCGTCATGACCGTGACCCGCACGACGTTGGTGAACGGGTCGGTGTTCTCGTCCCAGGCCTTCTCCAGAAGCTGCTCGGCCGAGACGACCGTGCCCTCGCTGCGCATCAGGACTTCCAGCACCGCGAACTCCTTCGGGGCGAGCTGGACCTCCTTGCCGTCGCGGAAGACCTCACGGCGATTGGGGTCGAGCTTGATGCCGGCCCGCTCCAGGACGGGCGGCAGCGCGACGGTCGTACGGCGCCCGAGAGCACGGACCCGGGCGGTCAGCTCGGTGAAGGCGAAGGGCTTGGGAAGGTAGTCGTCCGCGCCGATCTCCAGGCCCTCGACGCGGTCGCTGACGTCGCCGGAGGCGGTGAGCATCAGGACCCGGGTGGGCATCCCCAGCTCGACGATCTTGCGGCAGACATCGTCGCCGTGGACGAGCGGAAGGTCACGGTCCAGCACCACGACGTCATAGTCGTTGACCGCGATCCGTTCCAGGGCGGCAGCGCCGTCGTAGACCACGTCGACCGCCATGGCCTCCCGGCGTAGTCCGGTGGCCACCGCATCGGCGAGCAGCTGCTCGTCCTCGACGACGAGAACACGCACGTCGCTAGTCCTTCCTCAGGGCCCTTTCGGGCAGGCACAACAATGTCTTCAGAGCTCTTCCATCCTGCCCCGAAGAGCCATAAACCGGCGGTAAGGGGGGTGCAGAGGGGTGGAGGGCCCCGGGGCGGCACCCGACGGGCAGGATTCCCGGGCGGGTTGAGGTTTCCCTGAGGTGAGGGGTGGGGAGGACGACTGCACACCCGCGATCACGCCCTGTTTCTTTCGGCTACCCGCCTTGAACTGATCCATCGCAGGGACCACGCCGTGATCGAACCGCCCGTCGGCACACCCCCGTGCCCACCGACCCACGACGAGGGGGCGCAATGGACGCGTTCACCGCAGGCATTTTGCAGCGTATAGAGAACACCGAAGCCGATCTGGACCGGGCCCGCGCTGCGGGCGACGACTTCCTCGCCGAGGTCGAGCAGGCAGAACTCGAGGACCTGCAGCGACTGGCGACCGAGCACGGCGTGCGGTACGGAGCGGTCAGCAACGCCTGACCCCGCCCGGCCTACGACGAGAGCGCCCCGGCATCCATGGGGATGGTGCCGGGGCGCTGTCGTGTCCGGACCGGGTCCGTTGCCCGGACGCGGGTCCGGTCAGTCGTGCCAGGCGCCGAGCTCGTCCAGGAGCGGCTGCAGCCGCTCGAAGAGGGCCGGGGAGGCGGCGACGGTCAGCTCCTGGGAGACCGGCTTCCCGGGGCGGCCCCCGGTGAGCGCCCCGGCCTCGCGGGCGATCAGGGCGCCGGCCGCCATGTCCCAGGGGTTCAGACCGCGCTCGTAGTAGGCGTCGAGCCGGCCGCAGGCCACATCACACAGGTCGATCGCGGCCGAGCCGCCGCGCCGGATGTCGCGGACCTGCGGCAGCAGCGTGCGCACCACCTCCGCCTGGCCGGCCCGGCGCTCGGCGAGGTAGCCGAACCCGGTGCCGACGAGCGCCTGGGAGAGCGGCGGGGCGGGCCGGTGGCGGATGCGCTCGCCGTTGTTGAACGCGCCACGGCCGACGACGGCCTGGTAGGTCTCGCCGCGCATCGGGGCGGCGACGACCCCGACGACCGCCTCGCCGTCCTTCTCGGCCGCGATGGACACCGACCAGGCCGGCAGCCCGTAGAGGTAGTTCACGGTGCCGTCCAGGGGGTCGATGACCCAGCGGATGCCGCTGGTGCCCTCGGTGCTGGCACCCTCCTCCCCCAGGAAGCCGTCGTCGGGGCGGTGCTCCCCGAGGAAGCCGGTGATCAGGTTCTCGGAGGCGAGGTCCATCTCGGTGACGACGTCGATGGGGCTGGACTTGGTGGCGGCCACACCGAGGTCGGCGGGCCGGCCGTCGCGCAGCAGCGCCCCCGCGCGGCGGGCGGCCTCCAGGGCCAGGTCGAGGAGTGCGTCGTACAGCGCGTCGCTCTGCGCCGGGGCGGTCTGGGGGGCGTCGGGGTGCAGCGGGTCGGGCACGATGCTCCTTGCTCGGACGAGCGGTGATCGGGGGGATCGGGGGCGGGCGTGAGTGTCGGGGCCTATGCGGGGGCCCGGTCGGCCGGGCCGCGCCAGTCGGCCCCGGCGGCGGCCGGGCGCGGTGTGCGCGCGGGGCAGCAGCCGACGGGGCACAGGTCGTGGCCGGCACCGAGGGCGCCCAGGGCGCAGCGCTCCGGGGCGGCGCCCCGTTCGGCGGCCGCGCGCTCCAGGAGGAGGTCGCGGACGGCCGCTGCGAACCGCGGGTCGGCGCCCACGGTCGCCGACCTGGCGACCGGGAGTCCCAGCTCGGCGGCCTTGGCGGTGGCTTCGGTGTCGAGGTCGTACGTGACCTCCATGTGGTCGGAGACGAACCCGATGGGAGCCATCACGACGGCCGGGACGCCGGCGGCGTGCCGCTCCTCCAGGTGATCGCAGATGTCCGGCTCCAGCCACGGGATGTGCGGGGCGCCGCTGCGGGACTGGTAGACGAGCCGCCAGGGGTGGTCCACACCGGTCTTGGCCCGGACGGCGTCCGCGATCAGTTGCGCCACATCCAGGTGCTGGGCGACATAGGCGCCGCCCACGCCGTCCTGCGTGTGGTCGGCGGGAGTGCCGGAGGTGTCGGCCGCGGCAGTGGGGATGGAGTGCGTGGTGAAGGCGAGATGGGCACCGTCCTGCACCTCCCGGGGCAGGGCCGCGAGGGACGCCAGTACGCCGTCGACCATCGGCCGGACGAAGCCGGGGTGGTTGAAGTAGTGCCGCAGCTTGTCGACCCGGGGCAGCTCCAGGCCCTCGGCCTGCAGGGTGGCGAGGGCGTCGGCGAGGTTCTCGCGGTACTGCCGGCAGCCCGAGTACGAGGCGTAGGCGCTGGTCGCCAGGACGGCGATACGGCGGTGGCCGTCCTGGACCATGGTGCGCAGGGTGTCGGTCAGGTAGGGCGCCCAGTTGCGGTTGCCCCAGTAGACGGGCAGGTCCAGTCCGTGCTCGGCGAAGTCCTTGCGCAGTGCGTCCAGCAGTTCCCGGTTCTGGGCGTTGATGGGGCTGACGCCGCCGAACAGGAAGTAGTGCTGCCCCACCTCCTTCAGGCGCTCACGGGGGATGCCGCGGCCGCGGGTGACGTTCTCCAGGAACGGCACCACGTCGTCGGGGCCTTCGGGACCGCCGAAGGACAGCAGCAGCAGGGCGTCATACGGGCGGGGGTCGCACTGTTCGGGCATGCCATCGATCCTGCCACCCTTCCCATGGGTGCGGCGGGCAGGTCCCGGCGCGGGGAGGACCGGCCGCTTCGGCAGGCGATGGCGGAAATTCGGAGGCGTCCGGCGGCATACCGCCCGTAAGCTGTATCGGCCCTTGTCATTCCTTACCGACCTTTCGGTCCTCACCGGCGGAGCACCCCCGTTGCCCAGTCCCTACCGCGCCCTCTTCGGCCGCCCCGGCACCAAGTCGTTCTCCGCCGCCGGGCTGCTGGGCCGGATGCCGTTGTCGATGCTGGGCATCGGGATCGTCACGATGATCTCCCAGCTGACCGGCCGCTACGGCCTGGCCGGCGCCTTGTCCGCGACGATCGCACTGTCCGCCGCGGTTCTCGGCCCGCAGATCTCCCGGCTGGTGGACCGGCACGGCCAGCGCCCGGTGCTGCGCCCGGCCACCCTGGTGTCGGTCACCGCGGTCGCCGGACTGCTGCTGAGCGCGCAGCAGCGCTGGGCGGACTGGCTGCTGTTCGTCTTCGCGGCCGGTGCGGGGTGTGTGCCGAGCGTGGGGGCGATGATCCGGGCACGCTGGGCCGAGCTCTACCGGGGGTCCCCGCGGGAGCTGCACACCGCGTACTCGTGGGAGTCGATCGTCGACGAGATGTGCTTCATCGTCGGGCCGATCCTGTCCATCGGCCTGTCCACCGCGTGGTTCCCGGAGGCCGGGCCGCTGCTGGCCGCCGGCTTCCTGGCCGCCGGTGTCTTCTGGCTGACGGCGCAGCGGGCGACGGAGCCGGTGCCGCATCCGCGCGAACAGCACACCAAGGGGTCCGCGCTGCGCTCACGGGGGCTGCAGGTGCTGGTGGTGACGTTCACGGCCACTGGCGCGATCTTCGGGGCGGTCGACGTGGTGACCGTGGCATTCGCCGAGGAGGCCGGGCACAAGGCGGCGGCCAGTCTGGTCCTGGCCGTCTATGCGCTCGGCTCGTGTGCGGCCGGCGCGGTCTTCGGCCTGCTCCACCTCAAGGGGCATCCGTCCCGCCGCTGGGTGGCGGGGGTGTGCGTGATGGCCGTGAGCATGGTGCCGCTGCAACTGGTGGGCTCGCTGCCGCTGCTGGCCGTCGCGCTGTTCGTCGCCGGGCTGTCCGTCGCCCCGACGATGGTGACCACGATGGCGCTGGTCGAGGAGCATGTGCCGCGGGCGAAGCTGACCGAGGGCATGAGCTGGACCAGCACCGGCCTGGCGGTGGGCGTCGCACTGGGGTCGTCGGCCGCCGGCTGGGTGGTGGACGCCGCCGGGGCCGCCCGGGGCTATCTGGTGCCGGGGGCGGCGGGCCTGCTCGCCGCGCTGGTGGCCTTCGCGGGCTACCGCAGGCTCCGCCCGCAGTCCGTGACCGCAGCGGCAGGACCGGCCGCGGCGGGAGGCCTGCCCGGCCCGACCGGACCGACCGGCCGGACCGATCCGGCCACGGAGCGACAGGGCGAGGAGAGCGTCGCGTAGGGGGCCCGGCAGGGGCCTCGCGCCCCCGTCCGCACAGCCCCGCCACGCCCGCCCTCCCGCCGGTCCGCGCGAACCCCTCCCTCCCGTCAGGGAGTTACCCGCGGTACGGCATATCCGGGAGCCGGGGCGGTACAGGCCCGTTGCGCGCTGCTGTGATTCCCGTCACCCCGCCCTGACGGAGCGTCGGCTCCTGGCATCATGCGCTCAACAACGGCGGCCGGACACGGCCTGCCCGCGCTGAGGGAGGGGACGTCACCATGGCAGTCAGCAACGCCGCCGGCGGCTCGGGAGGGCGTGGTCCGACCATCGGGCCGTGGCGCAACTGGGCGGGCAATGTGACCGCCCGCCCCGCCCGGACCGCGGCCCCGGCGAGCACCGAGGAGGTGGCGGCCGTGGTCCGCACCGCGGCGGCGGACGGACTGACGGTCAAGGCCGCCGGCACCGGCCACTCCTTCACCCCCGCGGCGGCCACCGACGGGCTGCTGATCCGCCCCGAGCGGCTGACCGGCGTCCGCTCGGTCGACCGCGAGGCCGGCACGGTGACGGTGGCGGCCGGCACCCCGCTCAAGCACCTCAACGAGACGCTGGCCGCACACGGATTGTCGCTGACCAACATGGGCGACATCATGGAGCAGACGGTCTCCGGGGCGACGTCCACCGGCACCCATGGCACCGGCCGCGACTCGGCGTCGATCGCCGCCCAGACCACCGCCCTGGAACTGGTCACCGCCGACGGCTCGGTCCTGACCTGCTCCGCCGGGGAGAACCCCGAGGTCTTCGCCGCGGCCCGGCTGGGCCTGGGCGCGCTGGGCGTGATCAGCGAACTGACCTTCGCCGTGGAACCGGAGTTCCTGCTGACCGCCCGCGAGGAGCCGATGCCCTTCGACGAGGTGGCGGACCGGTTCGACGAGCTGGTCGCCGAGAACGAACACTTCGAGTTCTACTGGTTTCCGCACACCGGCAGCTGCAACACCAAGCGCAACAACCGCAGCCAGGGTCCGGCGGCACCGCCCGGGAGGGTCAGCGGCTGGGTCGAGGACGAGCTGCTGTCCAACGGGGTCTTCCAGCTCGCCTGCACCGTCGGACGGGCGGTCCCGGCCGCGATACCGCGCATCGCCAAGATCTCCAGCCGTGCCCTGTCGGCCCGTACGTACACCGACATCCCGTACAAGGTGTTCACCTCCCCGCGGCGGGTGCGGTTCGTGGAGATGGAGTACGCGCTGCCCCGGGCGGCCGCGGTGGCGGCACTGGGTGAACTCAAGGCCCTGGTGGAGCGCTCGGACTTCAGGGTGAGCTTCCCGGTGGAGGTGCGGACCGCGCCCGCCGACGACATCCCGCTGTCCACCGCTTCGGGCCGGGACACCGTCTACCTCGCCGTACACATGTACCGCGGGACACCGTACGGAGCGTATTTCGCGGCCGCCGAACGGATCATGACGGCACACGAGGGGCGGCCGCACTGGGGGAAGCTGCACACCCGCGACGCCGCCTATCTTGCCGACGCCTATCCGCGGTTCGGGGAGTTCACCGCGCTGCGCGACCGGCTGGACCCGGAACGCCGCTTCGCCAATGCCTATCTGCGGCGGGTCCTGGGGGACTGACCGACGACGGCCGCGGCCCGGCGCCCGGGGTGGGCGCCGGGCCGCGGCCGCTGCGGGTCCGCCTCGTCCGGACGGTAACTGCCGGACCGGAGCCGGCTCAGGAGGCGCCGGGACCGGGGGCCGGCCCGCCGGACGACTGCCCGTTCGGGGGATCCGCCTGGTCTCCGCTACCGGCCGGAGAGCCGCCGGAGCCGGTGGGTCCGTCACCGGCGGAGCCGCTCGGGGACGGGTCCGGCGACGAGGACGTGCCGGGATCCGGCGAGGTCTTGCCGCCGTCGGACGGGCTCGGGTCCGGCGACGGCGTGCCGCCGCCCTTGTCCGTACCGGTATCGCTGCCGGTGTCGCCCGAGTTGCCCGGATCCGGGCTCCGGCGGTCTCCGCCGCCGTGCCGGCCGCCGCCGTCCGGAGAGTGACCGGAGCCGGGCGACTGCGGGGAGCGGTGCTGCTGGCGGCCCCCTCCCCCGGTGTGGGTGAGGTTGCTCAGCGTCGTGCCCTGTGCCCCGCTCGGCGTCTGCCCGGTGATCAGCTCGGTGCCGGTGACCACGCCCATGGCGAGCGCGAAGACCGCGAGCGCACCGAGGGTCGGCCGCTTCCAGCCGCGCAGCCGGGTGCCGTACGTCGCGGTGCTCAGCTCCTCGGGCGGGCCGGCCGGGTGCCGCGCGGCCGGAACACCGGCCGGGCGGGCGGCCGCCTGCCCCAGCGCCATGGTCCGCTCGTCGAGGCGCGGCACCAGTTGTGTCCGGTCGGCGGACCGCTCCGGGCCGTTCCCGTCCGCCGCGCGCAGGGCGCGGGTCGCCTCGGGGTCGGCGGCGCGCAGCAGCCGCGTCGGGGCATCCGCCGGCGGGGCGGGGTGGGCGCCTGCCGGGTCGCGCAGGCGGACCTGCTCGGCCCGCGGGATCAGCTGCGTACGGGCGGTGCCGGGCGCGGACGTCCTGGCGGCGACGGAGGTGACCTTGTCCTCCGTCCCCTCCTTGTCGAAGGTCGGCAGCACCATCGTGGGCCCGGCCTGCCGGACGTCCGGTGTGGTGGATCGAGTGCGGGCGGCGGAGGAGCGGCGCGGCTTCGGCCGGGTGGTGACCGTCGCCTCCTTGAGCTGTTCACCGGTGCGCCGGAACAGGTGCTGGAACACCGAGCCGCCCGTAGTGGCCACGACACTGACCACGCCGGCGCCGATGATGGTTCCGTAGACGCCGAGCCGGCCCGCGAGGTACGCCGCGACCGCCGCGGCGAGCGCGCTGCCGGCCACCTGAGCAAGGCTCAGGTCTATCCGCCTCTCCTTCTTCTTCGTGTCGCTTTCGGTTTCTTCGTCCATCTCCAACCTTTGATAGCCCCTTCGATCCATCCTGCATGGAGAAGTGACCATTCGGCGGAGCCAAAAGTTCCGATTTTGGGGAATCTGTGAAACTCGCCACCGACACGCCAGGTAGAGAGATCGACAAGACGACCCAACTCCGTTGTCCGCCCAGAAGTTCAGCGGCGCGGCGGTCCACCTCAGTGGTCCGAATGGAGTACTGTGGCGAACCCTGGCCCCGGTTCCCGTCCGGCTGCCCGGAACCCATGGGAGGGGGCCATGAAGGCGGCACTCACACCGGGGCGCCGCCGCTCGGTACGGGTGAACGGCGACAGGACAAGCGGCATGGTCACTGAGCGTGGCGAACAGGTAACCGTGTCATAACGGCGTTTCAGGGCCAAGCCCCGACACGCCGGGCAACTCGGCAATGTTGTGGCAGGCTGCACCCGGGCAGGCCACACTCGACTAGCGGAAGCAGCGACGCGAGTGACGTCGGCAGGCACCACCCGGGAGGTCCCCATGCCCGAACTGCGTGTCGTGGCCGTCTCCAACGACGGCACACGGCTGGTGCTCAAAGCTGCGGACAGCACCGAGTACACGCTTCCGATCGACGAACGGCTGCGCGCCGCCGTCCGCAACGACCGTGCACGGCTCGGCCAGATCGAGATCGAGGTCGAGAGCCACCTGCGTCCGCGGGACATCCAGGCCCGTATAAGAGCCGGTGCCTCCGCCGAAGAGGTCGCCCAGCTCGCGGGCATCCCCGTCGACCGGGTGCGCCGCTTCGAGGGCCCGGTGCTCGCCGAGCGCGCCTTCATGGCCGAGCGGGCCCGCAAGACTCCGGTACGGCGCCCCGGCGAGAACACCGGTCCGCAGCTCGGCGAGGCGGTGGCCGAGCGGCTGCTGCTGCGCGGCGCCGACAAGGAGAGCGTGCAGTGGGACTCCTGGCGCCGGGACGACGGCACCTGGGAGGTGCTGCTGGTCTACCGCGTCGCCACCGAACCGCACTCGGCGAGCTGGACGTACGACCCGCCGCGGCGTCTCGTCCAGGCCGTGGACGACGAGGCGCGGGCGCTGATCGGCGAGAGCGACGACACGCCCGAGCCCAGTTTCCCGTTCGTGCCGCGGATCGCGCGGCTGCCGCGCGACCGGCCGCTGGACCGCGCGTTGGACCGGCAGACGCCCGAGCGCGGCGAACGCACGGCATCCTCCGGTGACGAGGACGGCGAGCCGCGGGTCGCGGAGGAGGCCGTCGGCGAGCGCGATTCGCTGACCAGCCTGTTGGAGGCGGTGCCGAGCTTCCGCGGCGACATGGTCGTCCCGGAGACCGTGAAGTCGGCGCAGAGCGACGAGGAGTCCGAGGCCGAGGTCGAGGAGCCGCCCGCCCCGGCGGCCAGTGCGGGCGCGGGTTCCGCGTACGCCGATGTACTGATGCCACGCGCGGTGGCCGGCCATCGCGACCGGCTGACCGGGACGACGGACCGGCAGGCCGAGGCGGACGGTGTACGCCCCGGCCGCCGCGCCGCGGTGCCCAGCTGGGACGAGATCGTCTTCGGCACCCGCCGCAAGAAGCCGGAGTAGCGGAAGGGCCCTTGAGGCCTTTCCCGACGTGTATCGCGCCGTCCGCCCGCCCCTGGAACTCAGGGAGCGGGCGGACGCCGTGGTGCGACGCCCCGTTACGGGTCCCTGTGGCAGCTCAGCCGGGCTGCGGGCCGGTGGCGACGGGGCGGGCCGGGTCGGCCGACCACTCGCTCCAGGAGCCGACGTACAGGGCGGCGGGGACACCCGCGACCGCGAGGGCCAGTACCTGATGCGCGGCGGAGACCCCGGAGCCGCAGTACACACCGACCTCCGCCTTCGGCGTGGCGCCCAGCGCCGCGAAACGCTCGGCCAGTTCCGACGCGTCGCGGAAGACGGTGCCGCCCTCGACGACGTTCTCGGTCGTGGGGGCGGACACGGCGCCCGGGATGTGCCCGGCGACCTTGTCGATGGGCTCGACCTCACCGCGGTAGCGCTCGGCGGCCCGCGCGTCCAGCAGGACCCCGCGGCGGGCCACGGCGGCCGCGTCATCCGCCCGCAGCAGCGCCAGGCCGCCGGGCACCGGGGTGAAATCACCTTCCCGCGGAGTCGATTGATCGACACTCAGGGCGCCGCCGGCCGCCTCCCAGGCAACGAGGCCGCCGTCCAGGACGCGTACGTCGGGGTGGCCGGTCCAGCGCAGCAGCCACCAGGCGCGGGCGGCCGCCCAGCCCTGGCCACCGTCGTAGACGACCACCGGACGGTCCGCGCGGACGCCGGCGGCCCGCATGGCCTCGGTGAAGACATCGAGATCGGGCAGCGGGTGCCGGCCACCCGGACCGGGCGGCGAGGCCAGCTCGCTCTCGAGGTCGACGTAGACCGCGCCGGGCACATGACCGGCCTCGTACTCGGGGCGACCGGGCGGGCCGCCCATCTGGTAGCGGACGTCCAGGAGGACCGGAGCGGTGGGCCGGTCCAGCTCGCTCGCGAGTTCGGTAGCGGTGATGATGGCATTCATGGGACTCATCCTTGCGTAGCGACGGCTACGTACAGAAGGTAGGCACCCACCCTCCGTATGACGCAGTTACGTCCTTCCGTAACGCCGCAGAGGCGGATCGGAAACGTCAAAGCGGGCATTCTCCCTCGCGAACCGGCCATGGACGGCGCGGCCGGGGCGCTCACCAGGTCACCGGGTGCGAGCATCTGCTCGGGACCCGCGCCCGTGGCGCAGAGGGTCAGCACCCGACGCTCCGAGGAGAGAGTGACAATGACGACCGAGGCAGCGACCCGGCGGATGCCCGGCGCGCCCTGCTGGGTGAGCCTCCTGGCCCACAGCCTGTCCGCGACGCAGGAATTCTACGGCGCGCTGTTCGGCTGGGAGTTCCGCCCGGGACCGCAGCATTTCGGTCCCTACGCCCGGGCCTTCCTCCACGGCCGGGAAGTCGCCGGGCTCGGCGAACTGGCGCCCGACCGCCATCTCCCGGTCGCCTGGACCACCTATCTGGCGAGCGATGACGCGGACGTGACCGCCGAACAGATCCGTTCCTGCGGCGGGACGGTGGGCGTCGGGCCGCTGGATGCGGACGACGACGCGGGGCGGATGGCGATCGCCTCCGACCCGCAGGGCGCGATCTTCGGCATCTGGCAGGGCAGGTCGGTGGCGGGTACCTCGATCACCGGTGAACTGGGCACCCCGGCATGGAACGAGCTGGTCACCCGGGACACGAGCTCCGTCCTGACCTTCTACGAGCATGTCTTCGGCTACGAGGCGGAGCCGGTGATCTCGGCGAACTTCGACTACCTGACGCTGCATCTCAAAGAGCACCCGGTGGCCGGTATCCACGGCGTGGGCAACGCCCTGCCGCGCGACCGGGGTTCCCACTGGATGACGCACTTCGCCGTCTCCGACACGGACGCGGCGGCCCGCCGGGTCACCGAACTGGGCGGCCAGGTGCTCCAGCCCGCCCGGGACTGTGCCCGCGGAAGGCTGGCGACGGTCTGCGACAGCGAGGGCGCCGTCTTCACGATCGCCCAGCGGAACTGAGGGACAGTCACACCCGGATCCGCCCCGCGGCCGGGCCTACTTCGCGCTGTCGACCGGCAGGACGTCCGGGGAGAGCGCGGCCGCCCGGGCGGCCGCCGAGGTCTGGCGGCGACGGTGGTGACGCCGGCACAGCACCTCGTAGCCGACCTCGGTGTGCGGGCCGTCCACGTCGCCGACGACATCGCCGACCACGACCTGAGCGCCCTCGACGACCATCCGGCCGTCGACCGTACGGGCGTTGTGCGTGGCGCGGGCGCCGCACCAGCACAGCGCCTCGACCTGCAGCACCTCTATGCGGTCGGCCAGTTCGACCAGCCGCTGGGAGCCGGGGAACAGCTTGCTGCGGAAGTCGGTGGTGATGCCGAAGGCGAAGACGTCCAGTTCGAGGTCGTCGACGATGCGGGCGAGCTGGTCGATCTGTTCGGGGACGAGGAACTGTGCCTCGTCGGCGATGACGTAGTCGACCCGGCCGCCGGCGGAGAGACGGTCGACGACATGCGTGTAGAAGTCCATGCCGTGCGCCGCCTCGACGGCCTCGGTCACCAGACCGAGTCGGGAGGAGAGCTTGCCGTGGCCGGCCCGGTCGTTGCGGCTGTAGATCATGCCTTGCAGACCGCGGGAGGAGCGGTTGTGCTCGATCTGCAGCGCAAGTGTCGACTTTCCGCAGTCCATCGTTCCGGAGAAGAACACCAGCTCGGGCATGGAGTGTTGCGGGCCTTTCGGGGTCGTACGGAAGGGTGGGGGGCGTGCGGGCGGCGGGCCGCGCGGGTCAGGTGCGGACTTCCAGGAGCGGCACCAGCTGCTCCACCGGGGTCATCGAACCGTGCATCCCGACCATCTCCGATTCACGGGGCTCCCGTTCGGTCGCGATGATCACCATATCGGCGTGTGCGGCCGCGACGACATCTCCGATCCGGGCACGCACCCGGTCGTCGACGGACGGTCCGAACCACCCCGCGGCGATGGCCTCTTCGCGGCTCGCCACCCACATCTGCTCACCCACCACCTCGCGCCACACGGCGAGCACATCGGCGGCCGCGCCCGGGTGGGCGTACACATGGCGGGCCCGGCCCTCGCCCCCCAACAGGCGTACGCCGGCGCGCAGTTCCCAGTCCTCGTCGAAGTCGATCCGGGACTCGGGGTCGAAGGGGATGTCGATCATGCCGTGGTCGGCGGTGATGTACAGCGCACTGCGCGGCGGCAGTTGCTCCGCCAGCCGCTGGGCGAGCCGGTCGACGTACATCAGCTGGCCGCGCCAGGCGTCGGAGTCGACGCCGTAGCGGTGCCCCTTGCCGTCCACCTCTGAGTAGTACGTGTAGACCAGCGAACGGTCACCGGCGGCAAGCTGCTCGGCAGCGAGGTCCATCCGCTCCTCGCCGGACAGCCGGCCGTGGAAGGTGCCGCCGCTCAGCGCGACCTGGGTGAGCGGGGTGTGCTGGAAGCTCGGCGCGGAGACCTGGCAGGTGTGGACACCGGCGGCGTCCGCGCGCTGGAAGACCGTCGGATACGGCTGCCAGACATGCGGTTCCGTCCACGGGTACCAGCGCAGCTGGTTCATCAGGGCGCCGGTGGCCGGGTCCTCGCAGGTGTAGCCGGGCAGGCCGTGGGCGCCCGGCGGCAGGCCGGTGCCGACCGAGGCGAGCGAGGTGGCGGTGGTGGACGGGAAGCCCGCGGTGAGCGGGCGGCCGCTGCCGTTGAACGACGTGCCCAGGAGGGAGGTGAGGAACGGCGCCTCCTCCGGATGGGCCCGCAGCAGTTCCCAGCCGAGGCCGTCGATCAGGAAGACACAGGCGCGGTCGGCGGGCGCCAGCTCCATCGAGGTGGCGAGGCCGGTCATGCCGAGCCCCGTCGCGATGGTGGGCAGCAGGTCGGCGAGCGAGCCGGTGCCGTACTGCGGCACCGGGGCGCCGAGCGGGTCGAGCGGTTCGGGTTCCGGCCAGGCGGGGGCGATGTGGACCATCAGCGGGGCGAGGGGGTGGCCGCGGTGGCCTCGGAGAGCGCCTGGGCGAAGGTGAGCGTCTCGCGCACCGAGTCCGGTCCGTCACCGGCCTCGCTGACCCGCAGCGAGAGGTCGTCGGCGGTGGAGGAGCCCGTGTAGCCGTGGTCCGCCTCGCAGTTGGGGTCGCCGCAGGCGGCGGGCTCCAGGTCGAGGCGGGCGACCGCGCCCCAGCCGATGGTGAGCACGACCTCGCGGGGCAGCCGGCCCGGGGTGTACGACTCGGGGTTGGCGACCACCCGGCTGAGTACCACGGAGGAGATCCGGCTCAGCTTGACGGATTCCGTGGAGGTGGTGGCGTACGGCGACGGGGAGGTGGCGTCGGCGGCCTGCTCGTCGGTGTGACTGACGATGAAGCGGGTGCCGGTCAGGACCAGGACCGTGACATGGCGGCGGACCTCGTTGGCGTCGAAGGTCGTCTCCTGGTGGACGAGGTACGACGTCACGGGCTCGCCGCCGACCGCGGCCTGCACCGCCTCGGCCACGAGCGTCGGGTAATAGCCGCTGCGCTCGATCGCCGCGCGCAGCCCCTGGGTCGTCGTACCGGTCTTAGCCATGGGGTCCATCTTACGGGGCGTACCGGGCCGCGAGAGCCTCAGTAGACGGGCAGCCGGCGGGGGCCGAGGTCAGTGGTGGCGGGGGCCCTGGCCAGGCGCACGGTCGCCCCCAGTACGGAGAGGCCGTGTGCGGCGACGACGACCGGTTCGAGGTCGACGCCGACGACCTCGGGGTGGTCGTCGACGAGCCGGGAGACGCGCAGCAGCACCTCGGCCAGGGCCGTGGTGTCCACGGGCTGGGAGCCGCGCCAGCCGAACAGCAGCGGGGCGGCGCGGATCGAGCGGATCTGTTCGGTGACCTCGCGGTCGGTGGCGGGGATGAGGCGGTGGGCGGTATCGCCGAGCAGCTGGGAGGGCGCCCCGGCCAGGCCGAAGGAGAGCACCGCGCCGGCGGCCGGGTCGATGGCGGCACGGATGACCGTGTCGACGCCGCGCGGCACCATCGACTGGACGACCGGGCGCAGCTCCTCCGGAGAGCCGAGGAAATTGGTCAATTCGGCATAGGTGCGGCGGAGTTCGGACTCACCGGCGATATCGAGACGTACTCCGCCGAGGTCCGCGCGGTGACGCAGATGGGGTGCGGTGGTTTTCAGGGCCACCGGATAGCCGAGGCGGGCGGCGGCGCGGACGGCGGTGTCCGGGTCGGGGGCCGGTAGGACGGGCTGGGTGCGGATGCCGTAACGGGCGAGCAGGGCCTCGGCGTCCTGGGGCGGTACCCGGACGGAGCGGCCCGTGGGGGCGTCCGGGGTGAGCCGGTCGAGCAGGCGCTCGATGTCGGCGCCGGCCGCCGCCTCCTGGATGTCGTCGTATGCGGGCACCCGGCCCGGCTCGGCGGCCTCCCGGCGCCATGCGGCGTAGCGCACGGCCTCGGCGAGGGAGCGCACGGCGCGCTCGGCGGCGGGGTAGGCGGGGATACGGAGGGGCGCCGGGCGGGGCCGCGACGGGCCGGCGGCGGCGCCATGGGCCGGCTCCGGCCGGCGTGCGGCGAGGGTGGGCGGTGGGCCCGGGGGGATCGGGGGGCGTGAGCGGTTCGCCGGGGGGTGCGGGGGCCGTGGGGGCCGCAGGGGTTCGGCGGACCGGGCGGACGCGGGGGCCGGACCCTCGGGGCGGACCGGCTCGCCCCGGGCGGGCGCAGCGGGCGCGGGCGACTGCGCGGGTGCCGGTGCCGGTGCCGGTGCCGGTGCCGCGAGTGTCTCGGCCAGATCGTCCATGGCGAGGTGGACGACCGTTACCGGCTTCTGAGGATGCGCCTCGGCCGCGGTCCGCAGCGCGGCGGCGAGTGCGGCGCCTTCGCTGTCGGCGGGCGAGACGGCGGCCCCCTCCCCCACCCAGGGGATGGCCGTGACGACCACGGCATCGCAGCCGTCGCTGGACAGGGCCTCGGCGAGGGCGGCCCGGAAGTCGTCCGGTGTCGCGGCGGAGGGCAGTACACGGGGGCTCTGCGGGCGCAGCCCTTCGGTCAGGCAGGCATCGTAGGCGAGCAGCGCCAACGACTCGGAGTTGCCGAGGATGGCGATGCGCGGGCCGGCCGGAAGCGGCTGGGAGGCCAGCAGCAGACCGGCGTCGATCAGCTCCGTGACCGTGTCGACGCGGATCACGCCGGCCTGGCGCATCAGGGCGGCGACGGTGCTGTCGGGGACGCGGACCGTGGGCACGGCGTGGCCGGGCGGAGCCGTGCCGTTGTGCCGGGCCCCCTTGGCGACCACGACCGGTTTCACGGCGGCGGTGCGACGGGCGAGCCGGGCGAATTTGCGCGGGTTGCCGATGGACTCCAGGTAGAGGATCACGACATCGGTGTCCGGGTCGTCGTACCAGTACTGGAGCAGGTCGTTGCCGGAGACATCGGCGCGGTTGCCGGCCGAGACGAAGGCGGAGATGCCGGCGATCCCGCCGTCACCGGGGCCGCGCGCATGCAGTCCGCTGAGCAGAGCGATACCGATCGCACCGGACTGGGTGAACAGGCCGATGTGGCCGGAGCCGGGCATATGGGGGGCGAGGGAGGCGTTCAGCCTGACGTCGGGGGCGGTGTTGATGAGGCCGAAGGCATTGGGCCCGATGAGCCGCATCCCGTACGAGCGGGCCTGGTGGAGCAGGGCGCGCTGCCGCTCCCGGCCGTCCGGGCCCGCCTCGGCGTAACCGGAGGACAGGATCAGCACGCCCTGGACGCCGTGTTCGCCGCAGTCGCGGACCACGTCGGGGACGCTGTCCGCGGGCACGGCGATGACGGCGAGATCCACCGGGTCGGGGATCTCCCGCAGGGAGCGGACGGCCGGCACCTCTTCGGGCTGCAGCCGCCGCATGTCCTCGGGGAAGGCGTGGTTGACGGCGTGCACCCGGCCCGTGAAGCCGGATTCCAGGAGGCTGCGCAGCGCGGTGCGCCCGACACCTCCGGGGGCGCGGCCGGCCCCGATGACGGCGACCGAGCCCGGGGCGAGCAGCCGCTGTACGGAGCGGGCCTCGGCGCGCTGCTCGCGGCCGCGCATCACGGCCATGGACTGCTCGGTCGGCTCCAGATCGAACTCCAGGCGGACCACACCGTCTTCGAAGGTGCGCTTGTGGGTGTAGCCGGCGTCCGTGAAGACCTTGATCATCTTGGAGTTCGCGGGGAGCACCTCGGCGGCGAACCGGCGGATGCCCCGCTCGCGGGCGACGGCCGCGATGTGTTCCAGGAGGGCGGAGGCGACACCGCGGCCCTGGTGGGCGTCCTGGACGAGGAAGGCGACCTCGGCCTGGTCGTCCTCGGGGCTCTTGGCGGGCAGCCCCTGGTCGTTGATCCGGTCGTAGCGGACGGTGGCGATGAACTCGCCGCCGACGGTGGCGGCGAGCCCTACCCGGTCGATGTAGTCGTGGTGGGTGAAACGGTGCACATCGCGGTCGGACAGGCGCGGATAGGGCGCGAAGAAGCGGTAGTACTTCGACTCGTCCGAGACCTGCTCGTAGAAGGAGACCAGCCGCTCGGCGTCGTCGGGGGTGATGGGGCGGATCCGCGCGGTACTGCCGTCGCGCAGCACCACGTCGGCTTCCCAGTGGGTCGGGTACGCGTGGTCCTGCGGCTTGTGCATGCGGACAGCGTACGACCGGCCACCGACAACCGGCTCGGCGCGCGTACGCTCGGGATGCGGGGCAGGCTGAGGAGGCCGTACGGACGTATCCCCGGTCGGCCTACCGGCTGTTCCTTGGGGAGCCCAACGGCCGCAAAAGGCCAGGGTAAAGGGCTGCCCAGCACTCCCGGCAGCGTGAGAGACTGGTCTAGACAACAGTCACGACTTTGAAGGGCAACACCATGGCAGAGCGCCGCGTCAATGTCGGTTGGGCCGAGGGCCTGCACGCCCGCCCCGCGTCGATCTTCGTCCGTGCGGCCACCGCCTCCGGCGTCCCCATGACGATCGCCAAGGCTGATGGCAACCCCGTCAACGCGGCCTCCATGCTCGCGGTCCTGGGCCTGGGCGCCCAGGGCGGTGAGGAGATCGTGCTGGCCTCCGACGCCGAGGGCGCCGAGGAGGCGCTCGACCGTCTGGCCAAGCTCGTCGCCGAGGGGCTCGAGGAGCTCCCCGAGACCGTCTGAGTCCCCCGGGACTCCTACTGCGACGGCCCCGTCGCGGCAACCGGTGACCGGTTGCCGCGACGGGGCCGTTTCGCTGCGCCGGGGCCTTGGCCGTACCGGAATCTCCCCCGTACCGGAGTCTCCCCCTGAGCCTCCCCACCGGAACCCGCTGGCCGTGCCCGGGACATCGGAGACGACACCTCGATATCGGGGACACAAGAAAAAGCGTGCGTTATTCAATTACTCCGACGGCGCATCCGCGGCAGCACTCATAACGCGCAGCGCGTATTTGAGCACAGCGCGCATTCCATCGCAGCATATATGGCGGCACATGCAGCGGCACATTTACACGCTGAATGCAGATGGGGATGAAACTTCAATCTCGCCCGCTCCCCAGCCCCCTTCCGCACTTCTTTGTATACGGGGCGACTGTTAAGGGCGGGCACGTGCCGTGTTGACGGGCGGTTTCGGATCCCTCACCTCCGTGTTGGCGGGGCGCCGGAGCCGGTACACCGGGAGCGAGCGTTCGACATGAGCCGCCATCAGGGCACGGGCCCGTTCAGCGTCCCCCCGGGCCACCGCGTCCAGCACCGCGCCGTGTTCGTCCCACGACTCCCCCGTACGGGCGGGCAGTTCCACGGCATACATCCACTCGATCTTGCGCCGCAGCTGGGTCAGCAACGCCGTCAGACTGGTGCTGCCGGCCGCCTGGGCCAGCGTCTCGTGGAACCAGCCGTCCAGTTGGCGCAGATCCGCCGGGCTGCCGTGACGGGTCCGCTCGCGGCCGAGCCGTACCAGGCCACGGAGCACCTTGAGGTGGGCCGGACTGCGGCGGGCGGCCGCGCGGGCGGCACCCAGCGGCTCCAACAGCGCGCGGACGTCGAGGAGGTCGGCGGCCTCCTGCTCGGTGGGCTCGGCGACACAGGCGCCCGCGTGGTGGCGAGTGGTGACGAACCCTTCGGACTGCAGGGTCCGCAGCGCTTCACGGACCGGCACCCTGGAGACGCCGTACCGGGCCGCAAGGATCTCTTCGATCAGCCGGCTCCCCGGCGCCAGCGCACCGGAGACGATGTCATCGCGAATCGCCGTGCACACCGCATGAGCGGAAATATGGCCTCGCATCTTCCGTGCCTCCGCCGAAATCCCCTGGAAACGCCGCCGCTCGGCGCCTTTTCCGTGACTCTATTCGACCGGAACGGCTTTTCGGCGGGCTCCGATTATTCATGGAAAGTTTTTGGCCGGAAGTTGGCGGAAGGGCAAGGCGTATCCCCAGCACACCGGCCGCGGGGCCGGATACGCCGAAGCCCCGGCCGTGGAGCCGGGGCTTCAGGAGGACGCTCGGCGCGGCGCGGCCCCTGCGAAGGGCGCGGGCGGGCGAGGCGGAAGGTCAGACGTTGACGCCGTGCGAGTGCAGGTACGCGACCGGGTCGATGTCCGAGCCGTAGTCGGCGCCGGTACGGGCCTCGAAGTGCAGGTGCGGGCCGGTGGCGTTGCCGGTGGCGCCGGAGAGGCCGATCTGCTGGCCCGGGGTGACGTGCTGGCCGACCGAGACGCCGAGCGACGACAGGTGACCGTACTGGGTGTAGGTACCGTCGCTCATCTTGATCACGATGTTGTTGCCGTACGAACCGCCCCAGCCGGCCTCGACGACGGTGCCCGTACCGACGGCGTGGACGGAGGTGCCGGAGGCGGCGTGGAAGTCGATGCCGGTGTGGCTGCCCGAGGACCACAGGCCGCTGGAGGCCTTGTACGAGGTGGACACGTAGGAGTCGGCAACGGGGGCGACGAAGGTGTTGAGGCGCTTGCGCTCCGCTTCGCGGGCGGCGCGCTCCTTGACCTTGCGGGCGGCCTCGACGCGCCGCTTGGCCTCCTCGGCCTGCTTCTTGGCCACGGCCTCGGCCTTCGCCTTCGCCGCCGCGGCCTCCGCTTCGGCCTGCTGCTCGTCGGCCTGGGCCGCGACGTGGTTGGCGAGCTCGTCACCGAGTACGACGGCATGCTGCAGGCCGGTGTCGTGGGTGCGGGCCTCGTCCGTGGCCGCCAGCGCCGGCGAGGCCACGGAGGCGACCACGCCGCCGGCCGCGAGGGTGGCTATGCCGGCGACGTTGCGGGTCGTCCGAACGGGGCGGCTCGTACGACGGTGCTTCCCGGTGGCACGGATGAACGCCATGTACTGGCTTGTCCTTTCCCTCCTTCTCGCCTACCGGGTTAGCTGACGGGTTCGGAGCAGGAAGGTCTCCTACGGGCTCCTCCGGAGGGGAGTCCGATTCACCCCAAGGGACTCTGGGTCCCCGGCTCCCCTGGCTCGCGCCGTACGGGGATTCGGCGATGACTGTCCGGTGCCACGGTTGTGGCGGACTTGTGACGAACAGCCGGACCGACGCTAAACGGGGCAACTTTCAATCGGCAAACAGATCCGCTTTTTTGTGCGGGATGCCACAAGAACCGAGGCACCGGCCGCAATAAACCGGACATACGGCAACTCCCGTGGCAGACCACCGCCACGGGAGTTGCTTTGTCGATATGTGACCTTCCGTCACACGGTGACGCTAGCCGCCGACGACCGTCACCTCACCGATGCCCAGCGCCTTGATGGGTTCGGCGATCTGCGCCGCATCGCCCACCAGGACCGTCACCAGCCGGTCCACGGGGAAGGCGTTGACGGCCGCCGCGGTTGCCTCCACCGTGCCGGTCTCCGCGAGGCGGACGTACAGCTGCGCCTGGAAGTCATCCGGCAGGTGCTGCTCCACCTGGTCGGCAAGGGTGCCGGCGACGGCTGCCGCGGTCTCGTACTTCAGCGGCGCGACCCCGACGAGGTTCTGTACGGCGACATCCCGCTCGTCGTCCGTCAGCCCCTCTGCCGCAAGGGTGCGCAGCACATTCCACAGGTCGTCGAGCGCCGGGACGGTGGAAGCGGTGTCCACCGAGCCGCTGATGGCGAGCAGCGAGGCGCCCGTGGCCCCCTCGGGGGACGTGGGAGCGGTGGAGCGAAGCACCTGGCCGAAGGCACGCACCCCGTAGGTGTAGCCCTTCTCCTCGCGCAGGACACGGTCCAGACGGGAGGTGAGGGTGCCGCCCAGGCAGTACGTGCCGAGGACCTGCGCGGGCCACACCCGGTCGTGCCGGTCGGCGCCGATACGCCCGATGAGCAGCTGCGTCTGGACGGCGCCGGGGCGGTCCACGATCACCACGCGGCCGGTGTCGTCGGCGACGATCGGCGAGGCCTTCAGCGGCTCGGCCGACGAGCCGCGCCACGCGCCGAGCGTCTCGGCGAGCGCGGCGTCCAGGTCGACCCCGGTGAAGTCACCGACGATGACGGCAGTGGCCGTGGCGGGCCGTACATGGGCGTCGTAGAAGGCGCGGACGGCCGCGGCATCGACGCGCCCGACGGTCTCCTCCGTGCCCTGGCGCGGCCGTGACATACGGGACGTGGCCGGGAACAGCTCCTTGGACAGCGCCATCGCCGCGCGCCGGGCCGGGTTGGCGAGCTCGTGCGGGATCTCGTCGAGACGGTTGCGCACCAGCCGCTCGACCTCGCTCTCCGGGAAGGCGGGAGCGCGCAGCGCGTCGGCGAGCAGGCCGAGCGCACGCGGCAGCCGGGACGCCGGCACCTCGAGGGACACCCGTACGCCGGGGTGGTCGGCGTGCGCGTCCAGGGTGGCGCCGCAGCGCTCCAGCTCGGCGGCGAACTCCTCCGCGTCGTGCTTGTCGGTGCCCTCCGACAGGGCACGCGCCATGATCGTGGCGACGCCGTCCAGGCCCTCGGGTTCGGCCTCCAGCGGAGCGACGAGGTTGATCTCGACCGCGACGACCTGCTGGCCGGGGCGGTGGCTGGTCAGGAGGGTGAGCCCGTTGGGCAGTTGGCTGCGGTCGGGGGCCGGGAAGGCCCACGGCCTGGGCGCGCCGCCCTGGGGCTGCGGGTGAAAGTCCATGCTGCTCACGGGGGAATCGGCGTGGGTGGTGGCGTCGCTCACTGGTCCGCCTCCCCTTCCTCGGTGTCGGCGGCGTCGGTCGGCTCGGTGGGCTCGTAGACGAGCACCGCGCGGTTGTCGGGGCGCAGCCGGGCCTTGGCGACCGCCTGCACCTCCTCGGGAGTGATGTCCAGAACGCGCTGTACGGCGGTCAGCGCCAACTGCGGGTCCCCGAACAGGACGGCGAAGCGGCACAGTTCGTCGGCGCGGCCGCTGACCGTGGCCAGCCGGTCCAGCCATTCGCGCTCCAGCTGGGCCTGTGCCCGCTCCATCTCCTCCGGGGTCGGGCCTTCGGCGGCGAAGCGGGCCAGCTCCTCGTCGACCGCGCGCTCGATGCCGGGGACCTCCACGCCGCCGGACGTCTTCACGTCCAGCCAGCCCAGCGAGGGCGCGCCGGCCAGCCGCAGCAGGCCGAAGCCGGCCGCCACAGCACTGCGGTCACGGCGCACCAGCCGGTTGTACAGGCGAGAGGACTCGCCGCCGCCCAGGACGGTCAGCGCGAGGTCGGCGGCGTCCGCCTCACGGGTGCCGTCGTGCGGCAGACGGTAGGCCGACATCAGGGCACGTGCGGGCACGTCCTCCTCGACGACCTCCCGCAGCTCGCCGCCGATGACGTCGGGCAGCGTGCCGTCCCGCGGGGGCTGCTTGCCGTCGTGCCCGGGGATCGAGCCGAAGTACTTCTCGACCCAGGCCAGCGTCTGCTCGGGATCGATGTCGCCCACGATCGACAGGACGGCGTTGTTGGGCGCGTAGTAGGTGCGGAAGAACGCCCGTGCGTCCTCCAGGGAGGCGGCGTCCAGGTCGGCCATCGACCCGATGGGCGTGTGGTGGTACGGGTGACCCTCGGGGTACGCCATGGCCGTCAGCTTCTCGAAGGCCGTGCCGTAGGGGACGTTGTCGTAGCGCTGGCGGCGCTCGTTCTTGACGACGTCGCGCTGGTTCTCCATGGACTCGTCGTCGAGCGCGGTCAGCAGCGAGCCCATCCGGTCCGCCTCCAGCCAGAGCGCGAGCTCCAGCTCGTGGGCGGGCATGGTCTCGAAGTAGTTGGTGCGCTCGAAGCTCGTGGTGCCGTTGAGCGAACCGCCGGCGCCCTGCACCAGCTCGAAGTGACCGTTGCCCTTCACCTGCGCGGACCCCTGGAACATCAGGTGCTCGAAGAGGTGAGCCAGGCCCGTGCGGCCCTTGACCTCGTGGCGGGAACCGACGTCGTACCACAGGCAGACCGCTGCGACCGGGGTCAGGTGGTCTTCGGAGAGCACCACGCGCAGGCCGTTGGCCAGCCGGTGCTCGGTCGCTGTCAGTCCGCCGGAGCCGGCTTGTTCTGTGGCCGTGTGACCCATGGGCATGTACGTCCCTTCGATCCGCTTGCGAGGAAGTTCTGTCACTGTATGCAAGCGCGTCGGCATCTGGCGAAGTCACCGGGCGGCCGGCCCGGAACCTGCGCCGTGCGCGAGCCCGCAGGAGCTGAAGGGGGAGTCGCGGTCGGCGTTGTCAGTGGGGCGGTCCACAATGGTCCGCGTCAGACTCAGACATACTCGCGGGTCGATCCCTCAGCTGGTTGACCCGACTGGTTGACCGTTGTTCCGATGCCGTCTCCCCGGCATCGGCAGTAGACGCAGCTAAAGGAGCCGCAGCCGCGATGGCCCGCCGCAGCACGAAGACCCCGCCGCCGGACGACTTCGAGGAGAGGATCCTCGACATCGACGTCGTCGACGAGATGCAGGGTTCCTTCCTCGAGTACGCGTATTCGGTCATCTACTCGCGCGCCCTGCCGGACGCCCGCGACGGTCTCAAGCCCGTGCACCGCCGCATCCTGTACCAGATGAACGAGATGGGGCTCCGGCCCGATCGCGGATACGTCAAGTGCGCCCGCGTCGTCGGCGAGGTGATGGGTAAGCTCCATCCGCACGGTGACGCGTCGATCTACGACGCCCTGGTGCGCATGGCGCAGCCGTTCTCGATGCGGCTGCCGCTCGTCGACGGCCACGGCAACTTCGGTTCGCTGGGCAATGACGACCCGCCCGCCGCGATGCGGTACACCGAGTGCCGGATGGCGTCCGCGACATCCCTGATGACGGAGTCCATCGAAGAGGACACCGTCGACTTCGCGCCGAACTACGACGGCCAGGAGCAGGAACCGGTCGCCCTCCCTGCCGCGTATCCGAACCTCCTGGTCAACGGGGCGTCCGGCATTGCCGTCGGTATGGCGACGAACATGCCGCCGCACAACCTGGGCGAGGTCATCGCCGCGGCCCGCCATCTGATCAAGCATCCGAACGCCGATCTCGACACCCTGATGCGCTTCGTGCCGGGTCCGGACCTGCCGACGGGCGGCCGGATCGTGGGCCTCGGCGGCGTACGGGACGCGTACGAGAAGGGCCGCGGCACGTTCAAGATCCGCGCAACGGTCACGGTGGAGAACGTCACCGCCCGCCGCAAGGGCCTGGTCGTCACCGAACTCCCCTTCACGGTCGGTCCCGAGAAGGTCATCTCCAAGATCAAGGACCTGGTCGGTTCGAAGAAGCTCCAGGGCATCGCGGACGTCAAGGACCTCACCGACCGTGAGCACGGCCTGCGGCTGGTGATCGAGGTCAAGAACGGCTTCAACCCCGAGGCCGTATTGGAGCAGCTGTACAAGCTCACGCCGATGGAAGAATCCTTCGGCATCAACAACGTCGCGCTGGTGGACGGCCAGCCGCTGACGCTGGGCCTCAAGGAGCTGCTGGAGGTCTACGTCGACCACCGCTTCAACGTGGTGCGGCGGCGCAGCGAGTTCCGGCGGACCAAGCGGCGCGACCGTCTCCACCTCGTCGAGGGCCTGCTGACGGCTCTGGTGGACATCGACGAGGTGATCCGGCTCATCCGCTCCAGCGAGAACAGCGCACAGGCCAAGGAGCGGCTGATCGAGCGGTTCTCGCTGAGCGACATCCAGACGCAGTACATCCTCGACACCCCGCTGCGTCGGCTGACCAAGTTCGACCGTATCGAGCTGGAGTCGGAGCGTGACCGGCTGCAGGACGAGATCGAGAAGCTGACGCGGATCCTGGAGTCGGACGCCGAGCTGCGCAAGCTGGTGTCCGGCGAGCTGGCCGCGGTCGCGAAGAAGTACGGCACGGACCGGCGTACGGTCCTGCTGGAGTCGGCGGGCACCTCGGTCGGCGCGGTGCCGCTGGAGGTCTCCGACGACCCGTGCCGGGTGCTGCTGTCCTCGACGGGGCTGCTGGCGCGTACGGTCGCCGGAGACATGGCCTTCGATGCCGACGCCAAGCGCGTCAAGCACGATGTGATCGTCTCGGCGGTGCCGGCGACGACCCGCGGCGAGGTGGGCGCGGTGACGTCCCTGGGCCGGCTGCTGCGGATTTCGGTGATCGATCTGCCACACCTGCCGGAGACCGCGGCGGCGCCCAGTCTCTCGGGGGGCGCGCAGCTCTCGGAGTTCCTGACGCTGGAGGACGGCGAGGAGCTGATCTGTCTCACGACGCTCGACGAGTCGTCGCCGGGCCTGGCGCTCGGCACGGAGCAGGGTGTCGTCAAGCGGGTGGTGCCCGACTACCCCGCCAACAAGGAAGAGTTGGAGGTCATCACCCTCAAGGACGGTGACCGCATCGTGGGCGCTGCCGAGCTGCGCACCGGTGAAGAGGATCTGGTCTTCGTCACCAACGAGGCGCAGTTGCTGCGCTATCAGGCGTCGCAGGTGCGGCCGCAGGGCCGGCCCGCGGGGGGCATGGCGGGCGTCAAGCTGGGGGAGGGCGCGAAGGTGATCGCGTTCGCCGCGGTCGATCCGGCCTCCGAGGCCATGGTGTTCACGGTCGCCGGCTCGCACGGCACGCTGGACGACTCGGTGGCGACGGCCAAGCTCACCCCGTTCGACCAGTATCCGCGCAAGGGGCGGGCGACCGGCGGGGTGCGGTGCCAGCGGTTCCTGAAGGGCGAGGACCTTCTCGTCCAGGCGTGGGTGGGACCGGCTCCGGTGCGTGGCGCGGACGCCAAGGGCACGCCGGTCGAGATGCCGGAGGTGGATCCGCGGCGGGACGGCTCGGGTGTGCCGCTGACGAAGCCGGTGGCGGCGCTGGCGGGGCCGGTGTAAGCAGGCGCGTGACGGATGCGGCTGACGCCGTCGGGCCGGTGGAGGGCCGGCCCGACGGCGTCAGCCGTCTTGGGAGTCCTCGCGTGCGGCCACGTACCGCAGCACGCCCCACATGCTGTTCTGGTCGGCCTCCGGCGGTGCACTCTCGCGGCAGTTGTCCAGTTCCTTGCGCAGGGCCGGTGCGTCGATGCCGCTGCCGATCATGACGAGCTGGGTGCACCGCTCCTCGCCCTTCGGCCACGGCGTGGGATAGAAGCGCAGGAAGTCACCGACGGCGTGCACCGTGAACTTCTGGCGGTTCTCCGGTACGTCGAAGTGGACGAAGCCCTTGATGCGGTAGAGGCCGGCGGGGCGGCTGTCGAGGAAGTCCATGAGGCGGCGCGGGTGCATCGGCTCGGCGGAGGTGAACTCCACGCTCTGGTAGGCGGCATGGAGGTGACCTGCGTGATGGGTGTGGCCGGGGTGGTCGCACCCGTCGTCCGGGCCGTGCACGGAGTCCTTGCTCGCCGCGGCCTCGCGCAGGAGGTCCTCGAAGGACAGCTGGCGCACGGCCGCGTTGTGGTCCTCACCCGGCCCACGGTCGAAGAACAGCTCGGGATCGACCTGCCCGTAGGCCGTGCAGATCACGGGCCGGCCGGGAGCAAGGTCCGCGAGCGAGTCCATGAGATGCTGCCGTGCCGCGTCGCCGATGCGATCGGCTTTGTTGAGCACCACGATGTCGGCGATGCCCACATGCCGGTCCAGTTCCGGATGCCGGGTCCTGGTGCCCTCGAACTCCGCGGCGTCGACGACCTCGATCAGCCCGCCGTAGACAATCCGGTCGTTGTCACTGGCGAGGATCATCCGGATGAGTTCCTGCGGCTCGGCCAGCCCGCTGGCCTCGATGACGATCACATCGATCCGGGCGGCGGGGCGTGCGAGCCGCTCCAGGTAGGTGTCCAGTTCGCTGGTGTCGACCGCACAGCACAGACAGCCGTTGCCGAGCGAGACCATCGAGTCCACCTGCCCGGCGACGGTCATGGCATCGATCTCGATGCTGCCGAAGTCATTGACGATCGCACCGATACGGGTGCCGTCGCCGTTGCCGAGAAGGTGGTTGAGCAACGTGGTCTTGCCTGACCCGAGGAAGCCTGCGAGCACGACGACCGGGATCTGTTGCGTGGCCAAGGGGGCGCCTCCATGGTGCGGGTGGCGGGCCGCGCGGACCGGCGGCGGACGAGCTGCCGATCGTAACGGAATGCCCGCGCCGCGAGCCCGGCCCGCCCCGCGCCCTCTGCGACGCTCCCCGGTGGCTAGGAGGGTGCGACGACGGGCAGCGGCTGCGGCGGAGGCGGGCCGATATACCGGGCCGCGGGGCGAATGATCTTCGAGTCCTCGGCCTGCTCCAGAATGTTGGCGCTCCAGCCCACCACGCGGGCCGCACAGAAGGTGGGCGTGAACATCTCGCGCGGCAGCCCGCACAGCTCCATGACGACCCCCGCGTAGAGCTCCACGTTGATGTGCAGCTCACGTCCGGGTTTGAGCTCGGCCAGCAGCTCTTCGGCCCTCGCCTCCACCTGGACGGCGAAGTCCACCAGCGGCCCACCGATCTGCTCGGCGATACCTCGGAGCATCCTGGAGCGCGGATCCTCTGTGCGGTACACGGGGTGGCCGAACCCCATGATCCGGTCCCCACTCAGGACGCGGTCGCGGATCCAGGGATCGATGCGGTCGGGTGTGCCGATGGCATCGAGCATGTCCAGGGCTCGACTGGGCGCACCGCCGTGCAGCGGTCCGGAGAGCGCGCCGACGGCGCCGACCAGGCAGGCCACGAGATCGGCACCGGTGGAGGCAATGACGCGTCCGGTGAAGGTCGATGCGTTGAAGCCATGGTCGATGGTGGAAATCAGATACGCCTCGATCGCCCGGACCCGGTCGGGCTCCGGCTCGTCGCCGGTGAGCATGTAGAGGTAGTTGGCGGCGTAGCTCAGATCCGAGCGGGGCTCGACGGGCTGCAGGCCCCGGCCGAGCCGGTGGAGCGCGGTGACCAGGGTCGGTACGGCGGCACACGCGGCGAGCGCGTCGGCACGTCGGCGGTCGGTATCGATGTCGTACAGCGGCCGGAAGCCGGCCGTCGCGCCGAGCAGGGACAGAGCGGTGCGCAGCCCGGCGACAGGGCCGGAGAGCACACCGGCACGAGCGAGCGAGGGCAGCGCATCACGTACCGCCGCGGGCAGTGGGCGCAAGGCTGCGGTCTCGGCGCTGAAGGCAGCGAGCTGCACCGCATCGGGCAGCTCCCCGTGGAACATCAGGTACCAGACGTCCTCGAAGGTGCGGGCCATCGCCAGCTCGACTGCGGAGTACTGGCGGTAGTGGTAAAAGCCCTCGGCGCCACGGACGTCGCCCACTCGGGTCTCGGTGACGATGACGCCCGCAAGCCCACGGGGCGCGTCGATCGGTGTGTTCGCCTCAGCGCTCGGCATTGCTGATCTCCCTGCTCTTCCTCAGGCAAATATTGATCCGACTGTCTATGCTTGACTCAATTCTTGTCAATATTGATTCAATCAATGTGCATGAGTCTGGATACGGTGAGCCCATGGCGGATGGAGACACGGCACAGGACACGGGCGGGCAGCGACTGAGTACCCGAGAGGCAGCCGACCGGCTGGGCGTAAAGCCGGAGACGGTGTACGCCTACGTCAGCCGCGGCCAGCTGACAAGCCGCCGCGAGCCGGGCACCCGCGGCAGCACGTTCGACGCGAAGGAGGTCGATGCGCTCGCCCGACGTGCGAGCCGCCGTGAACCTTCCGCCTCCGGCAGCGAGTTGGCGGTCAGAACGGGCATCACACTGATCGACCGAGACCACTGCTACTTCCGCGGCGTCGACTCATCGGAACTCGCCGGCCGCTACAGCTACGAGGAAGTAGCCGAGTGGCTGTGGACCGGCGAGCTGCGCCCCGGCATCCGTTTCACGGCACCCCCGGACGCACTGTCGGCCGCCCACCGTGCCGTACAGGCACTGCCGGCCCACAGCGGACCGGTGGACCGGCTACGGGTCGCCGCGATCGCCGCCGCGGCCGCCGACCCGCTCCGATTCGACCTGTCCGAGGAGACCGTCGTCGGCACCGCCCGCAACCTCATCCCGACGCTTGTGGACGCCCTCCCGTCGCACAACGCCAAGCAAAGCGCTTCCGGTCCCCTTGCTATGCGCCTCTGGTCACGGCTGACCGCGGAACCCGCCGACGCCGCGGCACTTCGCGCCCTGGACGCCGCGCTGCTCCTGCTCATCGACCACGACCTCGCCGCCTCGACGTTCGCGGTACGCGTCGCCGCCTCCGCCCGCGCCCATCCGTACGCGATCGTCTCGGCGGGCTTCGGAGCACTGGACGGCGTGCTGCACGGTGCGGCAAGCGGACTCGCCCACCGGATGCTGGTGGAGGCGCAGGACCGGGGCAGCGCAGCCACCGTGGTCGCCGACCACTTGCGGACCGGCCGCCGGGTACCGGGCCTCGGTCATAGCCTCTACCCGGGGGAGGACCCACGGGCCCGGACCCTGTTCCGATTCCTGGAGGACGTACCGCGGGCCCGCCCCGCACTACAGGCCGCCCGGCAGGTGGTCACCACCACGGCCCGGCACACGGAGCTACATGCCAATGTCGATCTCGCGCTGGCCGTACTGACCGTCTCGACAAGCATGCCGGCGGAGGCAGGCGAGACCATCTACGCCATCGCCCGCACCGCCGGCTGGATCGCCCACGCCCTGGAGGAATACGCCGAACCGCCCCTCCGCATGCGTCCAAGTGGCCACTACCACGGCCCCCGCCCACCACAGCCGCTGCCGTGACAGGAGGCTGCTGCTGGGTACGCCACCCAAGCGATGCCAGGACTCCAGCAGCACCAGCCCGCCGATGCCGGAACCCTGGCATCGCCGGACCTCACACGAAGGGGCACCTGCCATCATCGCGGAACGTGCGGTTGCCCATCGTCCCGTTGCACACCCACCCGGAACCCGACGCGGGGCAGATGAGGTTAGGCTCACCTATGTGAGTACCTGTGCCACCGCTTCTCGTGAATCGGCCGAATCTCTCGCCGGGACCGCGGCCCCTGCCCGGACCTGGCTGCTCATCGAGCAGCCGGGCCCCTGGGGCACCCATGCACTGACGGACAGCCACCTCGACCCTGACGTCGGCCGGGCCTTGGAGACCGCGGCAGAGGGAACGGGTGTACGCGTCGCCCTGATCCGTCGGCCGGGGCGCCATGCCGACCGCCACGGCGCCTCCCGGCGACGGCTGTTCCTCGCGCACACCGCGCCGGGGCGATCCTGGATCCGCACGACCACCGTGACCGACGCCCGCGCGGCCCTCGGGCTGGACTTCGCGGCCCTGGGAGCGGGAGAGCACAACGGCCTCTGGGAGCCGTACATCGGTGAGCCGCTGGTCCTGGTGTGCACCAACGGAAAGCGGGACCGTTGCTGTGCCCTGCTCGGCCGCCCGCTGGCCGCCGAGCTCGCCGCCGGCGGAACCGAGGCCTGGGAGGTCACCCACATCGGAGGCCACCGCTTCTCCCCCACCCTTTTCGTCCTCCCCTACGGCTACGCCTACGGACGCGCCTCGGCCCCCCTGGTCAAGGAGGCCGTGGAGACGGCGCGCGACGGACGGATCACGATCGACCACGCCCGTGGCCGCTCCGCCTGGGACCGGCCGGGTCAGGCCGCCGACCTTGCGGTCCGTGCGTTGCTCGGGGAGGACCTGGCGGACGCACTCGACGTCGTACGGACCGACACGGTGTGGCCCGAACCGAGGTCGGCCGACAGCCTGACGCCCAGCAGCGCGACCCTTGCCGGAGCCTCCGCTACCTGGGCGGTCACCGTGGCGCACTCCGACGGCCGCGTCTGGCGGATCATCGTTGAACAGCGGGCCGATGGTGCTGCGGCGCCCGCCAGCTGTGGTGCGCCGCTCGGTCCACCGGCGCGTATGGCGGTTGTCTCGATCAGTGAGGCGAGCAGCATGCCCCAAAGGACGGTCCAGGCTGCTTGCAGGTGACTTGGCGGACTCCCCGAGACGCTGTCCGGGCACTTCACCACCTCTCGCTCTCGCACCCCGCGTTCCCGCCTCAGGAGTCAGGCACGCACCCTCATAGGGACCGATCCGCCGCCCGTTCCGAAGCCGACGGTCACTTCGACCACATGCGGCCCCGTCGGAGGGGCGAACGACGCCCGGCCGCGGACGGCTGCTCCAGGACCAGGTGAGACGGCAGACCAGACGCACCGACCAGCCATGCCGGGCCCCTCCGCCCGCGCCCCACCGACCGAACGGACGTCCCTCCCGCCTCCACTGCTTGCGCCACGGCCTGTGGCTGCCCTCCCCCGTCGGCGGCATGGCCGCTCCCTTCCGCACGCACATCGCGCATCACGCACTGACTGGTCGGCCCGCGCCTCGGCGCAAGGCCCACCCTTGCTCACCGTGCGAGGTTAGGCGCACGCAATCCGCAACCGAAAGCCCTGTGGATAACCGCTCCTGCCTCTCCCTCCCGCCTCGTTGAAACGCGTCTGACCTGCGTCTACATCGCTGGAATCAGTCTCTGCCACAGATCTGAGCCAGGGGCCGAGCGCGACGAGCTGACGGAGCGGCCGTGAGTCGCAGCATCGTCGTCGCCGTCAGCCAGCCCGGCAGCGCGCGTCACGTTCAGCGGCTCGAGATGGGCGGAGCACCTCGCGAGTCGCCGCTCGGACACCCTCCGAATTCGCTCCGTCAGGAATTACCGACTGCCCCGTCTCCACGCTTACTGTTCGTTCGTATGGGCGATAAGGAAGCGTCGGTCCGCCGCCCGAGCGCCGCGGAGCCCTCGGGTCACGCGCCGTTTTCCACCGAGAAGGCCTCCGGCGCCCGCAGCAACGAGCCACTCAGCAACGCGCACACGACTGGCGGTCTACCGCACCGGCCGGGGGATCCAGACAATCGGGCCCTGGCCGACCAGGGCCCTTCCGAGCACGCAACGCGCAGGACGAGTCCGCGGCTGGGATGGCCTCGGCGGGTTTTCTCCCAGGTGCTGATGGTGCAGCTGGCCATCGCAGCCGGTGTCACAGCCCTGGCGACTGGCCTCTTCCTTGCCCCGCTCAGTGCTCAGCTCGACGACCAGGCGATGCGACGCGCCCTCGCCATCGCACAGACCACCGCGGCCGAGCCTCGCCTTGACGATGCCCTGGAATCCTCCCGCCCGACGCGCGACGGCCCCGTACAGCACGAGGCGGAGCGGATTCGCGCGGCCACCGGCGCCGAGTACGTGGTGATCATGGACAAGCAGGGGGTGCGCTGGTCACATCCCGACCCCGATGAGATCGGCCGCCACGTCTCTACCGATCCGAGCATCGCGCTCTCCGGCCAGGAAGTGATGCAGATCGACGAGGGCACCCTGGGCCGGTCCGCGCGGGGCAAGGTCCCGCTTCGTGACGAAAACGGCAAGGTCATCGGCGCCGTCTCCGTCGGCATCGCGTACGAGAGCGTGCAGGAACGGCTGCTCTCCACCGTCCCCCAGTTGCTCGCTTACGCGGGCGGAGCGCTCGCCGTGGGTGCGCTCGCCGCCTACCTCGTCGCCCGCCGACTGCAGCGCCGCACCCACGACCTGGCGTTCTCCGACATCTCCGCGTTGCTGGTCGAGCGGGAGGCTATGCTGCACGGCATCCGGGAAGGGTTCCTCGCCCTCGACAAGAACGGCCGCATCCGCCTGCTGAACGACGAGGCGCAGCGTCTCCTGGATCTCCGTGCCGAGGACACCGGCCGCCCCTTGGACGCGGTCCTGCCGCCCGGTCGTACGACGGACGTCCTGGCAGGCCGTGTTTCGGGAGCAGACCTCCTGACTGTCAGCGGGCACCGGGTCCTGGTGGCGAACCGCATGCCGACCGATGACGGCGGTGCCGTGGTCACCCTGCGCGACCGTACCGAGCTGGAGAGGCTGGGACGTGAACTGGACGGAACCCGCGGCCTCATCGATGCCCTCCGCGCCCAGGACCACGAGCACGCCAACCGGCTGCACACCCTCCTCGGCCTGCTCGAACTCGGGCTGCAGGAGGAGGCAGTGGAGTTCGTGACGCAGGCCGTGGGTGTGCATCACGCGACCGCCGAGCAGGTCACCGAACGCATCCACGATCCGCTGCTGGCTGCCCTGCTGGTCGGCAAAGCCACGGTCGCCACCGAGCGCGGCGCCTCCCTGCGCCTCTCCCCCCGTACACACCTGCCCGACCGCCTGGTCGACCCGCACAGCCTGGTCACTGTCCTGGGCAACCTCGTCGACAACGCACTGGACGCCACGTCGGGTGAGCGTGACGCGCAACTGGAAGCGGAGGTCCGCGCCGACGGCCGCACCGCCATCGTGCGCGTCAGCGACAACGGACCGGGCGTGCCCGAAGAGCGCCGCGGGGAGATCTTTACCGAGGGCTGGACGACGAAGGAACCGCCGGCCCACGGGCAGCGCGGCATCGGCCTCGCGCTCGTACGACGTCTCGCCGAGCGCTACGGAGGCAATGTCGAGGTGGGCGAACGCCCCGGTGGCGGTGCGGTGTTCACCGTGACGGTCCCCGACGCACTGACCGAAGAGCTTCCCGAGGCGCGTATAGCAACCCTCCAGGAAGCAGTCACGGACACTCACACCACCGGACGGTCCGAAGGAGGCGCTCGTCTCCCCGACGGCTCCACGGAGGCCGCCAGATGATCGACGTACTGGTCGTCGACGACGATGTGCAGGTCGCGAAGATCAACGCTGCCTATGTCGCGAAGATCGAGGGCTTCCGTGTCAGTTGCCTCGCGCACACGGCCGCTGAGGCCCTTGCCGCCCTTGAGGCCCACTCCGTCGATCTGATCCTTCTGGACCACTACCTCCCCGACAGAACAGGACTCCAACTGGTCACCGACCTGCGACGGCGCGGCCTGGTCACCGATGTGATCATGGTGACGGCAGCGCGCGACATCGCGACGGTACAGGCCGCGATGCGCCACGGTGCGCTGCAGTACCTCGTCAAGCCTTTCACCTTCGCAGGCCTGCGCTCCAAATTGTTGGGATACGCGGCGCTGCATCGCACCTTTGCCGGTGGCGGGCAGGCCGAACAGTCCGAAGTGGATCGGATCTTCGGGGCGTTGGGAGCCGCCAACGCGGGTCCCGCCGAGCTGCCGAAGGGACACTCCACCGCCACCGCCGACCGCGTGCGCACGGTGCTGCGCTCCGCGGGTGCCCCGCTGTCGGCGCAGGACGTCGCCCTCCAGGCGGGGCTGAGCCGGCAGACCGCACAGCGCTACCTCAAACTCCTGGAACGCACCGGGCGGGTGCGCCTCACACTCAAGTACGGCGAGACCGGCCGCCCGGAACACCGCTACGAGTGGGTCTAGCCAGGAAAATGAACGCCACGGTGGGCCGAGAGGCACCGGGAAGCCGGTGTACACGGGTAGGGCGCGGCAGCCACGCGACACACGACTGCGACGCCCGTCCGTCCGTCCCAGGGCCAAGGCACAGCCCGACCCTGAGGTATCGGGCTGTGTCGGACAGGCCTAAGCCGCCCCCGCCCCTGTCAGCGCCCGTACCTCCGTCTCTGCGTGCCGTGCCTCGTCGGCGGCCTCCGGGGAGAGCACCGTTCCCAGCCACCCCATCAGGAAGCCCAACGGAATCGATACGACACCGGGGTTGTCGAGCGGGAAGAAGGCAAAGTCCATCCCCGGGAAGAGTGACTCCCGGCTGCCGGAGACCACCGGTGAGAGAGCGACCAGGGTGATCGACGGGAGCAGACCGCCGTATACGGACCAGACCGCGCCCCGGGTCGTGAAGCGGCGCCAGAAGAGCGTGTACAGCAGGACCGGCAGATTGGCCGATGCGGCAACGGCGAAGGCCAGACCCACCAGGAAGGCAACGTTGAGGTCCTGGGCCAGCAGGGCAAGGCCGATCGCGACCGCGCCGACGGCCACCGCTGCGATGCGCGCCACGGTCACCTCGGCTCGCTGGGCATCCTGCGCCGTGCCGCGCGGGCGCCGTAGCGAGGCATACAGGTCGTGCGCGACGGAAGCCGACGAGGCGAGTGTGATGCCGGCGACCACGGCCAGGATGGTCGCGAACGCGACTGCCGCCACCACGGCGAAGAGAACCGTGCCGCCGGTCGACCCCGCGCCGCCTCCCAGATCGAGGGCCAGCAGCGGGACGGCGGTGTTGCCTGCCGTATTGGACGTCCGGACAGCGTCGCTGCCGAGTACCGCCGCAGCACCAAACCCAAGCACGATGGTCATCAAGTAGAAGCCACCGATCAGCCCGATGGACCAGACGACGGATCGACGGGCGGAACGCGCCGTGGGGACGGTGTAGAAGCGGGAGAGGATGTGCGGCAGCCCGGCTGTGCCCAGGACGAGCGCGATGCCGAGGCTGATGAAGTCCAGCCGAGAGATCCAGTCCTCACCGTATTTGAGGCCCGGTGCGAGGAAGTCGCGCCCGTGGCCGCTGCGTTCGGCGGCGGTGTTCAGCAGGACGTTGAAGTCGCCGTGAAACCGGAGCAGTACCAGGACGGTCAGAGCAATGGCGCCCCCCATGAGGAGCACGGCCTTGACGATCTGGATCCAGGTCGTGGCGCGCATCCCGCCGAAAGCGACGTACACCACCATCAAGGCACCGACCCCGATCACCATCCAGGTACGGGCCTGCTGACCCGTGCCCCCCAGGAGCAGGGCGACCAGACTGCCGGCCCCGACCATCTGCGCCACCAGGTAGAGCACCGACACGGTGACGGAGGCCGCCCCGGCCGCCATACGGACGGGGCGTTCCCGCATCCGGGCTGCGACGACATCGGCGAGGGTGAACCTGCCACAGTTGCGGACGAGTTCGGCAACGAGGAAGAGGACGACGAGCCAGGCGACGAGGAAGCCGACCGAGTACAACAGGCCGTCGTAACCGAAAAGGGCGATCAGCCCGGAAATTCCGAGGAAGGAGGCGGCGGACATATAGTCCCCCGCGATGGCGAAACCGTTCTCCATCGGTGAGAAAAGCCTCCCACCCGCGTAGAACTCTTCGGCGGAGCCGTGCCTGCGACGGCTCACCCAGGTGGTGATCGCCAGGGTGACGGCGATGAACACGCTGAACAGGACCCAGGCGAGGGCCTGGTGGTCGTAGGTCACCGTACGTTCCCTCCGGTGAGCTCCTGGGTTTCCCAGCGGATGTCGAGCGCCGCACTGTCCCTGCGCAGCCGGGCATGGCGCGCGTACGCCCAGGTCAGCAGGAAGGTCGTGGCAAACTGACCGAGTCCGACCAACATCGCGACATTCAGGGCGCCGGCGACACGATGGGACATGAGGCCGGGCGCAGCGGTCGCTGCGATCACATAGGCGAGGTACCAGGCCAGAAAGACCGCAGTGCCGGGCAGAACGAACCGCCGGTAGCGGCGGCGCACCTCCTGGAAGGCCGCACTTCTTTGCACCGCAAGGTAGATCTCGTCATGCGGCGAGGACCGCTCGTCCTCGGGTGCCGGTACCGCCCGGGGTGTCTGCCCGCCGCCCCACTCGGCCGCTGCCTCCGCTGCGCCGTCCAGCTCGCCCCACCCGGAGGCGAGAGCGTCGTACCAGGGGTCGTCAAGCCGTACGCCCCCTGATTCAAAGGCCGAGCGGCCGTCCTGCTTGTCCACCGAACTCTCCTTGGTGCACGGGGCTGTTGTCCGTGCGACCCAAGGTTGGACAGAAAGGAAGATCCGGGACTCTTCATTCCGAACCCTTCACCCCATCAGGTGATGGGCTGTCCGGGCGGCTGTGCCAGGCCGTGGCGGTACGCGTAGCGGATGGCTTGGGCCCGGTCCCGCAGCCCAGCTTTGGCGAAGAGGTTGTTGATGTGTGTCTTCACCGTCGCTGTGGAGACGTGCAGCGTCCGGGCGATCTCCGGATTGGACTGACCGTCGGCGACCAGCCGCAGCACCTCCACCTCGCGGGCGGTCAGGCCGTCCGGAGGCACATCCGGCGGTTGCGGAAGCGGCCGTACAGGCTCCGCCACGCGCTCCAGCAGCCTGCGCTGGATCGTGGGCGACAGACCGGCTTCGCCCGAAAGCACACCGTCGATGGCGCGGACGATCTCATCGCCGTCCGCGTCCTTGGTCAGGTAGCCACGGGCGCCGGCCTGCAGTGCGGGAAAGAGCGAGTCGTCGTCCGCATAGGTGGTGAGCACCACGACCTGAGTGCCGGGATGCTCGGCACGGATACGCCGGGTGGCCTCGACACCGTCACAGCGCGGCATGCGCAGATCCATCAGCACGACATCGGGGCGGAGTTCGGCGACGAGCCGGATGGCGTCGGCGCCGTCCGCGGCCGAACCGACGACCTCGATGCCCGGCAGCAATCCCAGCAGCATCACGATTCCCTCGCGCACCACCGTCTGGTCATCGGCGACCACCACCCGTGTCACCGTGCGTGCCGTCATACAGGCACCCGCAGCCGCACCACGAAACCCTCCTCGTCAGGGCCGGAATCCAGCGTTCCACCGAGAAGTTCGGCGCGCTCCCGCATCCCGAGCAGACCGTATCCGGAGCCGCTGTCCCCGAGTTCCCCGGGCTTGCCTCGGCCGCCGAAGTCACGCACCTCCAGCCCTACACCGTCCGTCCCGTACTCCAGCCGCACATTCACCCGTGCCCCCGGGGCGTGCTTGCGTACGTTCGTCAGCGCCTCCTGGGCGACCCTGCGGACCGCGAGGCCCGCCTCCGCCGACAAGGCACGGCCCTCGCCCGCCACTTCCAGCTGAATGCCCTCAGCGACCACCAGGCGGCGCAGAAAGTCCTCGACCGGGATCACCTCCCCGCGTAGCGCGGAAAGCGCCTCACGGGTGCCGTCCAGCCCTTCACGGGCCATCCCCCGGCACGCGACCACCCTGTCCAGGAGCTGATCACGGTCCGCCTCGAGGTCGGTGCTGCGGCGGATCAGCTGCCGCGCCGCCTCCAGGTGCACCAGTTGGGCGCTGAGGCTGTGGGCGAGGACGTCGTGGATCTCGCGTGCGATCCGCCCGCGCTCGGTGAGCGCCGCCGATTCGGCCTCCGCCCTGCGGGCGGCCCGCTCCTGGGCCAGCAGCCGCTGGGCGTTGCCGCGGGCCTCGGCATCAAGTCGTACGACATAGCCCGCCAGCGCCAGACCCACCGTGGTCGCGATGGTCGCGATCCAGTTGCCATGGCCCACCACTGCGTACGCGCCGAGGGCCGCGGCGGCGCACGGTACCGCGGCGCTCAGCGGAAGCCGCTCCAAGGCGATGACGGCACAGACACACCACAGCACGATCGCGGGCACCCGCGCCCCGGCGAACGCGAAGCCGAAGGCCGCCGCCACCAGTAGCGCGAGCAGCCCGAGGGACGGCCACAGACGGCGTGCCAGCGTCATGCGGAAGAAGCCGCGGAAAACCAGGACGGTGACGGCCATGCCGGCACACGCCGCCACCCGCCCCCAGCCGGTGAAGCCCGGCCCCGTCAGGGTGATCCACACCAGGCCGGCGAGCACCACGACACGCACCGCTCGACCGATCCACACCCGGGCGCCGCTGTCCCCCTCACGGGACAGCGACTCCCGCAGGGGCCACCTCGTCCAGTAGTTCAGGGGCACGTACGGTCCTTTCCGGGGCGCGCGGGGGCGTCAGCCCGCAACAGGGACACGGTACGTCTGCCGCAGGGCCTGGGCCCGCCAGGTGGTGACGCCGGCACGGGTCAGCAGCATCGCTGCTACGGAGAGCATGGTGGCCCCGCCGCCCTGGTGGACCCCCACGGCCGCCGCGGTGCCCATGAGACCGATCCGCAGCACCATTCCGCACAGCCACACACCGGCCGCCGCCCAGCCTCCTTTGCTCCAGACCGCACCGTCTGCGTCCGTCCAGATGCGCGTCGTCCATGCCCAGCCGACACCGCAGGCCAGCCCAATAAGGATCTCCACGCCGAGCAGGACGGCGGACGCCTCGCGGTGCCCGGGGTCCAGGAGGCCGGGCTGCCGCACCGCCAGGACCGTCAGGACGACCGGAATCAGCAACCACTTCTTGCCCTCCGACGCGACTCGCCGCGCCGAGAACTGCCGGACGAACACCCAGGCAACCGCCGCGGTGATCACAACGATGTTGAGCAAGCCGCTCATGGACTCAGGCCCTCCGTGGGACGGGGAATTCGACGTTTCCGACGCTACGGAGCGGTGCCGGCGGCCGGATCGGAGCAAGGGTGGGGGCCGGGTGGAAATGCCACGGGCGCCTCTCCACCCAGGGGTGGAGAGGCGCCCGTAGGGAGCTGCGGTCCGGTCAGGTGTCGATGCGCGAACGGTCCAGAGTGGACGCGGAGTTGGTGATGAACTCCTTACGGGGGGCGACTTCGTTGCCCATCAGGAGGTCGAAGGCCTTCTCCGCCGCTTCGAGATCGCTGATGTTGATGCGACGCAGGGTGCGGTGGCGTGGGTCCATGGTCGTTTCGGCGAGCTGGTCGGCATCCATCTCACCCAGGCCCTTGTAGCGCTGGATGCTGTCCTTGTAGCGGACCTTCTTGCGCTGGAGCTCGAGCAGTGTCTGGCGCAGCTCGTTGTCCGAGTAGGTGTAGATGTACTTTTCCTGGCCCTTTTTGGGATTGATCAGCTCGACCCGGTGAAGCGGCGGGACGGCGGAGAACACCCGGCCCTGCTCGACCATGGGCCGCATGTAGCGCTGGAAGAGCGTCAGCAGCAGGCAGCGGATGTGCGCGCCGTCGACATCCGCGTCGGCCAGGAAGATGACCTTGCCGTAGCGGGCGGTGTCGATGTCGAAGGTGCGACCCGATCCGGCCCCTATGACCTGGATGATGGAGCCGCACTCGGCATTCTTGAGCATGTCCGAAACCGATGACTTCTGGACATTCAGGATCTTGCCGCGGATCGGCAGCAGCGCCTGGAATTCCGAGTTCCGGGCCAGCTTTGCGGTACCCAGTGCCGAGTCGCCCTCGACGATGAAGAGTTCGCTGCGGTCGACGTCGTCACTGCGGCAGTCCGCGAGCTTGGCCGGCAACGAGGAGGACTCCAGCGCCGTCTTCCGCCGCTGCGCCTCCTTGTGCTGACGGGCGGCGATGCGCGTCCGGGCCGCGGCGACGATCTTCTCCATGACGGCGCGCGCCTGCTGTTTGTCGTCCCGCTTGGTGGAGGTGAGGAACGCCTTGAGTTCCTTGCTCACCACCTGGGCGACGATCCGCGAGGCGGCGGAGGTGCCGAGCACCTCCTTGGTCTGGCCCTCGAACTGCGGCTCCGCGAGTCGCACGGTCACGACGGCCGTGAGGCCTTCCATGGCGTCGTCCTTGACGACGTCGTCCTCGGCGACCCGCAGCAGCTTGCTCGACCGCAGCACCTCATTGACCGTCTTGGCGACCGACCGCTCGAAGCCGGCGACGTGGGTGCCGCCCTTGGGCGTCGCGATGATGTTGACGAACGACTTGAGCGTCGCGTCATAGCCGGTGCCCCAGCGCAGCGCGATGTCGACGCCCAGTTCCCGGGTGACCTCGGTGGGTGTCATGTGGCCGCGGTCGTCGAGGACGGGCACGGTCTCCTTGAAGCTGCCCTGGCCGGTCAGCCGGAGGACGTCGCAGACGGCCTTGTCCTGTGCGAGGTACTCACAGAACTCACTGATGCCGCCGTCGTAGCGGAACGTCTCTTCCGTCTTGCCGGCGCCGTCGATGCCCCGTTCGTCACGGACGACCAGGGTCAGGCCGGGTACGAGGAACGCCGTCTGGCGGGCGCGGGCGTGCAGCGTCTCCAGGGAGAGCCTGGCGTCTTTGAGGAAAATCTGCCGGTCGGCCCAGTAGCGCACCCGGGTGCCGGTCTTCGTCTTGGCGATCCGCTTGCCCTTGAGTAGGCCGTTGCCCGGGTCGAAGGGGGCGTCGGGGCCTGATTCGGTGAAGATGCCGGGGACGCCGCGACGGAAGCTGATCGAGTGCGTCTTGCTGCTGCGGTCCACCTCGACGTCAAGCCGGGCGGAGAGGGCATTGACGACCGAGGCGCCGACGCCGTGCAGACCGCCGGAGGCCGCGTAGGAGCCGCCGCCGAACTTTCCGCCGGCGTGCAGCTTGGTCATCACGACCTCGACGCCGCTGAGGCCGGTCTTGGGCTCGACGTCCACGGGGATGCCGCGGCCGTTGTCCCTGACCTCCACCGACCCGTCGTCGTGGAGGATCACCTCGATGTGGTCGCAGTAGCCGCCCAGCGCCTCGTCGACGGAGTTGTCGATGATCTCCCACAGGCAGTGCATCAGGCCGCGACTGTCCGTCGAGCCGATGTACATACCGGGGCGCTTCCGGACGGCCTCGAGCCCCTCGAGGACGAGCAGATGCCGCGCGGTGTAGTTGGAACCGTCCCGGTCTGCCCCGGTCAGCACTGCGGTGGACGGCACGGACATCTCGGCGGTCACGCGGTTCGCTCCTCGCTGAATTTCTGGCAGCCCGCATTCCGCGGACTCGGTTGTGGCGGTGTCGCCCGTCAGAGGGTACCGAGGCCTGGTAGAGCCGATGTGACGCCACCCGTAAGCATGCCCATGGTAGTAGAATTTCGCTCGTATGTTCGATCCCTCGATGGAGTGACGTCCGAGTGACGTGCACATCACGTTCCCTTCGAGGCATGAACCATTTAGGCTCCGGGCACGTCCTCATCAACGACCGGCAAGCCAGCCGGGAGGACACAGATCCAACAACCAACGTGAATCAGACCACCACGCAATACGGCTCATTCGCCGCCACCCGGCAGCACCCGGCCCCCTCCGAGAATTTTTTCGAGGAAAAGGCACGAGCGGGAACGTTTTCGGCCTGGTTGGATGTTGACCCTGGTACGACAGCTCGTCGAGCTAGAGAAGAGGCGACGTGACTACTGTTCTGACACCCGCGAGCCCGCTGACGGCCGCTGACCGCTGCGACCGCTGCGGCGCCCAGGCATACCTGCGCGTCGTCCTGATGTCCGGCGGAGAACTGCTCTTCTGCGCCCACCACGGTCGCAAGTTCGAGCCAGAACTCAAGAAGATCGCCGCGGAAATACAGGACGAGACGGAGCGGCTGACCGCTTCTCCGGCGTCCGCGTCCGATGAGGAACGCTGACACTTCGCATCCACGACGAGCGAGTAGCGGCCCAGCGCCGTATCGCGGGCGGTTCCCCGACACCACCGGGGACACCGCCCGCACTCGTACGCACACACGGCCTGTCGCCCCCCCCCCGCACCCGTCAGCCGGCCCCGTTTGCGGACACCGCCGGGAGGATCGCCGAGGCACGCGTATAGACCCCGGGACTGCCCGGCCGACCGCAGCCGGTCCCCCACGACACCAGGCCCACCAGCCGTCCGCGCACGACCAGCGGCCCGCCGCTGTCACCCTGGCAGGCGTCGTGGCCGCCGCGCGGCGCCCCCGCGCACAGCATCGTTCGCGCCTTGTACGTACCGTCGGCACTGCCCGGATACGCCCGCGCACAGACCGCATCGGGCAGCACATTGACGTGTGCCGCCCGCAGCCGTGACGCGTAGCTGCCGCCGCCCGTGGTGTCCCCCCAGCCGTAGACCGTGGCCGCATTGCCGGCCCGGTAGGCGCTGTCCTGCCGTCCCGCCATCGGGATGGGCCGGTTCGGAACCGGCTTGCCCAGCGTGAGGACGGCCATGTCGCCGTCGTTCGTGTAGCTGTCGTAGCGCGGGTTGACCCAGACCTTCGCCGGTTTGAGTTCCTGGCCGCCGCCACCGCTGATCTTGTCGCGGCCGACAACGATCCTCAGGTCCCGCACTTCCCGCCAGGGGACGCCCAGCACCTCCTTGCTCAGACAGTGCGCCGCCGTCACCACCGTCGAGTGCCCGACGAGCACACCGCCGCAGAACTGCCCGGAGCGCTGGGTCCCGAAGCGCTCATGGGAGGCCAGCGCCACCGCCCAGGGGCTCTGTGACAGCGCTGCGGGCTTACCGCCGATCACCAACTCGTCCGCAGTCGCCGACACCGGCAGAACGAGGACCAGCGCGAGGGCGCCGAGGGCAGCGGGTGCGGTCGGGCGCATTCGGACTCCTGACTCTGGGACGGTGCGCGCACACCCAGAGTGACCCAAACGGCGGCCCGGCGCACCCCGGACGAGCACGAGCCCGGCCCCTCCAGCTAAGGAGTGACCGGGCTCGTGGCGCTCTTGGAGCGTTCGGACTAGTCGAGGTAGTCGCGCAGCACCTGGGAGCGCGACGGGTGACGCAGCTTCGACATCGTCTTCGATTCGATCTGACGGATCCGCTCACGCGTGACGCCGTAGACCTTGCCGATCTCGTCCAGCGTCTTGGGCTGGCCGTCGGTGAGGCCGAAGCGCATGGAGACGACGCCGGCCTCGCGCTCGGAGAGGGTGTCCAGAACCGAGTGCAGCTGCTCCTGCAGAAGTGTGAAGCTCACCGCGTCGGCCGGGACGACCGCCTCGGAGTCCTCGATGAGGTCACCGAACTCGCTGTCACCGTCCTCGCCCAGCGGGGTGTGCAGCGAGATCGGCTCACGACCGTACTTCTGGACCTCGATGACCTTTTCGGGGGTCATGTCGAGTTCCTTGGCCAGCTCCTCCGGGGTGGGCTCGCGGCCCAGGTCCTGGAGCATCTGGCGCTGGACGCGCGCGAGCTTGTTGATGACCTCGACCATGTGGACGGGGATACGGATCGTACGGGCCTGGTCGGCCATGGCGCGGGTGATGGCCTGACGGATCCACCACGTGGCGTAGGTCGAGAACTTGTAGCCCTTGGTGTAGTCGAACTTCTCGACCGCACGGATCAGACCGAGGTTGCCCTCCTGGATCAGGTCCAGGAACAGCATGCCGCGGCCCGTGTACCGCTTGGCCAGGGAGACGACCAGACGGAGGTTGGCCTCCAGGAGGTGGTTCTTCGCCCGGCGGCCGTCCTCGGCGATGATCTCCAGCTCACGCTTGAGCTTCGGGGCGAGCTTGTCGGAGTTCGCCAGCTTGTCCTCGGCGAACAGACCCGCCTCGATGCGCTTGGCGAGCTCCACTTCCTGCTCGGCGTTGAGGAGCGGGACCTTACCGATCTGCTTGAGGTAGTCCTTGACCGGGTCGGCGGTGGCGCCGGCCGCGGCGACCTGCTGTGCCGGGGCGTCGTCCTCGTCGTCGTCGGACAGGACGAAACCGGCGTTCTCCGCGCCCTCGGCGACCTCGGGAGCCTCGCCCTTGCCGGGCGCCGGGGCCTCCTCGGTCACCTCGTCGTCGAGCAGCTCGTCGACGTCCTTCTTGGACGCGGTCTTCTTGGCGGTGGCCTTCTTGGCCGTGGCCTTCTTCGCGACCGTCTTCTTGGCGGTCGCCTTCTTCGCCGCTGCCTTCTTCGCAGGCGCGGACTCGGACTCATCGGCCGACGGGTCCGCCACAGGGGCGGTGGCCGCGGCGGCGGTGGTCTTCTTGACCGTGGCGGCCTTGGCCGCGACGGTCTTGGTGGCGGTGCGCTTCGCCGGACTCTTCGCTGCGACGCTCTTGCGGGTGCGCTTGGGCGCCTCTGCGGCACTGACCATCAGCGTCACACCCTCCTCGTCGAGGATTTGGTTGAGGCTGCGCAGAACGTTCTTCCACTGGGTTGGCGGAATCTGGTCAGCCTCGAAGGCCCGACGCACGTCATCGCCGGCGATCTGCCCATCTGCCTTTCCCCGCTCGATGAGCGCCATCACAGACTCGGACTCGGCGATCTCCGGCGGGAGCGTACGGGATGTGCTGGCCGACACGAACAACCTCTCGGAACGATGGAAACGGCTTCCGACCCCGTCCAGTGTGGATCGGAGCCGACGACCGCCGGTGGGGATGGACCGACGGCGCAGGGGCAACCGCGGAGTTGAACAGCGTCACGAACGCCGCTCGTATTCCCTCCTCGGCTATCACCTCTTAAGTCATCGCGCTTCCCGGAAGAGCGTTACGCCCAAACTGCGTGGCCCGAGTCACACCCCATAACGACCCATTCCCAGTCATATGACATGCAATCCTCCCAAGGCCTTTCGCCGGATCCGGTTCATGACGCGGATCCGGCGATATCTCTGCGCCTCGCCGCGTACGGCGTGCCCTGCCCCGAGGGGCGCGCAGGGCACGGGGCCGCGCGGCGCCTACGGTCCGTACACGGCCGGGTACGGGCCTTCAGTGCTCGCGGGGCGCGGGGACGACGTGGTCCACGGGCGTCCCGGAGCCCTGGCCGCCGACCTCGCCATGGGCGGCGAGGAGCTGGCGCATCGCCGATTCGGCCGCCGTGGCGTCGCCCGAGCCGATGGCGTCGACGACCCGCATGTGCTGCCCCACGGAGGTCTCGACCGGACGCTCGCAGCCGCCACCGGGGCCGCCGGAGACATGCAGGGCGGCGGAGACGATGCCCGAGAGGTGCTCGAGCATGCGGTTGCCGGCGAGCTGCAGCAGCAGCGAGTGGAACTCGGCGTCGGCGCGGGCGAAGGTCATGGTGTCGCCCTGGGCCGCGGAGTGCCCCATGATCTCGACCATGTCGGCCAGCCGCTGCTGGACGTCCTCACGGCCGTGGCCGGCGGCGAGCCGGGCGGCGAGGGGCTCGATCGTCCAGCGCAGCTCGCAGAGCTCACGGCGCTGGTCGTCACGCTGAGGTCCGTAGGCCCGCCATTCGATGATGTCGGGGTCGAGGAGGTTCCAGTCGCTGACCGGGCGCACCCGGGTGCCCACGTTCGGGCGGGCGCTGACGAGGCCCTTGGCCTCGAGCACTCGCAGCGACTCACGGACGACGGTGCGGGAGACCTCGAAGCGCTGGCCGATCTCCTCGGGGACGAGCGGGCGGTCCGCGCCGAGGTCTCCGGAGACGATCATCTGGCCGAGCTGCTGGACGAGTTGGCCGTGCAGGCCGCGGCCGCGGCTGCCGGCGGCGCGACGGCCGACCCGGCCGATGTCGGCCTCGGAGCCGTCCCAGACCTGCGAAACGCGCTCGGCACGGTCATGGCCGGCTGCGTTGTTGGCGTTCGCGGCGTTGGCGGCGTTCGCGTAGGGGTAGCGGTCAAGCTCGCCCGGGCCTGCGAGGCCGGTGTCGCCGGGGCGAGCCGCGGTCATCATGGTGTGCGCAAGGGTACTCACGCATCTTTTGTCGGCGACACCCTGAACACCCTTGAGGTCTTTGGTGAAAAGCACACGAAAGGGTGATCGCCCCCCATCCCCGAATTGACGCTTTATCGGAAAGAAATGCGCTCTCCGTGGCGAGTTGTGGACAGCGGCCGCAACAACAGAGCGCCAAAATATATGCCTTACTCGATCAGCGAGAGAATCCGCACGGCACCACGAGCACATATCCGCAGACCAGGCCGGTCGTCGGCAACATCGGTGCGCTGCCTGCTGGTTGGGGCGTGAGTCGCATCACGAACAGGTGCGTCTTGGTCAATTGCGAAGGTGTGCTTGACGCGGCCGCCAGCCGGCAGATCGCACTCTCCGTTGAGGGCCATGCCCCCCCCTGTCGGCAATCCCCGTTGCGATGGAACGGAATGCATTGAAGGTCAATAATCCAGCCTGAATCCAGCCGTTCGGCGACCACGTTCAACTGGCAGCGAAAACAGGCCACTCGACACGGTGCACTCCATAAGGGCAATCACGGAACCCCCGGACGCCACATCGAAGCCGACAGGGAGCGAAGGAGGCTCCGGGTTGCCCCGGCGAGCGGACAGCCACAGGCCGGACGGGCAGCCGCCATCCAGGCCGGCGGGGCGCTAGCGGGACGGCGCCGCGGGCGGACGTCGCTGCGCGACCGGGGGCGCCGGCCATGGCCGGATGCGGATCACGAGGTCCACCGGACGCCCCGGCGGCGCGAGGCGCCACGCCGCTGACGGGACGTGAGGCCGACCGGGGGCTTCTTGGGGCGCGAAGGGACTCACCCGGCCACAGTACCGCCATATGTCCTATTGTCCCGCAATTGCGCAATGGTGGCGACTCATCGTGTCACTGCGGGTGAACTTCAGCCCCGCGGTGCCGTGAACACTGCCCGGGCTCAGACCTCGGGGCGCAGCATCGGCGGATTGAGCAGCGTCGCCCCACCGGCACGGAACAACTGTGCGGGGCGGCCGCCCTGACGCGTCGTCGTACCGCCTGTGGGCACCAGGAATCCAGGGGTGCCGGTCACCTTGCGGTGGAAATTGCGGGGGTCCAGGGCGACGGCCCAGACCGCCTCATACACCCGGCGCAGCTCCCCCACGGTGAACTCCGGCGGGCAGAAGGCGGTGGCGAGCGAGGAGTATTCGATCTTCGAGCGGGCGCGCTCCACGCCGTCGGCGAGGATCCGGGCGTGGTCGAAGGCCAGCGGGGCCGCAAGCTCGCCCTCGCGGGCGAGGGCGTCGTCCTGTTCGAGCAGAGTCTCCACGGGCGCCCAGCGCGCGCTGTGGGCGTCGCCGCCGGCCGTGGGCGCGGGGAGGTCGGGGGCGAGTACCAGGTGCGCGACACTGACGACCCGCATCCGGGGGTCCCGTTTGGGGTCGCCGTAGGTGGCGAGCTGTTCGAGGTGCGCACCGTAGACGGGGGACGGACCGGCCGGGGACTGGGCGTGCAGACCGGTCTCCTCGGCGAGCTCCCGGGCGGCCGCGGCCTCGAGGTCCTCGTCGCCCCGGACGAATCCGCCGGGCAGGGCCCAGCGGCCCTGGAACGGCGGCTCGCCGCGGCGCACGGCCAGCGCGCATAGGGCGTGGCGGCGCACGGTGAGCACGACCAGATCGACGGTGACGGCGAAGGGCGGGAAGGCCGACGGGTCGTAGGGAGGCATGGGCGTGATCATAGTCGTCCGCTTGACGATAAACAGGCCCCGGAGCACGTCACGACCCCAGTTGCAGGCCTTCCGCCGCCGTCTCCACCATCCCCATGCCGAGTCTGCTGATCCGCACGTCGAAGGGCTGCTCGGCGACACACAGACCGGTGAGCTGTATCGCGCCGAGCGGGGCGGTCCCGAGCGGCCGCACGGACACCGTTCGGGCGGGGACGTCCGGGCGCAGGCCGGCGAGCGCGACGAGTATGTGGACCGCACCGGCTGCCGCCACGGCAGCGGGACGACAGGCCGCCGGATGCGGTACGGGGGCGCCGCCCGCGGTGCGCTGCTCGCCCGCGTACATCTCGGGGAGGCGGTACCCGAAGCTCTCCGCGGCATCGAGCACCCCTTTGATCAGGCTGCCGGCTGCCTGCTCGTGTCCGGCGGCGGCCAGGCCGGCGGCGGCGACTGCCGTCTCGTGGACACGGACCGCGCCGGTGCGGTGGCCGAAAGGGTTGTAGCCGCTCTCCTTGGCACTCAGCCCGCGCAGGCCCCATCCCGAGTCCATGGCCGGGCCGGCCAGCAGTCCGGCCAGCTGGTCGGTCTGTGCCGCGTCCAGCAGGCCGGGGGCCGACGTCCCGCCACCGAGCAGTCCGGTGTCGAGGAGGTGGGCCGTGGTGGAACCGAGGTGCGGGACGGGTCGGCCGTCTGCGGTCAGGAGGGCGGCGGGGCGGCCGCCGGCCGGATCCTCCAGCCAGAAGTCCCTGCGGAAGCGGGTGCGCAGGTCGGCTGCCCAGTCCCGCAGGGCCGCCGCGTCGGATGGCCGGGAGGCATCGAGGAGATCGGCGCCCAGGAGAGCGGCGCGATGGGCATGGGCCTGGGTCTCGCAGCGGTACGGCCCGCCGGGCACGGGATCGGGGACGTAGCCACTGCGGCCCCCGCCCGGTGGGTCGGCGATCCTCCTCAGCCACGTCAGGCAACGCTCCGCGGCGGGCAGCAGCCGCTCCGTCTCCTGCGGGGGCAGGCCCCAGCGGCACGCCTCCGCGAGAACGGCGGGGAACAGAAGGGTTGCCTCGATGCCGGTGCAGCTCGGTGGGGAGTGCGGCCCGGCGTCCCGCAGAGCGCCGGGGATTCGGCCGAAATCCGCTCCTGGGGCGGCTTGTTGGCGACGGGCGAGCGCGCGCAGCGTGCCCGCGGCGAGCCTTGTGCCCAGGGGCAGCAGCATCCGGGCGGCCCAGAGCGCTTCGACCGGTGCCAGGCCGCAACGCCAGGGGAATCCGCCGGCGACATAGCTGTCCGTGGCGGCGACCGGGTCCCGCATCACCAGGCCGTGGAGATCGTCGAGGCTGCTCGCCATGAGCGCGTCGGCCCTGCGGTCGTCGCACTCCAGCCGGGCCGCCGTCCAAGGGCGCGGCGGCCGGTCGCTGCGCGTTCGCCGGGCGACCGCCCCCGTGCGGGGCGCGGGGATGCGAGCGTCGGCGGCACGCCTGTGGTCGTCCAAGGCTGCGCCCGGTCTGCCCGGCTCGTACTCCAGCGAGGCGCGCAGTTCGATACTGCGGTGGCCGCCGGGCGGCAGGTCGAGTGCCCAGCGCAGCAGGCCGGCCGAGGCGAGCGCGTCCTCGGGCGAGGGCGTCGCGGACGCCACCGCGTGCACACCGGTCGCGGACCAGCGGAGTCCGGCGCCGTGGACAGTGGCCCGCAGTTCGGGGCCCGGGAGGCCGATGGCGATCGCTCCGAGCTCCGCGAGGTCCGTGCCCAGCCGGATCTCGACCGCCAGCCGGACGGGCCGGGTGGCACTGCTGCGGAAGGTGATCTGCTCGGTGCCGTCGGCGGATCGCAGCCGCTCCACGCGGATCTCGGGATCCGGCCCCCGCTCTCCGGCGCTGCGGATCGTCCCGATGAACCGAGCCCGGCCGGCGCCGGTCAACCGCCCTTGGACGACGATCGGTTCGTCGCCCGCGACCCGCAGCTCGCAGCGGGACAGAACCCGTCGGCCGTCGCGGTAGAAGCCGTCCATGCCGCGGCCGGTCAGCTGCCCCGACGCCGGGGACACGGCGAGAGCCGGGAGGGCCACACAGACGAGCGAGGAGTGGACGGGCTGGGGCCGCGGAGCCCGGGGCGACGGCGGGCGCCGCTCTCCGGGGAGCCGGTGGGCCGGCGGGGTAGCGGGGACGGTACCTGGCACGTGGTGCGCTCCCTGATGAGGTCGGGGCTTGTACGGGTTGCTCCACTCGGGTGAACGGCCCGGCCGGCGCACAGGTCACGCCGGCCGGGCCACGACGGCACGGTCACCGCCGGCTCCGGTCGCCGTCCCGGCCGGCCCGGCGCCTGCCGCGCCCGTCGGTCGTACGGGTGCCGGGGCCCGTACCGCCGCGCGGTCCGCGGGGGCGTCCGCCCGGTCCGGGACGGCTCGGCCCGGGGCGCTTCGCGGACTGTGGCGTCTTCCTGGCGGCGGGCGCCGGGGCGGCGGGTGCGGCCGCACTCACCGCTTCCCCGTGCTGCTCACGCAGGCAGCGGCGCAGTGGCTCCGGATCGAGCCCTTCGTTGATGGCACGGTGCAGCAGCTGGGCGAAGGTGTAGTCGGGGTCGAGGGCCAAAGCGCAGCTGAGGGCGACGCGCGCCGAGGGCCCGTCCTCGGTGGACCAGCAGACCCAGCCGGCGAGGGTGAGCGGTGCCACCGCGTGTTCGACATAGCCGCCGGCGCAGCGGCGGGCGAGGGCACGCCAGAGCCGAAGGGCCGGCGCGGCGGCGGAGCCGTCCATCCACTCCGCTGCCCGGTCGCGGGTCACGCGGTCCTGGAGGCCGAGGATGAGATCGGCGGCCTCGGCATCCGTGATCAGCGCGTCGTCACAGGCGTCCCTGGCCCGGTTGCTTCCCGAGGGGGTGTCCTGGCGGAAGCGGTGGATCATGGCACCGGCCAGGTCGAGGGTGTCCCTGCGGACGGCCGCTGCACCGTCCGGCCGGAGCATGCGCGGAACCAGCGCGCCGGCGGCCACGTCCAGCGCTTTCTCCTGTTCCATGGCCCGCGGCCCGGTACGGGGCGTGAGCCTCGCCTCCATCTCCTTGAGGGAGCCGCGGACCTGCATTCCCGCGTAGGCGGCGGCCGCGGCCATCACGGACGTGCCCGGCATGACCATGGGCGTGCCGTCCGCAGGGCAGCACCGGAAGTCGGGGCAGCAGTAGGACCAGAACCGGCCGCTGGAGAGGCACAGGGCTTCGAGAACCGGTACGTCGAGGGTGCCGCAGGCGGTGCGCAGCCGCTGGGCGAGTGGGCGGAGACGGTCTTTGACGTCCTTGCCGCTCTCCCCCGCCGCCGGCTCCTGGCAGAGGTAGACGATGATCGCCGCAGGACGGGCGTCACGCTCCTGGCCTGCGGAGATCAGGCACTCGGCAAGCTGGTCGGCGACATCCGGCCACTGCGCGGTATCGGTCGGGATGCCGATCCTGACCCGGCCGCCGAAGCGTCCGCGTTCGCCGTTCAGCGCGACCATGACGACGCTGTCGTCCGGATAGAAGCCCATCAGATACGGCAAGGCGTCGGCGAGCTCGGCCGGGCCGCGCAGGGTGACCTGGGCATCGGGAGACGGAGTCTTGGGTGCGTCGGAAGGGGTGGAGGAGTGGGAGGGACGGGACGGGCTGGACGGGGCCGTGGAGTCGGTGCGGTGGGACGGGGCCGTGGAGTCGGTGCGGTGGGACGGGGCCGAGACGACGATGGGGTCGGGAGGGGTGAGGGGGGCGGAGGGGCTGCAAGGGCTGGTGGTTTCCGCGGAAGCCGGCGGGAGAGCGGTTTCGGTGGGGTCGACCGGGTCGGTGGGCGCCGTGGGGCCGGATGTTGCGGGTGCGCCGGGCGGATCGGCGGGGGCCTGTGGCTCCGGCGCGCGGGGAGGGCGAGGAGAGTTCGAGGGGTTCGGGGCGGCGGGGTCGGCGGGGTCGGCGGGGTCGGCGGCCGCGGGGTTCGCGTGGATGTCGCTGTCGCCGGTGCGCTTGCTCGGTTCGCTGTGCGGATTCATGGCTCGAAGATCCCGCGGCCGGCCGCTGCGCCGCGACCCCTGTGGATAACTCTCGGGCGGCGAGGTTATCCACAGCTTCGGGCGGGCGTTCGCGCGTTGTCAGTGGCATCAGGTTGCATGGGGGCATGAGCAACGAAGATCTGCGTGCCGCAGCCGACGCCGTCCTGACCCGCCTCGTCGGGGATCCCGGCGGCGAGGCCAGGCTGCGCGAGGATCAGTGGCGAGCCATCGAGGCGCTGGTCGCCGACCATCGTCGTGCGCTGGTCGTCCAGCGCACGGGCTGGGGCAAGTCCGCGGTCTACTTCGTCGCGACGGCGCTGCTGCGCGAGCGCGGCAGCGGACCGACCGTGATCGTCTCCCCGCTGCTCGCGCTGATGCGCAATCAGGTCGAGGCAGCCGCACGGGCGGGAATCCGTGCCCGCACGATCAACTCCGCCAACACCGAGGAGTGGGACACCGTCCAGGCCGAGGTGGCGGCGGGCGACGTGGACGTCCTGCTGGTCAGCCCGGAGCGGCTCAACAACCCCGACTTCCGCGATCAGGTGCTGCCCAAGCTCGCCGCGGCCACCGGTCTGCTGGTGGTCGACGAAGCGCACTGCATCTCCGACTGGGGCCACGATTTCCGGCCGGACTACCGGCGGCTGCGCACCATGCTCGCCGATCTCCCGCCCGGCGTGCCCGTGCTCGCCACCACCGCCACGGCCAACGCGCGGGTGACCGCCGATGTCGCCGAACAGCTCGGCACGGGCGAGGGCTCCACCGAGGCGCTGGTGCTGCGCGGGCCGCTGGACCGGGAAAGCCTGAGCCTGGGGGTCCTCCCGCTGCCGGATGCCGCGCACCGGCTCGCCTGGCTCGCCGATCATCTGCACGAGCTGCCGGGCTCGGGAATCATCTACACGCTCACCGTTGCCGCCGCCGAAGAGGTCACGGCCTTCCTGCGCCAGCGGGGGCACACGGTCTCCTCGTACACCGGCAAGACGGAGAACGCCGACCGCCAGCAGGCCGAGGACGATCTGCTCGCCAACCGCGTCAAGGCTCTGGTGGCGACCTCAGCGCTGGGCATGGGCTTCGACAAGCCCGACCTGGGTTTCGTGGTGCACATGGGCTCGCCGTCGTCCCCCATCGCCTACTACCAGCAGATGGGCCGGGCAGGGCGTGGGGTCAAGCGCGCCGAGGTGCTGCTGCTGCCCGGGCGGGAGGACGAGGCCATCTGGAAGTACTTTGCCTCGCTGGCCTTTCCGCCCGAGGAGCAGGTGCGGCGGACCCTGGACGTCCTGGCGGCCGCCGGCCGGCCGGTGTCGCTGCCGGCTCTGGAACCACAGGTCGAACTGCGCCGCTCGCGCCTGGAGATCATGCTCAAGGTGCTCGATGTGGACGGCGCCGTGCAGCGCGTCAAGGGCGGCTGGACCTCCACCGGCCGGCCGTGGTCGTACGACGCCGAGCGCTATGCGTGGGTGTCCCGCCAGCGCGAGGCCGAACAACAGGCCATGCGGGAGTACGCCACCACGACGGGCTGCCGGATGGAGTTCCTGCGGCGGCAGTTGGACGACGAGGCGGCCGTGCCGTGCGGCCGCTGCGACAACTGCGCGGGGGCACGGTTCACCGCCGAGGTGTCCGCCGCGTCGCTGGATGCGGCGCGCGGTGAGCTGGGGCGGCCCGGGGTGGAGGTGGAGCCGCGGCGGATGTGGCCGACGGGGCTGCCGGCCGTCGGTGTCGATCTCAAGGGGCGTATCCCGGCAGGTGAGCTGGCGGCGCCCGGCCGGGCCCTGGGCCGCCTCTCCGACATCGGGTGGGGCAACCGCCTCCGGCCGATGCTCGCGGCACAGGCGCCGGACGTTCCGGTGCCCGACGATGTTTCGGCCGCGGTGGTCACCGTGCTCGCCGACTGGGCCAAGGGGCCCGGTGGTTGGGCCTCGGGGGCGGCCGATGCCCCGGCCCGCCCGGTGGGCGTCGTCTCGCTCTCCTCGCGAAGCCGCCCGCAGCTGATCTGGTCCCTGGCCGAGCGGATCGCCACGGTCGGCCGCATGCCGTTCCTGGGTACGGTGACCTCGGTGGACGACGGTGTCGACGGCAGGATTCCGCGCAGCAACAGTGCCCAGCGGCTGCGGGCGCTGCACGGTTCACTGGGCGTTCCGCCGGAGCTGGCGCAAGCGCTGGCCTCGGCCGCCGGCCCCGTACTGCTGGTGGACGACTACGCCGATACCGGCTGGACCCTGGCCGTTGCCGCCCGGCTGCTGCGCCGCGCGGGAGCAGCGGAGGTGTTTCCGCTAGTCCTGGCCGTGCAGGGCTAGGAGCTGACGGTATTGCCGGACGTAGGGACGGGCAGGGATATTTGCCCCTCCCCGGGCGATTCCGATCGTGGGCGGGAATTGCTCGTTGCCGCAGGCCGGTGCGGCGGCAAGAATTGGAGTTGCTTCCCCGTACCGGCCGTCCGTGGCCAGGCAGGGCCATGCCGTGGTGCGTAGCCGCGCGCGGCCACCGCCCGAGATGCGGACGCGTAGACGATGGGAGGAACGTGTCCTTCGGCTTCGCCCCGCCCCTGCAGGTGTCCGCGCCTCCGTCCGCCGAATCCGCCGCCCGACTGGGCCGGATGCTGGAACCCGCCGAATGGGCCTCGGCCGGTATCCCGTTGCTGCGCAGTCCCCGTGAGGTCGTCACCGGCCTGCACGACCGTCATCGACCGGTACCGTCGACGGCCATTGTCGCGGTGCTCGACACCCATGAGCGGGTGACGGCCAGCGCCTCCTTCACGGAGCTCACGGCCGCTCCCGACGGCTGGGAGTTCCGCAATGTTCTGCTGGCGCATCTGCGCCGGGTCATCCCGCACGACCTGCGGCTGCGCGCCCCGGTCCGGACCGCCGTGCTGCTCTACTGCCGTGAGGGCGAGCCTCTTTGGACGGAGACGGACGGGGCGTGGATGTGGGGGCTGCGTGACGCCTGCACCCTGCACGGGCTCCGCTGCGGGGCGTACATCACGTTGACGCCGGACCGCTGGCAGGTGCTGGGGGAGGGCCGGGGCGGGCGCCGCCCAGGGCGTCGTCCCTGAACGAGCCGGTCACGGAATCACGCCGCACAACGGCCGGATCCCGGGAGAACCGTCGCACGACGGCGCCTCCCGATACGCCGCCCACGGCCGCGGATCTTCCCGTTGCCCGCGGCCGGCCTATGGCGCGGCGCACGGGAGGCGGCGCGCCGGAAGCCCAGCGGCACACGGCAGCACGCTGAGCGGACCAGCGGACATACGCCGGCGTCCGGCTTCCGTCAGGTGGCGGAAGCAGCGCACCCACCGGGCACCCCGGCTCACTCCGCGGGGCTCGCCCGCGCGGCGCGCCGATCCCAGCAGACGGACGGACCGCCTCGACCGGTAGAGCCGCGCTCCTCCCCCACCGAAGGGCCGGGCATCCGGACCTCGTCCGGACCTCGCTCGACGGGAGCGCAAGCAAGCCCGACGGCCTCCGGGGCCGACGGGCTGTTGCGAACCGGCAACGGTTAGGCAGGGGCACCGAGAACAGTGTTGATCCGCTGCGGGTCACCGCAGACGATCAGCAGCGTTCCGGCACGGGCCATCGCCGCGGGCAGTGCCTGCGCGGTGACCTCGTCCGCACCGCCGTTGACGGCGACGATCACGACGGGCCGGCCGGTGGCACGCACGGCCCCGGCGTCCGCGTAGAACACATCGTCCGCGGCGTCGTGTTGGGCCCAGTAGGACGCTTCGCCGAAGGACAGCTCATGCGCGGCCCACGGGTGCGTTTCGCCGGTGGTCAGCACCAGGATCTCGCCCGGCGCACGACCGGAGTCCAGCAGCAGGTCGACGGCCTCGTCGGCGGCGTCGACAGCGCCGGCGGCAGGTGCCGGGATCAGCTGGAGCTGTGGTCCCGCGGCGGTGCCGGTCTTGCCGACGGGCGGCTGCGGGGAGCTGGTGCGCTGCGCCGGCGGAGCGGCGACAGGCCCACGCGGCGGGGCAGCAGGTCCGGGCTTGCCCGGACGGACACTGGCCGCGGGAGCGCCGCGCGGCGGCGCGGGGCGGGGACCGGGACCAGGAACAGGGCGGGGGGTCGGCGCGGTGCGGCCGGCGGCCGGAGTTGCGCGGGGACCCGGGACACTCTCGTGAATCTGAGGCTCCTCGGGGATGAGAGGCATAAAGGGATGTCTATCAAACGTAAGTGCGGAACACGTCATCGGGTACCGAATTGATGTGCGTACCGCTCAGAAATCGAAGCCGAGTTGGCCACCGGCTTCCAGAGCGGACGCTTCGGCGGTGATGCGCACCTTCTTCAGATGCCGCCAGCGGGGCAGGGCATCCATGTAGGACCACGACACTCGGTGGTGCGGCGTAGGACCGTACTCCTCCAGGGCAATGCGATGGGTCGGCGAGGGGTAGCCTGCGTTGGCGGCGAAGTCGAAGTCCGCGTACGTCAGGCCGAGTTCGGCCATCATCGCGTCGCGTCGCACCTTGGCGATCACGGACGCGGCGGCGACCGCGATACAGGACTGGTCGCCCTTGATGACCGTGCGGACCCGCCAGGGCGCGCCCAGGTAGTCGTGCTTGCCGTCGAGAATGACCGCGTCCGGCCGGACCGGCAGCGCCTCCAGGGCGCGGACGGCCGCGAGCCGCAGGGCCGCGGTCATGCCCAGTGCGTCGATCTCCTCCGGCGAGGAGTGCCCCAGGGCGTACGACGTGACCCAGTCGCCGAGCACCTCGCACAGTTCGGTGCGGCGCTTGGGTGTCAGCAGCTTGGAATCGGTGAGTCCGTCGGGTGGCCGGCGCAGACCGGTGACGGCTGCGCAGACGCTGACCGGACCGGCCCACGCTCCGCGCCCGACCTCGTCGACACCTGCAACGATCTTGGCGCCCGTCGTGGCGCGCAATGATCGCTCGACGGAATGGGTGGGGGGCTCGTACGGCATGGCGCCAGCAAGGTTACGCCTATTCGGCCGAGCCGTCCGCACCGGATCCCCACCTGGTCGCAAACGGTGCGGGCGACGGCGTGAGCAGCAGGCGAACGGGACCCTTCGGTTCCGCTACCGAGGGGTATACGCCACCAGGCCGGGGCGGGACGCGGCCGCCACGGGACGCCGCCGTCCTCTCGGCCCGTGCGGTCCCGCTCGGGCCGAAGTGGCCGCCCGGCAGCGCCTGTTGGGGGCGTCGCCAAGCGGGCAGCGGACGGCGCGGGCGGGTCACGGCGAGTCGGGGCGGAGCGGGCTGCGGACGGGGCACGGCGGGCCGGGGCAGGCAGCGGACGAGCCGCAGCGAGGCGGGCGGCCGACGGCGGGACGGAGCGAGGCGATCAGTCGGCTAGGACGGGTGTCCAGGACGGGAGCGGCTCGGTGCCGTCCAGCCACGCCTCGGGCGGGTTGCCGTCGCGGCCGGCGGCAACGATGCCACCGACGATGGCGCAGGTGGTGTCCACATCGCCGCCAGCCTGAGCGGTGGTCCAAAACGCCCGCTCATAGTCGCCCAGATGCCGGGCGGCGGCCCAGAGGGTGAACGGCACGGTGTCGTGGGCACTGGTGCGCCGCCCGCAGCCCAGGACGGCGGCAACGGTGCCGGAGTCGGCGTAGTCGAGCATGTCCCTGGCACGGCGCAGCCCGGCCTGTACGGCGCTGCGCGGGATCAGCTCCAGCACACCGTCCAGCAGTTGTTCGGGACCGGTGTCACGGCTCGGGTCGGCCACCAAGGCGGCAGCGGCGGCGACGGCCATGGCGCCGACGACGGCCTCACGGTGCTGGTGGGTGGTGTAGGCGGAGATCTCCGCCTGGTGGGTGGCCTGCTCGGGGTCGTCGGCGTACCAGGCGCCGAGGGGAGCGATGCGCATGGCCGCTCCGTTGCCCCACGAGCCCTGGCCGTTGAAGAGTTCCGACGCCAGCTCACGCCAGTCGCCGCCCTCACGAATCAGCCGCAGCATGCGGTTGACGGCCGGACCGTAGCCACGGTCGAAGTCATGGTGGTCGGCGAAGGAGCGCGCGAGGGCGTCCTGGTCGACCCGGCCATGGGCGGTGAGCACGGCCAGGACGGAACAGGCCATCTCGGTGTCGTCGGTCCACTGCCAGGGAGAAGGGGGCAGCGTGCGGCGCTTGAGCGAGGGGTAATGAGCGGGGACGAAGAACTGGGATCCGAGCGCATCACCCACGGAGAGGCCGCGCAAGCTCGCCAGAGCTCGCGCACAGCGGTCTGCGTCACGGTGGTCGGGGTTCATCGCTGTGCACTCTAACCGGTGACGCCATAAGGCTCGGGTACACACCAGCGCGCGAACGGCCGGTCGAGCGTGTAGCGGCCGTCCGGGCCGAGCAACAGGGTGCGCCATTCCGCGTTGTCCGGATTGGACAGCGACTCGAAGTCGGCCACCGTCCAGTGGAACCAGCGCATACAGAACAGCCGCATGGTGAGACCGTGCGTGACGATGAGGACGTTCGGCGGATGGTCCGGGGCCTCGAAACTGCGCCAGAGGCTCTCCAGGAACGCCCCGACCCGGTCGTAGACATCCGCACCGGACTCGCCCTGGGCGAAGCGGTAGAAGAAGTGGCCGTAGGCGTCGCGGTAGGCCTTCTGCCGCCGTACGTCGTCGCGGTCCTGCCAGTTCCCCCAGTCCTGCTCGCGCAGCCGGGGCTCCTCGCGCACCCGGATCCTGGCCGGATCGAGGCCGAGCGCGCGGAAGGTCTGGTGGGTACGGCGGTAGGGCGAGACATAGCCGGAGATCCGTTCCTCACCGAACATCTCGCGCAGCGGACCGCCGGCCTCCTTCGCCTGCCGCAGCCCGGTCTCGGTAAGGGCGAGAGCGTGGTCGGGCTCCCGCTCGTACACGGTGTCGTCGACATTCCCCGCCGACTCTCCGTGGCGGATGAGGACGATGCGTCGGGGCCGCGCCATGCCGCCAGCCTAAATCTCCTGCTTTGCACCTGCCGTACACGGCAGAACGGCAACAGCAGGGCGGTCAGCTCCACCACCACCCCGGCAAGGCCGCGGCGACATGCAACGAGCAGGAACCGCCCACAGGACCGGGCGGTGCCGCATAACGAGATCCGAGCGGACATACTCCCTCCCACACAAATGCAACCTTCGTCGCGTTACGATGAGCGTGGCACACCGATTCGCCTAACGCAAGTGGAGTTGCAATTGCCTGACGAGACGGTGCACGAGAACCGGCGCGAGTCCGCCGATGCCCCACCCACCCCCGGCACCCGGCGCCCCGGCGGCCGCACGGCCCGTACCCGAGCAGCCGTCCGCGACGCCGTGCTGGCCGGGCTCACCGAGTACGGCTATCCGGGCTTGACCGTCGAATACGTCGCGGAGCACTCCGGCGTGCACAAAACGACGCTCTACCGGCGCTGGAAGGACGTCGAGGGCCTGGTGGCGGACGCCCTCGACCTCGCCGGCGAGGACAGCTGGGTCCCGCCCGACACCGGATCCCTGGAAGGCGATCTGCGCGCTCTGGCGCGTGAGGTGGTCGCTTCCTTCACCGACCCGGCGGTGGCCGCATCGGGTTCCGCGATGATCGCCGCCGCCTTCCAGTCGGAGCGGGCGGCCGTGGCACTGCGTGACTACTACGCCGAGCGGTTCACGCGCTGCGAGGTCCTCGTCGAACGCGCCGTACGACGCGGCGAATTGCCGACGGCCCCGGGCACCGTACCGGCCACCCCGGACGCCGCTCCGACAGACGCCGCCCCGCCTGCTCCCGCCTCCCCCACCGCCCCGGACGGCGCCATCGACGCCGGCGCGCTGGTCCGCTCCGTCTCGGCTCCGCTCTTCTTCCGCCTGTTCATCACCCGGGAGCCGGTGGACGACTCCCTCGCCGACCAAGCCGTGGCGGTCGCACTGGCCGCCGCCCGCGCCGGGGCGTTCACCACCGGCACTGCAGTCGGCTCATGCCCCGACACCTCTCCTGGCGCGGCCCCCTGACCGCGCCGCGCCGTCCCTCACACCGTCCACGACGGTTCGAGCTGCACCACATCGCCCGCGATCGCCCGGACATCCGCGGCTATCTGGGCCCGCAGCGCCAGCCGTTCCACCCGTTCAGGCCGGTACTTCCCCCGCTCGGCCGCCGACTGCCACAGCGACAGCACCAAGAACTCCTCCCCCGGAGCCCGCCCCAGCATCCCTCGCAGCATTCCCGGCGAACCCGCCATCGCGGGGTTCCAGACCTTCTCCTGCATCAGCATGAAGTGCTCCACCCGGTCCTGGTGCACCTGGCAGTGCGCCAGCCGCAGCACGTCCACATCGCCGAACGACGGGCGGAATCCCACCTTCACATCGAATTCGTGCTCGAACAGCCGCACTTGGGCGTCCTTGTAGGTGCCTGCCTGGGCGGCCGCCAACCGGTCGTGCGAGCGTGCCATGAAGGAGTCGTAAAAGGCCCGGCTCTCCCAGAAGGCCACCAGATGCGCGACGCCGGGCCGCCCCCGGCTCCACCCACCGCCCTGCCCTCGAAACCCCGGCTCACCCAGCAGCCCCGCCCATTTCCGCTGCCCCCGTTCGAACCCTCGACGGTCCACGACGGTGAGGCGAATCCACTTGACCAGCACCGCGCCATCGTACGGCCCAAGAGCGGGGCGGGGTCACTGCGCGTCACCTTCGGACCGCCCCGAACTTCCTTACGGGCGCGGGCCGATCACCGTCAGGACGGCAGCGCCGCCGCTCCACCGCCTGCGTCCGCCCCGGGCCGTCTCCGGACTCAGGCCTTCCGGCAGGAGCGCCCGAAGAGGGCGCTTTCCAGCCACCCGAACCCGCGGCAAAGCACGGGTGACCAGGGGCAGTTCACTCCGCGCGGGGGCTGCCGGGCGTGGCACGATGGGCAGTCAACGGGAAGTCCCGGGAAGGGGTCCGCGTACCCGCGTCGGCCTGCGCCGCGTCCCCGGGAAATGACGGGAGGGAAGTCCGGTGAACACGTTCAACAAAGGGATCGAGAAGGTCGAGGTAACGCTCCAGTGGGACCCCAGCCCCCTCGGGTCGCCGGACAATGACCTCGACATCGTCGCGGCGACCTATACGGCGGACGCGCCGCACGGCGACCCGGCCTATCTGGTGCACTTCGACAGCCGGTCGCCGGACGGGACCATCACCCTCAACCGGGACAGCAGGACCGGCCAGGGCTTCGGCTCCGACGAAATCATGACCCTGGAGCTGGACCGGCTGTCCGACACCTACACCCGGGTGATCGTGGGGGTGGCCATCCAGCAGGGCGAGGGCCGCAAGGTCTTCGGCGACATAGAGAGCACGCTGGTCCGGATCCGCGAGGGCTACACCGATCTGGCCGAGAACGACTTCACCGAGGTCGCGGGTGCCACCGCGGCGACGGTGGCGGAATTCACCCGGGACGAGACGGGGCAGTGGCGCCTTCGCCCGGCGCTCCGGGGATTCGACACCGACCCGGCCGGGTTTGCCTCGCTGATGGGCCGCTGACGGGAAGCGGCACAAAGGCGGGATCAAGAATCCGGCCGACAACCACGGCACGCACGAGAGCACGAACCGCAGCACGAAGGGGAGGGGACCGGCGCCGGCCGGTCCCCTCCCCTTCGTGCTGCGGCCTGTCAAAGCCCGGGCTCTGCCCCGGACCGCCTCAGCCCGAGGCGCGGGCCCGCACGGAGGGGGAAACCTCCCGCGCGGGCCCGCTCACGCTCAGCTGCAGCCGCTGGTCGACCCGCAGCCCTCGCACAGGTAGCAGCTGCCGGCCCGCTGCATCTTCGTCCCGCAGGAGAAGCACAGCGGCGCGTCGGCATTGATGCCCAGCTGCATCTCGACGAGTTCGGCGTTGGTGTGCGCCTGCTTGGGCGCAGGAGCGGCGGCGTCCTCGACGGCCTGCACCGCCGGGGTGGACTCGGTCACCGGCTCCGTCCGCCGGGGCGCGGACTGGGCCAGGCCCTCGACGTCCACCTCGTCCTCGGAGGGCTCGTACGAGCCGGTCTCCAGGTGGCGCTGGCGCTCCTCGACGGAGTGGATGCCGAGCGCCGAACGGGTCTCGAAGGGCAGGAAGTCCAGCGCCAGGCGGCGGAAGATGTAGTCGACGATCGACTGCGCCATCCGCACGTCCGGGTCGTCCGTCATACCGGCCGGCTCGAAGCGCATGTTGGTGAACTTCGAGACGTAGGTCTCCAGCGGCACGCCGTACTGGAGGCCCACGGAGACCGCGATGGAGAAGGCGTCCATCATGCCCGCGAGGGTCGAGCCCTGCTTGGACATCTTCAGGAAGACCTCACCGAGACCGTCGTCCGGGTAGGAGTTGGCGGTCATGTAGCCCTCGGCGCCGCCGACCGTGAAGGAGGTGGTGATGCCGGGACGGCCCTTGGGAAGGCGCTTGCGCACCGGGCGGTACTCGACGACCTTCTTCTCGGCGACCGGCTCGGCCTTCTTCTCCTCCTCCTTCTTCTTGGCGGAGAGCGGCTGGCCGACCTTGCAGTTGTCGCGGTAGATCGCGAGCGCCTTCAGGCCGAGCTTCCAGCCCTGGAAGTAGACCTCCTCGATCTCCTCGACGGTGGCCGTCTCCGGGACGTTGACCGTCTTGGAGATCGCACCGGAGAGGAAGGGCTGCGCGGCCGCCATCATGCGCACATGGCCCATGGCGGAGATCGAACGCACGCCCATGGCGCAGTCGAAGACCTCGTAGTGCTCGTGCTTGAGGGCGGGGGCGTCGACGACATTGCCGTGCTCGGCGATGTGGGCGACGATCGCCTCGACCTGCTCGGGCTGGTAGCCGAGCCGCTTGAGCGCCTTGGGGACCGTGTTGTTCACGATCTGCATGGAGCCGCCGCCGACCAGCTTCTTGAACTTGACCAGGGCCAGGTCCGGCTCGACGCCCGTGGTGTCGCAGTCCATCATCAGGCCGATGGTGCCGGTCGGGGCCAGCACGGAGGCCTGCGCGTTGCGGAAGCCGTTCTTCTCGCCGAGGCGCAGCACGTCCTGCCAGGCCTCGGTGGCCGCCGCCCACACCGGGGTGTCCAGGTCGTCCATCCGCACCGCGGTGCCGTTGGCGTCGGAGTGCTGCTTCATGACGCGCTTGTGGGCGTCCGCGTTACGGGCGTAGCCGTCGTACGGGCCGACGACCGCGGCCAGCTCGGCGGAGCGCTTGTAGGAGGTGCCGGTCATCAGGGAGGTGATGGCACCGGCCAGCGCGCGGCCGCCGTCGGAGTCGTAGGCGTGGCCGGTGGCCATCAGCAGGGCGCCGAGGTTGGCGTAGCCGATGCCCAGCTGGCGGTAGGCGCGGGTGGTCTCGCCGATCTTCTCGGTGGGGAAGTCGGCGAAGCAGATGGAGATGTCCATCGCGGTGATGACCAGCTCGACGACCTTGGCGAAGCGCTCGGCGTCGAAGGACTGGTTGCCCAGGTCGTCGTCGCGCAGGAACTTCAGCAGGTTGAGCGAGGCGAGGTTGCACGAGGAGTTGTCCAGGTGCATGTACTCGCTGCAGGGGTTGGACGCGGTGATCCGGCCCGACTCCGGCGAGGTGTGCCAGTGGTTGATGGTGTCGTCGTACTGGATGCCGGGGTCGGCGCAGGCCCAGGCGGCATCCGCCATCTTGCGGAAGAGCCCCTTGGCGTCGACCTCCTCGATGACCTCACCGGTCATCCGGCCGCGCAGCCCGAACTTCGAGCCGGACTCGACGGCCTTCATGAACTCGTCGTTGACCCGGACCGAGTTGTTGGCGTTCTGGTACTGGACGGACGTGATGTCGTCGCCGCCCAGGTCCATGTCGAAGCCCGCGTCGCGCAGCGCGCGGACCTTCTCCTCCTCCTTCACCTTGGTCTCGATGAAGGCTTCGACGTCCGGGTGGTCCACGTCCAGGACGACCATCTTGGCCGCGCGACGGGTGGCGCCGCCCGACTTGATCGTTCCGGCGGACGCGTCCGCGCCGCGCATGAAGGAGACCGGTCCGGAGGCATTGCCGCCGGAGGAGAGCAGCTCCTTGGAGGAGCGGATGCGGGAGAGGTTCAGGCCGGCTCCGGAGCCGCCCTTGAAGATCATCCCCTCTTCCTTGTACCAGTCGAGGATCGACTCCATGGAGTCGTCGACGGAGAGGATGAAGCAGGCGCTGACCTGCTGCGGCTGCTGGGTGCCGACGTTGAACCACACCGGCGAGTTGAAGCTGAAGACCTGGTGGAGCAGGGCGTACGCCAGCTCGTGCTCAAAGATCTCGGCATCCGCCGGGGAGGCGAAGTAACCGTTCTCCTCGCCGCCCTTGCGGTACGTCTTGACCACGCGGTCGATGAGCTGCTTGAGGCTCGACTCACGGGTCGGGGAACCCACCGCACCACGGAAGTACTTGCTCGTGACGATATTGACCGCGTTCACCGACCAGAATTCGGGGAACTCGACGCCACGCTGCTCGAAGTTGACCGAGCCGTCGCGCCAGTTGGTCATGACGACGTCACGAGACGCCCACTCCACCTCGTCGTACGGATGCACGCCGGGTGTGGTGTGAATGCGCTCGATACGCAGACCCTTGCTCGCCTTGCTGCCCTTGGCGCGGGAGCCTCGTGCCGGGCCGCTCGTCGTCTCTGTCATGCCGCCTCCCTGTATACGGGCAAACGCCCATATGTGCGCACTCATTCCGTGGCACGGTGTATGTCTTTCCGTACCGGGACGCCCTGCTCTCGCCCCGGTAAAGGTCCTGGATGCGCGCCGAGCTCAGTCGGCGGCGGTGGCGGGCACGGGAACGGCCGGGCCGCCGGCTTCCCCGTCGGTCCCGCATTCCTGCCCGGGCGGCCCCTGCTCGCGCTGCTCACGCAGCTCGGCGATGGCCGCCTCGAAGTCCTCGAGTGAATCGAAGGCCCGGTAAACGGACGCGAAGCGCAGGTACGCGACGAGGTCGAGTTCCTGCAGCGGGCCCAGTATGGCGAGCCCGACGTCATGGGTGGAGAGCTCGGCGCTGCCGGTGGCGCGCACCGCCTCCTCGACCCGCTGGCCCAGCTTGGCGAGGGCGTCCTCGGTGACCGGGCGCCCCTGGCACGCCTTGCGTACCCCCGCGATGACCTTGTTACGGCTGAAGGGTTCGGTGACCCCACTCCGCTTGATCACCATCAGCGATGCCGTCTCGATGGTCGTGAAACGGCGGGAGCAGTCGGGGCACTGGCGGCGCCGGCGGATCGCCGTTCCGTCATCGGTGGTGCGGCTGTCGACGACCCGGCTGTCCGGGTGCCTGCAGAAGGGGCAGTGCATGGCTCCACCCTCCTCACCCTCGATATACGGACGTACGTACGCCAACGAACCCGGCGTACGCCAACAACCTCCGACGGTCCGCGCGGGCCCTTCGGAGCAGGCTCCAGCATAGGCGATTCCCGACCCTCGGAGAGACCAGGCACCACAACTTCTGGGTGACCGATCGCATCCCACCACTAGATGTGGTGTCGGGGCGCTTACATCTGCCTACCGCGTGTCGTGGCGGCGACGGGCCGGACGGTCGCCCATGAGAGTACGGGAAGCCACCCGGCCGGCGGCGCGGCGGGGCCGAGATGACAGAATCGGCCGGGTCGCGACGACCGACCGCCAACCCCCTTCGCGGACCCCTTCGCACCCCCTCGCGACCCCCTTACGCCCCCTTCGCGCATCGACGGCCCGACGCATCGGACGACCGGAACATCCCGGCGACAGCGCCCGACCGGGCCCGAATCTCTGCTCGGCCATACACCCAGCCACTCGATCCGGGCAGCCATTCGCCGAATATTTCACTCGAACGTGTGTTTGGCGCAACCTTTCGAAAGCAACTACCGTTGGCTAACTAGGGAGAACATTTCGAGAGGGGCCGACGTGACCACCACCGCAGACAGCGCGACCATCACCGCACAGAGCCACTCCCAGAGCCGGTTCGATCCGCAACAGGCACAGCGGCCGCCGATGGACGACGCCACGTTGGACTCCGAAGAGCAGAAGCCGGCCCGTTCGCTGCCCGGCCGGCCCCCGGGGATCCGGGCCGACAGTTCCGGACTCACCGACCGCCAGCGCAGGGTGATCGAGGTGATCCGGGATTCGGTGCAGCGGCGTGGCTACCCGCCGTCCATGCGCGAGATCGGCCAGGCCGTCGGGCTGTCCAGCACCTCGTCCGTCGCCCACCAGCTCATGGCCCTGGAGCGCAAGGGCTTCCTGCGGCGCGACCCGCACCGCCCCCGGGCGTACGAGGTCCGCGGGTCGGACCAGGCCACCGCTGCCGCGACGGAGACCGCCGGCAAGCCCGCCGCCTCCTATGTCCCGCTGGTCGGCCGAATCGCCGCCGGTGGACCGATCCTCGCAGAGGAATCGGTCGAGGATGTTTTCCCGCTCCCCCGCCAGCTCGTCGGCGACGGCGAACTGTTCGTCCTGAAGGTCGTCGGCGATTCCATGATCGAAGCCGCGATCTGCGACGGCGACTGGGTCACGGTCCGCCGCCAGCCGGTCGCCGAGAACGGCGACATCGTGGCCGCCATGCTGGACGGCGAGGCCACCGTCAAGCGCTTCAAGCGCGAGGACGGCCATGTGTGGCTGCTGCCGCACAACTCCGCGTACCAGCCGATCCCCGGCGACGAGGCGACCATTCTCGGCAAGGTGGTGGCGGTGCTGCGCCGCGTCTGACCCACCCCTCACGACCGAGCCCCGGAACCACTGCGCCGGTTCCGGGGCTTGGTTATGCCGTCTCCGGGTCAGGAAGCGTCCGCTGCCGGCTGCGCCGCTTCGGGGGCGGGCGCCGCCTTTGCCGCCGCGTCGATGGCGGCAAGGGAGCGGCGGACCTGGTTGCGGTCGGTGGTGTACCAGAAGTCGGGCATCGACTTGCGGAGGAAGGAGCCGTACCGGGCCCGCTCCACCCTGGGGTCGAGGACGGCGACCACGCCGCGGTCGCCGGTGGCACGGACCAGACGGCCGGCGCCCTGCGCCATCAGCAGCGCGGCGTGGGTGGCGGCGACCGCCATGAAGCCATTGCCGCCGGCCTCCTCCACGGCCTTCTGCCGGGCGCTCATCAGCGGATCGTCCGGGCGCGGGAACGGCACCCGGTCCATCACCACCAGCTGGCAGTTCACACCAGGAACGTCGACGCCCTGCCACAGGGACAGCGTGCCGAACAGGCAGGTACGGGCGTCGGAGGCGAAGGCCCTGATCAGCTCGCCGAGCGTCTCCTCGCCCTGGAGCAGGATCGGCACGTCCAGCCGGCCGCGCAACTCCTCGGCCGCGGCCTGGGCGGCGCGCATGGAGGAGAAGAGGCCGAGGGTGCGGCCGCCGGCGGCTTCGATCAGCTCGGTGAGTTCGTCGAGCATGTCGGTGCGGCTGCCCTCGCGGCCCGGCTGGGCGAGGTGCTTGGCGACGTAGAGGATGCCCTGCTTCGAGTAGTCGAAGGGCGAGCCCACGTCCAGGCCCTTCCAGGGCGGGACGTCCTCGCCTTCGGTGCCCTCGGGGGCCAGGCCCAGGGAGGCCGCGACCCCGTTGAAGTCACCGCCCAGCTTGAGGGTGGCGGAGGTGAGGGTCACCGAGCGGTCGTCGAAAAGCTTCTCGCGCAGCAGGCCCGAGACCGACAGCGGGGCCACCCGGAGGGAGGCGCCGAAGCGGTCGTGGCGTTCGTACCAGACCACGTCGTACTCGGAGCCGTTGGCGATGCGCTCGGCGACGGCGTGGACGTTCTCCAGCGAGGCGAGGGCCTGCTTGCGGACGGCGTCCTCGTCCTGGACCGACTTGTCACGGGTCGAGCCGAGCGCCGAGATGACCGTACGGGCCGCGTCCCGCAGTGCCATCAGGCAGTAGCCGAGATCCTCGGGGATCTCTTCGAGGCGGCCGGGCAGGGCCAGCTCCATCAGGCGCTCGAAGGTCTCCGACGCGGTCTGGAGCTGGTCGGCGGCCTTTTCGTTGACGAGCTTGGCGGCCCGGCGGACGGCACGGTTGACCTGCCCGGGGGTCAGCTCGCCGGTGGCGACGCCGGTGACCCGGGAGACCAGCTCATGAGCCTCGTCGATGATCAGGACCTCGTGCTGCGGGAGGACCGGCGCGCCCTCGATCGCGTCGATGGCGAGCAGCGCGTGGTTGGTGACGACGACATCGGCGAGCTTGGCGCGCTCTCGCGCCGCCTCGGCGAAGCACTCCGCCCCGTAGGCGCACTTCGAGGCGCCCAGGCACTCCCGGGAGGAGACCGAGACCTGGCCCCAGGCCCGGTCGGAGACCCCGGGGGTCAGCGCGTCACGGTCGCCGGTCTCGGTCTCGTCCGCCCAGTCGCGCAGCCGCAGCAGGTCCTTGCCGAGCTTGCTGGTCGGCGTCGCCTGCTCGAAGACGTCGAAGAGCCCGTCCTCCTCTTCCTGGGGGACGCCCTCATGGAGGCGGTGCAGGCACAGATAATTGGAGCGGCCCTTGAGCATGGCGAACTCGGGGCGGCGGCGCAGCAGCGGATGCAGCGCCTCGACCGTGCGCGGAAGATCGCGCTCGACGAGCTGGCGCTGCAGCGCCAGGGTGGCCGTGGCGACCACCACTCGCTCGCCGTGCGCGAGCGCCGGCACCAGATAGCCGAGGGACTTTCCGGTGCCGGTGCCGGCCTGCACCAGCAGATGGGCCTGTTCGTCCACGGCCTCGGCGACGGCCTCGGCCATCGCCACCTGGCCGGGGCGCTCGGTGCCGCCGACGGCGGTGACGGCGGCATGGAGCAGATCGGGGAGAGAGGGCTTCGTCATAGCGTGGCAAGCCTACGCGGGACCACTGACAGCCGGTCCGGTCACGGGTGGTGGAGCGGATTGGGGACGGTGCCGTGCACGGCCGCGTGCGGGCGGTCGCGGCGGTCCCGGTAGCCGTCCACATGCAGACGGTTGCGGTTCAGGCACAGCCGCTCGATGCGCGGGGTGAGCAGGTCGAAGGTCTCGTAGCGCTCCTTGAGGGCCGGGAAGCGCTCGTGGTGGCGCAGGATCTCTGCCCGTACGAGTGACCAGAACGCGGCCTCGGGGACGTCCAGTTGGTCCGCGCACAGCGGCGCGAGGTAACGGAAGACGCCGACGAACAGGCCGGAGTGGATGAACTGGGTGAGGAAGGAGGGCGGTTCGGTCAGCAGCACCGCCCGTACGTCGTCCGGCATGGAGTCGTGCTCGGGGAGCGGCCGGGAGCTGGTGTTGACGTCGTCGACGAAGTCCTTGACCGCGAGGCGGGTGGGGACGTCCTGCTCGTCGAAGACGACGATGGCGTTCTCGCCGTGCGGGGAGAAGACCGTGCCGTAGCGGTAGAGGAAGTGCAGCAGGGGCGGCAGCAGGGCGGCGAACAGCCGTGCCAGCCAGTCGCGCGGAGCCAGGCCCGAGCGGCGGACCAGCTCCGCGGTCAGGGCCCGCCCCTGGGGATCGGTCTGCAGCAGCGCGGCCAGGGTGCGGGCGCGTTCACCGGGGTCCAGGTGGCCGCTGACCGGCTCGCGCCAGATACAGCCCAGCAGCTCCTTGAACTGGTACGGGACGCCGGGAAGCCGGTCGTAGAGGGGATGCTCGACGGTGACCGAGGCGGTCTCGCCGAGCAGGATGACCCGGGTCTCGTCGCGGAGATAGGGGTCGGCGTCGCGCAGGCCGTGCACCCAGCGGGTGACGGCGGGGGCGGCGAGGGTGCGCTCGGTGGGCAGCCCGCGCCAGACCAGGGTGTTGAGGATGGACAGCGGGAGTTTGACCGTACGGGCCCGGGGGCGGCTGAGGTTGAGGAAGGTGCGGATCGACTGCTGCGGCAGGCGGAGGTCGTTGTCAGTGGGCAGCGCGATGATGGATCTGTCGGCGAGCTGCGGGGCGAAGAGCGGGGCGATGGTCTCGTCCCACTGCCAGGGGTGGACGGGGAGGTAGAGGTAGTCGGCGGGGTCGTGGCCCTGGTCGGCGATGGTGCGGGCGAAGGTGTGCCGGGTGGCGGGGGCCAGCTCCTCGCCGTAGAGACGGTCGGGGGTGGCCAGGGTGGGGATACCGCGGTAGTGGGCGATGCTGTGGTGCGCGGCGAGCCAGGGCAGGCGCTGGGGTGTGCGGGCCTCCGGGGCCCAGGTCGCCGCGTCGTGCGCGGAGAAGCCGAGCCGGCCCTTGTTCGCAACGAGCCAGGGGTGGCCGGTCTGGTGGCCTTCGAGGGTGGCGTAGTCCAGGTCGGCGAGCTCGGCGGCGCTGACGGCGGTGGCGTCGAGCCGGGTGTCGGCGGCGAGGGTGGCGGTCAGTTCGCGGACGAGATGGCCGGTGGTGTCGCCGGACAGGCCCAGCACGGTGTCGTGGGCGTGGGTGAGGAAGCGAAAGGGATCGGCATCGGGGGTGATCGAATCGGGGTCGACGCGCCAGTGGCCGTAGGCGCCGCGGCGGGCTCGGAAGCGGTAGACCAGGCCGTCGGTGACCGGCAGGCGGTATTGCGGGGTGCCGTCGGGTGCGGTGCCGTCGGCCTCGGGGGCCAGGACTTCCTCGTACGCGAACTCCGCCAGGGTCTTGGCGAACAGTCGGCGCGCGGCGTGCTGCCAGGCGCTGTGCGAAGGCTGGGGCTCGGGCGACAAGGCGGGCTCCTCGAAGCGGGACCGCCCCGGCACATACGGGGGACAACCGGGGCAGCGGGGGTGGACGGCGGACCGGAGCGGGGCCGTCGGCGGACGGCGCCGGGGTCAGAGCAGGTGGCGGTGGGCGCGGTCGCGGACCATCAACGCCGCGCGTTTGCCGGGCAGTTCGATCTCGTCGCCGTAGCGGAATCCGGCGCTCAGGAAGGCCGCGACGGAGGCGGTGTTGCGCAGATCCGGCTCGGCGAGGACCCGTGCGCACCGCGGCCGGTGGTCGAGTACGAGATCGGCGGCGGCGCGCAGCAGCAGGCCGCCCAGCCCGCGTCCCCGGTCGCCGGCGCCGCCGATCAGCAGATGGATACCGGTGTCCTCGGGCCGGGCCGGATAGCAGCGGGCGAGGGGGTCCAGATCCGCGCGGTAGATCTCCCAGTAGCTCATCGGGACGCCGGCCAGTACTCCCAGGCAGGGCACGCTGCGGCCGTCACCGTCGAGCTGGGCGCGCAGATGGGCCGCGGTGGTCTCCGGCGGGCCCGCCAGTTCCCAGAAGGCCGCCACCGCCGGATCGTTCATCCAGCCGGTGATCCGGTCGAGATCGCGGGCCGGCCGGACGGGGACGAGCTCGAACGGCCCGGCGGGGGTGTCGGCCGCTCGCCAGCCCGCCAGGTTGTCGAGCAGCGGCCCGGCGGCCGGGGCGTCCGGGGGCGCCTGCGGCCCGCGCCCCTCGGCGAACAGCGCACCGAACTCGGGCGGGAGCTGCAGGTCGAGGGTGTCGTCGGAGCTGGAGCCGAGGCCGGAATCGGTGGGTGGCACGGCGACTCTCCTCTCGTGGCCGCGTGCCGCGTGGCCTGGTGGGTCGCGGGGCGCCGGGGACGGGGGCTGACAGGCTGCTGGCGGAGGGGCCGGTGGCCTGGTCCAGGCCACCGCACGCGGCTAGGGGGCGAGGGGGTTGGGCAGGGTGACGTAGACGGACTGGGTTTCGACCGGGCCGACGAGTTCGTCCAGGCCGTGCAGGCGGGTCGCCAGATTGGCCTTGCAGCGCAGTGTGCGGGCGGCGAGCAGCTGCTCGGGGAGCGGCGAGCGGTGCGCCCGCGGGGCCGCGGCGGCATCGGCGAGGAACCGCCGGAAGGCGGCGAGCAGGATCTCCTCGCGGACCAGGCGCTGGGAGCCGAAGGCGCCGATGAGGCCGAGGACGTTGTTGATGCCGAGGTAGTAGGCGAAGCGTTCGTCGGTGACGTCGTCGGCGACGAAGCTGTCGCCCGCCACGCCGATCCCGGGCAGGCGGCGCTCCAGCTCGGCTCGGCGGGAGGTGCGGAAGTAGTAGCCCTGGTTGTCGCGGTAGCGGCCGCCGACCGGCCAGCCGTCGGGGTCCAGCAGCACCACGGTGTTCTGCTGGTGGGCTTCGAGCACGATGCCGGCCGTGCCGTCGAGCCACAGCACGGGCCGTACGACTGCTTCCAGGTAGCGCAGGAACCACTCGGTGGCCACGGCTCCCAGGGGGCGGCCGGTGCGCGCGCCGAGCGTGCCGACGAGGTCTTCGAGCCGGGAGCGCACGCCCGGGCGGCCGGGCCAGGGCCGCGGGGAGGTGAGGCCGGCGATGCACACGGCGTCGTCGGTGGTGCTGAAGGGGTTGTGGCGGATGACGGCGTCGAGGCCCTGGACGGGTGCGCCCTCGAAGCCGTCGACGGCGAGGTAGGCGGGGTCGCGGACGATGTCGAAGCCGGGGTGGACGGTCTGCCACTGCTCGGCGAGGCCGGTGCGCAGCAGCCGGTGCACCTCGACGCCGCGGGCCAGTTCCTTGCGGAGGTTTTCCCGGCGGGAGTTGGTGATGCGCAGCCCGAGGGAGAGCTTCAGCATGGCGTTCGCGCCGGGGCGGTAGACCGTGCGGACGGAGGACGTGGGGTGCCAGAGCGGGCCGTGGGCGCCGAGGTCGTGGAGCAGGCCGGCCTCGCGGAGGGCGGCGATGTCGGGACGGTCGGCGAGCTCCCTGGCCTGCCAGGGGTGCACCGGCAGGGGCACGGTGTCGTCGGGGAGCCGGAGGCCGTCCCCGGCGAGGTCCCTGGCAAGCTGCTCGGCCGGTACGGGCTTGCCGCGTTCGGTCCAGGCGGAGTCGGCGGCCAGGACGGAGCGGTGCACGGCCGTCCAGTGGAGCGGGAAGGCGCCGCGGAGTTCGGGCGAATAGGCGCGGGTCTCGGCCTCGGAGAGCCCTTCGCGGCTCTTGGGTGTGGGGTGCAGCGGGTGGCCGAGGAGAAGGGACTGTTCGGCTTCGAGGAAGAGGGCACCGTGGTCGTCGGCGGGCCGGGCACGCCGGTCGGTCAGGAAGAGGGCGACGTTGCGTACGGAGTTGGCGACCCGGCCGATGAGTTCGGCGCCGCCGGCGTCCGGTGCCGGCCGGCGCCTACCGTCCGGGTCCGGCCGCTCGTCGGTGTCCGCCGCCTGGTGCTCGCCGCCGTCAAAGGCCCGGCGGTCGCCGTATGCGGCCTCCCGGCGCAGCAGCGCGGCGAGGGTGACGGCGTCCAGCGGGGCGGCACCGGCCGGGGCGCCGTCGAGGGTGGGGGCGCCCAGGCGGTGCCAGCCCGTGGGCGACCAGTAGCGGACGGGGATGTGCAGGGCGCCCGCGGCGGCGTGCAGGGGGATCACCACCTCGCCCTCGGCAGGGTGATGGGGGGTGCCGCTCTCCCGGAGCCAGCAGCGCAGCAGGTGCTCGATGCCCGCGGCGTCGGCGGCGACCGCCGGGTCCGGGTGGTCGAGGGGGTCGTGGTCACCGGACACCCGGGCGCGGTCGCAGGCACCGGGGGCGGACCGTTCCGGGGCCTCGTGGAGCTGCTGGTGGCAGCCGGCGTCGGGGGCGCGCCGGTGCTGGCGGGGTACCGACTCGATGGTGCCCGCGCCCTGGTGGGCGGGGATGCGCTCGGTGGGCTGGCCGCCGTCGGGGCCGGGTCGTTCGTTCATGGGGAGGTGCCTCGCATTGTCGTGGGGGACGAGCCCGTCGGCCCGGGGGTGGTGCGGACCGCCGCCGTGAGGGCGTCGGCGAGGCGGTCGAGGATGGCGTCCGCCTGTTCGTCGGTGATGGTCAGGGGTGGCAGCAGCCGGACGACGGCGGACTGCCTGCCGCCCAGTTCGACGATCAGACCGCGCTCCAGGCAGGCCTGCTGGACGGCCGCCGCGAGCTGCGGGTCGGCGGGGCGGGCGCCCGTGGCGTCGGCGTCGGCGGTGCGGTCGACGAGCTCGATGCCGAGCATCAGTCCGCGGCCGCGGACGTCGCCGATGCAGTCATGGGCGGCGGCGAGGGAGGCGAGGCGGTCCAGCATCCGGGCGCCGAGCTCCCCGGCGCGCCGGTCGAGGCCGTTCGTGCGGACGTAGGCGAGGGTGGCGGCGCCGGCGGCCATGGCGAGCTGGTTGCCGCGGAAGGTGCCGGCGTGGGCGCCGGGCTGCCAGGCGTCGAGTTCCTCGCGGTAGACGATCACGGCGAGCGGCAGGCTGCCGCCGATCGCCTTCGACAGCACGAGCACATCGGGCACGATGCCGCTGTGGTCGACCGCCCAGAAGGCGCCGGTGCGGCCGACGCCGGTCTGTACCTCGTCCACGATCAGCGGGATCCGCCGGGCGGCCGAGATCTCCCGCATCCGCCGCAGCCAGTCGTCCGGCGCGGGGATCACGCCGCCCTCGCCCTGCACGGGTTCCAGGATCATCCCGGCCGGCCGGGACACTCCGCTCTTGGGGTCGTCGAGCAGGCTCTGGGTCCAGCGCGCGGCGAGCTCGGCGCCGCGCTCGCCGCCGGTCTGGAAGGGGCACCGGTAGTCGTAGGGGTAGGGCAGTCGGACCACGCTGGTGTGCTGCGCTCCCCCGGAGGCGGCGAGCGCTTGCGAGGTCATGCCGTGGTAGGCGCCGGAGAACGCCATCAGGCCGTCCCGGCCGGTCGCGGTGCGGACGAGCTTGAAGGCGGCCTCGACGGCGTCCGTGCCGGCCGGGCCGCAGAACTGGATGCGCCCCTTTTCGGCCAACTCCCCTGGCAGGGTGGCGAAGAGCTCCGTGGTGAAGGCGTCCTTGACGGGGGTGGCCAGGTCGAGGACGTGCAGCGGTGCGCCGGAGTCGAGGACCGTCCGGATCGCCTCGAGCACCACCGGGTGGTTGTGGCCGAGCGCCAGTGTGCCGGCGCCGGAGAGGCAGTCGAGATAGCGCCTGCCGTCGGCGCCCTCGATGGTCAGCCCGCGGGCGCGCACCGGGACGATGGGCAGCGCGCGTGCGTAGGTACGGGCGGCGGACTCGCGCAGGGACTGCCGCCGCAGGATCCCCTCATGGGCCGGCGGCGCTGCCGTCGGCACGGTTTCGGTCAACACCACGGCAGTTGTGTCCTCCTGCTGGTGAGCTGCGGAATGCCGCGCGGGCTGGGGGCAGCCCGGCCGTCCCCCGTACGTACCAACGACGGCGGCGACCCGGGATCACGGTTGTCGGCAAGATCCTTGATGGCGTGGAACCGGGGACCCGAGTACCACCGTCCCCATCGTCACCGGCATAGTGGGGTGTTGCGCCGGGATCTTGAGGTTCATGACAAAGACCGGACCGGTGCACACCGAACGAGCCACACCGGCTCAGTCCGCATTCATCAGGGGGAGCTCACCCATGCGATCCATACGTCGGCCAGTCCTGGCCGCCGCCGCCCTCACCGCTGTCGTGGCACTCACCGCCACCGGCTGTGGACCCGAGAGCGACAACGCGGACGCCAAGCCCGGCCAGTCCGCGGCCCAGGACTCCACGGGCGGGGGTGACTTCAAGATTCCTCAGGACATCCAGGACAAGCTGAAGGAGCACGGCTTCGACCTGGACAAGTGGCGCAACGGCGAGTGGAAGAACTGGAACCGCGACAAGTGGCTCCGGGAGGCCGGGGAGTTCATCAACCCGATCATCAAGGACTTCTGGGACAAGGACAAGATCGACAAGGTCAAGCCGCCCCAGGACCCCAGCAAGCCCGAGGACATCTCGGAGGACCAGGGCAAGACCGACCCCGAGCCCGCCGCCGTCCAGGCCCAGGCCGTCAGGACCCCGTACACCTCGACCGCTCCCGGCGTGGGCCTGCTGCTGTTCAGCACCCCCGAGGGCGGGTCGCGCTGCTCGGCCACCGTGGTCAAGGACCCGGCGCACCCCGGTAAGTCCAACCTCGTGTGGACCGCGGCGCACTGTGTGCACGCCGGCAAGAACGGCGGCTGGTACCGCAACATGATGTTCGTGCCGAACTTCAACAGGACCGGCGGCAGCGCGGCCCAGATGAAGGGCAAGCCCTACGAGGACCGCGTCCCGTCGGGCAAGTGGTGGGCGGACGACATGGCGACGTCCCAGCAGTGGATCAAGGCCGGCGGCGCCGTTCCCGGCGTGCCGATGGCTCCGTACGACTTCGCGCTGATGCATGTGAAGCCCGAGGAGAGCACGGGCGGCAAGTCGCTGGAGGAGGTCGCCGGCGGTGCGTACGCGGTGGACTTCAACGCGCCCGCGATGGCCAAGATCCCGAGCCTGACCGCGCAGGGCTACCCCGCCGAGCCGCCGTTCGACGGTGCGGCGCAGCAGCAGTGCACCGACAAGCCGACCCGTCTGTCGATGGACGCCCAGAAGCCGACCATGTACCGGATCGGCTGCACCATGACCGGTGGTTCCTCCGGCGGCCCCTGGTTCGCCAAGGGCAAGGACGGCAAGCCGGAGCTGATCTCCAACATGTCGATGGGGCCGCGCCCGGCCCGCTGGTCCGCCGGTCCCCACCTGGGTCCCGAGGCCAAGAGCATCTTCGACGCCATGAGCAAGAAGTGGGCCACCAAGCAGTAGGCGGGTGAGGCGGGCGGTGCCGGGGACGGCGCCGCCCGCGCCTCGCGCAGGAGCACGATGAAGGCCCGCCCCCGGTTTCCCCGGGGGCGGGCCTTCGTGCCGTGGTGTGCCGAGTGGCCGCTACGCCGCGGGGACGAAGCGCTGGAGTTCGGCGGCCAGCTCCTCGTGGACCCGCGCCTTGAGGACGGTGCCGTCCGCGGTGTGCTCCTCGGAGATGACCTCGCCCTCGGCGTGCGCCCGCGAGACCAGGGCGCCGTGGGTGTACGGCACCAGCACCTCGATCTCGACCCGCGGCCGGGGAAGTTCCTCGTCCAGCAGGGCCAGCAGTTCGTCCATGCCCTGGCCGGTACGGGCCGAGACCGCGAGGGCGTGCTTCTCCTGGCGCAGCAGGCGCTGCAGCACCAGCGGGTCGGCCGCGTCGGCCTTGTTGACGACCACGATCTCGGGCACGTCCGTCGCGCCCACGTCGCGGATCACCTCGCGCACCGCGGCCAGCTGCTCCTCGGGCACCGGGTGCGAGCCGTCGACCACGTGCAGGATGAGGTCGGACTCGCCGACCTCCTCCATCGTGGAGCGGAACGCCTCGACGAGGTGGTGGGGCAGATGCCGGACGAAGCCGACGGTGTCGGCGAGGGTGTAGAGCCGTCCGCTGGGCGTCTCGGCCCGCCGGACGGTGGGGTCCAGGGTGGCGAACAGGGCGTTCTCCACCAGGACACCGGCGCCGGTGAGGCGGTTGAGCAGGGAGGACTTGCCGGCGTTGGTGTAGCCGGCGATGGCGACCGAGGGGACCTTGTGACGCCGGCGTTCCTGGCGCTTGATGTCCCGGCCGGTCTTCATCTCCGCGATCTCCCGGCGCATCTTCGCCATCTTCTCGCGGATCCGCCGCCGGTCCGTCTCGATCTTGGTCTCACCGGGACCGCGGGTGGCCATACCGCCGCCCGCCGAGCCGGAGCCACCGCCACCCATCTGCCGGGACAGCGACTGGCCCCAGCCGCGGAGCCGGGGAAGCATGTACTGCATCTGCGCCAGCGCGACCTGCGCCTTGCCCTCCCGGGACTTGGCGTGCTGGGCGAAGATGTCGAGGATCAGGGCGGTCCGGTCGACCACCTTGACCTTGACGACGTCCTCGAGGTGGATCAGCTGGCCCGGGGAGAGCTCACCGTCACAGACCACGGTGTCCGCCCCGGACTCCAGCACGATGTCGCGCAGCTCCAGCGCCTTGCCCGAGCCGATGTACGTGGCGGGGTCGGGCTTGTCGCGGCGCTGGATGACGCCGTCGAGCACCATGGCGCCCGCGGTCTCGGCGAGGGCGGCCAGCTCGGCGAGGGAGTTCTCGGCCTCCTGGACCGTGCCGGAGGTCCAGACGCCGACGAGCACCACGCGCTCCAGGCGGAGCTGCCGGTACTCGACCTCGGTGACGTCCTCGAGCTCGGTGGAGAGACCCGCTACACGGCGTAGCGCGGCACGGGCCGAACGGTCGTACTGGTCGCCGTCACGCTCCCCGTCGATCTCGTGGCTCCAGGCGACGTCCTCTTCCATCAGGGCGTTGGCCCGAAGGCTCTCGGGGAGGCGCTGCCGGTCCTGTGGAAGGGAAGAAGAGGAGGTCATTTGATCCTTTGCGTCGTCGGTGAGCCCTGGCGGGGATCTGGTGTTCCCGCCGGGACTGTCGGTGGTGCGGCGACCGCCGCGGCGCTGCCGCGACCGTCGCTGGTGACAACGTCCGAGAGGTCCCGGAGATTCCCGGGCCGGGCGGTGCCGTCCCGACGATGGTCCCACGGCCCGGGAAGGCCGTCACGCGGGTTTCCCGGGGTGTGCGGCGGCTCCCCTGGGCGCGGGGGCCTTGGAGGCCGCTCCGGTGGGTGCGGGACCGGCGGCGGCCGCCTTGGGTCCGGGACCGGCGGCGGCTCCCTTGGGCCCGAGGCCGGCGCCCGCCCCCTTGGGATGCCCGACCTTTGCGACGGCCTTGGGGTGCCGGGGCTTCGCCGCGGGCCCCTTGTGCAGCCACTCCGGATGCCCCGGCATCGGCGGGGTCCGGTCGCCGTAGAGCCAGTCCTGGAAGAAACCGGTGAGGTCCTGCCCGGCGACCTGGGAGGACAGCTGCACGAAGTCGGCGGTGTCCGCCACGCCGTCGCGGTGCCGCTCGACCCAGGCACGTTCCAGGCGGTCGAAGGCGGCGGCGCCGATCTTCTGCCGCAGGGCGTACAGGACCAGTGCGCTGCCGTCGTAGACGATGGGGCGGAAGATGCCGATCTTCTGTCCCTGGCTCGGGGCCTTGGGCACGGCGGGCGGCCCGCCCTCGGCGCGCCAGCCGTCGGACTCCTGGTACGCATGGCGCATACGGGCTTCCAGGGTGGCCCGGCCGTTGCTCCTCTCCTGGGCGTACAGGGCCTCGTACCAGGTGGCATGGGCCTCGTTGAGCCAGACGTCGGACCAGCGGCGCGGGCTGACGCTGTCGCCGAACCACTGGTGGGCCAGCTCGTGCAGCATCACCGACTCCACGTACCAGGCCGGCAGCCGGTCGGTGGTGAACATGGCCTTCTCGAAGAGCGAGAGGGTCTGGGTCTCCAGTTCGAAGCCGGTCCTGGCGCTGGCGATCAGCACCCCGTACGCCTCGAAGGGGAAGGGGCCGACCTTGCGCTCCATCCAGGCGATCTGGGCCGGGGTCTTCGCCAGCCAGGGCGCCAGGGCCCGGCGGTGCGCGGTCGGGACCACATCGCGGACGGGCAGGCCGTGCGGTCCGTGCCGCAGCACCACGCTGGACCTCCCGATGGAGACCTGCGCCAGCTCGGTGGCCATGGGGTGGGTGGTGCGATAGGTCCAGGTGCGGCGTCCCGCGCGGGCACCGGGGCTCAGGGGCAGTCCGTTGGCGACGGCGGTCAGTTCCTGCGGCGCGGTGATGTGGAAGGTGAAGAGCGCCTTGTCGGAGGGGTGGTCGTTGCAGGGGAAGACCCGGTGCGCGGCGTCCGCCTGATTGGCCATCGCCAGACCGTCGGAGGTACGGAGCCAGCCGCCGTCCCCCTTGCCGCGGGGTTCACTGGTGTGCTCGATGGCGATCTTCACCTCCTGGCCGGCGGAGATGTGGAAGGCCGGGGTGAGCACCAGGTCCTCGCCGTGCTGCTGGTGCGCGGCGGGCAGGCCGCCGATCTCCACGGAGCGTACGGTGCCGCGGGCGAAGTCGAGGTTGACGTGGTCGAGCTCGGTGGTGGCACGGGCGGTGATCACGGTGGTGGCGTTCAGCGGGCGGTCGTTGTGGCCGGAGTAGTCCAGGGAGATGTCGTAGGAGGTGACGTCGTAGCCGGTGTTGCCGAGCAGGGGGAAGAGCCGGTCGCCGAGGCCTTGGGGCCCCAGGGACGGCGGTGCGGCCATGCCGAGGGTGGCGAGCGCGGCCAGCCCGAGGGCGGCGGCCCGGCGGCCGGTCCAACGGAGCCGCCCGCTCGGGTCGCGGGGCAGGGCAAAGGCGGGGCGGACGGGGTCGCGTGAAGGGCGGCGCAGGGGAAGGGGCATGCACTACGGCTACCAACGCCGCCCCCTCCCCCGCGGGTGACGGGGCAAACGGCACCCGAACGGGCGGTGGATCGTGCGTCCGTCTTACGCCGCCGGACGGAGCGGCATCCGACGGACCGTCACTCCGTGGGCCGATCGGCCCCGTTCAGGGGCGCAGCGCCGCCGGACGGGACCGTCCGGCCCGCAACACGTCGAAGACTCCCGGCACTTGGCGCATGGCCCGCATCAGGGACGGCAGCCCGGCGGCGTTCGGCAGGTGCAGGGTGTAGGTGTGGCGGACCCGCTGTTCGTGCGGGGGTTCGACGGCGGCGGACACCACGGCGGCGCCCTGGGAGGCGATGGCCTCGGTGAGGTCGGCCAGGAGGTGCGGCCGGCTGAAGGCCTCGGCCAGGAGGGTGACCCGGCAGCCGTGGCCCCCCTGGCCCGCACCCCGCCAGCGCACCCCGACCGGCTGCCGGCCGGTGGCCGCCATCCGTGCCACGGCAGGACACAGGGCGCGGTGGACGGTGACCGTGCCGCCCCGTACGGCGAATCCGGTGACGCTGTCCGGCGGCACCGGGGTGCAGCAGCCCGCCAGCCGGACCGCGGCGCCCGGCAGATCCGCCACCACGAGGACCGAGGCCGCGACCGGGTCCGCGCCGGGCCGGTCGTCGTCCGCGGCCCGGCGGTCGGCCGGGGGCTCCGCGACCGGCCCCTCACCGGCACCGGCCGGGCGGGCGCCGGGCTCCCGCGGCCCGGACAGCCAGCGGGCGATGGCGAGCCGGGCGGCGGGCGTACGGGCGTGGTCGAGCCATTCGGGCGAGGGGCCGGCCGCGGAGTCCGGGGCCATCAGCAGCTGCAGGCTGTCGCCGTCGTGCAGGACGGTGGAGAGGGTGGCGAGCCGGCCGTTGACGCGGGCGCCGATACAGCAGTGCGCCACCTCGCCGTGCCGTTCGTAGGCGGCATCCACACAACTCGCCCCGGCGGGCAGACCGATGGCACCGCCCGGGACGGCCGGCGAGCCGTCCGACGGGGCGTCGGCGCAGAAGACGGTGATCTCCCGGTCCTGGGCGAGGTCGTCACGCAGCGAGGTCCAGAAGGTGTCCGGGTCGGGGGTGGTGCGCTGCCACTCCAGCAGCCGGGAGAGCCATCCGGGGCGGGTCGGGTCGGCCCGCTCGCCCTCGGGGGCGTCCGCGCCGTCCGTGGGGGCGTACGGGTTGCCCAGCGCGATCACCCCCGCCTCGGCGACCCGGTGCATCTGGTGCGTACGGATCAGCGTCTCGGCGATCTCCCCGGACGGTCCGGTGACCGCCGTGTGCAGCGACTGGTAGAGGTTGAACTTGGGGGCCGCGATGAAGTCCTTGAACTCGGAGACGACCGGGGTGAAGCAGGTGTGCAGCTCGCCGAGGACGGCATAGCAGTCGGCGTCCTCCGCCACCAGCACCAGCAGCCGCCCGAGGTCCGCGCCGGTCAGCTCGCGGCGGGCGAGGCGTACGCGGTGCACCGAGACGAAGTGCCGGGGGCGGACCAGGACTTCGGCGTCGATACCGGCCTCGGCCAGGACGGTACGCACCCGCTGGGCGAGGGCGGTGAGCGGGTCGGGCCGGGTGGCGTACTCCATCACCAGGGCCCGGGTGGTGGCGTACTCCTCGGGGTGCAGGATCGCGAAGACAAGGTCCTCCAGCTCGGCCTTGAGCGCCTGCACACCGAGGCGTTCGGCGAGCGGGATCAGCACATCGCGGGTCACCTTGGCGATCCGGGCCTGTTTCTCGGGGCGCATCACCCCGAGGGTGCGCATGTTGTGCAGCCGGTCGGCGAGCTTGATGGACATCACCCGGACGTCGTTGCCGGTCGCCACCAGCATCTTGCGGAAGGTCTCCGGCTCGGCGGCCGCGCCGTAGTCGACCTTCTCCAGCTTGGTGACGCCGTCGACCAGGTAGCAGACCTCCGCGCCGAACCGCTCCCGCACCTGATCCAGCGTCACTTCCGTGTCCTCGACGGTGTCGTGGAGCAGGGAGGCGGTCAAGGTCGTGGTCTCCGCGCCCAGTTCGGCGAGGATGAGGGTCACCGCGAGCGGATGGGTGATGTACGGCTCGCCGCTCTTGCGCAGTTGGCCGCGGTGCGAGGACTCGGCGAGCAGATAGGCCCGGGTGAGGGTGTCCAGGTCGGCGTCCGGATGGTGTCCGCGGTGCACCTTGGCGACGTGCTCCAGGGCGTGCGGGAGGCCGTCGCGCGGGGCGGGTCCGAGCAGGGCGGCCCGGCCGATCCGGCGCAGGCCTCTGAGCTCCAGCCGGCGGCGGCCGCGCTTGCGGCCCGCTGCTCCAGGGTTACCAGGGTTCGTGGCCTCTGCGCTCATGGGCACCTCCGGCAGCGTCGACCGGCGGTGGGACGCGTCAGTTGGGGCGTCCGGGCCGGTGCTTGATGCTACCGACCCCATCACGCAGCGCTGTCCGCCTCTCGCTCAGAGTGATACGGATCACCCGTTCGAGCGAACCCTTCGGCCGTAGCCGTTCCTCGTGGAAGGCCCTGGCCCGGGACGTCGCAGGTCGTGTCAGGCGAGCGCGGCGGCCAGCCAGGCGGGGTCGAAGGTGCCCTCGGCGACGATCTCGGCCGGTCCGGTCATCTCGACCGTGCCGTCGGGCAGCTCGGTGATGGCGAGGCTGCCGCCCAGCACATCGACCGTGTAGGTGGCGGGTGTGCCGGTCTCCGCGGGGGCCGGGCCGTCCCTGCGGGCGGTGGCGACGGCGACCGCACAGGCGCCGGTGCCGCAGGAGCGGGTCTCGCCCGAACCGCGCTCATGGACCCGCATCGCCACATGGCGCGGCCCGCGGTCGGCGACGAACTCGATGTTCACGCCGTCGGGATAAACCGACGCCGGGCTGAACGGCGGTACGGCCAGCAGGTCGCCGGCGTGGGCCAGATCCTCGACGAAGACGACGGCGTGCGGATTGCCCATGCTCACGTTCCGGGCCGGCCAGCTGCGGCCGTCGACGGTGACGACGACGCTCTCCTCGAAGAGCTCGGCGCGGCCCATCGAGACCGTGACATCGCCGGTCTTGGCGACGTGGACGCGGCGCACGCCGGCGCGGGTGGCGATGGCGAGGTCACCGGCCTCGGCCAGGCCGGCGTGCAGCAGATAGCGCGCGAAGACGCGGACGCCGTTGCCGCACATCTCGGCGATCGAGCCGTCGCCGTTGCGGTAGTCCATGAACCACTCGGCCTCGTCGGCCTGGCCCTGCGCCTCCGGGTGCGCGGCGGACCGGACGACGCGCAGCACGCCGTCGCCGCCGAGTCCGGCCCGCCGGTCGCAGATCCTGGCGACGGCGGTCGCGGGCAGGTCGAGGCGGCCGTCCGGGTCCGGGACGATCACGAAGTCGTTCTCGGTACCGTGGCCCTTGAGGTAGGCGAGGCGCTGCGTACTGGTCACCCCTGCATCGTACGGGGCCACCGGGGGGACCGGCCTGACGGGGCCGGGCCCGTGCCCGTACCCGGCGGGCAGGAGCCGCCCGTGGAGAGGGGAGACCCCGCCCCGGTTCAGCGCAGCCGGGCCACGCGCCAGATGGCCAGCGAGGCCGGGACGGCCACCACGAGGGCGTAGAGCAGCACCACGCGCCAGTCGGCGCGGCGGCCGGAGCCGGGTACCGGGAGGCCGGGCCAGGTGTGGCCGACGCGGCGGGCGGCCATCATGCCCCAGCCGGCCGCGCAGCAGCACAGCAGCAGGCCGAGCATCGCGATCATCGCACCGCCGTCGCCGCCGAGCTCGAAGGCGAGGGGGAAGGCGAACATCAGCGAGCCGAGGACCGCGAGCGCGACGATCGGCGCCAGCTGCCACAGCCGCAGCCGGCGTGGCGGGCGCAGCTCCCGGAAGGACTCGCCGCCCTCACCGGGGCCGTCGGTGCCGGAGTCCGGGGCGTCGGAGTCGTCCAGGCTGTCCGTGGCGGGCACGGCGCCGGACAGGCCGCCTTGGGCATCCGGACCGTCGTCGGTCAGGGGTGCAGGGTCACTGCCGCCGTCCGGTTGCTGCGCTCGGTTGCGAGGGCCGGCCTCCATTGCCACGCGCCCTCCCCACTGCAGACTGCACGCCTCGATCGAAGGTCGATGATGACACGCCCTCAGGGGCCCGGATGACGGCCGGAGCGTCCCGATGCCATGACGTGATCAGGCTGTGACCGGTCGTTCGAGCAACGCCAGCGCCTGCCCGGGAAGTTCCGTGCGGTGCTCGGCGGCGCCGCTGAGCCAGTGGACCCGCGGGTCCCGGCGGAACCACGAGTCCTGGCGGCGCGCGAAGCGCTTGGTGGCGCGCACCGTCTCATCGCGCGCCTCCTGCTCCGTGCACTCCCCCGCCAGCTGGGCCAGCACCTGCTGATAGCCGAGCGCCCGCGAGGCCGTACGCCCCTCGCGCAGCCCCTGGCCCTCCAGCCGGCGCACCTCGTCGACCAGGCCCGCCTCCCACATGCGGTCGACCCGGCGGGCGATCCGCTCGTCGAGCTCGGGGCGCGCGACATCGACGCCGATCTGCAGGGTGTCGTAGACCGCTTCGTGGCCGGGGAGGTTGGCGGTGAAGGGGCGGCCGGTGATCTCGATGACCTCCAGGGCGCGCACGATCCGACGGCCGTTGCTCGCCAGGATCGCGCGGCCCGCCTCGGGATCGGCGGCGGCGAGCCGGGCGTGGAGGGGGCCGCTGCCCTGTGCGGCCAGTTCGGCCTCCAGCCGGGCGCGCACCTCCGGGTCGGTGCCGGGGAAGTCCAGGGCGTCGATCGCGCCGCGTACATACAGGCCGGAGCCGCCGACGAGGACCGGGGTGCGGCCCTCGGCGAGCAGCCGGTCGATCTCGGCCCGGGCCAGCCGCTGGTACTCGGCGACGCTGGCGGCGCAGGTCACGTCCCAGATGTCCAGGAGGCGGTGCGGGACACCCTGCTGCTCCTCGGGCGTGAGTTTGGCGGTGCCGATGTCCATGCCGCGGTAGAGCTGCATGGAGTCGGCATTGATGACCTCGCCCCCCACGTGCTGTGCGAGCGCGACGCCCAGATCGGACTTTCCGGCCGCGGTGGGACCGACGACGGCGATGACCCGCGGAGCGGGAACGACGGTGTTCACCCCGCCAGTCTCGCAAACATCACACCCCCGTCCCGAACGAGCGACGTGACGGGCAACCGATGGGGTCGTTGCCTGTTGCGAGGTCCCGAGTGGCCGGTGCGCCCCACCGGCGCCCGCGGGCGGCGCGAGGGACCGTTCCCCGGCGGCACGGGATGCCGCCATCTGAAGAGCGTAGGAGCAGTTATGGGCGTGTTTTCGCGGTTTCGCCGCCGTAGGTCCGAAGCGTCGGCGGAGGAGCTCTCCGCCGCGGCGGTGACGGCCGGGGCGGAGCGGCCGGCGGAGGTGGAGGAGCCTGCGGAGGGGCCGGCGGGGGCGGTCGTTCCGGAGGCCGCGGAGGCGGCCGGAGCCGGAGCCGCCGGGGAGGCCGCGGACTCCGGTGCGGAGGACTCCCGCGCGGACGAGGGCGAGGCCGCGGCGCCCGGGCCGGCGGCCCCGGAAGCGTCCGGAGGGACTGCGGCCGAAGCGGCGGCCGGCGACGGTCCGCCGGCGGAGAAGGCCGGTGAGAAGGCCGGCGAAAAGAGCGGTGAGAGCGCCGGCATCCCCCGGCAGCAGTCGGCCGAGGCCGCCGCGGACAGCGAGAGCGCACGGCAGTAGCAGCCCGGCGTGCGCACCGTACGGACCGTACGGACCGTACGGAGCTCGACGGCCGCGGGGTTAAGTGCCCCGCGGCCGTCGCCGTACCCGCTCTCGGTGCCGCCGTACCCGCCCTCGATTCCGCGTTACGACCAGGACGCCACGAAGTAGCCCACGCCGTACGGGGCCTCCTCGCACAGCAGCCGTCCGCTCAGGCCCGCGTCCTCGGCCGCGCCCGCCAGCACCTGCCAGCAGGCCCGTCCGGACGCCTGGAGGGCGGCGGCCGGCCCCTCGTCCAGGGCGGCCAGCGCCTCGGTGTCGGCGGTGCCCAGGGCGCGGGCCGCGGCCGCGTCGAAGGCCTCGGCCCGCTCGTCGAAGTAGCCGGGCGCCTTCACCGTCCGGCAGGCGCTGCCGTCGCCCATCACCAGCAGGGCCACCCGGGGCGCGGAGGCCGCGAGCTCCCGGCCCGCCGACAGCGCACGGTCGCGGGGCAGCGACTCGGCCACCCCCAGCGCCTCCACGCGGACATCGGCCCGGTCCGTATGCGACAGCAGCCAGGCGCCGACCGCCAGCGACGGCGGGAGCGCCCGCTCCGGCACGGTCTCCGCGGCGCCCAGCCGCACCTCCAGATCCACCCCGAAGCCGCGGAAGGAGCCGGCGGCGCCCTGCGGGTGCGTGCCCCGGCCGGCCTCGCCGGACGGGCCGACGACGACCAGCAGGTCGGGGCGGGCCGCGGCGAGCACACCGATCGCGTCCAGGCAGGCGGCACGCAGCGCATCGAGTTCGGGCGCCGCCCCGGCGGCCACCTCCGGGACGAGGAGCGGCGGGCAGGGGCAGACAGCGGCGGCTACGAGCATGCCACGCAGCGTAACGCCCCTGCTGCGGGCCGGTCATGGCGCCCTGCAGGGCGCCCTGCGGCCGGTACGGAGCCGGGCGGTCGCGGCCGTCAGTCGCAGCCGCAGCCGGCGGTGGGCGCCGGGCTCGGTGCCGGGGCCCCGATGGTGGGCAGGCCCAGCAGCACGCCCTGGGGCTTCTCCGACGGCGCGGCGTTGCGCTTCTCCCAGGCGTCACCGGCGCGGGTGCGGCGGACCGCCTTGGCCGGGCCCTCCGCCAGGAGGTGGTGCGGGGCGGCGTAGGTGACCTCGACGGTCACCGTGTCGCCGGGGCGGACCGGCTCGTCGGGGCGGGTGAAGTGCACCAGGCGGTTGTCGGGGGCCCGGCCGGACAGGCGGTGGGTCGCCTCGTCCTTGCGGCCCTCGCCCTCGGCGACCAGCACCTCCAGGGTGCGGCCGACCTGCTTCTTGTTCTCCTCCCAGGAGATCTCCTCCTGGAGGGCGACCAGGCGCTCGTAGCGCTCCTGGACCACGGCCTTGGGGATCTGCCCTTCCATGTCGGCCGCCGGGGTGCCGGGGCGCTTGGAGTACTGGAAAGTGAAGGCCTGGGTGAAACGGGACTCGCGGACCGTGTGCAGGGTCTGCTCGAAGTCCTCCTCGGTCTCGCCCGGGAAGCCGACGATGATGTCCGTGGAGATCGCGGCGTCCGGCATCGCGGCGCGCACCTTCTCGATGATGCCGAGGAAGCGCTCCTGGCGGTACGAGCGGCGCATCGCCTTGAGCACGGTGTCCGAGCCGGACTGCAGCGGCATGTGGAGCTGGGGCATGACGTTGGGCGTCTCCGCCATGGCGGCGATGACGTCGTCGGTGAAGTCACGGGGGTGCGGGGAGGTGAAACGGACCCGCTCCAGGCCCTCGATCCGCCCGCAGGCGCGCAGCAGCTTGCTGAAGGCCTCGCGGTCGCCGATGTCGGAGCCGTAGGCGTTGACGTTCTGGCCGAGCAGGGTGATCTCGCTGACGCCCTCGGCGACCAGTGCCTCGATCTCGGCGAGGATGTCGCCGGGCCGGCGGTCCTTCTCCTTGCCGCGCAGCGCCGGGACGATACAGAACGTACAGGTGTTGTTGCAGCCCACCGAGATCGAAACCCAGGCCGCGTACGCGCTCTCGCGCCGGGTGGGCAGGGTCGAGGGGAACGCCTCCAGCGATTCGGCGATCTCGACCTGGGCCTCTTCCTGGATGCGGGCACGCTCCAGCAGCACCGGCAGCTTGCCGATGTTGTGCGTCCCGAAGACCACGTCGACCCAGGGGGCCTTCCTGACGATGGTGTCGCGGTCCTTCTGGGCCAGGCAGCCGCCCACGGCGATCTGCATACCCGGGCGCGCGGCCTTCTTCGGGGCGAGCTGGCCGAGGTTGCCGTAGAGGCGGTTGTCGGCGTTCTCCCGCACCGCGCAGGTGTTGAAGACCACCACGTCGGCGCCGTCGCCGTCCTTGGGCGCGGGGACGTATCCGGCCTCTTCCAGCAGGCCCGACAACCGCTCGGAGTCGTGGACGTTCATCTGGCACCCGTAGGTGCGGATCTCGTAACTCTTGTTCACGCCCACTGCCTGGCTCCGGTCGCTGCTGGTCATGCAACAAGGGTAGGCGGTACGGGAAGTACCTCCCGCCGCGGAGTCTTGGGATCCGGCAGCCCCGGGTGGGGTGACGCGGGCGGCCCGCCTCACAAGGCCAGCACGATGGCGGCGCCGACACCACCCGCCACCAACGCGAAGGCCGCGCTGCCGAGGCCGCCGTGCCCCCAGCGGAAGGGGCGGTCGAGCGCGAAGCGGCCGGGTCCGGTGGCCGCGACGGCCAGCGCGACGACGGCGATGGTCAGGGGGTATTCGATACCGCCGGTCATCTCCCAGAGCCCCTTGGGCGCCGACACGGCCATGGCGTTGATCATCACTCCGATGAGTGCGGCGGCCGCGAGGGGCGTGAGCAGCCCCACGGCGAGGCCGAGGCCGCCGAGGAATTCCGAGACTCCGGCGAGGCAGGCGAAGAACTGTCCGGGGCGGTAGCCGAGGGCGGCGAAGCCCTTGCCGGTGGCGGCGAGGCCGTGGCCGCCGAAGATCCCGAAGAGTTTCTGGGCGCCGTGTCCGGCCATGATCAGCCCCACGGTCAGACGCAGGAGGAGCAGGCCGAGGTCGGCGGCGAGCGGCGGTGAGCGGAGAGCGTCGGGCCTGGCGTGGGCATCGGTCCGCGGCTCGGTGGGCGGTTTCAGCGGTTTCACGATGACTCGTTTCCCGCACCGGCGCGTCAGGGCCGCGGTGTCGGACACCGGCGCCGGTGCGCTCGAGGTGGAGGGGAGCGAGTGGGGTGCGCGCCGGTCGGCGCGCGGTGGGAGACGTGCCAGGTCCCCGCTACGTCGAGAGATCGGGAGGATGCACCTCCACCATCGATCGTGCTACGCGAAGCGCCGTCTGCAAAGGGCGGTCGCACACCGGGCGCCCCTCCGGGTGCCGCACCTCCCGTCAGGAGGTTCTGCCCCTCCCTTTCCCGCCGCGGTACTGGCAGGATCCCGCCCATGGTCACAGCTCTCTCCCGCACCGGCCGCCGGGTCTTCCAGGCGGCGGTCGCGGCACTGGTCGCCCTCGGACTGGCGCTGTGGTGGCTGCTGACGATGGGCGGGGAGCCCGCGCCCCACGGGTCGCTGACGCTGGCGACGGGCGTACCGACCGGTGTGTACGCACGGTACGGGGAGCTGCTGAAGCAGGATCTGGCGCACGACCTGCCGGATGTCGATCTGCGGCTGGCCCGCACCGAGGGCTCCATCGACAATCTGCGGCAACTGGTCTCCGGGCGCGCGGACTTCGCGATCGCGACGGCCGACGCGGTCGCCACCTACGAGGTCAGGGGTGAGCCGGGCGCGGACCGGCTGCGGGCCTGCGCCCGGCTGTACGACGACTACATGCAGCTGGTGGTGCCGAAGAAGTCCGCGGTGCGCTCGACGAAGGACCTGCGGGGGCTGCGGGTGGGGGTGGGAACCGACGACTCCGGGGTCCAGCTGGTCACCCGGCGGCTGGTGGAGGCGGCCGGGCTGGACTTCCACGAGGACATCCGGCCGGTGCGGGTCGGCATCGACCAGATGCCCAAGCTGCTGGAGCAGCACAAGCTGGATGCCTTCTTCTGGTCCGGCGGGCTGCCGACGACGGCCGTGCAGCGCCTGGCACAGCGCTTCCCGGTGCGGCTGGTCCAGCTCGGTGATCTCAGCCCGGCACTGCACCGGCAGGGCGAGCGGACCCGCTACTACCGGGCGGCGGTGCTGCCCGCCGATGCCTATCCCCTGGCCCAGGACGGGCAGGCGGTGAAGACGATCGCGGTGGCGAATCTGCTGGTCACGACCGACCGGGAGGATCCGGTGACGGCCCAGGGCATCACCCGTACGGTCATCGGCAGCCGGGACTCGATCGGGCGCCAGGTCCATGCCGCGCAGAAGGTGGATCTGCGGACGGCGGTGTTCACCGATCCGCTGGAGCTCCACGAGGGCGCCCGGCGCTATTACCTGTCCCAGAAGCCGTGAGCCGGGAGCGCTGAGCGGGAGCACCGGGCCGGGAGCACCGGGCCGGAAGCGCCGAGTCCACCGGGTCCGCGAACGGACCGGGGCCCGCACCGGACGGACCGGTGCGGGCCCCGATCACGGGACGCGAGAGCGTCAGGCGGCGACGATGTTCTCCGCCTGCGGGCCCTTCGGGCCCTGGGTCACGTCGAAGGTGACCTTCTGGCCCTCGAGGAGCTCACGGAAGCCCTGGGCGGCGATGTTCGAGTAGTGGGCGAAGACGTCGGGGCCGCCGCCGTCCTGCTCGATGAAGCCGAAGCCCTTTTCCGAGTTGAACCACTTGACGGTGCCGGAAGCCATGTTTTTCTCCTTCATGGGGCAAACCGGAGACCACACTGCGCGGCCTCCTTGTCGCCGAGATGATTGCCCCACACCGGAACAGGTCCGGAAACAAGGAACGCCCGGGGCATCCAGCCTCCGGGCGCGCACAAAGTTCATCATGGGTACCACAACTGCAACGCCGTTCACGGTAGCACAGGTGCCGGGCAGGCCCGGCGGACCGCGCCCCGCCGCCCGCAGCCCGGCCCGCACCCCGGCAGGCCGTGCCCGCTGCCCGGCCTGCCGGGCCCGCCGCCCCCGCGTCCCGTACACGCCCGCCCGTCACGGGCGCCGTCACGGGCCGGTGCGCGGCACGGTGACCGTGACCTTCAGCCCGTGCGGCGGGTGCGGGGCGTAGGCGATGGTGGCGCCGCCCGCGGTGAGCAGGGCGCGGGTGATCGAGAGGCCGAGCCCGGAGCCGGAGACGTTCTGGTGGCGGCCGCTGCGCCAGAAGCGGTCACCGATCCGGGCGAGCTCGTCATCGGTCAGGCCGGGGCCGCGGTCGGCGACGGTGACCTGGACGCGCTCGCCCGACGCCGCGACACCGACGGTGACCGGCCGGCCCTCCGGGGTGAACTTCAGGGCGTTGTCGACGACGGCGTCCAGCGCGCTGGACAGCGCGACCGGGTCGGCCCAGCCGGTGACGGCGCGCTGGCCCTCGTAGGCCAGGAGGACCCCCTTGTCGTCGGCCAGCGGGCGCCAGGAGTCGACGCGTTCGGCGGCCAGCGCCGCGACATCGGTGAGCTGGAGGTCGGCGGCGGTGTGTTCGGCCAGCGCGAGGTCGAGCAGATCGTCCAGGACACGGGCCAGCCGCTTGCCCTCGGTGCGGACCGAGGCGATCTCCGCGTTGCCGTCGGGGAGTTCGAGGGCGAGCAGCTCGATGCGCAGCAGCAGCGCGGACAGCGGGTTGCGCAGTTGATGGGAGGCGTCGGCGACGAAGGCGCGCTGCTGCTCCAGGACGTCCTCGACATGGTCGGCCATCTCGTTGAACGAGCGGGCCAGCCGGCGCAGTTCGGGCGGTCCTGCGGTGGCCGCCACGCGGGCGTTCATCCGGCCGGTGGCGATGTCGTGGCTGGCCGTGTCCAGGACGCGTACCGGCCGCAGCACCCAGCCGGTGAGGCGGAAGGCCGCGGCGACGGCGACGAGCATGGCCGCGCACTCCCCGGCCGCGATCAGCAGCCAGCTGCGCAGGACACCGGCGCGCAGGTGTCCGGTGGGCGAGTCGGTCATCACCACGGCGACCACATCGCCGTCGCGGATCACCGGGGAGGCGACCGGGATGCGTCCGGTGTCGTCCCCGGGCCAGATCTGGTGCGGATCGTGGCTGCGACGGCCCGCCAGCGCCTCACGGAAGGCCTGAGCGCCCTCGCCGTCGCGGGGCACCGGCATACCGGCCGGGGCGGCGGCCATCGGGGTGTGATCGCGGTAGAAGACGCCGGCCCGGATGCCGTAGAGGCCGTAGTAGCGCGCGAGTTCGGTACGGAGGGTGGCCAGCCGCTCGTCCTCCTCCGGGGTCTTGCTGTCGGTGTCCGTGGCGGGGCGGGCGGTGACGAACTGGGCGAGGGAGGCGAAGCGCGCGGCGTCGTCGATCCGGTCGACGACCACCCGCTGCTGCTCCACACCGGCCGTGATGACGCCCAGCGGGACGCCCAGCGCCAGCAGCACACCGGCCATGAGGACGATGAGGAGAGGGAGGAGTCGGGTGCGCACCTGGCAGCGGCGGCCTTCAGGAGGCCGGGGAGGCGGGCAGCCGCCGCCCCGCGCCGGCGGCCGGGACGACCAGACGGTAGCCGACGCCGCGCACCGTCTCGATCAGGGCGGGCATCCGCAGCTTGGCGCGGAGTGAGGCGATATGGACCTCCAGGGTCCGGCCGGTGCCCTCCCAACTCGTGCGCCACACCTCGCTGATGATCTGTTCCCGGCGGAAGACCACACCGGGCCGTTGGGCGAGCAGCGCCAGCAGGTCGAACTCCTTGCGGGTGAGCGGGACCGCGGCGCCGTCCACGGACACCTGACGGGTGGGGAGTTCGACGGTGACCGCGCCCAGATACAGCGCCTCGCCGGGGACGCTCTCGTCGGCAGGCTGCTCGGCACCGCCGGGCACGCCCCGCCGGCTCACCGCATGGATACGGGCCAGCAGCTCACCGGTGTCGTACGGCTTGACGACATAGTCGTCGGCGCCCAGGTTGAGGCCGTGGATGCGCGAGCGCACATCGGACCGCGCGGTGACCATGATGACCGGGGTGGCGCAGATCTTGCGGATCCGGCCGCACACCTCGAAGCCGTCCTGGTCGGGCAGTCCGAGGTCGAGCAGCACCACCGCGAACGGCTCCGCATGGGCGGGCAGCAGGGCCTTGAGCGCCTCCTCGCCGTTGCGTGCGTGGACGACGGACAGGCCGTGCTTGGCCAGCACCGCGGACAGGGCCGCGGCGACATGATCGTCGTCCTCGACGAGCAGCAGTCTCATGCGGGTCTCCTTCCGGGGTGCGTGCGTACGGGCCACAGGGCATCTACGGCGATACGAGGCATGCGCGTCAAGAGGAGGCCACCTCCTGGCCGCCATCCGTTACCCAGCCGGTACGCCCGCGGGGCCGGGCCGGCGTCGCCCCGCGGCCACCCCGCCTGACGCAGAGTGTCCGTTTGCGGCCGGATCGTTATCCTCAAGTTCCCCTCAGAAGTAATGACGCTTGTCGCAGGGCGTCATTACTGTCCTCCCAACCGAGGAGGACGGAGCTACCCGCCGATGAGCGAAGTATCGGTGACCAAGAACGCCGAGGGTCCCGCGCCGGCAGCGGACCGGCTGGTCGTGCTGGACCACGTGAACAAGCACTTCGGCGCGCTGCACGTGCTCCAGGACATCGACCTGACGATCCACCGCGGCGAGGTCGTCGTCGTGATCGGGCCCTCGGGCTCGGGCAAGTCGACGCTCTGCCGCACGATCAACCGCCTGGAGACCATAGACAGCGGCAGCATCACGATCGACGGGAAGCCGTTGCCGCAGGAGGGACGGGAGCTGGCCCGGCTGCGCGCCGACGTGGGCATGGTCTTCCAGTCCTTCAATCTCTTCGCGCACAAGACGGTGCTCGAGAACGTGATGCTGGGGCAGACCAAGGTCCGCAAGACGGACAAGGCCGAGGCCATGGCGAAGGCCCGTACCCTGCTCGACCGGGTCGGCGTCGGCACCCAGGCGGACAAGTACCCCGCACAGCTCTCCGGCGGTCAGCAGCAGCGGGTGGCGATCGCCCGTGCGCTGGCGATGGACCCGAAGGTGATGCTGTTCGACGAGCCGACGTCCGCGCTCGACCCGGAAATGATCAACGAGGTGCTGGATGTGATGCAGCAGCTCGCCCGGGACGGCATGACGATGATCGTGGTCACCCATGAGATGGGGTTCGCGCGCTCCGCAGCGAACCGGGTCGTCTTCATGGCGGACGGCCGCATCGTCGAAGAGGCCGAGCCGAACCAGTTCTTCAACAACCCGCGCAGCGACCGCGCCAAGGACTTCCTGTCGAAGATCCTCCACCACTGAGGCCGCAGTCGGGCCACCGTCATTGCCAACATTTGCTGAACCAAAGGATGTTCACCATGAGGATGCGTCAAACGGCTGCGGCCGGTGCGGTGGTGCTCGCGCTGGCGGCCACGGCGACTGCGTGCGGCGGCGACAAGGGAACGGCGGGCGACAAGCCGGCCGGCGGAGAGGTCTTCAGCGGCACCTACAAGGTCGCCTCGGCACCGAAGATCGACTCCCCGGTGCTGAAGAAGGCCCAGAAGGCCAAGAAGATCGTCATCGGTGTGAAGGCCGACCAGCCGTTCCTGGGCTTCAAGGACACCGCCGGCAAGTACTCCGGCTTCGACATCGAGATCGCCAAGATGGTCGCCGCCGACCTGGGCTTCTCCGAGAAGCAGATCGAGTACAAGACGATCGACTCCAACGTCCGTGAGACCACCATCTCCCGCGGCCAGGTCGACTACTACGTCGGTACCTACACGATCAACGACGAGCGCAAGAAGCAGGTCGGCTTCGCGGGCCCGTATTACACCGCCGGCGCGGACCTCCTGGTGCGCAGGGACGACAAGTCCATCACCGGCCCGGAATCCCTCAAGGGCAAGAAGGTCTGCTCGATCGTCGGCTCGACTCCGCTGCAGGAGATCAAGAAGCCGAAGTACGGCGCGAACACCAGCGAGCAGTCGAAGTACTCGGACTGCGTCAAGAACCTCGTGGACGGCCAGGTGCAGGCGGTCACCACCGACGACGCGATCCTCAAGGGCTACGCGGCACAGCGCCCCAGCCAGCTCCGGGTCGTCGGCAAGCCGTTCACCAAGGAGCCCTACGGCGTCGGTATGCGCAAGGACGACAAGGCCCTGCGCACCGCCATCACCGAGGCGCTGGAGAACCACATCAAGAACGGCGACTACGAGAAGGCCTACAAGGGCACGCTCGGCAAGTCCGGTTCGCCCTTCAAGGCCCCCCAGACCCCGCTCCCGCGCGACTGAGGCACCCCGCCCACCGGACCGCGCCGCCCCGTACGCCCGCCGCGGCGGGTGTACGGGGCGCGGTGTCTTCCGCGCGCCCCCTTTGCTCCTCTTCCCGCCGTCGACCCGACCGCTACCGCGGAGACCCCATGAACGTACTCCTCGATTACCTGCCCGAGTTCCGGGACGGGTTCCTCGGAACCCTGGCGATCACCGCGTCCAGCGCGCTGCTCGCCCTGGTCCTCGGCGTTGCCATAGCCGGCTTCCGGGTGTCTCCGGTCCCGCCGCTGCGCGCCTTCGGCACGGCCTGGGTCACGGTGCTGCGCAACACCCCGCTGACGCTGCTCTTCCTGGTCGCGTTCTTCGTCGTCCCCCAGGTGCTCTTCCGCGGCGCCAGCCCGTACGTCCTGGCCACCCTGGCCCTCGGCTTCTACACCTCCTCCTTCGTCTGCGAGGCGGTGCGGTCCGGCATCAACACCGTGCCGCTGGGCCAGGCGGAGGCCGCGCGCAGCATCGGCATGACGTTCTCCCAGACGCTGCGCGAGATAGTGCTCCCCCAGGCCACGCGCACCGTACTGGCACCGCTCAGCAGCATCTTCATCGCGCTGACGAAGAACTCCGCCATCGCCGGAGCGTTCGGGTACGGCGAGTTGTTCAACGTCTCCAAGCTGCTCAACGACAAGGGGTACGCGATCGCCTGGATCTTCCTGTGGACGGCACTCGCCTACCTCGTCATCACCTTCGCCATCAGCGGCGCCTTCCGGGTGCTGGAGCGCCGGATGGGGGTCGTGCGGTGAACGGGCGCGGGAGGCCGGACGGGACGACACGGGTGCCGCGCGCAGGCGGGGCGGAAACTAGTGAGGTAAGGGCATGAGCGGCGCCAGCGTTCTCTACGACGTACCCGGGCCGAAGGCGAGGACACGCAACCGCATCTACGGCGTCTGCGGTGCGCTCGCGATGCTGGGACTGCTCGTGTTCGCCGTGGTCCGGCTCAACACCAAGGGCCAGCTCGAACCCGAGGTGTGGAACATCTTCAACAACGCCGGAGTGCGGACCAACATCCGCGACGGCGTCCTGACGACACTTCAGGTCTTCGCGGTCGCGGCGGTGCTGTCGCTGGTCCTGGGCGTGCTGCTCGCGGTGGCCCGGCTGTCGGACCACAAGCCGGTCCGCTGGCTGGCGACCGGCTTCATCGAGCTCTTCCGCGCCGTCCCGCTGCTGATCACGATCTACGCGCTGTGGGTGGCGCTCCTGACCAGCCGCGAAAGCCTCGGCCTCGGCGAGGACGGGCCGCAGTTCTGGGCACTGGTCATCGGGCTGACGGTCTACAACGGCTCGGTCCAGGCCGAGGTGCTCCGGGCCGGCGTCAACTCCGTCCCCGCGGGACAGCGCGAGGCCGCCTACGCACTCGGTATGACCAAGACCCAGGTCATGACGACGGTACTGCTCCCGCAGGCCGTCCGCGCGATGCTCCCGACGATCATCAGCCAGCTCGTGGTGACCCTGAAGGACACCTCGCTGGGCTACATCATCACCTTCGAGGAACTGCTCTTCACCGCCCGCCAGATGAGCACCAACATCCTCGTCAACGGCAACGACACCTACGTGCCGTTCATCATCGTGACCGGCGCCCTCTACGTCGCGATGTGCCTGGCGCTGTCCTCCCTCGCCAACTGGATCGAGCGGCGCGGCAGCCGGGCCAGGACCGGCATCAAGGTGGCCGCGGCGGGCGAGCCGGTGGCCGCCGGCGACGCGCTGGAGGTGGCCGACGCGGTACCGGACAAGCCGGCGGCCCCGCAGGACTGAGCGCAGGCCGCGGCGCCCCCGCGCCGCCCTGACGGCGCGCGGCCGCCGCGCGGCCGAGATGAGACCGTCCGGAGGCGGTGGCACCGCTGCCACCGCCTCCGTCACTTGACGCGAGCGGTCGCAGTGGGTTGCATACGCTGTGTGATCACGCACCGGGTTCCAACTGCCAGTTTCCGTCTGTCCCGTACGCACCAGCGGTCCCGGGGAGCTGCGCCGTGGACCCGGTGATCGTGGTCGGTGCCGGCCCGGTCGGCCTCTCCCTCTCCCTCGCCCTCGCCCGCCTCGGCGTGCCCAGCGTCGTCCTCGACGAGACCGCCGGCCAGGAGGACACCCGGCCCGCCCGCACCGCGGTGCTCCACCAGGACACCGCCGCCTTCATCGGCCGGCTCGGCTGTGCGGACAGCCTGGAGAGCGCCGGCACCCGGTGGACGGCCTGGCGCACGATGCGCCGCCGGCGCCTGCTGGAACGCATCGCCTTCGCCCCGCAGACCCCGGACGGCGCCGCCCCCGCCACCGCCGTGTCCCCGGTCCATCTGCCGCAGCATGCCCTCACCCGCGCGCTGCGCGCCGCACTCGCCCACGAAAAGCTCGCCGAGATCGTCACCGGCAGCCGGCTCGCCGGCCTCGAACAGGACGAGCAGGGCGTCAGCGCCCACACCCGGGGCGCCAACGGGACGTGGTGGCGCGGGAGTTACCTGATCGGCTGTGACGGCCCCCGCTCGACGGTCCGCAAGCTGCTGGACGTCCGCTTCCCGGGGCGTACGGCAGTGGAACGGCACGCGGTCGCCGCGCTGCGCTGCGAGCTCCCGTGGCCCGGCGAGGCGCTGCTGCACCGCTCGCCGCCCCGGCACGGCGGCGCACCGGGCAGCGAGGTGTCCGCCCGCCCGCTGCCCGACGGCATCTGGCGGCTGGACTGGCTGCTGCCACCGGGGCGCGAACTGGTCACACCGGACGCCCTGGTCGCCCGGATCCGCGACTCGCTGGCGGGCTGGACCACCGAACCCCCGGCGGACCCGGCCGGGGCGACCGGCGCGGACGGCGGCGCGGCGCCCGCACGGGGGCGCGGCCACGGGCGGCTGGTCCCGCCGTACGAACTCCTCGACACCGGGGTGCACACCGTCCACCACCGGCTGGCCCGGCGCTGGCGCCGGGGCCGCGCCTTCCTCGCCGGGGACGCCGCCCATCTGCTGGGCGCCCTCGGCACCCAGGGCCTCGACGAGGGGCTGCGGGACGCCGAGAACCTCGCCTGGAAGCTGGGCCTGGCCTGGCACCACGGCGCCTCCGATGTCCTGCTCGACAGCTACCAGGCCGAGCGCCGCGGCGCGGTCGCGGCCCGGCTGCGCGCCGCGGACCAGGCACTGCCGCTGCTGCGCGACGGCCGCTCGGCCCGCTGGCGGACGGTGCTCCCGGGCGCGGTGCGCGGCCGCAGCACCCTGCTCACCGACGGCCATCTCAGCCGCGGCCCGCTGGGCGCGCCACCGGTGTACGCCCGCACCCCGCTCGCGCCGCCCGTGACCGGCCCCGTCGTCGAGACGCCTCCCGGCGCGGCCGTCACGGATGTGCCGGTGACCGCGTCCGACGGCTCGGTGGTCCGGCTGCGCGACCGGCTCGGGCAGGGCCTCCTGGTGGTGCTGGTGGCGCCCGGCACCGGTGTCTGGGACCGGCGGCACTGGCAGTCGGCGGGCCTGATGCCCCGGTTGACCGAAGCGGTCGACGCGCTGCCGATGGCCGCCGAGATCCTGGTCACCGAGGCCTATCCGGGTGCGGCCGCGCACACCGTGCTGCTCGTACGGCCGGACGGCCATCTGGTCACCGCGCTGTCGGGGGTCCGGCCGGCCGAGATGGCCGCCTGCGCGGACGCGGTACGGGGCAGGGAGTACGGGCAGGGGGCGGAACCCGGCCGGGCCCGGCGACCCGAGGAGGCCGGCGACTTGGGGGTGTCCCGGGACGGCGGAGCCGGGCAGGGGGGAGCCGGTGCGGGTGAGCTCGGTTCGGGTGCGCCCGGTTCGGGTGCGCCCGGGGAAGGTGGAAGCGGTAAGGGTGGAGCCTGGGTGAGTGACGGCGGGGAGGGTGGGCCGGGGGCGGGCGGAGCCGCGGAGAGCCGGGCTTCTGCGGTTGACCCTGCGCGAACGTCCATGCTTCACTCCGAGGATGACTGACCACAGCTCGCGATTCTGGCGGAGGGTCCATCTCGACCTGCTCCGCTATGCGGGCTGCATGTGTCGTCCGTCCTGTTGATCCGCAGCTCCTTTCCCGCGCGGCCGCCTGCCCCTCCGGCAGCCGCGCCTCTTCGCGATCACCCAGGACGGTTTCCGTGCCCGACGTACGTACCCCTGCGCGCCCGCGTGCCACCGGCCATGACGGTGGGCCCAGCGCCCGTGAACTTCTCGACTTCGCCCACCGCACCGCCGTGGACCCGGAGCTCATCGCTTCGCTCCCGCTGGACCCCGAGGGCCGTACCTGGATCCGGCTGGACGGGCCGGGCGGCAGTGAGGCCTGGCTGATCGGCTGGCCGCCCGGCACCGGTACCGGCTGGCACGACCACGGCGGCTCGCACGGCGCCTTCGCGACGGCCGCGGGCGAGCTGACGGAACAGTCGCTCACCGCCCGGCTCCCCACCGAGGGCTGGAAGACGCTGGAACTCGCCGACGGCGTGGACCGGGAGCGCAAACTCAGCGACGGCCACGGCCGGGCGTTCGGCCCGCACCATGTCCATCAGGTGCTCAACCTGTCCCCACAGACCCATGCGGTGTCGGTACACGCCTACTATCCGCCGCTGCCGTTGATGCGCCGCTACAGCCGCACCGGGCCCCTGCTGCGCCTCGAAGCGGTCGAGCAGCCCGAGGAGTGGACATGAGCGCGGTCGACGAGCTGCTGGCCCGTGCCCGGCGCGAGCTGGGGCACCGGGTGGGTCCGCGGGAGGCCGCCGCGGTCCAGGAAGCCGACGGGCTGCTGGTGGACATCCGCTACGCGGAGCTGAGGGAGCGCGACGGCCTCATCCCCGGCGCGCTGATCGTGGAGCGCAACGAGCTGGAGTGGCGGCTCGACCCGACGGGCGAGCACCGCGCCCCGGAAGCGACCCATCACGCCCTGCCGGTCGTGGTCGTCTGCAACGAGGGCTACGCATCGAGCCTCGCGGCACTCTCCCTGCGCGAGCTGGGCCTGCACCGGGCGACCGACCTGGAGGGCGGGTTCCAGGCCTGGCGGGGTGCCGGGTTGCCGGTGGGGTGAGACGGGGGGCTGTGGGTGGGGAGGTGAGGGGGCGGCGGCTTCTTCGCCGTCTCTCTTCCCCCGCCCCCGCCCCCTCCCTCCCCGTGGCCTCGGCTTGTTCTGCTCACGTGTCCGGCAGATAGTGCTCCTCCAGGAGTGCCGGGTCCTCGCCTTCCTCCTCCAGGGCCTGCCTGACCACCCGGAGGGCGAGGCCTTCCGGATACCCCTTGCGGGCCAGCATTCCGGCCAGACGGCGCAGGCGCTTGTCGCGGTCCAGGCCTCGGGTGGAGCGCAGTTTGCGGTCCACCAGCTCGCGGGCGGTGGCCTCCTCCTGTTCGGAGTCGAGGCGGCCGACGGCCACATCGATGAGGGCGGAGTCCACCCCCTTCGTACGCAGTTCACGTACCAGGGCGCGGCGGGCCAGACCGCGCCCGTGATGGCGGGACTCCACCCAGGCGTCGGCGAAAGCCGCGTCATCGATCAGTCCGACGTCCTCGAAGCGGGAGAGCACTTCCTCCGCCGCCTCCTCGGGAATGCCCCGCTGATGCAGGGCGTCCCCGAGCTGCTTGCGCGTGCGAGGGCTCCCGGTGAGCAGGCGCAGGCAGATGGCCCGTGCCTGCTCCTCGGGCGTACGCGGTGGTCCCGACCCGGCCCTCGACGCGTCGGGACCACCGCTGCTCTCCCGGCCATGACGGCCCCTGCGGCCCTGACGGGTCTCGGCGTCGCCGGCAGCGCTGCTGGTGTCGTCCTCGCTGCCCGGCCATTCCGTTCGCCGCGTCATGGCGGGCTAGCTCTTGGCCGCGGCGGCCTTGGAACCCTTGGCGCCCTTGGCCGCCGGTGCCGGAGCCGGAGCCGCGACAGCCACTTCGCCCGCCGCCACCGCGGCGTCCTCGCCGGGCTCCGCCGCCGGGTCCTGCGGCTTCACACCGATACCGAGCTTTTCCTTGATCTTCTTCTCGATCTCGTTGGCGAGATCCGGGTTGTCCTTGAGGAAGTTGCGGGCGTTCTCCTTGCCCTGGCCGAGCTGGTCGCCCTCGTAGGTGTACCAGGCACCGGACTTGCGGATGAAGCCGTGCTCCACCCCCATGTCGATCAGGCCGCCCTCACGGCTGATGCCCTGGCCGTAGAGGATGTCGAACTCGGCCTGCTTGAAGGGCGGGGAGACCTTGTTCTTGACGACCTTGACGCGGGTGCGGTTGCCGACCGCGTCCGTGCCGTCCTTGAGGGTTTCGATGCGGCGGATGTCGAGGCGCACCGAGGCGTAGAACTTCAGCGCACGGCCACCGGTGGTGGTCTCCGGCGAGCCGAACATCACGCCGATCTTCTCGCGGAGCTGGTTGATGAAGATCGCGGTGGTCTTGGACTGGTTGAGCGCGCTGGTGATCTTGCGCAGCGCCTGGCTCATCAGCCGGGCCTGGAGGCCGACGTGGGAGTCGCCCATCTCACCCTCGATCTCGGCCCGCGGCACCAGGGCGGCGACGGAGTCGATCACGATGAGGTCGAGGGCGCCCGAGCGGACCAGCATGTCCGTGATCTCCAGGGCCTGCTCGCCGTTGTCCGGCTGGGACAGGATGAGGGAGTCGGTGTCCACGCCGAGCTTCTTGGCGTACTCGGGGTCGAGGGCGTGCTCCGCGTCGATGAACGCGACGGAGCCGCCGGCCTTCTGGGCGTTCGCGACGGCGTGCAGGGTCAGGGTCGTCTTACCGGAGGATTCCGGGCCGTAGACCTCGATGACGCGGCCGCGCGGAAGGCCGCCGACGCCGAGCGCGACGTCGAGCGCGGTGGATCCGGTGGGGATGACCTCGATGGGCTCCTTCGACCGCTCCCCCATGCGCATCACGGCGCCCTTGCCGAATTGCCGTTCAATCTGTGCGAGTGCGGCGTCCAGCGCCTTCTCGCGGTCGGTGCCTGCCATGGGTTCCACCCGATTTGCTTGAGTCGATCGCTTCACGTCCATGACGCTAACGCCTGCCACTGACAATGCGCCCGGACCCGGCTCCGGCCTGTGGATAACTCCGCGGAAAAGCCCGAGGACACAGGCCGGATCTCCCATGAGAATGGATGTTCGATTTTGGTGTCAAGCGATACCGGTGCGCGTCGCCGACAGGTTGCCGGACCGGCATCGGCGCTCCGCCCCCGGCCGCGCACCGCAGCCCACGAGGCTCACGGCCGCGGGCAGCAGTCCGCTCTGCACTGCCTCCCGGCCGTGCGCAGCGCCCCGGAGCCCTGCGCCGCGCGGGTCAGCAGACGCCCTCGCCGTCCTCCTGGACACCCCCTGCCGCCTTCCGGTCCTCCAGCGGGGCCGAGGGCTGCTCGTCGTGCAGGGTCCGCCGGAAGCGGGCCAGCACGCCGGCACCGCGCCGGCGCCTGCCGTGGACCCGAAGGTCGTCGGCGACCTCGTACCGCTTGACGTACGCGCCGAGGAAGGCCTGCAGCGTCGCCGTGGCCGGGATCGCGATCAGCGCGCCGACCGCGCCCATCAGGGCCGTGCCGGCGACGACCGAGCCGAAGGCGACGGCGGGATGGATGTCCACGGTCTTGGCGGTGATCCGCGGCTGCAGGAGGTAGTTCTCGAACTGCTGGTAGGTCACGACGAAACCGAAGACCCACAGCGCGTACCAGGGGTCGACGGTGAACGCGATCAGGATGGGCAGGGCGCCCGCGAGGTAGGTGCCTATGGTCGGGATGAACTGGGAGACCAGCCCCACCCAGATGGCCAGCGCCGGGGCGTAGGGCACCCCCAGGACCTGCAGCAGGACATAGTGCGCGACACCCGAGATCAGCGCCATCAGGCCGCGGGAGTAGAGGTAACCGCCGGTCTTGGCGACGGCGATCTCCCAGGCGCGCAGCACCTCCGTCTGGCGGTGCGGCGGGAGCACGGAACACAGGGCGCGCCGCAGCCGGGGGCCGTCGGCCGCGAAGTAGAACGAGAACAGGGCCACCGTCAGCAGGTTGAACAGGCTGCCCAGCACCGTCGCGGAGACGGCCAGCACGTTGTTGGCGCTGTCCTGGACGTACTTCTGCAGCCAGTCGGACTTCAGCAGGTTGTTCTGCACCTCGACCCGCGAGAGGTGGGTGTGCAGGGTGCTGTTGATCCAGCTGATGACGGAGTCCAGATACTGCGGGAACTCCTCCACCATGTTGGCTATCTGGCCGGCCAGCATGGAGCCCAGCAGCGCGAAGAACCCGGCCGCGGCCACGAGGATGCTCGCGAAGACCAGGCCCGTGGCCAGTCCGCGCCGCATGCCGCGGGCCGCCATCCAGTCGACGGCCGGTTCGACGGCCAGCGCGAGGAAGAACGCGATCAGCACATTCAGCAGCAGCGTGATCAGCTGGTGGAATCCCCAGGTGGCGAGCTGGAAACAGGCCACCAGGGCGAGCGCCAGCACCATGGCCCGCGGCAGCCAGCGCGGCATCCGCGCATCGGACCGGCCCTCGGGCCGGCCCTCGGGGCATGGGATGTCGTTGCTGATGATCTCTTCTGACTCGGGCACGGAGCCAAGTGTCGCGCACGGCTGCGACACCCCGGGTCCCAGACCGTGCTTCCGCCCGCCGGCGCCCGGCCGGCGGGCTCGCTCCTTCCCAGGTCAGAGCCTCGCACCCGGCCCTGCTCAGCGCTTTTCGGGCGGCACGTCCATCACCGAGCAGACCACCCGCCACACCTCTTTGGCGCTCCACCCCGCGTCCAGCGCTTCCTGGACGGTCCGGCCGCCGAGGTCCGCCATCACATGATCGCGCGCGAAGGAGTCGGCATACGCCGCACCGAAGTGATCCGCCATCCGCTGCCAGAAGATCGTCAACCGCATGAGTTCCGCTCCGTACCCGCTGTGACCCGTATGTCCGCTGTGCGTTTCGCCCGCACGCCTTCGCATGTCCCGCACGCCCGCGCAGGGATATACGCAGAGTAAGGCCCAGCCCGCCATGCCCGGGCCGGCAACAGGACCCGGAGCCGGACCCGGACCGACAACCGGACCCGAACCGGCAACCGGCCCCTGGCCGACGAACTCCGGCAAGCCGGGGAATCCCGCGGTGCGAGAAAATCCACCGCATTCTCGAATTCCCGGCCCGGGGAATAAGGCCGCTTTCACACTTCCCGAATCATCCGGACGGATCCTTCGGATCTTTCCTCACCTCCACTCAGACTTTCCTCACCTCCGCTCAGAGGTGCCCTCACACACGGGTGGGGGCCGGACCCCGAAGTCCGGCCCCCACTCGCAGAACGAGCAAGTCGTGCCATGAATTCACCAGCGATACCACCGGCCACGCTTACCGCCGGCACCCGCGGAACGCAGCACGAACCCCAGCAGCCACACGGCGAGCACGATGACCGCCACGATCCACAGGGCCTTCAATGCGAATCCGGCGCCGAAGAGAAGAAGCGCGAGAAGAAGTACGAGAAGCAGGGGGACCATGGTTATCAACCTCCGAGGCATCGTGTGAGGCATCGTGTGCCCCGCGGAATTTCCCCCAACCTCCCGAACTCACGTGTTTCTCAGCCGGTTGCCGGGGCATCAGGAATTGCTCACCGGACAAGATCTGTTCCGTCGGCGGACCCGGAGCCCCGAGGCCCTAAAGGTGCCAACTGAGGGTCCCGCTCCGGGAGGACAGCACCACGAGCAGCACGAGGTCGAGAACGCCGAACGCCAGGCCCAGGAAGGCGCGGAGACGGCGGACGGTTCCCCGGTAGAGGGCCGCGGCCCCGAAGAACAGCGCGCACGGGCCGAGCACGATGTTGAACGCCAGGGCACCCAGCAGACCGCAGACGAACCCGGCAACGGCCATCCGGTCGGCCTGGGGATGCGGTCCGGTCCTGACGGGGATCCGGGCGGAGGTCACCGGCCGCCTCCCTTCGCCGCCTTGCGGCGTTCCTTGGTGAAGAAGACCACCAGCCAGGCCACGATGGCGAGAGAGGCGACGACGGTGACGGGCACGGGGACGTGCCCCGCGGTCCCCATCAGCACACCGAAGAGGAACAGCGCTACGACCAGGAAGAGCATGATGCACCTTTCCCATGGGTGGGACGGCAAGGAAGCGGCGAGCCCTCACGGGCTTCAACTGCGCCTTTGCGGTGCCGCTTCGGCCCGCGTACCCACACCGGCCGCATCCCACCGGGTCGGTTCCGGACGATCCGGGGCGACACCGCTCCCGGACCCGATCGCACCGAGGCGCCCGGGGACGCTGAACACCCGCACCCCCGGACCCCACCGCCTACGGTGTGCCGAACCAGTCCACGCACAGCACCAAGGAGTCGTCCAGGGGTTCCGCGGCGCGGTACTCGGCCAGGTGACGGAGTACGGCGCGGGGCACGGTGGCGGCGGGCAGCAGCATGCTGGCGTGCAGGGCCCGGGCCAGGGCGCGCTGGGCGTACGCCTCGCCCTGGGGCGAGAGAGCCGCGTACACCCCGTCGCTGACGATGAGGAGCCGGTCTCCGGGCAGGACCTCGAATTCCTTCGCCACGTACGGGGTCTCCTCGAACATGCCGAGCGGCATCTGCGGATCGAGATCGATGCGCTCGACCGTCTTCCCCCGCATCCGCCACAGCTGCGGCGACCCCGCGTCCACCGCCTGCACCCGGCCGGTCGTCAGATCGAACCGCAGCAGCAGGCTGGAGACGTACGCGCTGCCGCGGTACTGGGCGTAGAGGGCCTGATCGGCCAGAGCCGCCTGGTCCTCGATGCCGATGCCGGCCCGGCGCGCGTTGCGCAGCGCGTTGACGGCGAGGTGGGTGAGCAGCGACGCGTTGACACCCGTGCCCATGCCGTCGGTGACGGAGAGCGTCAGCTCGTGGGCGTCCGAGGCCCAGTCGTAGTTGTCGCCGTGAATGGCGTAGGCCGGCTCCAACTGGGCGCCGATGGCGTACTCGGCGGCGGAACAGGCCCGGGCCGGCAGCAGCTGCCACTGCATCTCGGCGGCCAGCGTGAGCCGGCTGATGCGCCGGGCCCGCTGGTAGACGTCGGTGTCGCGCTCGGCCACCAGGAGTTCGTGGCCGAGCAGTTCGGCCGCGTACACCAGGTCGTCGACGGTGTGCGGTACGGACCGCGCAACGGGCAGCCGCACGGTGAGGATGCCGGTGCGCTCCCCGCGGACCGACACCGGCAGGTGGTGTTCGACCACATCGCCCTGCCGGATCTGCCGGCGGGGCTCCTGGCTCCCGAACACCCTGCCCTCGACGCTGTTCGCCACCGGGATCGGTGCGCCCGGCGTGGCCGGCGCACCGAAGGGGGTGAGCGCCGTTGCCCCGTAGTCGGCGAGCAACAGCTGCACACAGAGCGCTCCGTACGATTCGGTGAGCACCGCACGAAGCGTGTCCACCAGAGCGTGCGGGGCCGATGCCCGCAGTGCTCGTTCCACATCACAGCGTTGAGTCACGGTCTCTCAGGCATTCTTCGTCCACGGACGACGCAAAGGCGGGGGCTGGCTGGGGACCGCGCCGGATGACAGAGTGACCGGGTGTCCCGTTTCCCTGGTTCGCCGCCTCCCCGCGAGCGCGCGGGCGCGGCCGTCCTCAACGCCTCCGGGCCGCCGGGCAAGGCCCCGGACCGGAGAGGTGCGGCAGCACACACACGGATGTCCGCCGCAGTTCCCGGGCACGGCGAAGCGGCGGCCGTCGCCCACCGTGCGGCGGGGCGCGGAGCGTTCCACGCGGCGGTCTCCTCCCCCTTCGCGGATGAGGGTGACGGCCACGCGTCGTCGGCGGCCACGCTCGTGTGTCTGACAGCACGTAGCGGGTCTCAGGCCGCTTCTCGTCCCCGAGCCGCGCCGGGCGCGGCCGTCTTGCCAGGTATCGGGAACAGATTGTTGCCTTATGGCGAATGTTGTCAAACGACAACTATGATTTCTATCCTGGGCGGTGCCGCACCCCCAGGACCTGTCCACTCACGAAGCGTCAGCCCCTACAGCGAGGTTCATCGTGCTGTCCCAGCCCCATGACGGCCGGTCCCTGCGTATCGACACGCGACAGGAGCAGGGGGCGGTGATCCTCACCGTCGCCGGACCGCTCGACCTGGACACCGTCGCGCCGCTCGACACCACCCTGCAGCGGCTGGCACAGGACGGCGCCGGCCCGGTCGTCATCGACCTGTCGGACGTCTCGTTCGCGGACTCGACGACGGTCAACGTGCTGATCCAGGCGCACGAGGCGCTGGGCCCCGCGCTGCGCCTCGCGGCTCCCTCCGCCGTTCTGGAACGGCTCTTCACGCTCACCGGACTCGACACGGTGCTGCCGCTGTACGGGTCCGTCCGCGCGGCGCTCGGCGCCTGAACGTCAGCCCCGTTCGGAACCGACGGCGGCGACGGCGACGGCCAGCTCGCCCAACGCCGCGACCAGCGCGCCCCGTTCGTCCGTCGGCATCCGGCGCAGCACCGCCGCCATACGCTCCACCCGGCTCGCCCGGAAGCGCTCCAGGAACGCCTCGCCCTCAGGACTCAGCTGCAGCCCGATCTCGCGCCGGTCGGCGGCCGTCGGGCGGCGGAGCAGCAGGCCGGCGGACTCCAGCGCGGCACAGACCCGGCTGGCGCGCGGCAGTCCCAGCCCCACGGCGGCGGCCACCGTGGTCAGGTTCCGCCCGGGACGCACCGAGACGACTCTCAGCACTCTCAGGCCGCCCGGGGAGAGCCGCGGTTCCACCGGGGCGGCCGCGTCCCGCATCAGGGCGGTGATCGCCTCACCGGCGGCGGCCAGTTGTTCCGCGGCCTCGCACAGTGTCGTTGCCGGCCCTCCGGCGCTGTGGCGTTGCATGGACGCATCCCGTTCCCACGGTCCGACGACAGATGCGGTGCGCCCTGCGGGCAGGGCTCGGGGCCATCCGAGGAGCCTGTGCGGGCGCACGGTCCCTGTGCCCTGCCCGCTTCTCCCGGGATCACACGGCCCGGGCACGTCTGCGGCCCGGCGCCGGGGCCGTCTTCAGCGTGCGAGGGCGGCCTGCACGATCTTGCCGCCGCCGGGGCGGGGTCCGACCGTGACCTCGCGGGCCAGGGCGGACACCAGAGGCCATCCGAAGCCGCCGTCGCGGCCGGTCAGGTCGGGGCTGCGCTCCCTCGGGTGAGCGGGACTGGCGTCCTCGACGCATATCCGGATGGTGTCCTGATCCGCGGTGAGCCGCAGCGCCGTGACGGCACCCGCATGGCGCAGCGCGTTGGTGACGAGTTCGGACACCAGCAGGAGCAGGTTCTGGGTGGTCCGGGCGGCCGGCGCCGGATGGAGCAGGCCGGCGAAGCTTCTGGCGAAGTCGCGGGCATCCGCCGCCGTCCGGGGACTGCAGAGGTCCCGGGCGGGCGGGGTCGAGGGGTCGTCCGTCGCAAGAGGATGGTGCACAAGCTTTCACCCCGGTCAGTGGAACGCCTCGTTCGGCTGGTGTGCAGCAAGCGTCATCAGGTGTTCGTGAGGCGTGTACCCAGCAGAACCCTTGCGGAACGGGGAACTTGGCGTGCCGGTGGGCGGTGCGGCCGGGGACGGCCGGGCCCCTGGGGACGCGGGCGGACGGCTGCGCCCGGCACCCCCGGCGGACAGCGGCCGGCGGACAGCGGCCTGCGGACAGCGGCCGTCAGAAGCAGCGGGGCCTGGCCGGTCACCCCTGCGTCCGTGCCCCCGCCCGCGAGGCGTCCCGGGTGGCCCGGCGGACGGCAAGGGCGAGGGTGTCGTCGGAGTGCAGGATGACGGTGTGCATGTCCTCCGCGACGGCGCCGGGGATTTCGTCCACCGGCCGGCGGGCATGGGCCCGGGCGCTCTTGACCAGGCGCGCCTCGCCTTCGATGGGGTCACGCCGGCTCTCGGTCAGGCCGTCGGTGTAGAGCACCAGAAGGTCGCCCTCGTGCAGGGTGTCGCACCGTACGGCCTCGCTCCCCGGCAGCGGGAAACCGATACCCCGGCCGCGGACCTCCAGATAGTCGGAGGTTCCGTCGGCGCGCAGCAGCAGGGCCGGCGGATGGCTGCCGTTGGCCAGGCGGAGTTCACCGGTGCCGGGGTGGATACGGGCGAGCAGCACCGTCGCCATGATCTCGGGGTCGAACGGGGCCAGGATGTCGTGGGTACGGGCGACGATGGATTCGAGCGGGTGGCCTTCGAGCGCCAGGGTGCGCACGGCATGCGTGACGTTGAGCGCGCTGCGCGTACTGCGCACACCGTGTCCCAGCGCATCGACGACGGTGATGTGCACGGTGCCGTCGGGGAGGGTGAGCCAGTCGTAGAAGTCGCCTCCCGTGGGCGCATCGGTGCCGGCCGGCTCGTAGTGGACGGCGAACTCCAGGCCCTCCACCCCGATCGGCGAGGGACGCAGCGCGTCCTCCAGCTCCCGCAGGGTCTGGCCGTGGGCCCGCCGCAGCTGTTCGTCCCGCTCCTCCAGCTGGACGTAGAGGGCGAGCACCCCGCTGTTGGTCTCGGCGAGTTCGTTCTTGAGGCGGTGCAGCTCGGTGGAGAGGGTGTCCGCCCGGGAGAGGGCCGCGGTGAGATCACTTTCGAGCGCCGCGATCCGCGCCTCGTACACCTCGGCACTCTGCGCCTCGCGCGTCCCGGACCGGCCGGGCAGCGCGCCGTGCGCGGCGGCCGGGGGAGCGGGCCCGTCCTGCCCCTCGCCGAGGGGCAGGTGCCAGGCGACCTGGCCGTCGGGCGTGGCCTGGCCCGGCAGCGGCAGGTGGGCCCAGCTCGGCGGGGCCGGCGTCGGTGCGGCGTGCAGGGTGACGGCCAGCAGGGCGGTGCCGCCCGGAGCGGTCCGCTCGGCGGCTTCGAGGCGGACGGGGCCGCCGGCGCGCAGGGCGTCGCCGGCCACCTGGACCACGGAGAGCACCAGGCGCCCTCCGGTACCGGAGGGAAGCCGGTGCGCTTCGCAGATCCGCCGTACGGCGCTGCGGAGGGCCGGCAGGTCGTGGAAGGTGTGGGGGGTCACGGAAGTCTCTGACGGGGACGGGCGGCGAGCACGGTCGCATCGTCGCGGGGGAGGCGGTGGCTGTGGACGAGGGACGCGGCGAGCAGGGACGGGGGCAGGCGGCGCACGAAGGCCGAAGGCGCCTGGGCCCAGCGGTGGTCGACGCCGTCGGAGTGGAGCAGTACGGTGCCGTCGGGCGGTACGGGGAAGGTCCGCACCTGCGGTGGTGTCATGTTCAGTCCGGCGATTCCGGGCTGGCCGCTGAGCCGGTGCCCCGGGCCGAGCGAGGTCAGTGTCACGACCCGTACGTTGCCGACGCCGCAGTACTCCGCCCGTTCGGGGTGCAGGCGCAGCAGGCCGACGGCCGCCCCGCGGGTGCGGCGCAGCGCCCGGTGCAGGCCGGTGAGGATCTCGGGCAGGGGCGCGTCCGGTCCGCGGTGGAAGGACCGCAGCGCCACCTGGGCGGCCTCGGCGGCGTGCGGTCCGTGGCCGAGGCCGTCCACGACCAGTGCGGTGCGCGCGGAGCCGTGATCGGCGAGGGCACACCCGTCGCCGCTGGTCTGTTCACGGTCTGCCGGTACGCAGATGGCACCTGCTTCCTGGTCGGCCGACGCGGCCGTGTCGGGGGCGGTGAGGCGGGCGCTGACGAGGGTTCCGTCCCCCGGCGCCGTACGGATGGTGAGGGTGGTGGCTATCCGTCTCACGGCTCCCAGGCCGGCGCCGAGGGTGCTGCCGGTGGTGTAGCCGTCGGTGAGGCACTGGTGCAGTTCGCCGATGCCGGGCCCGTGGTCCGCGGCGACGATCTCCATGCCGCCACCGAGGGGCAGGGCCTGGATGAACAGCGCACCGTTGGTCGCGTGATTGGCCAGATTGCTGGCCAGTTCCGAGGCGATGACCGCGGCCCGGTCGGGCAGCGCTCCCGGCAGCCCGCACTGCCCGGCGACCGCCCGGGCGGTTTCGGCGGCCAGATGCACGGCGCTGTAGTGGTCCACGGCGATGTGTGCCGTCGGCCGGGGGCAGGGGAGCGTCAACGACTCGCCCATCGCGTGGCGATCACGGTCGTGCCCTGTCCCGCAGCCGAGCGGAGTTCGAAGTCGTTCATCAGCCGCCGGGCGCCGCCCAGACCGTGGCCGAGCCCCGCGCCGGTGGTGAAGCCGTCGGTCAGTGCGGCGCCGACGTCGGCGATGCCGGGACCGTCGTCGGTGATCGTCAGCCGGAGTCCGGCGGTGTCGGCCGACATCAGGCAGTCGATGGTCACGGTGCCCCCTCCGCCGTGGATGTAGGCGTTACGTGCGAGCTCACTGGCGGCGGTGACCACACGCGTCTGGTCGACGATGCTGAACCCGGCCTGCACGGTGGCCGCCCGTACGGCGTGGCGGACCGTCAGCAGGTCCTCTTCGGTCCGCACCTGGTGCACCGATGTGCCGCCCTCCGCGCCGGGGACGTGCCGGGCGGCCGTGGCGAGGCCCACCGCGTGATCCCTACTCTGTGCCGAACTCACGCAGCACCCCTTCGGAAGGCTGCAGGCTCTGATGCCAGCCCAGCGCGGCCATGCCGTGCTCGGCGTTGAGTGCCGTTTCCACCCCGGTCAGCTGCAGCCCCAGCTCGACCAGGGTGATGGCGACCGGCGGCCGCATCCCGGCGACGATCACCCGGGCACCCAGCAGGCGTGCCATGGTGGTCAGCTCCATCAAAGTACGGGCCACGAAGGAATCGACGATTTCCAGCCGGGAAATGTCGATGAGGACCCCGCGCGCCCGGTCGCCGGTGATGCGTGCGGTCAGCTCCTCGGTGAACGCCACGGCCGTCTTGTCGTCGAGCTCGTTGAGGAGCCCGGTGACCAAAACGTCGCCCAGCCGCAGAATCGGCACACCGGCCGAGGCGGGGACATTCACCGCTGCGCCAGGGGGGCGGACTTCGACGGCGCGGCCTCGGTGAGTTTCACGGCTTCTCCCAGGGCGTCGGCCAGCGTGGACCGGGTCATGATCGTCGACAGGTCGATGCCGAGCTGGGCGATGGTCTGGGCGATCGGCGGCCGGATGCCGCTGATGATGCAGTCCGCGCCCATGAGACGTACCGCGTTGACCGTGTGCATCAGATGCTGGGCGACGGCGGTGTCGACGGTGGGCACGCCGGTGATGTCGATGATGGCGACCAGCGCCTCGTGCTCCTGGATGGCCTGGAGCACGTTCTCCATCACCACCTGGGTGCGTGCGGTGTCGAGCGTGCCGATCAGCGGGACGGCCAGAACCTGGCGCCACAGCCTGACGACCGGGGTGGACACCTCCAGCAGCTGCTGGCTCTGCCGGCGGATGATCTCTTCCCGGCCCTCCACGAAGATCTCGAAGGAGAGTGCGCCGGCGCTGTCCAGGAGGCGGTTGATCAGCACCGCGCTGTGGAAGAGGTCCTCACCGTCACGGGTGTGCCGCTGGACGGCCTTCAGCAGGGCCTCCTTCAGCGACAGCACGGCCAGCGACGTCGCGGTGGGCGAGACCCCCCGGCGGGCGCGCCGCAGGGAGATCTCGGATACGGCCTGATGGATCTCCTCGTGGGACGTGACCACATGCTCCACCGGCAGACCGCGGTCCAAGCCGGAGAGCAGGGCGCTGACCAGGGCATCGGCCTCCTCCCCCAGTTCGGCGTCGCTCACCTCCCCGTCCAGCGACGGCTGCGCCAGCTGCAACTGCACCCAACGGTCCGAGATCTCATCGGCCTCTTCGCGCAGCACGCTCACGACGCGTTCGCGTGCGGCAACCTCAGCGGATCCCAACTCATCGTCCTTTCGGTCGGCCGGCCCGGACGGCTGCCTCGGGCCGGATCGCCCTGCGGTTGCGGCGGGCCGGCCCGCACACCGTTAACAGTTGTCGCCCGGCAAATGTTAGCGAGCACGATCAAGGGCCGGAACCCGCGGGCGCGCTCTTCACCCACCGGCGGCCGCGAGCGGCCGGGCAGCCGGATCCTTGCGGTCGGCTCTCCCGGGACACCGGCGGCCTCCTGTCCAGGCACGACGCCGGTGACCGCGGTGCCCCGCGGCCGGCCGCGCTCCCGCACAGGGACAGCGATGATCTCCGTTCAGCAGTGACCGTCACCGATCCAGTCAAGACACAGCACCAAGGCGTCATCCAAGGACTCCGCCGCACGGTAATCGGCCACATCACGCAGGATCTCACGCGGCACCATGGCGGCCGGCAGCAGACTCGTGGCGTGGACGGCGCGCGCGAGCGCCTGCTCGGCGTACTTCTCCCCGCGTGGCGACAGCGTCTCGTACACCCCGTCACTGACGAAGATCAGACGGTCCCCCGGGGCGACGGTGAACTCCTGCGGGGTGTAGTGGGACTCCTCGAACATGCCCAGGGGCAGCTGGGCCTCGAGATCGATGCGCTCGACCGACTTCCCCCGCATCCGCCACATCTGCGGCGAGCCCGCGTCGATGGCTTCCACCCGGCCCGTCGCGAGCTCGATGCGCAGCAGCAGCGTGGACACATGGACCGCGCCCCGGTAGTGGTCGTGGACGGCCTGGTCGGCCAGTGCCGCCTGGTCCGCGAGGCCGACACCGGCCCGGCGGGCGTTGCGCAGGGCGTTGACGGCGAGGTTGGTCAGGAGCGAGGCCTCGATGCCCTCGCCCATCCCGTTGGTGACGCTGAACGTCAGCTCGCCGGCCTCCACGGACCAGTCGAAGTTGTCACCGTGCACGGCGTACGCGGGCTCCAGCTGTGCCCCGAGGGCGAACCGCCCGTCGCGGTACGCGCGGGCGGGCAGCAGCTGCCACTGCATCTCCGCGGCCAGGGTGAGGCGGCTGACCCTGCGGGCCCGCTGGTAGACGTCCGTGTCCCGCTCGGCGACCAGGATCTCGCGCCCGAGCAGGTCGGCCACGTACCGGAGCTCGTCGACGACCTCCGGTGTGGAGTCCTCGTCCGGGAGCCGCACCGTCAGGATGCCGATGCGGTCGCCACGCACCGTCACCGGCAGATGGTGCTCGACGGCGTCCCCGTGCGCCACCTGCTGCTCCCGGGGTTCCTGGCTGCCCAGCGCCCGTCCCTCGGCGCTGCCGAAGACGGACAGCGAGTCCTCGCCGTCACCCGGGCCGCCCCCCGAACCGTCGCACGCTCTGAGCACCGTCCCGCCGTAGTCCGTCAGCAACAGCCGCACCGCGGTGGCCCGGTAGGCGGTGGTGAGGACGTCGCGCAGGGCGTCGACCAGGGCATGCGGCGCCGCGGCGCGCAGTGCCGTCTCGACTTCGAGGCGTTGGGTCATGGTTTCGCGGACACCCTTCGTCCAGGTCCAAGGGCAGGGTCGGTCTGACAAGGGCACGCACAGGGTGACAGAGTGTTCGTGTGTCCCGTTTCACCGGTCGGCCCCATTCCCACGAGCGCGCGAGCGCGGCGGCGCTTGCCACGGCCGAGTTGCTCGAGGTGCTGTGGGGACGCGGGCAGGAAGCGGCACGCTCGGCGGAGGTCTCGCTGTCCCAGCTGCGCGCACTGCTGGTGATCGAGCGCCGCGAGGGCACCAATCTGCGCACCCTCGCCGAAGCACTCGGCTCGCGTCCGCCGGCGGTCAGCAGGCTCTGCGACCGTCTGGAGGCCATGGGCCTCGCGGAGCGGGGACCCAGCGCGACCAGCCGGCGGGAGGTCGAGCTGCGGCTGAGCCTGCGCGGCCGGATGCTGCTGGAGCAGTACCGCGTGGCACGCAGCCGGGAGGTCACGGCCACCCTCGACCGCATGGAACCGGCCGATGTCGCCCGGCTCGCGGCGGGTCTGGAGGCCTTCCACGCGGCGTCCGCCCGGCTCGCGGCGGACCGGGACGACGCGGCACCCCCGGGCGGCGACGTCGCGGACAGCGCCTAGCGTCACCCGGTCCCCCTCCTCTTTCCGTGCCGTCGCACCGCCGGGGGACGACCTGCCGCGCCCCGCACACTGCGGACCTTCCGCACTCGGCGCACCGCCCGCGCGGTACGTCCCGCAGCCCGCGGCCGTCCCCGTGCCGGCGGACGCCGCCGCAAGATCCGTCAACCGCATGCCCTCAGTATCCCGCCTGGGAGGGCAGCGGAGCGCGAGCCGGTGTGGCCGGGGGATTTCCGCCCTACGGTCGGGCCATGGCCGACAACGCAACTCCTCCTTCGACCCCTCTCGCGCGCGGCGAGCGCTTCGTCTGGCTGACCGCGCGGGTGCTCGAACAGCGGCTTTTCGCGTACCACTTCCTCGGCGGCGGGGCCGACCCGGTCGAGACCGCGCTCGCCGCGTACCGCAATGACGACGACGGCTTCGGCCACGCGCTGGAGCCCGACCTCCGCGGCCCGGTCAGCCAGCCGCTGCACACCGCCCGCGCCCTGCACGTCCTCGATCGGATCGGGCGCTGTGACGGCCGCCAGGTGGAGCGCATCTGCCGCTATCTGACGAAGATCTCCACCCCGGACGGCGCACTGCCCGCGGTGCACCCCTCGCAGCGCGGCTATCCGGCCGCGCCCTGGATCCCGGTGACCGACGGCCCGCCGAGCGCACTGCTGACCACCGGCCCCGTGGTGGGGGTGCTGCACCGCAACGAGGTCTGGCACGCCTGGCTCTTCCGCGCCACGGACTACTGCTGGGCGGCCGTGGAGTCCCTGACCCTGACCCATCCGTACGAGGTGGAGGCGGCGGTGGCCTTCCTGGACGGCGCCCCGGACCGGCCGCGGGCCGCCGCGGCGGCGCAGCGCCTCGGGCGGCTCGTACGGGAACAGCGGCTGGTGCTGCTCGACCCGGAGCGGGCGGCGGACGTCCCGGTGGCGCAGGGGTACGCCCCCGGGGAGCATCACCTGGCGTACGACTTCGCGCCCACGCCCGGCTCGCTGGCGCGCGACTGGTTCACCGACGAGGAGATGGACCGGGCGCTGGACCACCTCGGCGCGCTCCAGCAGGAGGACGGCGGCTGGCCCGTCAACTGGCGGGCGTGGGCGCCCGGGACGGCGCTGGAGAGCCGCCCGGCGGTGACGCTCAAGGCGCTGCTGACCCTGCGGGCGTACGGGCGCCGCATCGGCTGAGCGCTCCCCTCCCCGGGCCCGTTCACCGGCCGTGACGGCCGCGGCGGCGCCGGCGGGACGGCCCGGGAGACCCCGCTCCGCGGCGGGCGGCGCGGCACGCGAGGACCGCGTTGTCAGTGGTCCGGTGCACGATGGAGGACATGGCCAAGGCAGCGCTCGACTCCTTCTCCCCCGCGACCCGCGGCTGGTTCGCCGGGGCGTTCAGCGCGCCCACCGCCGCGCAGGAAGGGGCCTGGCGGGCGATCGGCGCGGGCTGTGATGTCCTCGTGGTGGCGCCGACGGGCTCCGGCAAGACCCTCGCCGCCTTCCTGGCGTCCCTGGACGCGCTGGCGAGCACTCCCCCGCCCGCCGAGCCGAAGAAGCGCTGCCGGGTGCTGTACGTCTCCCCGATGAAGGCGCTGGCCGTCGATGTCGAGCGCAATCTGCGCAGTCCGCTGACGGGCATCCGGCAGGAGTCGGTCCGCCTCGGGCTGCCGGAGCCGGACATCACGGTCGGCATCCGCTCCGGAGACACCCCGCCCGCCGAGCGCCGTTCGCTGGCCAACCGCCCGCCGGACATCCTCATCACCACCCCCGAGTCGCTGTTCCTCATGCTGACGTCCTCGGCCAGGGAGGCGCTGGCGGGCGTCGAGACGGTGATCGTGGACGAGGTCCATGCGGTGGCCGGCACCAAGCGCGGTGCGCATCTGGCGCTGTCCCTGGAGCGGCTGGACGAGCAGCTGGACCGCCCCGCGCGGCGCATCGGGCTGTCGGCGACGGTGCGGCCGGTGGAGGAGGTGGCGCGCTATCTGTCGCCGCGGCGCCGGGTGGAGATCGTCCAGCCGCCGTCCGGGAAGCGTTTCGACCTGTCGGTGGTCGTCCCGGTGGAGGACATGGGCGAGCTGGGCGGCTCACCGGTCCAGGAGGGCGACACCGGTGAGAAGCCGTCCATCTGGCCGCAGGTCGAGGAGAGGATCGCCGATCTTGTCCAGGCCCACCGCTCCACGATCGTCTTCGCCAACTCCCGCCGGCTGGCGGAGCGGCTGTGCAACCGCCTCAACGAGATCGCCTACGAGCGGCAGACCGGCGAGGCGCTGCCCGAGCACCATTCCCCCGCCGAGCTGATGGCCGAGGCCGGGGCGGCCAGGGGCGCCCCGGCGCTGCTGGCCCGCGCCCACCACGGCTCGGTGTCCAAGGAGCAGCGCGCCCAGGTGGAGGAGGACCTGAAGGCGGGCCGGCTGCCGGCCGTGGTCGCCACCTCCAGTCTGGAGCTGGGCATCGACATGGGCGCGGTCGATCTGGTCATCCAGGTGGAGTCGCCGCCGTCGGTGGCCTCCGGACTGCAGCGGGTCGGCCGGGCCGGGCACCAGGTCGGCGCGGTCTCTACGGGCGTCGTCTTCCCCAAGTACCGCGGCGATCTGGTGCAGGCCGCCGTGGTCACCGAGCGGATGCGCTCGGGCGCCATCGAGGCGCTGCGGGTGCCGGCCAATCCGCTGGACGTCCTCGCCCAGCAGCTCGTCGCCATGGCCGCGATGGACACCTGGGACGTCGAGGAGTTGCTGGCCGTCGTCCGGCGGGCGGCCCCGTTCGCCGCGCTTCCCGAGTCGGCGTTCACGGCTGTGCTGGACATGCTCGCCGGCCGCTACCCCTCCGACGCCTTCGCCGAGCTGCGGCCACGCCTGGTGTGGGACCGCGTCGCGCAGACCGTCACGGGCCGCCCCGGCGCCCAGCGGCTGGCCGTCACCTCCGGCGGCACGATTCCGGACCGCGGCCTGTTCGGGGTGTTCCTGGCCGGCGGGGACAGTGGCAAGGGTGGGGGCCGCCGGGTGGGAGAGCTCGATGAGGAGATGGTCTACGAGTCCCGCGTCGGCGATGTCTTCACGCTCGGCACGACGTCCTGGCGCATCGAGGACATCACCCGCGACCGGGTACTGGTCACCCCCGCCCCCGGCGTACCGGGACGACTGCCCTTCTGGAAGGGCGACCAGCTGGGCCGCCCCCTCGAACTGGGCCGCGCGCTCGGCGCGTTCCTCCGCGAACTCGGCGCGCTCGGGCCCGAGGACGCCCGGAGCCGGCTGTCCGCCGCCGGGCTGGACGACTGGGCGGCGTCCAATGTGCTGAGCTACCTCGCCGAGCAGAAGCAGGCCTGCGGCCATGTCCCCGACGACCGCACCATCGTCGTGGAGCGGTTCCGTGACGAGCTCGGCGACTGGCGGGTGGTCGTCCACTCCCCCTTCGGCGCCCAGGTCCACGCCCCGTGGGCGCTGGCCCTCGGCGCCCGCCTCGCCGAGCGCTACGGCATGGACGCCCAGGTGATGCACGCCGACGACGGCATCGTGCTGCGGCTTCCCGACGCCGACCTGCTGGGCCTCGGCCTCCTGGACGGCGACGGCGCCTTCGATCCGGCCGCCGATCCGGGCCTGGCCGCGCGCGGCACGGAGTACGACCCCGAGCAGTCCCCCGTGGGGGCGGCCGATGTCGCCTTCGAACACAGCGAGGTCGACCGGATCGTCACCGACCAGGTGGGCGGCTCCGCGCTGTTCGCCTCCCGGTTCCGGGAGTGCGCCGCCCGCGCGCTGCTGCTGCCGAGGCGCAGCCCCGGCAAGCGCACCCCGCTGTGGCAGCAGCGGCAGCGCGCCGCGCAGCTGCTCCAGGTGGCGAGCGAGTTCGGGTCCTTCCCGATCGTGCTGGAGGCCGTCCGCGAGTGCCTGCAGGACGTCTTCGACGTACCGGGCCTGGCGGAGCTGATGGGGGACATCGAGGCGCGCCGGGTCCGGCTGGTGGAGGTCACCACCCCCGAGCCGTCCCCGTTCGCCCGCTCACTGCTGTTCGGCTATGTCGCCCAGTTCCTCTACGAGGGCGACTCCCCGCTCGCCGAGCGCCGCGCCGCCGCCCTCTCCCTGGACTCCCGGCTGCTGGCCGAGCTGCTGGGCCAGGCCGAGCTGCGCGAGCTGCTGGACGCCGAGGTGCTGGCCGGGCTGGAGCGCGAGCTGCAGTGGCTCACGGACGACCGGCGGGTCAAGGACGTCGAGGGCGTCGCGGATGTCCTGCGGCTGCTGGGGCCGCTGACCGGCGCCGAGCTGGCCGAGCGCGGCGCCGATCCGGCGTGGCCCCGGGAGCTGGCCGCCGCCCGCCGGGCCATCGCGGTGCGGATCGCCGGGACCGAGCACTGGGCTGCCGTCGAGGACGCCGGCCGGCTCCGCGACGCCCTGGGCACCGCACTGCCGGTCGGCGTCCCCGAGTCGTTCACGGAACCGGTGGGGGACCCGCTGGGCGATCTGCTGTCCCGCTACGCCCGCACCCACGGCCCGTTCACCTCCGAACAGGCCGCCGCCCGCTTCGGCCTCGGTACGGCCGTCACCGACGGCGCGCTGCAGCTCCTCGCCGCGGCCGGCCGGGTGGTCCAGGGGGAGTTCCACCCCGCGGGCATCGGCCAGGAGTGGTGCGACGCCCAGGTGCTGCGCAGGCTGCGCCGCCGCTCGCTCGCCGCGCTGCGCGAGGAGCTGGAACCGGTGCCGCCCGCCGCGCTCGCCGCCTTCCTCCCCCAGTGGCAGCACCTCGCCGCGCCCCGGCCGGCGCAGGTGAGCGGGGTGCCGGCGCCGCTCGGCGGCGCGTCGCACAGCCTGCGCGGTATCGACGGTCTGGTGCGCGCCGTCGAGCAGCTGCAGGGCGCCTCCGTCCCCGCCTCCGCCCTGGAGAAGCTGGTGCTGCCCTCCCGCGTCGGCGGCTACACCCCCGCCCTGCTGGACGAACTCACCACCACCGGCGAGGTGGTGTGGGCCGGTGCCGGAGCGCTCCCCGGCAAGGACGGCTGGGTCGCTCTCCATCTCGCCGACTCCGCCCCGCTCCTGCTCCCACAGCCCCTCCCGCTGGAACTGACCGCGCTGCACGAGTCGTTGCTGACCGCCCTCGCCCCCGGATACGGGCTGTTCTTCCGCCAGCTCGCCGACCAGGTCCGCGCCACCACCCACCCCGAGGCCACCGACTCCCAACTGGCCGACGCCCTGTGGGACCTGGCCTGGTCGGGCCGGCTGACCAACGACACCCTGGCCCCGCTGCGCGCCCTCCTCGGCTCGGGCCGCACGGCAGGATCGACCGCCCACCGCGCCCGCCGGGCCGTCCCCCGGAGCAGATGGGGGCACCCCCGGACGGAGTTCGGGGGAGGCTCGCTGACCGCCGCCGCGGGCCGCCCCACCGCCTCCCGCTCCGGCCCGCCGACGGTGGGCGGCCGCTGGTCCCTGCTGCCCGCCCCCGAACCGGACCCCACCCACCGCGCCCACGCCCTGGCCCGTACGCTCCTGGACCGGCACGGCATCGTCACCCGCGGCGCGGTCACCGCCGAGGGGGTCGAGGGCGGATTCGCCGCCGCGTACCGCGTACTGGCCGCCTTCGAGGAGTCCGGCCAGGCCCGCCGCGGCTATGTGGTGGAGGGTCTGGGCGCCGCCCAGTTCGCGATGGACGGCGCGGTGGACCGGCTGCGCACGGTCAGCACCCAGCGCGAGCGCACCGCCGATGAGGCCCCGCCGGACGGCGGCCCGGCGCCGTCCCGGCGCGGCGGACCGCAGCGCGCGATCGTGCTGGCCGCCGCCGACCCGGCGAATGCCTACGGCGCCGCCCTGTCCTGGCCCGAGCCGCCCGAGGGCTCGGCCCACAAACCCGGCCGCAAGGCGGGCGCCCTCGTCGTCCTCGTCGACGGCGAGCTGACGCTCTACCTGGAGCGCGGCGGCAAGACCCTGCTCGCCTGGCCGTCCGTCCACGACCCGGCCCCGGCCGCCACGGACCCCCGCCTGCAGCTCGCCGTCGAGGCGCTGACGGATGCCGCCCGCGCCGGCGCCCTGGGCACCCTCACCACCGAACGCATCAACGGCACCTCGGCGCTCACCTCCCCCTACGCCCCCGCCCTGGAGTCCGCCGGCTTCCACCCGACCCCGAGGGGACTGCGGCTGCGGGGGTGACGGGGAGCGGCGACCACATCCGGCAACCACACCCCCGCGCCGGGGAGCCCCGCCCGCGCGCACCCGCGCGGCATGATGGTGACATGCCCGAAGGCGACACCGTCTGGCGCCTGGCCCAGCGGCTCGGCGACGCGCTGGCCGGCCATCCGCTGACCCGCTGCGACCTGCGGGTCCCCCGGCTCGCGACGGTGGACCTGACCGGCCGCGAGGTGCTGGAGGTGCGCTCCCGCGGCAAGCATCTCCTCACCCGCTTCGAGGGCGGCCTCACCCTGCACTCCCATCTGCGGATGGACGGCGCATGGAGGATCTACGCCCCGGCCGAGCGCTGGCGCGGCGGCCCCGCCCATCAGATCAGGGCGGTCCTCGGCACCGCGGAACACACCGCCGTCGGCTACCGCCTCCCGGTCCTCGACCTGCTGCGCACCGCCGACGAATCCCGGGTCGTCGACCATCTGGGCCCCGATCTCCTCGGCCCCGACTGGGACCCGGAACGAGCCCTCGGCCGGCTGCTCGCCACCCCCGACCGCCCGCTCGGCGAGGCCCTGCTCGACCAGCGCAATCTGGCCGGCATCGGCAATGTCTACAAGTGCGAGCTGTGCTTTCTGCTGCGCGCCTCCCCCTGGCTCCCCATCGGCCGGCTGCCCCGGCCCGAGCGCCTGCCCGCCCTCGCCAAAAAGCTCCTGGAGGCCAACAAGCACCGCCCCGCCCGCACCACCACCCCCTGGGGCCACCGCCCGCCCCCCTTCGGGAACAGCGGGGGCGCCCGCCCCGACCGCCGGCTGTGGGTCTACGGCTGGGCCGGCCGCCCCTGCCTGCGCTGCGGCACCGCGATCCGCACCGGCGACCAGGACCCCGTCGACCAGGCCCCCGCCACCGAGGAGCGCGTCACCTACTGGTGCCCCGCCTGCCAGCCGGACCGGCAGGCCGCCCGGCCCACGGACTGAGCCATACCGGATCACGTCGCACCAATTGACGGTCCGTCAGATTCCTCCCTACCCTCACCCCATGCCCTTCACGGCGTACGACCTCACGGGCCGCACCGCGATCGTCACCGGCGCGGCAAGCGGAATCGGCCGCGCCAGCGCCACCCTCCTCGCCGAGGCCGGGGCCACCGTCCACTGCGCCGATCTCGACGACCAGGGCGTCAAGGCGACCGCGGCGGCGATCACCGCGGCAGGCGGTTCGGCGCACGCCCACCACCTCGACGTCACCCGGCGCGACGAGATCGCCGCGGTCGTCGACGCCGCCCGCAGCACCACCGGCCGCCTCGACGTGATGGCGAACATCGCCGGGATCATGTACTCCTCCCCCGTCCTGGAGACCGAGGACGCGGAGCTGGACCGGGTCTGGAACACCAACTTCAAGGGCGTGCTCCACGGCTGCCAGGAGGCGGCCCGCGCCATGATCGCCACCGCCACCCCCGGTTCCCTCGTGAACATGGCCTCCGGCGCGATCGACACCGGCGCGCCCGGCCTGCTCTGCTACGGCGCCTCCAAGGCCGCCGTCGTCCAGCTCACCAAGACCCTGGCCACGGAGGTGGGCCGGCACGGCATCCGCGTCAATGCCGTCGCCCCGGGGTGGGTGCGTACGGCGATGACCGAGCGGCACACCGCCCGGGACCGGCAGCAGGCGGAGGGGCCGATGATCCGGATGTCGCCTCTGGGGAGGGTGGGAGAGCCGGAGGACATCGCCCACACCGTTCTGCATCTGGCGTCGGATGCCTCGTCGTTCATGACCGGTCAGATCCTCCGCCCGAACGGCGGCGTCGCCATGCCCTGGTGACCACCGCCCCCCACGCCCCCCGCGCCCCGTGAAACCCCCTGACCACCCGGTCCAGGGCGCGCCGCGGGCCGCCGCCGGGCAGGTCCGCCCGCGGAACGCAGTGCACCGGCAGCAGACTGAGCCCCCAGCCGCCCAGCGCCACCACCCCCTCGACCACCCCCGCCGACTGCGGCCACACCACCAACCGGACCGCCGCCCACCACCACAAGGCCCCGACGACAGCCCCGGATATCCAGCGCCCGGGTACGTTCCGCGGGCGCCGGCCGGCCGTCGCACGGGCCGCGACGTCACGCCACCCCATGACTGCCTCCTCCGGCCGACGCTAGACGGATCCCGCCGCCCGGCGGGAGGGCGCACCGGGGCATTTCCGGCACTCAGCCCGCCCCGCAAGCCCCGCAACGGACCTCGACGCCGCGCGGCCCCCGGGCGGTCACCGCAGACCCGCAGGGCACACGCCGGCAAGCCGGCCCCGGCGGGCACCCCGGCCCCGCGGCGGGCACCGCGGCACTTCGGCGGGCGTGCCGCGACCGGTCAGTGCGCCTCGGCCTGGAACATCCAGTGGTGCTTCTCCAGGTCGGCGGTCAGCCCGATCAGGATGTCCTGGCTGACCGGGTCCGGGTCCGCGGTGGCGACGATCCGCTCGCGCATCCGGCCGATGACCGCGCCGAGCGCGTTCACCATCGCCCGCACCACATCGCCGTCCTTGATCCAGCCGTCCGTGATCTCGCTGATGCCACTGGTCTTGGAGACGGTGACGGCCCGCCCGTCGGGGGACACCCCGATCGCGGACGCCCGCTCGGCCACCGTGTCGGCGTGCTGCCGTGCACTGGTGACCACATCGTCGAGCTGCAGGTGCACGGAGCGGAAGCGGGGCCCGACGACGTTCCAGTGCACCTGCTTGGCCACGAGAGACAGGTCCACCAGGTCGACGAGAGCCCCCTGCAGGGCGGTCCCGACCACTTTGCGGTCTTTATCGGACAGCGTGCTCTTGACGACAGACATCCAGACACTCCTGATTCAGGCGATATATCCGATGTGGCCATCGTATAAATGAATCGCCCGTTCCGAGCTGCCCGGACAGCCCGTACGGGCCCCTCCCCGGAGTGCCGTTCCGCCCCGCACGCCCGCCCGCACCCGGGCAGCACCGAGCCCCGGCGGGCTGCTGCCCACCGGGGCTCCGGTACGTACGAACAGGGGTGTCAGGCCGCGACGACATCCACGACGTCGGCCGGGGACTTGATGGTCACGCGCTCCTCCGGCACACCGGCCAGGGACGTGACGGACACCGAATTGAGCTTCGGCCGCACCGGTGCGGGCACCGGGTCGCTCGCGGCCGCGGACGCTGCCAGCTCGGCGAGTGCCAGCTCGTCGCTGACCTCCCGCATGAGCTCGGACATGCGCACGTCCAGCGCGTCACAGATCGATGAGAGCAGTTCGGAGGAAGCCTCCTTCTGCCCCCTCTCCACCTCGGACAAATAGCCGAGCGATACCCGGGCGGAGGAAGAGACCTCGCGCAGGGTTCGGCCCTGGCGCTGACGCTGTCGGCGCAGCACGTCACCCAGCAGGCGACGAAGCAGAATCATCGCTGGCTCCCTCCTCGGACCTCGGATCCGGATCCTTCTCGCCCCACCGTACCGCCTCGGGCTGGAGGCGTGCGGGGTGCGAGTACGTGTTCACTCAGGGCTGCAAACATCCATTCCCCCCGTGTTGTTCCGTATCCTGTGCCCGCGTATTTTCTGTCAGTTCGCTCAACAGCATTGCGAGCACGGCATGAATGGTGTCCTGGCGGATCCGGTCCCGATCGCCCTCCAGCGCCAGCCGCCGCACCTGCCCTGCGCCGTCCGGTCCCTGAACCGCCACGAAAACGGTGCCCACCGGATATCCGTCCTGCGGATCGGGCCCGGCCACCCCCGTCGTGGCGATGCCCCAGTCGGCACCCAGCACCCGCCGCACACCGCACGCCATCTGCCGCGCGACCTCCCCGTCCACCGCACCGCACGCGGCCAGCAGGGCGGCGTCCACGCCCAGCACCTGCCGCTTGAGGTCGGTGGCGTACGCCGTGACCGAGCCGCGGACCACCCGTGAGGCCCCGGGGACGGCGGTCAGTGCGCCCGTCACCAGGCCGCCGGTCAGCGATTCCGCCACCGCCAGGCTCTGACCGCGCCCGGCGAGCAGTTCCAGCGCTCCGGCCGCGGCAGAACCCGGCCCGTTCACCGTGCCGCGTCCCGCTCGGCCCGCTCCCGGACCAGTCCGGCCCGGCGCAGCACCACGGCCTGCCGGATGTAGTCGAACCCGGTGACCACGGTCAGCGCGACGGCCACCGCCATCACCCACCAGCGGAAGGTCGCCAGCGGGCCGGTCAGCACCAGGACGTACATGCCCACCGCGGTGCCCTGGGCCAATGTCTTGATTTTGCCGCCCCGACTGGCCGGAATCACTCCGTGCTTGATCACCCAGAACCGCATCAGCGTGATGCCGAGCTCCCGGAAGAGGATCACGCCGGTCACCCACCACGACAGATCACCCAGCACCGACAGGCAGATCAGCGCCGCGCCCATGATCGCTTTGTCCGCGATCGGGTCCGCGATCTTGCCGAAGTCGGTGACCAGGTTGTACGTGCGCGCCAGATGCCCGTCGAAGACATCGGTGATCATGGCGATGGCGAAGGCGGCCCAGGCGAAGACCCGCCAGACGGGATCGGTGCCGTTGTCGTGCATCAGCAGCACCACGAAGGCCGGGACCAGCACCAGCCGCAGCATCGTCAGAAGGTTGGCGATGTTCCACAGCCCGGCCTGCCGGACGACCGGCGCCGTGCGCGGGCCACCAGCTGCGGAAGCCGGGACTCCGCTCATCTGGCCGCCTCCTCGGTACACCCCGTGCCCTCCACCGACAGCACCTCCGCGACGAGGTCCACGCCCTCGCTCGCCACCACCTTTGCTTCGACCATACGACCGGGCGCCAGCTCCTGGCCGGTCGACAGCAGGGTGACGCCGTCGGTCTCCGGCGCCTGGTGCGCGGCCCGCCCGACGATGCCGTCCTCGTCGTCGGTCCGGTCGACCAGCACCCGCAGCGTTTCGCCGATCCGCTCCTCGGCGCGCTGCGCGGTCAGCTCCTCGGCCAGCCGGGAGACCCGCGCCAGCCGCTCGGCGACCACGTCCGGGTCGACCTTGTCCTCGTACGAGGCGGCCTCGGTGCCGTCCTCGTCGGAGTAGCCGAAGACGCCGATGGCGTCGAGCCGGGCCTCGGTGAGGAAGCGCTCCAGCTCCGCGAGGTCGCTCTCGCTCTCCCCGGGGAAGCCGACGATGAAGTTGGAGCGGGCACCGGCCTGCGGCGCCTTCGTCCGGATCGTCTCCAGCAGCTCCAGGAAGCTGTCGGTGCCGCCGAAGCGCCGCATGGAGCGCAGCACCCCGGGCGCCGAGTGCTGGAAGGACAGGTCGAAGTACGGCGCCACCTTGTCGGTACCGGTCAGCACGTCGATCAGCCCCGGCCGCATCTCGGCGGGCTGCAGGTAGCTGACCCGGATCCGCTCGATGCCGTCGACCGCCGCCAGCTCCGGCAGCAGCGTCTCCAGCAGCCGGATGTCGCCGAGGTCCTTGCCGTAGGAGGTGTTGTTCTCGGAGACCAGCATGATCTCCTTGACGCCCTCCCCGGCCAGCCAGCGCGTCTCACCGAGCACATCGGAGGGCCGGCGCGAGATGAAGGAGCCGCGGAAGGACGGGATGGCGCAGAACGAGCAGCGCCGGTCGCAGCCGGAGGCCAGCTTCACCGAGGCCACGGGGCTGCTGCCGAGCCGGCGGCGCAGCGGCGCACGCGGCCCGGAGGCGGGCGCGATGCCCTCCGGCAGGTCCTCGGGCGGGGCGGCCGGCGGCTCGTCCTGGGCGTGGCCGGGCAGCGCGACACCGGCGGAGCCCTGGCGCTCGGCCGGGCTGATCGGCAGCAGCTTGCGGCGGTCGCGCGGGGTGTGGGCGGCGTGGATGCCGCCGTTCAGGATGGTCTGCAGGCGGTCGGAGATGCTGCTGTAGTCGTCGAAGCCGAGCACACCGTCGGCCTCGGGCAGCGCCTCGGCGAGCTCCTTGCCGTAGCGCTCGGCCATGCAGCCGACGGCCACCACGGCCTGGGTTCTGCCGTGATCCTTCAGATCGTTGGCTTCCAGCAGGGCGTCGACGGAGTCCTTCTTCGCGGCCTCGACGAAACCACAGGTGTTGACGACGGCGACATCGGCATCGGCGGCTTCCTCGACGAGGTCCCAGCCGTCCGCTGCCAGGCGGCCTGCGAGCTCCTCCGAGTCCACCTCGTTACGGGCGCAGCCAAGAGTGACAAGGGCGACGGTACGGCGTTCGGGCATAGGCCTCAGCCTACTTTGTCCCGGCCACCCCCTTGGCGCGCAGGTCTCCACCGCCCGTTCCGGGTGCCCGGCGCGGGCGGCGGGCACCCACCGAGCACGGGCGGCCGGCACTCACCGGGAGGGCTCTCAGCCCGCCTGGGGGTCCCCCGGCGTATAGCTCAGCCGCTCCACCGTGCCCTTGTCGCCGACCTTCTTGACCTCCTTGCCGTTGACGTACAGCTGTACGGCGCCGGCGTTGCCGAGGACCAGGTCGATGCGCTCCTTGTCGGTGATGGTCTTGGACTCGCCCTTCTTGAGCAGGCCGTCCTCCAGGAGCTTGCCGTTGGCGTCCTTGGCGGAGACCCAGCTCTGGCCGTCACGGGCGGTCACCTTGATCGTGACCTTGTCCTTCGGCAGTCCGGCGACGGCGCTGTCGGAGGGATCGGGGGTGACGGGCGGCTTGATGGTCGAGGGATGGCGGGTGGGCGCCGGCGCCGGCTTCGCATTGGCGTCGCCGCCCGCGATCGGGCCGCTGTCGCTCTTGCCGCCATCCGTGAAGAGCGTGAAGCCCATGAACCCGACCACCGCGACGATCGCCGCGACCATCGCCGCGGTCCAGTTGGGGCGGCGCGGCTCGGAACGGATCCGCTCGGCTTCGTAGAGCGGTGCGGCGGGGGTCGGCGCGGGCCGTCCACCGTGCTCGGCGTCGAACTGGTCGATCAGCGGTCCGGGATCGAGACGGACCGCGCGGGCGAGCGCCCGGATGTGCCCCCGGGCGTAGACATCGCCGCCACAGCGGGAGAAGTCGTCCTGCTCGATCGCCTGCACGAGGGGGATGCGCACCCGTGTCGTCGTACTGACCTCTTCGACGGTCAGTCCCGCTCCGATACGGGCCTTCTGGAGGGCAGCGCCGACGGAAGGCCGGTCTGCTTCGGGGGAGTTGCCGATGGACACGGGGGCGCCTTTCGAGCGTGTAGCCACCTGCTGGAAGTTCAGTCTAGGGGTGGAGCGAAAGGGTCGGGCAAGCGGGAGAGCGGGGTTTTACGCCATCGGAACGCCGTCGGCGGCGCCCTGGGGCTTGATGGTGAAGCATCGTTCCCTCGTCTCCCTCAACTTGACGTATCGGCAGGCGAAACGGTTGCCTTCTTCTCTCGTGTGCGGGATCCGGATATCTGTGCTACTCGGTAGCCTCCCCCCGGATCACCGCCAGCACTCCATCCAATTCATCGGGCTTCACCAGAACGTCGCGGGCCTTGGATCCCTCGCTCGGCCCGACGATGGTGCGCGACTCCATGAGGTCCATCAGCCGGCCGGCCTTGGCAAAGCCCACCCGCAGCTTGCGCTGGAGCATCGACGTCGACCCGAACTGCGTGGAAACCACCAGCTCAGCGGCCTGGCACAGCAGATCGAGATCGTCGCCGATGTCCTCGTCGATCTCTTTCTTCTTCGCCGTGCCGACGGTGACGTCGTCGCGGAAGACCGGCGCCATCTGATCCTTGCAGTGCTGGACCACGGCCGCGACCTCGGCCTCGGTCACGAACGCGCCCTGCATACGGACCGGCTTGTTGGCACCCATCGGCAGGAACAGCCCGTCGCCCTTGCCGATCAGCTTCTCGGCGCCCGGCTGGTCGAGGATGACCCGGCTGTCGGCGAGCGAGGAGGTGGCGAACGCGAGCCGGGAGGGCACATTGGCCTTGATCAGGCCGGTGACCACATCCACGGACGGGCGCTGGGTGGCGAGCACCAGATGGATGCCTGCCGCGCGGGCGAGCTGGGTGATGCGGACGATCGAGTCCTCCACATCGCGCGGCGCGACCATCATCAGGTCCGCCAGCTCGTCGACGATCACCAGCAGGTACGGGTAGGGCGCCAGCTCCCGCTCGCTGCCCTCGGGGGAGCTGACCTTGCCGCTGCGCACCGCCTCGTTGAAGTCGTCGATGTGCCGGAAGCCGTACGCCGCGAGATCGTCGTAGCGCAGGTCCATCTCGCGCACCACCCACTGCAGCGCCTCGGCGGCGCGCTTGGGGTTGGTGATGATCGGGGTGATCAGGTGCGGGATGCCCTCGTACGCGGTCAGCTCGACGCGCTTGGGGTCGACCAGCACCATCCGGACGTCCTCCGGCGTGGCCCGCACCATGACCGAGGTGATCAGACAGTTGATGCAGGAGGACTTGCCGGAGCCGGTGGCACCGGCCACCAGGACGTGCGGCATCTTGGTCATGTTGGCCATGACATAGCCGCCCTCGACGTCCTTGCCGAGCGCCACCAGCATCGGGTGCTCGTCGCCCGCGGCGTCGGCCAGCCGCAGCACATCGCCGAGGTTGACCATCTCGCGGTCGGTGTTGGGGATCTCGATGCCGACCGCGGACTTGCCGGGGATCGGGCTGATGATCCGGACGTCGGGGCTGGCCACGGCGTAGGCGATGTTCTTGGCCAGCGCGGTGATCTTCTCGACCTTGACGGCCGGGCCCAGCTCGACCTCGTAGCGGGTGACCGTCGGGCCGCGGGTGAACCCGGTGACCGCGGCGTCGACCTTGAACTCCTGGAAGACCGTGGTCAGCGCGGTCACTATGGCGTCGTTGGCGGCGCTGCGGGTCTTGCCGGGGCCACCGCGCGAGAGCAGGTCCAGCGAGGGCAGCGAATAGGTGATGTCACCGGACAGCTGAAGCTGCTCGGCGCGGGCCGGCAGTTCGCCGGACGGCTCCGGCGGCGCCTTGGTGAAGTCCGGTACGGCCGGGGTGTCCTCGGCCGCGGACGGCTTGGGCTCCGCCCCGCGGGCCGGCGGCACCGTGCCGCTCTCCCCCGCGGTGTCCTCGCCGTCGTGCCCCCGGTGCTCCCCCGAGATGCCGCTGCTGAGCCCGGCGACGAGCGGGGAGGGCTGGACGCCGTGCAGCACCGCACCGTCCAGCGCGGCGGCGGCCGCCGCGGCCACATCCACCGCGTCCATCGGCCGGTCCGCCGCGGGCTGTACGGAGGCCCGGCGCGGGCGGCGGCGCTGGGCCAGGGCCGCTTCCTCTATCGCCTCCGGGTCGCCCGCGGCCGGTGCGGCACCGCCGCGGCGCGGTGTGCGGGCGGGCTGCTCGCGCCACTCCTCCGCATAGTCCCCGGCCTCGTCGAAGTACTCCTCGGGCTCGTCCGGTTGCACCACGCCCAGCCGGATGCCGAGCGCCCGCAGCCGCTGCGGGATGGCGTTCACCGGCGTCGCGGTGACCACCAGCAGCCCGAAGACGGTCAGCAGCGCCAGCAGCGCCACGGCCAGGGTCTGTCCGACGGTGAAGATCAGCGGCTTGGACGCGGTCCACCCCAGGTAGCCGCCGGCGTCCTGTATGGCGGCCAGACCGTCGTCCCGGCCCGGCGAGCCACAGGCCATGGCGACCTGTCCCAGGACACCGACGACCAGGGCGGACAGCCCGATGACGATCCGGCCGTTGGCCTCCGGCCGCTCGGGGTGCCGGATGAGGCGGATGGCGATGCCGCCGAGCAGTATCGGCACGACCAGATCGAGCCGCCCGAACGCCCCGGTGACCAGCAGCTCGACGAGGTCACCGACCGGTCCGCTGAGGTTCGACCACGTACCGGCCGCGATGACCAGCGCCAGGCCGAGCAGCAGCAGCGCCAGCCCGTCCTTGCGGTGCGCCGGATCGAGGTTCTTCGCGCCGCGGCCCATACCGCGGAACACCGCCCCGATGGCGTGCGCCAGCCCCAGCCAGCAGGCACGGACGAGGCGGTAGACGCCGCCGGTGGGTGACGGCGCCGGCCTGGGAGCCGCCTTCTTGGCGGGAGTCCGCTTGGCCGGAGCCTTTTTGGCCGGCGCCTTCTTCGCCGCCGCGGTCTTCTTGCCCGGCGGCTTGGCGGGCGCCTTCTTCGCGGCGGTCTTCTTGGCGGCGCCCGCGGTCCGTCCGGCGCGCTGCTTGGAGGGTCCCGCCGTGCTCTGGGTTCCCTTGCCGGACGTACGTGAGGCCATGGCGACGAGATTACAGGCGAACGCGGGCATCACACGAGCGCACAGCGCTTCACCCGAACGTGTCGCGCGCCCGCCTCATGAAAGGGCGTCAGTCACCCCGCGACGCTGCCCGCCCCCGGCTCCAGGGCATCCAGTGCCCGGCGCAGACCCGTCAGTTTGCGTTCCAGATGGGCCGCCGTGGCCACCGCCGCCGCATCTGCCGTCTCGTCCAGCTGTTTGGACAGCGCCTCGGCCTGCTCCTCGACCGCGGCCAGCCGCGCGGAGAGCTCGGCGAGCAGCCCCGCGGACTCCCGCGCCTCGTCGGCGCTCGGCCGCCCGCCCTCCAGCTGCAGCCTCAGCAAGGAGGCCTGCTCGCGCAGTTGGCAGTTCTTCATGTAGAGCTCGACGAACACCGAGACCTTGGCGCGCAGCACCCAGGGGTCGAACGGCTTGGAGATGTAGTCCACCGCACCGGCCGCATAGCCGCGGAAGGTGTGGTGCGGGCCGTGGTTGATGGCCGTGAGGAAGATGATCGGGATGTCGCGGGTCCGCTCCCGCCGCTTGATGTGCGCGGCGGTCTCGAAGCCGTCCATCCCCGGCATCTGCACATCGAGCAGAATCACCGCGAAGTCGTCCGTGAGCAGTGCTTTGAGCGCTTCCTCCCCGGACGATGCCCGCACCAGTGTCTGATCGAGCGCAGAGAGGATCGCCTCCAGCGCCAGCAGATTCTCCGGCCGGTCATCGACCAGGAGGATCTTGGCCTTCTGCACCATGGCCCGTCCTCCTCGCCCCGGCATGGAACCGGACGCCGCCCCAGGGGACGACTCCGTCACGCCGCCCGTCCTTGTGCCGGTCATGGTAGCTGCACCCCGCCTGTCGCCACACCCTGTCACCGCGATGTCACTGTGCACGTAGCAGAAACGCAGACAGAGACCAGAAGGTTCCCCGAATCCTGCGCTTCCACACGTCCACGACGACACTGAGTCAACACGCGATGATCCTCTTACGCTTCCATACTGGACGCTCCCTCACTCCGCGCGCATCCATTGCTCCATGACCGACAACAGATGATCGGTATCCACCGGCTTGGTCACATAGTCGGAGGCTCCGGAGTCGATGCTCTTCTCCCGGTCGCCCTTCATCGCCTTCGCGGTCAGCGCGATGATGGGCAGTCCGGCGAACTGCGGCATCCGGCGGATCGCCGCCGTGGTCGCATAGCCGTCCATCTCCGGCATCATGATGTCCATCAGCACCAGCACGATGTCGTCGTGCTGCTCCAGCACCTCGATGCCCTCGCGCCCGTTCTCCGCGTACAGCACCGAAAGCCCGTGCTGCTCCAGGACGCTGGTGAGCGCGAAGACATTGCGGATGTCGTCATCGACGATCAGCACCTTCTCGCCGTGGAAGCCACCCTCGAAAGCGGGATCCACCAGATCCTGGCCGTTGCCGATCCAGGGCTCCTCGGCGGGCTGCTGCGCGACCGGCTGCGGCGGCGCCTCGGGCGCCTGAGGAGCCTGCGGGGCCTGGGGCGGCGCCGCGGACGGCTGCTGCCGTCCCGGAAGCTCGAAGCGGCGCGCAGAGCCCGAAACCGCCCGGCGGCGGCGCCGGTTGAGGCTGCCCCCGGAGTCCAGCTCGCGGGCCTGCTGCTCTTCGGCCTCCTGACGCCCGACCTCCGTCTCGCGCGCCTCCGCGTCCATCGCGATCCCGCCGGCCACCAGCTGCGGATAGCCCTGCGGCGGCAGTCCGCCCGGGTTGTGCGGGAGGTAGAGCGTGAACGTGGAGCCGCGGTTGGGCTCGCTCGCGGCGTGGATCTCGCCGCCCAGCAGCCGGGCGATCTCCCGGCTGATGGACAGGCCCAGGCCCGTGCCGCCGTACTTGCGGCTGGTCGTGCCGTCCGCCTGCTTGAACGCCTCGAAAATGACCCGCATCTTGCTCGACGCGATGCCGATACCGGTGTCGGTCACCGAGAAGGCGATCATGTCCGCATCCGGGTCGCGCAGCGAACCGTGCTCCAGCAACTGCTCGCGGATGGCCACCGGGACATCCGCCCCGGCCGGCCGGATCACCAGCTCGACGGCGCCGCTGTCGGTGAACTTCACCGCGTTGGACAGCAGATTGCGCAGCACCTGCAGCAGTCGCTGCTCGTCGGTGTGCAGGGTGGCCGGCAGCTCCGGGGAGACCCGTACGGAGAAGTCGAGTCCCTTCTCCGCGGTCAGCGGCCGGAACGTGGCCTCCACGTAGTCGACGAGCTGGACCAGCGCGATCCGGGTCGGGCTGACGTCCATCTTTCCGGCCTCGACCTTGGACAGGTCCAGGATGTCGTTGATCAGCTGGAGCAGGTCGCTGCCGGCGCCATGGATGGTTTCGGCGAATTCGACCTGCTTCGGGGAGAGATTCCCCTCGGCGTTGTCGGCCAGCAACTTGGCCAGAATCAGCAGGGAGTTCAGCGGCGTCCGCAGCTCGTGCGACATGTTCGCCAGGAACTCCGACTTGTAGCGCATCGAGACCGCGAGCTGCTCGGCACGCTCCTCCAGGACCTGCCGCGCCTCCTCGATCTCGGTGTTCTTCACCTCGATGTCACGGTTCTGCGCGCGCAGCTGCTCGGCCTTCTCCTCCAGCTCGGAGTTGGACAGCTCCAGCGCCTTCTGCCGGCTCTCCAGCTCGCCCGAACGCTCCTTGAGCTGTTCGGTCAGCTCCTGCGACTGCTTGAGCAGCACCTCGGTCTTGGTGTTCACCGAGATGGTGTTGACGCTGGTCGCGATCATCTCGGCGATCTGGCTGAGGAAGTCCTTCTGGATCTGGGTGAACGGCTGGAAGGACGCCAGCTCGATCACGCCGAGCACCTTGTCCTCGAACAGCACCGGCAGCACGATCACATTCGCCGGCGGCGCCTCGCCCAGCCCGGAGGCGATCTTGAGATACCCGGACGGGACGTTCTCCACCAGGATGGTGCGCCCCTCCTCCGCGGCCGTGCCGATCAGCGTCTCGCCCGGCCGGAAGGTCGTCGGCATCCCGCCCATGGCGTAGCCGTACGAGCCCATCAGCCGCAGCTCGTAGGCGCCCGCCTCGCCGCCGTCCGCGCCGATCTCCTGGCTGTCGGGCTGCGCGGCGAGGAAGAACGCGCCGTGCTGGGCGGAGACCGCGGGCGACAGCTCGCTCATGATGAGCGTGGCGACGTCCTTGAGGTCGCGCCGGCCCTGCATCAGACCGGAGATCCGGGCGAGGTTGCCCTTGAGCCAGTCCTGTTCCTCGTTGGCGAGGGTGGTCTCCCGGAGCGTGGAGATCATCGTGTTGACGTTGTCCTGGAGCTCCAGGATCTCGCCGGCCGCGTCCACGTCGATCCGGACGTTGTGATCGCCCAGGGTGACCGCAGCGGCGACCGCGGCGATGGCCCGCACCTGACGGGTCAGGTTCCCGGCCATCTCGTTCACCGACTCGGTCAGGTCCCGCCAGGTGCCGGCCACGCCCCGCACCTGCGCCTGACCGCCCAGCTGGCCTTCCGTACCCACCTCACGGGCCACTCTGGTGACCTGCTCCGCGAAGGACGAAAGCTGGTCGACCATGGTGTTGATGGTGGTCTTCAGCGCCAGGATCTCGCCGCGCGCATCGATGTCGATCTTCTTGGTCAGATCGCCCTTGGCGATGGCGGTGGTGACCATCGCGATGTTGCGGACCTGGCCGGTCAGGTTGTTGGCCATCGAGTTCACGGACTCGGTGAGGTCCTTCCACGTACCGGCGACGCCGGGAACGCGGGCCTGACCGCCCAGGATGCCGTCGGTGCCCACCTCACGGGCCACCCGGGTGACCTCGTCGGCGAACGACGACAGCGTCGTGACCATCGTGTTGACCGTGTCGGCGAGCTGCGCGACCTCGCCGCGCGCCTCGACCGTGACCTTCTTGGTCAGGTCCCCGTTGGCGACCGCCGCCGAGACCTGGGAGATGTTGCGCACCTGGATGGTCAGGTTGTTGGCCATCAGGTTCACGTTGTCGCTGAGGTCCAGCCAGATACCGGTCGCGCCCGGCACCCGCGCCTGGCCGCCCAACTGCCCCTCGGTACCCACCTCACGGGCCACCCGGGTCACCTGCTCGGCGAACGACGACAGCTGGTCGACCATCGTGTTGACCGTCGTGACCAGTTCCAGGATCTCGCCCTTGGCGTCGACGGTGATCTTCTTGGACAGATCACCGCGGGCCACCGCGGTCGTCACCTCGGCGATGTTGCGCACCTGCGAGGTGAGGTTGTTCGCCATGAAGTTGACGGACTGGGTGAGGTCCTTCCAGGTGCCGCTGACGCCCTGCACCTCGGCCTGGCCGCCCAGGATGCCCTCGGTGCCCACCTCACGGGCGACCCGGGTGACCTGCTCCGCGAACGAGGAGAGCTGGTCGACCATGGTGTTCAGGGTGTTCTTCAGCTCCAGGATCTCGCCCCGGGCGTCCACGTCGATCTTCTGCGACAGGTCACCGCGCGCGACCGCCGTGGCGACCTGCGCGATGTTGCGGACCTGGGCCGTCAGGTTGCCGGCCATGCCGTTCACCGAGTCGGTCAGATCGCGCCAGACGCCCGCGACGCCCGGCACCTGCGCCTGGCCGCCCAGCCTGCCGTCCGTACCGACCTCCCGGGCGACCCGGGTGACCTGGTCGGCGAAGGCGGAGAGCTGGTCGACCATCGTGTTGATGGTGTTCTTCAGCTCCAGGATCTCGCCGCGCGCGTCCACGTCGATCTTCTGGGACAGGTCGCCCCGCGCGACCGCCGTCGTCACCTGCGCGATCTGCCGCACCTGAGAAGTCAGGTTCCCCGCCATGAAGTTGACGGAGTCGGTCAGTTCCTTCCAGGTGCCGCTGACGCCGTCCACCCGGGCCTGGCCGCCCAGCCGGCCCTCCGTGCCCACGTCCCTGGCCATCCGGGTGACCTGGTCGGCGAACGACGACAGCTGGTCCACCATGGTGTTCACGGTGTTCTTCAGCTGCAACATCTCGCCGGAGACGTCGACGGTGACCTTCTGCGACAGATCACCGTTGGCCACCGCGGTCGTCACCTGGGCGATGTTGCGCACCTGCCCGGTCAGGTTGCGGAAGGCGGTGTTCACGGAGTCCGTGAGGTCCTTCCACGTACCGGCCGCCCCGGGCACCGCGGCCTGGCCGCCCAGCTCGCCCTCGACACCGATCTCCCGCGCCACGCGCGTCACTTCGGCACCGAACGACGACAGCTGACCCACCATCGTGTTGACGGTGTTCTTCAACTCCAGCATTTCACCGGCCACATCGACGGTGACCGTCTGCGACAGATCACCGTTGGCGACCGCCGTCGTCACCTGCGCGATGTCCCGCACCTGCGCCGTCAGGTTGCGGAAGGCGGTGTTCACCGAGTCGGTGAGGTCCTTCCACGTCCCGGCCGCGCCCGGCACCTGCGCCTGACCACCGAGCTGGCCCTCCGCGCCGACCTCGCTCGCCACCCGCGTCACTTCGTCCGCGAAGGTCCGCAGCGTCTCGGTCATGGTGTTGATCGTGTCGGCCAGCTGCGCGACCTCGCCGCGTGCGCTGACCGTGACCTTCTGCGACAGATCGCCATTGGCCACGGCAGTGGTGACCTGGGCGATCCCGCGCACCTGAGCGGTGAGGTTGCCGGCCATGAGATTGACCGAGTCCGTCAGGTCCTTCCACACCCCGGCCACGCCGGGGACCTGCGCCTGACCACCGAGCTCACCCTCGGTGCCGACCTCACGGGCGACCCGCGTCACCTCGGAGGCGAACGAGGAGAGCTGGTCGACCATCGTGTTGACGGTGTTCTTCAGCTCCAGCATCTCGCCGGAGACATGGACGGTCACCTTGCGCGACAGATCACCCTTGGCCACCGCGGTGGTGACGAGAGCAATGTCACGCACCTGCGCCGTCAGCCGGGACGCCATGGTGTTGACGGATTCCGTGAGGTCCTTCCATGAACCCGACATTCCGCGCACCCGCGCCTGGCCGCCGAGCTTGCCCTCCGTACCGACCTCACTGGCCACTCTGGTGACCTCGTCGGTGAACGCGGAGAGCTGGTCCACCAGCCCGTTGACGGTCCGGCCGACCTTCAGGAATTCACCCCGCAGAGGGTGCTCCGAAGAGCTGTCCGAACTGCGCGACCGCAGATCCATCCGCTGTTCCAGGTCGCCCTCGGACACCGCGGACAGCACCCGTCCCACCTCGGAGACGGGCCGTACGAGGTCATCGACCAGGGCATTCGAGGCGTCGATCGCCGCGGCCCAGGAGCCCTCGGCGGCGCCGACCTCCAGCCGTTCCGTGAGCTTTCCCTCACGACCGACGACCCGGCGCACCCGCGTCAGCTCGCCCGTCAGATGCAGATTGCGGTCCGCAACCTCGTTGAAGACCGCCGCGATCTCCGACATCACGCCGTCGCCGGAAACCGTCAGCCGCTTGCGGAAGTTCCCGTCCCGCATCGCGACCAACGCGACCAACAGCCGATTCAGCGCAGCCGTATCCACCTCGGTCGTCCCGTTGTTCCGGGATCGTCCGCCTTTCGCGCGCGTGCTTGCGCCCCGCGCCGCTGCGCCAGACTCCACCGTGTCCCTCCCGCAAGGGTCGACCGTTCTACCCGGGCTTTCTCTTGATACGTGCCCAGTGTTTCACCATGGCCCAACCAGGCCATAACAGTTCGGCAGCATCGCACACCGTCCCAGGGCACGATTGGGGCGGAAACACACGTGACCGGCATCCTTGGGTGCGGCGAAGGTAAGTAACCTGGCATACGGCTGTCCACCGTCCCGGCCCTAGAGCACGGGCAGTGGTGGAGGCACCACAGGTTTATTCGGAGGGGCGCCGCAAGTATGGGGGAGCAGATCACCGACACACGCATGAGGAGACCAGTGATCACCGCGCGGGCCGCCGCAACCTTCGAGCCGGTCGGGCGCTCGGTCGCCACTGCCCGTGCATTCGTCCGCGACACCCTCCAGGGCTGGGGCTGCGCCGACATCGTCGACGACGCCGTGGTGCTGACCAGCGAGCTGGTCACCAACGCCGTGGTGCACGCCGGCACCGCCGCCGATGTGCTGTGTCTGCGCAACGACGACGGCGTACGGATCTCCGTCGCCGACCGCTACCCCGAACGCGAGATCCCGCTCCAGAACGCCGGCCAGGTCGTCGTCCACCCGGACCGCGAGGGCGGCCGCGGCCTGCTGCTGTGCGGCGCGCTCGCCACCCGCTGGGGCGTCGAGTACACCGCCGCACAAAAACACGTATGGTTCCAGCTCGACCTCCCCGAGCGCCCGGCCGGCACCCGTTCCGCCGGCCCCGCCCTGCCGGTGGACGCCCTCCCGGTCGCCGAGGCCCGCGTCCGGGTCGCGGTGATCCAGATCGACCGCGGCGGCTGCATCAGCTTCTGGAACGAGGACGCCCAGGACCTCTTCGCCTACGACCCCGAGCAGGTCATCGGCAAGCCGCTCACCGACTTCGCCGCCTGGCCGCACACCCCGGGAACCGGCACCGGCATCGTCGAGGCCCTGCAGCTCTCCCGCTGGGAGGGCTCCTACGGCATCCGGGGCTCGGACGGCCGGGTCGTCCCCGTCTACGCCTCCCACCTGCGCGTCCGCGACGCCGACGGCGAGGCCTCCACGGTCTGCCTCCTGGTGCGCGACCACGAGCGCGCCATCCTGCAGAGCCCCCAGCGCACCCCCGCCCCGGACGCCGCCTCCCAGGCCGGTCCGTCGGAGGGACGCCTCGCCGACCCGTTCGAGGTCTTCATCGGCTCACCGGCCCCCGACGACCTCGACGGCCTGCTCCAGCGGACCGTCGAACGGGCCCGCGACATGCTCGACGGCGACGCCGCCTACCTCCTCCTGGCCACCGACGACGAGACCGAGCTGGAGGTCCGCGCCTCCACGGGCCTGCCCTCCGCCCGCCAGCGGTTCGCCCGCGTCCCCGTCGAGGCCGGATCCGGACGCTACGGCTCCGCCCGGATGCCCGCCGTCCACGAAGACCTCACCGCGGTCCCCGGCGCCGTCCCCCTCCTCAGCGGCACGGGCATGCGCTCGGTCGTCACCGTCCCGCTCAAGGTCGAGGGCCGGCTGACCGGCTCGCTCGGCGTCGCCGCGGAGGGCGCCGGCCGCTACACCAACGAGGAGGCCCTGCGTCTCCAGTTCGCCGCCGACCGCATCGCCCTCGCCGTCGAACGCGCCCGCCTCACCGAGCTGGAAAAACTCCGCCGCGGCTCGCTCTCCTTCCTCGTCGAGGCCTCCGATCTGCTGGCCGGCACCCTCGACCGGGACCAGACCCTGGCCCTGATGGCCCAGATGACGGTCCCCACCCTCGCGACCTGGTGCGCCGTCTACACCGTCGCCGACCAGACGTCCGAGCCCGAGCTCTCCTATGTGCTGCACGAGGACGAGGACCGGATCGACGGCCTCAAGACGCTGCTGACGAAGGTCGACCCTCCCGAGCCGGTCCCCACCCCCGGTGCCCGTGTCTGGACCGCCCCCGGCGACGCCGCGCACGACGCCGCCCTGCGCACCTCCATGCGCAGCCTGGGCCTGGGCAACTCCGCCCGGCCCTCCACCGGCCCCGGCGCCACCCTCGCCACCGCCTCCGCGGTGGGCGGCGAGACGGTCGTCCTACCCCTCGTCGCGCGCAACCGCGTCATCGGCATGCTGACCCTGGGCAAGCCCACCGAGGAGCACTTCCGCCAGGAGATCCTGGAACTCGCCGAGGACCTCTCCCGCCGGGCCGCACTCGCCCTGGACAACGCGCGCCTCTACTCCGAGCGCACGGCCATCAGCCAGTCCCTGCAGCGCAGCCTGCTGCCCCCTGAGCAGCCCGCGATCCCCGGCATGGAGGTCGAGGTCATCTACCGCGCGGCCGGCGAGGGCAACGAGGTCGGCGGCGACTTCTACGACATCTTCCCGATCCGCGACGGCGCCTACGGCTTCGCCATCGGTGACGTCTGCGGTACCGGCCCGGAAGCGGCCGCCGTCACGGGCCTGGCCCGGCACGCGCTGCGCCTGCTCGCCCGCGAGGGCTTCGGCGGCCCCGCCGTCCTGGAACGCCTCAACGCCGCCATCCTCGACGAGGGCGCCCGCAGCCGCTTCCTGACGCTCCTTTACGGCGAGCTCTGGCCCCAGGCCGACGGCAGCGCCGTCCTCAAGGTCGTCTGCGCCGGCCACCCCCTGCCGCTCCGTCTGCGCCAGGACGGCACCGTCGAGGCGGCCGCCGAACCCCAGCCGCTCCTCGGCGTCATGGACGACCTGGAGCTCTACGAACAGACCGTCACTCTCGACCCCGGCGACGTCCTGCTCTGCGTCACCGACGGCGTCACCGAGCGCCGCGAGGGCACCCGCATGCTCGGCGACGACGGCCTCACCGACCTCCTGACCACCTGTACGGGACTGACAGCCGGCGCCGTCGCCGCCCGCGTGCTGCGCGCCGTGGAACGCTTCGCCGCCGAACCCGCCTCCGACGACATGGCCATCCTCGCCATGCGCATCCCCGAGGCCCCGGCCGACTGACCCCCGGGGAGCGGCCGACGCCCACCACTCACGGCGTCGGCCGCTTCCTCATCCCCAACCGCCGCCCACGACACGGCCATGGCTCCCGTCCGCGGAGCTGAAACGACATCACCGAACCGGCAATGGACCGGCACCGGACCGGCATACGACAAAGGCCCCCGCCAAATGGCGGGGGCCTTTCTCTTCTGGAGCCCCAATACGGAATCGAACCGTAGACCTTCTCCTTACCATGGAGACGCTCTGCCGACTGAGCTATTGGGGCGCGGCAACGGAATAGATATTACCTCAACTCCGCGCCGTCTTCTAATCGTCCACCGCCTGGTCCACCGATACCCGGCTAAAAGGCCGGCTGCAGCAGCCCGCCGAGCGCATTGCACGCACCGACCATCCTGTGGAGCTCCCGCCGCGACATCCCCGCGTGCACGGGCAACGCCAGGGTCTCGTCCACCGCCCGCTCGGTCTCCGGCAGAAAAACATCCCGCCGCAGCCCCGGCATCCGGTACACCGGCGCCAGCACGGGCACCTTGCAGGCCACGCCCTTGGCCCGCAGCGCCCGCGCGAACGCATCCCGGTCCGGCCGCCCGTTGCCGGGTACCCGCACCACATACTGCTCGTAGGTGTGCCCCGCAGCCGGTGTGGGCGTCCGGACCCCGCTGAGCCTGCCGTCCAGGTACGACGCCTGCGCCCGCCGCAGCTCGGCGCCCTCCGGGTCCGCCCCGGGTTCGTTCTCCACGAGCACCAACAGACCACGCCGCTGGCCCACTTCACGGATCCACCCGGTGTCCGCCTGCCGCCCGAACCGGTGAATCGCCACGACCGCGGCCGTCTGGCTGGTCACCACATCCGACACCGCGGCCGGGTCCAGGCAGTAACTGTCGCCGTCCACATCGGCGAACACCGGCACCGCGCCCAACTCCAGCACGGCCCGGGCCACCTCGGCGTTGCCGTACGCCGGCACCACGACCTCATCCCCAGCACTGACACCGGCCGACCTGAGCGCTCCAACTGTCCGCATGAAACGGATCCTGCTCAGGTCAGATGAACGTCGAGTTACACCCACCACCCGAAAATCAGAACAAAAAAGCTCCGGCCCCTGAACCATAAGGTTCAGAGACCGGAGCTGAATGATTGTTCGGCGGCGTCCTACTCTCCCACAGGGTCCCCCCTGCAGTACCATCGGCGCTGAAAGGCTTAGCTTCCGGGTTCGAAATGTAACCGGGCGTTTCCCTAACGCAATGACCACCGAAACACTATGAAGTTAACCAACCCGGCAATATCACAGGTCGTTACTTCAGAACCTACACAGTGGACGCGAGCAACTGAGGACAAGCCCTCGGCCTATTAGTACCAGTCAACTCCACCCGTTACCGGGCTTCCATATCTGGCCTATCAACCCAGTCGTCTACTGGGAGCCTTAACCCCTCAAAGGGGGTGGGAGTACTCATCTCGAAGCAGGCTTCCCGCTTAGATGCTTTCAGCGGTTATCCTTTCCGAACGTAGCCAACCAGCCATGCCCTTGGCAGGACAACTGGCACACCAGAGGTTCGTCCGTCCCGGTCCTCTCGTACTAGGGACAGCCCTTCTCAATACTCCTACGCGCACAGCGGATAGGGACCGAACTGTCTCACGACGTTCTAAACCCAGCTCGCGTACCGCTTTAATGGGCGAACAGCCCAACCCTTGGGACCGACTCCAGCCCCAGGATGCGACGAGCCGACATCGAGGTGCCAAACCATCCCGTCGATATGGACTCTTGGGGAAGATCAGCCTGTTATCCCCGGGGTACCTTTTATCCGTTGAGCGACGGCGCTTCCACAAGCCACCGCCGGATCACTAGTCCCTACTTTCGTACCTGCTCGACCCGTCAGTCTCACAGTCAAGCTCCCTTGTGCACTTACACTCAACACCTGATTGCCAACCAGGCTGAGGGAACCTTTGGGCGCCTCCGTTACCCTTTAGGAGGCAACCGCCCCAGTTAAACTACCCACCAGACACTGTCCCTGATCCGGATCACGGACCCAGGTTAGACATCCAGCACGACCAGAGTGGTATTTCAACAATGACTCCACCATGACTGGCGTCATAGCTTCAAAGTCTCCCACCTATCCTACACAAGCCGAACCGAACACCAATATCAAGCTATAGTAAAGGTCCCGGGGTCTTTCCGTCCTGCTGCGCGAAACGAGCATCTTTACTCGTAATGCAATTTCACCGGGCCTATGGTTGAGACAGTCGAGAAGTCGTTACGCCATTCGTGCAGGTCGGAACTTACCCGACAAGGAATTTCGCTACCTTAGGATGGTTATAGTTACCACCGCCGTTTACTGGCGCTTAAGTTCTCAGCTTCGCCACACCGAAATGTGACTAACCGGTCCCCTTAACGTTCCAGCACCGGGCAGGCGTCAGTCCGTATACATCGCCTTACGGCTTCGCACGGACCTGTGTTTTTAGTAAACAGTCGCTTCTCGCTGGTCTCTGCGGCCACCACCAGCTCACCGAGTAAATCGGATCACCAGCAATGGCCCCCCTTCTCCCGAAGTTACGGGGGCATTTTGCCGAGTTCCTTAACCATAGTTCACCCGAACGCCTCGGTATTCTCTACCTGACCACCTGAGTCGGTTTAGGGTACGGGCCGCCATGAAACTCGCTAGAGGCTTTTCTCGACAGCATAGGATCATCCACTTCACCACAATCGGCTCGGCATCAGGTCTCAGGCTTCATGCTGTCCGGATTTACCTGGACAACGCCCTACACCCTTACCCCGGGACAACCACCGCCCGGGCTGGACTACCTTCCTGCGTCACCCCATCACTTACCTACTACCACCTTGGATCAGCGGCTCCACCACTCCCCTACGCTCCGAAGAGCTCAGGGCGGCTTCACGGCCTTAGCATTAATGGATTCGATATTTGGCGCTTCAAAGCGGGTACCGGAATATCAACCGGTTGTCCATCGACTACGCCTGTCGGCCTCGCCTTAGGTCCCGACTTACCCTGGGCAGATCAGCTTGACCCAGGAACCCTTAGTCAATCGGCGCACACGTTTCCCACGTGTGTATCGCTACTCATGCCTGCATTCTCACTCGTGAACCGTCCACAACTCGTTTCCACGGCTGCTTCACCCGGCACACGACGCTCCCCTACCCATCACAACGGACGTTGGTCCTCATGTTGCAATGACACGACTTCGGCGGTGTGCTTGAGCCCCGCTACATTGTCGGCGCGGAATCACTTGACCAGTGAGCTATTACGCACTCTTTCAAGGATGGCTGCTTCTAAGCCAACCTCCTGGTTGTCTCTGCGACTCCACATCCTTTCCCACTTAGCACACGCTTAGGGGCCTTAGTCGATGCTCTGGGCTGTTTCCCTCTCGACCATGGAGCTTATCCCCCACAGTCTCACTGCCGCGCTCTCACTTACCGGCATTCGGAGTTTGGCTAAGGTCAGTAACCCGGTAGGGCCCATCGCCTATCCAGTGCTCTACCTCCGGCAAGAAACACACGACGCTGCACCTAAATGCATTTCGGGGAGAACCAGCTATCACGGAGTTTGATTGGCCTTTCACCCCTAACCACAGGTCATCCCCCAGGTTTTCAACCCTGGTGGGTTCGGTCCTCCACGAAGTCTTACCTCCGCTTCAACCTGCCCATGGCTAGATCACTCCGCTTCGGGTCTTGGGCACGCTACTCAACGCCCTCTTCGGACTCGCTTTCGCTACGGCTTCCCCACACGGGTTAACCTCGCAACATACCGCAAACTCGCAGGCTCATTCTTCAAAAGGCACGCAGTCACGACACAGAGACAAGTCTCTGTGCGACGCTCCCACGGCTTGTAGGCACACGGTTTCAGGTACTATTTCACTCCGCTCCCGCGGTACTTTTCACCATTCCCTCACGGTACTATCCGCTATCGGTCACCAGGGAATATTTAGGCTTAACGGGTGGTCCCGCCAGATTCACACGGGATTTCTCGGGCCCCGTGCTACTTGGGTGGTTCTCAAACGAGCCGTCAATGTTTCAGCTACGGGGGTCTTACCCTCTACGCCGGACCTTTCGCATGTCCTTCGCCTACATCAACGGTTTCTGACTCGTCTCACAGCCGGCAGACTGTGAAAGAGAACTCCCACAACCCCAGCCACGCAACCCCTGCCGGGTATCACACGTAACTGGTTTGGCCTCATCCGGTTTCGCTCGCCACTACTCCCGGAATCACGGTTGTTTTCTCTTCCTGCGGGTACTGAGATGTTTCACTTCCCCGCGTTCCCTCCACACTGCCTATGTGTTCAGCAGCGGGTGACAGCCCATGACGACTGCCGGGTTTCCCCATTCGGACACCCCCGGATCAAAGCTCGGTTGACAGCTCCCCGGGGCCTATCGCGGCCTCCCACGTCCTTCATCGGTTCCTGGTGCCAAGGCATCCACCGTGCGCCCTTAAAAACTTGGCCACAGATGCTCGCGTCCACTGTGCAGTTCTCAAGCAACGACCAGCCACCCACCACCCCAACCCGAAGGCTGAGTTCACTGGGGCCGGCATCGCGAAGGTCCAGACCACAGTCCGTACCCTCAGATACCCAACAACGTGCCCGGCACGACCATCCGAATCCTGTGTTCCACGCCGAAGCAGTACTAACAGTCATCATCAGACCGTGCCGAATAGTCAACGTTCCACCCATGAGCAACCAGCATCAGACATTCGCTGATGTACTGGCCTCTGACCAACCAGAGGTCGGTAAGAAGTGCTCCTTAGAAAGGAGGTGATCCAGCCGCACCTTCCGGTACGGCTACCTTGTTACGACTTCGTCCCAATCGCCAGTCCCACCTTCGACGATTCCCTCCCACAAGGGGTTGGGCCACCGGCTTCGGGTGTTACCGACTTTCGTGACGTGACGGGCGGTGTGTACAAGGCCCGGGAACGTATTCACCGCAGCAATGCTGATCTGCGATTACTAGCAACTCCGACTTCATGGGGTCGAGTTGCAGACCCCAATCCGAACTGAGACCGGCTTTTTGAGATTCGCTCCACCTCGCGGTATCGCAGCTCATTGTACCGGCCATTGTAGCACGTGTGCAGCCCAAGACATAAGGGGCATGATGACTTGACGTCGTCCCCACCTTCCTCCGAGTTGACCCCGGCAGTCTCCTGTGAGTCCCCATCACCCCGAAGGGCATGCTGGCAACACAGAACAAGGGTTGCGCTCGTTGCGGGACTTAACCCAACATCTCACGACACGAGCTGACGACAGCCATGCACCACCTGTACACCGACCACAAGGGGGACCCTGTCTCCAGGGTTTTCCGGTGTATGTCAAGCCTTGGTAAGGTTCTTCGCGTTGCGTCGAATTAAGCCACATGCTCCGCTGCTTGTGCGGGCCCCCGTCAATTCCTTTGAGTTTTAGCCTTGCGGCCGTACTCCCCAGGCGGGGAACTTAATGCGTTAGCTGCGGCACGGACGACGTGGAATGTCGCCCACACCTAGTTCCCAACGTTTACGGCGTGGACTACCAGGGTATCTAATCCTGTTCGCTCCCCACGCTTTCGCTCCTCAGCGTCAGTATCGGCCCAGAGATCCGCCTTCGCCACCGGTGTTCCTCCTGATATCTGCGCATTTCACCGCTACACCAGGAATTCCGATCTCCCCTACCGAACTCTAGCCTGCCCGTATCGAATGCAGACCCGGGGTTAAGCCCCGGGCTTTCACATCCGACGTGACAAGCCGCCTACGAGCTCTTTACGCCCAATAATTCCGGACAACGCTTGCGCCCTACGTATTACCGCGGCTGCTGGCACGTAGTTAGCCGGCGCTTCTTCTGCAGGTACCGTCACTCTCGCTTCTTCCCTGCTGAAAGAGGTTTACAACCCGAAGGCCGTCATCCCTCACGCGGCGTCGCTGCATCAGGCTTTCGCCCATTGTGCAATATTCCCCACTGCTGCCTCCCGTAGGAGTCTGGGCCGTGTCTCAGTCCCAGTGTGGCCGGTCGCCCTCTCAGGCCGGCTACCCGTCGTCGCCTTGGTAGGCCATCACCCCACCAACAAGCTGATAGGCCGCGGGCTCATCCTTCACCGCCGGAGCTTTCCACCACCAGACCATGCGGTCGGTAGTCGTATCCGGTATTAGACCCCGTTTCCAGGGCTTGTCCCAGAGTGAAGGGCAGATTGCCCACGTGTTACTCACCCGTTCGCCACTAATCCCCTCCCGAAGGAGGTTCATCGTTCGACTTGCATGTGTTAAGCACGCCGCCAGCGTTCGTCCTGAGCCAGGATCAAACTCTCCGTGAATGTTTACTCGGCCAGTAAATAAATTACAGCCGGTGAACACACACGAGAGCGGAACGAGCGGACGGAATAGGTCTGCTCGTTCACAGCGTCCTCGCTGTGTGTGCCACCCCGACCGCATGGGCCGTGGTGGGCTTTCAAAGGAACCTCATCCGCCGGATGTTTCCGGTGGACGGGGTATCAACATATCTGGCGTTGACTTTTGGCACGCTGTTGAGTTCTCAAGGAACGGACGCTTCCTTTGTTCCTGTTTCACCAGGATCTCCGGGCGCTTCCCTTCGGTCTTGCGTTTCCGACTCTATCAGATCCTTGCGGGCCCGATTTTCGCCGGTGCGTTTCCGCCTTTCGGCTTCTTCGCGTTTCCAACCTTACCAGATCCGTTTCCGTGTCCGGCGCCCTGTTGGAGCGGGTCGGCCGTTCCGCTTTCGCTTTCCGGCCTTTCCGACTCTACCAGACCCGATTTCGTTCCGTTTCCGGTCCGAATTCGTTTCCGATTCCCCGTCGGAGGGGGTTTGCCTTTCGGCTGATCCGACTTTATCAGATTGCTCTGGGCCGGAATTCCGCCTGATTTTGCAGGGGTGCTCCGTACGCAGAGGCGCGCGGTGCTTCCCGTTCAGGAGGAGACGTAAACGTACTGGAGCGGGGCGCCCGGATGCAAATCCGGGCGCCCCGCTCCTACTTGAGTACCTGCCTACGGCCCTGGGGCCTCAGACCTCGACGACCACGGGGAGGATCATCGGGCGGCGCCGGTAGTTGTCCGACACCCACTTGCCGACCGAGCGGCGGATCAGCTGCTGGAGCTGGTGCGCGTCCGCGACACCGTCCTGGGCCGCCTTGGCCAAGGCCTCGTCGATCTTGGGGACCACGCCCGACAGGGCGGAGTCCTCGATGCCGGAGCCGCGCGCATGCAGGTCCGGGCCTCCGACGATCTTCCCGGTGCTGCTGTCCACGACCACGAAGACCGAGATGATGCCCTCGTCGCCCAGGATGCGGCGGTCCTTGAGGTGGGTTTCCGTGACATCGCCGACCGAGAGGCCGTCGACGTAGACATAGCCCGCCTGGACCTTGCCGACGATCTTGGCGACACCGCCGACCAGGTCGACCACGACACCGTCCTCGGCGATGACGATCCGTTCCTTCGGGACACCGGTCAGTGCCCCCAGTTCGGCGTTGGCACGCAGATGGCGCCATTCGCCGTGGACCGGCATGAGGTTCTTCGGCTTGCAGATGTTGTAGAAGTACAGCAGCTCGCCGGCCGAGGCGTGACCCGAGACATGGACCTTGGCGTTGCCCTTGTGGACGACGTCCGCGCCCCACCGGGTGAGGCCGTTGATCACGCGGTAGACCGCGTTCTCGTTGCCCGGGATGAGGGAGGACGCCAGGATCACGGTGTCGCCCTGGACGATCCGGATCTGGTGGTCGCGGTTGGCCATCCGGGAGAGGGCGGCCATCGGCTCGCCCTGGGAACCCGTGCAGACCAGCACGACCTCGTCGTCAGGGAGGTCGTCGAGGGTCTTGACGTCGACGACCAGGCCGGCGGGGACCTTCAGGTAGCCCAGCTCGCGGGCGATGCCCATGTTGCGGACCATCGAGCGGCCGACGAAGGCGACCCGGCGGCCGTACTCGTGCGCCGCGTCGAGGATCTGCTGGATGCGGTGCACATGGCTGGCGAAGCTGGCCACGATGATGCGCTTCTGGGCGTTCGCGAAGACCGTGCGCAGGACGTTGGAGATGTCGCGCTCGGGCGGGACGAAGCCCGGGACCTCGGCGTTCGTGGAGTCGGAGAGGAGAAGGTCGATGCCTTCCTCGCCGAGCCGCGCGAAGGCGGGGAGGTCGGTCAGTCGCCGGTCCAGCGGGAGCTGGTCCATCTTGAAGTCGCCGGTGTGGACGACCATGCCCGCGGGGGTGCGGATGGCGACGGCCAGCGCGTCCGGGATGGAGTGGTTGACGGCGACGAACTCGCAGTCGAAGGAGCCGATCCGCTCCGTGTGCCCCTCCTGCACCTCGAGGGTGTAAGGACGGATGCGGTGCTCCTGAAGCTTGGCCTCGATGAGCGCGAGGGTCAGCTTGGAGCCGATGAGGGGGATGTCCGGCTTCTCCCGCAGGAGGTAGGGGACACCACCGATGTGGTCCTCGTGGCCGTGGGTCAGCACGATGCCGTCGATGTCGTCGAGGCGATCCCTGATGGACGTGAAGTCCGGCAGGATCAGGTCGATTCCGGGCTGCTCCTCCTCGGGGAAGAGCACTCCGCAGTCGACGATCAGCAGCCGGCCGCCGTATTCGAAGACCGTCATGTTGCGGCCGATTTCACCCAGGCCGCCGAGGGGGGTGACGCGCAGGCCGCCCTTGGGGAGCTTCGGCGGGGCGCCGAGCTCAGGATGCGGATGACTCAAAAGACTCTCCTCACCACACACGCCACGCTGCCGTCGAGGGCACGTGGCGCGCATGACATTCGTGCACTTGCTATGAGGCGGTTGTTGGTCCGTATTCAGTTGTGAAGTCTGTGATCAGAGCTGTACCCCGCCGGCGGCGAGATCGCGCGTGAGCTGTTCGGTCTCCTCGGGGGAGAGCTCCACGAGCGGCAGCCGCAGCGGACCGGCGGGCAGACCCTGGAGGCCGAGGGCGGCCTTGGTCGTGATCACGCCCTGGGTGCGGAACATGCCGGTGAAGACGGGCAGCAGCTTCTGGTGGATCTCGGTGGCCTTGGTGACATCGCCGTTGAGATGGGCGTCCAGGAGTGCGCGCAGCTCGGGGGTGACGACATGGCCGACCACGGAGACGAAGCCGACGGCGCCGACCGAGAGCAGCGGGAGGTTGAGCATGTCGTCGCCGCTGTACCAGGCGAGGCTGGAGCGGGCGATGGCCCAGCTGGCGCGGCCGAGGTCTCCCTTGGCGTCCTTGTTGGCGACGATTCTGGGGTGCTCGGCGAGCCGGACGATGGTCTCGGTGTTGATCGGGACACCGCTGCGGCCGGGGATGTCGTAGAGCATGACCGGCAGGTCGGTGGCGTCGGCGATGGCCGTGAAGTGCCGGAGCAGGCCCTCCTGCGGGGGCTTGCTGTAGTACGGCGTCACCGCGAGGAGGCCGTGGGCGCCGGCGTCCTGGGCGGCGCGGGCCAGCTCCAGGCTGTGGCGGGTGTCGTTGGTGCCGGCTCCGGCGACCACAAAGGCGCGATCCCCGACCGCATCGACCACCGCGCGGACCAGCTGGGCTTTCTCCGCGTCGCTGGTGGTCGGGGACTCTCCGGTGGTGCCGTTGACGACGAGGCCGTCATTGCCGGCGTCCACCAGGTGGGCAGCCAGCCGCTGTGCGCCGTCGAGATCGAGGGCGCCATCCGGCGTGAACGGCGTGACCATGGCGGTCAGCACCCGCCCGAAGGGGGTCTGCGGTGTGGAAGTCGGAGCCATGGGTCCCACGCTACTCGTAGCTCACCACGGGATGCGCCTCTGGGGAGCAGGGATGTGGACTCCGGCACTGCCTGCTCGGGGGTTCAAGCAGTGCCGGGTCCGTCTGTTCAGCGTAGATGAACTTCTCAAAATGCCGCAATCCGGACACTTCGCACGTCTGTCCTGCGCGCTCCGGCATCCGGCCTGCAACCTGGGCCTTACGGAGCGATCCGGCCGTTCGCATTGAATGCGCCGTACGTGAGCGGCATGAGCTTTGCCCAGTGGGCTTCCATCTGCTCGCCGACCATTTCGATCTCGCGCTGCGGGAAGGACGGCACCTTCGCCTGCTCGTGCTGGGTGCGCAGGCCGAGGAAGTGCATCAGAGAGCGGGCGTTGCAGGTGGCGTACATGGAGGAGAACAGGCCGACCGGGAGCACCGCGCGGGCGACCTCGCGGGCGACGCCGGCGGCGAGCATCTCCTGATACGCCTCGTAGGCCCGGCGGTAGGAGTCCTCCATGATGCGGCCGGTGAGCTCGTGCTGCGCCTGGGTGCCCTCGACGAATTCGTACTTCCCGGGGCGGCCCTGCTGGACGAGCTTGCGGGACTCACCGGGAACGTAGAAGACCGGATCCAGCTGACGGTAGCGGCCGGACTCCTCGTTGTACGACCAGCCGACGCGGTGCCGCATGAACTCGCGGAAGACGAAGATCGGCGCGCTGATGAAGAAGGTCATGGAGTTGTGCTCGAAGGGGCTGCCGTGGCGGTCCCGCATGAGGTAGTTGATCAGACCCTTGGAGCGCTCCGGGTCCTTCTGCAGCTCCTCCAGGGACTGCTCACCGGCCGTGGAGACCCGGGCCGCCCACAGCACGTCGCTGTCCGCGGCGCTGTGCTTGACCAGCTCGACCGTCACCTCGCTCCGGAAGCTGACGGCTGCACTGTCGGGGTTCTCAGTGCTCTCGGCGGGGGTCTGGGACACCGGCGGTTCCTTCCAATCGTTCCTCGTGCGCGACCACCCTACGGCCCGCCACTGACAGTCCGGGAAACACCGCGTGATGCCGCGTTAGCCGCAAAACGGGCGCGCCGTGGCGGCGCGCGGAGCGGCCGTTGATATTTTTCACAGAAGTCCCTGAAAACGGGCACCAACTGCACGCCACAAACGTCTAACCCTGTGACAGTGCCCACTTCGAGGTTCCTAGGAGAGCCCGCTCATGTTCCGCCGGCGAGAGCCCGTCCCGTTCGCCTTCGTTGCCGAGGCAGACCGGTTCCGCAGCAATGTCACTCCCCCGCCGCGGCAGCGCGCCTCGCGCGCGCAGCTCCTCGGCCAGTCTCTCATCACGCTGACAGTCGTGGGCGGCCTGGCCGGCGCCCTGCTGTTCGGCGTTCCCGCACTGCAGCAGGACAGCTCCGGTTCCAGCCGGGTGCATCAGTCCGAGGCATCACATCGCTGAACGGGCGGGCGGGGCGTGCCGCGAAGTGGTTCCGCTCCGCCTGTCCCGATAGCCTCACCGGTCACAGCTTCCGTGCGTGCCCATGAGTGAGGATCAGCCGTGCCCCTGCCCTTCCTGACGGCCGACCGCGACCTCGATCCCGACACCCGTGCCGCGGATTCGGCCGCGCTCGCGCATGACGAGCCCGACCACTGGCGCCGTCCCTACCGCCCCGGACCGTGGCGGGTAGGGGCGGCGGCGGTGTTTTTGCTGCTCGCCTCGTTCGTGCTGCTCTCCGCATTGATCACCGCGATGGCCGGCTCGCTGTCCGGTGCCGCGGCCTGTGCGGTGGTGGGGGCGGCGATGATCACCCTGGCCCTCCGTCTGTTGCGGGTCGGGGTGTGGGTCAGCGCGCACGGCCTGCGGCAGGTGAATCTGCTGCGTACGACCACCGAACCCTGGAGCGCCGTCGCCTCCGTGCAAACGCGGCAGCAGCCGGTGCGCTGGCTGGGGCTGCCGCGGACGGTGCAGGGGCAGGCGCTGATCATCGAGCGGACGCAGGGCGAACCGCTGCGGTCCCTCCTCACGGACCACAACGGCGACTTCCTGTCCCGCCCGGAGGCGTTCGAGCGGGCCGCGGATGTGCTGGAGGCCTGGGCGGCGGAGTACCGCGCCTGAGGCCCGGCGCGGTGGGACCGCCCGCCGCACCGGCCCCGTGGAAGACCACCGTAAGACCGCCGGATCCGGCCTCGTGAGAACCCGATCCGTCCGTCCCCGACGCCCGTACCCGCCCTACGCGGCCGGTACGGGCTTGTCGTCGTGCAGGGCGATGGCGCGCTGCATCGCCTTCCGGGCGCGCGGGGTGTCCCGGGCGTCGTGGTAGGCGACCGCGAGCCGGAACCACGTACGCCAGTCGCCGGGGGCGTCCTCCGTCTCGGCCTGCCGCCGGGCGAAGACCTCATCGGCAAAGTCCCGGTCGATCCGGCCGCCGGGGGTACGGGCCGGCTCGTCGGCCGGCAGGCCGCCCTCGGCCTCCAGGGCGTGCGCCAGCCGGTGGGCGTCACGCGCGAAGCGGGTGTTGTGCCAAAGGAACCAGGCGCCGATGCACGGCAGCACGAAGGCCACCGCGCCCATCCCCATGGCTGCCGGCTCGCCGGTCATCAGGAGGAGTACGCCCTCCAGCGCCACCACCCCGAAGACGAGGACCAGCACGGTGGCGAGGAAGAAGTAGGTGATCTTTCCGCCCATAGCGTCAGCCCAGGTCGAGGAAGTTTTCCAGGCCCACGGTCAGGCCCGGAGTGGTCACCACGCGCCGCACACCGAGCAGGATGCCCGGCATGAAGCTGCTGTGGTGGAGGGAGTCGTGGCGGATGGTGAGGGTTTCGCCCTCCCCGCCGAGCAGCACCTCCTGGTGCGCCAGCAGACCACGCAGCCGTACGGAGTGCACGGGGATGCCGTCCACGTCCGCGCCACGGGCGCCGTCCAGTGCGGTGGTGGTGGCGTCCGGCTGCGGGGCGCAGCCGGCCTCCTCCCGGGCCTCGGCGATCAGATGGGCAGTGCGGGCGGCGGTGCCGGACGGGGCGTCCGCCTTCTTCGGGTGGTGCAGCTCGACGATCTCGGCCGACTCGAAGAAGCGGGCCGCCTGCTGCGCGAACCGCATGGTCAGCACCGCGCCGATGGAGAAGTTCGGGGCGATGAGCACGCCCGCCCCGGGCGAGGCGGCGAGCGAGGTGCGCAGCTGCGCCAGGCGCTCATCGGTCCAGCCGGTCGTGCCGACCACCGCATGGATGCCGTGCCGCACACAGAAGTCGAGGTTGCCCATCACGGCACCGGGGTTGGTCAGCTCGACCACGACCTGGGCGCCGGCCTCGACCAGCGTCTCCAGCTTGTCGCCCCGGCCGAGCCCGGCCACCAGCTCCATGTCGTCGGCGGCCTCGACGGCCCGTACGGCCTCGGAGCCGATGCGTCCCTGGGCTCCCAGTACGGCCACGCGCAGCTTGCTCATCGTTTCCCGTCCTTCTCTTGGTGGTGTCGCGGGGCCTAGGGGGTGTCTCCCCCTAGGCGACGATGTCGTCCAGCCGGGCCGCCTGCCGGTCCTTCAGGGGGCCGATGACGGACAGCGAGGGCCGGGTGCCCAGCACCTCGCGGGCCACCTCGCGCACCTCGTCCGGGGTGACGGCCGCGATCCGCGTCAGCATCTCGTCGACCGACATCTGTTCGCCCCAGCACAGCTCGCTCTTGCCGAGGCGGTGCATGAGCGCTCCGCTGTCCTCCAGGCCGAGGACGGTGGACCCGCGCAGCTGTCCGACCGCGCGGCGGATCTCGTCGTCGGTGAGTCCGTGGGACGCCACCTGGTCGAGTTCGTCGCGGCAGATCTTGAGGACGTCCTGCACCTGGTTCGGACGGCAGCCGGCGTAGACGCCGAACAGCCCGCAGTCGGCGAAGCCGGAGGTATAGGAGTACACGCTGTAGGCCAGGCCGCGCTTCTCGCGGACCTCCTGGAAGAGGCGCGAGCTCATCCCACCGCCCAGGGCGGTGTTCAGTACGCCCATCGCCCAGCGCCGGTCGTCGGTGCGCGCCAGCCCCGGCATTCCGAGGATCACATGGGCCTGCTCGGTCTTGCGGTTGAGCAGTTCGACGCGGCCGGCGGCCTTGATGCCACGGGTACCGGAGCGCGGCGCGACCGGGGCGGCGTCCGGGCGGTCCAGGGCCCCGGCCTGCTCGAAGGCGCGGCGGACCAGGCGGACGACCTTGGCGTGGTCGATGTTGCCGGCGGCCGTGACGACGAGGTGCGTGGGGTCGTAGTGCTTCTTGTAGAAGCGGCGGATGCGCTCGGGGGTGAGGGCGTTGACGGTGTCGACGGTGCCCAGGACCGGGCGGCCGAGCGGGGTGTCACCGAGCATGGTGTGCGCGAACAGGTCGTGCACGCAGTCGCCCGGATCGTCCTCGGTCATCGCGATCTCTTCGAGGATGACCCCGCGCTCGGCGTCCACGTCCTCGGCCTCGATCAGCGAGCCGGTGAGCATGTCGCACACCACGTCGATGGCGAGCGGCAGATCGCTGTCCAGCACCCGCGCGTAGTAGCAGGTGTACTCCTTCGCGGTGAAGGCGTTCATCTCGCCGCCGACCTCGTCGATCGCGGCGGAGATGTCCAGTGCGCTGCGCCGCTCGGTGCCCTTGAAGAGCAGGTGCTCGAGGTAGTGGGTGGCGCCGTTGAGCGACGGGGTCTCGTCGCGGGAGCCGACGTGTGCCCAGATGCCGAAGGTGACGGAGCGGACCGTGGGCAGTGTCTCGGTGACGATCCGCAGGCCGCCGGGGAGGGTGGTCCGGCGGACCGTGCCGGCGCCCGCGGTGCCCTTGAGAAGCGTTTGGGTACGGGCGACGGCCCGCCCCTCCGAAGAGGTGCGGGCCGTCGTCGCGTGCGTACGGGACGTCACTTGGCGGCGTCGTCCTTCTCGTCCGCGGCCTTGTCCTCGTCCTCGATCACGGGGATCAGGGAGAGCTTGCCGCGCTGGTCGATCTCGGCGATCTCGACCTGGACCTTGGCGCCCACCGCGAGCACGTCCTCGACGTTCTCCACGCGCTTGCCGCCGGCGAGCTTGCGGATCTGCGAGATGTGCAGCAGGCCGTCCTTGCCCGGGAGCAGGGAGACGAACGCACCGAAGGTGGTGGTCTTGACGACCGTGCCCAGGTAGCGCTCGCCGACCTCCGGCATGGTCGGGTTGGCGATGCCGTTGATCGTGGCGCGGGCGGCCTCGGCGGCCGGGCCGTCGGCGGCACCGATGTAGATGGTGCCGTCGTCCTCGATCGTGATGTCGGCGCCGGTGTCCTCCTGGATCTGGTTGATCATCTTGCCCTTGGGGCCGATGACCTCACCGATCTTGTCCACCGGGATCTTGACGGTGATGATCCGCGGGGCGTTCGGGGACATCTCGTCCGGGACGTCGATGGCCTCGTTCATGACGTCGAGGATGTGCAGACGCGCGTCACGGGCCTGCTTCAGCGCGGCGGCCAGGACCGAGGCGGGGATGCCGTCGAGCTTGGTGTCGAGCTGGAGCGCGGTCACGAACTGCTTGGTGCCGGCGACCTTGAAGTCCATGTCGCCGAAGGCGTCCTCCGCACCGAGGATGTCGGTGAGGGCGACGTAGTGGGTCTGGCCGTCGATCTCCTGGGAGATCAGGCCCATGGCGATACCGGCGACCGGGGCCTTGAGGGGCACACCGGCGTTCAGCAGCGACATGGTCGAGGCGCAGACCGAGCCCATGGACGTCGAGCCGTTGGAGCCCAGCGCCTCGGAGACCTGGCGGATCGCGTAGGGGAACTCCTCGCGGGTCGGCAGGACCGGCACGATGGCGCGCTCGGCGAGCGCGCCGTGGCCGATCTCGCGGCGCTTGGGGGCGCCCACGCGGCCGGTCTCGCCGACGGAGTACGGCGGGAAGTTGTAGTTGTGCATGTAGCGCTTGCGGGTCACCGGGGAGAGGGTGTCCAGCTGCTGCTCCATGCGGAGCATGTTGAGGGTGGTGACGCCCAGGATCTGGGTCTCGCCACGCTCGAACAGGGCGGAACCGTGCACCCGCGGGATGGCCTCGACCTCGGCGGCGAGCGTACGGATGTCCGTGACGCCGCGGCCGTCGATGCGCTTCTTCTCCTTGATGACGCGCTCGCGGACCAGGCTCTTGGTCAGCGAACGGTACGCGGCGGAGATCTCCTTCTCGCGGCCCTCGAACTGCGGGAGCAGCTTCTCGGCGGCGACGGCCTTGACGCGGTCCAGCTCGGCCTCGCGGTCCTGCTTGCCGGCGATGGTCAGCGCCTGGGAGAGCTCGTCCTTGACCGCGGCGGTGAGCGCCTCCAGGACGTCGTCCTGGTAGTCGAGGAAGACCGGGAACTCACCGACGGGCTTGGCGGCCTTGGCGGCGAGGTCCGACTGGGCCTTGCACAGGACCTTGATGAAGGGCTTGGCGGCTTCCAGACCGGCGGCGACGACCTCTTCGGTCGGGGCCTCGGCGCCGTCCTTGACCAGCTGGATGGTCTTCTCGGTGGCCTCGGCCTCGACCATCATGATCGCGACGTCGCCGTCCGGGAGGACGCGGCCGGCCACGACCATGTCGAAGACGGCGTCCTCGAGCTCGGTGTGGGTCGGGAACGCCACCCACTGGCCGTTGATCAGGGCGACCCGGGTGCCGCCGACGGGGCCCGAGAAGGGCAGGCCGGCGAGCTGGGTGGAGCAGGAGGCGGCGTTGATGGCGACCACGTCGTAGAGGTGGTCGGGGTTGAGCGCCATGACCGTCTCGACGATCTGGATCTCGTTGCGCAGGCCCTTCTTGAAGGAGGGGCGCAGCGGCCGGTCGATCAGCCGGCAGGTGAGGATGGCGTCCTCGGAGGGACGGCCCTCACGGCGGAAGAAGGAACCGGGGATCTTCCCGGCTGCGTACATCCGCTCCTCGACGTCGACGGTCAGCGGGAAGAAGTCCAGCTGGTCCTTCGGCGTCTTGGAAGCGGAGGTGGCCGACAGCACCATGGTGTCGTCGTCCAGGTAGGCCACGGCGGAGCCGGCGGCCTGCTTGGCCAGGCGGCCCGTCTCGAAGCGGATGGTGCGGGTGCCGAAGGGGCCGTTGTCGATCACGGCTTCGGCGTAGTGGGTCTCGTTCTCCACCAGGGATATCTCCTCGTCTGCGTCTGCTGCCCGTATGGCTGCAGACCGTCTTCGGTGGAGCGCCGGTGCGGGCCGGTCTTCGATCGAAGCACCCGGAGTGATGACACATGGCGTCCATGGATCGTCCGGGGGCCACTACCGAGGACCGGCGGCCAGGAGGCGCTCCTACCGCGTTCAGTTTTGCGATATGGCACCAGACTACAAAGCTTCCGTCCACCATGAGGTGGCGTGAGTGTCCGGTGCGTACGGCAAAGGGAGCGGCCCCTGATCAGGAACCGCTCCCTTTACGGCGTCTTACTTGGCGCCCGCCGCGCCGCGGCGGATGCCCAGACGCTCGACCAGCGCACGGAAGCGCGTGATGTCCTTCTTCGCCAGGTACTGCAGCAGGCGGCGGCGCTGGCCGACCAGCAGCAGCAGACCACGGCGGGAGTGGTGGTCGTGCTTGTGGGTCTTGAGGTGCTCGGTCAGGTCCGAGATGCGGCGGGAGAGCATCGCGACCTGGACCTCGGGGGAGCCGGTGTCACCCTCCTTGGTGGCGAACTCGGCCATGATCTGCTTCTTCGTAGCGGCGTCGAGCGACACGCGGTACTCCTCAGGGTTCCGGCCGGCGAGCGCCCCTGGTTTACCTCACAGGGAATCTTGGATGACTCATCCGGACCGTCACACAGCGTACCAGCTGAAAACGGCCCCCCGACCGGGTGGTCGGGGGGCCGCTGAGCAGGCCGGTGAGCGGGGGCCTCAGCCGGTGGTGAGGCCGCGCACCTTGCCGTACACGTCCAGGACCGCCAGGCACAGCGGCACCAGGGAGAGCAGGACCAGGCCGTCGAAGATGTCGAAGATCCGGCCCCAGAAGGGGGTGACACCCTTCTGGGGGACGACCAGGCCGACGGCGACCAGGAGGGCGGCGCCCGCCGCGATGCTGCCGGAGAACCAGACGGTGTGGATGTTCAGCGGACCGGAGTCCTGGTAGCGGGCCAGATCGACGAACATCTCGGTCGGCGGGTTCAGCGCGATGCCCAGGATGAGCAGGACGATCGTGAGGATGCCGGCGATGGTCAGGCAGGCGACCTGCGCGGTGTAGTCGAAGAGCCGGGCGCGGAGCATGATCGTGATACCGGCGGTCAGCGCGAGCAGCTGGGCCCACACGTTGTCCGAGAAGCCGAGGACCACGCCGGCCGAGCCGACGGTCAGGGCGGAGCAGCCGGCGACGAGGCCGAGCAGCAGCTCGTGCCCGCGCTTGGCCTGGTTGCCGATCTTGACGAAGTCGACGGACTCGGTCTCGCCGCCGTTGTCGTAGGAGCCCTTGGCGATCTGGTCGGGCGACTTGTAGCCGATGGGCAGCCGGGCGAAGCGTGCGGAGAGGCCGGGCAGCCAGGCGACCAGGGCGATGGAGACGACGGCGGTGACGGCGGCGACCTCACTGGGCGCGGCGTCGGTGAGGATCGCGGCGAAGACCGCGAGGGTGCCCGTGGCGGACAGGAACGCGGCGGCGACGAAGGGGGCGTCACCGCGCGGAAGCATGACCACCAGCAGCACGGAGGCGATCAGTACGGTCACACAGCCGACGAGGAGGTGCAGCCGGCCGGGGTCGGCTCCGGCGTCGACGGGGAAGATGCCGGAGCCGGCGATCAGGAGGTGCGGGAGCGAGGCCAGGCCCAGCGCGATGGAGGAGCCGTGGTCGTCGTAGACACGGGCGCGGACGCCGGACAGCGCGACCAGCACGATGCCGACGACACCGGCGATGATGCCGGGCAGGCGGTGCATGTCGCGGTGCTCGGGGTGGGAGACCCACAGGGCGAACGCCATCATGACGAGCAGCAGCACACCCGCGGTGAGGCCGACGACGCGCATGAGGTCGTCGCTCCAGCGGTTGCGGTTGCGCTTGACCGCGGAGGCGACGGCGTCGGAGACATCGTCGAAGACCGGGAGCGGCAGCGATTCGGCGAACGGCTTCAGAAGAAGAAGGTCGCCGTCGAGGATCTGCTGCTGCGCCAGCGACTGACCGGCGTCAAGAACCGTGCCGTCGCGGCGTACTAGGTGATAACCGGTCGGAGCGCCCTCCGCCTGCGACTGACCGGAGAGCCTCAGGATCTCCGGATAAATGTCGACGAGTGCGACGTCCTCCGGCAGAGCCACGTCAATCCGTGCATCGGGCGCGGCGACCGTGACCCGGCAAAAGCCGGTGCCAGTACTCGTGCTCACCTGGCGGTTCCCCCTATCCGTTGGGCGTTTTGTCGCGTCGCGCGCCTTCTATAGAGAGCCGTCACTTCGGGGCTGTGGGCACGCTCGCGAGGCGTCAGCGTACCGTCCAATTCGGCGCTCGCCCCACCCACCCCGAGACTTGACGGTTGACAGTAGGATCAACGCCTGGTTCGGGCCAAGCACTTGGTCCGGGGGGACCGTCGAATCCAACGGGGGCGGTCCGAGACTGCGAGATGCATGAAGGACTGATGCCTCGGTGAGCGTTGTCATCGTCAAGCGCCCGCCCCGCGCGCTGCCACCCGAAGTTCCCTCCGAGGAGGTGACACTCGAGGCACCCCCGGAGCTTCCGCGTGAGGGCGAATCAGAAAACATGCTGATGACCCTTATGCCCATGATGGGTATGGCGTCTTCGGCGGGATTCTTGTTCATGGGCAACCAGCCGTTCATGAAAATCATGGGCGGCTTTATGGTGGCGTCCACCCTGGCAATGGCGATCGTGCAGATCGTCAAAGCCCGCCAAGGGCCTTCCGGGCAAATGCTTCAAGAGCGCCAGGATTACCTCAAGTACCTTACGCAGAAGCGGAAAGAGGTGCGGCGCACCGCGCGCAAGCAGCGGGACGCGCAGTTGTTCACCCACCCCGACCCGAGCCAGTTGTGGTCGGTCGTGGCCGAGGGCAAACGGGTGTGGGAGCGCCGGGCGGGCGATCCGGACTTCGGGCAGGTACGACTGGGGCTGGGGCCGCAGCAGCTGGCCACTCCCCTGCGGGCTCCGGAGACCGCTCCGGTCGACGAGCTGGAACCGCTCACCGCGCATGCGATGAAGGAATTCCTCGACAAGCACGGGCAGCTGGACGATCTGCCCCTCGCGGTCTCGCTGCGCGCCTTCTACCACCTGACCGTCTCCGGCGACCCGGACACGGTCTACGGCGCCTCGCGCGCCATCGTCGCCCAGCTGTGCACCCTGCACTCGCCCGAGGACCTGGTGGTGGCCGTCGTCGCCGCGCCCGGTGCGCAGGCGGAGTGGGAGTGGACCAAGTGGCTGCCGCAGGTGCAGCACAAGTCGACGGACGGCGCGGGCACCCGCCGGCTGGTCGTCGGTGACCTCGGTGAGATCGAGGAGCTGCTGGCGGACGAGCTGGAGGGCCGCGGCCGGTTCAACCCGCAGGGCACTCCGGTGACCGACACCCCGCATGTGCTGGTCGTGCTGGACGGCGGCGAGGTGCCGATGGACTCGGTGATCGCCGGAGCCGAGGGCCTGCAGGGCGTCACCATCCTGGAGGTCGTCCCGGGCGATCTGGACGAGGTCCGCGGCGGTCTGGCCGTCCAGGTGTGGCCGGGCAAGCTGGTGCTGGAGTCGGCGGGCGGCGCGGTCTACCACGGTGTCTGCGACACCCTGTCGATCGCCGAGTCGGAGGCGCTGGCGCGCCAGCTGGCCCCGCTGCGGGCGGGCTCCGGCGCGGACGGCGAGGAGCCGCTGCTGTCGAACCTGGACTTCACCGACCTGCTGAACCTCGGTGACGCCGGTTCCGTCGATGTGTCGCGTACCTGGCGGCCGCGCACGCTCCACGAGCGGCTGCGGGTGCCGATCGGTGTCGACAAGGACGGCCAGCCCGTCATGCTGGACATCAAGGAGGCCTCGCAGGAGGGCATGGGCCCGCACGGTCTGTGTGTCGGTGCGACCGGTTCCGGTAAGTCCGAGGTGCTGCGCACCCTGGTGCTGGCGCTCGCGGTCACCCACTCCTCGGAGACCCTCAACTTCATCCTCGCGGACTTCAAGGGTGGCGCCACCTTCACCGGTATGTCGGACATGCCGCACGTCGCGGCGGTCATCACCAACCTCGGTGAGGACGTCACCCTGATCGACCGCATGCGCGACTCGATCACCGGTGAACTCCAGCGCCGTCAGGAGCTGCTGCGCTCGGCGGGCAACTACGCCAACATCACCGACTACGAGAAGGCGCGTGCCGCGGGCGCCCCGCTGGACCCGCTGCCCTCGCTGGTGATGGTGCTCGACGAGTTCTCCGAGCTGCTGACCGCCAAGCCCGACTTCATCGACATGTTCATCCAGATCGGCCGCATCGGCCGGTCGATGGGTGTGCACATGCTGCTCGCCTCGCAGCGCCTGGAAGAGGGCAAGCTGCGCGGCCTGGACACCTTCCTCTCCTACCGGCTGGGCCTGCGGACCTTCTCCGCGGCCGAGTCGCGGACCGCCATCGGTGTGCCGGACGCCTACCACCTGCCGAACGTCCCCGGTTCCGGCATCCTCAAGTACGACACCGAGACGATGGTCCAGTTCAAGGCCGCGTACGTCTCGGGCCCGTACCGCGGTCCCGGCGCCGGCGGCGGCGGGGGCGGCAGCCGGACGAACCGGCTGCCGGTGCCGTTCACGGCGGCCCCGGTCGTCGAGCAGATCGTCGAGGACCCCACGCCGGTCACGCCGGCCGAGCCGGAGCAGGACGACGCGCTGGCCGACACCGTGCTCGACGTCATCGTCCAGCGCATGCAGGGCCAGGGCCCGCCGGCGCACCAGGTGTGGCTGCCGCCGCTGGACGAGCCGCCCACGGTCAACCAGCTGCTGCCGACGCTCGCGGTCACGCCCGAACGCGGTGTGCACGCGCCGGAGTACACCGCGCTCGGCAAGCTGGTGGTGCCGGTCGCGCTGGTGGACAAGCCGTTCGAGCAGCGGCGTGACGTGATGTACCTGGACTTCTCCGCGGGCGCCGGTCACGGCCTGGTCGTGGGTGGTCCGCAGTCCGGCAAGTCCACGCTGATCCGGTCCGCCATCGCCTCGTTCGCGCTCACCCACACCCCGGCCGAGGTGCAGTTCTACTGCCTCGACTTCGGTGGCGGCGGCATGCTGACCATGGAGGGCCTGCCGCACATCGGCGGCGTCGCCTCGCGTCTGGACGCGGAGAAGGTGCGCCGTACGGTCTCCGAGGTCGTCGGCATCCTCAACGAGCGGGAGGAGTTCTTCCGCGCCAACAGCATCGACTCGATCGGGACCTACCGCCAGCGGCGGGCCTCGGGCGCCTACCCCGACCAGAAGTGGGGCGACGTCTTCCTGGTCATCGACGGCTGGGCGACGTTCAAGACCGACTACGAGCAGATGGACCCGGTGATCCTGGACATCGCCGCCCGGGGCCTCGGTTTCGGCGTCCACCTGATCATCGCCGGTGCGCGCTACACCGAGGTGCGGCCCGCGCTGCGCGACCAGCTCCTCAACCGCGTCGAGCTGCGGCTGGGCGACCCGATGGAGTCGGAGTTCGACCGCAAGCGCGCGGAGAACGTGCCGATGGGCAAGCCCGGTCGCGGTATGTCCCCCGAGAAGCTCGACTTCCTGGCGGCGCTGCCGCGGCTGGACGGGATGAGCGACCCGGAGACGCTGAGCGAGGGCATCGCGAACCTGGTGTCGACGGTCAGCGAGCACTGGCAGGGCGAGCCCGCCCCCGCGGTGCGGATGCTGCCGACGATGCTGCACGTCAACGAGCTGCCCAAGGGCAACGACTACCCGGATCACGGCATCGCGATCGGTGTCGACGAGACCACGCTGTCGCCGGCGTTCATCGACTTCGAGACCGACCCGCTGCTGGTCGTCTACGGCGAGAGCGAGTCCGGCAAGTCCTCGCTGCTGCGTCTGCTGGCCAAGCAGATCGCCGAGCGGTACCCGTCCGACAAGGCGCTGATGGTGGTCTCCGACTACCGTCGTGCGCTGCTCGGCGAGATCCCCGAGAGCCACATGTACAAGTACTGTGCCGCGGGGCCGCAGTTGCAGGAGGTCATCACCGGTCTGGCCGGTTCGCTCGGCCGGCGGATGCCGGGCCCGGACGTCACACCGGAGCAGCTGCGCAACCGCAGCTGGTACGACCTGCCGGACGCGTTCGTGATCGTGGACGACTACGACCTGGTGGCGACCAGCAGCGGCAACCCGCTGCAGCCGCTGCTGGAGTACCTGCCGTTCGCCCGTGACCTGGGTCTGCGCCTGATCATCGCGCGCAGCTCCTCGGGCGCCGGACGCTCCTCGTTCGAGCCGGTGATGCAGCGGACCAAGGAGCTCGGTGCGCAGGGTCTGATCCTGTCCGCCGACCCGTCCGAGGGCCCGCTGATGGGCAACGTCAAGGGCCAGAGCCTGACGCCGGGACGGGCGACGTTCATCACGCGCAAGCGCGGTGCGCAGCTGGTCCAGACGGGCTGGCTGCCGGCGAACAGCCGCTGACCGGTCCGTACGGCACAACGGCGGTGGGGCGCCTCTCCTGGGAGGGGCGCCCCACCGCCGTTTCGGCGTTTCGGCGTTTCGGCTGTGCGGCCGGTGCGGACGGTATGCCCGGTGCGGCGGCGCGGTGCGTACGTGCCGGGCGCGTCGGGCGTCCGGGCCCGCGCCCGGCCGGATGCGTCAGCCGAAGGCTCCGTGCCGGGTGATGTCGGGGCCGGGGCTGCCGGGGGCGTCGGCGGTGGCAGCGGGCGCCGCTGCCCGGGCGGCGGGCTCGGCGGCGGGGGCTGCCGTTTCCTTCTTCTGCGGCCCGGTCTTCAGGTCCCGTTCATGGCCTGGGAGCGAGGCCGAGGCCGGGGTCGGCGCCGGAGCAGCCGGGTCCGGCTCCGTCCCGGACGGCCGGCTCCGGACGCCCTTGGCGACGCCCTCGCCGCCCCGCCTCGTGGCCTCGCCGTCTTGCCCCGGGCCGAACGGGTCGGGCCCCTGCGCCGCCGTGGAGCTCGCCCATGTGTGCCGTACGGTCGGCCGCCGGCCCTGGCCGCCGCCCCCACCGCGCCTGCCGAACGCGCCGCCGAGGCCGTTCGCGAGCTGGCCGAGTGCCATGAAGCCGTAGGCGATCCCGGGCCCGGACGACGACTGCGCGTCGTCGGCCGCGTGGTGCACCGGTGGCGCGCCGTGGTCCTTGCCACTCTGGTCGTCGGCGGGCTGCGCGGCGGCGGTCTCCAGGTCGGCGGCGGCCAGTTCGAAGACCGGCAGGGCATCGTCGACGGACCGCTTGAGGCGGTGCCACTCCCCCGCGAACGCCTCACCGGCCGGGCCGTGCCAGTTGGCCGCCGCCGCGGTGCCGACGTGCCGGTCCAGATCGTGGACGAGGCCGTCGAGGTGCTTGCCCATCTCCCGCCAGCCGGCCGCCGCTTCCCGCAGGGCCTCGGGGTTTCCTCGCTCGCTCACTGGACGCTCCGCATCATCTCGGCCAGCTCTTCCTCGGCCGCCTCCGTATTCGCGGCGGTCTCCTTGATGCCTCGGCCGACCTCCGCGAGGCGCTGCTGCAGCTGGACGAGCGCCTGCTCGGCCTGCTCGTACAGCTCGCGGTGGGGGCGGGCCGCCTCATCGCTGCCGAAACCGTCCCGCAGGGCCTCGGCATCCGCCCGCCGCCTGAATGCGGCAAGCTGCCGGCTCAGTTCTTCCGCACGTATCTCGAAGGTCGCACCGAGTCTCTGCAACTCCTCGGTACTGAGCCGGACTTCATCGGACATCTTTTCTCCCCGAATTGCATGACGGCTACCTGCCGCCATGACTTCAGGTCTAGCACACCGGCAATAGGCGCGAAGCCCTCCGCGCAGCGGGCGGGCGGCGCATCACGGAATGCGGCATGCCGCAATATCCGGCAATACCGACAACCCCTGCCTTGACGCCCCGTTCACACCCGTCATTAGACTTCGGCACGCCGGTGCCGCACTCGCGGCCTGTGCCATCACGTTCAAGGGGGCAGACATGAGCAATGAGCGGCAGATCCAGGACGAAGACCTGATGGACGTCGCCCGGGATCCCGAGCAGGCGCACCGGCTGCGCAAGGCGCTGAAGGTCCTGGCGGACAACCCGAATGTCGGCGGCAAGCTCCAGGAGATGGCCCAGGAGGTGCTTTCCGGGCGCATCGGCATGAAGGACGCCATCGCGACGCCGGGGTACATGGACGCCCTGGGCGACCGGATGAGCGAGATCCGGCGGGCCGCGGAGAACCAGACCATGGCCGAGCGCGAGGAGTCCCGCGAGAAGTTCGCCGCGTGGCAGAAGGAGCAGGAGGCCAAGGAGGACGAGGAGCGCGCCGAGCGTGACGGCCCTTCCGGCACCCTCCTGACCGCCCCGCGGCGCGGCGGCCGGGGCGTCGGGCACCGGAACTGACCGAAATCCCTTCCCACAGCACGGAAATCCGCTGCGGAAGAAAGCAGATCGACCACCGCATCATTCGGAACGGATCTGCTTTCTTTCCGCACACGATGATCTAATTTTCTCCACACCGGGCCCCGGGGACAACTCACCTCACTCTCTTCGCGCCCGTCTTCCGTTACGACCGCCGCACACCGGCCCCGGCCTGCCGGTTCCAGTTCCGATACAGCCGCCCCCGCGCCATCCTCCGCGTACGGCACGGACCATAGGATCGGCCCGGAACACGCAGGAATCCACAAAGGTGGAGGCGGGATTGATCGGGGACGAGGAAGGCATGAGCGCCTCAGGTGAAGGAAAAGCCGCGGCGGCCGGATATGCACCACATCCGTACGTCGGCGGCCGCACCGCCGTGCTCCGCGCGCTCGCGGCCTGGCGCATGCGGTGGCCGGGTGCGCCGCGCGTCATCGTGCTCACCGGCAATCCGGGCAGCGGACGTTCGCGCCTGGTCACCGGCTTCCTGATGCTGTGCGACCGCGGCCACCGCAAGCGGTTGCCGCTGGATGATCTGGACCCGGCGACGGTGCCCCCCGACCTCCCGGAGCCCGCCGTACCGACCCCCGCGGGACGCACCGCGGCGCAGCTGTTGTGGCTCATCTCCGATCATTTCGGGCTGAGTGCCGACCGTGACGACGACATCTTCACCGAACTCGCCGCCCGTGAAGAGCCGGTGACCCTGGTGGTGCCCGATGTCGACCGCGCCGGTCCGGTACGCGCCGCGAACGAGCCGGCGCGTGTCGTCCGGGACGTCCTCAAGCCGCTCGCCGCCACCAAAACCGTGCACCTGCTCGCCGAGGTGCCGCGCGAACTGGCCGCGGAGCTGGCCGGGGCGCTGCCCCCCGGCCAGGCTCAGATCATCGATCTCGACGCGCCCGAGTGGGCCGACCCCAAGGGCCTGGTGCGGCAGGCCGAGACCGCGCTCACCCCCGACGCGGGGGCGCCGGAACTCCCGTACACCACCGACCCGTCCGCGCGCCGGGCGCTCGCCGAAGCCCTCGCGGCGCGCGCGGACGGCAACCGGCTGACCGTCCAGCTCGCCGTGCGGTCGCTGGTCGTGCGGCCCGAGGGCTTCGACCCGGCGGACGACTCCCTGCTGCCCGGCAGCGTCGGCGAGGTGCTCGATCTGCATGCGCGCCGGCTGGGTGCCGATCCGCGGACCCTGCGGCTGATGCTGGCGCCGCTCGCGTTCGCCGAGGGCGAGGGGCTGCCCGTCCAGCTGTGGGGTGCGCTGGCGAGCGCCGTCGCCGGGCGGGACATGAGCCGGGACCTCGCCGACGGCATGCTGCTGGCCGCGCCGTTCGTCGAGCCCGTCGAGCCGTCCCGGGGCAGCACCGACGACGGGAACGGGGAAGGCGGCGGGGACAGGGACGGGAACGGGGAACGCGGCGGGAACAGGGAAAGGGACACCACCGCGGACGAGGGTGGGGCCGGCTCCGGGGACAGCTCCGGAGCCGGCGACGGCCGTACGCTGCTGCGTCTGATGCACCCCGGGATCGCCGAGGAGATCCGCTCCGGTCTGCCGGACGTCCGCGACGCCCAGACCAAGATCGCCATGGCGCTGCTGGAAGCGGTGCCCCAGCAGGACTGGGCACAGGCCGATCCGTACATCCGCGACCATCTCGCAGCGCACACCCTCGATGCCGGCCTCCTCCCCCAACTCCTCACCGATCCGGGCCTGTTCGCCCACGCCGACCCGGTGACGATGCGCGCCGCCGTCGAAGCCGTACCGCTGGAGCAACTGGGCGCGCCGGCCCGTACGTACCTGCGCACCGCCCCGCTGCTCACCCGCTCCGAGGCACCGGCCGATCTGCGGGCGGCGTTCCTGGAATCCGCGTTCGTCGAGGACGGGCTGGTGGCCTACGCGGACGCGCTGCACACGCTCGGCTTCACCCTGCCGTGGCGGACGCTGTGGAGTGTGCCGCTGGTCGGCGTCCGCGCCGTGACCACGGGTTCTCTGCCCGCGCAGGGCGGGGACGGTGCGACGGCGGGCGCGGCCGGAGGCCCGGACGGCAGCGGCGCCGGGCCGGTACCGGCGTCCGCCGCCGCTCCCCGCCCGGTGGCCGCGTTCCTCGTCCCCGAGGGGACCCCCGGTGCCCGTACGGTGCCCGGCCCGGACGGCGACGCCTCCGCGGCGGGCGGCCGGGCGCTCCTCGTCCACGATCTGCTGCGTCCGGGGTATCTCGACGCCGATCCGGCGCAGGTGCAACTGTCTTCCGCACAGGCCCAGGAGGCGGCGCCCTTCGGGCTCAGCCGTGGCGCCGACTATCTGCGGGTATGGGCCCGTGCCGACGAAGAAGTGGTGGCCGCGCTGCTGTCCGACACCCCGTTCACCGGCGCCGCTCTCTCACCGGAGGGTGTGCTGGTCGTCGCCACCGCGCGCGGTGTGACCGCCCGGCAGATCCTCGCCGCGGCTCCCGCGGCCGTGCCCGTGCCCTCCGTGCCGGCCCAGCGCACCGGCACCGCCGACTCCGCTTCGTCCGGCGGCCTCAACGGCCTGGACGGCCTCGAAGGCCCCGAAGGAGACCACTCGTGATCACCCAGGCGCAGGCGCATGCCACCGCGGCCCGCTGGCTCAACCCCGAGGGGCGGCAGGGCCCGCCGCGGGAGGTGGCCCTGCAGGAGTTCGACCTCGGCTGGGTGGTATGGGCGGCGCCGCCGCCCCCGGAGGCCGACCCGCACACCGGGCAGCGACGTCCGCCCGCCGAGGTCGGTGCCGCCTGTGGTGTGGTCGACCGGGCATCCGGCGAATTGACGGTGTGGCCGTCGGTGCCGACCGACGAGGTCGTGCGGATGTACCGGCAAAAACACGGCGCGGGGACCGAAGCGGCCCCTCCGGCACCCGTGGAGCGTCCGGCCACCGGCCCCGGCAACACCGCCGTCGCGACCTACGACGACCCGTCGACCGGCGAGGAGACCAGCCTCGCCCGGGTCTCGGCCCCCGGTCAGCCGCCCGTCGAGTACCAGCTCCACGACGAACTGCGGCGGCTGGGCATCGACCCCGCTGCCGTCCGCGCCGTCCACACCGATCTGCGGCCGGCCCTGCTACCCGGCGGCTACCCCGGTGACTTCCTCCTCCGCACCTTCCCGAACGCCGCCTTCTCCTGCACCGAGGGCTACGGCATGCGTCCCGAGGAGCGCGCCGAGGGCGTCGCCGCACTGGTGCGGCACGTCGGGATGATGCACCAGCTGGCGGGGCGGCCCGCACCGCCGCGGCCGCACCGGCTACCGCTGCCACAGCACGTCGAGGCCGCGCCACCGATGCGGGACGTGGCCCTCGGCAAGCACCTCGTGCAGGGCTTCGGCCCCCAGGGCGTCCACCGCCCGGACGCCGACGACCTCGCCGCGACCCAGCTCCCCGAGGCCACGAAGGACACCCTGATCTGGGCCGGACTGCCCGCCCAGGTCCCGTACTTCTTCACCGCCGACCGCTCCGACGCCCCGCCGGCCGGCGGCCTGTTCACGGACGTGGCGACCCACCTGCGGGAAACCGGCACCCAAGCGCGCGAAGAGACCCTGACGACCCTCGCCGACTACGTCCGGTTCGGCACCGACGGCCTCTACACGCTCGCCGTTCAGTGCACCACTCCGGAGCAGGACCAGAGCCTCGTCGGCACCGTCTGGGCGGTCCAGCCGTCGTCGGGCGGCGGCCGGTTCGTCAACCGCACCGCGTCCGCCTACCTGCGCTCGCTCGCCCTGCTTTCCACCACACGCGGGCAGATGCAGGGCATGGACCCGTACGCGGCGGGTGCGGCGGTCGCCGCCTTCCAGGAACAGATCGCGGCGATCGACTCCTGGGCGCTGGACGACGACGGCAACTGGTGGTCGCTGGTCGTCGAGCAGATGTGGCACGGGTTGTTCTGAGGGCAGGGTGTGGGGTCGTGGCGTGGGAGGTCGCGGCAGGGGGTCGTGGCGGGGACGTGCGTGGGGTGTTTCCGGACGAGCGACTTCCGGTTCGGCCCCTCCCTGCGATGATCCGAAAGATCGGGCGGTCGGGCACAACACCGAAGGCTCACTGAGCAATACGCCCGGAGCCCGCCCCTCCCCACCCCCTCAGGGCAGCAGCAGCCAATCGGCCGCCAGTGCGGCCGCCAGGCCGATGCCCAACAACCAGGTGCCGAGGCGGGTACGTCCGTTCCGGCTGAGCTCGATCACCACGCCACAGAGCACCAACGCGGCCCCGTACACCCCGACCACCAGCACCGACGTTCGCGACGCCAAGCGCACCACGAGCACCACCGCCATCGCGGCCATCAACACCGAGGCCAGGGCCATGCGTATTCGCCTGGCCTGGCGGGGCGTCAGCCCCACTCGACTCTCGGGAAGGGGCTCTTCTGCGCCGGCTGCGTCCATGAGCGGGAATGCTACGGGACGAGTGATCGCCGGGCCGCTCCGCTCCCCCTGCGCAGCACCAACCGAGCAGACGGCTGGGCCGGTTCGGCCGACCGCTACTGACAGGCGGGCTGCCGACCGTCTGGACTCACGCCCGGCACGGGTCGGCGGTCGGCGTTCGGCTGTCGGCTGTCGGCTGTCGGCTGTCGGCGCCCGATGGTCGAAGTTCCTGCCTCCGCGCGCATTCCCCACCGTCAACATGCCGGGCCCACCCGTACGGCCCATTCCGCAAGGCCCCCGATTGACGCCGGTCGACACCACGGCCCTCTGCCCCCGACCCCACATAATTGACCAAGGGCACACCAATACTTAACCTGCCCTTTCAGTACGCCGACCGGGGGACACGCCCAGGCCCCACGCAAGATTCACCAATGCCGCAGGTGGGTCAATTCCATCAATTCCCGTCCATGCGCACGCGGTTGAGCCGCAGGATGCCCACGCTCTCTCCACACACCTTGCCTTGACATGCTTGCATTCAGATCGCCTAATGTGTCGTTCGTTGAAGATGCGACAGGTATCTACGGGCGACGCATGACGGGGGCAAGGGTGGCAGGCAAGGCATTTGACGTAGATCCGGGTGTGCTGCGCAGGCAGGGCGACGCATTCGTCCATATCGGCAGCGATTTCTCCAAGGCGTCGAAGAAGCTTCAAGACGACCTTGAAGGCCTCGGCAGCCCCTGGGAAAACTGCGACTTCGGCGACATCTTCGAAACGATCTACACGCCCATCAGGGACGGCATGTTCGAATCGATGGACTCCCTGGGCGAACGCCTCGAAAGCATCGGCGACAAACTCCAGAACATGGCCGGCTCGTACACCGATTCCGACGAGCAGGGCATCCACACCATCAGCGCGGTCGGCCGCCCCGCCATCTGACGCCCGGTGGGTATCGCCTCCCACGAACCCGGGCGCCAGGGCACCAGGAACACCGGCCGAGGCTCTTCCCCACCGCATTCCCGCAACGCCTCGGAGGCGCGGCCGAGCAGTGGAAGGGCCTCCCCTGACCGCTCCCCAGGGGCCACCGCCGCCACCCCTCTCACGTTTCCTTCACCGACGCCATTGCACTGCGCAATCGGCTACAACTGCACGGGGGACGATCACTGTGTCATTGACGCTGCCAAGCGAGGTTGCTTGGGTCCTGGATCTGCTCGGCTACAACTGGCCGGATGCCGATGAGGACAAGCTCCACGAGTGCGCCCAGACCTGGCGCAACTTCGCCGAGGCGGTCAATCAAGCGTCCACCAAGGGCTCTTCGGCAGCCGGTGAGGTCATCTCCGCCAACTCCGGAGAGGCGATCGAGGGCTTTTCCCACGCATGGGGTTCCTTTTCCGGCGGCGGGGACAGCGACGACAGCTACCTTCGTGACGCCGCCGCGGCAGCCGAGGTGATCGCCGTCGCCTTCGATGCCGCCGCCATCGCCGTTCTCGCCGGAAAGATCGCCGTCATCGTCCAGCTCGTCATGCTGGCCACCGAGCTCATCGCGGCACAGGCCGCTGCACCCTTCACCCTGGGCCTGTCCGAACTCGGTGCCGCGGGCGCCACCCAGGCCACCCGCGTGATCGTCCGCCAGATCCTCGACAAGATCAAACGCGAGGTGATGGAGGCGGCCACCAAGGCCATGGAGCACGCCACCATGGATGCCATCAAAAAGATGGCGAAGAAGGCCGTCTCGAAGGAAGCCCGCAAAATCGCGGCGGACTACGTCAAGAAGACGGTCAAGGAAACCGTCAAGGACAAGGTCATCGATCAGGCGAAGGAAATCGCCAGGGACAAGATCGTCGAAGAGGGCAAGGCAAAGGCCCAGGAGGCCGCCACGGAGATGACGCAGAACGTCGCCCAGCAGGGCATCGAAAGCCACTTCGGCGCCCGCGACGGAATCGACTGGGGCGAAACCGCCGACATCGGCAAGGAAAAAGCCGGCGAATACGTCGACGGAATCAAGGAAGGCGCCCAGGAGTACAAGGACGGCGTCACCAGCCTGGCCGACCCCAGCACCTATGTCGACCACGCCAAGGAAGACCTCACCAACCGGGGCCTGGACCACACACAGCGTCATGTCGACCGACGCACGGGCGGCGCGGCCACCCGCCACCAGGACGTCACCGACGAGGTGCGTTCGGTGTTCGGCTGAGCGGTTCGGCACCAGCTCGTTCGTTCTGCTGCCCGGACCACAACAGGGGTGGAACCGCAGTCATCAACTGCGGTTCCACCCCTGCGGGCGATCTGGCTGCGATCTGGCGGCGCTCCCCGGCTCATCACCGTCGGATGAGCTCACCAAGCCTGCAAGCCTGCGTCTCTACTGCTCTACTGACGAGGAGGGTAGTTGGGCGGTGCCGACTGGTACCCACCAGGGCCGCCCGGCTGCTGGTAGGAACCGGGGTACTGCGGGGGAACCCCCATGCCACCGTGAGGACCGCCGAAGCCAGGACCACCAGGAGGCGGACCATTACGGCGTTTCTTGCTGACGACGATCACACCGATCACCATCCCCAGCACAACGAGCACACCCACAGCGATACCGACAACCGCCAGGGGGGTCAGACCACTGCTCGCCTCGGCACCGCTGCTCGCCGAAGGGCTGCCACCAGGCGCATCGGCGCCGGCGCCGGAGGAAGGCTCCGTGTCCTTCGGCATGGTGAGAGGCCCGTTCTTCGAGCCGACGGGAACGTTCTCCGAGAGGGCACGGTACGGGCGAATGACTCCGTAGCCGTACTTGGGGTCAGGAGACGTGACGCCCGTCTTGCCGTCCGGGGTGATCGCCGTCTTCGTGAGGCGATTGGCGACCTGCCCTGCGGTGAGGTCAGGAAACTTCGACCGGACAAGGGCCGCGGCGGCCGATACGTAGGCCGTCGCGTCGGAGGTGCCTGTGGCCTGCCGGTACTTCGGGGAAATTCCGGCAGAATAGATATTCTCGCCCGGGGCGATCAGCCGGATATGCGGCCCGTAGTTCGATTCGCCAAGCACCTTGCCGTCCTTGGCGACTGCGCCGACCGCCAATACGCCGGGCGCCGCAGCCGGATAGAGGGGCTTACCACTGCCCTCATTGCCAGAGCCGCCAACCAGCAGCACGTCCTTCTTTACCGCGTAGCTGATCGCATCCTTTTCCTGCTGAGTCAAGCGGGACGTCACAAAGGACATGTTGATGACCTTTGCCCCGTGATCAACTGCATAGCGAATGGGACCGTCGATGTTGTTTGCGGTGCCGCCGATCGTCTGATTCAACTTGACGGGAAGAATCTTGACATCCGGTGCCAGCCCCATGATTCCATCGGCATGGTTGGGTCCATGGCCGTGCGCCGCAATCAAGGCAGCCATAGCCGTGCCGTGATCATCACTGGTTTCGTGATCTGCCGTACCGCCCGCGGTGTCAAAGCTTTTACCCGGGAGCACATTGCCCTTGAGATCGACGTGATCTCCGTTGACACCCGAGTCGATGACCGCCACGGTGACATTTTTACCGGTCGACTCATGCCACACCTTTTGCGGATTGAACGCGTCAAGCGCCCATTGCCCATCCCTGATGTAGTCCGCCGAAGCGGTCGGCGCGGCGGTGAAGAGCAGTGCTCCTGCCACCGCCACGCCGCCAACTGCACGCAGCGTCCGCGTGAAGCTCATGCTGCAACACCTCTCCTCAACAGGTTGCGGCCCGCAGCCCGAAGACTGCGGGCCCAACTCGTTTCCGCCGCTGTCACACCCGAAGGCTAGCTACTCGATGACCTTGGGAGCCACATTGCGGTCGGTCGTCCACGTCTCCTCGTCCTCGACCAGGTAGTCCGGCCGCTCGCCGTTCTGGCCCTTGTCATTCTTGCCCTTGGCTCCGTGCATACCGTGCGCCCCGGGCATCCCGCCCGGCCGACGATTACCGGAGGCCGCGGCGCCCGACTGAGCACCCCCGCGGCTGCGGTGAAGACCCGAACCGCCCTGGGAGCCGCCGGCACCCTTGCCTTCGGTGCCGCCGATGACGCCGCCCTTCTGGCGAGCGAGGCCAAGGCCGCGTCCGGCTCCCCCGGCACCCTTGGCGCCACCCTTGGCGCCTGCCGCACCGACGCCACCCATACCTGGCATGCCGGGACGCCCGGCCCCACGCCCGGTGGCCCCAGGGCCAGTGGTCGCACCAGTGCGACCACCAACGCTCCCCGTGGTCCCACCAGTACGGCCACCAGCGCCACCATTCATGCCGCCCGGCACACCGGGAAGCCCCCCGGCGCCTGGACCGGTGCCGCCACCATGGCCGATGCCACCACTCATGCCTCCGGTGCCGGGGCCGGTACCACCACCGCTTGGGAGGCTTCCGCCGCCTCCACCGGGGCTCACTCCGCCGTGCGGAGGAGTGAGGCTCTCAAGACCCGTGCCCACATGCGGCGTGGGAGAGCACGGGCCCGGCATCGTGTTGCCGATACCACCGCTGATCCCTGGCGTCTTCACACCGTCGCCCGAGAATCCCGGCCCCTTCTCGATGGGCTTCATCGGGCCCTTCGACATTCCCTTGGGCTTGGTGACAGCTGCCGGCAGGGGGTAGTGCACCGGCGGGATACCCGGGTTGTCCGGCGGCGGAATGTCCGTCGGGTCGTCAATGACTCTGGGGTTGGGCTTACCGATGGCCACGGAGTTCGTTCGGTAAGCAGCACCGAGGTACTCCATGGTCGCCGCAGCCTTCAGCTGCGTCTCCTTCTGCGCCGACAGGTCGTCTTCATTGTCCTCAACGACCTGCGTCGCGCTCTTTCCACCCGCCAGCTGCGCGTCGGCGTTCTTGTCCTGGCGCTCGATGTGGTCCGTCGCCCAGTCCCACGCCCGGTCGCCCCAGTCGGGCATCTCCATGCCATCGAGGTGCTGCTTGTACGCGCTCAGAGCCTCGTGAGCGCGGCCCATGCCTTCGCTCACGTTCTTGGCGTACAGAGCACCGTTCCCGATGTTCTCGCTGATCGCCTTCGCGCGCTCGCGAAACGCCTTCGCGGCGGAGCCCTCCCAGTGCTGCAAGACCTCGTCGATGGCCTTGTCGAAATACGCGCGGATACCACCGCCGTCCTCGACCACCATCGTTTTGTGCACCTGTCCCCAGGCGTGGGCAACCCCGGCGACCGTCTCCGGCTTCGCATCGGCCACCATGGCCTTCAGCGACGCGAAGTCGATCTTATAGAACTTCGTGGAGTTCTCGATGGCATAGCACTTGTCCTTTGGTGCGTACTTATCGTCCGCGCGACTACCCACGTCCCTGCCCCCTCTTCTTCTGCGAGCTCATTGCCGTAGTTCAGGAGTACTTGCTGTGCGATGAAGACTGACCGTTCTTCATCGCATTGCTCGTGCTCTGCTCCTGGTCCTGATACGCGCCGTGAGTCCTCGAAGTCTTCTTCTGAAGATCATCGATCAGATTCTCGAGCTTGTGGAGGACGTAGGTCTCGATGAAGGTCTTCATCTCGTCATGCGTCTGCCGCAGTTCATTCTCTTCCTCGAAGCCCTTGCCCAGCGAGCCCGCCGGAAGATGCGTCCCGCTCTTCGCCTTGCCCGAGGCGCTCTGCATCTCCTTGAGCACGTTGTTGAGCTTCTTGACGACTTCATCGAGCCTGTCAAGATCGACGCGGTAGGAATCGTTAGCCATCCTTGGCCTCCCCGTGTTTGCTATGAAGTTTTCCGACGCCAGTCACGAAGTGCAATGGCGCAGCCCACCACCGTACCGACGGCCAGGAGTCCGCCGCCGACAATGTAGACGGCCACACGGACACGCCGGTCCTCGGGGCTTTCGCCGAGGGTGACCGCGACCGGATGGATATCGGAGCCGTCAGCCACATTCGAAGGCTTGTCCGGCTTGGGTTCTGCGGTGGGCTCGGTGTCGTCGTTGAGAGCTGCCACCGGGTCGACGACGCCCCAGCCGATGAAGTTGTCGCGGTCCTTGCGCACACGCTCGGCGGTCTGCTCGAGATGCCAGATGAGCTGCTGCGGCGACCAGTCCTTGTGCTTGGCCTTGAGAAGCGCCGCGGCTCCCGTGACGTACGGGGCGGCGAAGCTGGTGCCCTGGTCGACGCAGTTGCCGCCGTCGGGGACCGTGGAGACCATGTCGACGCCGGGGGCGGCGATCTGGACGAAGGGCCCGGACTGCGAGAAGGGCGCACGCTCGTTGTTGCGGTCCGAGGCGGCCACGGCCAGGACATTGGGGTACTTGGTCGAGTACGCGGCGGGGAACATGTTCTTCTCGCCGCCGTCGGCACCACCGTTGCCGGCCGAGGCGACCACCAGAATGCCCTGGGCGTCGGCGCGGGCGATCGCATGTTCGAGGGTGGGCAGAAGGTGTGGGTCCGCGCCGGTTCCCTGGGAGATGTTGATGATGTCAACCTTCTCCGCCACGGCCTTGTCCACGGCCTTGGCGAGGCTGTCGGCCGTGCCGGCCTTCTCGGCCGAAGTCTGCTGGAACGGGATGACGGTGGCCTTGGGCGCGATGCCGAAGAAACCGGAACCCTTGATCGGGCGGGCGGCAATGATGCCTGCGACCTTGGTGCCGTGGCCGACCTTGTCCTCGGTCGGCTTGCCGGGCACGAAGGACTTGCCGCCGCTGCCGATCGCGCCCTTCAGCTGCGGGTTACCGGCGTCGATACCGGTGTCGATGACGCCGACACGGATTCCTTGCCCCATCTTTCTGTCGGCCCACAGCTGATTCGTCAGGAGGCGCTGCAGCGACCACGGGGTCTCTGCGATGTTGTCCGTGCCGAATTTGCACTCACCGCTGTTGAGCGGCACGTTCTCGTCCGCGATCGCCGGCGCGGCGGCCACGCTCGACAGGCCGGCAATGCACACCGCCAAAACCAGTGCGCTCGCCGCTCGGCGACGGTGCCCGGCTCGATGACCAATGGCGCGAGATCCCACGGGTTGTCTGCTCTCCATGTGTGACGGAACGGTCTGGGCGAGGAGTGAGGAAACGGCGGAGAAAGAGGCGGTGTGGAGGAGATGACGGAGGAATTGCGGAGCGGTATCGGACGGCAGAAGGGCGAGCGCACTGAATGCAGCGCGCTCGCCCTCATTGACCACTGTGCCAGCCTTCGGGCTGCTCAGCCGGTCGCTATCCGTACCGTTGCTGCCGTGAGGTCAGCCCGCCCAGATACCGGAGTTCTTGTGCTCGGTGGCCTGGTAGTTCTGGGCGGCCTGGTCCAGCGCCTTGGCGATGGACTCAAGCGTCGAGTGCAGGGAGGCCGCGCGCTGGTCCCACTCGCGCTGGCGGGCCTGGTAGCCCTCCTGCGCCGCACCTTCCCAGCTGGCGGCGATCTTCTTGACGCCCGCCTCGAGGTCGTCGAGCTGCTGGCGGATGTTGTTGGCCGTACCGCGCACGTCGGAACTGGCCTGCGAGATCGTCGCGAAATTAACGAGGATCTGGCCTGACATGGTGTCTCCTCAGGAGTTGATGAAGCCTGGTCGATGCACATGCCACAGCGGGCCGGCGGACGAACCGGCGAACCGGGCTGTGGCGGCTGAGCCGTCGCGCCGCGGTCAGCGACGCGGCCCCATCACCCGAACGGGGAATTCGAGGCGGAGATGTGCGAGATCGACTGGGCCTGCTCCTCTTCCGAGGCGGAGTAGTTCTTCGTGGTCGCGTCGATCGCTTCCTTGATCTCAGCCAGGAGCTGGTTGAGACGGGTGGCGTCCTCGTTCACCTGGGACTGGAGCCGGTTGTACGAGGAGGCCGCAGCACCCTTCCAACCAGACGTGATGGTGTCGACGACCGTGTTCAGGCGCGAGATCTCGCCCTGGATCGACTGGTTGACCGAGGAGATCTTGCCGCTGAACGCGACCATCTCCTCCTCGGTGGTTGTGTACTGCTGACCAGCCATAGTCAACGTCCCCCATGAGACTTGTACGTCGTACCGCGGCATGCCGCCACAGGCGCTCGCGCGGTAGGCATCTCCTGCTGACGCCTTTGGCTACTTTAACCACTCCATATGCCCGTTCCCAACAGGGGGAGGGTTCTTGTGACGGGATCTCAACATCGCCAACTGACCGCCATGGAAACGCCGTTCAAAAGAACCGGACGAAAGCGATGCTATCGGTCAGGTCCGGGCGTACGGCAGTAACGAAGATCGCACCGGAAGGCCGCGGCGATCGCGGTGAATTCTACGGTGCACGGAATACGGACGCCGAAGTCCGCGCCGATTCCCGTACGGAACCGGCGCGGGCCTCGTGCCGCTCAGAACCTCGGGCCCTCAGGACCTGGCGCCTCAGGACGACTGCGGCTTCTTGGCGCTGCGGATGTCCAGCGCCGGCCCCTCGGAGAGCAGGGTGGACCAGGCCTTCAGAACCAGCGGCGGGTGTGTGCCCCCGTAGCCGAGGTGAAGCATCGACTGGTCGACTTCCTGCTTGTCGGTGCCGGCCTTGCCCCCGCCGTCGTTGTTCCGCGGAACGGCGTAGCGCAGCCCCGTGTCGGTGGCCAGGAAAAGGCTGCCGCTCTTCGCCTGGGGAGTGGGCACCTCCGTGTACAGCAGGCCGCTGCCGGGGGTGACGTACGAGCTGGCGCCGCTGGCGAGCTTGGCCGGGTAGTCCTTGCCGACCCAGGTCTGCATGTCCGGCACCCCGTTCGGGTAGCCGAGCTGCTTCTCCTCGCCTCCCGGGTACTTGTTGTTGGTGCCGTTGTAGACACTGCAGGACACGCCGCTGCGCGTGGGCGTGACCAGCCCGCCGTTCTGGGAGGCGAAGTTGTTGGCCGGGGAGACCGCCTCCTTCGGCCACGGCGAATCGAAGTCGCCGAACGTCTTGCCCAGGAACGTCGTCAGGTTCCCCGCGTCGTCCTTCTTCGGGGAGATGCTGCTGGCGGCGACGGGTACGGGGACGATCGGCGAACCGTCGGAGTGCAGCTTCCTCGCGTTCGAGCCCTGCTCCAGGAGCCTGGCGACGAAGTTCGTCACCTGCTCGACGCCGTCCTTCTCCACGACGTACTTGTGGCCGTCGGTGTCCTCGAGGATCGAGCCGACCCGCTTGCCCTTCTCCGGGACCTTCGGAGCGTCGGTCAGCGTTCCCGCCTGCTCGACCACGGGCATGCTGATGGACAGCTGGTCCGGGAGGGTGAGGAGGGTGTCCATGTACTGCTGCGACACCTTCTGCGGCTGGGTGTTGGGGCCGAAGACGATACGGCGGAGCAGGGCATCGCCGTCCGCCCTGCTGCCGGCCCACCCGCCCATACGGGTCGAGTTGAACCCGAAGGCCATGCCGTTGTTGTCGACCAGCCACCTCTTGCCCTGGGGGTCCTCGACGTACAGGGCCTGATGGACGTCGAGCTTGCCCTTGCCCTCGACGAGCTTCTTGTCCTTGCCGGCCAGCACGAAGACGGCCTGCTGCGGCTTGGCGTTCACGCTGGCGCCAGGGCGGTTGCACACCGCCCAGGTCTTCGGCTTGTCGGCGTCCTTGGTGCCGGGCAGCCGGTCGGGCGCGTACGGAATGCCGAGGGCGGGCCCGTGCGGAAGCTTTCCGTCCAGCTCGGATTCCTTGACCTTGACGACTTTGAAGTTCGGGTCGATAAGAAGCCGGGCGGAGGCGAGATTGAGGATGGGATGCAGCAGTTTCTGGTGGTGGCTTTCCAGGACGATGTAACGCGTGGTGGATTCGTCCCCGACGACGACATTCTTGCCGACGTCGTCCCAGCCCTGCGGCGCAACCGGCTTGAGAATGCCGCACGCGCCGAATCCCACGAGCATCACGACACCCATGACGATACTCGGCACCACCGCCTTGAGCGGCTTGGGGGCACTCTCGATCGATCCGTTCGGCAGCGGCTTCAGAAATGCCGCATTCGTACGCTTTCGAGCAAACGAATACGCATTCAGCTCGTCCCGACGTGATGCCATTGTTGCTTTCTCTCCCCGCCTGTCGGATCCACCTCGACCGCCCCCGGCACTCACGCCGTAGCGCCCTCTACTATGCCGTGTGTCGATCGAGCCGTACGGTACGGGTGCCACCTTCCAACGCACCAGTCTCAGCGGGCGACCGACGCGTCCAGAGGCCACACCACCAGTAGAGGAGCAGGCCGGGGGATGTCCAGCGCCACCAGGGCTCGACGCCGCAATGGGCGGCAACAGCAGCAACAGCCTTCCGCTGCCCCGCAATACGCGGGAAATGCTGACCAAAACGGCACAGCTTCGGGCAACAGAGGAAATGGCGGCGGGGATTCCGCGGCCCGTCCGGCCGGTCCGGTGGCACCGCGGCTGCGCCAACAGGCCGGAACCATCGGCGGAGTGCGCGTCCAGCAGCTGGCCATCATCGAACTCGCCGCGGCGCTGGTGCTGGTGGGCTGGACGATCCACCCGGCCGCACTGACCGCGGCCATTGTGATCGCGACTGTTCTGGTCATTTTCGCGCTCGGCCGGCGGCGGAGGATTCCGCTGCCGGAATGGATCACGACGGTGCGCGCGATGAAGCGCCGCGGCAAGGACAGCAACTCCGCGCTCGCGGCGACGCAGGGCGTGGACCCCGCCTTCGCACCCGTGGTGGAGTGCGAACCGGCCCTGCGGACCTACGAGTTCACCACCGAATCGGACCAGCGCGCCATCGGGTTCGTCGGTGACGGGACGTTCCTGACGGCCCTCGTCCAGGTGGACGCCCGTGACGAGCCGCTGCGGCCGCAGCGCGGCAGCCACATGCTGCCGCTCGACGTGCTGCACACCGCGCTCGACATCGAGGACATCCACCTCGAATCGGTGCAGTTCGTCCAGTACAGCCAGCCCGCTCCGGCGCCGCACCTGCCCGAACAGGCCGTCGCGGCCCGCTCGTACGCGCCGCTGCAGGCCCAGTCACAGACACCGGCACTGCAGCTGACCTGGATCGCCCTCAAGCTCGACCCCGAGCTGTGCTCGGAGGCCATCGAGGCCCGCGGCGGCGGGATGGAGGGCGCCAAGCGTTCACTGCTGCGCGCCGCCGACCAGCTCGTCAGCCGGCTGACCGCACACGGCGTACGCGCCAAGGTGCTCGCCGAGCGGGAGGTCGTGGCCGCGATCGGCACCGCGGTGTGCGTCAGCCCGCGGGCCGCCAACGGGGCGATGGGACGCGACGGCCGGGCGGCCCGCCGCACCCAGGAGACGACCCGGGCGATGCGCTGCGACGACCGCTGGCACACCACCTACTGGATCGGCCGCTGGCCCCAACTGGGAGAGGGCGGCGCCCCGTTGGCGGCCATCACCCAGCTGCTGACCAGCACCAGGGCGATGGCCAGCACCTTCACACTGACCGCCACGCACGGCGGTGGCCGCGCCCCGGCCATCTCGGGTTACGTCCGTCTTTCCACCCGCAGTGAGAACGAACTCTCCGCCGCACAGAGCGAGTTGGAGCGCCGTTCCGGTTCCGTGAAGGTCGGGCTCGTACGGCTCGACCGGGAACAGCTGCCCGGCCTGCTGGCCACGCTTCCCCTCGGAGGTACCCGCTGATGGCCTCTCCCACCTATCAGCCCCGCGTCAACACCAGCGGCAACGGCTGGCGCAATCCCCCGGTCGCGGGCGGCGGCACCGGCGGCGGCCGCCTCTCGCACCAGCCGCGCCCGGACGAGGGGCAGTCGGGTCCGAACGGCCCCAAGCCCCGGCCCGGTTTCGGCCTGCGCGGCCCGCGGCGCAGCCCGCACATCCTGACCGCGGAATCGCTCGCCTCGCTGACCCTGCCGGTCGGTGACGACGGCGTGATCATCGGCATCGACCCGCAGAACCAGCCCGCCGTGCTGAGCCTGCTGCGACCGGCGCCCATGGAGATCGCGCTGGTCGGCAGCATGTGGATGGCGCAGGTGCTGGCGCTGCGCACGGTCGCCACCGGCGCGCGGGTCGCGGTCGAGACGGCGCGGCCGCCGGCCTGGGGGCAGATGGCGCAGGCCGCGGGCGGCGGGCAGCAGTGCGTCTCCGTCCACGATGTGCGCCAGATCGCGCCCCAGGGGCCGTCGGTCTCCAGCCCGGTGCTGGTCGTACGGGACATGGGTGCCCGGCCGCCGCGCAATCAGCTGGCCCCGAGCCCCTGGCAGTCCGTGCTGACCGTGCTGCCCTTCCTCGGGCCGCGGTCGCCGCAGATGCTCAGCCGTGCCGATCTGGTCGGTCTGCAGCGGCTTTCGCCCGAGGAGACCGAGGTTGTGACGCGAATCATGCGGCTGCCCGAGCAGGTCGGCGCGGTACTGCCGACGCTCAGCGACAACGCCATGCTGTGGTGTTCGCGCGACGGCCATCAGTTCGTCATGACCCAGCCCACGGAAGCGGAGACCAACCTGCTCGGCGGCCCGCGCCGGATGGACTGACCGTCCCCGCGGGCCGGTTGCCCCTCCGGGGCACCGCGCACCGCACGTACACCACAGGCCGCAGGCGCGGCGTGACGGGCGCACCCACGGGTGCGCCCGTCAGCGTGCCGAGGGGCCCCAAGACGGTATGGCACCGACTGCCGCTATGGGCCGAGTCTTGATTAGGCTGTACAGGAGAGCCGCAGGAGCACAGCACGACGGCAGTCGAAACGGGGACGGAGACAGTTAGTGTTGGCGCAACCCCGGGTGGTGTGTTCCGACTTCCGCTACATCCGATCGATCCGCCTGTATCCGGTCCTGCCGTTCAGGTGCGTTGCAGTACACCAGGAGGCACAGTGAACGAGCAGGAGGCTTTCCGTCCGGACGGAAACGATCCTGACGACGACCAGTCCGAGTTCGACCTGACCGGTGAGTTCAAGATCGATTTCGCCGCACCGGCCTGGTACGCGAGCAACGACACCAGTGGTGGGGGCGCGAGTGCCGCCTCCCCCGCGACCCCTCCTGCGTCTTCGCCCACCGCTCCGCCCGCCGCCGCCCAGCCCCCGCTCGGCCCGCCCACCGGCCAGCCGCTGCCCGGGCCTGCCCAGGGGGCGCCCGGAATGTCCCCGCAGCAGGGTGCGCCCGGGATTCCGCCGCAGGGTGTACCGGCGGCCCCGCCGCCCGTGGAAGCCTCCCCGCCGAGCTTCCCGACCCTGCGCCCGCAGGGCACCGGCAATGACGCACCGGCCGCCGGCAGCGACGCACCGGCCACCGCCACTCCCGGCTCCGAGCCGACCCCGGAGGCCGCACCGGCCGCGGAGTCCACACCGGCCGCGGAAGACGGTGCGGACGCCGGCAATCGCCGCTCGGGCACGGGTGTCGACCCGTCGATTTCCCTCTGGGGCGACGACGATGACGACGCACCGGATGCGTCGGGCACGTCCGAGCCCGAGGCCAAGCCCGAAGCCGAGCCAACGCCCGAGGCCGACGCCGCTCCCGCGGTGGCACCGGAGGCCGCACCCACCGCGGTACCGCAGCCCGAGGCCGCGCAGCCGCCGTTCGCCGCCGAGGGCGGAGCTCCGGCCCCGGAGGCGGTCACGCCTGCCCAGCCCTCCCCCGAGGCAACACCGCAGGGCCCCGAAGCCACTCCACAGGGCCCCGCCACGCCGCAGGGCGGACAGCCCGCACCGGCCCAGCCGCAGCCGCAGCCGCAGCCCCAACAGGTCACGCCCCAGCAGGGCATGCCGCAGCAGACGGCTCCACAGGGCGTGCCTCAGCAAGGGGTACCTCAGCAGGGTGCTCCGTGGGGCGCCGCGGCCGACGGCCGGCAGCAGGCCGTGCCCGGGCAGGGTGCTCTGCCGCCGCTGCCGGCGGAGTTCCAGCCGGCGGACCCGCGGATGGCGCAGGCGCAGGCGCAGGCAGCCCAGCAGGCCCAACAGCCCCAGCAGGGCCAACAGCAGGCACAGGCTCAGCAGCAACAGCAGGCGCATCAGCCGCAGCAGCCGCAGGCCGGCTATCCGCAGGGACAGCCCGCACAGCACGGTGGCTACCCGCAACAGCAGCAGGGCATCCCCGGCCAGCAGCCGCCCGCGTACGGCTATCCGCAGACCGGTTACAGCTACCCCCAGCAGGGCCAGTCGCAGCAGCACGCAGCGTCGCAGCAGTCCGGTTACGGCTATCCGCAGACCGGTGCGCAGGGCTACCCACAGCAGGGCCAGTACCCCCAGCAGGCACAGGGCTACCCGCAGCAGGGCCAGTACCCGCAGCAGGCACAGGCCTACTACGGCCAGCAGCAGGCGGCGCAGGCCCAGGCAGCACAAGCCCAGGCGCAGCAAGCTCAGCAGGCACAGCAGGCTCAGGCCGCCCAGCAGGCGCAACAGGCCCAGCAGCAGGCACAGCAGCAGGCACAGCAGCACGCTCAACAGCCCCAGCAGGCGCAGCAGCCCCAGCAGGCACAGCAAGCTCATCAGGGCCAGCAGCCCCAACAGGCCTACCAGCCACTCCCCGGTCAGCAGGCCGGCGACCCCAACGCGGCTGCGAACTACGCGTCGTACTCGCAGCCGGGTCAGCAGCAGCCGCAGCAGCGGGCCGCTCCCGGTGCGCCGCTCGGCTACAGCGCCGCGGTGGAGCTGACCTCCGACCGGCTGCTGCGCAACCAGCCCAAGAAGCGCAAGCCGGGCGCCAACGCCCAGCCGTCCAAGTTCAAGCTGGGCGCGAAGAAGGAGGAGGCGGAGCGCCAGCGCAAGCTGGAGCTGATCCGTACGCCGGTGATGTCCTGCTACCGGATCGCGGTGATCAGCCTCAAGGGCGGTGTCGGCAAGACCACCACGACGACCGCACTCGGCTCCACCCTCGCGTCCGAGCGGCAGGACAAGATCCTGGCGATCGACGCCAACCCGGACGCCGGCACGCTCGGCCGACGGGTGCGGCGCGAGACCGGTGCGACCATCCGTGACCTGGTGGGTGAGATCCCCAACCTGCACAGCTACATGGACATCCGCCGGTTCACCTCGCAGGCCCCCTCGGGCCTGGAGATCCTCGCCAACGACGTGGACCCCGCGGTCTCCACGACGTTCAACGACGAGGACTACCGCCGGGCGATCGACGTCCTGGGCAAGCAGTACCCGATCATCCTCACCGACTCGGGTACCGGTCTGCTCTACAGCGCGATGCGCGGAGTGCTCGACCTCGCCGACCAGTTGATCATCATCTCCACCCCGTCCGTGGACGGTGCGAGCAGCGCGAGCACCACCCTGGACTGGCTGTCCGCGCACGGCTACGCCGACCTGGTGCAGCGGGGTATCACGGTCATCTCGGGTGTCCGCGAGACCGGCAAGATGATCAAGATCGATGACATCGTGTCGCACTTCGAGACCCGCTGCCGCGGTGTGGTGGTCGTCCCCTTCGACGAACATCTCGCCGCCGGTGCCGAGGTCGACCTGGACATGATGCGGCCCAAGACCCGTGAGGCGTACTTCAACCTCTCCGCCCTGGTGGCCGAGGACTTCACGCGGGCGCAGCAGGCGGCGGGGATGTACCCGCAGCAGCAGATGGGCGGCGACCCCTACGCCCAGCAGCAGTACGCCCAGCAGGGCCAGCCACAACAGCAGCCGCAGCAGGGCACACCGCCACCGCCGCCGACCGGTTACAGCCAGCCGCAGGGCGGCTGGACCCAGCAGCCCGCCCAGCAGCCCGCCCAGCCGCCGGCCCACTGGCAGCAGCAACAGCCCGCTCCGGACGCACCGCAGCCGGAACACCCCGGCCTGGCGCCGGGATGGCAGCAGCAGCCGCCTCCGCAGTGAGGCGGGCATAGCGGTACGGCCATAGCGCACTACGGGGCGGGGCCCGGCATCAGCGAGATGCCGGGCCCCGCCCCGTAGCATGTCGTCCCTCGGACGAGTGAACCCTTATCGGCCGAACTACGCCTGGAACCAGCCGAGTTGGCGACACCGCATCTCCACGGTGTTCAACCCCGAGGTGGCGACAGCGCACGTCCACACCGCCAATCCTGAGGTGGCGATGCCGCACCTCTGCACCCGGCCAACCCGAGGCGGCGATACCCCCCCCCCCCACCTCCGCACCCGGCCAGCCCCGAGGCGGCGATACCGCACCTCCACACCCGCCCACCCCCCGAAGGGGGGTGGGCGGCGGGGAAATAACTGACCGGGGGGGGAAATACGGGGGGGGACCCTGGGGGGAACTGGGGGACGGGGAGGGCCGGGGAGGGACGGGGGAAAGGACCGGGCAGCGAAGAAAAACCCCAGGGCAGGGAAAACCCGGCAGCGGGCTAACCCGACAGAAGAACGCCCAGCCCCAAAGGCAAGAAACACGCGAAGCGCGAAGCCTCAGCCCGCCTCCGCCTCCGCCTCGGCCTTCGCGATCAAGCCCCGAGCCAGCTTCACATCGACCGCCATCCGCTCCAGCAGCGCGTCGAGCGTGTCGAACTTCTCCTGGCCGCGGATGTAGGCGACGAAGTCCACCCCGACGTGCAGCCCGTACAGATCCAGGCCGACACGGTCGATGGCGTACGCCTCGACGGTCCGGGCCGTGCCGTCGAACTGCGGGTTGGTGCCGACCGAGATGGCCGCCGGCATCGCCTCACCCTCGACCTGCAGCAGGCCGGCGTAGACGCCGTCGGCCGGGATCGCGGTGTGCGGCAGGGTCTCCACATTGGCCGTCGGGAAGCCCAGTTCACGGCCGCGCTGGGCACCGCGTACGACGACGCCCTCGACCCGGTGCGGCCGTCCGAGGACCTCCATCGCGCCGGCCACATCGCCCTCGGCGACCAGGCGGCGGGTGAGCGTGGAGGAGAACGGCTCGCCGCCGCCCGCCGTGCCGCGCTCATAGAGGTCGATGACCTCCACGGTGTAGTCGTAGGTGGTCCCGAGCTCCGCGAGCGTCGCGACATTGCCGGTCGCCTTGTGCCCGAAGCGGAAGTTGGGGCCCTCGACGACGACCTGGGCGTGTAGCTTGTCGACCAGCACCTTGACCACGAAATCGGCCGGCGCCAGCTTCGAGAACTCCTTGGTGAACGGGAGGATGAGCACCGCGTCCACCCCCAGACCGGCCATCAGCTCCGCACGCCGGTCGTGCGGCGCCAGCAGCGGCGGGTGGGTACCGGGCCGCACGACCTCGCTCGGGTGCGGGTCGAAGGTGACGACCACCGCGGGGATCCCCAGCTCACGGGCGCGCGCGACGGCCTTACCGATGATCAGTTGGTGGCCGCGGTGCACTCCGTCGTAGGAGCCGATGGTGACGACGCTGCGTCCCCAGCCCTCGGGGATGTCCTCCAAGCCACGCCAGCGCTGCACAGTGCCCGCTCCTCGCCCGAACCCTTGTCCGTCCATTGCGCCAATTCGGCATGGCGCAGGTCTAAGACTGCCATGCCGCGGGTGATGCTCCGCGCGAAGGGTGGCTCAGGGCACCCGTCCCGGCCCCCGTCCGACCCTGATCCCACGGACGGTCCCGCTGGACACGGAGGGCTCTCCCCGGGCCGGCCGGTCCGGCACCGGCCTCCACAGCGCCCTTTCACGCCCCGGAAGTCCGCTACGTGCCCCCGGCCGCTTATGTGCCCCCGGCGCTCCTTGGCGCGCCCCGACGGCCCCTGTCCGTCAGCTGTGAGCCCCGGCGAGCGTGGCACGGGCGCCGGGGCCCACCACTGCCGCCCACTCCCCCGGCTCCTCCGTCACCCAGTCCTGCACCCGTCGTGCGAAACCCGGCAGCCGCCGCCCCAGTTCCACCAGTCGCCGGTCGAAGCACGCCGCGCCCTGCGGCGTGCGCACCAGCAGCATCCCGGTGCGGTGCACCAGCTCCCTGGTGCGCTCCGCCGGCCGCCGCTCCGCGCCTTCGGCCGCGGCTTCCAGCAGCGCTTCCAGCACACGGGTGTCCCGGCCTCCGCTCTCCTCGTGGGCGCGGTGCGGCGCCACGTACGAGGCCTCCTGCGCCAGCAGCGCATCGAGCAGTTCACGGCGCAGCGCAACCGAGTCGCCACGCCCGGTCTCGGCCACCACGGCCGCGAGCGCGCACCGGACCGCCACAGGGGAGCCGGTCAGCAGCTCCACGGCGAGCGGGCGGAGCGCGGCGCGGGCGGCCGGGCCCCGTTCGAGGCGGCGGTCGACGAACTCCGCGACCGGTCGCGCGGCACGCTCCGGGCAGTGCCGGGCACAGTCACGGACGAGGTCGGCGACGCGGGCGACGAGGTCCGGCGCATCGGTGCGGGCGAGCATGCGCAGCAGGGCGGACGCCACCGGTGGCCCCGCGCCGCCGATCAGCCGGGCCCGGAAGGCGGTCAGCACCGGTTCGGGGTGGTCGGCGAGGGCGGCCGTGAACACCGTGGGCGGCAGCTGCGGGTCCCCCGCGACAAAGCGGGCCAGCGCCCGGTCCAGGAAGCGGGAGCGGGTGGCCGGGTCGCCCATCAGGAGCGCCAGCGCAGAGCCGTGGTGGGCGCTGTCGGCGCTCCGGGCGAGAAGGCAGAGCGCGGCGTAGCGCAGCAGGGCGCGGTCGGCTCCGGCGGTCACGTGCCGGGCGGCCCGCAGGCCGTACGACACGGCGGCGGCCCGCCGCTCGGGGCGCGCGTCGTGCGCCCACCGGTCCACGGCGCGGCACACCGCGGCCGGCTCGTCCTCGGCCAGCGCGTCCATCAGCTCGTCACCCCTGGGGTGCGCGGCCTGCACCAGCGCCTCTGTGAGGGCGTCGAGCGCCCGGTGGCGATGGGTGTGCAGCAGCGCCTGCGCCGCGGTGGCCACGGTGATCCCGCCGGGCAGGGCCTCTACGGGGTGGGCCGGGCCGCCGTCCGCGGCGCCGGGGCGTTGCAGCGGGCGGGTGTCGTCGAACCAGGCGCACAGCAACGGCTGCATCCGCTGCGGATCCGCAGACAGCAGTGCGGCCGCGGCATCGAGAAACCGGGGCGAGCGTGCCGCGGCGGGCCGGGTCCGGGGTGCGGGGACCGCTGCGGACGCGGTGCCGCCGCTGTCCGCCGGGGCGGGGGCGGAGCGCGGACCGCCGGTAATGCCCGGCCGGCCGTCGCCGTTCCGGTCGGACGCCGGGTCGTCGGCGGGGTGGACGCGTACCCGCGGCGGCGGCGCGAAACGGTGGCCGTTCCCCGGGCCGTCGGCGGATACGGCGGGGGACGACGGATGCCCCGGCTCGGGATCGGACGGCCCCGGCGGGCGCGACGACGGCAACCGTTCGGACCATGAGGACGGACCGGACGAGGCGAACGGACCGCACGACGCGGACGGACCAGGCGGCGAGGATGAACCAGGCGAAGGCGACGGGCCGGACGACGTCAACCGGTCGGGCAGCGATGAGGAACCGGGCCCCGACGCCCCCGACGGCCGCCCGGCCCGCGACACCGCCCCGGAGGGCACAGCTCCCGCGGCCCCCGCCCCCGCCTGCGCCCCCGGATCCGCCCCCGCGTGCCGCTCCGCGTCGGCCGCCCTCCGCCCCGCCCCGCACGGCGGCCCATCGGCCGGCAGCAGGCGGCGCAGCAGATCCATCCGGTCCTCGTCGGCCAGCGCCAACCGCTCCCAGAACCACGGCCCGAAGGCCTCCAGCCCCGTCTGCACGAAGCCGCCCGCCCGGAGGGACCGTTCCGTGATCCGGTCGGCGAGCAGCCGCAAGACGCCCGTGTACGGCCTCGCGTCGGGGACCCGGAGCAGCACACCGGACAGCAGATGAGCGGCCCACCAGCGACCGTCCACGGCACGCGCCGCCGGTGAACCGGCCGCGGGGGCGGTCCCGGGGGCGACTGCGGGGGCGGTCGCCATCGGCACCAACTCGGCCAGCCGGAAGGCCAGTTGCACCGTTCCCTCGCGCCTGCCGAGCAGCAGCAGTGCCTGGACGGCAGGTCCGACGCGGTGTCCGGGGACGGGCAGCAGGTCGAGGTCCGCATGGGCACCCTGCAGCCACTCCGCGAACGCCTCGTGGGCGAAGCGGAATCCGGTACCGGCCGGGACGAACAGCCCCTCGTCGAGCACCGCGCGGGCCCAGCCGGGCTCGCGCGGGAACACCTCCTCGAAGGACGTGCGGTCCAGCGCGCCGGGGCCGGGGCCGAGGCAGCGGCGGGCCGCCTCGTGCACCTGCCCGGCGACCTGGGCGGCCAGCCGGCGCACGGCGGTGCCGCGCGGCGCGGGCCGGTGGCCGGCCGCGAGCCGTACGGCGATGCGCAGGCACACCAGGTCCAGGTAGGCGTCGAAGATCTGGTGGCGGTCGGGCGTGCCGAGGACGGGCGGGCCGTCGGCGCACCGCCCGGGCCCGTCCCCCTCGGTGAGCGCCGCGCCGACCTCCGCGAGCAGGCGCAGGGCCAGCGGATGGCGGGCGTCCGGTGCGGCCGGTGCGCCGGACGGCAGGCCGTAGCGGCCACGGGCGCGCTCCGTCTCCTCCTCGGTGAGGTCACCGAGCTCCACGCAGGCGGGCAGCGCGGGCACCGGACGCAGCGGACGGTGCAGCACGCCCGGCGGGAAGAGCGCACCGGCCCGCTCCCAGTACTCGGGGCGGCAGGCGATCAGCAGCCGCACACCGGCACCGCGCAGCCAGTCGGCCGTCGCCGCGGTCCACCCGGCCAGCCGCTCCCGCTGCGCCAGGGCCGACGGCATCTCCTCCGGCCCGTCGAGAAGCACCAGCAGCGGACGGCCGGCCGCGGCCGCCGCCCGCGCGACGTCCTGGGAGGTGGTGTCCGCCGGATCACCGGCGGTACGGCCCTCCCGGGCGACACTCCGGCCGGCGGACCGCAGCGCGCGTTCGACGGCGGTACGCACCCCGTCGTCGTCCGGCCTCAGTTCCGCGCCGCGCAGCCGGATGGTCGCAGCGGGGGCGGGGCCCCGGGCCCGGCGTGCCGCGACCCCGGCCAGTTCCGTGCTCCGGCCGCATCCCGGCTGCCCCACCAGCCCCAGCACACATGCCGCCGCCGTCCCGTGTGCCTCCTCGAAGCGCGCGAACTCGGCGGCCGCCTCCGGCCGTTCGACCGGCTCCCACCGCCGTCGCGGCCGCTCGGCGGAGCCCGTCGACAGCTCGGCCAGACGCTGTGCGCCGGCCGGGTTCAGCTCGCTGCCGTAGGCCGGGACGGTCACCGCATTGCGCTCCAGCAGCGCGGCCAGCGCGCCCTGTGGTGCGGCCTCGGCGACCGCGCGCAGCGGAATCGCGAAGCCGCCGGCCCGGCGCCCGAAGGCGTTCTCGCCCGGGCGGCCGCGGCCGGGAGCCTGGGGGTGCAGCGCGGTGCCGAGGACGGCGAGCACCGCGCCGGTCCGGGCGTCCAGCACCGGCCCGCCGACCGCCAGGCCGCGCAGCCGCAGCGCCTCCCGGCCCCCGGCGCACAGGCCGAGCTCCAGCGTGTCGTCGAGGAGGTGGACGCGCTCGGCGGCCGTGTACATCACCCCGGAGCCCGGCCCGACGACCGTGCCGTCCAGCCAGCCGCCCGCCCAGAGCCGGGCGGTGGTGCCCGCGGCCGGCCGGGCCGCGGCGATGGGCAGCGGCGTGAGCCGGTGCGGTCCGAAGCCGCTGGCCCGGACGAGGGCGAGCCCGGCCTCCGGCAGGGGCGTCACGGCGTCGGCCGCCACCACGCAGGTCCATCCACCGCCCCCGGCCGCGCCGCCTCCGGCGCCGTCCGCCATGGGCTGCAGCACCAGTTGCGCGGCGCCGTCCACCGCTTCGTGGCTGGTGATCACGGTGCCGTCGTGGTCCGCGAGAAACCCCGTACCACGCGTCCGACCTGCCAGATCGCGGATCCGCACCAGTGCCGTGTCCGCATCGGCATCCAGCAATGCCATCGCTGGTCCTCTCACCCTGTGCCGTCCCCCGCACGGTAAGCAGGCGGTGATCGTCTCGACAGTGCCCCATGGCAACGCGCCCCCCTCCGCGCCTTGCTTCACTTCAAGCGCCTCACCGAATGAGTGAATAGCCGGAACCCCGCGCAGAAACGAGCGCCGGAGGGCCGGGAGGAACAACAGAACCGGAGCGTCGGGAGCGCGCAAAGGGCCGGACCCGGAAGCGCGTCGTCTGCGCGCCACCGGGCCCGGCCCCACGGGTACCTGCTCGCCGGCGCCCCTGGCCGACCCCTGATACGGCTGATACGGCAACTGCGGTACTAGACCGCGAACACCGCCAGGCTCTTCGCCTTCCCGCCCTGGTTCTCCACCAGCGCGAGGAACCGGCCGTCCGGCCCGAAGGCCGCGATCGGGCCGTTGCCCTCGAACAGCGGCATCGGGATCCGTGCGCCGTTGAGCAGCAGCCGGGCCTGCGCCTCGGGCACGTCCCAGCGGGTGAACGCCGCGGCGGCCGCGTCCCCGAGCGGCATGACCGGCAGGCCCTCCCCCTCGGTGTCGTCCACGGCGGCCTGGAGCTGGTCGAGGGTGCGCGCCCGGTCCAGCTTGTACGGGCCGACGCGGGTGCGGCGCAGCGCCGTCAGATGGCCGCCGACCCCGAGCCCTTCGCCCAGGTCGCGGGCGAGGGCGCGGATGTACGTACCGGACGAGCACTCGACGGAGACCAGCAGATCGGTCACCGGGGTGCCGTCCTCGGCCTCGGCCTCGTGCGCGGAGTGCACCAGGAACGAGGAGACGGTGACCGGCCGGGCCGGGATCTCCACGTCCTCGCCGTCACGGACCCGCGAGTACGACCGCTTGCCGTTGATCTTGATGGCGCTGACCTTCGACGGGACCTGCATGATCGCGCCGGACAGCCGGCCGACGCCCGCGTCGATGTCCTCGCGGGCGAGGCCGTGCGCCGCCTTCGACGCGGTGATCTCGCCCTCGGCGTCATCGGTGACCGTCGTCTGGCCGAGCCGGATCGTCCCGACGTACTCCTTCTCGGTCAGCGCGAGGTGGCCGAGCAGCTTGGTGGCCCGCTCGATGCCCAGGACGAGCACGCCCGTCGCCATCGGGTCGAGCGTGCCGGCGTGCCCGACCCGGCGGGTGCGCGCCATCCCGCGCATCTTCGCCACCACGTCATGCGAAGTGAAGCCGGCCGGCTTGTCGACAATGACGAGACCGCCCGGCTTGTTGCTCTCACGCTTCATTCTGTCGCGGTGCCCTCGTCGTCGTCCTCGCCCGGCTTGCGGTACGGGTCGGCCTCGCCGGCGTACTGGGCGCCCGAGGAGACCTCGCGCACCTTGGCGTCCGACGCCCGGGCCTTGTCGAGCAGGTCGTCGATCGTCTTGGCGTTCTCCGGCAGGGCGTCCGGCACGAAGGCCAGGGTCGGCGTGAACTTCGTCCCCGCCGCGGCCCCGACCGCGGAGCGCAGGATGCCCTTGGCGCTCTCCAGCCCGGCGGCGGCGCTGGCCCGCTCCTCGTCATCGCCGTAGACCGTGTAGAAGACCGTAGCCTCCCGCAGGTCGCCGGTGACCCGGGTGTCCGTGATGGTCACGTGCGAACCGAGCCGCGGGTCCTTGATACCGCGCTGCAGCTTCTGGGCGACCACCTCCCGGATGAGGTCCGCCAGCTTCTTCGCCCGCGCATTGTCGGCCACTGGTCCGTCTCCTTCTTTCTTCCACAATTGTGCTTCCACCGGCGGCGGCCTGCCCGGTCCGGGTCAGTCGTCGTCGCCGTGCAGCCGCCGGCGTACCGACAGCAGCTCCACTTCGGGCCGTGCGGCGACCAGGCGCTCGCAGCGGTCCATGACATCGGTCAGATGCCCCGTGTCCCCGGAGACCACCGCCAGGCCGATGGTGGCCCTGCGGTGCAGATCCTGGTCCCCGACCTCGGCGACGCTCACCGCGAATTTGCGGTGCAGCTCGGCGACGATCGGGCGGACGACGGAGCGCTTCTCCTTCAGCGACCGTACGTCGCCGAGAAGCAGGTCGAAGGACAGTGTCCCTACGTACATGCAAGACGGGTCAAGCCACCCGTGGGGCCTTAGGTGTCCGTTTCAGTTCGAACCGTACACGGAACGGCCGGGGCCGATCGACGGAAATAATCTCCGCCGACCGGCCCCGGCCGGCCGCCCGCCCATCGCGCGGCCACCACCGGGGTGGACCGCGCCACGGGCGGACCGCTGCACGATCAGCCGCGCGGCTTCTCGCGCATCTCGTACGTCGCGATGACGTCGTCGATCTTGATGTCGTTGAAGTTTCCGAGGTTGATACCGCCCTCGAAGCCTTCGCGGATCTCGGTGACGTCGTCCTTGAACCGGCGCAGACCCTGGATGTTGAGGTCCTCCGCGACCACCTTGCCGTCGCGGATGAGGCGCGCCTTGGTGTTGCGCTTGACCTCGCCGGAGCGGATGAGCACACCCGCGATGTTGCCGAGCTTGGACGAGCGGAAGATCTCGCGGATCTCCGCGGTACCGAGCTCGACCTCCTCGTACTCCGGCTTGAGCATGCCCTTGAGGGCCGCCTCGATCTCCTCGATCGCCTGGTAGATGACCGAGTAGTACCGGACGTCGACGCCCTCGCGCTCGGCCATCTGCGTCGCACGGCCTTCGGCGCGCACGTTGAAGCCGATGACGATCGCGTCGGAGCCGGACGCCAGGTTGATGTCGGTCTCCGTGACCGCACCGACGCCGCGGTGCAGCACCCGGATGTCGACCTCTTCGCCGACGTCGAGCTGGAGCAGCGAGGACTCCAGGGCCTCGACGGAACCGGAAGCGTCACCCTTGATGATGAGGTTGAGCTGCTGGACCTCGCCGGCCTTGAGCACCTTGTCCAGGTCCTCGAGGGACACCCGGCGGGTGCGCTTGGCGAAGGCGGCGTTGCGCTCGCGCGCCGCGCGCTTCTCGGCGATCTGACGGGCCGTACGGTCCTCGTCGACGACCAGGAAGTTGTCGCCGGCGCCCGGGACGTTGGTCAGACCCAGGACCAGGACGGGGGTCGACGGACCCGCTTCCTCGACGTTGTTGCCCTTGTCGTCGAACATCGCACGGACCCTGCCGTACGCGTCGCCGACCACCATCGTCTCGCCGACGCGGAGCGTGCCGCGCTGGACCAGGACGGTCGCCACGGCGCCGCGGCCGCGGTCGAGGTGGGCCTCGATCGCGATGCCCTGCGCGTCCTGCTCCGCGTTGGCGCGCAGGTCGAGCGAGGCGTCCGCGGTCAGGACCACGGCCTCGAGCAGCTGCTCGATGTTCAGACCCTCACGGGCGGAGATGTCGACGAACATCGTGTCGCCGCCGTACTCCTCGGCCACCAGACCGAACTCGGTGAGCTGACCGCGCACCTTGGTCGGGTCGGCGCCCTCGACGTCGATCTTGTTGACCGCGACCACGATCGGCACCTCGGCCGCCTTGGCGTGGTTCAGGGCCTCGATCGTCTGCGGCATGACACCGTCGTTGGCCGCCACCACGAGGATCGCGATGTCGGTCGACTTGGCACCACGGGCACGCATGGCGGTGAACGCCTCGTGACCGGGGGTGTCGATGAAGGTGATGCGCCGCTCTTCGTCGTTGACCTCGGTCGCGACCTGGTAGGCACCGATGTGCTGGGTGATGCCGCCGGCCTCGCCCGCGATGACGTTCGTCTTGCGGATCGCGTCGAGCAGCCGGGTCTTACCGTGGTCGACGTGACCCATGACGGTCACCACCGGCGGACGCGCGACGAGCATGTCCTCGCCGCCCTCGTTCTCACCGAAGTCGATGTCGAAGGACTCGAGCAGCTCGCGGTCCTCCTCCTCCGGGCTGACGATCTCGACGACGTAGTTCATCTCTTCGGCGAGCAGCTGCAGCGTCTCGTCGGAGACCGACTGGGTCGCCGTGACCATCTCGCCGAGGTTCAGCATGACCTGGACCAGCGACGCCGGGTTGGCGTTGATCTTCTCGGCGAAGTCCGTCAGCGAGGCACCACGCGACAGGCGAACCGTCGCGCCGTTGCCGCGGGGCAGCATGATGCCGCCCACCGACGGGGCCTGCATGGCCTCGTACTCCTGACGCCTCTGCCGCTTCGACTTGCGGCCACGGCGCGCCGGACCGCCGGGACGGCCGAACGCACCCTGCGTGCCACCACGGCCGCCGGGACCGCCGGGACGGCCGGCGAAGCCGGGACGACCGCCGAAGCCGCCGCCACCACCGGGACCGCCGCCACCGGGACGACCGGCGAAACCGCCGCCGCCACCCGGACGACCGCCGCCGCCACCACCGGGACGGCCGGCGAAGCCGCCGCCGCCACCGGGACGACCGCCGCCACCGGGGCGACCGGCACCGCCGGGACCGCGACCGCCGCCACCGCCGGGGCCCGGACGCGGGCCGGCCGCGGGACGCTGCGGCATCATGCCCGGGTTCGGGCGGTTACCGCCGCCACCGCCGGGACGCGGGGCGCCACCGGGAGCGGCACCCTGCGGACGGGGCATACCACCGGGGGTGGGACGCGCGCCGCCCTGGCCGCCGCCCTGGGGACGGGGGCCACCCTGGCCGCCGCCCTGCGGACGCGGACCGCCGGGACCGCCCTGGCCGCCGGGACGCGGGGCGCCACCGGGACGGGGGGCCTGCGGACGGGCCATGCCCGTGGAGCCACCGGACGTGAAGGGGTTGTTGCCCGGACGGGGGCCGGAGGGACGGCCGCCGGGACGCGGGGCCGGACGCTCGCCACCGGGACGCGGAGCGTTACCGCGGCCCTGACCACCCTGGCCGCCCTGACCACCCTGACCGGACGCCGGACGGGCCGGACGCGGGCCGGGGGCACCGGGACGGGGAGCCGACTGGCCGGCGGCGGGAGCGGCCGGCGCGGACGGCGGAGCCTGGAACTCGGGCTGCGCGGGGGCGGCCGGAGCGGGCTTGGGTGCCGGAGCCTTCGGGGCCGGCGTGGGCCGCGGGCCCGGGGTGGGGCCGGCGGCGGGAGTGCTCTTGGGAGCCACCGGGGCCTCGGGGGCCTTCGGTGCCTCGGGGGCTGCCGGAGCCGCGGGGCCCGGCTTGGGGGCGCCCGGCTTCGGGGCAGCCGGACGAGCCGCCTGCGCCGGGGACGGCGCGGACGGCTTTGCGGGGGCCGACTTGCGCGGCGCCGCGGGCTTACCGGCGGCGCGGCCATTGCCGCTGCCTGCCTGGAAAGCGTCGGTCAGCTTGCGAACAACCGGCGCCTCGATCGTCGAGGACGCCGAACGGACGAATTCACCAAGTTCTTGGAGCTTGGCCATGACGACCTTGCTCTCAACGCCGAACTCCTTGGCGAGTTCGTATACCCGGACCTTAGCCACTTCGCTCCTTCTAGGTCCGGGTTGTCCACCGGACCGTCGCTACTTCATGGGCGTACTCATCGCGTACTCATCGAGTGCTCATCGCAATCTCGACCTACTTCCGACTCGCGAGGTACCTGACCGCACGGTTTTCCGTGCGCTGTGCGTTTCGTGCTGCTGTGCGTTATTGCAACGGCGGCTGCTCGACGGGCGTCCGCTCGATGAACCGGCGCAGCGCCGTCGTGTCGAACGGTCCCCGGGCCCGGTAGGCCCGGTTGAACGCCCGGCGGCGAACCGCCAGGTCGAGGCAGACCAGTGTCGGGTGCACGTAAGCACCCCGGCCGGGCAGCGTACCGCGAGGATCGGGGACACACTCACCCTCGATCTCCGTGATGCGCAGCAAATCGCCCTTGGCCGCTCGCTCCCGGCATCCCAGACAGGTGCGCTCAGGGCATGCGCGGGCATGCGTCCGGCCAGACACTGCTTAAGTCTACCTCCCCGCGCCGGCCCGACCCCTATGGGGTAAAGGCGGAACGGCTGCTCAGAATTCCGGTCGGAGCGCCGCGGCACCACCGATTTTCGGGGGCCGCGGCGTCACCGTCCGTGGTGGAACGGTCTCAGTCCTGCGGTGCGGGCTGCTCGGTGTCCGGACGGATGTCGATCCGCCAGCCCGTGAGACGGGCGGCGAGCCGGGCATTCTGCCCTTCCTTGCCGATGGCCAGTGACAGCTGGTAGTCGGGGACGGTGACCCGGGCGGAGCGGGCCGCCAGGTCCACGACCTCGACCTTGCTGACCCGGGCGGGCGACAGCGCGTTCGCCACCAGCTCGGCCGGGTCGTCCGACCAGTCCACGATGTCGATCTTCTCGCCGTGCAGCTCGGCCATCACGGCGCGCACCCGGCCGCCCATAGGGCCGATGCAGGCGCCCTTGGCGTTCAGGCCGGAGCGGGTGGACCGTACGGCGATCTTGGTGCGGTGGCCGGCCTCGCGGGCGATGGCGGAGATCTCCACCGAGCCGTCCGCGATCTCCGGGACCTCCATCGCGAAGAGCTTCTTCACCAGATTGGGGTGGGTGCGCGACAGCGTCACCGACGGGCCGCGGACGCCCTTGGCCACCCGGACGACGTACGAGCGCAGCCGGGTGCCGTGTGTGTAGTCCTCACCGGGGACCTGCTCCTGCACCGGCAGCATGGCCTCCATCGGGCCGACGTCCACCAGCACGTTCTTGGGGTCCTTGCCCTGCTGGACGACGCCGGTGATGACGTCGCCCTCGCGCCCGGCGAACTCGCCGAAGGTGATCTCCTCCTCGGCGTCCCGCAGCCGCTGCAGGATGACCTGCTTGGCGGTGGTCGCCGCGATCCGGCCGAAACCGGAGGGGGTGTCGTCGAAGTCGCGGGGCTCGGCGCCCTCCTCCAGGTCCTCCGGGTCCTCCTTCGCCCACACCGTCACATGGCCGGTGTTGCGGTTCAGCTCCACCCGCGCCCGCCGACGGCTGCCCTCGGTGCGGTGGTAGGCAATGAGGAGGGCCGACTCGATCGCCTCGACCAGCAGGTCGAACGAGATCTCCTTCTCCCGCACCAGACCCCGCAGGGCACTCATGTCGATATCCACGGCTACGCCTCCTCCTTGTTCTCGTCGATCTTCTCGTCGTGCTGCGCGTCGTGCTTGTCTGTCTTGTCGGGCTTACGGCTGAATTCCAGCTCGACACGCGCCTTGGCGATCTCGTCGAAGGAGACGCGGCGGGTGGTCGGCTTGCGGCCCTTGACCCCTGGCACCTCGAGGTCCAGCCCGGCGTCGTCGACGGCGGTGATCCGTGCCACCAGCTCCCCGCCTTCGTGGAGTTGGGCCTTGATGAGGCGGCCGACGGCGCGGCGGTAGTGCCGCAGCTCGGTCAGCGGGCGGTCGGCGCCGGGAGAGGTCACCTCAAGGGTGTACGGGGCGCCGCCCATCACATCGGAGTCGTCCAGGACCTGGGAGACCTCGCGGCTCAGCTCGGCACACTCGTCCAACTGGACACCCTCGTCGGAATCGACCACGATCCTCAGCACCCGCCGCTTGCCCGCCGGTGTCACCTCGATCTCTTCCAGATCCAGGTCTCGCGCGGCGACGAGCGGTTCAAGCAATCCGCGCAGCCTCTCGCTCTGGGTCGTGCTCATCCGGGTGACTCCTCGGCCGCGTGTGCTGTTGTGGGTGGGTCGTGTGTCGGGTCAAAGCCTATCGGTTCCGGCGGGGTACTGACGATTCGGTGGGTGGTCACGGATACTCTCGCCTGCGGTGATCACGACGGAAGACCCGGGAAGTGCAACGTGCCGAAAGTGGCGCTCACACGCAGAAGGACCCTGCTGGCCGGCGCCGCCCTCGGGGGCGTGGCGCTGCTCACCGGCTGCTCACAGGACGACGGCCCCGGCCGGACCGAACACTCCCTTGCCGCCGACCGGCTGCGCCGGCGCTCCGCCCGCGACAGCACGACCCTGCTGGCGCGTTACGACGCCACGCTGGCGGCGCATCCGGCGCTGGAGCCGCGGCTGCGCCCGCTGCGCGGGGAAGTCGCCCGGCACGCCGAGGCGTTCACCGGTGAGCGGGCCGCCTCCTCCCCCGGCAGCAGTGCGGACGACGACCCGGCGCGCGATGCCGGTGCGCCCGCTTCCGGTCCCGCGCCGCACGGCTCCCGGCGTCCTTCCGGCCCCCAGGTCCCCCGGGACGAACGGGCCGCACGCACCGCCCTGGCGGACGCCGAACGCAAGCTCGCCGACGTCCGTGCCAAGGCACTGACCGCCGCGCCCCCGGAGTTGGCCCGGCTCCTCGCCTCGGTCGCGGCGGCCGGTGCGGCGCATGCCTATCTGCTGACGGAGCCGGCCGGATGACGGGCGGGGCAGTACGGCCAGGAGCAGGGACCGGCGAAGGGGTGAGCGGATGAGGGCCACAGCGGTGCACGGCAAGAACGGGCGCGAGGAGGCGGACGGCGGGAACGACGAGCTGACCGCGGTGCAGGCGGCGCTGGCCGCCGAACACGCGGCGGTCTACGGCTACGGCGTGGTCGGCGGGCGGATCGCGGACGACCGGCGAAAGGAGGCGCAGGCGGCGTACGACGGACACCGCGCGCGCCGGGACGCACTGCGCCGCGAGGTGCGCGACCTGGGCGGTACCCCGCGTGCCGCGGCCGCCGCCTACGAACTGCCCTTCCCGGTCCCGGACGCGGCCGCCGCCCTCCGGCTGGCGGCGGAGCTGGAGGACCGGCTGGCCGCCGTCTACGCGGATCTCGTACGGGCCGGCGCCACGGCCCGGCGCACCGAGGCGGCGGCCGCGCTGCGCGAGGCAGCGGTGCGGGCGGTGCGCTGGCGCGGCAGCGGCGTAGCCTTCCCTGGGCTCGTGGAGCGGGCCGCGGCCGCCACCGGCTCCGGCGCCGCGAGCGCCTCCGCGGGCGCGCTCTGAACGACCGGCCGCGGTGCGGTCACGGCCCAGGAAGGGGACGGCTCAAGCATGGCAACGGCACCCATCGAACCGCCGCAGCGGTTGGTGAGTTCGCTGAGCGGCGATCCGGAAAGTCCCGTACGGCAGTGGCTCGACGCCCTGCCGACGCTGGTTCAGCAGCGGCTGGAGGCCTGGGATCTGACGCTGGAACGGGTGCAGGCCCCCGGTGGCCGCAGCAGTCTGGTCGCCCTCGTACGGCAGAAGGACCAGTCGCCCGCCGCGCTGAAGTTCCCGGTGCCCGGGCGGGTGTCCGCGCATGAGGGGGCGGTACTGGAGGCATGGGACGGCTGGGGCGCGGTGCGGCTGCTGCGGTCCGATGCCACCAGCGGTGCGCTGTTGCTGGAACGGTTGCAGGGCGGGGTGTCGCTGCGGTCGCTGCCGGAGGCCAAGGCGCTGCTGGAGGCGGCCGGTACGGTGCGGCGGCTGTGGGTGCCGGCAGCCCCGGATCACGCATTCGAGACGCTGGCCGGGCGTACCGAGGAGGCCGTGGAGGCGCTGCGGACCGCCGGGGCGCCGGCCGAGGCGGGTCCGCTGGTGGACCGGGCGCGGGAGCTGCGACGCGCCCTGCCGGAGGGGTCCGACGAGCGGTTCCTGCTGCACGGCGCGTTCCGGCAGGGCAAGGTGCTGGCCGGTGAGCGGGCGCCGTGGCTGGCGGTCGGCCCGTCGCCGGTGGTGGGCGAGCGGGCGTACGACCTGGCATCGCTGGTGCTGGACCGTTTCGAGGACCTGGCGGCCGGGGCGGGCGCGGCTGCCGCGGCCCGCCGCAGGGTGGCCAAGCTGGCCGACTCCCTGGAGGTGGACCGGGACCGGTTGCGCGACTGGACGCTGTACCGGGCGGTGGACACCGGTGTACGGGAGGTGGCGGCGGGCGACCGGCAGCGCGGCGAACTGCTGCTGGAGTTCGCGGCCTGGCTGTAGGGGGGTCTCCCTGGCGGGATCCCCTGGTGGAATCCCCTGGTGGAATCCCCTGGTGGGACGGACGAACGGGCCGGCTGCCGGGGTGTGTTCCCGGCGGCCGGCCCGTTCGCCGTGCGGTGGTTACGCGCCGAGGCGGGCGACGGCCTCCTCGACCGTCAGCTCCTCGCGCTCGCCGGTGCGGCGGTCCTTGACCTCGACGACGCCCTCGGCGGCGCGGCGGCCGGCGACGACGATGGTCGGCACGCCGAGGAGTTCGGCATCGGTGAACTTCACGCCGGGCGAGACACCCGCCCGGTCGTCGACGAGGACCCGCAGGCCCGCGGCGCCGAGCTGCTCGCCGACCTCCAGGGCGAGCTCGGTCTGCTTGGCCTTGCCGGCCGCGACGACATGCACATCTGCCGGGGCGACCTCACTCGGCCAGCACAGGCCCTTCTCGTCGTGGGTCTGCTCGGCGAGGGCGGCCACCGCGCGGGAGACGCCGATGCCGTACGAGCCCATGGTCACCCGGGCGGGCTTGCCGTTCTGGCCGAGCACATCGAGCTCGAAGGCGTCCGCGTACTTGCGGCCGAGCTGGAAGATGTGGCCGATCTCGATGGCGCGGTCGATCTTCAGGCCGGTGCCGCACTCCGGGCAGGGGTCACCGGGCTCGACGACGACCACGTCGAGGTAGTCGTCGACCTCGAAGTCCCGGCCGGCGACGACGTTCCTGGCGTGCTTGCCCTCCTTGTTGGCGCCGGTGACCCAGGCGGTGCCGGGGGCGATACGCGGGTCGGCGAGGTAGCGGAACGCCTTGCCGGCCAGGCCCTGCGGGCCGACGTAGCCGCGGACCAGCTCGGGGCGGTCGGTGAAGTCCTCGGCGGTGACCAGTTCGACGGTGGCCGGTGCCAGGTGCTCGCCGAGCTTGCCGAGGTCGACCTCGCGGTGGCCGGGGACACCGACCGCGACGATCTCGCCGTCGACCTTGACCAGGAGGTTCTTCAGGGTCGCCGAGGCCGGTACGCCGAGGTGCTCGGCGAGGGTCTCGATGGTCGGGGTGTCGGGGGTGTCCAGCTCCTCGACGGGGCCGTGCGCGGCGCCGTCGGCGGCCTCGACCTTGACCGTGACGGCCTCGGTGTTGGCGGCGTAGTCGCAGGCCGGGCAGTCGACGAAGGTGTCCTCACCGGCGGCGGCGGGGGCCAGGAACTCCTCGGACGCGGAGCCGCCCATCGCGCCGGAGACGGCGGAGACGATGCGGTAGTCCAGGCCGAGCCGCTGGAAGATCTTGGTGTAGGCCTCGCGGTGCAGGGCGTAGGACTGCTCCAGGCCCTCGTCGGTGGTGTCGAAGCTGTACGAGTCCTTCATCTGGAACTCGCGGCCGCGCAGCACGCCGGAGCGGGGGCGGGCCTCGTCGCGGTACTTGGTCTGGATCTGGTAGAGGATCACCGGCAGGTCCTTGTAGGACGTGCACTGGTCCTTGACCGTGAGGGTGAAGATCTCTTCGTGGGTGGGGCCGAGGAGGTAGTCGGCGCCCTTGCGGTCCTTGAGGCGGAAGAGCAGGTCGCCGTACTCCTCCCAGCGGCCGCTGGCCTCGTAGGGCTCCTTGGGCAGCAGGGCCGGCAGCAGGACCTCCTGGCCGCCGATGGCGTCCATCTCCTCGCGCACGATGCGGGAGACGTTCTCCAGGACCTTCTTGCCCAGCGGCAGCCACGTCCAGATGCCGGCGGAGGAGCGGCGGACATAGCCGGCGCGGACGAGCAGCTTGTGGCTGGCGGTCTCGGCGTCGGCCGGGTCGTCGCGCAGTGTCTTGATCATCAAGCGGGACATGCGCTGGACCTGTGCGGCGTGGGCCATGGGAGTTTCTCCTGCGTAAGAAAGGTGACTCCCTGGAGGTTAGCCGTAGGGGTCTGTCGGGCGGAAATGCGTATCCGCTGCGCTCGGCTTTCTTCCCACGATTTCGGCTGGCCCGCCGTGGGGCTTCGCGCCTTTGCGCCTGCGCGCAGCGCGCCCCGCGTTGTCGGCTCCCTCGCCGTGCCGGCTTCTCGCCGTTGCGCCTGCGGCGGGCAGGTCCGCTGCGCGGGGCTGTGGGTGCGGTGACGGGCCTCCGGGGCAGGGGTGTGGGACTGCTTCGCTTTACGTCCCACACCCCTGCCCCTCCAGCCCGTCCCCTCCCGTGGGGGAGTAAGTGAAGGCTGGTGGGGGTGTGCCCTGTGGTCACCTGCGGCAGGAGGGCCGTTCGGGGCGCTTCAGGGGAAGCGGGGCGCCCATGACCGCGTAGGGGGTCGGGGCGCTCGGGAACAGGACGCGGCGGGCGATGTCCTGGTAGCCGAGGGAGCGGTAGAGGCGGCGGGCGGGGCTTTCGGTGTCGATGGCGGAGAGGATGGAGCGTGGTTGGGCGGCGCCGTCGGTGATGCGGGTGATCAGTGTCCGGCCGATGCCGCGGTGCTGGTAGTCGGGGTGGACGTGCAGCTCGGTGATGGTGAAGGAGTCGTCGAGCCAGTGGTCCAGGCCCTCGCCCCGGAGGTAGGGCTCGACGACGGTGGACCACCAGTGGGCGCGGTCGTTGGGCATGCCGTAGACGAAGCCGACCAGCCGGCCCGCGGGGGTGGTGGCGCCGAGGGCGCGGGCGCCGGGGCAGGTGAGGTGACGGAGCACGATGTGCCGGCGGACGGCGATCTCCTCGGCGCTCAGGCCGAAGGCGAGTGCCTGGACGGCCAGCGCGTCGTCCACGCGGGCAGCGAGATCAAGCGGGCCGACCGCGACGTCATCCATGCTCGGAGCGTACAAGGCGGCGGGTCAGAACAGTACGCTCATGAACGCGCCGACTTCCTCGAAGCCCACCCGCCGGTAGGAGGCGCGGGCGGCGGTGTTGAAGTCGTTGACGTAGAGGCTGACGACGGGGGCGACGTCGTTGAGGGCGTAGCGCAGCACGGCGGCCATACCGGTCTCGGACAGGCCCTTGCCGCGGTAGGCGGGGTCGACCCACACGCCCTGGATCTGGCAGGCCCGCTGGGTGGCGGCGCCGATCTCGGCCTTGAAGATGACCTTGCCGTTGTCGATACGGGCGAAGGAGCGGCCAGAGCCGACGAGTTCGGCGACCCGGGCCTGGTAGAGGAGTCCGCCGTCGCCGGCCATCGGGGAGATGCCGACCTCTTCGGTGAACATGGCCACGCACGCGGGCATGATCAGGTCCATCTCGTTCTTGCGGATCCGCCGGACGCAGGGGTCGGGGGCGATCTCGGCGGCCGGCGCGGTGGTGACCATCAGCGGCTGGTGGGCACGGATCTCGCGGGCCGGGCCCCAGGAGGGCTCCAGGAGCGACCACAGCTCGGCGGTGGCCTCGGCGGGGCCGACGATGGAGGAGCAGCGGCGACCCTGACGGCGGGCGCGTTCGGCGAAGCCACGGACGGCTTCGGGGGTGGCGCAGACCGGGACGAGGTTGGCGCCGGCGTAACACAGCGACTCCAGGCGGCCGCCGACGCACCAGCCCCACATCTCGCCGCCCAGCCGCCAGGGGTCGAGGCCGGCGACCTGGACGCGGGCGGCGACGAAGGCGTTGGCGACCGGGTCGCGGTCCAGGACCGCGAGCGCATCGTCGAGGTCCCCGGGCTCGAGGACCTTGATGGTGGTGGTCGTCAGCACGTGTCGGAAAGCCTCACCGTTACGGGCCTGGGAGGCCAGGCGGAAGCAGGTCCTGGCACTTTACCTCCACCTGCGCGGGAGCACCCGGGCGCCGGGGACGGATTGCCCCGGGCAGCGGCGAGCCCCACGGCCCGGGGCGGGCGGCGGGGCTCGGGAGCTGCGGGCGGCGCGGGCTCAGCCGGCCACGGCCACGGTCGGCTCGCCGGAGGCGATGCCGTCCTTCTCCATCTGCTCGGCGATCTTCATGGCCTCTTCGATGAGGGTCTCGACGATCTTCGATTCGGGGACGGTCTTGATGACCTCGCCCTTGACGAAGATCTGGCCCTTGCCGTTGCCGGAGGCGACGCCGAGGTCGGCCTCGCGGGCCTCGCCGGGGCCGTTGACGACGCAGCCCATGACGGCGACGCGCAGCGGCACCTCCATGCCGTCCAGGCCCGCGGTGACCTCGTCAGCGAGCTTGTAGACGTCGACCTGGGCGCGGCCGCAGGAGGGGCAGGAGACGATCTCCAGGCGGCGCTGGCGCAGGTTGAGCGACTCCAGGATGGAGATGCCGACCTTGACCTCTTCGGCGGGCGGCGCGGAGAGCGAGACCCGGATGGTGTCGCCGATGCCCTCGCTGAGCAGGGCGCCGAAGGCGACGGCGGACTTGATGGTGCCCTGGAAGGCGGGTCCGGCCTCCGTCACACCGAGGTGCAGCGGGTAGTCGCTCTGGGCGGCGAGCTGGCGGTAGGCGTTGACCATCACGACCGGGTCGTTGTGCTTGACCGAGATCTTGATGTCGCGGAAGCCGTGCTCCTCGAAGAGGGACGCTTCCCACAGCGCGGACTCGACCAGCGCCTCGGGGGTGGCCTTGCCGTACTTCTGCAGCAGGCGGCGGTCCAGGGAGCCGGCGTTGACGCCGATCCGGATCGGGGTGCCGGCGTCGGAGGCCGCCTTGGCGATCTCCTTGACCTTGTCGTCGAACTGCTTGATGTTGCCGGGGTTGACGCGGACCGCGGCGCAGCCGGCGTCGATCGCGGCGAAGACGTACTTCGGCTGGAAATGGATGTCCGCGATGACCGGAATCTGCGACTTCCGGGCGATCACCGGCAGCGCGTCGGCGTCGTCCTGCGTCGGGCAGGCGACCCGGACGATCTGGCAGCCGGAGGCCGTCAGCTCGGCGATCTGCTGCAGCGTCGCGCCGATGTCGGACGTGCGTGTGGTCGTCATCGACTGCACCGAGACCGGTGCGTCTCCGCCCACGGCGACCGTACCGACCTGGATCTTGCGGCTGACCCGGCGGTCGGCAAGCTTGGTCGGTACGTCCGGCATTCCCAGTGAAATGGCAGTCATCTGGCGAGCAACCCCAAGGTGTGGATCTAGCCCCCGCAGCGGCGGGCTCCGGTCTTCGACATTACGGCACGGAGATTGCTATGAGCACATCGCGCCCCTGTGGCGCCACGAAAGAAGACGGCCGGACACCTCCAAACGCCACGGAGGTGTCCGGCCGCCGCCAAACGTGCTTTCTAGGTCAGCTTCACCGGATTCACCACGTCGGCGACGAGCACCAGCAGTGTGAAGCAGATGAAGATCCCGGCGACGACGTACGCGACCGGCATGAGCTTGGCCACGTCGAAGGGGCCGGGGTCCGGGCGCCGGACGATCTTGGCGAAGGCCCGCCGGACGGACTCCCACAGGGCACCGGCAATGTGTCCGCCGTCCAGCGGCAGCAGCGGCAGCATGTTGAACAGGAAGAGCGAGAGGTTGAAGCCGGCGACCAGGAAGAGCATGGTCGCCACCCGCTGCTCCGGCGGGATGTGCAGGGAGAAGACCTCGCCGCCGACCCGGGCCGCGCCGACCACGCCCATCGGGGAGTCCTGCTTGCGCTCGCCGCCGTTGAAGGCCGCGTTCCACAGGTCCGGGACCTTCGCGGGCAGGTTTATCAGCGAGGAGACGCCCTGCTCGACCATGTTGCCCATCCGGTCGACGGACTGGCCGACGGACTGCTGGACGACGCCGCTGGCCGGGGTGAAGCCGAGGAATCCGGCGGTGACGAACTGTCCGGGAACATAGCCGCCGTGGCCGTCGGTCTTGGCGACCTTGTTCTCGATCAGGTCGGCGTGCAGCGTCTGCCGTGCGCCGTGCCGTTCGACGACGAGCGTGGCGGGCCCGGTGGTGTCGCGGATCTGCTGCTGCAGGGCGCCCCAGTCCGGGACGGCGTGGCCGTTGAACGAGACGATCTTGTCGCCGGCCCGCAGGCCCGCGGCCTTGGCCGGGGAGTCCTTGGCGCCGTGCGGGCACTTGTCGGTCTTGGCGGCCGCCGAGATGACGCAGTCGGAGACGGAGCCGACCGAGGTCGTCTGGGTGTTGATGCCGAAGCCCATCAGCACGCTCATGAAGATCACGACCGCCAGGATCAGGTTCATGAACGGCCCGGCGAACATCACGATGACGCGTTTCCAGGGCTTGCGGGTGTAGAAGAGCCGCTTCTCGTCGCCGGGCTGCAGCTCCTCGAAGGCCGCCGAGCGGGCGTCCTCGATCATGCCGCGGAACGGCGAGGTGGAGCGGGCCTGCAGCTTTCCGTCGTCGCCGGGCGGGAACATCCCGATCATGCGGATGTAGCCGCCGAGCGGAACGGCCTTGATGCCGTACTCGGTGTCGCCCTTCTTACGGGAGAAGATCGTCGGTCCGAATCCCACCATGTACTGCGGCACGCGGATACCGAACAGCTTGGCCGTGGAGAGGTGGCCGAGCTCGTGCCAGGCAATGGAGAACAGCAGACCGACGACGAAGACGACTATGCCGAGGATGGTCATCCAGGTCGTCATGCGCGAGCCTCCGAAGGTGTCCGTGCCGCACGGGCGGCCAGTTCGCGGGCGCGGGCGCGCGCCCAGGTCTCCGCCTCCAGGACGTCCGCGACCGTCAGGGAAGTTCCCCCGGCCGGCGTCCCGTGTTCGGAAACCACTGCGGCGACGGTATCCACAATCCCTGTGAACGGCAGCCCGCCTCCGAGGAACGCGTCGACGCATTCCTCGTTCGCGGCGTTGAAGACGGCGGGGGCGGTGCCGCCCAGATCACCGACGTGGCGGGCCAGCGGGACGGAGGGGAAGGCCTCCTCGTCCAGCGGGAAGAACTCCCAGGTCTGCGCCTTTGTCCAGTCCACGCCCGGGGCGGCGTCCGGGACCCGCTCGGGCCAGCCGATGCCCAGCGCGATCGGCATCCGCATGTCCGGCGGGCTGGCCTGGGCGAGGGTGGAGCCGTCGGTGAACTCCACCATCGAGTGGATGTAGGACTGCGGGTGGACGGCGACCTCGATGCGGTCGAAGGGGACGTCGAAGAGCAGGTGCGCCTCGATGACCTCCAGGCCCTTGTTGACCAGCGTCGCGGAGTTGATGGTGACGACCGGGCCCATCGACCAGGTGGGGTGGGCCAGCGCCTGCTCGGGGGTGACCGCGGCCAGCTCCTGCTTCGTCCGGCCGCGGAACGGGCCGCCGGAGGCGGTGACGACGAGCTTGCGGACCTCGGCACGCTCGCCGCCGGCCAGCGCCTGGAAGAGCGCGGAGTGCTCGGAGTCGACGGGGATGATCTGGCCGGGCGCGGCGACGGCCTTGACCAGCGGGCCGCCGACGATCAGCGACTCCTTGTTGGCGAGGGCCAGCACCCGGCCCGCCTTCAGGGCGGCCAGGGTCGGGGCGAGACCGATGGAGCCGGTGATGCCGTTGAGGACGGTGTGGCAGGGGGAGGCGGCCAGGTCGGTGGCCGCGTCGGGGCCGGCCAGGATCTCGGGCAGCGGCTCGCCCGCGCCGTAGCGGTCGGCCAGCGCGGTGCGCAGCGCGGGCACCGCGTCCTCGCGCGCCACGGCCACGGCGCTCACCCGCAGCTGGTGCGCCTGGTCGGCGAGCAGCCCGACCCGGCCGCCGGCTGCGGAGAGCGCGGTCACCCGGAACCGGTCGGGATTGCGCAGCACGATGTCGATCGCCTGGGTGCCGATCGACCCGGTCGAGCCGAGGATGACCAGGGAACGGGGGCCGCTCGGGCCGGCGAGGTCGGCGGCGGCCGGCTCGAAGCGCAGATGCGGGTGGGCGAGGGAGTCCGTCATGTGGTCCATTGTGGCCGGTCGCCGGGGGGCCGCGGACACCCAGGGCGGGTCATGGCGATCATGCACGCCGCCTCACCGCTGTGGGCCGCACGCCCCGGGGCCGGTCCGGACGTCCGGACCGGCCCCGGGGTGCGGGCAGCCGCGGGCCGCTCAGCGAACGGGCCGCCGGACGTTGTCCGTCCGGCTCGGGCCCGGTGTGGCGTCCGCGATCCAGGGGCCGTCGCCGCTGGGGTCGATCATGCCCTCCTCCAGCCAGGTGTAGCTGCCGTCGAGGACCCCGTCGACGACCTTGCGGTCGAGTTCGTCGGTGTTGGTCCACAGCCGGCCGAACAGCTCCTCGACGCGGATCCGCGCCTGCCGGCAGAACACATCGGCCAGCTGCCGCGCCTCGCGGCCGTGGTCACCGGTCTCGGTCAGGTACTCAGCCCGTACGCAGGCGGCGCTCATCGCAAAGAGTTCGGCGCCGATGTCCACGATCCGGCCGAGGAAGCCCTGTTTGGTCTCCATCCGGCCCTGCCAGCGGGACATCGCGTAGAAGGTGGAGCGGGCGAGCTTGCGGGAGGTGCGCTCGACATAGCGCAGATGGCCGGCCAGCTGTCCGAACTCCTGGTAGGTGCGCGGGAGCTGCCCGGGTCCGGCGACGAGCTTGGGCAGCCAGCGGGCGTAGAACCCGCCGGCCTTGGCGGCCGCCCGGCCCTTGTCGGCGAGCGACTTGTCGGGGTCGATGAGGTCGCCGGCGACCGAGAGATGGGCGTCCACCGCCTCGCGGGCGATCAGCAGGTGCATGATCTCCGTGGAGCCCTCGAAGATCCGGTTGATGCGCATATCGCGGAGCATCTGCTCGGCGGGGACGGCGCGTTCGCCGCGGGCGGCGAGCGAGGGGGCGGTCTCGTAGCCGCGGCCGCCGCGGATCTGGACCAGTTCGTCGGCCATCAGCCAGCCCATCTCCGAGCCGTAGAGCTTGGCGAGGGCGGCCTCGATACGGATGTCGTTGCGGTTCTCGTCGGCCATCTGGGAGGAGAGGTCGACGACCGCTTCGAGGGCGAAGGTGGTGGCGGCGATGAAGGAGATCTTGGCGCCGACGGCCTCGTGCTTGGCGACCGGCCGGCCCCACTGTTCACGGGCCGCGGACCACTCGCGGGCGATCTTCAGGCACCACTTGCCGGAGCCGACGCACATCGCGGGCAGCGAGAGCCGGCCGGTGTTGAGGGTGGTGAGGGCGATCTTCAGGCCGGCGCCCTCGGGTCCGATGCGGTTGGCGGCGGGGACCCGCACCTGGTGGAAGCGGGTCACGCCGTTCTCCAGGCCGCGCAGGCCCATGAAGGCGTTGCGGTGCTCGACCGTGATGCCGGGCGAGTCGGCCTCGACGACGAAGGCCGTGATGCCGCCCTTGTGCCCCTCGGAGGCGGGCACCCGCGCCATCACCACCAGCAGGTCGGCGACCACGCCGTTGGTGGTCCACAGCTTGACCCCGTCGAGGAGGTAGTCCGTGCCGTCCGGGACCGCCAGGGTGGCCAGCCGGGCCGGGTCCGAGCCGACATCGGGCTCGGTCAGCAAGAACGCCGAGATGTCCGTACGGGCACAGCGCGGCAGGAAGGTCTCCTTCTGCTCCTTGGTGCCGAACAGCTTCAGCGGCTGCGGTACGCCGATCGACTGGTGCGCGGAGAGCAGTGCGCCGATGGCGGGGCTGGCGGTGCCGACCAGGGACAGGGCGCGGTTGTAGTAGACCTGGGTGAGTCCGAGGCCGCCGTACTTCGCGTCGATCTTCATGCCGAACGCGCCGAGCTCCTTGAGCCCGTGCACGGTCTCGTCCGGAATCTTTCCCTCGCGCTCGATCCGGGCGCCGTCGATCTCGCGCTCGCAGAAGTCGCGCAGCGTGGCGAGGAACTTCTCGCCGCGGCGTACGTCGTCGACCGCGGGGGTGGGGTGCGGATGGATGAGGTCGAGCCGGAAGCGCCCCAGGAACAGTTCCTTGGCGAAGCTGGGCTTGCGCCAGTCCTGCTCGCGGGCCGCCTCGGCGACCTGGCGTGCTTCGCGCTCGGAAACGTTGCGGATGGATGGAGCGGTCATCAGGAGCTCACCTCGCCGCGGGATCGGGAGTTCAGCGCCGGCGGGCCGGTCGGCCGCTGGACAGCGCTACTTGTGAGAGTTACCCGATCCGCGCGGGTTGCACCACGGGAGGCGGCGGGAGAGGGCCGCGCGGCAGGCCACTCCACGCCAAGTGGGACATACCCCCCTGGCGCCGGTCCAAGGCCGCTCGCCGCCCTCCGCCGTTCGGGGGGTACGGCATACCGCGCTGGTTGTACGCCGGGCCCCGGCACCTCCCCCGGGGGACCGCCGCGGCTCCCTCTCAGACAGGAGGAAGGGAGGCGCCCGTGCCGCTTACCGTCAAGATCCGGCATGACGGGAGAGGTGATGCCGGAAACGGGGGACGCGGCGCGCTCCGGAAACAGGGTGCCGGAGCGCGCCGCGCTGGGGGGGCCGGGGTCGAGGGCCGGTCGGGTCCGGTCGGTGTGACGGCCCGAGGGAGGGCCGCCGCTGCCCACCGGGCCGGGCCGGGTGGGACCGGACCGGATCAGCCGGTGGTCACAGGGCGAGGCCGGTGAGGACCAGCACCCGCTCATAGGTGTAGTCGTCCATCGCGAACCGCACGCCCTCGCGGCCCACACCGGACTGCTTGACGCCGCCGTACGGCATCTGGTCGGCACGGTAGGACGGCACATCGCCGACGATCACGCCGCCGACCTCCAGCGCGCGGTGGGCGCGGAAGGCGGTCTGCACGTCGTGGGTGAACACGCCCGCCTGGAGGCCGAACTTGGAGTCGTTGACGGCCGCGAAGGCCTCCGCCTCCCCGTCGACCTTCTTGAGGGTGAGCACCGGGCCGAAGACCTCCTCGCAGGCGAGGGTGGCGTCGGCGGGCACGTCCGCCAGCACCGTCGGCGCGTAGGAGGCGCCGTCACGCTTGCCGCCCGCCAGCAGCTTCGCACCGCGCTCCACGGCCTCGTCCACCCAGGACTCGACGCGCTTGGCGGCGTTCTCGTCGACCAGCGGGCCGACCTCGGTCGCGTCGTCCGACGGGTCGCCGGTGATCTGCGCCTCGACGGCCGCCACGATCTTGGGCACCAGACGGTCGTAGACGGAGGCGTCGGCGATCACCCGCTGCACCGAGATGCAGGACTGGCCGCCCTGGTAGTTGGAGAAGGTGGCGATGCGCTGCGCCGCCCAGTCCAGGTCCGCCTCACAGGAGTAGTCGGGCAGGACGACGGCCGCGCCGTTGCCGCCGAGCTCCAGGGTGCAGTGCTTGCGCGGCACCGAGTCGAGGATCGCGTAGCCGACCTTCTCGGAGCCGGTGAAGGAGACGACCGGCAGCCGCTCGTCCTGGACCAGCGCCGGCATCCGGTCATTGGGCACCGGGAGGATCGACCAGGAGCCGGCCGGCAGCTCGGTCTCGGACAGCAGCTCGCCGAGGATCAGGCCGGAGAGCGGGGTGGCCGGCGCCGGCTTGAGGAGGATCGGGGCACCGGCCGCGATGGCCGGGGCGATCTTGTGGGCGCAGAGGTTCAGCGGGAAGTTGAACGGGGCGATGCCCAGGACCGTGCCGCGCGGGAAGCGGCGGGTCAGGGCGAGCCGGCCGGCGCCGCCCGCGTCGGTGTCCAGGCGCTGCGCCTCGCCGCCGTTGAAGCGGCGGGCCTCCTCGGCGGCGAAGCGGAACACCGAGACCGCGCGGCCGACCTCGCCGCGCGCCCACTTCATGGGCTTGCCGTTCTCCGCGGAGATCAGCCGGGCGATCTCCTCCGTACGCTCCACCAGCCGGCGGTGCACATGGTCCAGCGCGGCGGCCCGCACATGCGCGGGGGTCGCGGCCAGCTCGTCCTGAACCGCGACGGAGGCGGCGATGGCCTCCTCGACCTGGGCCTCGGTGGGGACGCTCACCGTGCCGACGAGGCGTCCGTCCCAGGGGGAGGTGACGTCGAAGGTGGCCTCGCCGGTGGCCTCGCGGCCGGCGAGCCAGAAGGCGGTGGGGGCTGCATCAGTGGGGATCGGCACAGTGGAACCCGGCCCTTCAGAAGTGGTGGGTGATGCGCATGGCTCAGCGAGCGGCTCTGCGGTTTTGACTCGGGATCCACGGTAGGGGTGCGGCGGCGCCGTGGCGTTTGTCCGAAGCGTAGAAATCGGTGGGGCCGTCCCTCCGTGGTGGAGGGGACGTGCGGGCCGGGGTTGCCGGGGTGGAGGGGGCGGGGGGGGAGCGTACGGGGCGCGGTGGACGGGCGTACGGGGCACCACCTCCCGGGGAGGGCGGCCGGACCCTGGACGGGCTGCTCCTCCGGGGCGCCCTACTCCCCCGGGGCGCCCGACGTCGCCTTGAGCGCCAGCCACAGCTCCATCCGGACATCCGCGTCGTCCAGCGAGCGGCCCAGGATCTCCTCCACCCGCCGCATCCGGTAGCGCAGGGTGTGGCGGTGTACGCCCAGGTCGGCGGCGGCCGCGTCCCACTGGCCGTGCCGGGCGAGCCAGGCGCGCAGCGAGGCCACCAGATCACCGCGCCCCCGGGCGTCGTGCTCGCGCAGCGCCCGCAGCAGCCCGTCCGCGAAGGCGCGGACCGCGTCGTCGGCGAGCAGCGGCAGCACGGAACCGGCCGCCACGTCCTCGTGCTCGACCAGCGCCCGGCCGCGCCGGCGGGCCACCGACAGCGCCTGCTCGGCCTGGCGGTAGGCGTTCGCGGCGGCCATCGGCCCGGTCGGCGCCGACAGCCCGACGGCCACCCCCTCCGGGTGGCCCGCCTCGGCCCGCCCCGACCGGCCGGGCGACCGCGGCTGCGCGGCGGCGCGGGCCTCGGCAGCGGCGGCGTACGCCGCGCAGGCGTCCGCGGCCGCCCCGCCGTCCGCCACCAGCACGATCAGCCGGCCGCCGTCCGGCACCGCGAGCACCGCCTCACCGGTCCGCGCGGCCGCGGAGTCCATCGCATCGGCCAGCCCGTCGAGGACGCCCGACGCCCCGCCGCCCGACGCCCCGCCGCCCGCCGCCTGCTCGTCGCCGGCCACCGCCTCCGCGACCACCATCCGGAACGGCGCGTCCAGCAGCCCGCCGTAGAGCCGGCCGGCCACCGCCCGCGCATGGTCCGGCTCCCCCGCCAGCAGCATCTTGAGCACCGCGGCACCGAGCCGCTGCTCGGCGTCCTGCAGCGCCCGGGACCGCTCGGTGGTCAGGGTGAGCAGCGCGACCGCGGAGTGCACGGCATAGCGTTCGGCCGTGCCGAGCGGCGCACCGGTCCCGACCGCGAGCACCCCGCGGGCCCGGCGCCCGGTGCCCAGTGACTGCAGTTCGACCCGGTCGTCGCCGTCGGTGTCGCTGACGACCGAGCTGGCGGGTGCGGGCCGCTCGCGCAGCCGTCCGACGTCGTCGGCGAGCCGGGCCGCGCGGCGGGCCGCCCAGTCGGGGGCGGCGGCCACCACGGCGCCCGACGCGTCGTAGAGCGCGGCCCAGCCGTCCAGATGCGCCGCGAGCCGGGCCAGCAGCTCGGCGGGGCCCTCGGCGCTGAGCGCCGCCCGGGTCAGCTCCCGCTGGGCCTCGAACCCCGCGGTCACCGCGCGGTACTGGTCGGCGGCGACGGCGGCCGAGACCGCCTTGCTGATCGCGATGAACGGCGTCCTGCGGGGCACCCCGAGCAGCGGCAGCCCCTGCTCGGCGGCCGCCTCGACCAGCGCCTGCGGAACACCCTCGTAATTGACCCCGACCGCGAATCCCAGCCCGACGACCCCGGCCTCCGCGACCCGTCGCACATACCTGCGGGTCGCCTCCGCGTCCTGTGCGTCCAGCTTGAGCGCGGTGATCAGCAGCAGCTCCCCGCCCTCCATGTAGGGCACCGGATCGATCAGCTCACTGGCGTGCGCCCAGCGCACCGGCACCTCCAGCCGCCCCTCGCCCGCGAGCACGGTCAGCTTGAGCGCGGTGTGGTTGACCAGGGAAGCGAGGGTGTGCGGCATGGAACCTTCATGACGTCGACGAATGCGAGGGACGACCGGACGGCAACCGGTCACCGGCCGATTCTTTACGCCGCCTCGTATGAACGGCCACTGCCGATTCTGCCTCAGCGGAGGAATCCGGGGGAGCTCCGCTCCGGCCACATCCGCTCCCGGGGGCTGCGAGCACGAGCCCACGGGGAAGGGGCGACGGGGCCCTTGCCCCCCGTCGCCACCGGCCGGCAAGCGCCCGCCCCTCAGGACCGCAGATCCACCAGCACCGGCGGCGCATGCTCCCCCGCCACCGAGGTCACGGAGAGGACCGCATGGCCGGGCGGAACGGCATTGGCGAGATCGGACGCCGACCAGCGCTCCCGCTCCACGGTGCGCACGGTGACGGCCTTGGCGGTGACCGCCTTGCCGGTGACCAGGTGACGGAAGAGGTGGAACGCCTTCATCGCGGCGCCCTCCGCGATGATCTGACGGTCCGTGACATCGCGGGTCTCCACCCACTCCTTGCCCCACACCTCGGCGAACCGGGCGCCGTCCCACGTCGTCACGCCCGCGAACGCCATCCGGCAGCCGACGGTGCCCAGCAGCGTGCCGCGCAGCGCATCGGGGATGTCGTCCAAGGAGCGCAGCGTCAGCACCGCGCCGGCGTTCGCCGAGCGCAGCCGCTGCAGCCCGCGCAGCGCCTCCGCCGTGATCGTGTGGGCGGCCTCGTCGAGCACCAGACAGGCGAACAGCGAGCGGTCGCCCCGGGCCACCGCGCACTCGGTGAACTGCGCCAGCACCAGCCGGGCGAGGATCCGTGACGCCTCCGCGTGGCCGCGCTCGGGCAGTTCGATGCGGACCCGCAGCGGATGGTCGAGGGCGCGCAGGGAGACCTGGCGGGTGCCTCCCGTGGGGTCGAAGAACGCGGCGAAGGCGGGCCGGTCCAGGAGGGCGAGGCGGTCGGCGAGGAGCACACCGGGATCGCCGGGGCGCTCCGACTGGCGCACCCGGGCGTCCAGTTCGCGCAGCAGGGTGTGAGCGTCCCCGTCCTGCAGGGCGGTGCGCAGCGCGGACAGCGCCGAGGGGGCGCCGTCCAGCAGCTCGCGCAGCTCGGGAACGGTGGGGAAGCGGTCGTGGGCGGCCCGGAAGGGGCCGAGCAACTGGGCCAGCGCGGTCGCGGCCCGCCGGCTGTCGCCGCCCGGCAACTGCTCGGCCAGATCGCCGACCAGCGCCTCCGCCAGGATCCCGGCCGCCTCGTCGGGGTCCGTGGTGCCGCCGTACAGGTCGAGGTCGCAGTCCGGATCCGGGCGGCCGACCCTGACCACCACGTCGAACGCCTCGTCAGGACCGAGGTCGGACCCGGCCGGCCCGACGGCGATCACCGCGGCCTGCCCGGCCAGCGCCTGCAGGCACATCGACTCCACCACCGGCCGCACGACCCGGGTGGTCTTACCGCTGCCGGCGGGCCCGACCGCCAGCAGCGAGGTGCCCAACACCCCCGGATCCAGGGCGCATCCGGCGCCGCGGTGCTGATACGGGTTGCGCTGGTGGTCGGCGGCGGTGCCGATACGGACCTGGTGGGCGAGCAGGTCGTGGTGGGCGGTCCGCGGCAGGTCGCGCCGCCCGGACGGATGCGCACAGGCCGCCGCCCCGTGCCGGAGCACGGTGTCGGTGAAGGAGGCCAGGGAGTTCGTGCCGGACCGCACCGAGCGCCAGGCGCGCTCGATCCTGGCCACGTCCACGTCGTTCATCCGGCCGGCCCCCGCCTCGGCGGTGAGCTTGTCGGCGGCGTCCGCGGCGCCGTGTGCCCGCAGGTCGGGCCACTGCGCGCGGTCGGCGGCGGGCTGGGGCCTGGGGACGGCGGGTCCGCGGTTGCGGAAGCGGCCGAGGACCGGCCCCAGGAAGCGGCGGACGAGCTCCGGCCAGCGGCCCAGACGGCCGAAGACGACGACCAGAAGCGCCAGCACCAGCCCGTAGTAGAGATAGGTGGCCCAGACGTAGACCATCTTGTCGCCGCCGGCCGACCGCCAGGAGTCCGGGGTGAGCAGCAGCAGCGGCCAGAGCCAGTAGCCGCCGAGGTATCCGTTCCACAGCAACGACCACAGCAGCCAGCCGCACAGGAACGAGATCACCGCGCCGCTGATCAGCTGCCGTCCGGGGACCCGGTCGGGCTCCTGCGCGGGGCGGGGCCGGTGACCGTAGGTCCAGATGCCGGGCGCGGCGCCCGGGCGCGGGGTGCGCAGCCAGCTCAGCAGTGCAGGTTCGGGGGCCGCGGAGCCGCGGGGCGCGGTGCCCGGCGGGGCGGCGGGCATGGCCGGCACGGCCGGCGGGGCGGCGGGCGGTGGCGGGGTGCGCGGCGCGGCGGCCGGCGGGGTGGGCGGTGCCGCGGGGCGCGGCACCGCGGGTTCGGGCCGGTGCGCTCCGTCCGGCCGCTGGGGAGCGGTGTGCTGTGCGTCGTGCGTGCCCTCGGTGTCCATCCGGTGCCCCTTGTCCCCCTTGAGCCGTGGCCTGCTGCGTCCTGGCGCCGCCGGCCGGGTCGTGCGGCCGCGGTGCCATTGTCATGCCCGCGCTGGTACCCGCCGCTGCCGGGCGCGCCGCCGCACAATCTACTGGCCGCGGCCCGCCGCTATGTCCGGTGCGGACAACGCAACACGCGCACTTCTCCCGAACGGAACATGCCAGACCCGCCCGGCCGCCCCTAGCCTGCGAGAACAACACCTCTGTACGTCCCCGTTCCACTCCAGGAGACTGCCATGACCGAACTGTCCGGAGGCCCGGCCCTCCCCCAGGAGCGTCGCGTCGTCACCGCGATCCCCGGCCCGAAGTCGCAGGAGCTGTGGGCCCGTAAGCAGGCCACGGTGGCCGCCGGCGTCGGCGCCGTGCTGCCCGTCTTCGTCAAGCGCGCGGGCGGCGGCGTCCTGGAGGACGTGGACGGGAACTCGCTGATCGACTTCGGCTCCGGCATCGCGGTGACCTCGGTGGGCAACAGCGCGGAGGCGGTCGTCCGCCGGGCCACCGCGCAGCTCCAGGCGTTCACCCACACCTGCGCGATGGTGGCGCCGTACGAGCCGTACATCGAGGTCTGTGAGCTGCTGGCCGAGCTGACGCCGGGCGACCACGCGAAGAAGTCGGCGCTGTTCAACTCCGGCGCGGAGGCGGTCGAGAACGCCGTCAAGATCGCCCGCGCGTACACCAAGCGCCAGGCGGTCGTCGTCTTCGACCACGGCTACCACGGCCGGACGAACCTGACGATGGCGCTCACCGCCAAGAACATGCCGTACAAGCACGGCTTCGGCCCGTTCGCGCCCGAGGTCTACCGCGTCCCGCTGGCCTACCCCTACCGCTGGCTGACCGGCCCGGAGAACTGCGCGCAGGAGGCCGCGGACCAGGCCATCTCGCAGATCACCAAGCAGATCGGCGCGGAGAACGTCGCGGCGATCATCATCGAGCCGGTGCTCGGCGAGGGCGGCTTCATCGAACCGGCCAAGGGCTTCCTGCCCGCGATCGCCGACTTCGCGAAGGAGAACGGCATCGTCTTCGTCGCGGACGAGATCCAGTCCGGCTTCTGCCGTACGGGCCAGTGGTTCGCCTGTGAGGACGAGAACGTCGTCCCGGACCTGATCACCACCGCCAAGGGCATCGCGGGCGGCCTGCCGCTGGCCGCGGTCACCGGCCGCGCCGAGATCATGGACGCCGCGCACGCGGGCGGCCTGGGCGGCACCTACGGCGGCAACCCGGTGGCCTGCGCCGCGGCGCTGGGCTCGATCGAGACCATGCGCGAGCAGGACCTCAACGCCAAGGCCCGCCGGATCGGCGAGATCATGAAGGCCCGCCTGAACGCGATCGCGGAGAAGTACGACATCGTCGGCGAGGTCCGCGGCCGCGGCGCGATGATCGCGATCGAGCTGGTCAAGTCCGGTTCCAAGGACCCGAACCCGGAGGCCACCGCCGCGCTGGCCAAGGCCTGCCACCAGGAGGGCCTGCTCGTCCTGACGACCGGTACGTACGGCAATGTGCTGCGCTTCCTGCCGCCGCTGGTCATCGGTGAGGACCTGCTGGGCGAGGGTCTGGACATCCTCGAAGGCGCCTTCGCCTCGCTCTGAGCGGCACGCACACACGCCCACGGACACCACGGGGGCGGCACGAACCCCGGTACGGCCCGGGACACGGCTTCTCCCGTGTCCCGGGCCGTACCCGTTCGTCCGGCGGGAAGGCCCGCGCTGTGGAGTGCCGTGATGCGATGTGGTGCGCCGTGGTGGGCGGTTGTCCTCGGCACCCGCTGACGCGCCGGGCCGCGGCCCGCTTCCCACCCCGTGCACGCACCCCGTGCACGCCCCCCCGCACGCACCCCGTTCTGTGCCCATTTCTCTGTTCATTTCCGTGCGGACGCGTGTAACTGGAGGCATGGCGTGAAGAAGATGTGCGGGGCCGATGGCGGCCGGGTAATGCCACTGTCGGGGGTGCTCGCGGTGCCGTACGGTTTCTGCAGATGAGAGAAACACCCCGCTCGCAGGGGACTGCGGGCGACGCCCGGTCGGCACTTCCCCGGTTCCGATCAGGCCGTGCCCTCGCGCACAACACCGGGGCCCCTGGCAAAGGGGGTTCCGGGAATCCTCACCGATCGGATGTCCGCCCGCCCCATACCCCCCGGGGCGCGCGGGACACCGGTCAGCGCGGCCGCCTCGGAACCACCCCCCCTGTTCCGAGGCGGCCGACTTTTTTTCGCTCCGCGGACCCGTCGGGCCGCGGCTCCCCGCACCTCTCGCCGCTGGCGGCCGGTCTGCTCAGCGCCGTGCTCTTCGCCGTGCTCACCTGGCAGGTGGCCGGTCACGGCCCGCTGCGCACCCTCGATGAACGGCTCGGCCGCGTCGTTGCCGGCGGGAGCATCCCCGCCGGGCTCGCCGAGTTCTTCGCCGATCTCGGCAATACGGCCGTGGCACTGCCGGTGCTGTCGGTGGTCATGGTGTGGGCGGGGTGGACGGGGTGGCCGGGCAGGCAGCAGGGCGTCAGGGGCATCGAGAGCGGCGAGGGGTGCGTGGGCGGCGCGGGCGGCGTGGGCACCGCCAGCGACCCTGCTCCGGTGCGCTGGTGGCTGCCGCCGCTCGCCGCCGGCCTCGCACTGGCCGCGGTGCCCGCACTGGTCGTCCCGCTCAAGCTGTGGCTCGCCCGGCCGGGCCCACCGCAGATGGCCGGCGCCGCGCCCGCCTTCTATCCGTCGGGCCATGGCGCCACGGCGGCCGTGGCGTACGGCGTGGCCGGGCTGTTGCTGCTCCGCGGCCTGCGGGGGAAGCGGGCCGGCGACGGCGCGGCCGCCGCCCGTCCGCACCCTACGGCGGCCACGTCCGCGTCTACGTCTACGCCCTCAGCGTCGGTCACGGCCATCGTCGTCACCGTGGTCGTCCCCCTGCTCAATGTGGGCGTCGGCATCGGCCTGGTGCGCCAGGGCTATCACTGGCCGCTGGACGTCCTCGGCAGCTGGTGTCTGGCCGGGGTGCTGCTCGCCGGGTGGTGTGCGGTGTGTGACCGGTGGGACGGTGGCGGGGGCCGGGCGGTGCGCCGGGAGGCGTCCGACGGGGCGGGGCCGGACGGCCCCTGACCCCGGCCGTGGCATACCGTCCGGCCGTCCACACAGGGCCGCCCAAGGGCCACGCAAGGGCCACGCAAAGGCCGCACAACGGGCATGCAGGGGACGCGCAAGGGGCGGGCAACGCATCGTCGCCCGCCCCTCGTGGGGCGTCAGCTGCCGGGTCCCGTCGTCACCCGCCCCGCCGCCCGTCAGCTGTCGAAGCCCAGCCCCACCTTGTCCATGGCCTTCAGCCACAGGTTGCGGCGTCCGCCATGGGTGTCGGCCCGGGTCATCGACCACTGGGTGATCCCGATGCCGGCCCAGCGCAGCGGCTCGGGCGGGAACGGCAGCGGCTTGCTGCGGACCATCTCCAGCTCCGTGCGCTCGGTGCGCTCACCGGAGAGCAGATCGAGCATCACCTCGGCACCGAAGCGGGTGGCGCCCACGCCGAGGCCGGTGTAGCCGGCGGCGTAGGCGACCCGGCCGGCGTGGGCGGTGCCGAAGAAGGCCGAGAAGCGGGAGCAGGTGTCGATGGCGCCGCCCCAGCTGTGGGTGAAGCGCAGCCCCTCCAGCTGCGGGAAGCAGCGGAAGAAGTGCCGGGCGAGCTTCTCGTACGTGGCGGGGTGGTGGTCGAATTCGGCACGGATGCCGCCGCCGTAGCGGTAGACGATGTCGTAACCGCCCCACAGGATGCGGTTGTCCTCGGTGATGCGGAAGTAGTGGAAGTGGTTGTTGGAGTCCGAGAGGCCCTGGCGGTTCTTCCAGCCGATGGCCGCGAGCTGTTCACCGGTCAGCGGCTCGGTCATCAGGGCGTGGTCGTAGACCGGGACGATGTACGGGCGGACCCGCTTGACCAGCGACGGGAAGGCGTTGGTGCCCAGCGCCACATGGCGGGCGAAGACCCGGCCGTAGGGCGTACGGACGGCCATGCCCAGGCCTTCGGAGGCGAGGTCGGTGGCCCGGGTGCGCTCGTAGATGCGGACGCCGAGCCCCAGGCAGGCCTGCTTCAGGCCCCAGGCGAGGCGGGCCGGGTTGACCATCGCAACGCCGTCGCGGTCCCACAGACCGGCGAGGAAGGTCGGCGAGTCGACCTGGGCGCGCAAGGCGTCCTGGTCTAGGAAGGTGTGCCGGTCGAGCCCGAGGCCCGCGGCATCCTCGGCGAACTCCTCCAGTTCGGCGATCTGGTGGGGCTCGGTGGCGATGTCGATCTCGCCGGTGCGCTCGAAGGCGCAGTCGATGTCGTAGCGGGCGACGGCCTCCCCGATGGCGTCGAGGTTGCGGATGCCGAGCTCTTCGAGGGTGGCCAGTTCGTTCGGCCAGCGGGCCAGGCCGTTGCCGAGGCCGTGGGTGAGGGAGGCGGCGCAGAAGCCGCCGTTGCGTCCGGAGGCCGCCCAGCCGATCTCGGCGCCTTCGATGAGGACGACATCGCGCTCGGGGTCGCGCTCCTTGGCGATCAGTGCGGTCCACAGCCCCGAGTAGCCGCCGCCGACGACGAGCAGATCGCAGGTCTCGTCGCCGACGAGGGCGGGCCGGGCGGCCGGGCGGTCCTTGTCGGCCAGCCAGAAGGGGGTGGGTTCGGCGTCCGCGAGCGCATGCGCGGCGGACGGGGTCATGGCAGCTCGTGCCATGGTTCTCAGCTCCTTTTGCTCCTCTTGCGGCGGGCCCCGGCCAGCTGGCCCATGACTACACACAACACGGCGACCAGGAACATCGCGGTGCCGATGACATTGATCTGAACGGGAGTGCCCCGCTGTGCCGATCCCCAGACGAACATCGGGAAGGTCACGGTGGAGCCGGCGTTGAAGTTGGTGATGATGAAGTCGTCGAAGGACAGGGCGAAGGACAGCAGGGCACCGGCCGCGATGCCGGGTGCGGCGATCGGCAGCGTCACCCGCAGGAAGGTCTGGACGGGTGAGGCGTAGAGGTCCTGGGCGGCCTGCTCCAGTCGCGGGTCCATGCTCATCACCCGGGCCTTGACGGCGGTGACGACGAAGCTCAGGCAGAACATGATATGCGCGATGAGGATCGTCCAGAAGCCGAACTGGATGCCCATGTTGAGGAAGAGGGTCGCCAGCGAGGCGGCCATGACGACCTCGGGCATCGCCATCGGCAGGAAGATCAGGGTGTTGACGCCGGAGCGGGCGCGGAAGCGGTAGCGGGCCAGCGCAAAAGCGATCATGGTGCCGAGAACGGTCGCGCCGACGGTGGCCCAGAGCGCGATCTGCAGGCTCAGGCCGAGCGAGCCGCACAGGTCGGCGACGCCGCACGGATCGCTCCAGGCGTCCGTGGAGAAGCGCTGCCACTGGTAGTTGAAGCGGCCGTTGGGCTTGTTGAAGGAGAAGACCATCACCACGATGTTGGGCAGGATCAGATAGCCCAGCGTGCACAGGCCCGCGATCGCGATGATGTTGCGGCGCAGCCAGCGCAGGCCCCGGTTCGGGGTGCGGGCCGCGGCGGCTTCGGTGGTCTCGTGGACGGCCATCAGACCAGGTCCTCCGTCCCGGACTTGCGGATGTAGAGGGTGACCATGGCGAGGATGGCCGCCATGAGGAGGAAGGAGAGGGCGGC